>CAYJGZ010000007.1:106648-108657 GCA_964370045.1 uncultured Oscillospiraceae bacterium
CGCTTGGTATGTCGCCCCATGCGGATACTGTGCACCCTGCGCCTGCGCATCGCCTTGTGGGTATTGCGCACACTGTTCGCCGTACTGCGACGCTTGGTATGTCGCCCCATGCGGATACTGTGCACCCTGCGCCTGCGAGCATTGCGCATCGCCCTGTGGGTGTTGCACATGCTGTTCGGCATACTGCGCCGCCCCGGGCGGCGGTGAATATACTCCCTGCGCCTGCGCATCGCCCTGCGGATATTGTGCGCCGCTTTGCAGGGCATCGCCGCTCATTGGCACACTTCCTGCGTGCGGCGCACATGCGCAGTGCAATTCATGGCCGTGCATCGTAAATTCCGCCTTGGTGGAAAAGGTGCATCTATTTCCTATGCTTAAAACATGGCTGGCATAGGGGAGCACCTCCTCTATGTCGTGCGAAATCATAATAATGGTCATGCCCTCGGCGTTCAGCTGCTGTATAGTGCGGTACATTTCGGCGGTGGAGGCGGCATCCAGCCCTGCGGCAGGCTCGTCCAAAAGCAGAATTTTACCTGCGGCGCACAGTGCCCTTGCCAAAAGCACCCTTTGCTGTTGGCCGCCCGAAAGGCGGCTGTAGCTTTTTTTGGCAAGCGCCCCCATGCCCAGCCTGTTTAGGTTTGCCCTTGCCAGCGCCTTTTCCCTTTTGCCGTAGAAAAAGCGCCTTTTCAGCCCCCCAAGGCACCCCGACAGCACAATCTCCCACACAGACGCAGGAAAATCCCGCTGTATCTCTGTTTGCTGTGGCAGGTAGCCTATGTCGGAGGGCTTTAGCCCCCCTTGCATACTCATCCTTCCGCTCAGCGGTGGGATAAGCCCCAGCATGGTTTTCATCAGCGTGGTTTTGCCCGCACCGTTTTCGCCTATGATGCACAGGTAGTCCCCTGCATTAAGCAAAAAGCCAATGCCGCTTTGCACCGCTTTTTTTTCATAGCCGATGCTAAGCGCCTCGCATATAATTTGTGTCATTGCTTCTCCTTTGTAGTTATAGCGTGGGCATGAGCTGAATCGCAGAGATTTTGAGCAATTTTTTCGTAAGACACGGCGGAAAAATCGCCAAAATAACTCGACTGAACACTCGTGTCCACACTATACAGTGTGGTGTGTCAAATAATCGGCAGTGCCTTTTTACAAAAAAAGATACACCTCGCACCCCACACTATATATTGTAAAACAAAAATATGTTTAGCTTATGATGCACAAAAAAGCACCACACCCCACGATGGCACAACGCCACCGCAGGGTTTTGAAAAACAATTTTAATGCGTTAAATTTTGCAACTATGAGCAACGCAGTGATTTAGTTTTTTGCTATATCCCCGCCTACGGCGGGGGATATAGCGCTTTCTTCTTGCGCTTAACATTTTCTAAATCACTTGTATGCACCACTCTTTTTTATGCACTGCCCAGCGCCTGCCTTAACACCTCAAGGTTTTGCTGCATCACCGAAAGGTAGCTAAGACCCTCCTCAAGGTCCTGCTGTGTCACAGACTGCAAAGAGTTCATCATGAGCGTGGTGCGCTCGGGATTTTGGGAGGCTTCTATGATTGTCTGTGCAAGCGCCTCGTTCTGGCCGTCGGTGGTGAGTATATACTCTGCGCCCACTTCGTCCGCCCTGCCTGCAAGGTAGGTGACTGTCTCAAAGCTCGCCTCCGTCTCGGCAGAGCAGCCGTCAAATGCGGCGTAGTAATCTATGCCATAGTCGCCCAGCAGGTAGTGAAAGGGGAAGCGGTCGCCAAAAATCATCGTGGTTTTTGCGGAGGCTTCCACCGCCGCTTTGTACTCCTCGTGCAGTGCGTCGAGCTTGTCTATGTAGCTTTGGGCGTTATCCTCGTAGGTATCATCGCCCGCCTCGTTCATGTCGCCCAGGATGTCCGCAAGCTCCTCGCAAATTTCAATCGCATTCTCCAGCGAAAGCCACACATGCTCGTCATACTCGCTGTGGTCGTGCCCCTCGTGCGCATCATCGGTGTGGCTCTCGTCCTCATCGTG
>CAYJGZ010000008.1:0-105292 GCA_964370045.1 uncultured Oscillospiraceae bacterium
ATGAAGTGCGGCCTCACAGTGCGCTTGGAGGAAGGCCTCCTGCACCACAAAGTATCGTACCGATACCGGCCTAAAAAACGAGCAAGCGGCAACCTTCATTTCGCTACGCTCCACTTCGGTTGCCGCTCAAGGGAAGGTTTCACACTAACATTGTGGTTGGTACAAAAAACCAAACCACTCACTTTGTCACTTGCCGAATTTCCTTTTTTGACTTTAACAACACAGATGTGATAATATTATTTTGATAGTGGGGTCTTTTTTGGCGTGATAAGCGGGTTTTATCGCTTACCATACGGTGAGATATTATGTGGGAGGAATAGTATGAAATTAGCAGTTTGTGCGGCGCATAATGCCGCTATGCACGAGCCGTTTTTGTTGCGGGATGATTTTTTTGAGTGCCTAAAGCAGTGCAAGGATTTGGGCTATGATGGCATGGAAATGCACTTTTGCAATGCGGCGGATATAGACGCAGCAAAGCTAAAAAGTGTGTGTGAGCAAACGGGAGTTGGCATTGCGTGCATGGGTACAGGCCTTGCGGCAAGGGTGGACAAGCTTTTTATTGTGGATGATGATATTGAGCGCCGCAAGCAAGCTATTGAGCGTGTTAAGGGGCATTTGGATTTAGCAGAGCCGTTTGCCTGTTCGGTAATCATAGGCACCGTTCGCTCAAATGTTCCATCGCCGGATATGAAAAGCGAATATTATGCTCGCCTTCAAAGCTCTTTGAACGAGCTGGGCGATTATTTAGAGGGTAAAAATGCCACACTGGTGGTTGAGGCAATCAATCGTTATGAAAACAACTACCTAAATAACGCCGAGGAAACCTTGGAGTTTTTGGAAAAGATAAAAAGCCCGAGAGTTCGGCTATTGCTGGATACTTTTCACATGAATATTGAGGAAGTGGATAT
The DNA here is from genome assembly GCA_964370045.1 of uncultured Oscillospiraceae bacterium. Classification (GTDB taxonomy): domain Bacteria; phylum Bacillota; class Clostridia; order Oscillospirales; family Ruminococcaceae; genus JAAYCI01. The sequence continues at coordinate 909 of CAYJGZ010000008.1, forward strand.
GGCCGCTGCCATCAAAATGGCGGGACAGCGTTTGGGTCATTTCCACTTGGGGGACAATACACGTCGCTATCCTGGCACAGGAACTGTCGATTTTGCCAAAGTAATTGCGGCGTTAAAGCAGATAGACTACAAAGGATGGGTTAGTCTTGAGTGTTTGCCATACCCCGATGGGATGACGGCTGCCCGCAAAACGGTTGAGTATATTCGCCCGATGATAGCTAAGTCTATATAAATTAGGGTTGGCTATGAGGTGTTTGAGAGTGGACACATAGAGGTGATTAAGTTTTTTTGCTATATCCTCCCCGCCTGCGGCGGGGAGGATATAGCGCCTTCTTCTCATACCTAACATATCCTAAATCACCGCGTTTGGACACTTCCGGGTGTTTTTGTGTGTTGATGTTTTGATAGAAATGTGATATTATGGCACTATAAAAGGAGATTTTGCGCATCAATTATATCTCGTCGGAGGAATATATATGAAAAAAACATATTTGCTTCTTGCGGTTTTGCTTGTGTTTATTATGGCGGCGTGTGCGCCTGCACTATCTCCACAGTCTACCCCCAATTCTGGGCAGCTACCTCCCAGCTCCGAGCCGGATGTTGCATACAAGCCGGTAATTTACCTTTATCCGCAAGAGGAGATGCAGGTCTCGGTAAATCTTGACCTGAACGGAGAGTTTTTGTTTACATATCCTGCCTACAATGACGGCTGGAATGTTACCGCCTATCCCGACGGCACAATCATAAGTGATGGCAATGAATACAGCTATCTGTTTTGGGAAGGGGAGCTGAACACTCGATATGACTTTAGCGAGGGCTTTGTTGTGAGAGGCGAGGACACAGAAGCTTTCCTTGTTGAAAAGCTACAATACCTTGGGCTTACACCCAAAGAGTACAACGAGTTCATCGTCTTTTGGCTACCCCAGATGGTGAACAACAACTACAATTTAATTACGTTCCAAGATGATTTGTATACTGTCAATGCGGCGCTTGAAATATCGCCTCAGCCGGATAGTATTCAGCGGGTATTTATGGCGTATAAGGCGCTTGAAGAGCGGGTGGAAATTCCTCCGCAAGAGCTTGTGCCGTTTGTTCGTAGCGGCTTTACGGTAATAGAGTGGGGTGGCACTGAGGTGAGCGTAGACACTGCGGTCTAACTTGTATTCGTTACATAAAAGTACATCATAAAACATTTTGTGCAAAATGAAGGACATCACAGCCGAGAAAAGATTTTCGGGTAGTGATGTCCTTTTTTGTTGCACTTACAGTGTGTATTTAAGGTTGAAAAAGTGTTTTTTGTAGGGTGACTCGATTGTCATTTTGTGGCGGACAGCACTTTACGGCTTATTGTGTTGCTCTTTAGGCGTACAATAGGTTTCTTTTATTGTGTTTAGCAACACTAAAATGCGCTCGTCCCTTACATTGTAGGTGACGGTTTGTGCTGTTTTGTCATAATCCAATATTCCGTTGGCCTTCAAAAGCGCCAGGTGCTGGGAGAGGCCTGATTGGCTGATGTTCAGCTTTTCAAGAAGCGAGCTGACACTTTGGGGCCCGTTTGAAAGCTCGCACAAAATTAAAAGTCGGTTTTCGTTGGCCACAAGCTTTAATAAATCAGCTATTTCTTTTGCTTTCGCCACCATCTCTTGCATCTTTTGCTCCTTTATTGCGCAGTGTACATATTCCTTGTGTCATCGTTCCCATGGGGCAGTACACACAAAACCCCCTGGGCTTGTACAGTGCCATTGTCAGTATCCCTAAAATGTTGGAAGTTACCATTATACTATAAAACCCAAAGGCATATTGCGCAATCCATGCGGGCGCATTGATGATGTTTGCGAACTCCCAAGGCAAATTAAATGTCCAAAAAAGTGTTATCGTTTTGGATAAATCAGCGCTGCCTACAAAAACAAGGTATGTTGCAAAGACCATATTCAAAAACATTAGCATAAAGAAAACTAAAAAGCCATACCTAAAGTACTTTGTTCGTGTGAATTTCAAAATGGGCTTGTTTCGAGAAAGCTTGCTACCGAGCAGGGTGAAAAGCTGAGCTCTGCCGCAATATTTATGGCAATACCCTTTGTTTTTAGTGAGTAGAGCCATGATAAGAGGGGTTAAGAAAAAAATCATGCCAAGCCATGCGAAAAGTATGTTGAAAAACCCCAAAAGCAGATATATTATTTCCGCAATCCAAAGATAATCATACCATTTTTTAGCTCGCATTTGTACCCTCCAAAGTATGTATTTGGATGACCGATGCAGGGCAAGCGGCACTACATTTGCCACATCCGATACATCGTTGAGCATTCACCATTGCTTTTATTCCGTCGGGTATTGTCAGCGCATTGAGCGGACAAGCTGCTATGCAAGTGCCACATGCAACGCACAGCGAATCCACAACAGCAAGCTTTCTTGTCTTCAAGAGAGGCCTCCTCTGTACAGTATATTAGTATTTACTAATATACTGTACAGAGGAGGCTTTGTCAAGAGAATAAAGCATAATGTGGTGCAAATTTTATGAGCTTTACAAAAATACCATAGCATATGAATAGTTTGAAGTATCATTCGAATAATGATATAATTAGAGCAAATAAGACATATAGCTACAAAGGGTAATGAGTGTTTTTTGAAAGGAAAGGAAAGTGGCAGATGGCAAAAAATAAGATGTTGGAACATGCGAAACTTATAAAAATCAACATTATTGTGCTTTTGGTGGGTGGAATAAGCTACAGTGTGATTTACTTTTTGGGTGGCGAAATTGTGCTTGGTCTTGCCATTATATTGGTGAGCGCAGTAATGTCGGGTTCGGCGTTGCTGCTACAAAAGAAATCGAGTGAAAAAACCACAATATATTTTTTGACGTTTGTGCAATATGCCGCAATTGTTGCGTTTGGGCTTTTAGGCGGGGAGTTTGCCGGTGGCTTTACGCTGATTACGGCTGTCGTAGCGTTTAATTGCATATATTTTGAAAAACTTCCGATTTTGATGCAGTGGATACTGACAGATATTGTGCTTTTGGTATCCTTATTCTTTATGGACGAGCTGTACGGAGCGGTGAGTATTTCGCTATTGATAAGAAGTGTGATGGGCATAAATTTCTGTATGCTGTTTTTGTATATGCTGCTTACGTGGGTGCTTAAATTTAAGAGCGATTCTGCAGAAAAAGAGGCGACATCGCAAAATTTAGTGAAGCAGATTGAAGTAAAGATGAAAGAGCAGCAAGAAAGTACAATTAGGACACAAAATGTGTTTAGAGGAATAAAGGAAAGCTCGAACAATTTGCGGCATACCTCCGAGCAGATGCTTGAAGTTGCAAAGGATTTGAGCGCAAATGCAAGTAATCAAACAGAGATTATTCACGTACTTGCGGAAAAAAGCCAAGAAATGGCGGAGGAGATTAAATCCACGAAGCAAATAGCACTTGATTCGAGTGAGCTTGTGAGCAACAACGCAAAGGTGCTTGCGATAAGCAATGAAAACATGACACAAGCGGTTGATACAATAGGCGAGATGGAGGCTTCCAGCAGGAAAATAATTGATATTATCAAGCAGATAGAGGATATTGCCAGCCAAACGAATATACTTGCGCTAAACGCCGCAATAGAGGCCGCAAGGGCAGGGGCAAACGGCAAAGGCTTTGCGGTTGTGGCGGAGGAGGTTCAGTCGCTTGCGGCAAAGAGCGCCGAGGCGGCAAGCGCAAGTAGCTTGCTTGTAAATGAAAACATAACCAAAGTGCAAGCAGGCTCAAGCTTTATTAAGGAAGCCGCGCAAAGCATGGAAAATGTTATTGAGGAGAGTAACATGACCGCCAAAAAGGTGGCGGACATCAATGATATAATTGAAGAACAGGTGAAAACCGTTGAGGAAATTATGGAGCAGATGAATGGCTTTAAGGATGTAATTACCCAAACTTCCCACACGGCGGAGCAAAGCAATGACATGGCAAACGACATTGCAGAGCAGATTGCACACATAAATACGGCGATGTCTGCGGGATAAGTACCTTTGGTGATAAGCACAAAACAGCATTAACATTACAATATGAGGGGGTAAGGGGAAATGAAAAGAGCAATTTTGATTTGTGTGGCGATAATTATGGCTGTTAGCATGGTAGGGTGTAGCGTGGGTGGTATAGCGCCACAGGCGACGCCTGCTGCCCAAAGTACTGCACCGGCAAGCACACCTGCGCCGCAAAGTACTGTGACACCGCAAAGTACGATGCCGCAGGAAACTTCGATACCACAGCAAAGCACTGTGGCAACTGCAGGAACGGGAAGTGCGATTTTGTACGCAAATTACAGCGGCACTATGGACCCAAGCTCGGATATGGTAGCACGGTACGAGCTTGTTTATGAGGGTGAGCTTACGGTGAATGTGCTTGCGGATGGTCTTAGCACCCTTACGGGGCTTAATTTTGGCATCAACAGTTATGAGCTGGGATACGATTACGTGGATGTGGACTGGGCGGCGGACTCTACGCTCATTGCCGGCCTTGGAGATGAGCCGCAAAATGAGAACTTTTTCTTCTATGATGCGGAAAGTTTGCGCTGGTTCATGATGGACAGCTTGTGGATGACTATTACCCAAAACATGGGCGCAGAGGCTGTGTACTACACGATGGATGGCGGCGTGAACCTTATGTTTGATGAGCTTTCTCCTGTGAGCTTCTTCCACCCACAAGCCCACTACCAGGGAAGCGAGTACTACCGTAACGGTGGCCTGCCTGTGACAAACGGACACTCGGCTATGCGCCTGACAAGCGGCGTGTGGAGCATTGAGGGCGCTATGGACACCGCTTATATTGAGATGGACGGCATGGGCAATTTTATCGCATACTACGCCAATGGCGCAGAGGAACTTAGAGGCACTGTTGCCATCAATGAAGCATATGACCATATAAATTACATATTGTTTGACATGTACAGTGAGAGCGGGGAGTTTCTTGATACAATAACCTTCTTGGATTACGATGTGTTTGGTGGAAAGAGCTACTTTGCAGCACGGTTTGAAAAAATAATGGACTACGCATTTTAGGCAAATTAAACACTGTTTAAGGCATAAATGGGCTTAATGATGTGAATTCGCTTAAAAAACACCGCATGATGTTAGCGTGCAATAAGTGCGCTACTGTAATGTGCGGTGTTTTTTGCTGTTCAAAATAATAAGTGAAACGGAAGTGGACACATAGAGGTGATTTAGAATACATTAAGCTCAAGAAGAAGGTGCTATATCTTCCCTCCGCCTGCGGCGTAGCAAAAAATCAAATCACCGTATTTTCCCGCACCCAGCGAAACAACAAGTTTGGTGGCGTGGTGCATGTCGAATACAGGGGAGAAGAGGTGGACTGTCTTAAAAAGTACCAACTGCGAAGATAGGTGATGGAAAATGGGATGTTTTAACAAGTTATAAATCATTGTTCTGGAAAGTTGGTGTGAAAACTGCAGATATATCCTTGGGGCGAGTAAAAATTAAGGGAAATCAATTTGGTATTTGTGACATAAAACTTTGATATATTTGCGTAGATTATGATAATACTGCGATAATGTCACAAAAAAAGTCCCTGCTATACCTTGCACATGTGGCTCGGTATAGCAGGGACTATAAAATTGCGATACTTAAATCAGTATGGGAAGATTAAGCCAGTGTAACTGTGGGAGTAGCACCGTCGTCGCCCATGCTGAAGTCCATTACATAGGACTCGGAGAAGTTGATGCCGGGGAAGATAACAGCATTGCCTTCGCTGTCAACAGCCATTACGTCCCAAGTTGCGTCGGCAGAACCCATGAGGTCGGTGGTGAACTCAAGAACGTCGCCAGCTGCGAAGATGTTCTCGCCCAGTACGTCATCGCCGAAAGTCTCTGCCTCGGAGGGGGAGAGGTACAGCTCGTAAATGTCGAAGCCGGTGCTGTTGGTGATAACCATATCCTGGCTGAAGTACTCTTCGCTCATGGACTCTTCGGCCATGGACTCATCAGCCATGGAAGCAGCTTCGCTTGCGGGAGCAGCAGTGCTTGCGGGTGCTGCTGTGCTTGCGGGAGCGGTGCTTGCAGGTGCTGCACTGCTGGAAGCGGCGCCACCACCACATGCGGTGAGCATTACAGCGATAACGGATACGGACAGTAGAATTTTAATCTTTTTCATTTCTTTTTCCTCCAAAATTATGTTGGTAAATTATACCGATTTTATTAAATAAAAGCTGAGATAGTGCAAAGCTTTTACTTACCAAGTAGTAACGCATTCGAGACCAAGCATCCATTTGCTTAGAACTATATAACCAGCTGAAAGCGTTGTGGAGCAATGCAGTAGCGTTTGCGTTTTTATAGTTATACCATGATAGATATCCATTGTCAACAAGAAAAAAGTTACATTATTGTCAATATTACACAAATATTGCATAATAAATAGTAGAACTGCTTTCATGTAAGTAATTTGTGTGCACATTTCCCAGGTAATGCGAAAACAAGTGAAAGTGTGTGAAAATAAATGGAAATTTGGCACGAATGGTGGCGTGTAAAAGAACGGGAGTTGAAATTACACATGCTGCGAGATGGCGAAAAATTACAGCCGTGTAATACTTTGCTGTAAAATATAGTGTTTATATGTGATATTTTGGTGAGTTATTAAAAAAATGACAAAAGAAAACTTGTAATGTTTGACTTTGCGAAAGAATTTAATTATTATGGATGAAATTGAAACGAAGATGTTGAGGATAGGCATAGAATGGAACAAGAGAGTGTTTTTTGTATAATATAATGTAAGGGCGAACACTCCTGAACGAGATGGGAAAGGACTTGGGTGAAATGCAGGATGCTATACTTAGCGATGAGCAGATTATGCGTTTGGCAATAAAGCAAGCGGATGTTGCGGCAAGTCAAGGTGAAGTGCCTGTGGGCGCAGTGGTTGTGATGGATGGTAGGGTGGTATCGTGTGCGTATAATAGGCGAGAACAGGATAAGAATGCGCTTGCACATGCCGAGGTACTTGCAATTGAACAGGCCTGTAAAAAATTAGGTGGGTGGCGATTATGGCAGTGTGAGCTGTTTGTTACGCTCGAGCCTTGCCCCATGTGCACTGGTGCGATTATCAACAGCCGCATAAAGCGTGTGGTGTATGGAGCAAGCGATGAAAAAGCAGGGTGCTGTGCCTCGGTGATAAACCTATTTGAGCTTGGTTTTAACCATCATCCTATTGTGGAGGGCGGTTTGTTAAAAGAAGAATGTGCAGAGGTCTTGAGTGATTTTTTTGCTAAATTGAGAGAGCGGAAAGCTAAGAAAGAAAAGACTTAAATGCATGTTTATACATAAATAGCTGTATATAGTTGTTGCCAAATATCTTGCAAGCTGATGGGAGAAAGTATGAAAAAAACAGTGTTGGTAACGGGAGCTTCGGGTGAAATAGGTTCCGCAATAGCGGCGCAGTTTGCAGGGGAGGGTGCACGCGTGGTGCTGGGGTGCAACTCTCGCCTGCACTTAGCGCAGGACCTGTATGAGGCACTGGCGGCCGAGGGGCATGAGGTGATGCTCAGCTGTGCGGATGTGTGTGACGAAGAGCAGGTGGAGCGTATGTTCAATGAAGCGGAGGAAGAGTACGGCTCTGTGGATGTGCTGGTGAACAATGCAGGCATTGCACAGCAGAAAATGTTTTGCGACTTAACGCTGAGCGAATGGAATAGAATGATGGCGGTTAATGTTACGGGGACATTTTTGTGTTCAAAACGAGCGCTTGCCGGCATGGTGCGAAAGAAAAATGGCTGCATTATAAATATCTCTTCTATGTGGGGGCAGGTGGGGGCATCCTGTGAGGTTCATTACAGCACTGCTAAGGCGGCGGTTATTGGCATGACAAAGGCTTTGGCAAAAGAGGTGGCGCTTAGCAATATACGTGTGAACTGCATTGCGCCGGGCGCTATAGATGGCGGAATGATGGAAAACTTTGATGCGAAAGCAAAGCTTCAACTATGCGAGGAAATACCGTTGGGGCGAATGGGATTGCCGCAAGAGGTGGCGACGGCAGCGGTTTTCCTTGCATCAGAGAATGCTGCGTGGATAACAGGACAGGTTTTAGGGCTAAACGGTGGGATGGTAGTGTAAGTGTTTGAAAAAATTAAACATGTGTTGAACCGTAAATAGTTATATAATTATAACTATTTTTGCGCATAAGTTATAATTATATAATATTTACGGCTCATTAAGACGATTGGTGCGTAACTTCATCAGGTGGATGTGTGATAATTCGCACAAATAAATTTTTGGGAAAATAGAACTTTTTTGAAAAAAATGCTTGACAAAGCCGAAATGCAGTGCTAAAATGACGACATGAAAACCGATGACCGAAAAGAGTAGCCGACACAAACGGATTTCAGAGAGTGAGCGATTGGTGAGAAGCTCGCATAACGTGTGGCGGTGAATGGATTCGGGAGGGTGGCCCGAACAGGTGCGCTTTGTGCCTAAGTAGTAGCCAACGGAAAAGTCGTATCCGTTATCAATGCGACGTGTATCCGCGTGAGCGTGTACATAGTGAGTGGGCGCTTTGCGCCAATGTGGGTGGTACCGCAGGAGTTGAACTCTTGTCCCAATGTAGGGATAGGGGTTTTTTTCGTGTGTATATAAAAAAGGAGGGAACGTCATGAAAATACCAAACAAAGTATATCTCGGAGAGGAAAATTTGCCGCTGCAATGGTATAACCTGCGGGCTGATATGCCAAACAAGCCGGCCCCGATGCTCAATCCGGGCACAGGAAAGCCGCTGGTAGCACAGGAAATGTCGGGAATATTCTGCGAGGAACTCGTAAAGCAGGAACTGGACAATACAAACCGTTACATTGACATTCCGGGCGAAATAGTGGACTTTTACCGTATGTATCGTCCCTCGCCGTTGATTAGGGCTTACTCGCTGGAGAAAAAACTCGATACACCAGCTAAAATTTACTACAAGTATGAAGGCAACAACACTTCGGGAAGCCACAAGCTGAACAGTGCCGTGGCACAGGCCTACTACGCAAAGACGCAGGGACTTAAAGGCTTGACCACCGAAACCGGAGCGGGCCAGTGGGGCACGGCAATGGCCATGGCTTGCAAGCATTTTGGCATAGATTTGAACATTTTTATGGTTAAGGTGAGTGCGGAGCAAAAACCGCAACGTCGCACTCTCATGCAGGTTTATGGTGCAAATGTTACGCCCAGTCCCAGCGATACCACCAATGTAGGCAGGGCAATATTGGCGAAAAACCCAACCACGGGTGGTAGCTTGGGCTGTGCGATTTCCGAAGCTGTTGAGAAAGCAGTGGGAACTGAAGGGTACCGTTATGTACTTGGTAGCGTTCTAAATCAGGTGGTTTTGCATCAAAGCATTATAGGCATTGAGGCAAAAATGGCAATGGATAAGCTGGAAGAATACCCTGACATCGTCATTGGTTGTGCGGGTGGCGGCTCGAACCTCGGTGGGCTTATCTGTGCGTATATGCAGGATAAGCTGACAGGCAAGGCAAACCCCCACTTTATAGCGGTGGAGCCGGCAAGCTGCCCCAGCATGACACGTGGACGATATGCGTATGATTTCTGCGACACAGGAAACATTACTCCGCTTGCTAAAATGTACACGCTCGGCTCGGAGTTTATGCCTGCGCCAAACCATGCAGGTGGCCTGCGTTATCACGGTATGTCGCCGATTCTTTCCCAGCTGTACAGTGATGGATATCTTGACGAAGCACGCAGTGTGGAGCAGAGCAAAGTGTTTGAGTCGGCAACACTGTTTGCACAAAGTGAAGGGCTTTTGCCTGCGCCTGAGTCGGCACACGCAATACACGGTGCGATACAAGAAGCGGTTAAGTGCAAAGAAAGTGGCGAATCTAAGACGATTTTATTTGGTCTTACCGGAACAGGCTACTATGACATGACAGCATACCAGCGCTATCTTGAGGGTGAAATGAGCGACTATATTCCTACCGATGAGGAGCTGGAAAAAGGCTTTGCGGGATTGCCCAAAATAGAAGGATAGCATAGCTTGAAAACATGTATGATGTCAGCGTAGGGTGACATATGTCGGTTGTTTAATAGTAGCATTTAGGATAAAGAAGCGTTTGCGGGGGAGTTGAAGTAGCCCCTGCAAACGCTTTTTTGTTGTGCGAAAATAAAGACATAGATTGTAGCAAATGAAGATGTTTTTTGAACAAAGTATAAAATTCGTTATTTTACGACGTAAAGAAAAAGCTATAATATAGCTGAAATTGTATAAAGTAGTATAGGCGAAAACGTGTAAATTGGCAAAATTAGTGTATAAAAATGCAATCAAAGACGACAAAGACTTCACTGTGTGGAAAGGATTGGTAAAATGTATAAGTCGGACTGTGAAGTGCTATTTGTCAGCACATATCCGCCCGAAACAGACTACATTGCCGCGTATACTCGCGAGATGGTATACTATATGAGGCAGGCATCAAACATAAGCTGTAAAGTATTTGCGGTAGGGGAGAGAGAGGCGAACTACAGCGGTGATGTTGCAGGTAGATGCAAGAAAAACAGCCGTATTGAGCACCTGGCGGCAGCAGAGCATATTAACGGATTATCCACCGATTTGGTGGTACTGCATCACGACTTTAATATATACGGCGGTGATGATGGAGAGTATATATTAGATATGTTGCAGAATTTGAATTTGCCGCTTGGTGTTGTGTGTCATAGTGTGCCGCAAACTCCAACGCTGAATCAGGTAGAAGTGATGTCGGAGATTTGCAAATATGGCAGTAATTGCATTGTAATGAGCGAAAGTGCGGCATATAATTTGCAAAAAAAGTGCAAAGTTGATGAAAAAAAGATAAAAGTGATGCCACCGCTTATTCCAATGATGCCAAAGCACACAAGAGAGGAAGTCAAGCGCGCATATGGCTATGAAGATTTGGTGCTTATAAGCAGTTTTGGCAGTATAATCCCTGAAAATGGAATAGAAAGTGTGATTCATGCAATTTCAAAGCTAAAAAATCGCCATCCAACCCTACGATATTTGATAGCGGGAAAACCATGCCCAAAGGCGACAAAAGAAGAGGGGATAAAATATTACAAAGAGCTTGTAAACCTAACACGGGTACTGGATGTTGAAGATAGGGTGATATTTCACAGCTACACGCCGAGTACGAGAGAACTTTTAACAGTGATGACAATGTCGGATGTGTTTTTAGTTCCAAGCCTGAAGGTGGATTGGTTGACCCATTACTCCCTTGCTGTGGCAATGGCAAAGGGGAGAGTAGTCATATCTGCGCCATTTTTTTATGCAAAAGAGACACTGGGAAACACCGGAATTCTTTTGGAAGAAAAGGTGAAGTGGGAAAGTGTATACAATAGCATAGCTAATGTTTTGCAAAATGAGGAGCTAAAAGAGAGCTTGGAAGAAAAGGCGAAACATTTAGGCGCATACATGGATACGGAATTAGTGTGTCAACAATATGAGGGGATGTTTAGAAGGGCCTCGGGTTTACCTGCATCACGTAAGTAGTGAGGTAAAAGATTATAGTGGTAAATAAAATTGCTTAAAAAGCAGTTATATTGAAGGTTATTATGTCTAAACTGCATTGATGTAGGTGAATAGATGCACATTCCATAAAAAATGAGGAGGACATGAATTATGCAAGAAACACAAGGCAGGGGAAGGCAATTTGCGGTAACTACTGTTAAAGCCGGGGTTTCGTTTGGCAGTGCGCTGGCGATGGTGATTTCGTACACAAACTGGGAGTCTATATTTTGGGCGATAATACACGGTATTTTTAGCTGGGGGTACGTGATATACTATTTGTTGGTGTATTGATATTCATGTGGATGCGATGTGTAATTTGAAAAGCATAAAAATACCGCTAATGCTTTGTGCAAAATACAAAGCATTAGCGGTATAATTTACAATGATATTAACAAACTAACTTGTGCTACACTATACAGTATTGCGAAACCTGCACTGCGTAGCGACGGAAGAAAGCTAACAGTTAGGACCACTCAAAGTAGTTGTTGAACGAACCGTCAGAGTAAATTTCTACGTACAGAGAAAGGTCTGTAAGCTCGGTCAAGGGGATTTCGAAGAAATCGTACTGGTCGCCGTCGTCGTCCAGTGTGCGAATGTCAAAGGTTGTGCCTGCAGGTGCGCCTGTGTCAAACACCAGCTCCATGCTGCTACCGTTCAGCAGAACAGCACCGCGCATTATGTCGTCGCCCCAGTAGTCGTCTGTGGTGGGGGAAACATAAAGCTCTACCAAGTCTGCGTTGCTGTAGTTGTGAAGCATAAAGTCGATGCTGTACATCGTCTCCTCAACAGGCATGGACGATGCAGGAGCGGGGTCGGGCATGGAAGACACCGGCGCAGGTGTGGACGATACCGGCGCAGGCTCGGACGATACAGGAGCAGGCGCAGGTGTAGAGGATACAGGAGCGGGCGCAGACGAAGATGCCGGCGCAGGTGTGGGAGCGGGCGCAGGTGCGGGTGTGCTGCAAGCTACTAAAGCAAACATTACAGCAAGGGACATGACAGTAAGTAGTACCTTTTTCATAATTAACCTCCATAATACGTTATTTAATAAACACTACCGAAAAGCAGTGTTTTGCCAGTACGACGAAAAACTTATAATGCTAAAAGTAAAACTCCATCGCATAAAATTAGCCATTTCGCACAGAATTATCTTTTCAATATTATACAATGTCGTAGATTGAAAGTCAACTGACGGAATGTGATTTGTGTGCAATATGTGTGTAAAAAGTACTGAAAAGATTTTGCGAAAAAATAGATAGAAATGAAAATTATAACACAGGTGATATTGGAAAAAATCAAGGCAAATAGCTGTTTTGATAATTGAAAAAGCAAAGTGTTTTGAGCTTTCTACTGTGCACATAAGGTATAAATTGGGCGATTATAGGTGCTTTAAGAGCTGTGCTTTTGAAACTCCACATATCGTTCGAGTATTTCCACACAATGGCAAATTAAGCGATTGCATAGGACGTCTTTTGGCAACTCATCGTTTATCTTTTCGAGTAGTGCGGCGCAATATATCGAGCCATGTGTTTGCTCAAACTCCGCAATAAGCGCTTTCACCTCATCGTTTGAGTGGCGCAACATTCCCATTGTCATTATTGCGCCGCTGAGTGCCCCGCATACAGTGCCGACACGCATACCGCCACCAAAATGATGACCAAGGCTGTATGCTGTATCTGCATCAACGCCATGTAGGTCGCTGAAAACCATGAAAGTTGCATGACAACAGTTGTAGTGTGGCTCTTTTATGCTACGCAATGCGCACGCATCTTCGGTTCGCTTGCTCATATATATACCTCTTAAAAAAATGTCATGTTTGCTAAATAAAAATCCAACCTTATATGCAGGTTGGATTTTTTGGGTTGTGCTGAAAATATAGATGCAGTGTCGAGCCTACCTAACCGCCCCTGTCAAGGGAGAAATGGCCGCCGCAGGGATGGCAGCGGGCGTAACGGTTATAACAAAATCTTTGGTGTAGTTTGTGCCGCTTCCTAAGCCGCTCACTATGGTTGCGGTTATGGTGGCCTCGCCTGCGGCGGCCGCAATGAACACGCCGTTTGTTATTGTGGCGCCTGTTGTGCCTGCGCCCGAAACACTCCACACTATATCCCTATAAGTAGCATCGGCAGGTACCACGTTTGCGCTTAGGGGTAGCGCCTGCCCTGCGGAAACCGTGCTTGCGCTCGTCAGGGCAATATCCGCCACAGGCAACACCGCCGTAGCGCTTATCGTAATGTCGGCAGTGACCATGCTGCGGTCTATGGCAATTTCACCCGTCTGGGCGTTGTAGGTGTAGCCGCTTGTCAAAACGGTATTGCCCACCATAACCTCCACGCTGTTTGGCAGCACATAGCCGGCATTTGCGCTTAGCTGAATAGTGTTAAATTCGTTTGGATAGATGGCATTCATAACGAATGAATTGGCGGTAGTGCTTGTTAGATTAACCAAGTCATAATTTATGTTATGCACAGTCATCACTTCTTTTTTGCCTGTGTATGTGTCCCAGCCTGTGGCGGTGGAAAGGTAATACGCCGTTGCGGTTGCAGGTATTGCCTCTATGCCGAGGGTGGGCGTGTTTCCAAAGAAAAAGATGGAACTAAGGTTTGCGCATTCATAAAAAGCGGCCTCTTCCAAGGAGATAACCGTGCTTGGTATTGATACCAACGTAAGGCTTGTGTTATTAACAAACGAACCTATGCCGACCGCCTGAGTGTTTTCTTTTATCATAACAGATGTAAGTGACGTACAACCCGAAAAAGTTTCCCGACCTGTTGTTGCAAGGCTACCCGGAATAGTTAGCGATGTAAGGCCTGTGCAACCTTGGAACGCAAACATCCCAAGAGATGTAATGCCGTCTTGCAATGTTAGCGAAGTAAGAGCGGTGCAACCGGAAAACGCAGTATCTCCGATAGAAGTAACGCTGTTTGGTATGGTTAGCGAAGTAAGAGCGGAGCAACCATTAAACGCATTTTTTTCGATAGAAGTAACGCTGTTTGGTATGGTTACCGAAGTAAGACTTGTGCAATTTTGAAACGCATGTTCTCCGATAGAAGTAACGTTATTTGGTATAGTTATCGAGGCAAGAGCGGTGCAATCAAAAAACGTATGGTCTCCGATAGAAGTAACGCTGCTTGGTATGGTTAGGGAGATGAGACTTGTGCAATTTTGAAACGCTCTTGCTCCGATAGAAGTAACGCTATCCGGTATGGTTAGCGAAGTAAGAGCGACGCAATTATTAAACGTAAAGCCTCCGATAGAAGTAATGCTGTTTGGTAGGGTTATCGAAGTAAGAGCGGTGCAACCCGAAAATGCATAGTTTCCGATAGAGGTAACGCTATTTGGTATGGTTATCGAAGTAAGAGCGGTGCAACCCAAAAATGCATAGTTTCCGATAGAGGTAACGCTATTTGGTATGGTTACAGATGTTATATCTACATTACCTCTAAATATATTATCCCGCATAGAAGTAACACTGTTTGGTATTGCAAAATTCCCGCCCCTACCTTGCGGGAATAAAACAAGTTCTGTTTGCTCTGCGTTATAAACAACCCCGTCGGAAGATGAAAAATGTGCGTTACTGCTATCAACATTAAATTGGGTTAATTTGGCGCAATTAAAAGACACCGATGTTCCGATAGAAGTAATACTGCTCGGAATGGTAATAGAAGTAAGATTTGTACAACCATCAAATGAATAGCTTCCTAAGGTGGTGACGGTATAGGTTATGCCGTTATGAGTTACCGTAGTGGGTATGGTTATATCACCGGCTGTGGCAGTGTCAATTGAAGAATCGGGGAAAATTCCGCTACCTACCTGTACCGTGCCTGTGCCGGCGGCGGCATCCTCGCTTAGCACTTTGAAGGTCATGGCAATATCGTCGGCAGGCTCGGCTGTGCCTCTTACGTCTACCGTTGCGTCAAAAAGCTCGTCTACCGCCGCATATGTGGGCAGTGCGGGCAGTAGTGTAAGCATTATTACAACGGAAAGTATTGCGGCGAAAAGTTTGTTTTTCATTATGGTCTCCTTGTGCGTTGTTTTTTGTTCTCGCATTGGGTGGCTGACAATGCTACCTAACCGCCCCTGTCAAGGGAGAAATGGCCGCCGCAGGGATGGCAGCGGGCGTAACGGTTATAACAAAATCTTTGGTGTAGTTTGTGCCGCTTCCTAAGCCGCTCACTATGGTTGCGGTTATGGTGGCCTCGCCTGCGGCGGCCGCAATGAACACGCCGTTTGTTATTGTGGCGCCTGTTGTGCCTGCGCCCGAAACACTCCACACTATATCCCTATAAGTAGCATCGGCAGGTACCACGTTTGCGCTTAGGGGTAGCGCCTGCCCTGCGGAAACCGTGCTTGCGCTCGTCAGGGCAATATCCGCCACAGGCAACACCGCCGTAGCGCTTATCGTAATGTCGGCAGTGACCATGCTGCGGTCTATGGCAATTTCACCCGTCTGGGCGTTGTAGGTGTAGCCGCTTGTCAAAACGGTATTGCCCACCATAACCTCCACGCTGTTTGGCAGCACATAGCCGGCATTTGCGCTTAGCTGAATAGTGTTAAATTCGTTTGGATAGATGGCATTCATAACGAATGAATTGGCGGTAGTGCTTGTTAGATTAACCAAGTCATAATTTATGTTATGCACAGTCATCACTTCTTTTTTGCCTGTGTATGTGTCCCAGCCTGTGGCGGTGGAAAGGTAATACGCCGTTGCGGTTGCAGGTATTGCCTCTATGCCGAGGGTGGGCGTGTTTCCAAAGAAAAAGATGGAACTAAGGTTTGCGCATTCATAAAAAGCGGCCTCTTCCAAGGAGATAACCGTGCTTGGTATTGATACCAACGTAAGGCTTGTGTTATTAACAAACGAACCTATGCCGACCGCCTGAGTGTTTTCTTTTATCATAACAGATGTAAGTGACGTACAACCCGAAAAAGTTTCCCGACCTGTTGTTGCAAGGCTACCCGGAATAGTTAGCGATGTAAGGCCTGTGCAACCTTGGAACGCAAACATCCCAAGAGATGTAATGCCGTCTTGCAATGTTAGCGAAGTAAGAGCGGTGCAACCGGAAAACGCAGTATCTCCGATAGAAGTAACGCTGTTTGGTATGGTTAGCGAAGTAAGAGCGGAGCAACCAAAAAACGCAGAATCTCCGATAGAGGTAACGCTGTTTGGTATGGTTATCGAAGCAAGAGCGGTGCAACCATTAAACGCAAGTTCTTCGATAGCAGTAACGCTGTTCGGTATGGTTATCGAAGTAAGAGCGGTGCAACCAGAAAACGCATAACCTCCGATAGAAGTAGCGCTGTTTGGTATGGTTAGCGAAGTAAGAGCGGTGCAATTTTGAAACGTATAACCTTCGATAGAAGTAACGCTATCCGGTATGGTCAGCGAAGCAAGAGCGGTGCAAGAGCGAAACGCAGATTCTCCGATAGAAGTAATGCTATTTGGTAGGTTTATCGAAGTAAGGCTTGTACACCCGTCAAACGTACTTGGTTCGATAGAAGTAACGCTATCAGATAGGGTTACTGAAGTAAGAGCGGTGCATTTAGAAAACGCAGAATCTCCGATAAAAGTAACGCTGTTTGGTATGGTTATCGAAGTAAGAGCGCCGCAAGAAGTGAATGCAAAACCCGATATAGAAGTAACACTATTTGGTATGGTTATCGAAGTAAGAGCGTCGCAATCATTGAATGCAGAACCCGATATAGAAGTAACACTGTTTGGTATTGCAAAATTCCCGCCCCTACCTTGCGGGAATAAAACAAGTTCTGTTTGCTCTGCGTTATAAACAACCCCGTCGGAAGATGAAAAATGTGCGTTACTGCTATCAACATTAAATTGGGTTAATTTGGCGCAATTAAAAGACACCGATGTTCCGATAGAAGTAATACTGCTCGGAATGGTAATAGAAGTAAGATTTGTACAACCATCAAATGAATAGCTTCCTAAGGTGGTGACGGTATAGGTTATGCCGTTATGAGTTACCGTAGTGGGTATGGTTATATCACCGGCTGTGGCAGTGTCAATTGAAGAATCGGGGAAAATTCCGCTACCTACCTGTACCGTGCCTGTGCCGGCGGCGGCATCCTCGCTTAGCACTTTGAAGGTCATGGCAATATCGTCGGCAGGCTCGGCTGTGCCTCTTACGTCTACCGTTGCGTCAAAAAGCTCGTCTACCGCCGCATATGTGGGCAGTGCGGGCAGTAGTGTAAGCATTATTACAACGGAAAGCATTGCGGCAAAAAGTTTCTTTTTCATTATGGTCTCCTTCGAGTGTTGTTTTTGGTAGAGTGTTCGCATTTGTGATTAAGTTTTTTAAGATATATTTGCACAAATATTATTGTAACATAATCATAATTTTTTGCAAGTGAATATGCGGACAAATGAGCAGTTTTGGTATATATTTCTACTGGTAAAAAAAGCACCCCTAAAGGTGTGAGAAAGTTGCAAGCACGGGATTCGCTTTTCTGCGGAAAAGCCGCCTTTCGAATCCCTGTGCTTTTTGCACTACCAACAAAAAGCACCCCTAAAGGTGTGAGAAAGTTGCAAGCACGGGATTCGCTTTTCTGCGGAAAAGCCACGGCGGTTAAAACAGTGCACCGCACTGTTTTCAAGATAGTCCCTATACAGGTTGAACCGAGAGGATTTTGAGGGATTTTTTTGCAAGACAAGGCGGAAAAATGATACACTCCTTTGTGGAATGTGAATTTTGACAACGTAGTATGGCGGAAAAATCGCCAAAATCAATCGGATGAACACTTGTGTAGGGACTATCTAAAAGCCGCCTTTCGAATCCCTTATAAATAAAAAATCTTTTACAGCCGTTAGGCTGTAAAAGATTTTTGGTGGACGATAAGGGATTCGAACCCTCGACCTCTGCGTTGCGAACGCAGCGCTCTCCCAACTGAGCTAATCGCCCAAGGTAGCCGATATTATGCCAACACTTTATGTGAGAGCACGACTAAAACCGACTACAACAGTATATGTCGTTTTTGTAAAAAAGTCAATATGAAGTTGCCGCAAAAAAGATAAAATTCTTGCTCTAAGGCTGTTTTTGGGAAGGCAAGGCATCTGTGGCATCCTCGGGTGATTTGTCGGAAGCTTCATCCTCTGCATTTTCCTTTGGCGCATCTGCGGCGTCACCGCTGTCGCTCTCGATAAAAACCGTGCGTGTGGGGAAAGCGTAGTCCACTCCGCTCGCATTAGCAAGCTCCAAAAGCGAAAGATTCACACGGTCCAATATGCGCAGGTAGTCGACATATTTTGGTAAAAGAACATTAAATACAACACGTATGTTTAAGCTGGAGTCGCCAAACTCGGTGAATACCACAACGATGCTTTTTTCGTCAATGTCCTTGTCCGCTTTTAGCAGCTTTCGGATGTCTCGCATGAAGCGCTTGAGCTTGTCCGAGGGGGTTGCGTACACCACCGTCAAAACAAAATCCGCTTTGCGCATTTCCAAGCTTTTCCCCCAGTTGCTGATAAAGGAGGCGGAGAGCACGGAGTTGGGCACAATGGTCAGCGAGCCGTGCCATGTGCGTATGCGAGTGTCCCGTAGGTTTATGTCCTCCACAGTGCCCTCTACATTACCGCTTGAGCCTGTGCAGGTAATCCAGTCGCCTATTTCAAACGGCTTTTCTACCACGAGGATAAGCCCACCGAAAAAGTTTGCGGCGGATTCTTTTGCGGCAAGCGCTACCGTCAAGCCGCCAAGCCCAAGCCCTGCCAAAAGCCCGTTTATGTTGAAGTTAAGCTCGCTCAGCAGTATCACGGCGGCTATGCCGATAACAATAACATTGAACACAGCGGATAAAAAACGAGTCACGCCTTTGCTGATGTTTAGGTCAAGGCGTGTGCGTGCGTTGCGCAATAAAAGTGAGGTGATGGAGCTTGAGGCGACAAGCCCCCACGTGCACGCCAGCACAATACTCACGCGTATGCACACTGCTAAAATTGATGGCAAACCGTTCAAAACACTCTGTAAGCCGGAGCTGAGCCAGTCGAAGTTGAAACGATAGCATATCACAAGCAATGCGCCGAAAATGCCCGAAATTTTGAGAAGAAAGGATAGGGGGCGCCTAAACCCATGCAATAAGATTGCTGAAATTTGGTGCTTTTCTTTATCAAGGCGATTGATAAGTGCAGGGAAAATCTTTTTGCCTATCAGCCATGAGGCAAGCCAAAAAATCGCAAATACGCCTATCGTAAGTGCGATGGAAAAAACAATGTCGCCACCGAGCACTAAAACCTCAGTGACTACTTCGGTGGTTTCGGTAGGCTCGGATGTATATAATGTGTGCAAAATAGCTCACCTCCGTGCTGTGAAGCAAAAGTTGTTGAACACGAAAAGTGTACAGCGTGTAGCTAAAACTTAGGCGAGTGCATAACACCACCGCCGATAACAAGCGTATCATCATAGAATACTGCGTGCTGGCCGGGGGCGGGGGAGCGCTGTGGCTCGTCAAACACAATGCGGTACTCACCATCTGAAAGTGGGTGGAGCACGCACGAAACAGGCTTTGCCATGCTGCGAATTTTCACAGTACATGCGGTGGGAGCTGTGGGAGCACACCCGCTTGTAAACACACAGCTACGCACACAGATGCTTTTGGCGCACAGCGAATGCGCAAATGCCAGCTGAATGTCACCGCCGTCAAGGATACTGCGCACAAAAACAGGCTGGCCCAGCGCAACGCCAAGCCCCCTGCGCTGTCCTACCGTGTAGTGTATCACCCCTCGATGTGCGCCGAGGTCCTCACCGGATGGGCCGATGAAGCGCCCTTTTTTGCCCTTGACACCCCTTGATGTGATAAAGTCCGCATACTCACCGTCCGGCACAAAGCAGATTTCTTGGCTGTCGGGGGCGCTTGCACAGCTAAGGCTATTTTGCTGTGCAATATTGCGTATGTCCGCCTTTTGCACTTCGCCTGCCGGTAGGACAAGGCGGCGCAGAATCTCCTGCGGCAGGCGATAAAGCATGTAGCTTTGGTCTCGTGCGATGCTTACGGCTTGTGAGATGTAAAGTACACCCTTACGCTGTGCGAGTTGCGCATAATGACCCGTAGCTATGTGAAAAATCCCCAGAGAGCTTGCATAATCCGCAAGCTGTTTGAACTTTACAAGTGGGTTGCACACGACACAGGGGTTTGGGGTCAAGCCTTTTGCATAGTCGCTGCAAAATGGCGACACAACATGCTTTTCAAACTCTTCCTCGCATTTTCCTACATGCAGCGTGATGCCAAGCTCCTCCGCAGTTTTGCGTGCGGCGGAAACCGCCCCAAGATGCGCAGGCGAAAACTGCAAGACAAGCCCCTCTACCTCAAAGCCCTGTTCCTGCAAAAGTGTGACACAGGCGGCGGAGTCCACCCCACCGCTGAGCGCAAGCAGGACTTTGGGCAGTAGGCTGTCGGAAAATGCGTTTAGCATGTGTGCCACCGTATTGTGTAAGTGTGAGCAATCATATCAAAATACCTCTGCAAAATGTGTGAAATCAGGTGTGTGTACAAAGGCACAGGCTCGTTTTTGGCGCATTTCCACTCGGTGGAAAAGCATGTCCAAACTATGCCATGCACTCATGTGCTCCCAAAACCGCAAGCGCATCTGCACGCTCGTTTTCGGGGTGGCCGCTGTGCCCCTTTATCCAGTGGTATTCCATCTTGTGCGGAGTGATAAGCTGCAACAGCTCCTCCCAAAGCTCGGCGTTTAGGGCGGGCTTTCCGTCCTTTTTGCGCCAGCCGTTTTTGCGCCAGCCGTGCGCCCAGCCCTTGGAAAGGCCGTTCAGCACATACTGCGAGTCGCTTTTTACCACCACATGGCAGGGTTCTTTTAGCTGTTGCAGCGCCCGAATCAGCCCCGTAAGCTCCATGCGGTTGTTTGTGGTGTCCGCTTGCCCCCCGTGCAGTTCCTTTTCCGTCTCTTTATAGCGCAGTATTGCGCCCCATCCGCCGGGGCCGGGGTTGCCCTTGCACGCACCGTCGGTAAATACATAAACTGTCTTCATGAATAATAAAGCACCTCTTGTAAAAAAATAAAGGTAAATAGCATGGCTTAGTTATTAGTATACAATATTTAAGTAAGTGATGTAAACTTGACAAAGCGTAATACTAAAAGTAAAATTAGAATACCATACGTGTACCTGCTTATATATCTTTGTGGTTTTTGACCTTTGCGCTACGTGCTTTGTGGCAAAGGCTGTGCAGTGGCGAGGATAAAGTGTGAAAGGCGGTGTTGACAAAGTCAGATTAGCAAAATACATCGGTTCTTTTTTCGCTATACTTCACAAAAATCCTCGTTAATACACAAAGTATTGCCTGCGGTTTTTGTATTGTCTAACAAAAAAATATCTCTTGATTTTGCCAATCCTTTGTTTGTCAACACCACCGTGAAAGGTACACCCCCCTGATTTGTATGTTAAGCACCCTTTGATGAGAAAGGGTTGCTTCTTATAATAAAACTTTGAATAGAAATAGGCCAAACGCCCCCCCAAACAGGGGTGGGGCTTGTGTTTGCGCCAACATGGAGGAGATAATGAACCAAAAACAGAATAACGAGGCAGTGCCCACAATGCGTGAAAAACGTCATCGCACCGACAGATTGCCCCAGCAGGTGGCAAGCAAAAGAATGGTGCGCAAGCCCTCGCCGCACGCAGGGCGCAGGCGCAGTGATGCCGCAAAGGCAGTTCCCATAAAGATGTACCCCCTGGGCGGCCTTGGAGAGATAGGCAAAAACCTCACGGTGTACGAGTGCGCGGGGGATATGCTTATTGTGGACTGCGGCTCGCTGTTTCCGGACAGCGACATGTACGGCATAGACCTTGTAATACCCGACTTTTCATTTATTGAGCAAAACAGGGAGAACATAAAGGGTGTTATCATAACGCACGGGCACGAGGACCATATAGGTTCGCTCCCTTACCTTTTGCGTGAGGTAAACCTGCCCATATTCAGCACCCGCCTTACGCTTGGGCTTATACAAAACAAGCTGGAGGAGCACGGCCTGCGTGACAGCACAAAAATGCGTCAGTTTTCCGCAGGGGAAAAGTTTCGCCTTGGGTGCTTTACCATAGACCCCATTCATGTGAACCACAGCATCCCCGATGCTGTGAGCTTTGCCATAGATTGTCCCGCAGGCACCATAATTCACACGGGAGACTTTAAGATAGACTACACGCCCGTAGGGGGCAAAACGGCCGACCTTGCGGCTTTTGCCCGATATGGAGACAGCGGTGTGCTCGCACTTATAAGCGACTCTACAAACTCTGAAAAGCCGGGCATGTCCGCCTCTGAAAATAAGGTAAACGCAGGGCTGGAGGCGCTGTTTAACAGGGCGGACAAAAAGCGTGTGATAGTGGTGACATTTGCATCAAACCTCTACCGTGTGCAGCTGCTTATCGACCATGCGGCACGTCAGGGGCGTGTTGTGGCCATATCGGGGCGTAGCATGATAAACAACACCAACATGGCGATGGAGCTTGGGTATCTTCATGCACCCCCCGGCGTTGTGGTGGACATAGAGCAGATAAGCAAGTACCCGCCCGAAAAGGTGGCCATTATCACCACGGGAAGCCAGGGTGAAACGCTGAGCGCACTCTCACGCATGGCGATGAACAGCCACAGGCAGGTGCGTGTGGGGGAGGGGGATTTCATCATAATCTCCGCCGCCACCATCCCCGGCAACGAAAAGATGGTAACAAAGGTCATAAACGGGCTTTTGAAATTGGGTGCGGACGTAATTTATGAAAACATGTACGACGTTCACGCCTCCGGCCATGCCTGCCAGGAGGAGCAAAAGCTGATGCTCAACCTGACAAGGCCAAAGTTCTTCATCCCGGTGCACGGCGAGTATAAGCATCTAAAGCGCCATGCCTCAACCGCACAGGCGGTGGGCATACCGCCGCAAAATATAATGGTTGCAGAGACGGGTGAGAGCATAGTCATCTCGCAGGACGGCATAAGCGCAGGCGAGGGCGTTCAGGCGGGTGCGGTGATGGTGGACGGCCTTGGCGTGGGCGATGTGGGTAGCGTGGTGCTACGTGACAGGCGGCTTTTGAGCGAGGACGGCATTGTGGTTGTGAGTGCCACGGTGCAGGCGAAAACAGGCAAGATGATGAGCGAGGTGGAGATATTCACCCGTGGCTTTGTGTATGTGCGGGACTCGGAGGAGCTTTTGGAGGAGACCCGCCTTGCGATAGATAAGGTACTGCGTGCGCACGAAAAGGAGCCGCACAAGGATATAAACAGCCTTAAAACCCGCATGAGGGAGGCGGCGTTCAGCTTTTTGTACAGGCGCACAAAGCGCAGCCCCATGATACTGCCCATACTCACCGAGGTAAGTCTCGGCTGATTTTTGGTGCATGGCTGTAGAGTAGGATATTTGTTTGTGTCAAACGTTGTGTAGGCAAGTGGATACATAGAAGTAAAACGCCATACGTTAAGCACGAAAAGAAGGCGGATATTCCAAAAAACTGCTCTTTTCTCCACACTCCTGTGTAATACTGAATTGTTATGTCAAAACAAGGAGGACACCTATTTGAAGCGCAAACGTAATTTTTGGGCGGCGGATACGCTGATTATCCTGCTTGCGGTGATGTGCTTGACGCTTGCGGTGATGCTGAGCATTGCAATGCCGGTGTATTTTATACCGGTGATTGTGGTGGTGCTGGTGGTGGCGGTGTTTGTGCTGTTTGGCCTGCAACGAACACGGCGGCTTTTGCGGCGGATGCTAAGCGCTCGATTTAAGCCGGAGGCGGCCGCAAGCAATGGCGTAGGTACGTTTAACTTGCCCATTATGGCGGTGAGCGATGACATAGTGGTGTGGTACAACGATGCGTTTCTAAAGCAGATTGCGCTGGGTGCAGAGAGCACCATGCTCGCCGCAAACAAGGTGATGCCGGGGCTGGACCTGCGCGCGGCCGCAGAGCCAAAGGGGCAGGACCTTACGCTGGGAAACCGCTGCTACACGGCGCACAGCAACATGATGCGTGCGGAAAAAAACCTGTACTTTGTGCTGTTTATCGAGGACACACAGCTGAAAGTGCAGGCGGCGGAGTACCGTGCCACACGTCCGTCGGTGCTGTATATCGTTATAGATACGTACGATGAAATCCTAAAAGAGATGCAGGAGAGCGAGCGTGCGGCTATTGTTAGCAGTATAGACAAAGCGGTGGAGCGGTTTGTGGCCAAAAGCTCCGGCTTTTTGCGCAAAGTATCCACCTCACGCTACCTTGCGGTGCTGGAAGAGCGCCACATGAAGGACATAGAGGCAAGCCGCTTTTCGGTGCTGGACGAGGTGCGAAAGATAGGCGAGGAGAGTGTGGCGGTCACGCTTTCCATAGGCGTGGGCCGCCTTGGGGAGACATTCTCCGAGTGTGAGGAAATGGCCAGAGGAGCGCTGGACATGGCGCTGGGGCGAGGGGGAGACCAGGCGGCGGTAAAAAGCCCCGAGGGCTTTGAATTTTACGGCGGTGTTGCGCACAGTGTGGAAAGGCGCACAAAGGTGAAAAGCCGTGTGGTGGCCGCCGCTATACGCAACCTTTTTGCCGAGTTTGACAAGGTGCTCATCATGGGGCACAAGGATGCGGACATGGACAGCGTTGGTGCGGCGGTGGGTATGCTGCGCTTTTGCCGTATATGCAAAAAGCCTGCGGCGATAGTGATTGATACCGAGAAAAACATGTCGGGGATGCTGATTGAGCACCTTGTGAAAAACGGCTACGGCAAGGACTTAATCTCGCCGCAGGAGGCACTGCCGCTCACAGGCCCTCGCACGCTGATAGTAGTGGTGGACACGCACATACCATATCTTTTGGAGAGCGACCAAGTGTTCAAAAACTGCGGCGCTTCGGTAGTTATAGACCATCACCGCAAGATGGTAAACCATATTGCAAGTGCACAAATTTTTTACCACGAGCCGTATGCCTCCAGCGCAAGCGAGCTTGTGAGCGAGCTTTTGCAGTATGTGGGAGACGCAAAGACGGACAAGCCCACGCCCGTGGAGGCGGAGGCGCTTTTGTGCGGCATTATGCTGGATACACGCACTTTTTCGCTACATGTGGGTGTGCGAACATTTGAAGCGGCGGCGTGGCTTCGCCGCATGGGTGCGCAAACGGCGGTGGTAAAGCGCATGTTTGCCTCCAGCATGAACGAGTACCTTTACCGCAGCCACCTTGTGTCCGAGGCGAAGATACACCAAGGGTGCGCCATTGCAATGAGCGACAGAGTGCCACCCGAGTGTGAGGTGGTAGCGCCCCAGGCGGCGAATGAGCTACTCGCCATTGAGGGCGTGCAGGCAAGCTTTGTGGGTATAGAGCAGGGGGATGTTGTGCGTGTGTCCGCGCGCAGTATGGGCGATGTGAATGTACAGCTTATCATGGAAAAGATAGGCGGCGGCGGACACCTTACCATGGCGGGGGCACAGATGAACGGCGTGAGCATGGAGCAGGCGCAAACTGCGATAGCAAAAGCTATTTCGGAGTATATGTCCGAGCGCACACACGATAAGGTATAGGCGAGATATAATGTAGAACTGTTGTTTTTTAGTATGAGCGCAACATGCGACTTTTACGCATAAACTTGAGAATGGCTTTTTAGGGAGGCATAGTTTGAAACAAGTTTCAAACTATTTCCCATCTAAAATCAATAATGCTCTTATCATTCCTTGTGCTTCGCATGATAAGAGCCGCATATTTCATTAAATTTTGTGCCGATGCGAAGCGGCGGAATGGAGCATTAAAATGAAAGTAGTGCTAAAGCAGGACGTAAAAAACATAGGCAAAAAGGATGAAATGCACGAGGTGAGCGATGGCTACGCACGCAACTTTTTGCTACCGAGAGGCCTTGCGGTGGTGGCGGACGCCTCCGCAATGAACGAGGTGAAGAGCAAGCAGGCTTCCCAGCAGCACCATAAAGAGCAGCAGGAGCAGGCGGCACGTGCGCTTGCCGAAAAGCTTAAGGACAGCACGGTGGTGATAAAGGCGAAAGGCGGCCAAAGCGGCAGGCTTTTTGGCGCAGTTACACAAAAGGACGTATCTGCGGAGCTTGAAAAGATGGGAATGAGCGTAGATAAGCGCAAAATTTCCTTTAGCGTGCGTGAAATCAAGGACTATGGCAAGTACGAGGCAGAGGCGAAAATTATGCAGGGCATAAGCGCAGTGTTTACGGTGAGCGTGGAGGAGTAGTGCTTTTGCACTGTGGTGGGGCAATGTATTTTGACAGGGGGACATTATGGCAACAAACTACACTTTTTCGCTCGAAACGCTGGGCATAGAGCCGCCGTACAGCATACAGGCGGAGCAGAGCGTTTTGGGTGCGGCATTGCTGGACCCCTCCTGCGTGGATACCATTATCCAAAAACTGCGCCCTGAAATGTTTTATGTGCGGCAAAACCGTGCGGTGTTTATAGAGATACTCACGCTTGTGACAAACTCTGTGCCGGTGGACGTGGTGGTGCTGATAAACCGCCTGTGCGATGGGGATGTTTTTCCTGCGGCGGCGGACGTGAAGAGCTATCTTGCGGAGCTTGCGGACACAGTGCCCAGCCTCACAAACCTGCCACACTATATTGATATAGTGAATGAAAAGTACGTAAAGCGTCAGCTGATGGAGCAGGCGAGGGACGTGCTGGAGCAGGTGGGGGAGGACGTAGAGTCCAAGGTGATGCTGGAGGCGGCAGAACAGCGCCTTTACGAGATACGTGCGGGCAGGGACACCTCCGACGCACAGCTTTTGAAGTACGCCATGCTGGAGGTGCTAAGCCACCTGCAACACCTTGAGGGCCCCGACAGGGATGCCTACATGGGAATTCCCAGCGGCTTTCCCAGCGTGGACGCAAAGCTCACCGGCCTTGGGCGCAGCGACTTGATTATACTCGCCTCCCGCCCCGGCATGGGCAAGACGAGCTTTGCGCTGAATATTGCGCTGAATGTTTCAAAACAGCAGATACCCGTCATTATTTTCAGCCTTGAGATGACAAAAGACCAGCTGGCCGCACGCATACTTTCCTCCGAGGCACTGGTGGACAGCCGAATGTTTCGCACGGGCGTGCGCAACCCCTCCGACTGGGACGACCTTATAAATGTCTCCAACCTCTTAGGGCCGTTGCAGATGTATATGGACGATACATCGGCGATTACCATCCCCGAAATGAAGTCTAAAATACGACGGATAAACCGCAGTGCCATCGCCGCAGGCACAAAGCCGGTGGGGCTTGTGATTATTGACTACCTACAGCTGATGAGCAGCGGAAAGCGCAGTGAAAACCGTGTGCAGGAGGTCAGCGAGATGACTCGTAACCTCAAAATTATGGCGAAAGACCTAAACGTGCCCATAATGGCGCTCAGCCAGCTTTCCAGAAATGCGGAGCGTGGCACAAAGGGAGACCACCGCCCCATGCTCAGCGACCTGCGAGACTCCGGCTCTATAGAGCAGGATGCGGACATAGTGATGTTTTTGTACCGTGATGCGTACTATAGCGACGACATGGACGTCGACCCCGAGGCCGCAGAGTGCATTATTGCAAAAAACCGCCACGGCGAGACAGCTACCGTAAACCTACGCTGGGACGGCGAACACACCCGATATGTCGAGCCGGAGATGTACAGAGAGCCATGAGAGAAAACATGCTAAGCGCCATTCGCAAGCAGGATATGATACGCTCGGGCGACACCGTCATAGTGGCGCTGTCGGGCGGTGCGGACTCGGTGGCGCTGTTTCACCTGCTGTGGACGTGCAAGTGCGAGCTTGGCATTCGGCTTGCGGCGGCGCATTTTGAGCATGGGCTGCGTGGAGAGGCCTCGCTAAATGATGCGGACTTTGTGGGTAGACTGTGTGAAGAATATGACGTTGCATTGTATATAAAGCATGGTGACATGACCGAAAAGCCAAAGCCCAAAGGCGAGAGCACCGAGGTGTGGGCACGCAGGCTGCGCTATGAGTTTTTTGAGGAGATAGCGGCGGAGCATGGCGCAAAAATAGCGACGGCGCACACAAAAAGCGACAACGCCGAGACGGTGCTACTGAACATGATTAGGGGTAGCGGCCCTAAGGGACTTGGGGGCATTCCGCCCTGCCGAGGGGTGTTTGTTCGTCCGCTTTTGTGGGTGAGCCGCCCCGAAATAGAGCGATACTGTGCGGATAATTCCCTTTCATATGTAACGGATGAAACAAACTTCCAGGATATTTACACACGCAACATCCTGCGCAACCGTGTGATGCCGATTTTGCAGGGCATAAACTTAGGTGTAGAGGATGTCCTAAGCCGAATGGCGCAGGATATGCACAGCCTTGACAGTTACATCGAAGCACAGGCGAAACAGCTCTTGGCTGATGCAAAAACTGTGGGCGGACACAGCGTGTCTGTTTTGAGAGATGCGCCGCCGCCCGTACAGCTGAAAGCAATGGCACTGATTGCTCCAAAGGGTGCATCTCGTGGAACACTTGCTCGCTTGCTAAAACTTGTGCAGGGGGATATGCGAAAGGTACAGCTTTCGCAGCAGCTGATAGCGCTTGTGAAAAAAGGAAGTTTGCGCATTGAAAGTGCCGTAATAAGTGGCAAAATTTTGCAAAAACTGCAACTTTGCGAGGGGGAGCACAAACTGTGGGAAGGCTATTCCGTGAGGGTGAGCATACTTTCCGCACAGCAAGCACAGCTGTTTTTGAACCAAAATAACAAAAAAGACTTAACCTTTGTGGCGGATTATGGTAAGATATTAGACAGCGTATTCCGCACACGCCTGCCGAGGGACACGCTTCGCCCACCAAAAAGAAACATAACAAAGCCGTTTCGCAAGTGGATGAGCGAGGAGAACATACCTCAAAGCAGGCGAGACACCCTGCCTATTTTGGCACAGGGCAATCGTGTTGTGTGGGTGTGGGGCGTAGGCTTTTGCGATGGGGTACAGCCGGACGAAGGTACAACACGGTGGCTTTTAATACACGAAGTCACATCACAGAAAGGTGGGAGCACACATGAGTAATATGCGAGGGGACCTTCAAAGTATTTTGCTTTCAGAGGAGCAGATTTCACAAAAAGTAGCCCAGCTTGGAGCGCAAATTAGTGTTGATTATGCACAAAAAGAGCTGCTACTGCTTAGTGTGCTGAAAGGCTCGGTTGTGTTTATGGCGGACCTTATGCGAGCTATAAGTATACCTGCACAGATTGACTTTATGGCGGTGTCCTCATACGGCAGTGGGCACAAAACCAGTGGTGTTGTGAAGATAGTCAAGGATATAGACATTGAGCTTTTGAATAAGGATATTCTTATTGTGGAGGATATTCTGGATTCGGGCATGACATTAAAATACCTGAAAGCTATGCTTGCGGCAAGAAATCCTGCGAGCATACGTGTGATTACCCTGCTGGACAAGCCTGCACGCCGCACAGCGGACATTCAGGCAGACTATGTCGGCTTTGAGGTGCCGGATGAGTTTTTGGTGGGATACGGGCTGGATTATGCCGAAAAGTATCGTAATCTTTCGGACATAGGCATCCTAAAGCCGCAAGTTTACAACAAGTAAAAGTGCGGATAAGCTTTAAGTGTGAACATAGCAGTTATCACATAATTTTCTTTTTGGAAAGTTTGTCTGCTGTGTGAACTGAATATGGCAGGATTTTCAATATAGTATTCATTCGGGAGTTGATTATTTGTCAAAAAAACCTAAATATGCCAATATTTTGATTGTTCTTGCGGTGGGAGCGCTTTTGTTTGTACTGTTTCGTTCAAACTTTCCCTCGCCATCAGCAGGCACGAAATATTCACAGGTGATTTCGCTTTTTGAAGAAGGCAAGGTGGAGTCTTTCACGCTGGACCTTGGTAACGGCAACCTTGAGTATATGCTGGAGGGTGCGAGCGAGCCGAGCAACTACGTGATGCCATACACATATGCGTTCACCGAAAACCTGGATGACTACTTGCGAGCGTATGAGCGTACCCACGATGGCGAAGAGATGGAGTATTACGACTTTGCCTACTCGGGGGATAACTCTTTCTGGGTGTATCTTGTGCCCGCAATTTTGATGATGTTGCTTGTGGGTGGCCTTGTGTACTATGTGATGTTTATGCACAACGACGGCGGTGCCAAGGGTGCGATGAACGTGGGCAAAGCAAAGGTGAAAAACCAAGCGGATAGCAGCAAAAAGAAGGCAACGTTTAAGGACGTGGCGGGTGCGGACGAGGAAAAGGAAGAGCTGCAAGAGATTGTGGAGTTTCTAAAAACGCCCAAGCGTTTCAGCGTGCTGGGCGCACGTATTCCACACGGTGTGCTGCTTGTGGGGCCTCCCGGTACGGGTAAAACACTGCTTGCACGTGCGTGTGCGGGCGAGGCGGGTGTGCCGTTTTACTCCATTTCAGGTTCCGACTTTGTGGAAATGTACGTGGGTGTCGGCGCATCACGTGTGCGTGATTTGTTCGATAAAGCGAAAAAAACCGCACCTTGCATAGTGTTTATTGATGAGATTGACGCAGTGGGACGTCAGCGTGGCGCAGGCCTTGGCGGTGGCCACGACGAGCGTGAGCAAACGCTGAACCAGCTGCTCGTGGAGATGGACGGCTTTGCGGGCAACGAGGGCGTAATAGTGGTGGCGGCCACAAACCGCGCGGATATTTTGGACAAGGCGTTGCTTCGTCCGGGTCGCTTTGACCGCCAGGTGTACGTAGGACTGCCCGACGTGAAAGGTCGTGAGGAAATCCTAAGGGTGCACACCGCATCAAAGCCGCTTGGGCCTGACGTTGACCTAAAAATAATCGCTCGCACAACGCCCGGATTTACGGGTGCAGACCTTGAAAACCTTGTGAACGAGGCGGCGCTTTTGGCGGCACGACGCAACCGCAAGGCTATTATTGAGCAGGACATTGAGGAGGCCAGCATCAAGGTGATGGCAGGCCCTGAAAAGAAGAGCCGCGTTGTTACCGAAAAAGAGCGCAAGCTGACGGCCTACCACGAGGCGGGCCATGCGATTACTGCTTATTATTGCGATACGAGTGATCCCGTGCACCAGATAACTATAATTCCGCACGGGCCTGCGGGCGGCTTTACAATGTACCGCCCCGAGGAGGATGTGCAGTTCAAAACTTTGACGCAGATGCGTGAAAATCTTGTATCAATGCTGGGCGGACGTGTGTCCGAAAAGCTGGTGCTGGACGACATTTCCACCGGTGCCTCCAACGACCTTGAGAGGGCTACACGCATTGCAAGGGCGATGGTGACCCGATATGGATTTTCCGAGCGGCTTGGGCCTGTTGTGTACGATAACGAGCCCGGCGAAACCTTCCTTGGGCGTGATTACGGC
Source organism: uncultured Oscillospiraceae bacterium (assembly GCA_964370045.1). Taxonomy (GTDB): domain Bacteria; phylum Bacillota; class Clostridia; order Oscillospirales; family Ruminococcaceae; genus JAAYCI01. Next base: position 32,692 of record CAYJGZ010000008.1, read on the forward strand.
CACACACGCCACTATTCGGAGGAGATTGCGGGGCAGATTGACAGCGAAATCCGTGAGATGCTGGACAATGCGTTTGAAGCGGCACGTGTGATACTTGATGAGCACATGAACCAGCTTCACCTAATTTCGCAGACGCTTTTGGAGCGTGAAAAGCTGAGCGGAGATGAGTTCCGTATGCTGATGGAGGGCAAAAGCTTGCCACAGGATACGGCGGAACAGCAACAGGTGGACGCACCAAAAGAGCAGGCAGCCGACACCGCCGTGCCACAGCCCGAGACGGAGCAAGCTACCGAAGCGGCGAGCAAGGATACAAACGAAAGCGCAAGTGAATAACAGGATGTTTGTACTTTGCTACCATGAATATTGCAAAGTTGATTTGAACATAAAGCCGCTTGAACTTTTGAGCGGCTTTGTGTTGTGCAGGATAGTCGAGAGTAAGATGCTTTGGGTATTGTCATATGTCATATGTGTGTTGTCGCATATAACATGTGAGATGTGTGACATCAGATTGTTTGCGAGAAAGATGAGGATTTTATGCCAAAAAAAGCGGCAGAGTACGGCAATGAAAGCATTACCAGCCTAAAGGGTGCAGACCGTGTGCGGAAACGTCCGGGCGTTATTTTTGGCTCGGATGGCCTTGAGGGGTGTGCGCACTCCATATTTGAAATTATCTCAAACTCCATAGATGAGGCACGTGGCGGAAAGGGCGACCGCATTGTTGTCACGAAGTACCGTGACGGCAGCTTTGCGGTGGAGGACTTTGGCAGTGGCGTGCCGGTGGACTTTAATAATAAGGAAAACCGCTACAACTGGGAGCTTGTTTTTTGTGAGCTGTATGCGGGTGGCAAGTACGACGAGCGTGCGGAGCAGTATGAGTATTCGCTTGGGCTAAACGGCCTTGGGCTTACGGCAACGCAGTACGCAAGCGAGTGGATGACGGCGGATGTGTGGCGTGACGGAAAGCACTATCACCTTGATTTTAAGAAGGGTGAAAACGTAGGCGGCCTGCAATTTGAGCCGACAACACGTAAAAAAACAGGTACATTTATACGCTGGAAGCCCGACCTTGATGTGTTTACGGATATTGCGGTGTCCTCGGAATATTTTGCGGATGTGCTGAAGCGGCAGGCTGTTGTAAATGCGGGCGTTCACTTTGAGTTTGTGGATGAGACGGCAGAGGGCGGCAAGCAGACCACAAAGTTTTTTTACCAAAATGGCATTAGCGACTTTGTGGACGAGCTTGCGGGTGAGGATGCGTTCACGAAGGTGGTGTCCGTTTCATCCTCAGCAAGCGGCAGAGACAGGGAGGACCGCCCCGAATATAAGGTGATGATGAACGCAGCGTTTTGCTTTTCAAACAAGCTGCAGTGCATAGAATACTACCACAACTCCAGCTTTCTCGAGCACGGCGGCAGCCCCGAGCGTGCGCTGAAAACGGCATTTGTAAATCAAATAGATGCGTATATACGTCAAAAAGGATTGTATAAAAAGGATGAAAGCCGCATTACGTTTACGGACATTCAGGACTGCTTAATTTATGTGTCCTCTTCGTTCTCGACTATTACGAGCTACGAAAACCAAACAAAAAAGTCTATAACAAACCGCTTTGTGGCGCAGGCTATCACCGAATTTCTAAAGCAGAACTTGGAAATTTACTTTATAGAAAATCCCGAAGAAGCGCAGAAAATCGCACAGCAGGTGCTGATAAACAAGCAGAGCCGAGAACATGCGGAAAAAACACGGCAGAGCCTTAAAAAAACCATCTCCACGCAGATGGACATGGCAAACAGGGTGCAAAAGTTTGTGGATTGTCGCTCCAAAGACCCTGCAAAAAGAGAGCTGTACATTGTGGAGGGCGACTCGGCGCTGGGCGCTGTGAAAACAAGCAGGGACGCCGAATACCAGGCGATTATGCCGGTGCGAGGCAAAATACTCAACTGCCTAAAGGCGGACTACAACAGGATATTTAAGAGCGAAATCATCGTAGACTTGATAAAAGTGCTGGGGTGCGGCGTGGAGATGGGCGCAAAGGGGCGCAAGGACCTCGCCACGTTTGACATAAACTCCCTGCGCTGGGATAAGGTGATTATCTGCACCGATGCGGACGTGGACGGCTTTCAAATTCGCACGCTGATTTTAACCATGATATATCGCCTGATGCCCACCATTATCAGGGAGGGGTATGTGTATATTGCGGAGACTCCGCTGTACGAGATAGGCGCAAAGGACAAGACATACTTTGCGTACAGCGAGGGTGAAAAGGCGGAAGTGATGGCGAAAATAGGCGATGGTGTGAAGATTAGCCTTCAGCGTAGCAAGGGACTTGGCGAAAACGACCCCGAGATGATGTGGCTGACCACGATGAACCCCGAGACCCGCCGCCTTGTTAAGGTGACGCCCGAGGACACACAGCGCACGGCGGATGTGTTTGACCTACTGCTTGGTGATAACCTGGCAGGGCGCAAGGAACACATAGCAAACCACGGATACGAGTACTTGGATGCGCTGGATGTCAGCTGATTTTGTGTGCTGTGGGGAATGTGATATAGCACAAAAGTAAAATTATGCTATTGTTCCCCACTGTGATTTGTAAGGTGTTGTCACATGTGAGACATAATACATCGCACAGCGGACATAAGACATGATATAACACGACGAAACAGAATATATTTAATTTGAAAAGCGAAAGAGGAAAGCTTTGGCCAAGAAAAAACAGACGAAACCAACTAAATTAAACCGTCCACAGCTGGGTGACAGCGTGGAGATACCCGGCGCAGGCGTTGTGGTGGAGACGGGCATCACGCACACACTTGAAGAAAACTACATGCCCTACGCCATGAGCGTGATAGTATCCCGTGCGCTGCCCGAGATAGACGGCTTTAAGCCTGCGCACCGCAAGCTTTTGTACACGATGTACGACATGGGCCTGCAAAAGGGAAACCGCACAAAGAGTGCAAACATAGTGGGCGCTACCATGCACCTAAACCCCCACGGCGATGCGGCTATTTACGACACCATGGTGAGAATGGCACGTAGCAACGAAAGTTTATTGGTGCCGTATGTGGACTCCAAGGGCAACTTCGGCAAGGCGTACAGCAGGGATATGGCGAGTGCGGCGGCAAGGTACACCGAGGCAAAGCTTGAGGCGGTGTGCGAGGAAATTTTTGGGGATATAGACAAAGATACGGTGGATTTTGTGCCCAACTACGACGCCACCACCACCGAGCCGACACTGCTTCCCGTTACATTTCCGGCTATTCTTGCGAACAATACGCTGGGCATTGCGGTGGGCATGGCCTCCAACATATGCTCTTTCAATTTGGCAGAGCTGTGCCAAAGCACTGTAGAGCTTATGAAAAACGAGGAGCACGACCTTGTTTCCACCATGCCTGCGCCGGATTTTTCGGGCGGCGGGTGCATTTTATACAGCGAAAAAGACATAAGGCAGGTGTACGAAACAGGTAGGGGAAGTGTGCGGGTGCGCGCCAAGTGGCAGTACGAGCAGGAGGGCAACCGCATTGAGATAACCGAAATTCCGCCTACCACCGCAGTAGAGCCTATCATGGATAAGATTGCGGAGCTGGCGAAGGATGGGCGTGTGCGTGAAATAAACGACATGCGTGACGAAACAGACCTTGGCGGCCTGCGCCTTACGCTGGACCTAAAGCGAGGGCAGGATGCGCAAAAGCTGATGGCAAAGCTGTTTCGCCTCACGCCGCTGGAGGATAACTTTTCCGCAAACTTCAACGTTTTAGTCGGCGGTATGCCCCGTGTGATGGGCGTGCGTGAAATTTTAACCGAGTGGGTGGCGTTCAGAACCGAGTGCGTGCGCCGCCGCACAAGCTTTGAGCTTGCGGGCAAAAAGAAACGCCTGCACCTTTTGAACGGCCTAAGGGCAATTATGCTGGACATAGACGAGGCTATTCGCATCGTGCGCCAAACGGAGGAGGAGGCGGAGGTTATCCCGAACCTCATGATTGGCTTTGGGATAGACAAGGTGCAGGCGGAGTACGTGGCGGAAATTCGCCTGCGCAACCTTAACCGTGAGTATATCCTAAGGCGCACAAAGGAGATAGAGGAGCTTGAAAAGGATATAGAAGATTTGGCGGACATACTGAAAAGTGCCGCGCGGGTGAAAAAAATAATTATTGCAGAGCTTTCGGCTGTTGCGAAAAAATACGGTAAAGAGCGCAAAACGGAAATCTTATACGATGTGCAGGAGGAGCAGGCAGAGAGCGAGGCGGACACACTGCCCGACTATCCCGTCACCGTGTTTTTCACAAAAGAGGGCTACTTCAAAAAGATTACACCTGCATCACTGCGCATGAGCGGAGAGCAAAAGCTGAAGGACGGGGATTCTGTCGAAGCGAAGGTAGAAAGCCACAACACCGCCCACGTGCTGCTTTTCACAAATAAATGCCAGGTGTACAAGTGCCGAGTGGGTGAGTTTGAGGACGGCAAGGCGAGTGTGATAGGGGATTATCTGCCCGCACGCCTGGGCATGGATGAGGGGGAAGTGCCCCTGCACATGGTGCTCACGGACGACTACGGCGGCTTTATGCTGTTTATATTTGAAAATGGTAAGGCGGCCAAAGTGCCCCTGCAAAGCTACGCCACAAAGCAAAACCGCAAAAAGCTGATAAATGCGTACAGTGATAAAGCACCGATTGCATGGATGGGATATTTTGCGCAGGAGTGTGAAATTGCGGTGCAGAGCAGCGCAAATCGTATGATTATCATAAACACGGCGCTCATACCCCAAAAGGCGACAAAAAATACGGCAGGCGTGAACCTCATAACGCTGAAAAAAGCGCAAAAAATAGCGAAGGTGCAAAATGCGGAGCTGCTTATGCTGAAGGACTCGCATCGCTTTAGGGTGCGCACGCTCCCTGCGGTGGGCGCGCTGATGCGTGCGGAGGACTTGGTGGAGCAAATAGCGCTTATATAGTTTCAACTACTGTCGATACTATATAGCGACGTGCAAAATGAGCAGGACACGGCGGAGTAGTAGCCGCCTTGTTGGCTAATTCAATGACTTAAAAGGGTGCGTTTGGACTTTTGAAAAAAGTTCGGCGCACCTTTTGGTTGTGCAAAAACACAAAAATTGAAGCGTCGTTTTTGTCTTTGATGGCATTGTAGGGCAAGCCCTTGATTGAAAATTGATTTTTGTGCAAGTTGTGTGTTTTGACTTTAAGAGATGCATGAGTTTGTGGTATAATATACTATGTATGGAATATGTAGTTTCACAGGGTGGGTGGCGGTGAAGCTTCTCTAAAAAGCACCATAGCTCGGTGCGATAAAAAAGCACCCTACACAGAGGAATTTAAGCATGGATACATTTAAGTTAAGCTCCGCATACAGCCCCAAAGGCGACCAGCCACAGGCCATAGAAAAGCTGGTGCAGGGGCTGAACAGCGGACAAAAAAACCAAACACTGCTGGGCGTTACGGGCAGCGGCAAAACATTTACTATGGCGTGTGTTATAGAAAAAATGAACCGTCCTACGCTTGTTTTGGCGCATAACAAGACGCTTGCCGCACAGCTGTGCACCGAGTTTAGGGAGTTTTTTCCCGACAATGCGGTGGAGTACTTTGTGTCATACTACGACTACTACCAGCCGGAGGCGTACATACCCTCCAGCGATACCTACATCGAAAAGGATTCGGACATAAACGACGAGATAGACCGCCTGCGACACTCGGCGACCTCGGCGCTTTCGGAGCGCAGGGACGTCATTATTGTGGCGAGCGTGTCCTGCATATACTCGCTGGGCGACCCCATCGACTACCGAGAGAGCGTCATAAGCCTGCGCCCCGGCATGAAGCTGGAGCGCAATGAGCTTTTGGCAAGGCTGGTGCAGCTGCAATACGAGCGCAACGACGTAAATTTTGTGCGCAATAAGTTTCGTGTGAAGGGCGACATCGTGGAAATTTACCCCGCATACCACGAGCATACGGCATTTCGGGTGGAGTTTTTCGGGGATGAGGTGGAGCGCCTTTCGGAGATTACTCCGCTGACGGGACAGCGCACCCGAACGTTGAACCATGTGCCGATTTTTCCCGCCAGCCATTACATCATCGCCCCCGACAGGATGAGGGATGGGCTTGCCGCCATACGGCAAGAAATGGACGAACAGGTGCACAATTTCACAGAGCAAGGCAAGCTGATAGAGGCCCAGCGCATAGCCCAGCGCACAAACTACGACATGGAGATGCTTGCAGAGGTGAACATGTGCAAAGGCATTGAAAACTATTCACGGGTGCTTAGCGGCCGTGCGCCCGGCTCTATTCCCGCAACCCTGCTGGACTATTTCCCCGACGACTGGCTATTGTTCGTGGATGAAAGCCACGTGATGCTACCCCAGCTGCGTGCCATGTACGGAGGCGACTACGCACGTAAGAAAAACCTTGTGGACTTTGGCTTTCGCCTGCCCTCGGCGTTTGACAACAGGCCGCTTCGCTACGAGGAATTCGTACAAAAGCTGAACCAAACTATATACGTAAGCGCCACCCCGGGCGAGCACGAGCGCACAAACAGCGGCAGTGTGGTGGAGCAGATAATACGCCCTACCGGCCTTGTGGACCCGCAGATTATCGTAAAGCCGGTGGAGGGGCAGATAGAGGACTTGCAGGGTGAAATTAACCTGCGAGTGGAAAAGGGCGAGCGTGTGCTGATAACCACGCTGACCAAAAAAATGTCGGAGGACCTGACCGACTACTTGGACGAACAGGGAATAAAGGTCCGCTACATGCACCACGAGATAGACACGTTTGAGCGCATGGAGCTGATACGAGACCTGCGCAGTGGGGACGTGGATGTGCTGGTGGGCATAAACCTTTTGCGTGAGGGGCTGGACCTGCCCGAGGTGAGCCTTGTGGCGATACTGGACGCAGACAAGGAGGGCTTTTTGCGCAGTGAAACCAGCCTTGTGCAGACCATAGGCAGGGCGGCACGAAACGCAAACGGTGTTGTTATTATGTATGCGGATTCAGTGACACCCAGCATGGAAAGAGCCATTACCGAGACGGACAGACGCCGCCAAAAACAGCAAGCCTACAACGAAAAAATGGGCATAGTGCCAAAGACCATTGTAAAAGAGATAGCTGGGCTTATTGAAATATCTAAAGATGTGAGCGAGGATAAAGCCGCAGGGCGCAGGCTGAGCAAGGCGGAGCGTGAGCAGATTGTTGTACGCCTAACACGTGAAATGAAGCAGGCGGCGAAAATGCTGGAGTTTGAGCATGCGGCATTCCTGCGAGACCGCATAGAAAAGCTTAAACGGGGCGAGCCGCTGAAAAATGATGTGCATGACGAAAAGCGCAGACAACAGCGCAGGAGAGGCAAGGCGCAGGGTAAGGGCAATGAAAAGCCGAAAAGTGACCCAGATGCACTGTAAAGTAAAACGACTTTGCAGACAAAAACAACGTAAACAAGCAATATATTTGCGAAAATTCATGATGTGCAAAAATTAAGCAAGTAAAACATGGGGTGTGGGAAAATGCAGTGATTTGTTTTTTGCTTTATCCCTCCGCCTGCGGAGGGATAAAGCGCCTTTTTCTTGCGCTTAACGTAAACTAAATTACCTATATGTGACAACTCAAAAACACAGGAGAAACAAAACCTTGGCAAACGACAAAATTGTTATAAAGGGTGCACGTGAGCACAACCTAAAAAACATCGACCTTACCATCCCAAGGGATAAGCTTGTGGTGATGACGGGGCTTTCGGGCAGCGGAAAGTCCAGCCTTGCGTTTGATACCATATATGCGGACGGACAGCGCCGTTATGTGGAGAGCCTTTCCAGCTACGCGCGCATGTTCCTTGGGCAGATGGAAAAGCCGGATGTGGACGACATAACGGGGCTTTCGCCCGCAATATCCATAGACCAGCGCACCACCAGCAAAAACCCACGTTCCACCGTGGGTACTGTGACCGAAATTTACGACTATCTGCGCCTTTTGTACGCGCGTATAGGCACGCCTCACTGTCCCATTTGCGGCAGGGAAATTCAGCAGCAGACGGTGGACCAGATGGTGGACGAGGTGCTGAAAATTCCCGACGGCACACGCTTTATGGTGCTTGCGCCTGTGGTTCGTCATCGTAAGGGCACGCACCAAAAGGAGTTTGAGGCGGCAAGGCGTGCAGGCTACGCACGTGTGCGTGTGGATGGCGCAATGTACGAGCTGGACGAGGAGATTACGCTTGAAAAAAACAAGCGTCACTCGGTGGATATTGTGGTGGATAGGCTTGTGTCCTCGGCGGATATGCGCAGCCGCCTTGCGGATTCTATCGAGACGGCTACGGCGCTCACGGGGGGGCTTGTGTGTGTTGCGGTGACGGACGGGGAGGACATGCAGTTCAGCCAGAGCTACGCCTGCCCCGAGCATGGCAGTGTCATCGAGGAGCTAAGCCCTCGTATGTTTAGCTTTAACAGCCCATTTGGTGCGTGCGAGCTGTGCACAGGGCTTGGCACGTTCATGAAGGTTGCGCCCGAGCTTGTGATACCCAACCGCAACCTATCCCTGCGTGAAAAGGCGGTAAAGGCGAGCGGATGGTACTATGCGGAGGGCTCTATCAGCGAAATGTACTACAAAGGACTTGCAAAGCGATATGGCTTTACACTTGATACGCCCATCAAAGAAATGAGCGATGAGGCGGTAAATGCGCTGCTCTACGGCACAAAGGGCGAGCGCCTGCGCATGAACCGTGAGAACGAGTTCGGCTCCAGCAGCTACACCTCCGACTTTGAGGGAATTATCCCAAACTTAGAGCGGCGCTTTCGTGAGACGAGCAGTGACTGGATGAAGGAGGAGCTGGCGCTGTCCATGCGTGGGGAAGAATGCCCCGACTGTCACGGACAGCGGCTGAAGCCCTCAGCGCTTGCGGTGCGTGTGGGCGGCAAAAATATCAGCGAGCTTACGGCGTTTTCGGTGAGCGAAGGGCTGAGCTTTGTGCAAAACCTGCAGCTGAGCGAGCGCCAGCACATGATAGGCGACGGCGTACTCAAGGAAATCTCGGAGCGGCTGGGCTTTTTGCACTCGGTGGGCCTTGGCTACTTGACGCTTGCACGTGGGGCGGCGAGCCTTTCGGGCGGCGAGAGCCAGCGCATACGCCTTGCCACGCAGATAGGCAGTGCGCTCACGGGTGTGCTTTATGTGCTGGATGAGCCATCCATAGGCCTGCACCAGCGGGACAACGACAAGCTCATAGCAACGCTGAAACGCCTGCGAGACCTCGGCAACACGCTCATAGTGGTGGAGCACGATGAGGATACGATTCGTGCGGCGGACTTTGTTGTGGACATAGGCCCGGGCGCAGGCGTGAACGGTGGCGAGCTTGTAGCGGCCGGCAGCTTGCAGGATATTATGGCGCAGCCCAAAAGCATCACGGGGCAGTATCTTTCGGGCAAAAAGAGCATTGAGGTGCCAAAAAAACGCAGGGAGGGCAACGGGCAGTACCTTGAAGTGATAGGCGCTACCCAAAACAACCTGCAAAATATAAGCGTGAAATTTCCCCTCGGCAAGATGACCGCCGTCACGGGGATTTCGGGCAGTGGCAAGTCCAGCCTTGTGAACGAAATACTGTACAAGCGCCTTGTGGCCGACCTAAACGGCGCACGTGTTCATGCGGGTGCGCACAAGGAGCTTTTGGGAGAGGAGTGGGTGGATAAGGTCATAGGCATCGACCAAAGCCCCATCGGCCGCACCCCACGCTCCAACCCGGCCACATACACGGGCGTTTTCACCGACATTCGCACGCTGTTCAGCCAGACGCAGGAGGCAAAAATGCGTGGCTACGCCCCCGGACGCTTTTCGTTCAACGTAAAGGGCGGCAGGTGCGAGGCGTGCGAGGGTGACGGCATACTGAAAATAGAGATGCACTTTTTGCCCGATATATACGTACCGTGCGAGGTGTGCAAGGGCGCAAGGTACAACCGTGAGACGCTGGAAGTGCGCTACAAGGACAAAAACATACACGATGTTCTCGAGATGACGGCGGACGAGGCGGTGGTGTTTTTTGAAAACCAACCCAAGATACACCGCAAGATAAAGACGCTTGTGGACGTGGGGCTTGGCTATATACGCCTTGGGCAGAGCGCAACAACCCTCTCGGGAGGCGAAGCGCAGAGGGTGAAGCTTGCGCTGGAGCTGGCAAAAAGGGACACGGGGCAGACGGTGTACATACTGGACGAGCCGACAACAGGCCTGCACGCAGAGGACGTGCGCAAGCTACTGAAAGTTTTGGCGAAGTTTGCGGATGCGGGCAACACAATCATCGTTATAGAGCATAATTTGGATGTGATAAAGCAGGCGGATTGGATTATAGACTTGGGTCCGGAGGGCGGCAGTGCGGGAGGCCTGATTGTGGCAGAGGGCAGCCCCGAGCAGGTGGCGCAAATCGAGGGCTCTTTTACGGGGCAGTACCTAAAGCCGCTACTGGAAAAAGGGTAGGGGCACGGCCTGTCATTTGCTGAAAATAGAGGGTGTGCAAAAAAATCAAATCACTGCGTTTGCCCACGCTTGACAAATAGGGTGTGGACACATAGAGGTGATTTAGAATATGTTGAACGCAAGAAGAAGGCGCTATATCCTCCCCCGCCGCAGACGGGGGAGGATATAGCAAAAAAACTAAATCACTGTGTTTGCCCACACCTCGACAGATGCGCTTTGTTGCATGAAATGGAGTTTTGTAGTATACTTAGTATGGTGAAATGTATAAAGTATGCGGCAAAATAAACTTTATCGACACTGCGCAAAAATACTAAATATGAATGTTTGTAGTATAGTGAGATTTTATGCTTTGCGGTGATGCTTTGAATGAGGATGACAGAAATTTTACGCTTGCGGTGCAGTATGAAATTTTCATCACATCCTACAAAGTTGGCCGTGAATTTGTAGTGAAAGTTTTAGTAATGTGTGGCGTTTGTCACATTTAATTTATGGCCGGCGAGGCGCCGTATTTTCAATAGTGAATACAGTGTGCCGCATAAGCAAGTTTTTTAGAGGGAAAGGTGTAATGTGAATCGAGAGCAATATTCCAAGAACCAAAGTGCGGCGAACGTTATTTTTGCGCATTACGGCAGAGCACCATCTGCGTATTTGCGCACATTCGGCTGTCAGCAAAACGTAAACGATACCGAGCGTATGCGAGGGGTGCTGATGGATGTAGGCTATACGCTGGTGGATATGCCAGAGCAGGCGGACCTTATAGTGTTTAATACCTGTGCGGTGCGTGAACATGCGGAGCAGCGTGTGTTTGGCAACATAGGTGCGCTAAAGGTGCTAAAGCAGGCAAAGCCGGGGATGTTTATTGCGCTGTGCGGGTGCATGTCTTCGGAAAAAACCACCATAGAAAAGCTTAGGGAAAGCTACCCCTATGTGGACATTGTGCTGGGTACATGCTCCGCAGACCTTTTGCCCGACATGCTGGTGGAAAAGATGACGACCCGCAGGAGGGCGTTGCGCTTGCCTGTCTTGCGGGACAATATTGTGGAAAACATACCGCTTGTGCGGGAGTCCAGCTTTAAGGCGTTTGTGCCCATTATGTATGGGTGCGACAACTATTGTTCCTACTGCATTGTGCCCTATGTAAGAGGGCACGAGCGTAGCCGTATGTCGCAGGATATTTTGCAGGAGGTTAGAGACCTTGTTCAAAGCGGATACAAGGAGATAACCCTGCTTGGCCAAAATGTAAACTCATACGGCAGGGGCAACGACGAAAAGATGGACTTCAGCGACCTTTTGGCGCTGCTATGCACCGTTCCGGGTGAGTATAAAATTCGCTTTATGACAAGCCATCCAAAGGACGCCACACGCAAGATGATAAACACAATGTGTGCGCACCCGCAAATTTGCAAGCACCTGCACCTTCCTGTGCAAAGTGGCGCAGACGGCATACTATCCCGAATGAACCGTCGCTACACCGCCGAGGATTACCTTGGCATTATTCGCTATGCACGTAGCATGTGCCCCGAAATGACCTTTTCCTCCGATGTGATGGTGGGCTTTCCGGGCGAGACGCAGGAGGACTTTGAAAAGACGGTTCAGCTTGTGCGTAGTGCGAAGTTTACACAGCTTTTTACGTTTATATACTCAAAGCGTCCCGGAACGCAGGCATCAACCCTGCCGGATGATACACCGCACAAGGTCAAGAGTGAGCGCATTCACACCCTTTTGACCCTTCAGGAGGAGATTGTGGCAGAGCTTGCCGCACCATGGGTGGGCAAAACGTTTGATGCGCTGGTGGAGAGCACCGCCCGTGAGGACGGCGCAATGCACGCACGCATTGACAACAACATGCTGGTGGAGTTTGAAGGAAAAAGCGAGCTTTTGGGGCACATAGTGCAGCTTGAAATTACGCAGGTAAAGGGCGCTATGCTCAAGGGTGTGCTGAAGTAGCTCTTTTTTAGGGCGATATATCAAGCTTTTAGGGTGCGAAATGCACATAAAATAAAACGAAAACATGCCGAAAGGCAGGAAAGCAGGCGGTTAATATGGATAGTATTCAGTTGTTTAAGCAGGCGGCAAAGGAGATGCAAAACGACGAGCGTTATGTACAGCTTGCCAAAGCACGCAAAGCAAACGATGAGGATACAGCGCTTCAGAACAAGATAAATGAGTTTAACCTTGTGCGTACCGAGCTTACGATGGAGATGCAAAATGACCCTCGCAATGACGAGAAGGTGGCGGAGCTGAACACCCGCATAAACAGCCTGTACAGCGAGGTCATGACAAACCCCAGTATGCTTGCGTACAACGATGCCAAGGATAATATAAAGGGACTTATCAGCCACATAAACGCCATTATTGCGGCGGCGGTGGACGGCGACGACCCCATGCTGGTGGAAGAGCCGAACAGCGGGTGCGGTGACGGAGGGTGCTCTTCCTGCTCGGGATGCGGCTAATTGTAAGTTGCTTTTGAAGTGTGTAAAAAATACATTTATACGACAAATTAGCCTCGCGGTGCGGGGCTGATTTTCAAATTAAGCAGTTGTATTATGTGCGAAAAAATCAAGGTAATGCAGGTGAGTGAGTTTTTTGTGAAAGCGGGTGGGCTTGTGGCGGAACTTTCCCCTATGATGCGCCAATACTTTGAAATTAAGGAGCAAAATAAGGATACGCTACTTTTTTTTAGAGTGGGCGACTTTTACGAGATGTTTTTTGATGATGCATTGCTTGCCTCAAAAGAGCTGGAGCTTACGCTCACGGGTAAGGAGTGCGGCAAAAAAGAGCGTGCGCCCATGTGCGGCGTGCCCTATCATTCGGTGGAGGCGTACATAGCCAGGCTGATTGAAAAAGGGTACAAAGTGGCCATCTGCGAGCAGACGGAGGATGCCTCGCTCGCCAAGGGGATTGTACAGCGAGAGGTGGTGCGGGTGGTGACACCCGGCACAGCCATAGAGAGCAGCATGCTTGCGGATGACCGCAACAACTACATTGCGAGCATTTACCTTGAGGAGAATACCGCAGGTGTTTGCTTTGCGGACGTGTCCACCGGAAGCGCCACCGCAACGGTGATACAGGGCGAAAACATGTGCGAGCAGATTATTGCAGAGCTTGCCTGCTATTCTCCTTGTGAAATTCTGTTTAATCCTGCCATACTTTCCTACACCTATATCACAAATTACATAAAGCACAACCTAATGGCGGGCGTGGAGCTTTTAGAGGATGCGGAGTACGACGAGGCGCAAGCACTGAAAACAGTGAGGGAGCACTTTGGAAGCGAGAGCGATATTGCACAGCAAGCGGACAAAACAGTGGCTGTGCGTGCACTGGGGGCACTGATAAACTACCTGCATCACACACAAAAAAAAGGCGTGGAACGGCTTAAAAGCCTTAGCGAATACAAGGGCGCTCAGTACATGCACCTGTCTGCACAGGCACGGCAGAGCATGGAAATTTGCGAGACGATGAAGGCTCGAAGCAAAAAAGGCACCCTCTTGTGGGTGCTGGACAAGACCTCCACAGCGATGGGCAAGCGCCTTATTCGCACCTGGCTAAGCCTGCCGCTAATGGATGTGCAGGGGATAAACCGCCGCTTAAATGCGGTGGAGGAGCTTTACAAAAACAACGTGGCACGGCTGGATATTGCGCAGGTGCTGGAGGGCGTGTTCGACATGGAGCGCCTTTTAACACGCATTGTGCATGGCTCGGCAAGCCCGAAAGATGTGGCGGCGATGCTTGCCGCTTGTGAGAAACTGCCTGTTATTTCACAGCTGATGGGTCAGTTTTCGGGCGGCGCAATAGCCTCGCTTGCGCAGGAGATGGACCTGCTTTGCGATGTGCGGCAGATGATAAGCGATGCGCTTTCGGACGAGGTACCTGCCACAGTGCGTGACGGCGGTGTCATTCGGGATGGCTTTAACACCGAGGTGGACTCACTGCGTGACATCATGCAGGGCGGCAAGGGAGTGCTTGCGGGCATAGAGGCACAGCTGAAGGAAGAAACAGGCATACGAACGCTTAAAATAGGCTTTAATAAAGTGTTTGGCTACTACATAGAAGTGTCCAAAACTTTCACGCACATGGTGCCCGAGCACTTTGTGCGCAAGCAGACACTCGCAAACGGCGAGCGCTACATAACGGAGGAGCTAAAGCAGCTGGAAAGCCGCATTTTGGGTGCGTCCGAGCGACTAACTGTGCTGGAAAAGGAGCTGTTCGACACCCTTTTGCAGGAAATTTCACAGCACACAGTGCGCATACAGCGCAGTGCACAGTGTGTGGCACAGCTGGATGTTTTTTGCTCGCTTGCGCAGGTGGCGGTGGCAAACGGATACGTGAGGCCAAAGGTGGACACGAGCGATGTAATCCACATAAAAGAGGGCAGGCACCCCGTAGTGGAGGAGATGCTTAGCGGCGGCCTCTTTGTGCCAAACGATGCAAAGCTGGACTGTGACGAAAACCGAATGCAGATTATCACAGGGCCGAACATGGCGGGCAAGTCTACCTACATGCGGCAGGTGGCGCTGATTGTGCTGATGGCGCAGATGGGCAGCTTTGTGCCGGCAATGTCCTGCCGCATGGGCGTGTGCGATGCGGTGTTCACACGGGTGGGTGCATCGGATGATTTGGGCGCAGGCCGCTCCACTTTCATGGTGGAAATGAGCGAAGTTGCGGAGATTTTGAAGTATGCAACGCCCAAAAGCCTTGTGATACTGGACGAGATAGGCAGGGGAACCTCCACCTTTGACGGCATGAGCATTGCGCAGGCGGTGGTGGAGCACATCGCCTCAAGGGACGAAGGCCCTGCGTGCAAGACGCTTTTTGCCACCCACTACCACGAGCTTACCGAGCTTGAAAACTCGGTAGACGGCGTGAAAAATTACAATGTCGTGGTGAAAAAGCGTGGGGATGATATTACATTTTTGCGCAGAATTGTACGGGGTGCGGCGGACGACAGCTACGGCATACAGGTGGCGGTGCTTGCGGGCGTGCCAAAGACGGTCACCGAGCGTGCAAAGCAGGTACTGCATGTTTTGGAGAGCACCCAGAAAAACGCAAACAACGTAACTCAGTTAAGTTTTGACAGCATCAGCAAGATGCAAAACACATACATCCCAAGCGAAATGATGGAAAAAATGCAGGCGGTGGACCCCGAAACACTCACGCCGCTGGAAGCGCTGAAGCTTGTATATGAGCTAAAAAAGGCACTTGCGGAGGACGCATAAATGCCCATTAAACTTTTGGATTCGCACACGGCGGACCTGATAGCCGCAGGCGAGGTGGTGGAGCGCCCTGCCTCGGTGGTAAAAGAGCTTGTGGAAAACTCCGTCGATGCGGGGGCGAGCAGCATATCCGTCTCTATTTTGAGAGGCGGAGTGCAAAGCATAAAAATAGAGGACAACGGCGGCGGTGTCTTGGGTGAAGAGATTCCGCTTGCATTTGTGCGCCACGCCACCAGCAAGATAAGCGAGCCAAGCGATTTGCACAGCATACACACGCTCGGCTTTCGAGGTGAGGCGCTGGCGTCGGTGGCGAGCGTTGCACGTGTGTGGATGCTGAGCAAAACAGACAGCGAGGAGGACGCACACCTTTACAGCATCGAGGGCGGCAAGGGTGGCGCAGTAGAGCCTGCGGCACGTGCGAGGGGAACGACAATCTGCGTGGAGGATTTGTTTTACAACACCCCCGCTCGCATGAAGTTCCTAAAAAAAGATTCAAGCGAGGGCGCATACGTAACCGAGGCCCTCACACGGCTTGCGCTGTCCTGTCCGCAGGTGGCGCTAAGCTACACAAGAGAGGGCAAGAGCGTTTTTGCAACGCCCGGCGCAGGGGATGTGCTAAGTGCGGCATACGCTGTTCTGGGCAGGGAGTTTGCAGGGGGGCTTTTGCCAATTGTGCAGGAGGAAATATCGCAGGAGAGCGGCATTTATAAGGTGTCGGGGCTTATCACGCCCCCCAGTGGCGCACGTGCCAGCCGCTCCATGCAGTTTTTCTTTATAAACGGGCGATACGTGAAAAACCAAACAATGATGGCGGCGCTGGAGCAGGCATACAGGGGCAGAACAATGAGCGGCAAGTTCCCCGGGGGGATAATATTCCTCACAATGCCGCACGAGCTTGTGGACGTAAACGTGCACCCTGCAAAAACGCAGGTGCGCTTTGCAAAGGAGCAGGAGGTTTTCGGGGCTGTTTACCGCGCGGTAAAGCTTGCGCTTGCGCAAAGCGACGCACAGCACCCCTCTTTTGTGTTTAGCGAGGGGCAAAGCGGTGAAACTGCAAATACTCCACAGAGTGATGCAAGCTTTGAAACCGCCGAGAAGCAGGGCGAACGCCCACAGGATAGCACCGCTTCGCAAAAAGCTTTGCAGGACATAAATGCACTGCACTACTCCCAAAGCGGTGAAGCGGACATGTTGCAGTCGAGTGCGTCGGCCACACCCTACACAAGGAGCAACCCGTTTTTGGGCGGTGGGCTTTCGCAGAGCGTAATGTACACAAAGCCTGTTTCGGCAGAGGATACCGCCGCAAGGGGCGAGTGGGGGCTGGACATAGAAATGTCCGATGAAGAGGAGCATAAAGCTACGCCTGTGCCACAGCAAAGCGAGCCGGCTGAAAACACAGCCGAACAGCAGGTGCTAAAAGGTGTAAGCGAGCAATACGAGCGCACGTTGCATCTTGTGGGCGAGGTGTTTGGCACCTACATTGTGGCGCAAAAGGGCGAGCAGATGGTGCTGATAGATAAACATGCGGCGCACGAGCGTGTGCTGTATGAAAAAATTTCCGCCTCGCACGAGCGTGGACACTCACAGCAGCTGCTCGTGCCGCTGAGCGTGCCGCTTTCTGCGGCGGAAAAGCAGGCGCTTTTGCAAAACAGCGAGCTTTTGCAGGGCATTGGCCTTGAGGTAGAGGACTTTGGCGGAGGCGAGGTGCTGGTGCGGGGTGTGCCTGCCGAAACGCAGACGGAGGACGTACACTCGCTTGTGGGGGATATTGCCGCACGCATGGCGGTGAACCCAAAGGACAATATAGATGCAAAAACACAGTGGGTGCTACACTCTATGGCGTGCAGGGCGGCCGTAAAGGCAAACGACCGCACCCCCACACAGCAGCTTGTGAAGCTGGCGGAGGATATATTAAGCGGCGAGCTGCCGCCGTTTTGCCCACATGGCAGGCCGGTGGTGCTAATGATGAGCCGCAAGGAGTTGGAAAAGCAGTTTGGACGGCAGGGGTAAAAAACAGAAAAAGTTGATTGTGGTGTGCGGCCCTACGGCCACGGGCAAAACAGAGCTTGCACTGCATCTTGCAAAAACGTGCGGCGGCTGTGTCGTAAGCGCAGACTCCATGCAGATATACGAGAACCTTAAGGTGGGCACGGCGGCGGTGACGGCAGAGCAAGCAGGGGATGTGAAAGTGTACCTAAGCGGCTTTGTGCCGCCGCAAAATGCGTACTCTGTTGCGCAGTGGCTTCAGGATGCAAAAAGCGCCATAGACGAGTGCTATGAAAATAAGCTTGTGCCCATAGTGTGCGGCGGCACGGGGCTGTATATCAAGAATCTTTTGACGGGCGAGCGCTACACGCAGGAGGAGCAGGACGACCTGCGGAAGGAGCTTTCAAAGCAGTACGATGCCCAAGGGGGTGAGGCGATGCTAATGCGCCTTGCGCAAGTAGACGCCCAAATGGCGGCACGCTTGCACCCTAACGACAAAAAGAGGGTGGTGCGTGCGCTGGAGCTTTGGGAGCGCACCCACATGACAGAACAGCAGCGCAACGAGCAAAAAGCGGCTGAAACAGTAGACGGAGAGCGATATTCTTCGCTGTGCATAGGGCTGAATTATGCCGAGAGAGAAAGCTTGTACACCGCAATAAACACACGTGTGGGGCGCATGGTGCAAAGCGGAATCTTGGATGAGGCAAAGTGTGTGTGGGAAAATAAAGAAATTTACCTCACGGCGGCGCAGGCGATAGGCTACAAGGAGTTTTTTGGCTACTTTGAGGGGACGTGCTCGCTACAAGAGTGCGAAGAAAGCCTAAAACAGGCCACACGACGCTACGCAAAGCGTCAGCTAAGCTGGTTTGGTGGCATGGAGGACATAAGGTGGCTACATGTGGGGCAGGAAAACCTATACGCCGAGGCACAGCGCATGGCAGAGGATTTTTTGGGATAGTGCAAGAGCTGCGAAATACGCAAAAATCAAGAGGAAAAAGCCTTGAAGGAACTTAAAAGAGGAACAATGCCGCCGCCAAAGGGCGACAAAGCGGACACAAAAGAGCAAAGCCCGGCACAGGACACACCGAGTGATGCAGTGGAAAGCCGCACGCTAAAGCGTCACAGGTGGAAAAAAAGATACCGCCGCCTTTTGTGGCTGCTTGTGCTCATTCCGCTGGGGTATATTGCGGTGCAGGTGTTTATTATTTTAGCGCCACAGCTACGCACGGAGGTTGTACTGCCGCAGGAGATGACCGACTCGGTGAGCGTCACGGGGCAGGTGGTGATGCAGAGCACTCCCGTTGAGGGGGGAAGCGCACACCTGTACTATACAGTGCCGGTGGGGCAAAGGGTGTCGGCAGGTGCACAGGTGGCACAGCGGTTTTCAAGCTCGCAGGCGGTGCTGGCGCAGGATAGGTTGCAGGCCATAGCGCTTGAGATGGATATGCTAAACGAAGCACAGCAGACCACAGCCGAGGCGGGAGACCTTGAGGTACTGCTCTCTGAAATGCAGGAGGGCGTGCAGGGGATGCTGCAGGGTATAGAGGCAGGAGACTACGCAGGCACGGACATTCCACTGAACGAGGCGACACTTGCGGCAAACAAGCTGCAAATAGCCACAAATCAGGTGCAAAACTTTCAGGGAAGGATAGATGAACTTACGCAGGAGCGTGCATATTATGAAAGCATAGCGCAGGTGCAGGCGGATATACAAGCGCCTGCCACGGGGTACTTTGTTCCCTCCATGCAAAACGACCGACTTCAGCAGGACTACGAGGCTGTGTCGAAGATGAGCCCACAAGAGCTGCAGGAGCTGCTCGCCGCACAGCCGCAATATTACGGCGAGAGCGTTGCAGGGCATATTATCACAGACCACCGCTGGAGTTTCTTTGCGGTGATGAGCAGCGAGGACGCACAAAAGTTTGCGGAGGGGGACACGGGGCTGCAGCTGTCCTTTCCCGACGCCGGCGGCGAGAGCCTGCCTGTGTCGGTGCAGAGTGTACAGCAGGACGAGGAGCAGGGCATAGCGGTGGTGGAGCTGTACTGCGAGTACGTAAGCCCCGAGATACTGACACTGCGTGTGGAAAAGGCGGAAATTATTTTAGGTACGCAAAAGGGACTGCAAATAGACAAAAATGCACTGCGCCTTGTGGACGTGGAGGACGAGGACGGCCTGGTGGTGACCTACAAGGGAGTGTACGTGCAGTTTGGCAACATGGTGTATTTTCGCAGGGTGGATGTGCTTTTGGAGGATGAATTTTACATGCTGGTGCCGGATGTGTACACCGAGGGGGTAAACGAGGTGCGCATGTACGACACTGTGGTGGTGGATACGGGAGGCATTGAGCTGTATGACCAAAAAATCTTGTAGCGAAATAGAACAGCGTGTGGGTGAGGTGCGGCGGAGAATTGAGGATGCCGCACGCAAAGCGGGACGCTCTGTGGAGGAAATCACGCTAATAGGCGTGACCAAAACACGCACCGCTGAAGAGGTGCGCCAGCTGATTTGCGCAGGGGTTGCCACCATAGGTGAAAACCGTGTGCAGGAGCTTTTGGAAAAACAGCCGCACCTGCAAGACCTTGAGTACAAAGCGCACCTGATAGGCCACCTGCAGAGAAACAAAGCCAAATTCTTGCCCGGGAAGATAGATATGCTGCAAAGCTTGTCGAGCGAGGAGACGGTGCAGGCGCTGGAAAAGGCGTATGCACAGCATGACGAGCGGCTAAATGTGCTTATAGAGGTGAATATCGGGCAGGAGGAGAGCAAAAGCGGAATAGACAAAGAAGGGCTGGAGCGCCTTGTGCAACGGGTGATGCAATCCCCCGTTTTGTGTCTAAAAGGGCTGATGGCGATACCTCCGTTTGGCCTTGGGGAAGAAATTCGCAGGTATTTTGAACAAATGTACAATCTATTTATTGACATTAGGGCAAAAACAAGGGATAATGTTAATGTGTTGTCTATGGGCATGTCCTCGGATTTTGAATATGCTATACTTGAAGGCGCAACTATGGTGCGTGTGGGAACGGACTTGTTCGGAGCAAGGAACTATGCGTGATAACACGGCCGGGTGGCTATGAGCCAAAGCGGCAAAGACTGCCTAAAACAAGAAAACAATCATAAAGTGAATATATATAGTCACTTAATTTGAAAAACGGCACAAGATTGCCGAGTAGAAATTTTGTTTAACAAGGCGGAGGAGTGAGCAATGCTTTGTGCATTGCGATGGACGACAACGTAGATAGACGGAATTTATATCGGCAAGATGTGTGGGTTTTTAAGTTAATTGACTATAAATGTGTAAAGGAGATACAAATGGGGCTTTTTGGTAAAATCCGAGATATCATGGGTGTGGATGAAGAAGAAGAGTTCGAGGGTGAAGGTATGGATATTATCGGTGCTCGTGATGGTGGATACAACACCCTGCCTGACGAGGAGTTTGTGCCTGAAAAGCGCAGCAACAAGGTGGTGAACATCAACGCCACAACACAGCTTCAGGTAGTTTTGGTAAAGCCGGAGCGCTTTGATGATGCACCCTCCGTTGCGGACCACCTTAATTCACGTCGTACGGTAGTGCTGAACCTTGAATCCTCAAAGCAGGAGGTTTCCCGCCGTCTTTTGGACTTTTTGTCGGGTGTGGCGTATGCCAACAACGGCCAGATTAAGCGTGTGGCAAACAATACGTTTATTATCACCCCTTATAACGTGGATATTGTGGGCGATATTTTGGATGAGCTTGAGAGTAGCGGTGTGTTCTTTTAGACGCTTTGAAAAATATGCACAGTAAAGCGTTGACATTGAATAAAATACCTTGGGTTGAGCATAGTGCTACAAAAAATAACTAAAAACACAGGGAGGAAGACAAATGACAGTTGAAGATATAAGAGGCGTTACGTTTGAAACGGTACGTAAAGGCTATCGTGTGGAAGATGTGGACGACTACCTCCAGCAGGTAGCGGTGGATATGGAGCGCCTGATAATGGCACGCGATGCGCTGCAAAACGAGCGTGATGCGGCTTTTTCGGAGCGTGATTCGGCTTTTGCAGAGCGTGATGCGGCCTCGAGCGACAACGGCGCAACAAATGCACAGATTCAAAGCCTTATTGAGGCGAAAGAGGATGCCGAAAACAAGATGTACATCCTGGCTGAAAAGGTGGAGGAGTACCGTGGCCAAGAGGATACACTCACCACAGCGCTTATCAACGCACAGCGCATGGGCGAGACCGTGGTGAAGGAAGCAAAGCAAAAGGCGGAGAACATGATTCGTGAGGCCACCGGCCATGCGGAGCTTTTGCGCCAAAGAGCGGAGCAGGAGATAGAGCGTGAGCGTGGTACACTCGAAAAGCTGACCGCTGAGGTTACACGTTTTAAGGCAACTATCCTCAACCTGTACAAGCAGCACATAGAGTCCCTAAGTGCGATGGACCCGCCGGTTATTCGTGCGGAGGAAGTGCTGGAAAAGGACAGAGCTGAGCGTGAGGAAAAAGCGCAGGGCATTGCAGAGGGAAGAATTCAGGAGGAAGAGACACCTGAGTTTTACGTGGATGAGACCATAGAGCCTGTGCAGGAAACACCTACACCCGTTGTGGGCGAGGCGTTTGATGGCTTTCAGCCTGGCGTTGGATACTTGTAATATAATCCCACCCACGGGGTGCACATAATATGCTAAGCAGTTTGGCATTTTGCACAATACACCAAAAAGGCGCGTGAATGCGCCTTTTTGGTGATTTATTAAACAGAATAATTTTCGGATAAAATGTTCTTGTCCATATTGTCCGTTATAATGGCGATAGGAAAAGCGAATGGTGCTAATTGCGCAAAAAGTTTGTGCACGCACAGTGAATGAATATGTTTCGACAAGCGAAGAATATTGCTTTGTGTAGCTTGTCGGAATGTGCGAAAAGAGCCTTAAGCAACCCACAAGGAGAGATGAATAGGTGCCGGGAAAATACGATAATACATTGAATTTACTAAAAACCCCTTTTGGGATGCGCGCGTCCCTACCCACTAAAGAGCCGCAGATGTTGCAGCGGTGGGACGAGTATGGCCTATACAATAAAATGGTGGATGCAAACGAGGGCAAGCCGATTTTTCTTTTGCACGACGGCCCTCCATACGCAAATGCAGATATTCACATGGGAACGGCCATGAACAAGGTGCTCAAGGATATTATTGTGCGCTACAAAAACATGGCCGGCTTTAAAGCACCTTATGTGCCCGGCTTTGACACCCACGGGCTTCCCATCGAGCGCAGAGCGCTGGAAAAAGTGAAGAACGACGCAAAGAAAAAGGCGAAGAAGGCAAAAAAAGAGCAAGGTGTATCCGGCGAAGTGCCGCAAAATAATGAAGCACAAGTGGGACGATACGGCGTTAGCGATTATGAATTGCGGGAAATTTGCGGTGAATTCGCAAAGCATTTTGCGCAGGTTCAGGCGGGACAATTTAGGCGACTGGGCGTTTTAGGAGACTGGGAGCATCCCTATCTCACACTCACGCCCGACTTTGAGGCGACCCAGATAGGCGTTTTCGGCCAAATGGCAAAGAAGGGCTATATCTATAAGGGCTTAAAACCTGTATACTGGTGTCCTGTGGATCGCACAGCCCTTGCAGAGGCGGAAATCGAGTACGAGGACGAGAGCGTGGACTCTATCTATGTGGCCTTTCAGGTGGATAAGGACAACGGAGCTCTTGTGAAAGCCGACATTTCTCCTAAAGACACGTATTTTATTATCTGGACTACCACCACGTGGACACTCCCGGGCAATATTGCCATATGCCTTGGGCCTCGCTTTGAGTATGTGGCGGTAAAGGTGGGCGCTCGCAATTATATTGTGGCAAAGGAGCTGCTGGAGCAGTCCATGCAGGCATGTGGCATCGCCGACTATGAGGTGGTGGCCCAGTTTAAGGGCGAAGAGCTTGAGAACATCGAGGCAAAGCATTGCTATTTGGAGCGCACCTCACGGGTGATTTTGGGTGAGCATGTCACGCTGGAGAGCGGCACGGGCTGCGTGCACACAGCGCCGGGTCACGGCGTTGAGGACTATGAAGTTTGCGTTCGCTTTTACCCGGACCTGCCCATCATTGTGCCGGTGGACGATGACGGTGTTCTTACCCAAGAGGCGGGGCGCTTTGAGGGATTGTCAGTCTTTAAGGCGGGCGAAGTTATCCAAAATTATCTGCAAGAAACGGGACACCTCGTTGGCGTGCAAAGCATTGTGCACAGCTACCCACACTGCTGGCGTTGCCGCACTCCTATCATTTTTAGAGCGACACAGCAATGGTTTTGCTCAGTAGATGGGTTTAAGGAAAAAACATACGATGCGGTGAACAGTGTAAAATGGATTCCCGAGTGGGGACGTGAGCGTATGCTGGGCATGGTGCGAGACCGCGCCGACTGGTGCATCTCTCGTCAGCGCCTATGGGGCGTGCCTATTCCCGTGTTTTACTGCGATACCTGCGGCAAATACACCATAAATGATACGAGTATTTCCGTCGTGCAGGCGTTGTTTGCAAAGGAAGGGTCCAACGCATGGTTTAAGTATTCGGCGCAGGAAATTTTGCCCGAAGACTTTACGTGCGAGCACTGCGGCGCCGCTGTGGAGCACATGACAAAAGAAAAAGATACAATGGATGTGTGGTTCGATTCGGGCACAAGCCATTTTTCGGTACTGGGCGAAAACAGCAAGTGGAAAGACCATCCGTGGCCTGCGGACCTGTACATTGAAGGTTCCGACCAATTCCGTGGCTGGTTTCAGTCCTCGTTGCTCACTGCGGTGGCGGTGAAGGAAAAAGCGCCATACAAAAGCGTTGTTAGCTGTGGCTGGGTAGTGGACGGCGAGGGGCGCAAGATGTCCAAGTCTTTGGGCAACGGCATTGCCCCCGAGGAGATTATCAAGGAGTACGGTGCGGATATTGTGCGCTTGTGGGTGGCAGCATCCGACTATCAGGTGGACATGCGCATCAGTAAGGACATCCTAAAGCAGTTGAGCGAGGCGTATCGCAAGATTCGCAATACAGCACGTTTTATACTTGGCAATATTAGTGATTTCTGCCCTGATACAGATGTGGTTCAGGATAGTGAACTTACAGAGCTTGACAGATGGGCGCTGTCTGAGCTGGATAAACTGCTAATAATAGCACAGCAGGGCTACGACAATTATGATTTTCATAGGGTGTACCATAATATCCACCGTTTTTGTGTCGTAGAGATGTCTAATTTTTACCTTGACATAATAAAAGACCGCCTGTATATCACGCTGAAAGAGGGCAAACTACGCCGTGCAGCACAGACTGTTATGTTCAAGATTTTGATGGCTGTAACGCAACTGCTTACTCCGATTTTAAGCTTTACATCGCAGGAAATTTGGGAGTTTGTGCCTGAGTTTTCGGGCAAAAAGAAGTATGCCGTGATGCACGACATACCAAAGGCGGGACAGTACACGCTACCTGCAAGCGAGCAGGAAAAGTGGGACAAGATTATCGCCATTAACTCGGATGTGAAAAAAGCGCTGGAGAGCGCACGTGCGGAAAAAATGATTGGCTCTTCGCTGGAAGCCGCCGTTGTGCTGAGCTGTGAGGATGAGCTGTTCTCCTTTGTGAAGGGAGTACTGCCACAGCTTGCGGATATTTTCATTGTGTCGCAGGTGCTTTTGGAGCGTGAGGGCGTAGGTGAGGCAGGCGAGGTTGAGGGCCTGAAGGTGCTGGTGCGCGCTGCCGAGGGCGAAAAGTGCGAGCGGTGTTGGCAGTACCGCACGGACGTAGGCGCAGACGAAAACCACACTACAATCTGCGCACGCTGTGCTGAAGTAATTGCACAGATGCAGGTATAGCATAAAAATGCAGAATTAAATACTTTTTCGTGCGTATATTGCTATTTTGTGGATGTACATTCGTTGCGGCATTATGCTGTGCCGGCTCACTAATTTGTATTGGAGAACATAGAATTGCTTTTGACGTTTATTTCAGCCGCAGCGCTCATAGGTTTGGACCAACTGTTCAAGGTGCTTGCGGTGCAGTACTTAGCGCCCGTCGGTGCGGTAACGGTTATACCCGGGATACTTGAGTTTCGCTATTTTGAAAATAGTGGTGCAGCTTTCGGTATATTTCAGGGAAAACAAACCTTTCTTATTGTTATAACTGCGCTTGCACTGCTGGTGGCACTGTACATTCTTATCTTTAGGCGACCTAAAAACCGCATGGAGCACATAGCCATCGTGATGATATTTGCGGGTGGCGTGGGCAACCTGATAGACAGAATAGTGAACCAGTATGTGGTGGATTACATCAGCTTTTTGTTTTTTAACTTTGCGATATTCAACTTTGCGGATATGCTTGTCACTTTCGGGTTTGCGCTTTTGGTGATAACCGTATTTCGCTCGGAGATGCGCACAAAAAAGCAGGAGAAAACCTCCGATGCACTGCAAAGTGCGGAGCATATGATGCCTACGGCGCAGTCGTCGGACTTGAAAGAAGCCTCCGAAGTACCTGAGCCGAATGGTAACGCAGACCAAGCGACAACAAAAAACACAGATGAAGCATGAAGCACATAAAATAGAGCTGGTAGTGCCTGAAGATTTGTCAGGAATGCGCATAGACCGCTTGGTTTCCGGGGAGGCAATGCTTTCAAGAGCGATGGCGCAACAGCTCATAGCGCAGGGAAATGTGCTCGTGAACGGCAAGAAGCCCGCTAAGAGCCATGTTGTGCTTTGTGGAGATGTCCTGTCGGTGTGCATACCGCCGCCGCAGGAGGTGTCTATACATGCACAGGATATTCCGCTGTGTGTTGTGTACGAGGATGCGCACCTTTTGGTAGTGGATAAGCCAAAGGGAATTGTGGTACATCCTGCGGCCGGAAACCCCGATGGTACGCTGGTTAATGCGCTTATGCACCACTGCGAGGGGCAGCTTTCGGGAATTGGCGGAGAGCTTCGCCCCGGGATTGTGCACAGGATTGACAAGGATACAAGCGGACTTTTGGTGGTAGCCAAAAGCGATGCAGCGCACAAGGGGCTGGCGGTGCAGTTTGAAGCGCATAGCATAGACAGAGTGTACTATGCGGTTGCTCATGGGCGCTTCAGGCAGACAGAGGGATGCGTGGATGAGCCTATCGGACGCAGCAGGAATGACAGAAAAAAGATGGCAGTTTCTTATTATAATTCAAAAACTGCTGTCACGCACTATTCTGTTGTGGAGCAATTTGAAAAATTTACACTTTTGAAATTGCGCTTACAAACAGGCAGGACGCACCAAATAAGGGTGCACATGGCGCACATATCCCATCCTTTGGCAGGGGATGTGGTGTATGGCCCGAGCAAGCTAATCAAAAGCCTACGTGGGCAGTGCTTACATGCGGGCAGGCTTGGGTTTGTTCATCCGATTTCGGGAGAGCAGCTGTCTTTTGAGAGCGAATTGCCCGAATACTTTACGGATTTTTTGGCTAAGATTTCAGCAGGAACATGGGGGAAAAACAGCGGAGGATAAGCGGGTATGAGCATAACTATCTCGGATATTTTGGTGGTATCCGATATGGATGGCACACTGCTAAACACGAATAAGCAACTGCACCCCGCAACTGTGGAAACGGTGCGGTTGTTTCGTGCGCTTGGGGGTCACTTTACGGTGGCCACAGGCCGCACACACCTGTCCATAGAGATGTACCCACAGCTCACACAGCTGATAGAGCCAGCCATTACCTGCGGTGGTACGGTGATTTACGACTTTGATAAAAAGGATGCAGCCAGCGCATCTATACTTTCTCCGCTTGGCGCACGTGCGGCGCTAAAGGATGTTTTAGGAGCGTTTCAAGGTATTGGGGCGATGGTTTATGGCGGCGATTTTAGGCTGTATCAGGTGGCAGAGTCGGACACATTGCAGGGGCTGATACGTGACGAAAAGATGACTTGCTTTTTCCGCCCGGTGGAAGATTTGCCGCAGGAGTGGCTGAAAATCTTGTTTGCGGCGCCACCTGAGGTACTGCTGGAGGTGGGCAAGTTTGTGGCTCAGCGCACCTATCCGGGCATTTATTTTGTTCCGACCTCGCAGATGTACCTTGAAGTGATGCCAAAAGGTGTGTCCAAAGGCAGTGCGCTGAACACGCTGTGCGACATGCTGGGCGTAAACATGCGCAATACTTTTGCCATAGGGGACTATTTTAATGACGTTGATATGCTGAAAAGAGCGGGTCACTCGCTGGCGATGGGCAACGCACCGCAGGAGATACGCGAGCAGGTGAGCCGTGTGCTGGACACCAACGACAATGTGGGAGTAGCACAGTTTTTATATGAGCTTATCAGAACGTATGCGCCACAAGAACATGTTTGGTAAGAAAAGTTTATTAAAAACAAAAGAAGGCACACAGCAGAAAAAGATAATTCGTGCATATTTTAGAGACAAAATAATGTGGATACTGCTCTTTGTGTGTCTTGTTTCGGTGACAGTGTCTGCGCTGCTGTGGTATCCGCCGCTTTTACAGCAAAGCTATCAGCCTGAAAGTACAGCGCCTTTTTTCGAGGTGGCATCCGACACGGTGAATGTAAACACAGCGCCGATGGAAGAGCTTAGCCTGCTACCCGGTATAGGAAGCACAAAGGCGCTGAAGATTATAGAGTACAGAGAGCTACACGGTGAGTTTGCGGTTTTGGAGGACTTGTTAAGTGTGCCCGGAATAGGGCCCGAGACGCTAAAAGACCTCGAGCCGCTTATTTCTTTTTAGGCATAATGTCGTAGGTATTTGTGGGAAGTACGTAAAAAGTGGATACTCGATGATAAAATAAAATCGGCATTGGAGGCAGGAGAATGGCTGACATAAGCAATGATGCACTTTTTATAAACAGAGAGCTTAGCTGGCTTGATTTTAACAGACGTGTTTTGGCGCTGGCAAGCGAAGATGCGACCCCGCTGGGGGAAAGGCTAAAGTTTACGGCCATTTATACCAGCAACCTCGATGAGTTTTTTATGATACGTGTGGGCTCGCTATATGACCAAACGCTTTTGAAAAAAGAGATATACGAAAACAAAACGAAAATGTCCGCACAGCAGCAAATAGATGCAATTATGCCCAAAGTTGCCGAGCTACAGCTACAATGCGATGATGCTGTGAACACGCTCCACGCAAGCCTTGTGGCGCAGGGTATGAATAAGGTGAATTTTTCACAAATTGAAAAGCCACAGCAGCAGTTTTGGAAAAAGTATTTTTCAAGGGAAATGTTGCCGGTGCTCTCGCCGCAAATCGTGGATAAAAGGCATCCGTTTCCGTTTTTGCGCAATATGGAAATTTATGTAGGTGCGTTTCTTACTGAAAAGAAAAATGGCACACCTGTCTTTGGGCTTATCCCCGTGAGCAATCAGTTTGAGCGGCTGATATTTGTTGAAAAAGAGGATGGACAGCAGGAGTTCGCACTGGTGGAGGAACTGATTTTACACTTTGCCTCCACGGCGTTTAACGGCATGGACGTGCAGTCTAAGTGCCTTTTTCGTGTTACCCGAAATGCGGACCTCAACATGGAAGAAAGTATGCTCGAGCATGATGTGGACTACCGTGCGATAATGAGCGAGCTACTGAAAAAGCGCAGAAAGCAGGCGGCGGCACGTCTGCAGTTTTTTGGCGAAGTGTCGAGCAATATCCAAAAGTATCTGCTTGAAAAGCTTGTGCTTCCACACGGGCAGGTAATATTTCAGTCAGCACCGCTGGAGCTTTCATATATGTACAAGCTTTCCGCTCGTTTGCATAGAAATAATGATGCACAGTTGTTTTACCCAACTATTCGCCCGATTCAGCCGGATGTCAATTTCGACCTGTACAAGCAGGTACAACAAAAGGATGTGCTTGTCTATTTTCCGTATCAAACAATGCGTCCCTTTTTGAACCTGCTGTTCCAGGCGGCGGTTGACCCTGACGTTATTTCCATTAAAATGACGTTGTATCGTGTTGCCAGCGACTCCAAGATAATAGAGGCGCTCATTGCGGCGGCGGAAAACGGCAAGGAAGTAGTAAGCATTGTGGAGCTGCGAGCGCGCTTTGACGAGCAGAATAATATTGCGTGGTCACGTCAGCTTGAGCAGGCAGGTTGCACCGTGATTTATGGCTTTGCCGACTACAAGGTGCACTCAAAGCTTTTGCTTATAACCCGACGTAAGAACGACCATTTTGAGTACATGTCGGCCATTGGCACGGGCAACTACAACGAGAAAACGAGCGAGCTTTACACGGATATTAACTACCTCACAGTCAACCCCGAAATAGGGGAGGAAGTGAGTGCGGTTTTTAACGATTTAGCGATGGAACAGCTGACATATCACGTGGATAGGCTTGTTGTTGCGCCGATGAAGTTCAAAAGTGTGTTTATTCAGGAGATGCAAACGGAGATTAAGCGCCAAAAAGAACATGGGGACGGGCAAATACTCTTTAAGTGCAACTCTATTTCGGACAAAAACATGATAGAGATGCTTAGCAAAGCCTCCCAGGCAAATGTGAAAATTACGATGATAGTGCGAGGTATTTGCTGTCTAAAGGCGGGCGTGCCGGGGCTTTCGGATAACATAAGAGTGCAGAGTATAGTGGGACGGTATTTGGAACACGCCCGCATTTATACGTTCGGCACGGGCGAGCGCATGAGAATGTACATTGCATCGGGTGATTTTCTTACACGCAACACCGAGCGACGTGTGGAGGTAGGCGTGCGCATAGATGACGAGGATATAAAGCAGATGCTGTGGGATGTTTTGAGCATTCAGCTGAAAGATAACACAAACACAAGCGTGATGCGGCCCGACGGAAATTATGTGAAAATAAGCGAAGAGCAGGGAGGGGAAAAGATAAACTCCCACCTAAAAACTTATGAGTACTTTGCGGATAAGATACAGCTATTATATGCACCACCTGCGCCAAAGCCTCTCGCTGTAGGGCAATCAGTAAATCAGCTTGATACCCAAAGTGCAAGCGCTGCACCCGCAGTTGTGCACAGAGTGCAAAAAAAGCGTGGATTTTTCCAGCGGCTTTTTGGGCGAAAAGCAAATAGGAAGTAGAATTTTTTTTAGCAGAAACAACAAACCCCTCGATGTGTTCGAGGGGTTTGTTTGTTAAATGTGTGTTGTAAATGTGGAATAGACACATGACAAACTGCCACATGGCTCTATTTTGTAGTATCACCTACAATGAAAGGGTTTTGTGCAGGAGCACCCTGTGGTGGCATGGGAGCACCCTGCTGTGGCATGGGAGCACCCTGCTGTGGCATAGGAGCACCCTGCTGTGGCATAGGAGTACCCTGCTGTGGCATAGGAGCACCCTGCTGTGGCATGGGAGCACCCTGCTGTGGCATGGGAGCACCCTGCTGACCCATATAAGGTTGCCCCATCGGTTGTTGGTAGTAGTTACCGTTGGGGGCGTTGTATGTGCGCTTGGGCGAAGTTTTGCCGTACGCCTTATATGCAAACCCGGAAATTAGAGGGACATTCGCCTCTTTCCCCTTTGCGACATTCAGAAGGCCGATAAGCGCAAAAACAAACACAGGTACATATATAATAAACTCAATAGCAACATAAACTATGGAGAATATACCTGTGAGATTGAAAGGAAGGAAGCCCGAAATGATGCTGTCTATGCCACCGAAAAACCCTATAATGACGTGTGCTATCATTGCAATGAAGCTGAGGAAGAACGCCTGCATACACTGGCGTGTTGCCCATTCGTCCTTTTCAACTATCATAACAAGCCCCAGAACGAGCAGGCACATCAACCACTGACCGAAAATTGCGAGCAAAAACGCTACGACAGGATAAAACGCTAAAGAAATGCCAAGATTGCCTTTTCTTTCCATATACAAATACCATCCTTTCAAAAGTAGGTTCAATAAAAAATATTATAGCTTAAAACAGATAAAAGTTAAAGTGGAAAAGCAGGATTTTATCCGCCACAAAGTGTAATTTTTGTGAAGAAAGCTTTTTGCCACAAATTATACACTTTCCGTGAAAGAGATGCTATATATGCTCCACGCCTACAGCAGGGGGAATATGCCAAAAAAGAAAGCAACTTTATTGCTTATACACCTACTATTTAGCACGCTTGCGTTTGAGCAAGACAACTGATACAATTATACATAGCTCTTTAAGGCGAACGCTGTAACAGCTATTCGGCATAAATTCCGGCTATTTTCGTTAGCGTCAATCGGAAAAGACAAGGCATTCCTTGTTGCTCTGCCTTGCTAAACAAAATTTAGACTTAAAAATCTTGCTTGCGGTTTTTTAAGTTAAAGGATTATACATGGTAAAATTAAGTATTATATGGGTGCTTGCGGCGCTGTTTGTTTGTAATAGTCTTGTTATCACGTTAAGGACAAACTACAACGCAGGAACGCTGATAATGTGGGCGGTAAGTGCTGTTTTGGTGCTGTATGCCATATTCATGAGCCCAATAGATGCTTTCCTTGCACAAGGCTTTGGGCAGGTGATAAAATATGCCATATGGGTGGCGATTGCCGCTTTTATGGGTATGTTCATTTTTGTGGCGACAAGCGGCTATGCAAACAATGCCAAGGGGGATGAGCGGGCGATTATCGTGCTGGGCGCAGGCCTTCGCGGCGAAGAGGTGGGCGACCTTTTGCGCAGACGGCTTGCGGCGGCTATGGAGCTGTGGGAGCAAAATACCGACGCAATGATAGTGGTGACGGGAGGGCAGGGCCCACATGAGCAAATCCCCGAAGCGCTGGCTATGCAGCGGTGGCTGATAGAACAGGGCGTGCCCGAAGAGGCCATAATAGTGGAGGATAAAAGCGTAAGCACGGAGGAAAACCTGATATTTGCAAAGGGGCTACTGGCGCAGGCGGGCATAGGCGCAACCGAGCCTGTGGCGGTGGTGACAAATTCATTTCACTGCTACCGAGCAGGGCAGTACGCACACAAGGCAGGCTTTGAGGACGTGCGTACGCTACCGGCCAGCATGAACGTATCAACGTATATTCCGAACACTATGCGTGAGGTGCTTGCGATAATGTTTATGTGGGTGTTTCGTGCAGGGTAGCCTTGTGTATTGCCGCACAAATTTTTAGTTAGTGCTAATTATCCCTAATCAGGCTGAATGATTTATATTCTCAGAGTATAAAAAATAGTAAAGGAGCCGCAATATGGAAATGAAAATACGAAATTTTGAGGTGTCTGACCGTGAAGCGGTGCTTGGCATGGTGGATGCGTTTTATAACTCTCCCGGGGTGTTACAGCCTATTCCTGTAAAAAACTTTACGGATGCGTTTGATGAAATGTGTAGCGGCGGTAGTCACAGGTTACGTGGAATGCTAATTGAGGTGGACGGAGAGAACGCAGGCTTTTGCACGCTGACATTCAGCTACTCCACAGAGGCAGGGGGGAGCGTTGTGCATCTTGAGGAGGTGTACATATGCCCCGAGTATCGAGAGCAGGGCTTGGGAAGTGGTGTTCTGGACTATATAAAAGAAGAGTATGAGGGTAAGGCGGCACGTATTCGGCTGGAGGTGTCACCACAAAATCCACGGGCTATCGCCTTATATGAGCGCTTTGGCTTTGAAAAGCTCCCGTATGTTCAGATGATATTGGAAAGGTTTTAGCGCCTGCGATGTGCGCGCGCCGTGTGCCATAATAAATGTAAAATGCTGTGTGATTTCGGCGATGAAAACTATACGCTGAAGTCATGCGGTATTTTTTTGCAGAACAACTCAATGCCCTGTGCATGACAAAAAGGATGAAAATTGTAAATGTCGGCGAGAGGCGCACAAAAATGTCTATTTATCGAAAAAATTGTAAGCTTAGATAATAATCTGACATTTTTTTTGTAAGCAATTACTATTGAAAAAAAAGCAAAAAAGCAGGATAATTGACCTAATGTGTCAGGTGTGTGAAAATTTGATGCTCAAAATGTAAATGTACACGTTTTTTGCTCGATGTTTTTTGTACAAGGTGCACCCTGACGGTGTGACAGGCGGTGTAGGTACAAAGGATGTTGTTTTTGCACAAATGATAACGCTGTCATTTTGTGCAAAAACAGTTTGCTCAAAAGAATAGCAATCCTAAAGTATTGGGGAGGAGGGGCGTCTGAGTATTGGTCTTAATGAGTAAAGAGATGGGTGAAAGCATGTTAGAGGATGAAAAGTTCATGCTTTTTCAGATGTCTTTGAAAACCAAATGAGGGGAGTTTTTTGTTATGCAAGCGTTAGATATTGTTGTTTTGGTTATTTATTTCGGCATAGTTATGGCTATTTCTTTCTTTGCAGGACGCGGACAAAGCAAAGCGGACGACTTTTTCTTGGCAGGAAGGTCCATGCCGTTTTGGCCGGTGGCACTGTCTGTTGTGGCAACAATGGTGGGCGGCACAACGCTCATAAGTGCACCCGGATGGGCGTACAACTATGGACTTAGTGCGTTCATGATTAACATAAACATTCCACTTGCGATGTTTATATGTAGCATTGTTTTTGTTCCGTTCCTTTTCAACCTAAAGATAACATCGGTATATCAATATATAGGCAAGCGCTTTGGCCCTGTGCCTCGCCTGCTTTGTGCCGTAGGATTTTTGTGGATGTGTCTTGCCACGGCAGGTGCATTCCTCATTGCCCCCACAATGGTGCTGCACGAAATCACCGGATGGGGTCAAGAACTTATAATTCTACTGCTTTTGGTGCTGGTTATTGTGTATACCATGGCGGGCGGCCTAAAAGCTGTTATCGCTACCGACTGTGTGCAGATGGTAGTGCTGTGGCTGGGTATCATCGCTGTTTTCGTCATTGCGATGACAAGCATGGGCACAGGCTTTGGTGGTTCCTTCCAGGCGGCTATTGAGGCAGGCAAGTTCCAAGCACTTAACTTCGATTTTTCGTTTGCAACAGACAGCGGCGTGTGGGTGGCTGTATTCGGCTTTGTATTCCTGCACGTACAGTACTATGCTTGCGACCAATCGCAGCTGCAGCGTCTGCTCTCCACAAAGGACATCAAGAACATGCGCAAGAGCTTAAACCTCGGCGGATGTATCTACAACACTCAGATGATGGTTATGATGCTGATAGGTCTTGTGCTTTTCGGTTTCTACCAAGGAAGAGTGTTCGAGAGCGACAACGATTTGTTCATAACCTTCCTTATAGAGCATATGCCCGCAGGTCTGTTTGGTCTTGTGGTGGCGGCCATTGTGGCAGGCACCATGGGCGGCGTGGACTCACTGCTCAACTCCATGTCCACAGTATTCATGAAGGACATCTATGAGCCTATCACTAAAAAGAAAGACCTTAATGTTAAGTACGCTCGTGTGCTAATTCTCATATTCGGCATTGGCATGGGCATCTTCACATACTTCGGATACAGCGGTGCATCCGCCTCGCTAATTGCGATGATAGGTATGTTTGCGTCATATGTATCAGGTTCTATCTTAGGCACGTTTGTGCTTGGAATGTTCTTTAAGAAAGTTGGCACAATAGGCGTGACCTCCGGCTTTGTTGCAGGTGCTGTGGTGGCATTCCTACTTTCAAATTTTGCCGCAGAGTATGTGAACTGGGGCTGGGTGTGCCCGGCAGCCATGATTGTTACCATAGTGGTTGCGCTTATTGTCAGTGCGATTTTGGGCGAAAAATCCAAGGCTGAGGATATGCCCGAGCTCACGATGAGAGGCCAGCGTGCACAGCTGATAAAAGAAGACCGCGCATACGAGGACGGCGTGTGCATTCTCCCCGGCAAGGTGCAGAAATCTTCGCTTATTCTTTTAGGTTTCTTCTTCTTCCAGTTTGTTGTGCTGGGTCTGTTCTATCTGTTGTAGGGTTTTATAAAGGACATATACAAGTTATCAGTAGCGGTGCACAGTGTTGTTTGTGCACCGCTATTTTAAGGATTTAACAAAAAGTGAGCACTCACAAAGAAAGGATTGATAAGTCATGCAAACAGTACAGCAGGGGCTAATAAAGAAAAAACGCCTTGAAATGAGCGAACGTGCGCAAAAGCTTATTAACGAAAATATCTATATAGATAACCACAACCATATGATGTTTGAGTTTATGTTGCTTTTGGCCTACGGTGAAGTGAATATTTTTGACAGGTTCTTTGCGGATGAGCTGCGTCGTGGCGGCATAGATATGATTTGCACCAGTGTTGGAATGGATTCCCCTTGTGTGTGCAACATGACGGATTATCTTGAGTTTGGCTCCTTTGAGCAGATTCAGGCGCTCAAGCAGGACTTAAAGCTCAGCAAGCACGGCCGCCTTGTGACGAGCTATCAGGATATAGTGGACTGTTACAACGACGGGAAAATTGCTATAATGATGGCAACCGAGGGCACACGTGCGCTGGAAGGACGCCCGGGCGAGGAAAGCCTTGTAATGCTTCAGACGTTTGTGGATTTGGGCGTGCGGATGTTCTGCCTTAGCGGCTCGGCGCGCACCCAGTTTGTGGACGGCGTGGGCGAGATGATTGCAAACGCAGGCATCACCACCTATGGGCAAAAAATCATTCGAGAGATGAACCGCCTTGGTTGTGTTATTGACCTTAGCCACATCCCGCAAAAGCCATACCTTGCGTGCATTGAGGCCTCTGAAAAGCCGGTAATATCCTCCCATGTGGGTGTGCAGGCTGTATCGCCAAACGACTGCAACCTGGACGACGAACAGATAAAAGCCATAGGTAAAAATGGCGGGCTCATAGGCATAGAGATGGTGAAAACCGACATAAAGGTGGGCACACAGGAGACGGGCGAGGTGGTAACATGGGACTATGCCATGAAGCACATTGACCACATCGCAAACCTAATCGGGCCTGAGCACGTTTGCATTGGGCTTGATTTTGATAACTACCCCCATATTCACAACGTACACAGGGCAATGTGCCCCTTCCCCGGCAGCATTGAGGGATTTTACACAGGCATCATAACGGGCGACCACATGCTGAACGACCCCAACAAGCTGGATGAAGCGTACATTTTGGCGGAGTACTTTGTGAAGCACGGCTACAGCGATACCGAGATAATAAACATACTGGGCGGCAATCTCATGCGTTTTTACCGCACGGTGTTGGATTAGGAATAGGGGGGATATAAACAATGGCTGAAAATAAAAAGTATGCGGCATTTTGTGATGCTCACCATGAGATTATGGAGGATTACATCATAAAATTCTTTGAGAACGAGCAGGACATTTTGGCCGGAAAGTTCTCCGCTTTTGATGCGTGGTACAAGCCGATTTTTGAAAAGTCGGGTGTAAATATGCTGAATTTGGTGGTAGGAAACGAGCACACTACCACAGTGATGTACAGCAATACAGACAGGTATTTTCTGTGGGACACACTGAAAAAAATGGATATGCTGCACACTGAGCTTGAGCACGGGTGTGACAGCTTTAGAATTGTAATGCACCCAAGCGACATAGATGAGTGCATTAAGGAGGGTAAGATTGCGATACTGTGCACGCTGAACGGCGGCATAGCCTTGCAGGGAAAGCAGTGTTACAGCACGCTTTCCAGCCTGCGCTCACTCTTTAGAATGGGGCTTCGTGGTGTACAGCTTACCACAAATGGGAGAAACCGCTTAGCCGATGGCGTTGGGCAGAGCATCTCCGAGGGTAAAATAACCGGATTTGGGCGTGAGGTGATAGCCGAGTGTGACCGCCTTGGCATTGTGCTGGATACAGCACAGCTTTCGGATTACGGCTTTTACGACCTCGTCGAGCTTACCAAAAACCCTGTGATTGACTCGCACAGCTGTTGCACTGCCATCTGCGACTTTCCTCGAAACATTAGCGATGAGCGCATAAAGGCTATTGCGAAAAGCGGCGGTGTTGTAGCGCTTTCCTTCTGGGCGGCGCTGGTGAACAGCTCAAAGCAGGCTCCTGCTGTTGAAGATTTGCTGCTTCATGTGGACCATATTATTAAGCTTGTGGGTGTAGAGCATCTTGCGCTGGGGCCTGAGTTTGGCTCGTTCCAAACGCCTGTGGACCGCTCGGTGTTGCAGGGATATGCCCACCTTGGGCCAAACCACGAGATGGACTACCAAACACCCGCACAAAGTGAAAAGTACCCCGGCTACATCGAGGGTATTTGGTACGGCAAGCGCAAAAATGACTTCATCGAAGGCGCTACGAACCACTGGACATTCGGCGAAATCATCCCGGCGCTGGAGAAGCACGGCCTGTCTACCGGTGACATTGAGAAAATTTTAGGACAAAACTTCATCCGTGTGTACAAGCAGGTGCTGAAGTAAAGCCACATTGTGCAATGCCATGTGTAAATAAGTAAAAAGGGTAGGGGTGTTTTGACAGCTGCATCCAAGCAGCTGTCAGGCAGAGCCCCTTAATTGAACACAAACAAAACTCAGAGGTGAAACAATATGGCAGACTTCAAGGGTTTTAGCGAAGAAAAAACATTGGTGCGTAATTATTTTGCAGACATGGAAAAGTGTGAGCCAAAAGATGCAAGCGATGTTTTGGCAAAGTATGTCTCGCCCGACTATTACTGGGAGGGTGTGTACCCCTTTTTGGACAAAAAGGGAGGAGATGCGGTGGCACAGGTGTTTTGGACACCGCTAAAAACAGCGCTTTGCTATATGCAACGCAGGCAGGATGTTTTTATTGCGGGTGTTGCAAAGGATAACAAAACGTGGGTCATGAGCATGGGGCAGATGGTGGGACTGTTCAACGAAGAGTTTTTGGGTATACGCCCCACATATAAGATGCAGCATTTGCAGTATGCCGAGTACTGTTGCGTGGAAAACGGCAAGATTACGCACACCGCAATGTTTGTGGATTTAATTGGATTTATGATGGAAGCGGGGGTGTATCCGCTTGCGCCAATGACGGGAAACTATTTTGTTTACCCGGGCCCTCGAGACCACAACGGCCTGCTATTTGAGGACGCTTCGCCCGAGGATAGCAAAAAAACGATGCAGGTAGTGGAGCAGATGATTGACGAGCTACAGGTGGTGTTTGAACAGAACATCACCAGCAAGGAGGAGACGTACAAAGTCTTAAAGCGCACATGGGCGGAGGATATGACCTGGTACGGGCCGTGCGGTGAGGGGGCGGGATATACCATCAAAGGCTATCAGCGCCAGCACCATCACCCATTTTGCGACCACATGCCCAGCTGTGTGACAAATGAAATCCACTCCTACTTTGCGGAGGGGGCATTTGCTTGTTTCTTCACCAGTCTGCAAACAAACCCCACTGGCGGATACTTGGGCCTACCAGGGGGCAGGAAAAACATCCACATGCGCGGCGACATAGATATTTACTATGTGAAGGATGGTAAAATTTCTGAAAACTGGTGTTTTATCGACGTTCCCTACTGGCTGAATGAGCAGGGCTTGGATATTTTTGACCGCACAAAGGGAATATATAACCCTGAAAAATCAGAGCTGTAAGGATGTTTTGGTATTAAATAGAATATTGTTGTTTATGCAAAACAAAACCGCAGTAATGCCAAACTTTTCTGGCAACGCTGCGGTTTTGGTGTTTTTATTGCTGTCAGAATAGAAAAAAACGTGCAACTTTCACAATTAAAGTTTAAGAGATTAAGCTCTTTGCCCACTCGGCGTAACGCTTTAGCTTGTCCGCACCATCGGCCTTGCTTTCGCCACGGCACAGCACATACACCTTTACCTTTGGCTCAGTGCCGGAGGGGCGCACAATGATCACACTTTCATCACTCAGCTCAAAGCGCAGTACGTTTGAATCTTTTAGCTCCATGGGCGACACATCGCCGTTTGCGCAGTTTGTTGCCTGACCGCTTAGGTAATCTTTGCGTGTAACTACCGACACATCGCTGATTTCCTTGGGCGGGTTCGCCCTGAGATTTTCCATCAGCGCTGCCATATCCTTAAGCCCCTCAAGACCCGGCATCACTAAGTTGTGCGTTTGCTCGGCGTAGTAACCGTAGCGCTCGTACATCTCGTTCATCGCATCAAAAAGCGTCTTGCCCTGTGTGCAGTACCATGCGGCCATCTCTGCGATTAGCATGGAAGCGGTAACAGCGTCCTTGTCCCGCACAAAGTCCCCCAGCATATAGCCGTACGATTCTTCGTAGGAAAAAATCACCTTGCCCTCGCCGCTGTCCTCGAGGGCGTTTTTCTTTTCGGCCATAAACTTAAAGCCCGTAAAGGTGTCGTGGCAGACAATGCCGTTTTCCTGCGCTACCTTTCGTGCCATCTCGGTGGTAACTATGGTTTTCAGCGCTACCGCATTATTAGGAAGCCTGCCCGTACGCTTCATCGCAGCGATGAGATAGTCCAAAAGTAGCACGCCCGTTTGGTTGCCCGTGAGCACCTGAAACTCTCCCGCTGTGTCACGCACTAAAATTCCCACCCGGTCGCTGTCTGGGTCTGTGCCAATAATTAGGCTTACATCGTTGTTTTTTGCAAGCTCAACCGCAAGAGAAAAACCCTCTGGGTTTTCGGGGTTGGGCGAGGCAACGGTGGGGAAGTTGCCGTCGATAACCATCTGCTCCTCCACGCAGAGGATGTGCTTTAGCCCAAGGTGGCGCAGTGCCTGCGGAACAAGCTTGTAGCCACAGCCGTGAAATGGGGTGTACACCACTTTGAAGGTATCTGCCACAGCCTCGACGGCCGCCTTGTCATATATTTGGGTATATACCTGTTCAAGGAATTTTTTGTCCGTCTCATCGCCCAATTCCTCGATTAGCCCTTGGGACTTTGCCTGCTCGTATGGCATGGTAAGCACATCATTAAAAATGTCAGTCTTTGCAAGCTCCGCCGCAATAAGCTCCGCCTGCGTGGGCGGAATCTGCGCACCGTCCTCCCAGTAGGCTTTGTAGCCGTTGTACTCCTTGGGGTTGTGGCTGGCGGTGATGTTGATGCCGGCGATACAGCCGTACTCACGCACCGCAAAGCTAAGCTCGGGTGTGGGGCGCAAAGAGGTGAAAATACGCACATGTATGCCATTTGCAGCGCACACTTCCGCCGCCGCGCGTGAAAATTCGGGGCTGTTCAGACGGCAGTCCATCGCTATGGCTATGCCTCGGCGTTTTGCCTCATCGCCCTCGGCGGAAATAACACTGCAAAATCCCTGTGTCGCCCAGCGTACTACGTGAATATTCATGTGGTGAAGCCCTACCGCCATAGTGCCACGAAGCCCCGCTGTACCAAATGCAAGCGGCGCAAAAAAACGAGACTCAATTTCTTTTTGGTTATTCGCAATGCCCTGTAATTCCGCACGTTCACAAGATGTTAGTGCGGTGCTGTTCAGCCATGATTGATACCTTTCCATGTAGCCCATGAAAAAAGCCTCCTTAATAGTAATAACAATATAATTGGTATTTTGCATAGTGATATATGTGAAAATATGTTTGTCTCAAAATCAATCTGTCGAATACACTTTTTTTGCAAAATCCACCGATGCCATTGCATCTCGCACAAAGCAGTCTGCTCCTATTTCTGCGGAGTACTCCTCTGTCAATACGGCACCGCCAACCATGATTTTACAATCAGGATAAGATTTGCAAAGCAATGCAATCGTTTGCGCCATGGCGGGAAGGGTGGTGCTCATGAGGGCGGATAGCCCTACAAGTTTAGCACCGCTTTGTTGTGCGACGGTGAGGACTTCCTCGGGGGGGACGTTTTTTCCGAGGTCGATGACGTTGTATCCGTAGTTTTCCAGCATGACCTTCGCAATGTTCTTGCCGATGTCGTGTATATCACCATGCACGGTGGCTACTACAATGGTAGGTCCCTTTGTTTTTGAAGTGCCCATGGTGCGCTTGAGCTGAGAAAAAACACGCTGTGCCGCTGTTGCAGCGGCAAGTAGCTGTGGCAAAAAGATGTCCTTTGCCTCAAAATCACGCCCCACGGCATCCAGTGCGGGGATTAGCTCACTGCCCACAAGCTCAAGCCCTTTTTGGGGATTCGCGGCTAAATATTCCGAAGCAAGCCGACTGGCATCGTCCGCAAGGCCGTTTTCAATGGCATATCGCAACCCGTGAGGCTCTTGTATTTTTTTTGTGGGGGAAGCATCGGGTCGGGAGCGTTCTGTCGCATTTTGGTTCAAATAATTCAGCGCGCCTGTATCCTTTGTGGTGAGCAAATTGCAGGCGTTGAGCATGTCCATCATGTTTGTGTCCGAAGTGTTGATGATGGGAGCGCTCAGCCCTGCGGCCAATGCCATGGCGAGAAACGCACGGTTTACCAGCGAGCGATTAGGCAGGCCATAGCTCACATTGCTTATGCCCAGCATGGTCTTTAAGCCTAAATCATTCGTTACAAGGCTCACGGATTTTAATGTTATTTCTGCTGCATTTGGCTCTGCTCCGACAGTCATAGCGAGGCAGTCTACGAATAAATTGTGGCTGAAAATTCCGTATTTTTGTGATTCGTGCAATATTTTTCTTGCGACATCACAGCGTGACTGTGCAGTTTGAGGTATTCCGCTATCATCGAGTGTCAGCGCTACAAGGGCGGTGCCGTACAGCTTGCAAAGTGGTAAAATTTCCGCCATTTTGGCATCTTCACCGCTGGTGGAGTTTAGTATTGGCTTTCCGTTGTATATACGCAACGCCGCCGCAAGTGCCTTGGGGTTGGAGGAATCCAGCTGTAAGGGCAGACCTGTTACGGCCTGCACAGCTTTTACAGCTTTGGGAAGTAGGCATTCTTCGTCTACACCCGGCGCACCTACGTTCAATCCTAATACTTTTGCGCCCTCTTGCTCCTGCTGAACAGCAAGCGCCTGCAAATAGGACATGTCCTGCTCGGCAAGCGCTTTTTGTAAACGTTTGCGCCCGGTGGGGTTCATGCGCTCGCCGATAGGTGTGGGAGTGTCCATCTCCACACAGTGTGTAGCGCCGCACACCAGCGTTTTTGTGAATGAAGGTCGAAATTTGCGTTTTAACGCTGAAAATTCTTGGTATAGCATTTTTATTGTATCTGGAGTAGTGCCACAGCACCCACCAAACATGGACACACCCATCTCAACGCAGGGCAACATTGCCTTACAAAATTCTTCGTCCGACAGTGAATATTTGCCTGTTGAGGGGTCGGGCAGGCCTGCATTTGGCTTTGCAAATACGGGAAGGTGGGTGGAATTGCACAAGCGCCGTAAAAGTGGAATTGTTTCCACCGGGCCAAGTGAGCAGTTGATACCCAAAGCAACAGGCCCAAGGCCGCTTGCAGCTGCGGCAAACGCCTCTACGGGAACACCCGAAAAAGTACGTCCATCCGCTTCAAAACTCATAGATACAAGTATGGGAAGCCCTGTGTTTTCCCGTGCGGCGAGAATGGCGGCACGCACCTCGTAAAGGTCTGTCATGGTCTCGATGAGGATGCAGTCTGCGCCTGCTTTTTCTCCAAGCACCATGAGCTGTGCGAAAATGTCATATGCCTCCTCAAATGAGAGCGCTCCCACCGGCTCGAGCAGCTCGCCAATAGGGCCGACATCCAGCGCAACAGCACAATCATTTCCTGCTGCTTTTTTTGCGCAGGTGACGGCAGAGTGTATGGCTTGCTCTAAGGAAATGCCACTGCCTAAAAGCTTGTGCTTGTTTGCACTGAAGGTGTTTGTGCACAAAATTTGTGCACCGGCTTCTTTATATGCAGTGTGTATTTGTTGCAGTTTTTGCGGATTATTTAGCGAAAACTCCACAGGTGATTGTCCGGCCTGCAGTCCCTCGCGTTGTAGCATAGTGCCGAGCGCACCATCTAAAAATATGAAATTTTCGCTGTCCAATACAGGAAAAGACATAGCCATTCACCCTTTCATGCTTAGGCTTAGCGGAACACAACTAAGCAGGAATAACAAATTAGTAGGTAGTGAAAAATTCGGTATTAGAGCTTCAAAAATAAAAAAATACACAAAATAGAACAAAATAAGTAAAGAAATTATAGTAAATACCGAATATACAGTAAGGGTATATGCTACCTAATGTTTGAGACAGTAACATAAGGGGGTGCACGCTGTGGAGTTTAACGTATATGCTACGCCGAGGATAACTTTTGGAACGAAAAGCCATTCTCAAACACAAACACAACAGAAAAAGCAGGAATCACAAAATTTTTCAGAGCTTTTGGGCAAAACACCGACGGAAAAAACTGTACAGCGTCAGGATGGTTTTGTTAAAAAAAGCATGGACATTACATCTAACCCCGTGCAGGAAATGGATAGTTTGTTTTTGCAGATAATGGCTGTGAATAAAGCAGTTATGAAAATGTTATAGATAGTGTGAGGCATTATTGTGTTAAAACTGCTGTATTTATGGTGGTTTCAAAGGCGCGTTGTTGAGCGTGTTTATATTTGTATGACCTGCACCGTGCAAAGTGCAGGTCTTTTTGCTTGCGCACAAAAAGGTGCATGGTGTTTCTTTCCATTCGGCTACGCACATGGTATACTTTGTGATACAAGACAGTGTTTTACATCACCGAGTACTTTGGAGGTTTTGCATGAAAAAGGCGGTTCTTATTTTTGTTTCGCTAATTTTGGTATTGGGGCTATCCACTGCGGGAATTGCGCTTTACAGTTACAATACCACAACAGAGGAGGTTGTGCCAAGCGTTAGGGTAAATATTGCGGGGCAACAGCTTAGCCCGATGGGGTATACTTGGAGCGAGCGCCTGCTTTTTGGCGTGCTTGAAAAGAGCTTCAGTAGTGAGGCGGAGCAGCCCGTGACAAATTTAGGTACATTTG
Source organism: uncultured Oscillospiraceae bacterium (assembly GCA_964370045.1). GTDB lineage: Bacteria > Bacillota > Clostridia > Oscillospirales > Ruminococcaceae > JAAYCI01. The sequence continues at coordinate 76,952 of CAYJGZ010000008.1, forward strand.
AATATGGCACACTAATTGGTCTGGATTCCCCTCAAGGATATGAGACGCACATACGATTAAGCCACGACAATACGCTGGTTTTTGATGGGGAATCAGGAAAATATACGGAGGAGCTTACCCAAAGCGAGGGAGATTATTCGCTTTACATTACGTGCGAGCGCCCAAGAAGCAGTGTAGATGAAGGCTATGGAAGATTTTACTTTCAGGCGGAGTTTTCGGTTTTGCCAGAGCCGCCCGAGCCTGCAATTTTCACAAGTGCAACCACGCTTATGCAGGGTGATATATTTGCGATAAGGTTGCATGACATTCCCGATGGTGTGACACCGATGGCTGAAACAGACCTTGGTATGTCTAATTTTCTTCAAATGGGAGAAGGTGAATGGCTTGCGGCTATACCCATTGGCAACACCCGTGAAGTGGGCGACTACGCTGTAAAAGTGCAGGCGGGAGAGCTTGAATGGGATATGAGTGTATCTGTGCAGGAGTTTGATTTTCCTATTCAGCAGCTAACGATAGACACGAGCAGCGAGCAAATTTCTACAGCAAGCAGTGATGCAGCAACGGCGGAATTTAACAATGTCATGTTTAGTTTGTTCCCGGTAGCGGATGAGGTGATGCACTGGGAGGGGGCGTTTACAGTGCCTGCCGAGGGGAGAATTACCACACACTTTGGTTCAATACGTATAACCAATGGAGACCCAAGCAGTGCTCGCTCACACTGGGGCATGGACATTGCGAACGCAGAGGGCACCCCGATTTACGCCCCGAATAATGGCAGGGTTATCTATGCGGACTGGCTGGATGCCACGGGCTACACGCTTGTAATAGAGCACGGTGGGGGGCTTAAAACAATTTATTTCCACCTGAGCGATATTTTTGTGCAGGTGGACGACATGGTGCAAAAGGGAGAGCATATCGCCGCCATGGGCACGACGGGATACTCCACCGGCTCGCATCTACATTATGAGGTGCGCATAGGCGAGCAGGCGGTAAGCCCCGAGTTTTTGCATGAGGATACGGCGGGGCTGTATGCGGTACTGGCCGAGCCTGAGTAATATTTTACATCATTTCAGCATTTTTTTGAAGACTAAAGCGTAAAAATTACAAATTTTATAAATGCCTCACTCGCTTTTTGCGGGTGGGGATTTTTGTCGTACTTTGTATCATACGCACTCGATTTGAAAATAGGTGCGGACTGTGTCGTACACAAATGCGTTTTTTGCAACAAAATGTGCCTTTTTTTACGTTTTCAACACAATATAATCGTGGGTAGTAGAGCAAGTGGGAAGACATATTAAACGTGTGAAAATAAAAAAGTGGGGAGTGGAGACATAGAGGTGATTTAGAATACGCTGGGCGTAAGAAGAAGGCGCTATATCCCCCGCCGCAGGCGGGGGATATAGCAAATAAATCACCGCATTTGGACACTCCCCAAAAGTGTACTTATTCTATATGGAAAGGATGAAGCCAAAACACTTGCGCTATAGCTTGTACATCAAAGAGAGGAGAATCAATATGAATAACGGACAAGTATCTGCGTCGGGTGTGTCTGCTACAAGCGGTACTGCGAGCACCACCGACAAAACAGCCTCAAAAAATGTTGCGAAAAGCCTTACCCTTTTTGGCTTCTTTGCAATGACCGCCAGCATGGTAATGACCGTGTACGAGTACCCCACATTCGCCACAAGCGGCCTGCAACTGGTGTTCTTTTTGCTACTTGGGGGGCTTTTGTGGTTTTTGCCGGTGGCGCTGTGTGCGGCAGAAATGGCCACCGTGAAAGAGTGGAAAGATGGCGGCATTTTTTCGTGGGTGGGCGGAATGATGGGCGAGCGCTTTGGCTTCGCGGCCATCTTTTTCCAGTGGTTTCAAATCACCGTAGGCTTTGTCACCATGATTTACTTCATCCTCGGTGCGCTCGCCTCGGTTTTGAACTTTGATGCGCTGAACACAAACCCTGTCATAAAGCTGATAGGTGTGCTTGTCGTCTTTTGGGTGGTGACATTCTCCCAGCTTTTTGGCACACGCTTTACCGCACGCCTTGCTAAAGTGGGCTTTATTGTGGGCATAGTGATACCTGCAATCATACTTTTCGGCCTTGGGCTTGCGTACATTGTGGGTGGAAATCCCCTGCAAATAAGCTTCACCCCCTCCGCCTTTGTGCCTGACTTTAGCAAAGTAGCCACGCTGGTGGTGTTTGTCTCCTTCATACTGGCGTACATGGGTGTGGAGGCCTCCGCATCGCACATCAACGAGCTACAAAATCCAAACCGCAACTATCCGCTTGCGATGATTATCCTGATAGTAGTTGCCATAGTTCTAAACACCATAGGCGGCGTGACAGTGGCGGCGGTTATCCCACAAAATGAGCTTAGCCTTTCCTCCGGCGTTGTGCAGACGTTTGAGACGTTGTTTACCCACTTCGATTCCTCGCTCGGCTGGATGGCAAGCGTTGTGGCGGGTATGCTTGCGCTGGGCGTTATTGCGGAGGTGAGCAGCTGGGTGGTGGGCCCCTCTCGTGGCATGTTTGCGGCGGCGCAAAAGGGGCTACTGCCTAAAGTGTTTACAAAAACCAACAAAAAAGACGTACCTGTGCCTCTTGTGCTCGTGCAGGGTCTTGTTGTCACGGTGTGGGCCATTGTGCTCACGCTGGGCGGCGGCGGCAACAACCTTTCCTTCCTCACCGCCATATCGCTCACGGTGGTAATTTACATTGTGGGATATGTGCTAATGTTCATCTCCTACATTCGCATGATTCGCCGCAAAGATATACAGCGTAGCTACAACGTTCCCGGCGGCAAAGTCTTTAAGTACATTATCTCATTCGCAGGGCTTATTGTGTCGCTGTTTGCGCTGGGCATCAGCTTTGTGCCGCCCTCTTCCATAGCGGCAGGGGAGGACGTCACCTACATCAGCATACTTGTCATAAGCTTTATTGTCGTGCTTGTCCTGCCTTTTATCATATATCAGTTTTACGGCAAGCACCATTCCGACCCAAACTACAAGCACACTCACCTAAAGCACCACGAGCAAAACAAGTTTGCGCCGTTGTTTGCCCGAGGTGAGCACGTGATAGCGGCCCACATGCACAAAAAAGAGGATGAAACTAAAACACAAGCAATGCCACAAAACAATTAGGAGGATTTTCACATGTTATTTGAGCGAAATGACAGCGAGCGTTACCTAAAGCCCATATTCGGAACAAAAGCAGAGAGCAAGGACATTCCAAAGTACCATCTTGCAAAAGAGCCTTTAGAGCCTCGTGTGGCATACAGGCTTGTGAAGGACGAGCTGCTGGACGAGGGCGTGGCACGGCAAAATTTGGCGACGTTTTGCCAGACATACATGGAGGAGGAAGCCACTCGCCTTATGGGCGAGACGCTGGAGAAAAACGCCATTGACAAAAGCGAGTACCCACGCACCGCAGAGCTGGAAAATCGTTGCGTGAATATCCTGGCGGATTTGTGGAATGCCCCTGCCGAGCAAAACGTCATGGGTACAAGCACTGTGGGCAGTAGCGAGGCGTGTATGCTGGGCGGCATGGCGATGAAATTCCGCTGGCGCAACCGTGCCGCAAAGCTTGGCATTGACGTGAAAGCCAAAATGCCCAACCTCGTGATTTCCTCCGGCTATCAGGTGTGCTGGGAGAAGTTTTGCGTCTACTGGGATATTGAAATGCGCACAGTGCCTATGGATGCGCAAAACATGTGCCTTGACCCAAAGCGCCTTACCGAGTATATGGACGAATACACCATAGGCGTTGTGGGTATTTTGGGCATAACATACACGGGCGAGTACGATGACATCGAGGCGCTGGACAAGGTGCTGAGCGAGTACAACAAGACTGCAAAAATTTCGGTGCCACTGCATGTAGATGGCGCCTCCGGCGGCATGTATGCGCCGTTTATGCAGCCGCATCTAAAGTGGGATTTTCGCCTTGAGAACGTTGTTTCCATCAACACATCAGGCCACAAATACGGCCTTGTGTACCCCGGCATAGGCTGGGTGCTGTGGCGGGATAGCGAGCATCTGCCGAGCGAGCTTGTGTTTAAGGTGAGCTATCTCGGCGGCGAAATGCCCACAATGGCCATAAACTTCAGCCGCTCCGCCTCGCAGATTATAGGGCAGTATTACAGCTTTGTGCGCTTTGGCTTTAACGGCTACAAGGAAATTCACGAGCGCACGCACGAGGTGGCGGTATTTCTTGCAAATGAAGTGGAGAAAACAGGGCTGTTTGACATGCTGAACAAGGCAAAGCACCTGCCCATTGTGTGCTACCGCCTAAAAGACACCGCAAACGTGCCCTGGACACTGTACGACCTTGCGGACCGCCTGCAGATGAAAGGCTGGCAGGTGCCTGCGTATCCACTGCCCGAAAACCTGCAGGATGTTATCATTCAGCGCTATGTTGTGCGTGCGGACTTTGGCATGAACATGGCACAGGAGTTTGCAGAGGACTTCAAACAGGCGATAGCACAGCTGAACAAGGCGCACGTTTTGGGCGAGTCAGAGCCTGAAAACAAGGTGCACGGCTTTACGCATTAGATAAGCGTTAAGGGTGAAACCCCACTATGTGCAAATATAGCCCCCACTCGTTTTGGAGAGTGGGGGCTATAAAATTGAAGTTTTACCAGTCAAACAGGCTACCTCTCTTGCCCTTTTTTGCCTTTTTGTTCGCTTCGCCGCACTTTTGGCAGTAGCCGCCGTATCTGTCGTACTCAAAGCCATCCACCACTTTTTTGCATCCACGGCATGTTTCAAGCTGGTTTGCACGTCTTTCGTCTGCCTGCGCAGGGTCTTCAAAAAAGTTTCCCATGGGTTTACTTCCTTTCTTTTGAGGTGGCAAAATGTATACGAAACACAGTGTTGTTATGGTGGGCAATAAATTACGCGTAAGTTGTGATTTGTTGTTAATTATATAGTACAGCAAATTCAAAGGGAAGTAAAGAAAGCGCTACTTGTGTAAGCCCCCTTTCACCCCTCGCCCTCTGCCCACACTACTTGCCACAAAACACAAATGTGCACGGTGAAAAGAAACACCGTGCACACGAGTAGTGTAAACTGTTTTTTGTCCTTGGCATCGCTAATCAGTATCAATCCAAGCGGATTTTAAGGTGGATTGTAGCACAAGCCAATCGACGTTAAATCCTTCTGAATATGATGGTCTTGCTATTCGCAGTAGCTCCGTTTGCGTCGGTGACCACACAGTGATACTCATTGATTATCGGAACGTCCGGAGCACCGGCAAGCGCAGTGGGTGTATAGCTGGGACTGTTTGCACCCGGAATCAAAGCATTATCCTCGTACCACTGATAGCTGTAAGAGCCTGTGCCGCCGGCGGCGGTAACTGTCAAAGCTGCAGGGGTAACATGCCAGTCGTAAGTGTATGTATCCGCATCGCTTGTGCTAAGCGTGAGCGGCTGGGTAGCAGCAATAACCTCCACGTCGACCACCTGTGTGACACGCACATTGCGAATGTTGTTCACGATGTTGCTCACTTCGCAGGAGTAGCTCACTGTGCCAAGGGTGTCTGTGGGCGGTGTGTAGCTGGCCGCCGTTGCGCCCTCTATCGGGGTTTTTGCCACCCCGGGCACATCGCCATAAGTATACCACTGGTAGCTGAGGTTTTCGCCCTCGGCCGCCATGGTAAGCGGGGCTGCGGTTGCCCCTTGTGTATATTGTGCGCCCTGCGGCTGGCTCGTGATGACAAGGTAGGGAAACACCTGCACTTGTGCGGTGTGTGAAACCAGATTGGGGTAGCCAGTGTCGAAACTCGCCACACATAAATAATAAAATTCGCCCACTTGGTCTGTGGGTGGGAAAAAGTGACTTTGCGTGGCACCTAGAATGAGGGTTTGGGCTACACCTTCGCTATTAGCGGTATACCACTGGTAGTACACATTATCGCTACTGCTCGTTGCTTCAATAAACAGGGAATTACTTTCATTCACAGTGTCCCCTTGCATATATAGCCTGCTGTACGTCTGCGCTGTAATGCTAGCGTTTAAATCTGCCTGAGACGAAAACACCTCCACCGAGAGGGTGGGTGAGGGGACAGAGGAACCACTGGGGGTAGACACCACACAGTAATAATAGGTGATACCTTGGTCTTGCGTAGACGGCTTGTAGGTCCTACTCGTTGCGCCGGAAATGGGCCTGCCCCCGATGTTGAAGTTCACCGTGTTTGCATACCATTGGTAGCTCAAATTGTCACCTGCGACCGTCACATACAGTTCTCTCACGTCAATTTCATGCGTGTGGCGCACATAGCGTGCATCATCTCCCCACGCTATAAACAGAATGTCGTGCCCAAAAGCACCGGAACCACCCGGATTCGGCGAAATGACAAGGGTAAAGCCAAGCAGATGCTCACGGGCTTTAGCAAGGATATCATCCAAGTCTTCCATGGCCGTCGAAAGGTTGGTGGAAGCGGTTGTGCCCGCACCCAACGTATCTGCTATAGTCTTTGTGTCATACGCGTCGGTGTCTTGGCCGGCATCGTCCAAAATTTTTATAATGGCCTCAATTTCGGTCAGCTGTGTTTCTACGGCATCAATGGCATCAAGCAAACTGGTGTGAACGGAGTTAGCAAACTCTAAAACCTCTTCGCCGTCCGAAAACAGAAGCTCAACGGCATCGGTGTCGTCCTCTTCAAGGGCATTTGCAATGCTGGTGGTGATGTCGCCACAGTCTTCGGTGGCTTCTGTTGCCGCCTCAATGGCCAGCTTCAGATTGTTGAGCAGGTCGTCCATTTCGGCAAAGGCATCGTTTAGTGCATCGTATTCGTCGACATAGTCCTCGGGCGTTTGCTGCATGGAGGAGGTGGGATGGGACGTACCCCAGGAGTTGCTCATGAGCGAATCTGCCGCCTGCTCGCAAGAGCTGTTTGCCATGAGCGCAAGTACCATCACCGTCAAAAGTGCAAACGAAAGAGCCTGTATGAGTCTTTTTTTAATCATAGTTGACACATCCTTGTTTTAATTAAGCACCTGTCGTATGCAAGTGTGAAAATACACCGAATGGTAGCAAAAGGTGTATTATATAGAGGAGAACTGCATATACTATAATATTATAGCATAAAGTGATACTTTTTCAATCTTTTTAGTGTGATTGGATGCTTTATCAGCGCACGCTTGCGCCCATCGTGCTGAAATACGGCCAAAATCTCATCAAGGCCCAAACGAGAGCGGGCATCAAAACAAGCATAATCAGCGTAAGCTTAATGCCATGCTTAAACATATACCCGGGGCTAAGGCCGTACCCCACGGGGATGGCCCTGATGGAGGTGGGCAGGCAGTAGGATAGGTTCACTCCCACAGTGGCCGCCAAGATATACGGAATAGGGTTTAGGCCCATGCCCAGCGTAAGGCTTAGCACAATGGGCAGGGCAACGGCCGCCGTGGCGGTGTTGCTGGTGAAGTCGGACAAAATAACAGTGGATACCAAAATCACTAAAATAAGAAGAAACTCATTTTGGATTTGTGCGGTGTTAAGCAGCTTTCCCAAGGCCTCGGCCGCACCGCTTTGGTTGATAAGCGTGCCTGCGGCAAGGCCGCCTGCGTAGACAAAAATAAGCTCCCAGCCTATTTTCTTTTGCACCACACGCCATGCCATCAGCCGCTCGCCCGATGGCTTTCTTATAAAAAAGGAAAGTATGCCGCAGATGATAAACACATAGGCAGGCTTTAGCCCCGGCAAGGCCTCGGCGTAAAAAGAGCGTGTGAACGACAAAACAGCGGCAAGCAAAAACAGCATCAGGCAGAGCAGCTCCGCCTTGGTGGCCTTGCCAAGCTCCTTGTATTTTTGCGTGAAGTAGGCTTTGCTACCGCTTAGCTGCTCGCCCTTGGGCCTTATCGCCAAAATAAAGAGCAGGTTTGAGGCTATTAAGACCAGCATAATGGGCAAAAACTTGAGCACCCACTCGGTGTACATGAACTCTGTGCCTGTATATTGCTCGATGTACTGCACAATCACAAGGTTCATAGCGCCGCCGAGGGGGCTGGCAAGCCCGCCAATCCCCGTGCCCCACGCAATGCTCACAAGTAGCAGTGAGGCGCTTTTGCTTTGGCGAATGTCCTGTATGCCGACGTTGCGTAGCATGGACACCGCAATGGGCGTGATGGTGGCGCACACCACCGAGTTTGGCAGTACGGAAGACATCACCACCGACAGAAAAAACCAAAACGTAATCTGTGCGGTGAGAGAGGAGCCTATCATCGCCAAAAAAGTGTATGCAATGCGCTTGTCCAGCCCTATCATTTCCCACGAAACCGCAAGGATGGAGGCACCCAGTAGCAGGATAATGATTTCGGAAGCGTAGTTCGCCACAACATCCGCCATGGGGCTCATGCCGATTAGGGCATTCAGCGCAATGGGCAAAAAGCCCGTAACCGCATAGTCGATGCAGGAGCTCACCCACCAGTATGCCATCCACGCCACCGTGCCTATGGCCGCACGCATTTCGAGCGTGCCAAAAAAGCCCTGCGGCAAAAACAACACGCACAAAGCCCAAAGCAAAGGACCTATGAAAAGATGAATAATCGAGCTTTTTGAGCCTTTAGCCTGCATGGTTTTTCCTTGTTTTAATAGATAGTGTCGTCATGAGTGTTCACACGTTTTTTTACTTTAAGCTGTTTACCAAATGCACAATCTCATCTACCGAGTTCAAGTTTTGCGGCACTAAGTCCATCACATCTATTTCTATCGAAAAGGTAAAATTCAGCTCGCTCACCAGCGCAATGATGGACAGCGAGTCCAAAATGCGGCAGTCCACAAGGGCGGTTTCGCTCTCGTAGTTTACCCCGGGGCGGATGCTTTGCAAAATTTCAATGACCTGCTCTCTCATGGGTAATGTCCCTCCGTTCACAAAATAATCTCCGCTTTTTTGAGTGCGGAACAAAAGCGCAGGTTTGGTTTTTTGGTATCCACTGCCGCAAGCGGGGGATACCGCTTTCTCCGCGCACTTGGCGTATAGCACTTTACAGCAAAATCACTTCCGCTTTTCTGTCAATTTTATCGTTGTACGTTCTTGGCACTCGCTTTATCCTGTGGATACTGCGAGGCCGCTTAAAGTCCTCAAGCAAGCTTGCAAGATGCTGTGCGAGCTGTGCGGTGTCAAGGCTATCCTCTGCCACAACATACAAAACGGGCACGGCGCTCAGCAGTGCGTCCTTTTGGGGCTTGCAGATGCAATCAAGCACACCCACATACTTTTTTGCCGCCTCCTCCACCTCCGAAGGGGATATTTTGTTGCCGCCGCTTATGATGATGTCATCCGCCCTGCCCAGCATGTAAAGGCGGCCTTGTGCGTCCATGTAGCCAAGGTCCTGCGAGCGCAAATATCCGCCTGCGAGGGTTTTGCGTGTGAGCGATTCATCCTTAAAATAGCCTTTCATCGCCATAGCGCCGCCGTAGGCTAAATACCCCGGTTTTTGGGCGGTTGCGTGGGGCATTGGGCTGCCGTTTTCGTCCACAATGGCAAAGGTGGCGTTTTTGGCGGGGTAGCCGATGCAATGCGGGCGGTCATCGCAAGAATTGAAGTTTAGTATGCACGCACAGCCCATTTCGGTGGAGCCGTAGATGTTGTACATTCTCAAGTTCGGAAAAAGGCGCAACAAGTGTTGTTTGTCCGCCTCGGGCAGGGGCGCTGCGCCAAACTGAATGTAGCGCAGCTGTTGTGCGTATTGTGTTAGCTTGTCCCCCGTAAGCTTGAAAATAATGCTCATGGCCGCAGGCGCAAGGGCAAGGGAGCTCACGCGGTGCTTTTGCATCATTTCAAACAGCACTTTTACAAAAAACACCCCATCCACAAGCACGACACTGCCGCCGCACAGCATGTTTGCAAAGTAGCGGCGCAGGCTAAAGGAGTGGTTCATGGGCATTGGAATCATCTCGACGTTGTCCTGTGTCATCTCAACGCCGAGCATCACGTTTTCACCTGCGGCATACTCTGCGCCGTAGCCGATGACAATACCCTTCGACTTGCCCGTAGTGCCGGTGGTGAACAGCACCATTGCCTCGTCATCTTCGCACGGCAGGGTGAAATCGGCGTTGAGTGCTTTGTGGCAAAAGGCCGCCTGTATGCTGTGGCAGGCGTGCCCCTCTACCTCGCCGAATACCTTTGTGCTGCCCGTCTCGTGCAGTATTTCACGCACCCTTGCCGCATTTGCGCTTTTCTCTAAAGGCACACAGACAGCGCCGCTTAGCTGTACCGCATGGCACAGCGTCAAAAACTCTACGGTCTGCGAGGCCTTGATGAGGATATACTCACCCTTTTGCGTGCCGATGCTTTTTAGAAAATCGGCGGCGCTTTGTATTTTGTTCCAGTACTCCCCGTAGCAAATAGCCGTGTTTACATCTGCAACAGCCACTTTGTCGGGCGTGTTTTTTGCGTGTAGCTTAATGGAGTGCAGTACCGTTTTATTTTCTTGCATCATCAAATTATTACGCACCTCGTTATACTTGCCCCATGTATATTTCGGGAGTGGACACATAGAGGTGATTTAGAATACGCTGGGCGTAAGAAGAAGGAGCTATATCCCCCGCCTGCGGCGGGGGATATAGCAAATAAATCACCGCATTTGGACACTTCCTATGTTTCCGTGTTTTCGTGTATTTGTGCGACTGCCCTGCTCAGCGCATCGCTCCACAGGGCATATTCATCCTGCCACTGTGCCACAACAGCCTCCTCGTGATTTGGTACAATCTCATACTCCGCTAAAAAATACTCCATTGCAAATTGCGTGTACTTTTTAGCGCCGAATACATTCACATGGCGTGTGTCGTAAAAGTCGGTGGCAGGCTCAAGGCCGATTTGCTCGAATTTACTGCGAAAGTCGGTGAAGGCAAAGCCGCTTTGTGTGACGTACTCGCCTATTTCACGCCGTATGTTTACATCCTGCACATTTACGGCATCCGCATAGGGCGTGAAGGTGAAGTACACATTGAGGTCGTTTTGTGTGCAATAATCAAAAACTTCATCAAGACGTGTTTTTGTTTCCTCCGTGAGCGTGTATTCGCTCTCCTGCACCTGCGAAAAATCCTCGTACAAAAGACTCACATCCCGAATTGATGCCATCATCAGCTGGCCACCCTGAAAAAACAAAGGGCTTGTGACGGGCGAATAGAGCCTATCGCTGAAGGCCTCGTGATTGTACAAAAGCTTGAAAATTTGCAGGTACTCCTCACCCTCAAAGTAGGAGCTTTCCAAAACGGCAGACGCTCGGCTGAGGGGGCTGTTCAGCAGGTTTAGCGCATTTGCAAAGGCATCTTCGTGCACCGGCGTTTCGTGCTCGCCGAAATAGCGAATTTGAAACTCATCCTCCAAAACACTTCTAAGGTCCAGCACGTACAGCTGTGGCGACTGCGTACTTTGCACATACTCCATCATGGGAACAGAAAACTCAAAGGGTAAATCAGCCCCGAAATATGTGCAGGAGGTGATGCCGTAGCTGTTCCAAATATCCATGACACTGTAATATCTGTATGTGGTGCTACTGCCGATAAACGCTATATCTACGCTGTTTTTCGGTGTGGTATCGTGCAGAAGATTTTGCTTTTGTGTGATGATGGAGGGCATGGCGATTCTGCCGCTTGCCATGAGAAGGGTGAGCACAATAGCAAAAAACAAAACTGTGCTGAGCGCCCTAAGTATGTTGTTTTTCATAGTTAAAAGTCCTCATACAAAAACACCGGCGAAGTGCCCGGGCCGTAGATGCCGAACAAGACCGTGCCCAGTATCAAAACAATCCAGATACCCCACCTTACGGCGATGCTCATGCCTGCAATTTTTGTGCGGACACTGCCGCCGCGCTCCTGCGTGATGCTCACTGCCAAAAACATAATGAGACCCACGAGCAAAACAATGCCGTCCGTCAGCCCTAAGCTATGCGGCACAACGTCGGCGGTGGCACTTTGTGGTGAAAAAGTCATTATACGCCCAAAAATATTGAAGGCCGCCGACAGTGATTCCGACCTAAAGAAAACACGTCCCACCGAGCACAGTAGGAATACCTTTGCCATTTGCAGCAGCGCATATGCGGCCGACTTTGTGGGAATGTGTAGCCTTCTCAGCGTGTTTTGCATCGGCTGTGAAAATGCGGTGCTGAGCAAAATTAAAAGGCCGTGAAAAAGCCCCCACACTGCAAAATTCCACGAAGCGCCGTGCCACAGGCCTGTCAGCACCCACACGCCCATAATGGGAGGTGCGGCCAAAAGCACTCGGGATACACCTGCGCCCCATTTTTTGCGTGCCCACACGTTGAACTTCATCAAAGGGCGGCTAAGCGAGATGGGGTAAAAAACGTAGTCCCGAAACCATGCGCCCAGCGTGATGTGCCAGCGCCGCCAAAACTCGGGCATATTAGTGGAAAAGTAGGGGCGCATGAAGTTTTCGGCGAGCTTTATGCCGAACAGCTGCGCAGAGCCGATGGCGATTTCCATACTGCCGTAAAAGTCGGCGTAAATTTGAACGGAAAACGCAAGTGTGGCAAATAGCAGCATCTGCCAGCTTTGCCCCTCGTAGCTGTCGTATACGCTGTTCACAAAGATGGCGATTCTGTCCGCCAGCACAAGCTTTACAAAAAAGCCCCAAAGAATGTGCTGTGCACATAGGCACAAATTGTCAAAAGAAAAGGAGTGCTTTTTTGAAAACTGCGCCGCCAAACCATCAAACCTTGAAATAGGCCCTTGCGACACATGGGGGAAAAAGGAAACGAAGAGGAAAAGCTTGAAAAAATTGCCCTCGGCCGCATATTTGCCACGGTAGACATCAATGAGATAGGACAGCAAAATGAAGGTGTAAAAGGACAAGCCCAGCGGCAGGATGAAAGAGGCGAGCGGAAGCTCTATGCTAAACCATGCGTTGATGCTCTGGGTGAAAAAGGCGGCGTATTTAATCACCGCCATTACGCCGAGCGTGCCCAAAAGCGCAGTGAAAAGCAGTCGCCTGTTTTGCTTTTGCAGCTGTTTTTTGCGGATTGCTTTTAGGGAGGCATCGGTGGTGTTTTGGAGAAAGGCCGCCTGTTTTTGTCGGTTTGCGGTCATCCTTTTGGCGAGCAAAAAACCTACGGCCGAAGAAAAAGCAATAAACACAAAGTACTGCACACCGCTCAGCAGATAAAAAAGGCTGCTCGCAAAAAGCAAGACCATCCACTGTGTGCGCTTTGGAAGCAGGTAGTAAAGCAAAACGGTAAGCAGTAAAAACGCCAAATAAGCGAGAGAAACTATGTCGCCGACATCCCTTGCAATGCTTGCATCGGTGGGGGTGACGGCGCCGTCGCTTATGGCGGAGCGCCTAAGCTCGCCGTTTGCCTGCAGGAGGAAGGTGTCGCTTTTGTACTGCGTGCCCTCCTGCTCGATTATGGCCTGAAAAGAAATGTCGCAAAGCTGCTCGTAGGAAATCTCGATTACGTCGTTTTCCGCCTTGGCAAGCATTTCGTCGTTGTATACAAGGGTGTCGTTGATGACGCTTTGTATAAGCCAGCTGTATGTTAGGCCGTCTGCCTTTATTTTGTTTTCAAGCCGCACCGTGCTGCCATCTATTATGTCCACCCCAATGTCCTGCGGGGACATGCTGTGCATTCTTTGTGCCTGCTCACGCAAAAAAAACGGCGGCTGTGCGGCAAATAAAAAGCACAGGAGCATAACGGCGACGGCAAGTAAACTGTTCCTTAGAAAAATTTTCACTGTTTTCACTACCTTGTGGATTGTGTTGCGAAAATCATGAATTGTAAAAAAATGTTAATACACAATACATATTTTAATAGTATAAACTATATATATTTATTGTGCAATGTGCGATTTACGTGGGGTGTCTACAAAAGTGTTGATTTCTCACCTTGTATATAGTATCCTCCGCAGGCGAGGGGCGTCTTTGCCCTAAATTACATTACTACGCCTGTTAGTGTGTGGTAATAAAGAAGCCGGACTACAAAAAAGCCCACACCTAAGTGTGAGCCTTTTTCGTATGAAGCATATTGCTCCACTGGAGCTACTGGTCGGATTTGAACCGACGACCTGCTCATTACGAGTGAGCTGCTCTACCCCTGAGCCACAGTAGCGTGACAAGACATGTGCAAAACACGTCCTTGTACTATTATAGGCAAATTGCCGCAATAGTCAAGCCTTTAGTGAGTGAATTTGCACAATCTATGTCAAAGCTCAAAATCTTCTTTTGAGTAAGGGGCAAGTGCAGGCGGCTTTTTGGGTATGCGTTTCAGTGGGTCGTAAATGTATTTTTTACAGCTGTAATGCACAAACACGGGGCCGTACTTTGAGCACAACACCATCGACTTGTCGGGAGCGGCACGTCCGTTTTGGCAGTAGCTACAGGCGGGCTGTATGTTTTTGCCGAACAATATATGGCTTGCCATCGATGAAATACCTCCGAATAAAATATGCACAGTCGGATATAAAAAATAAACGCAACATCAAGATGCTGTCGAGTAGCATTGTGCACAAGAACCTATGCAGAGTATAGCGCATTTTGGACACAATAGCAACTATCGCAAGAACATTTGTGATGTTTTTCGTCAGTTTTTTTGCAATTTTCTATTAAAAATTCACATTTTCATGATATAATAACCATAAATACAGTGGGTGATGTCTCGTCGCCATTGTTCGGAACAGCCCAAAAGTATGGGGTGCAGAGCAAAGCTGTTTTTGAGTCATATAATTGTAGCGTGGCAAAACAGATTTGTTGTGTTGCGTACACAAGTCACACAGGTGTTTAGGAGCAAAGGGGTGTGTATGGAGGATTGTTTTATTACGTTTGAAAGTATAGACGAGGCACATGCTATATTCGGAAGCAGGGATGAAAACCTGAAAATACTCGAAAGTGAGTTTGGCATTGCGCTGGTGTTTAGGTCCAATCAAGTGAAGATATTAGGCGATACCTCGGATGCACAGCAGGTGGTAAAAGCTGTAAATGCGATGGTTCAGCTTTATAAGGGCGGTCTGCCGGTGGACGCACAGGCGGTGAGATACTGCATTTCGCTCGCTCGTGAGGGCAATGAGCAAAAGGTGGCGGAGCTTACGGGCGACTTTTTGCTTATCACGGACAAAGGCCGCCCGGTGCGCCCAAAAACCTTAGGGCAGACGGCATACATAAAAGCGATACAAAAAAATGCTATCACGCTGGGGGTAGGCCCTGCCGGTACGGGAAAGACCTACCTTGCGGTGGCCATGGCGGTAAAGGCGTATAAGGCGCACGAGGTTTCAAGAATAGTGCTCACCCGTCCCGCTGTGGAGGCGGGCGAAAAGCTGGGCTTTCTTCCGGGAGACTTGCAAAACAAAGTAGACCCTTACCTGCGGCCTTTGTACGATGCGCTGTTTGATATGCTGGGAAATGAGAGCACTGTGCGTCTGCTTGAAAAGCAGGTGATAGAGGTGGCGCCGCTTGCGTATATGCGCGGGCGCACACTGGATGATGCGTTTATAATATTGGATGAAGCGCAAAACACCAGCAAGGAGCAGATGAAGATGTTTTTGACCCGCATGGGCATCGGCTCGAGGGTTGTGGTCACGGGCGACATCACTCAGATAGACCTGCCGGACAGGCGGCAGAGTGGCCTTATAGATGTTTTGCACGTTTTGAAAAATGTCAGCGGAGTTGCCAAGGTGGAGTTTTCGTCAAAGGATGTAGTGCGCCACAAGCTGGTGCAGGATATTATAAATGCATACGAACATGCCGCTCGTATAAAGGCTAAGCAGCCTCTACACAAGCGTTGAATCGTCTGATTTTGGTAATTTTTCCGCCATACTGTGCTGTCAAACCTCGTATTCCACAAAGGAGTGCATCGGTCTTTCGCCTTGTCTGACAAAAAAATTACTTAAAATCATTATGGTTTCAACGTGTGTAGACACTGCTTAAAACAGGGAAAGGAAGTGAAGTGATGGCACATAAAGTCCATATCACAAACAAGCAAAAGCAGATTAAAATCCCCTCGGGTCTTCGCATTTTAATTCGGAGAAGTTGCAACGCTGTTTTGGAAATAGAGAATTTTGAGCAGCAGGCTGAAGTAAATGTTACCTTTGTGGATAATGCCGAAATAGAACGCTTGAACGAACAATTCAGGGATAAAAAAAGCCCTACTGATGTGCTTAGCTTCCCTCTTGGGGAAAACGGTAATTATGATATAAACCCCGAGACAAACCTTGCGATGCTGGGGGATGTTGTAATCTCCATAGAAAAAGCGGTGGAGCAGGCAAAAATATACGGTCATTCTTTGCAACGAGAGGTGGCCTTTTTAACGGTGCACTCCATGTACCACCTTTTAGGATACCACCACGAGGGTGGCGGAATACAGGCGGTGCACATGCGAGAAAAGGAGGAATCTGCCCTTGTGATGTTGGGGCTTCCTCGCACGGTATCCTACACTGCGCTTGGGTAGAAGCGTGCTTTTAGTGGAAATATTTTCGGTGGTGTAAAGCCATGAAGTCTTTCTTGAAAAGTTTTTTATACGCCGCAAAGGGTGTGGTGCGTGCGGTAGCGCGTGAGCGCAACCTGCGCTTTCACCTTTGTATGGCGGTGTATGTGTTGGTTTTTTCGCTGTTTTATGATTTTTCTTTGCTACAATATGCTATTATAGTACTAACTATATGTGGGGTGCTTGCGCTGGAGCTTGTGAACACCGCCATAGAGGGAATAGTGGATATGCTTTGCCCAAAGCACAGCGATGCGGCGGGATTTATAAAGGACGTGGCGGCCGCAGCCGTGCTTGTGTTTTGCGCAGGTGCGGCATGTTGCGGTGTGCTGCTTTTTTGGGATGTGGAGGTATTTGTGAAAATTTACCGCTTTTTCAGCGTGCGCCCACTCCTGCTTTTGCCGCTGGGGCTTTCGTTTGTCGCATCGGGATGGTTTGTGTTCGCTTTCAACAAAAACAGAAAGGCCGACAGGTGAAGCATATGACAGCGCAAGATACACAATCGGTATTTACAACTATTGTAGGACGTCCTAACGTGGGAAAATCCTCCCTGCTAAACCACCTTGTGGGGGAAAAAGCGGCCATTGTCACCCCAAAGCCGCAGACTACCCGCACCCGCATCACCGGCATATACACGGATAACAACGTGCAGTTTGTGTTTTTTGACACCCCCGGCATACACCTGCCAAGGACAAAGCTGGGAAGTAGGATGCAAAAAATAGCGCAGGAGGGTGTTTCGGACGGGGATGTGGTGCTCATGCTGTTTGAGCCGTCGGGGGAGTTTACGCAGGTGGAGCGTGAGATGGCCGAGGGGCTTAAAGGACGCTATGCCATTGCGGCTGTGAACAAGGCGGACACGGTGCGCCTTGGCGAGGAGCTTGCAAAGCGAGTGGAGCAGATAAAGGAGCTGGGTGTATTTGAGCAGGTGCTGGTGATGAGCGCGCACACGGGCGAGGGATGCGAGCAGCTTATGGAGGCACTGCGCAAAAATGCGGTGAGTGGGCCGCACTATTTTGCGGACGATGTGTACACCGACCAGCCGGAGCGACAGCTTGTGGCGGAGATAGTGAGGGAAAAGCTACTGCTGAACCTACGTGAGGAAATTCCGCACGGCACAGCGGTGGAAATAGAGAGCTTTAAGGACAGAAAAGGCGGCAGGCTGGTGGACATTGACGCTGTCATTTACTGCGAAAAAAAGAGCCACAAGGGCATAATAATAGGCAAAGAGGGCGCAATGCTAAAGCTGATAGGCAGTAGCGCACGGCAGGATGCGCAGGAGCTTTTGGGCACGAAAATAAACTTTAAGCTGTGGGTGAAGGTGCGGGAAAACTGGCGTGACAAGGATAATTTGCTAAAGAGCCTTGGCTTTGGGGCTAAGTGACACAGCACAGCTGTTGTGCGTAAATTTACACAAAGTAGCGTGATTTTTAGGGTATGGGTAAAAGCGGTGATTTAGAATACGTTAAGTGCGAGAAGAAGGTGCTATATCCGCCCCGCCTTCGGCGGGGCGGATATAGCAAAAAACTTAATCACCTCTATGTGGCCACTCCCAATTTTTAGCGCACTTTGCCGATTGGAAGAAATATGAGATTTACACTCAAAGGCCTTGTGCTAAAGCAGGTGAAACTGCGGGAAAGCGACCGCATACTCACGCTGATGACACCCGAGCAGGGCGTCGTTTCGGTGTCCGCACGGGGCAGCATGAAGCCCTCAAGCAAGCTTTTCAGCGCATCAGGCCAGTTTTGCTATTCTGAGTGGAGCTTGAAGGATGGAAAGGGCATGTACACTGCGCTGGAGGCATCGCCCATTGAGGTTTTTTTTGGTCTGAGGGAAAGCCTTGAGAGCCTTAGTCTTGCGGCATACCTTGCGGAGATACTGCAAATTCTCTCTCCGACAGGGCAGGAGGCGGTGGTGCTGTTTCGTCTTGCGCTAAACTGCCTGCATGTGCTGGACAAGCAGGGCGCATCGCCACAGACGGTGAAGGCTGTTTTTGAGCTACGTGCGCTTTCGGAGAGTGGCTTCATGCCGGACGTGCTCGCCTGCACAGATTGTGCAAAATACGAGGGTGGCACGTTCTTTTTTGACACACGCAACGGCCTGCTCTTGTGCGGAGAGTGCGCAGCTGAAAAAGGCGTAAGGCCGAATATTTCACCCTCGGCGGTGCAGGCGCTGAGGCATATTGTGCTGTGTGAGGACATGCGGCTGTTTGCGTTTGCGCTGAAAGGTGAAAGCCTCGCACAGCTGTCGATTTTGGCGGAGCAGTACCTGCTGTTTCACATTGAGTATCCGCCCAAGACGCTGGCATTTTTTAAGACGCTGTGAAGATAGTACAAATATCCAAATTTAACACTAAGGAAGACAAATGATACAAAAAAAGCACCTAAAAAATATAGAGATGGACAAAATTGTCGAGATGGCGGTGCAGTACGCCGTATGCGATGAGACACGGCAGATGCTACGTGAGGAATCGCCGATGACTGCGGCGGAAGACGTGCGCTATCTATTGAAGCAAACGGACATTATAGCGAAGAATATTTTGAAAAATGCACGCCCTCGCATATCAAGTTGTGCGGGGGCAAACAGCGCTGTGGACCGTGCGGCAAAGGGCGGCCTGCTATCCATGGGGGAGCTTTTGAGCGTGAACGGTGCGCTTAGGAATTTTTCGACACTCGTGGGGTGGTTTTTTCCGCAAAGCTCGCAGGCGGAGCGCATTGCAAGCGTGATGGACGACCTTTTTTATGCCATCAGCCCACAGCCTGCGCTCGAAAAGGACATCCCCGAGGCTATCCTGTCCGACACGGAGATGGCGGACACCGCAAGCGATGAGCTGTACACTCTGCGCAGAAAAATACGCGCGGCGGAGGGCTCGGTGCGGGACAAGCTGGACGCTGTGATAAAAAACCAAAACAGCGCAAAATATCTTAGGGACGCTATTGTTTCGATACGAAACGGGCGGTTTGTCGTGCCGGTGAAGGCAGAGTACCGAGCGGAGGTCTCAGGTATTGTGCACGATGTGTCCTCCAGCGGAGGCACGTTTTTTGTGGAGCCTGCCGCAGTGGTGGAGGCAAACGCAAAAATATTGCAGCTGCGCAATGCGGAGCAGGCGGAAATAGAACGTATCTTGGGAGAATTTTCCCAGCGTGTGGCGGAAATTGCGCCGATGTTCGAGGCGAGCTACAGTGCCATGCTGGAGATAGACAGGCGCATAGCCAAGGCGGAGCTGGGGCTTTCCATAAACGGCATATGCCCAAAAGTGAGGGACACGCAGGAGTTTTCCCTTGTGAAGGCACGCCACCCACTTTTGGCAAAATCCATCGCAGTACCGATAGATGTAAGCCTTGGGTACAGCTACGACACGCTTGTTGTCACAGGGCCGAACACGGGCGGCAAGACGGTGAGCCTGAAAACGGCGGGGCTTTTGTGTGTGATGGCGCAGATGGGATACCTCCTACCTGCGAGCGACGCCACCGAGGTGTGTGTGTTTGAGCAGGTGCTGGCGGACATCGGAGATGAACAGAGCATCGAGCAAAATTTATCCACATTTTCGGGTCATATGAAAAATGTCACCGAGATTTTGCGCACGGTGAATAGCAAAAGCCTTGTGCTTTTGGATGAGCTTGGCGCAGGCACGGACCCTGCGGAGGGTGCGGCGCTTGCCATTGCGATTATTGAAAAACTGCGCAGTAGCGGTGCGCTTGTGATGGGCACCACCCACTATGCGGAGCTGAAAATGTTTGCGCTGGAGACAGAGGGCGTGCAAAATGCCGCAAGTGAGTTTGACATAGAGACACTGCGCCCCACTTACCGCCTGCTGATAGGTGTTCCCGGACGTAGCAACGCATTTTTGATAGGTGAAAAGCTGGGAATTCCAAAGCAGGTTATCGAGGGAGCACGCTCGCACCTATCGGGTGAGCAGCAGCGATTTGAGAGCGTGCTCACCCAGCTTGAGGATATGAAGCTGGAGATGAAGGCGCAGGAAGAGGAGATAGAGCAGCTACGCAATGCGGCACAGCATCAGATAGCGCAGGCAAAGGAAAAGTGCGATGCGCTGATAAATCAGGGTGAGGCGGAGCTTGCCGAGGCACGCCGTAGGGCGAAGGCGCTTTCGGACGAGGTGCAAAACACCGCCTACACGCTGATGGATGAGATGAAACGCCTTGAAAAAGAGGAGCGTATTTCGGCGACGCAAAAGGCACAGCGAGCACGGCAAATCGCAAACAAAGACGCTACAACGCTACAAAGGCAGGCTTCACAAGGGGAAGTGCCGCAAGAAAGCGTGCACATTCCGCTTGAAAGCGTGCAGGTGGGTCAGGAGGTGTGGGTGCCTCAGATGAAAAAAATCGCCACCGTGGTAGCGCCTATGCACAAAAACGGCAGTGTTGAGGTGCGCATGGGCGCAATAAAGACAAAGCTAAAGCTAAACGAGCTTTCCGCAATGCCGCACGGTGCAACTGCGCAGGCGCAAAAACAAAAGCCGTCACGCAAAACGGCGGTACTTAAAAGCGGTGGTGCGTCCGAAATGCGCACTGCTCAAGCGGAGCTGAACCTTTTGGGCAGGACGGTGGACGAGGCACTGATGGAAACGGACATGTTTATCGACAATGCGTTGATGAGCGGGCTGTCCACCGTTTACATAATTCACGGCAGGGGCACAGGCGCACTGCGCAATGCCATCGGCCAGCACCTGCGCAGCATAAAGGCGGTGAAGAGCCACCGACTTGGCCGCTACGGCGAGGGGGAGGACGGCGTGACGGTGGTGGAGATTTCACGCTGAGCACAGGGCGGCAAGCAGGGTAAAACGATAGCAAAAACGTATAGAGCGGGGCAATCAATGCCTGACATACAAATGACGTATAAACGTAAAAAATACGTGTAAAGCTTTTGAACTTTGCACGTATTTTTGCTTTAGGTATGATATTTTTTTGTTGGTGCTACGATGGTGTGAAATGTCGCTACGGACAAATAGCTTACAGCTCGATGCCGTAAGTTACCAGCATCTTGCACAAGTTTTTAACGTTGCGAAACTGAATACCGGTGATTCCCACCTCAAAGGCGGCGGAGGCGTTTGCCTTGGTGTCGTCGATGAAAATGCACTCCTGTGGCGTGAGCCGATAGTTGCCCAAAAGTGTTTTGTATATATCAAGGCTCGGCTTGCTTGTGCCCACCTCACACGAGGCAACACCGCCCTCAAACAGCGACCAAAACTTTCGCTTTTTCCAAAACTCCAGCACCTCAGAGGCGACGTTGGTGAGATAGTAAAGCTCAAAGCCCTTCTTTTTCAAAACACGCATAAGTGTCACGGTGGCTCTGCGGGTGGTCATCATCTCAGGCCACTCTTCCAGCACCGCACGCATCTCAAACGCAATGTTCTTGCGTATGCCTCTTTGCATAAAAATCTGCGAAGCATCGCTCCAGCTCATCTTGCCCTCGTCCATCAGCTTCCACTCTTCACTGCCGAACACGGCATCGTATATGCTTCTTTCGGTGCGTTCGTGATAAAAGCGCTCGGCCAGATAGTCCTTGGGGTTGTAGTCTATTACCACACCGCCCATATCAAAGATAATGTTGTGGTACAAAAAACTTCACCTGCCTTGTTTTTTGAGTTCAGTAGCTATTATACACGATTTTTTGCTTTTGGGAAATGTTCGTTTTTTTGTAATATCTTAAACTTGAATTTATAACAGATGGGCTGTATAATAAATTGTCTTATGGGTGTATAAGGTAGAGTATTAAGGCGCATGAATGCTATAAATTGTTTTGCAACCACTGTGGCCAATGGATGTTGCACAGCTTCAATTATGGTGAAAAGATTTTTTGCAAGCACTTTTGGAGGAAATTTAGTTTGGTTTTGAATTCGATATTGAGTAGCGTTTTGGGTTATGTCAAAAAAAGATGGATGAATTTACTTTGCGCCCTTGTCGTTGTGATAGGGTGGTTTTTTTCTGTTGCACTACTGCCACAGGAAAATGCCGAGCGTTTAATACAGACACTTTCCCCTGTGCCCATGATGGGGCGAAGTGATGTGCGAATTTACGGATATGAGGTAAATGGGAATCAATTTGTGGTGGCAGAGCAGGACTCGAGCATTACGCTGCAATCGGGTGAACCTGTTCGGCAGATTTATGTAGAGCTCGAGGGGGAACCCACATATCCTTTTAAGGTGCAGGTTTATTATGCCCAAGAGGGTGAGATGTTTTTGGATGAGCAGTCCTTTAACGGTTATATTCAGCCGGATACAAACCTATTCATGTTCACGATTCCCGAGGGGGACTACGAAAACATACGTGTAGACATAGGCTATTTCGTGGGAGAGCAGTTTGAAATTTCAGAACTTTTGTTTTCGCAAGAAAATGCCACCTTGTTTTCACAGTTTGCTTCAAAAGTCGAGATACTTTATGTAATCGGAATTATTATGCTGTTGTTCGTTGTCATAGTGATGAATGTGCCGCTTGCCAAAAGAATTGCAAAAAGCACAAAAACTGTGGCGAAAAAGTTTGTGCAAATCTCAAAAAAAGCTTTCAACATCGCACGCAAAAGCCCCATTACAACGGCGGTGTTTTGCATCCTTATACCTGTGATTATCACGGTGCTACTCGAGTGGGTGGCAAGGGGTACGCTTGAGGGAAACATCCAGGGCAACGGATTTTTTGAGGCGTTGGGAAATCACTTTGCAAGTTTCTTTATATCCTATTCGCTACTTGTGGCGGTGTATGTGTTTATCTGCTTTTTAAGCCGCCTGCACTGGCTGGCGACGCTTGTGGTGGGGCTTTTGGGCATTATCCCCGCCGTTGTCACGCACTTTAAGCTTGAAATGCGCGGAGAGCCTTTTTTGCCGTGGGACCTGTCCCAAATAGGCGACCTTGTGGGCGTGAGCGACAGCGTGGAGTTTACTATTCCGCACACTATTTATGTTACGGTGGGGATTTTTGCGGTGCTCATTGCGCTTGCTGCCTTTGTGCGTGTGCCAAAGATGGCCAGCCGCAAAAACGAGTGGATACGCAAGGGTATAGCCTCGGGCACGGCGCTTGCGTGCGCATGTGCGCTGATGTTTGGCATTTTCCTAAGCCCCGAGGGCACAAAGTGGGTAGGCATTCGTGAAGACATGTGGATGCAGGACCGTTACTATAGAACAAACGGCGTATTGACCGGCTTTTTGACAAACTTACAGCTGCTGAATATAACTGCGCCATCGGGCTACAGCGAACAGAGTGTTTTAGACATTGAGCAGGATGTACTGGATACTTGGGGTGATAATAGCCCATTCTTTGAAAGCTCGTATGCGGCGCAGGGCGGTAGCGTGCAAGACCCCGACATCATCTTTTTGATGGCGGAGGGCTTTTGGGATATGACGGTGCTTAACGGAGTGGAGTATGACAGAGAGCTCACTCCGAACTTGCAGCAGCTTGCTACAGAAGGTGCGCTGGGCACGGCGTACAGCCCCAGCTACGGTGGCGGCACCTGCGATGTAGAGTTTGAGGCGCTCACAGGCTATTCGCTGGAGTTTTTGCCGGCCGGCTCAAAGCCGTTTCAGCAGTATCTCACAGAGGATACGTTTGCACTGCCGCAGCTGCTCAAAAGCGAGGGCTACAGCACGGTGGCGGTGCACGGGTACGGCGGACAATTTTGGAACAGGGACATGGCGTACCCAAACCTTGGCATAGATGAGTTCATTGCGGAGGAGGACTTTGTAGACCCCGACAGGGCACGTGGGTTTATATCCGACGATGCGATGGTGGAGCGAATGATAGAGGAGCTGGAGCGCTACGAGGATGACGGCCCTGTGTTTTTGCACGGTGTGACGATGCAAAACCACACCACATACGATAGGAACAAGTACCCGAGTGAGGAGCTGGTGAGCATAACAGGCTACCCCGAAACCGCAGACCCAAGCATCATAGGGGAGCTTGAGGATTGCGCCACGGGTATGCACCAAATGGACATAGCGCTGGGAACGCTTGTGGATTACCTAAAGGAGCGTGAGCGCCCCACTATATTAGTGTTCTGGGGTGACCACCTAAACCCGATGAGCACGGGAGCGGATATTTTTGTGGATACAGGCTACATAAACCCGGGCGATGATTCATCTGTGCCGCCGTTACACGAGACGCCGTTGCTGTTCTGGTCCAACTTTGCGGATAATGAGGTGGAGCTGGGCACAATAGCTACCTACAATATAGCACCCGTGATGATGGAGCTATACGGCATGGAAAAGCCGATGTTTTACGAGTACCTCATACAGCAGATGGAGTACACAAGGGGGCGCACACGAGGAACTACAATCCAGCCGGACCTTTCCTACAGCTATGATATGACCGAGGAGCAGCAGCAGTATTTCGACATGCACGAGCTGCTACAGTACGACTATATGTTCGGGGAAGGGTATCTTGAGGATTACATTGACGAATAGCGAAAATCCAAATCACCGCATTTGCTCACTTCATACCCATTGGGTGTGGACAAATATAGGCGATTTAGAATACGTTAAGTGAGAGAAGAAGGCGGTATATCCTCCCCCCCGCCGTAGGCGGGGGGGAGGATATACCAAAAAACTAAATCACTGCGTTTGGACGCTCCCTACCCATTGCATGGCAAGACAACAAAAAGAAAATATGCTATAGTATAATATATGTGTGACATTGCACACGCCCAAAAGTGAAAGTGGGTGTGTGCAATGTTTTTGAAAAGAGTAGTGCCGCAATTTTTGTGGGATAAAAACATGCGCATTAAAAGAGAAATCGGAGGATGTTTTGATACAAGAAAGTTTGCGAAAAATACTTACAAACGTGCAAAAGCCGGGGCGCTACACAGGCGGAGAACCGGGGTGCATCTACAAGGACGAAAAGGATGTGTCCTTGCGCTTTGCGTTTTGTTTTCCCGATACGTATGAGGTGGGCATGTCCTTTTTGGGCATGAAGATACTGTACGAGCTTTTGAATAAGATGGACGGAGTGTGGTGCGAGCGAGCGTTTATGCCGTGGGTGGACATGCTGGCAGAAATGCAAAAAAATGACACTCCGCTTTATGCGCTGGAGAGCAAAAGTGCTTTAAGCGACTTTGACATACTTGGCTTTACATTGCAGTACGAGCTTAGCTACACCAATGTTTTAGCGATGCTACGCCTAAGCGGTGTGCCACTGCGTGCACAGCACAGGGACGAGAGCCACCCCATTGTGCTGGCGGGTGGGCCATGTACATGCAACGCAGAGCCGATGGCGGCGTTTTTTGACGTGATACTTTTGGGCGAGGGAGAGGAGCAACTGCCAGAGGTATGTAAGACGGTGCAAGACGCGAAGGCGCAAGGCCTTAGCAAAGCGCAAACGCTAAAGCTGCTCGCAAAGATACAAGGGGTGTACCTGCCTGCTTTTTACGAGATAGAGTATGCGCAAAACGGCACAGTAGCGAGCATAAAAGCGCAAGATGATGCGCCACTGCCCGTAAAAAAAGCGGTGCTCAAAGACTTCGACACCTTTGCGCCGCCCGAAAACTTTGTAGTGCCCATGGTGGGTGCTGTGCACGACCGTGCGCAGATAGAGGTATTGCGAGGATGTGTGCGTGGGTGCAGGTTTTGCCAGGCGGGCTTCATCTACCGCCCCATGCGCCAGCGTGCGCCGCAGCTCCTAAATGACGCCGCACGCCGTCTGTGTGACAATACAGGCTATGAGGAGCTTAGCCTGACCAGCCTTTCCACCAGCGACTACGGCGAGCTTGAGCCGCTCATGGACAAAATGCTCAGCTGGACAGGCGAAAAGCACATAAACTTAGCCATGCCCAGCCTTAGGGTGGACAACTTTACCGAGAGCCTTGCGGAAAAAATAACACGTGTGCGCAAAAGCGGCCTTACGTTTGCGCCCGAGGCGGGCACACAGCGCTTGCGAGATGTCATAAATAAAAACGTGACAGAGGAGGAAATAGAGCGCACCGTCCGTCTTGCTTTCGAGGTGGGATACAGCACTGTAAAGCTGTATTTTATGATTGGTCTGCCCACCGAAACGCTCGAGGACATCGAGGGAATTGCGGCTGTGGCACAGCGTGTGGTGGATATTTACTACGACACCCCAAAGCGCCATAAAGGAAAAAGCATCAAGGTGAATGTCAGCGTTGCCTGCTTTGTGCCAAAGCCGATGACACCCTTTCAGTATTGTCCGCAGGATGCGGCGGAGGTGTTGGCACAAAAGCAAAAGCACCTTTTAAGCTGTGTTCGCAACAAGAAAATATCCGTCAGCTGGCACGACGCACGTGTGAGCTTTATGGAAGCGGCGTTTGCACGGGCAGACAGACGCTTTGCGGATGTCATTGAGGCGGCGTTTGAGGCGGGGTGCGTATTTGACGGCTGGGATGAGCACTTCAAATATGAAACATGGCTAAAAGCGTTTGAGCAAAAGGGGATACACCCACACGAGTATGCACAGCGCAGCTTTGAAGTGGGGGATGCCATGCCGTGGGGACACCTTGATTACGGCGTGAGCGAAAAGTTTTTGGCGAGTGAATACAAAAAGGCAACTTCCTCCAAAACAACGCAGCCTTGCAATAAATCCTGCGCAGGGTGCGGCGCACAAGTCTATGCAAAGGGGGGCGAGTGTTTTGCGAATTGTTAGGATATTTTTTGAAAAAATGGGAGAGAGCGCCTACATAAGTCACCTTGATTTGCAAAGGGTGATGTCACGTGCACTGCGAAAAAGTGGCATCCCTGTGTGGTATTCGCAAGGCTTTAACCCGCACATATACATGAGCTTCTCCCTGCCGCTCCCGCTTGCACAGCAGAGCCTGTGCGAAAGCGTGGATGTGAAGACCGAGAGTGAAGAGGATTTGTCCGTATACAAGGATGCTCTTAATTCGGCACTTCCAAGGGGCATACGGGTGCTGGACATAGCACCGCCCGTATACACGGCAGACAAAATAACCCAGTGCAAATACGAGATTACATACCCGCAAACACAGGATGTAAAATCTGCGATTATAGGGTATAACGCCGCCGAAAGTGCTGTGGTGTGTCGTAAGACAAAGCGCAGTGAGCAGGACTTTGACTTGAAAAGCGTGTTATATGAAATTGGGGATGAAATGCTTGTGCAGGGCACAAACGGCATCTGTGTAAGATTGCCAGCGGGTGGCAATATTAACATAAACCCAGTGTTGTTGGCAGGGTTTTTAAGTGAAAACTTCGGATTAGATGCGAAAATGGCATCTATTATTCGCATGGAAATATGGGCAGGTAGCGAGAAGTACACATAATCGTAAAATCAAAGTATGTGTCTATTAGCGCAGAAATAACAAAAGAAAAACCTGTGAGATGGTTAAAGTTTCACATTTTGCAATATACTACAAGAAAAGCGTATTCCTGCTGTTGGAATCGCTTTTTTTTGTGTAAACAGCTACAAAAGCGTCTGATAAAAATTGCGAGAGCAAAGGAAAGAGACGGAAATTGGCATAAAGTGTTGTTTTGTTGAATGAATTATTTTATACTATAGTGTGCCGTAGTTGTGTATCAAATATGGTGATATTATGATTTTGTGATTGAATTTGTTTTGTATAGATTCTTGTGATAGTGGATGCGACATGTGATTTGGATGTAAAAACATAATTTGTGCTTTGTATAATTGATAATTTGTCAAAACAGTTATTTGTTTGTGGGAGAATAATAATCAAGTCTGGATTTGTGGGAGGAAATTATGAGGAAGTGCAAGCTTTTATGTGGCACTGTTTTTATTGTGTTCACACTACTTTTCGCAGGGGGAGTCACCGCCTTTGCACAAGAGTCCGGCTCTTCGAGCACGCCACCGCAGGGAAATAGCACATCGCAAGCGGGTGGCGATAGCACCTCGGGCGCAGGCGGCACTTCGGGAACAAGCGGCACGTCAGGCGATGGCTCGGGTAGCACCTCGGGCGCAGGCGGCACTTCGGGAAGTAGCGGTACGTCAGGCGA
>CAYJGZ010000009.1:0-90084 GCA_964370045.1 uncultured Oscillospiraceae bacterium
CACGACCTCCAGCGTGACAGGCTGGCGTTCTAACCAACTGAACTACCGGGCCACGTGCAAGCACTGCAACATGCTTACAATTGGCAGGGGCAGAAGGATTCGAACCCTCGGCACGCGGTTTTGGAGACCGCTGCTCTACCAACTGAGCTATGCCCCTAAATGTGAAAATGCACTAAAACATTGCAACTTAAACATGCTTATAAACAACCGCCCAAAGCAACAGCAAGATTACAGTGCCTTAATATAATACCTTATGGATATGGAGCTTGTCAATAGTTTTGGGGTGCATTTGGGTGATTGTTTTTTTGAAAAGCAAAATTTTGGCAAAACAAGCAGGGGAAAGCGGTGGCTACTCGGCGGTATATCCCTCAAGATATTCGCTACGTCCGCTTTCGTACAGGTTGTTGCCCTCGCTGTCCATGGCAACTATTACGGGAAGATTCTCTACCGTTAGCCTGCGGATTGCCTCCGCGCCAAGCTCCTCGTACGCTACTACCTCGGCGCTTTTTACCGCCTTGGAAAGCAGTGCGCCTGCGCCGCCGATGGCCGCAAAATAAACGGCCTTGTGCTCCTTCATGGCGGCGAGGACACCTTTGTCTCGCTCGCCCTTGCCAATCATTCCACGCAGGCCAAGCGCTATAAGTCTGGGTGCGTATGCATCCATGCGGTAGCTTGTGGTGGGGCCTGCCGCGCCGATGGCGTGCCCCGGCATTGCAGGGGTGGGCCCTACATAGTAAATAATGCTACCATCAATTTCAATGGGAAGCTCTTTGCCGTCACGCACAAGCTCACAAAGCCTCTTGTGGGCGGCGTCTCGTGCGGTGTATATAGTGCCTGAAATAAACACCTCATCGCCTATTTTTAGCGATGAAACATCTTGCTTGCTTAGCGGAGTGGTGATGTGCTTGCTCATGTGGTATACCTCTTTAGGATGCGGGAGTGGACATATAAAGGTAATTTAGAATACCTTAAGTGCAAGAAGAAGGCGCTATATCCTCCCCGTCGTAGGCGTGGGAGGATATAGCAAAAAACTAAATCACCGTATTTGCCTACACCCTATGATGCTGAAATATTAAAAAGTGGGGCAATAATATGAGGCCGTGCGATGTGTCGCTT
Source organism: uncultured Oscillospiraceae bacterium (assembly GCA_964370045.1). Lineage (GTDB taxonomy): Bacteria > Bacillota > Clostridia > Oscillospirales > Ruminococcaceae > JAAYCI01. The sequence continues at coordinate 1,117 of CAYJGZ010000009.1, forward strand.
GCCGAAAATTTGCGTGAGCACGCTACACAATAGCGCTCTGGTGTCGAGTGGCATGGCAGTTGATGTTCACCGCCACCGGAAGCCCCGCAATGTGCGTGGGCATCGTGAGAATATTAAGCCCAAGCGCGGTGGTTTTGCCCCCAAGCCCCTGAGGGCCGATGCCCTTTTTGTTTATTTTAAGTAGCAGTTCCTTTTCAAGCTCTGCGTAAAATGGCTCGTCGTTTGGTACGTCTAACGGACGCATCAGCGCTTTTTTTGCGAGCAATGCCGCCTTGTCAAACGTGCCGCCTATGCCCACGCCCACCACGATGGGCGGGCAGGGGTTTCCGCCGGCTTTTTCCACCGTGTCCAGCACAAAAGCCTTTACACCACAAAGCCCATCCGAGGGTTTCAGCATCTGAATGCGGCTCATGTTTTCACTGCCAAATCCCTTGGGTGCAACAGTCAGCTTTATTTTGTCGCCCTGCACAAAGTCTATGTATATCATGGCGGGGGTGTTGTCGCCCGTGTTGTGGCGAGTAATGGGGTCCGCCACCACCGACTTTCGCAGGTAGCCATCCGCATAGCCGAGGCGCACACCCTCGTGAATGGCATCCTCAAGCCCACCCTGCACAAAAACCTCCTGCCCAATCTCCACAAACACACATGCCATGCCCGTGTCCTGGCAGATGGGAAGCTGCTCCTCTTGTGCTATCTTGTAATTTTCGATGAGCTTTCCCAAAATTTCCTTTGCCCTTGGAAAAGGCTCTTGCGCATGAGCTGTGCAAAGTGCGCTCTTCACGTCCGCCGGCAGGGTGTGGCAGGCAGTGATGCAAAGCTCCTTTATTGCGCTTGTAATGGCAGATGCCTCAACAATTCTCATGTTAAATTTGGTATCCTTCGCATAAAATATCAACAGATAAAATAAAAGCATTAAAACATACAAAAATTAAAATTAGTGCAACTTAAATTACATAAGTGAAAAACACATATGTAAGCAAAAACAACTGCAAATCGTTAAATTATCGGGATTGTTCCGCTTGGGATACGGCAACAGCGGCAGAGGTATTCTGCCTTGCGCTATTTTTTAGCTGCGTTTACACTGCTTGTGCCCTTTTCCAGCAGGTAGCTTGCCTCCAAGTCCGCAATGTGCAGCATGACACCCAGAGGATAGGTGCGCCACGCTTCACTTATAGCGTAGCTGCCACCCCTTACCGCCTCGTCAAAGCCACCCATGTGCCAGCGAATGGCTATGGCCTCCTGCGTTTTAAGGCGCATGTGACGCTCTATCAGCCACACGCTTTTTTCGCCATGCCCATAGGGAAAAGCATCCTGAACATTGTAGGTGGGGACACGCTCCCACTTGCCCGTGGCATCGTCTTTTACGTTGCGAAAGCCGCTTTTGTAAAAGTTTGCCTTGCACAAGTCGTGCAAAAGCCCCGAAATGGCGAGCGTCTCCGCAGGGATGCCATGCCCCTCGCCAAAGCGGCTGAAAAGTACGTTGCACACATTCACGCTGTGCATCACAAGCCCATGCTCGCACGCACCGTGGTAGCGGGTGGAGGCAGGCGCAGAAAAAAAGTCGGTACTTTTCATCCACTCCAAAAGCTCCGCCGCACCGGTACGGTGGATGTGCTTTTCGTACAGCGCGATAAATTCAGCTGAATAGTCCATAAACTTGCCTCCAAACATGAAATATGTCGCCTGAACACTATTGTAGACACCATATCATACCATGTGCGCAATTTTTTTGCAAAAAAAATCGCACAAAAGGTGTGTTCCCATCTGTGCGAAATATTTCTTAAATTTCCAGCTCTTCCAAAATACCCTTTAGTACATTCAGCTCTTCCGCTGTCATGCTGATGCCCTTGCCCATTTTGTTGCCGTCGGGGCTCCAGTCTCGAATGTCATATTTGGGCTCGCGCTCGTTCCAGCTCACCAGGTTCAGCTGGCGTTCCCACCCGTTTGGGTTTTGTGAAAGAACAGCGATGCGCTCGGTTATTTCGTACTTAAATTCAGCCATTGTGATGCCTCCCTGAAAAATAATTTAGTCAAAAAGTTTACTCACTTTCAAGTGCAGTGTTGCGAACACGAAAACCAAGGCCGGAAAGGCTATCGCCGAGGTGCACATTTTCCACTATTACGTTCAGCTCCGCCGAGGATAAGTCGTAGTGGCTGAAGTTCCAAATGCCCTTAAATCCCAGCTGTGCAAGCGTGCCGGCAAGTGAAATTGTGCCCTCGCTGGGAGTACACAACACCGCAATATGTGGGCGATTTTCTTTACAATACGGAACAAGCTCCGCCACGTTCAATACCCTCAAATCCCCAAGCTCTGTGCCTATTTGGGCAGGGGAGGAGTCAAAGGCCGCCACAAGTGAAAAGCTGGGCGCTGCGGTTGCGAGAAAGTTTGCGACAGCACGACCTAAGCGGCCTGTGCCTATGACAACCGTGTTTAGCACCTCTCCGCCAAACAGCAGGTTGTCAAGCTCTTTTAGCAGCAAATCGGTTTTGTAGCCCACACCCTGCTGGCCAAAGCCACCAAAACAGTTAAGGTCCTGCCTCACTTGGCTTGCGGTGGTGCCCAAAAGGCGTGCAAGCTCGTTAGAGGATACAGTGCCCACACCCGCTCGAACAAGGGATGCAACATACCGCTGGTAGCGTGGCAGACGGCGTATTACCGGCAAAGAAATTTTACCCGTACTCATTCGTATAACTTCCCTCCTCGCAGGTGAATTTTGGTGCGGCACCCTAAAGCTTTAAGATGCCGCACCCTTGCAAACAAATATTACAGCGCAGCAACAGTGTCCATTACATAGCGGCCAAAGTCTGCACTGCTGGCGCCGTTGTCACGGCCTGTGATAGCCAGCTTCTTTTCCTCAAACATGCAGATGTCCAGCGCTTTTGCAAGCTTTTGTGCGGATTCTACTTTGCCGATGTGGCCCAGCAAAAGTGCGGCGGCACGAAGCATACTGCAGGGGTCTGCGTACTTGTCTCTGCCCTCCGACACCATGCGAGGAGCACTGCCGTGAATGGCCTCAAACATTGCGTAACGCTTGCCGATGTTTGCGCTACCTGCTGTGCCTACGCCACCTTGGAACTCTGCGGCCTCGTCCGTGATGATGTCGCCGTAGAGGTTGGGCAGTACCATAACCTGAAAGTCGCGGCGGCGCTTTTCGTCCACCAGCTTTGCGGTCATGATGTCCGCATACCAGCTCTCCAGCTCAATGCCGGGGTAGTCTTTGGACACCTCTGTTGCAATTTTGAGGAACTTGCCGTCGGTGGCCTTCACAACATTTGCCTTTGTAACCACAGCAACTTTCGTCTTGCCGTTCTTTTTTGCGAAGTCAAACGCAAGCTGAGCAATGCGGCGGCTGCCGTCGGTGGTGGTGATGGTGAAGTCCACGCTGATGCCTTCCTCCGCCTCAAAGCCAAGGCTGCCCACAGCGTAAGCGCCCTCGGTGTTTTCACGGAAGAAAGTCCAGTCGATGCCCTGGTCGGGCACGTTTACGGGGCGCATGTTGGCAAAAAGGTCCAGCTCACGGCGCATGGCAACGTTTGCGCTCTCGATGTTAGGGCCTGTGTAGGAAGCATCGGGTGTGGTGGTGGGTCCCTTTAGCACAACGTGGCACTTTTTCAGCTCCGCCAAAACATCCTCGGGGATTGCGGCACCCTTTTCGATGCGGTTTTCGATGGTAAGCCCGTCAATAGTGCGGAACTCCACCTTGCCTGCGGCCACTTCATCACGAAGCATGAAGCGCAAAACGTCCTCGCTAACCTTTGTTATAACGGGGCCAATGCCATCGCCTCCGCACACGCCTATGATAAGCTTGTCCAGCGTCTCGTAATCCACAAAGTCACCCTGCTCTTTTATGGCGGCAACGCGCTTTTTTTGCATCTCTAAAACTTCTTCCAGTCTTTTCATGGCCTCTTGGTTTGACAGCATTGTTTGTCCTCCTAAAAATATATATAAATGTTTATGGTTTGAAGTGTTGTAATCTATCTTTTTCGGTATATCTTTTCGTGTGTTGCAGTAGCTTAACCATTAAAGCAACCCTGTGTTTCTGCTTCTGTGGATTGCTTTTTGCAGTTCTGAGAAAATCAGCTGTATACAAGGTCTGTGATGGGTGTAAAGTTTGGGTTTGCCGCCCAGTAGTCGCTTTTGGAAATCATGGCGTACTCGGGCACGCTGATAAAGTCCTCCAGCACCACACTGCCCAGCTCGCCCCCCGGCAGTTTGTCCGAAAGGGAGGTCTCACGGCTCACCCATTTGTCCGAATAGCGCACCAAAAAGGAATCCTCAAGCTCTGCAATAATGGCGACATTTTCCCCAAGCCCCTCAAGGGAAGCCTCGCTCACCTCCCCCGTGTCGGTGCGGACGCTGAAAAAAACATTGCTGCTTCCCGAGGCGTAGGTGAACTGAATACGCAGGGTGCTGTCGTACACGTCCTGTTGCAGGTAAACATGCTCGTAGTCTTGCGGCGCAAAGCCTTGCGCTATGATGCGCTCTTCGCCTGTGTCGGAGTTTAGCGCTTTTAGTGCACCAAGGGTATCATCCCAAAAGTAAAACTCATCCCCCAGCATGGCGCAAGGCTCGTTTTGCGTCCACTCGGCTATGACGTTTTCACTGCCGTTTGAAAGGTTCAGCTGTATGAGCGAAAAGCTACGGTTTTCCCACTCCTGCGCAAAAGAGGCATCGTCCAAGGCAGGCAGGGCGCTACCCGCTGAAAGCACAGGCCCATACTCCCAAAAGCCTTTGATGCTGTACTCGGGCCCCGGCGCAAAGCGATGCACCTCGTACGCCATCATGCTCTCGGCTTCCAGCCGCACAAGTGTTTGCACAGCGGGAGTCTCGGCATAGTCCCACATGAGGAAATACAGCGATGTACCGTCCCACAAAACACTGCTCGAAAGCGAAAAAGCGGTGGTGGTGGGAAAGGTGCTGGACAGTGGCTGTGCGCCGTCGGCCTGCAAGCGTGTCACGGCTGCGGCGGCATCGTCCCCCTGTTCCTGCACAAACTGCGGCTCGCCCAAGCGGAAAACAAAAAGGTTATCGCCTGCCCACACGGGGGATATTCCTCCGAAGGTATTTGAAAAGCTTCCTCGGAGCAGCTCGTTTTCAAGCGTGACATCAAGCAGCTGCATGTTTGTGTCCGCATAGTTGAAGTAGTGTAGGTTGGAGGAGCCATCAGTGTAGTTTACTGCGTTGTAGCATCCGTTTTCGCTGCTTGTAAAGCTACTGCCCAGCGAGGAGGCCGCCGTGGTGAGCGTCATGGGGGTGGTGGTGTCCTCTGCGGAAGCATCCGAAACATCCGCAGAGCGTGTTACCTCTTCGGGCGGAGCGCTCAATGGGGAAGGTGTACCCACAGAAACAGCGGATGTGGAAGATGTCGGTGCATCCGAGCCGCTCCCACACGAAACAAAAATACAAAGGCACAGTGCGAGGCACAAAATGCGTGCCGCAAGCGCTGAAAATTTTATCATGAATATAACAGTTCCTTAAAAAGTTGAAAGTGGTTGAGATTTCTTAGGGTGCAAATCAAGCAGAATTAACCCTTCGTGTAGTTCAAAAGGCCGCCTGCACGGATGATGTCCGCTTGACGTGCGGATATATCCACCTTGAGCGAGAAGCTCTTGCCGCTCTTTTCGTCCTTTAGGCACACCTTGCCGTTGTTCAGCCCGTCCGCTATGCCGCACAGCGTGAGCGTATCGCCCTGTGTGAGTGCATCATAGTCGGCAGAGTTTTCAAACTCCAGCGGTAGTATGCCTGCGTTTACAAGGTTTGCCTTGTGAATGCGTGCAAAGCTTTGGGTGATAACCGCACGCACGCCCAAGTAGAGCGGAACAAGTGCGGCGTGCTCACGGCTGGAGCCCTGGCCGTAGTTCATGCCGCCCACAATGAAGCCGCCGTCCTGCGAAGCCAAAGCACGCTTGTGGAAATCTGCGTCCACACCCTCAAAGCAGTACTGCGCAAGGTGGGGGATGTTGCTACGGAAGGGCAGTATCTTGGAGCCTGCGGGCATGATGTGGTCGGTGGTGATGTTGTCGCCCACTTTGAGCAGCAGCGGCAGGCTTAGCGCATCGGGCAGAGCCTTTGCGATGGGCAGGGGCTTTATGTTTGGCCCACGCACGATTTCTACGCTCGCACTTTCGGCGTCGCTTGCGGGCAGGTCTATCATGTTATCGTTGATGGAAAACTGTGCAGGCAGATCTATCACAGGCGCTGTGCCAAGCGTCTTAGGGTCTGTGATATAGCCTGTCAGTGCGCTTGCGGCGGCAACCTCGGGGCTTACAAGATACACCTGTGCGTCCGCCGTGCCACTGCGCCCCTCAAAGTTGCGGTTGAATGTGCGCAGGGATACGCCGCCCGACGCAGGGCTTTGTCCCATGCCTATGCACGGCCCGCAGGAACATTCCAAAAGGCGTGCGCCGCTTGCGAGTATATCGGCGAGTGCGCCGTTTGCGCTGAGCATCTCCAGCACCTGGCGGCTGCCGGGCGAGATGGTGAGGCTCACGGTGGGGGCTACTGTTTTGCCCTTTAGTATTGCGGCCACTGTCATAAGGTCCGCAAGGGAGGAGTTTGTACAGCTGCCGATGCACGCCTGGTCCAGCTTTACATCCTTTAGCGTGCTGATGGGCACTACCGCGTCAGGGCTGTGGGGACATGCGGCAAGCGGTGTTAGCTCCGAAAGATTTATGCTGTATTCTTCATCGTATACGGCATCCGCATCGGGTGCGATGGGGGCAAAGTCTGCCTCTCGTCCTTGTGCCGCCATAAACTCACGCGTCACTTCGTCTGCGGGGAAAATGGAGGTGGTAGCGCCAAGCTCCGCACCCATGTTTGTGATAGTAGCACGCTGTGGCACGCTAAGCGTGGCAACGCCCGGTCCGCAGTATTCGATAACCTTGCCAACACCACCCTTTACGGTGAGTATGCGCAAAACTTCCAGTATAACGTCCTTTGCGCTCACGTAGTCCGAAAGCTTGCCAGTCAGGTTGATGCGCACCGCCTTTGGGAAGGGGATGTAGTATGCGCCACCGCCCATGGCAACAGCCACATCCAGCCCGCCGCTACCCATGGCCATCATGCCTATGCCGCCCGCTGTGGGTGTGTGGCTGTCACTGCCTATGAGTGTCTTTCCGGGTATGGCAAAGCGCTCAAGGTGCACCTGGTGGCATATGCCACAGCCGGGGCGTGCGTAGCGAACGCCTATTTTTTTGGTGAGCGTGCGTATAAAAGCATGGTCGTCTGCGTTCATAAAGCCGCTTTGCAGCGTGTTATGGTCGATATACGCAACGCTAAGCTCCGTCTTTACCCTTGGTATGCCCATGGCCTCAAACTCAAGATAAGCCATAGTGCCTGTGGCATCCTGCGTGAGCGTTTGGTCAATGCGCAAGCCCACCTCTGCTCCTGCTTTCATTTCGCCGTCCACAAGGTGGCTTTGCATGATTTTTTGTGCCATTGTCATACCCATATAAAAACTCCTCCATGCTAAACTAAAATAATGTAAGAGCGCTGATATGCGCAAAAATCACACACCTTCGCAAAGCAAAGGAGAGCGCATAAAAGCGAGCGTAAATTTGAAATATCGCCCTAACACTATACTTTAATAAGCGGTCAATGTCAAATATAATAAAGACATAAAAAATAAAGTTTGTTATCCTCTTGTCACAGTAGAAGGATGGCTAAAGCGCAAAAAAACATAATTTTGTGCATGAAAAGCACACAACATTTGTAAGGTGAGATAAAATAAGCGCAGTGCGTGGGGTGTGTATAAGCATTTTGCTACAATTATTGTGAGGCGATAAGTTTTTTGCGGTAAAAATGTTCCATATGGCGCAGAGCCTGCTTTTATTCTTCCACTTGGGCACAACATGTGGTATAATATTTTAGTTAAGCACAGATATGCAAAGACGAGGATGGTTTTAATATGGAAGTAGGTATTTTAGAGGCGCTTTTTCAGGGAATATTGCAGGGACTTACGGAGTTTTTGCCCGTCTCCAGCAGTGGACATCTCAGCTTGTTTCAGTTTATCACGGGAAGCTCGGGCGAGGGCTCGCTGTTTTTTAACCTAATGCTACACCTCGGCACGCTGGCGGCTGTTATAGCCAGCTACTACGAGGATTTGTGGGAGATGATAAAGGAGCTCGGCAGGATATTTGCGGAGATTTTTACGGGGAAGTTTAGGTTCAAGACAAACAACCCAAACCGCCAGATGATGTACATGCTGATAGTCGCCTGCTTGCCAATGGTGCTGATTATTCCCCTACGGGGATTTGTCGGTGGCATAGCGGGGGATAGGGACATCGTGTGGGAGGGAGTGTTTTTTCTCGTCACCTCGGCGCTACTCTTCCTGTGCTGTAAAACACGTCAGGGCAAGGCAGGCCCTTTGAAGATGCGCCCAAAACATGCGCTGGCTATCGGCGTTATGCAGGGGATTGCCACCATGCCGGGCATCTCCCGCAGTGGCGCTACCATCTCCACCGGCCTCATCTTGGGCTTTGATAGGGAATTCATCGTAAAGTTTAGCTTTCTTTTGGGCATTCCTGCTATTTTGGGCGGCTCTGTGTTTGAAATAGGGGATGCGGTGGAGCAGGGCATAAATGTTGAGTGGTGGGTGCTGTTTGTGGGGATGCTTGCGGCGGCTGTTGTGGGCTATGTCTGCATTCGCCTTGTGCGCTGGCTGGTGCTGAGCAACCGCTTTATCGTCTTTGCGTGGTACACGCTGATACTTGGCATTGTGGTGCTGATAGCAGGCATAGTTATGCACATTTTGGGCGGCTCTTCGGCGGACGCACAGGTGTCCTCCTCGGTGGCGCAGAGTGTCGCAAGTGCCGTGTCCCTTGCTTAAATGGATAGTAAATTCACGTATTACAGATAAAAAGGAGCGTATATTGCCGCATGGCAACAGGCAGAAATACAAAATCGGGCAGTGCGAGCAGACCCTCGCAAAGTAATAGAGCGAAAAGCTCTGCCAAAAGCACCTCCAAAACAGCCCAAAAATCAAGAGCAAGGCAGGCGCCTGCGCCTAAAAACGAGCCGGACCGCCGCTGGAGCATCTTGGTTTTTGGCATAGGGCTGTTTTTTGTCATACTCAGCGTTATCCCCGGCGAAAGCGGCTGGGCATGGCTGCGCCAGTGGGTGCTGTTTAGTGCGTTTGGCATCAGCGGCTGGCTGATAGGCCCTATGATTATATGGTGGGCGGTGTGCATCAGCGTGCAAAAGCCGGTGTTCCCCGCCATAATAAAGGGCACGCTTTTCCTCTTTGCGCTTTCGGGTGCGGCGCTAATTTTTGGCAATATTGAGGGCATCGTGGGCGAGAACATCACGTTTACACAGGCGCTCAGCGGCCTTGCAATCAGCGGACAAAGCGGCTTTGGTGGTGGAATTATAAGCATTTTGTTTGGCTACACACTGCTAATTTTGGCAGGCAGGGTGGCGTCGGGCATTTTGGTGGTGCTGATACTCATAGTGGCCATTATGATACTTACAAGCGTGACACCTGGCGATATTGTGCACTTTTTTAGGCGCACAGCGGACAAGGCCGCCGACAGGATGGACGCCGCAAAGGCGAATGCGCAGGCTCAAAGGCAGGCACGAGAAGAGCAGTATGCACAGCGTGAAGAGTACGAACAGCAGGAGCAGTATGCGCATTCGCAGGAGTATGAGACACAGCAGCCCTTTGCGCAGAAGCTTCCACCTGCGGCGGACTTTGAGCGTGTGCCTCGCCGCATGACGATGGTGGATGTGCCGCTGGGCGGCGGGAAGGCCGAGCAGGACAAAGCGCCACAGCAGGGAGCAGATGCGCCCCTTTCCACTGCGGTGAGCAAGAAACCTTTGGTGGTGTTTGACCCCCTCACAGGCAGGCAAACGGTGAGCGCAAAAGGTGAAGCTTCGACGCAAGCGAGTGCTACTGCGAGCGGTAGTGTGGTGCAAAGCTCACAGGACATAAAAGCAGACAGTGCCACACAGCCACGTGGGCGGCACGACATATACATTGATGATAACCTAAAGAGTGAGCGTGGCGGCGCAGACCATGTGTTAAGCGCGCCCAAGGGGCAGGGTAGCTTTGGCACAAACGCACAAAAAGAACATAAAGAGGAAAAATATGGCCTTGGGGACTTTGTGCCCATAGTTCCGTTTGCAAATAGGGCGACACCCTCGCCACTGCCGCCTGCGCCGAGCGGCGACATGGTGCTGTTTGGGGAGGATGACCCGATGGCGAAGCTGGGCGGCGAAAGCAGTAAGCTGCCCAAGGGCCTCACGCTGGATGTGGAGTACATACCGCCACAGGAGCAGGAAGCACCAAAAGATGACCCAAGCTTTGACCTATTCAACAGCCCATCCGCATACGCATACAAGGAAAATTATGTGGATGTGGAGCAGGGCGGCATGACCTCACGAAAGGAGCGCCTGCAAACGGCAAAGCAGGTGAGCGTGGGGCAGGTTGCCACGCAAGTGCCGCATGTGGCAAGCGACGAGCAGGACCTGCCATGGGAGGAGCCTGCCCAAATGTCCAACGCCGCACAAAGCTCCCTGCCGACAGAGCAGGGTGTATCGCAGGTGAGCGTGGGGCAAAATTTGCTCACCCCACAGGATGAAGAGGATATGTTCAGCGAGGCGCAGAGCTTTAGCTTAGGCTTTGAGCCGGTGGATGATATTACACGTCGCATGGCGCAAAATGCGGCGATGCAGGGTGAAGCACAGCGCGTCCACAACGAAGAGCAGGAACAGCAGGACCACGAGGCACAGCAGGATGCGGCGATAAATGCAATGATAGAGCAGGCCGCCCAAATAAAGGACAGCGCAAAGCCGTCCGAAGTGCCCATGCGCCAAAGCGGTATACTGCTCTCGCACACGCCGTACATGCACCCGCCGCTTGAAAAGTTCGACCCATCCCCTGCGGAGGACGTGAGCGGCGTGCGGGAGGAGATGAAGCGCACGGCGGAGCTTTTGGTGGGCACGCTCGAGAGCTTTGGGGTGCAAACACGCATACTGGATGTTTCACGAGGCCCCTCCGTCACACGATATGAGCTCCAGCCGCAGGCAGGGGTGAAAATAAGCCGTATCACAAATTTATCCGACGATATAGCGCTGAACCTTGCGGCGGCAGGGGTGCGCATCGAGGCGCCCATTCCGGGCAAGCCTGCCGTTGGCATAGAGGTGCCAAACCGTGTGAAAAGCACTGTAGCCATTCGCAGTATTCTTGAGAGCGATGCGTTTGCACGTGCCACAAGCCCCCTTTCCATTGCGCTGGGCAAGGATATTGCGGGCGAGGCGGTGGTGGGAGACCTCACCAAGATGCCCCACCTGCTCATTGCGGGCAGTACGGGCAGTGGCAAGAGCGTGTGCATAAACTCAACTATCATGAGCTTTTTGTTCAAGTCCTCGCCCGAGGACGTAAAGATGATTCTCATAGACCCAAAGGTGGTGGAGCTGGCCGAGTACAACGGTATTCCGCACCTGCTTATTCCCGTGGTGACAGAGCCACGACAGGCGGCAAAGGCACTGGGGCACGCCGTTGCGATGATGGAACAGCGTTACCGCCTTTTTGCGGAGAACAACGTGCGTGATATTGCAAGCTTCAACAAGCTTGTTCAGCGTGAGGGTGGCATGGAAAAAATGCCGCACATCGCCATTGTTATTGACGAGCTTGCGGACCTCATGATGGTGGCAGGCAAGGACGTGGAAAACTTTATCTGTCGCATTGCACAAAAGGCACGTGCGGCAGGAATGCACCTTATTGTGGCGACACAGCGCCCCAGCGTGGACGTAATAACAGGGCTTATCAAGGCAAACATTCCCTCACGCATTGCGTTTGCGGTGTCCAGCCAGGTGGACAGCCGCACTATTTTGGACGGTGCAGGGGCGGAAAAGCTGCTTGGCATGGGCGATATGCTCTTTATGCCCATAGGTGCAAACAAGCCTGTGCGTGTGCAGGGAACATTTGTGAAGGACAAGGAAATATCTCGTGTGCTGGACTACATAAAACAAAATGCGGCGGTGCAGTATGATGATGCCGTTTTGGCAGAGATGGAAAAGGTGTCGCTGAGCGGTTCTGCGAACTCGTCGGATACTTCGGACGATGACGGCAACCTTTTGAACGATGAGACGTTTGTTGCGGCGGTGGAAGTGGCGCTGGAAAACGGCAGTATCTCCACAAGCTTTTTGCAGCGTCGCCTGCGCCTTGGCTACGCACGTGCCGGGCGCATTATGGACCAGTTGGAGCGCATGGGCATAACAGGCCCGCCCGAGGGCTCAAAGCCGAGGCAGGTGCTTATCTCTCGCCAGCACTGGCAGGAGATGGCGATGAACTCGGGCGAGTAAAAAGGGGTGCGCTTTTTGTTGCCATTTCGGGAGGATATGCCAAAAACTAAACCTACTTTTTTGCCAACGCCAAATGGGCAGGCACCTCGATGACGCATATAAATTGAAAGAGATGAAAATGACATACAAAAATGATTTTTTGCCTATAAACAAGGACGAAATGCTTGCCCGGGGATGGCACCATGTGGACTTTGTGCTGGTGACGGCGGATGCGTATGTGGACCACCCCTCCTTTGGTGCGGCGGTGCTGGCACGTGTGCTTGCGGCAGAGGGCTACCGTGTGGGCATTTTGCCACAGCCGAGCGTTGACAGCCACACAAGCTTTGAGCAGTTCGGCCGCCCGAGGCTTGCGTTTCTCATATCGGGGGGCGTGGTGGACAGCATGGTGGCGCACTACACCGTGGCAAAGCGCAGGCGCACGTTTGACGAATACACCCCCAGCGGCAAAGTGGGCAAGCGACCCGACAGAGCGGTGGAGGTGTACACACAGCTTGCCAAAAAGGCATTTGCGGATGTACCTGTCGTAATCGGGGGGATAGAAGCGTCTCTACGTAGGTTTTCCCACTACGACTACTGGAGCGATGAGGTGCGATTCTCCATACTTCAAACAAGCGGCGCGGACATGATAAGCTTTGGAATGGGCGAGCGCAGCATAAGAGAAATCGCAAAGTGGCTGTGCGAGGGGCAGGACATATCCGAGATACGGGACGTGGCGGGCACTGCCTACATGTGCGATTTTGACGCACTGCCACAGCAGTATGCCGAGTGTGCCGCACACAGTAAGGTTTCGGCCGATAAAGCGGCCTACGCAAAGGCGTGCGCCCTGCAAATGGACAACCAAGACCCGCTCACCGCAAAGCCGATAGTTCAGCGGCAAAAAGAGCGATACCTTGTGCAAAATATCCCTGCTATGCCGCTTAGTACGCAGGAGCTGGATGCGGTGTATGCCCTGCCGTTTACACGCAGATGGCATCCTATGTACGATGCTCAAGGCGGAGTGCCTGCGCTGGAAGAGGTAGAGTTTTCCATTGCGCACAACAGAGGGTGCTTCGGTGGGTGCAATTTTTGCGCCATAACGCTGCATCAAGGGCGCAGTGTCACCTCTCGCAGTGGGGGGAGCATCCTGAAAGAGGCGCAGATGCTCACGAAAATGCCCGGCTTTAAGGGATACATCCATGATGTGGGAGGGCCTACCGCAAACTTCCGTGCGCCCTCCTGCGAAAAGCAAAAAAAGCACGGGCTGTGCAAAAACGGCAAGCGATGTCTTGTGCCGGGGCCGTGCGCACAGCTGAGTGTGGACCACAGCGAGTACATGGAAATCCTGCAAAAAATACGTGAGATACCCTCCGTGAAAAAGGTGTTTATACGCAGTGGCATCCGCTACGATTACCTTGTGTACGACAAGGACGAGCGCTTTTTTAAGCAGCTGGTGGAGCACCATGTGTCGGGTCAGCTGAAGGTAGCGCCCGAGCACTGCTCCAAAAATGTGCTAAGCGCAATGGGCAAGCCCCCCATTTCCACCTACAACCGCTTCGCAAGGCGCTTTGAGGCGCTCTCAAAGCAGGCGGGCAAGAACCAATATCTTGTGCCGTATCTTATGTCCTCCCACCCTGGGAGCACGCTAAAAGATGCGGTGGAGCTGGCGGAATACTTGAGCAAGCAAAACATACGCCCACAGCAGGTGCAGGACTTTTATCCCACGCCCGGAACGGTGTCCACCTGCATGTATTACACAGGGCTGAACCCCCTTGACCAAAGCCCCGTGCACGTGCCACGCACCTCGGAAGAAAAGGCGATACAGCGTGCACTGCTTCAGTACTATCTGCCCCAAAATGCGGCGGTGGTGCGCAGTGCATTGCGCAAGGTGCACAGGGAAGATTTAATATCTGTGATACTGCAAAAGTCGGGCGATAGGCGCAAGGCACAAGGCTCATACGAGGATAAAAAGAACAGCGGCGCAAAGGGGAAAGAGGGCAGGGGTGGCAAGCAAAAAAACAGCCTGTCCAAGCACAAAAATGCGCAGGGCAAGCTGAAAAAACCTAAGAGCTAAAATAGATAGTGGACACATAAAGGTGATTTAGAATACGTCAAGTGCAAGAAAGAAGGCGCTATATCCCCCCGCCTGCGGCGGGGGGATATAGCAAAAAAACTAAATCACTGTGTTTGCCCATACCCGTTAAGCGGGAATAATCCCACCGTAAAACCTCGGAAGAGAGTGCAAAGCTATGGCAACAAAGCGCCGAAGTACCGCAAAAAATATGATGCAAAAGCGCACGGCCGCAGTGCTGATAAGCCTGCTTTTGGCGGCGGCGCTCACCGCCGCTATGCTTGCATCGCCCGATTTTACCGCGTGGCTGTTTCGCATGACGGGCATCCATCGTGCACAGCCTCCTGCGGTGGGGCAGAGCACCTCCTCTGTGGGCGTGCATGTTATCGACGTGGGTCAGGGCAGTGCGATGCTTTTGGAGGACAGCGGCGAGTATGCGCTGGTGGATACGGGAGAGCCGCAGGCGGCAGACGAGCTTGCGGCGTATTTAAACTCGGCAGGTGTGCACAGCTTAAAGTATGTTTTCATGACGCACCCACATGCGGACCACATAGGTGGCATGGCGCAGGTGTTGACTAATTACGACACACAAACGCTTGTTTTGCCAAACTTCGAGCTTGCGCCCATGAGTACATCACAGCTTTTGGAGGATGTGCTCACTGCGGCGACGCAAAGAAATGTGCCCACCGAGACGGCGGTGATGGGAGCGATGTATCCGCTGGGTGGCGGCGTCATACAGGTGGTTCATGCGGGTGTGGAGAGCGAGGACAATCTAAACCTATTGAGCCTTGGCCTTTTGTTTGAGAGCGAGGGGCTGAGCGTTTTGAACACGGGCGACGGAGAAAAGCAAAACGAGAGGGCGATGCTCGCCTCGGGCATTTCGCTTGCGGCGGATGTGTTTATCGCAGGGCATCACGGCAGTAGCACCAGCAACGAGGAGGACTTTCTGCGGGCGGTGTCGCCGGGGAGCGTGGTGGTGAGCTGCGGCCTTGGCAACGACTACGGACACCCTCACCACGATGCGCTGAACAGCTTTGATGCGGTGGGAGCGCTGCTGCTTCGCACCGACCTAAACGGGCATGTACTGCTGCGCCCGGGTGATGAGGGCGGTGTGGTGTATGGCGTGACAAAGGGGGAGTAGCGGCGTGTTTTTTACGGTGGACAGAGTTATTCCCGGAGGTGCAGTGCTGGTGGGGGAGGATGGCAAGACACTGAAAGTGTCGGTGCACATGTTGCCCCAAGGCGCAAAGGAGGGCGAGATGCTCTTTTACGGCAAGGACGGCTTTACACTTGCGCCCGAAAAGACGGCGGAGCGACGAAGCCGCATGGCGGGTATGCTGGGGGAGCTTTTGAGAGGAAGGCATGACAAGGACGAGTGAAAACCATATAAAATAAAGCAAGATGTCCCTCCACGGGGGAGTGTCCAAACGCAGTGATTTAGTTTTTTGGTATATCCCCCCCGCCGTAGGCGGGGGGGATATACCGCCTTCTTCTCTTACTTAACGTATTCCAAATCACCTCTATTTGTCCACTCCCCTCCACGGTTACAGGGGGACATCTTGCTTTGTGTTATACGTTATACGGCAAAAAAACCACACGGCCGTTTTCGTATTTGCTGAGCACTCCCGTAACAATGTCGCCCGAGCGAAGGGCGGAGCTGTCCGTGGCAGGCAGGGTACTTTCCTTTGAGAATTGGTCATATTTTGTAGCAGGGGCTATGCCTCCGAGGGGTGGAACACCTGCTTTCAGCACGACGGGGATGTAGTTTTCGGTGTAGCCTGTAAAGTCTCCGTTGTCGGTGCGGCTTTCGAGCAGTACACGATGCACACCGCCCAGCGACTGCGCTATCCACTCCTCGCACACCTGCTTTGCCACCGCTGTGGCAAGCTTTGCACGTCGCTCCTTTTCGGTGCGGGGCAGCTGATGAGGCATTTTTGCGGCAGGTGTGCCCTCCCTTGCGGAGTAGGGAAACACGTGCACCCTCAAAAAGCGCATCTTACGGACAAATTCAAGGCTCTGCTCGAACTCTTGCTCGCTCTCGCCGGGGAAGCCGACTATTAGGTCGGTGGTGAGCGAAGCGCTCGGCATTGCGTTGCGAAGCTTTTTGGCAACAGCCGCATACTGCGCAGTGGTGTAAAGCCGCCCCATGCGCTTCAGTACCGCATCACTGCCGCTTTGCAAGCTTAGGTGAAAATGGTGGCACAGCTTTGGGTTTTGCGCAAAGCTTGCAATGTCCTCGTCGCTCACAAGGTCGGGCTCAAGGCTGGAAAAGCGTATGCGCTGAATGTCCGTTTTGGCGGCGGCCTGTGCAAGTGAGGCTAAATTATAGTCGGTGCCCTGCCCATAGCAGGAGAGGTTTATGCCTGTGAGCACCACCTCGGCGTAGCCTTTTTGCGCAAGAGCGTCGATTTCTTGCAGGATGCTACTTTTATCCCTGCTACGTGCAGGCCCTCGTGCCGTGGGGATAATGCAGTAGGCACAGCGGCGATTGCATCCGTCTTGTACCTTCACAAACGCACGTGTGTGGCTGGATATAGCGCTTTGAGGAAGCTCCTCAAAAGCGGTGTGCTCATCCGACGGCAGGATGTTGAGCACCCTGCTTTTTGTCTGCACAAAACGCAAAATGTGCTCTGTGAGCTGTGTGCGGCCTGATGTTCCTGTGGTGACATCTGCGCCAAAGCTCTCCGCCTTTTGGGGAAATGCTTGCGGAAAACACCCCGTGAGCACTGTTACAATATTAGGGTTTTGCTTTTTCGCACGACTCATCGCACGCCTGCTCTTGGCCTCGCCTGCCGCCGTTACGGTGCAGCTGTTCACCACAAAAATATCGGGGGAATCCTCGGTAGATACCACCTGCCAGCCCGCATCGCAAAACATCTGGCTTAGTGCGGCACTCTCCCTTTGGTTTACCTTGCAGCCTAATGTAAAAATGGAAACCTTCAATGACATGTATAAAAATACCTCTTTGTATCGGAGCGAAACCGTGAAGTGGTTTGCCGTTTAGTGTGTGATGGTGTCGTAATATTATAGCGCTGAAAAGGTGTGTTTGCAAGATGAAAGGCTTAAGGTAACACCTTGCAATTATTGTACTTGGATTGCGCTGAGAAAATCTTTGTCAAATAAAACAAAAACCATAGGTAATACTTTGTGTATTAACGAAGATTTTTGCGAAATATGACGGAAATTTTCGGTGCAAGATGAGTGCAAAGGCATTCGCTGTTAATTGTTCGGTGTTGCCTTAAAGAAAAGTGTGCGTTTCTTGACACATCGCTCGTTATAAAGTAGAATATATTTATAAAGTTGCATCCCAATGTAAGGGGAGTGGTTTATCTGAGTGTAAAGATGGAAGGTAAGTACCTAAAGGCGTTTGTGCAAGATGAGGAGTTTGGCTATATGCTACCTCAGCTGACGTGTGCGCACGAGGCTTTGCACGCAAAAAGCGGTCCCGGAGGGGAGTTTTTGGGTTGGCTTGATTTGCCCGAGAGCTATGATAAAGAGGAATTTTCACGCATAAAGAAAGCGGCGGCCAAGATTCAAGCGGATAGTGAAGTGCTGGTGGTCATAGGCATTGGTGGCTCTTACCTTGGGGCGAGGGCTGTGATGGAGGCGGTGAAGTCTGCACAGTACAATCTGCTTTGTAAGGGCACGCCGCGCGTTTTTTTTGCGGGGGCAAGCGTATCCCCTGCGGCACTTAATGACATTGTGGCGCTGTGTGAGGGCAAGGACTTTTCGGTGAATATTATTTCCAAAAGTGGCACGACCACCGAGCCTGCGGTTGCGTTTAGAGTGCTTAGAGAGCTTTTGGAGAAAAAGTATGGCAAAGAGGGCGCAAAACAGCGCATCTACGCCACTACTGACAAAGCAAAAGGTACACTGAAAAATCTTGCGAACGAGCAAGGATACGAGAGCTTTGTGGTGCCGGATGATGTGGGTGGCCGCTACAGTGTGCTCACTGCGGTGGGGCTTTTGCCGCTGGCGGTGGCAGGGCTGGATATAGACGCACTGATGGCGGGCGCACAAAAAGCGATGAGGGAGCTTTCAAAGTGCGACGAGCACAACGACTGCTACCGCTGGGCGGCGGCACGCAACATACTCTACCGCAAGGGCAAGTGTGTGGAGGTGCTGGCCTGCTACGAGCCGGACTTTGCCATGATGAACGAGTGGTACAAGCAGCTGTTTGGCGAGAGCGAGGGCAAGGACGGCAAAGGGCTGTTCCCTGCAAGCGTTGTGTTCACAACCGACCTGCACAGTATGGGGCAGTATTTACAAGATGGCAGGCGAATTTTGTTTGAAACTGTGTTAAAGGTGCAGAATTCACGTTCTGATTTGAACATACCTAAAGTGGACGAAGATTTTGATGGGCTAAACTATCTTGCGGGTAAAACACTAAGCCATGTAAACAACATGGCGATGGAGGGCACCATACTTGCACATAATGAGGGTGGAGTGCCTGTTGCACTGCTTAGTGTGAACTCGCTTGCGGAATTTGACATGGGCTATCTCATCTACTTTTTTGAGAAGGCATGTGCAATTTCGGGCTACATGCTGGGTGTGAATCCGTTTGACCAGCCGGGCGTGGAAAGCTACAAAAAGAACATGTTTGCCCTGCTTGGAAAGCCGGGGTATGAGCAACTACGTGAAGAGCTTTTGGAAAAATTGTAACAATGCACTTGTAGCACTAAATCGAGCACATTTCGCAACAAATAGTGTGATTGCTGCACTGTGCAACTTGCAAAAAGGAAGACTACATAGGGACTGCTCTGTGGTGTTTGGTTTGGCGTAGATACGCTTGCGCCAAAGCTTTACCACAGTGAAATAAGATGGCTTAGGAACAAATAAACTGGAGGGATGTCATCATGATTAAGCTTATTGTTGGGGACAAGGGCAGTGGAAAGACCAAACAGATGGTTGAGATGATTAACGAATCGGTGAAGACTGCTACAGGCAATATTGTGTGCATAGAGAAAGGCATGAAGCTTACATACGACTTAGACCACAAGTGTAGGCTGATTGATATGGAAGAGTATAAGCTAAATGGCTATGATATGCTGTGCGGCTTTATCGCCGGAGTTATGGCGGGAAACTACGATATTACGGAAGTATATGTGGACGGTATCTTGAAGATACTTAACCGTGACCTTGAGGCTCTGGGCAAGTTGTTGGATGTCTTGGAGGATTTGGGTGGCGAGAATATTAAGTTTGTGGTTACGGTAAGCAGTGATGTGGAAAAGTTGCCTGAAAGTGTTAAAAAATACATGTAGTCGTAAATAGTGCGAGCGTGAAGCACACAAAGTGAATACAAAAAAGAGAGCTTGCGGCTTTGTAGCGCAGGCTCTCTTTTTTTCTTGTGTAATTTTGTTTTTTTTGGCAAAGCCGAACCCTGTGAGCTGTTTGTGCAAAGCTGTGCTCTTGGTACATTCAACAATTAAGCGTGAGGGCTTTTTGCTTTTTTGTCGTAATAATTTTCGTAGGCAGAAAGAATAGGACGGTAAATACTCATGTATTCGGCGTGCGCATTAGCTGACACACCACCACTTGCCTGCCTGATACGTACACTGCGCTTAAAGATGGAAAGTGCAAGCTCATGTGCGCGTTTTTCAACAAATGTCATCCCAAAGTAACCTCCAAATGTGCGTAATATAAGACATGTGTTGGATGCTCATCACTTGCAGAAAGAGCTTTATTTTGCAGAGGATAGGATAAAAAGGACATATTCTGCAAACGGACAAAAAACCATACCATACCACAACACATGTCTATGCTACACCGACAGTATAGCACATTCATAGGTGTATATCAAACGATGAATAAAGAAAAAAACCACTTGAACATGTACAAAAAAAGGCTATACTGCTAAAACATACGCAGTATAGCCATAAAAGCATGTGCAAAATTATTCGTCACTTGAAACGGAGGAATCCTCTATGGTAGATGCGCTATCCATCGAAGGCGCACCGACCTCCTCGACAAGCACAATGGAGGAAATAGTGTCCTCAAACGAATCAAACCAAACCCTGTCCTCGGTAGTGTCCGTGAAGGTAAAGGAATAGCGATTGTCTGCATTTATCAGAACAACTATGGTGAAAACGCTAAGCTCGTCCGTTTGGTAGCTGTACTCAAGACGAATAGCAGGCCAACCGCCTATGATAGTATGATTAAACCTGCTAATTTCGAGCTGTGGGTCGTTTTCATAGGTGGCGCTTAGCTCATCCTGCAAATATTCCTCAAAATCAGCCTCTGTGCGAGAATCAAAGTCATAATCTGTGTCCGTCATATCAAACGCAACGCTGGAAGGGTCATAAGGATAGTCGGGCGCATACCAAATATCCTGCTCGCCCTCTGCAAGAGAAAAGCCCTCGGGCAGCTCGTACAAAAGCTCCTCAATAACAACAACAGGCTCAGGCTGTGAAACAGAGGAAGGTGCAGGGGCAGAGGAAACAGGAGTGCTGTCGGAGGAGGTTTCAAAGCCACCCTGAATGACTCCGTGCCCTTGAGAGTAAGAGCCGCACGCTGAAAAAATAAGACATACTGAAGTAAAAGCCGCAAGGTAAGTGAATAGCTTAGGACATTTCATAATATTGTATCACCCCACAAAAAAAATAGCGAAAAGATAATAAAAAATATAATTTTTTACAATAGTATGATACCATGGAAAAGTAAATTATGCAAGTACTCACTATAAATAGATGTGGAAAAAAGCTTTTGCATACACCCCCCATTTTCTGCAAAAATGGAGATGTCACACAAAGTTATATTCATGTTATGCTATAAATTAGGCGCAAAATAAGCGATAGATGCTGACGAGCGACACAAAAAAGTGTATAATAAAGAGTATGCGCACAATGTGTGGTGCATATGGTTTACATGGGAAAATTTTATGTGCAAAAGCTTGCATATTTTTAGGAGGAAAAAAGTGGACGGGGACATTACGGTTTCAATTATCGTGCTGGCCATACTGACAGTTATTTCGGGGTACTTTTCCGCAACAGAGACAGCGTTTAGCTCGCTAAATAAAATTCGCATAAAAAACATGGCGGCTGCAGGCAATAAAAGAGCAGGGCTTGTAATGCGAATGTCCTTGCAGTTTGAGCGGATGCTCTCCACCGTGCTGATAGGAAATAACATTGTAAATATAGCGGCAACCTCTATTGCGACGGTGCTCTTCACGGGGCTTTTGGGCAGCATGGGCCCTGCGGTGTCCACTGTTGTTATGACGGTTGTGATTTTGATTTTTGGCGAAGTATCGCCTAAAACACTTGCTAAAGAAAACCCCGAGGGCTTTGCGATGTTTTCGGCGCCTCCCTTGCGGGTACTTATGGTGATTTTGACACCATTCAATGCCTTTTTCTCTTTGTGGAAAAAGTTGCTTGCGAAAATTGTGCGCACCGGCGGCGATGCCTCCATTACGGAGGAGGAGCTTTTGACGCTGGTGGACGAGGCGCAGCAAGAAGGCGCCATAGAAGAGGAGGACCGCTCACTTATTCGCAGCGTGATAGAGTTTAACGACAGCCGTGTGGAGGAAATACTTACCCCACGTGTGGATGTGGTGGGCGTTGAGGTGGGCGAAAGCATGGATGAGGCGGCAAGCGCATTTTTGGAAACAGGCTACACACGCTTGCCGGTATACGAGGGGAATTTGGATAAAATCACCGGGGCTGTGCACCTGCGAGACTTTTTTGAGAGCGTAAGGCAGGGCACACAGATTAACGTTGCGGATATTCAAACACCGGTGATTTTCACAACACCACATACAAAAATTAGCGTTCTGCTGAAGCTTTTGCAGCAAAGCAAGGGGCACATGGCAGTGGTGGCGGATGAGTACGGCGGCACGATGGGCATTGTCACCATGGAGGATATTTTAGAAGAGCTTGTGGGTGAAATTTGGGACGAGCACGATGAGATAGTTCATCAGGTGCAAAAGCAGGCGGACGATAGTTACTGCGTGATGGGTAGCGCCGAGGTGAGCGAAGTGTTTGATATTTTGGGCATAAGTGCGCAAACCGATGCAGTAACGGTGAGCGGCTGGATAGCTGAAATGCTTAACCGCATCCCAAGCGCTGAGGATGTTTTGGAGCATGAGCAGTGGTGTGTAAGGGTGATGAGCGTACACCAAAACCGGGTGGACAAGTGCTGCTTCAGCAGGATAAATACACCAGACGAGGAATAGAATATTGAGTCATTGTAAATAGCAATGGTAGCATTTCAGTGATGTGCTTATATCTAAAAAACAACATAAAGGTGGATTTTTTATATGAATGGTCAGAGCATTGTGTACGAGACGTTAGATAAGATGGACATTAAGTATGAGGCAGTGGAGCATCCCGAGGTGTATACCATGGAGGAAATGCAAATGCACGGCCTACATGAGCGTGGCAGTATACTCAAAAATCTTTTTTTGCGTGATGCAAAGGGGAAGAGGCACTTTTTAGTTGTTGTTACACAGGAGAAAGCAGTAGACCTGAAAAAGTTAGAAACCCTTTTGGAGTCCACAAAGCTGTCCTTTGGCTCGGATGAACGCCTTGCAAAGCACTTAGGACTGAAAAAAGGTGCAGTAAGCCCTTTTGGCGTGCTGAATGATGAAAACGATGCGGTTGAGCTTGCCTTTGACAAGGACATTGTGGGCTGTGAGTGTGTGGGAGTGCACCCAAATGACAACACAGCAACGATTTATTTGTCCTTTGCGGACTTAGAGAGGTTTGTGAAAACAAAAAAGAGCAATATACGCTATATTAACCTGTAAATGTGCAGCGTGTAATGCGAATATTGCAGTGTATTGCAAGTGGCTAAATTGAAATTAAGCATCAAAAGTTTAGGCAGTGACTCATGAGTACTTGCTCACGAGCCACTGCCTAAAAAATGCGTAAAGAGCAAATTATGCAGTAGAATTGAAAGCTATTATGTGAATACATGTATAATTGTGGAAGATGGCATATCAGACATGACGTGTATGTGCAATAGTCGTGATATGTCAATACTTATACTGTAAACATAGGTGTTGACAGATAACGCTCGCCTGTGTCCGGAAGAATTACGACAATGCGCTTTTTTGCAAATTCAGCTCGCTTTGCTATCCGAATTGCGGCGGATAAGGCGGCCGCTGAGGACACACCACATAATAAGCCCTCCTTGCGGCTTAGTATACGCCCTACCTCAAATGCCTCGTCGCCCTCTACTGTCAGCACCTCGTTGTATATATTGCGGTCGAGCACGCCGGGAATAAAGTTCGCACCTATGCCCTGAATTGGGTGTGGGCCGCTGTGTCCTTCGGATAGCATTGGGGAAGCGGAGGGCTCTACCGCCACAATGTGAATATTGGTATTTTTACTGCGCAGGTAGCGTCCCGTGCCCGTGATTGTGCCGCCGGTTCCCACGCCTGCCACAAGAGCGTCCACCTCGCCCTGCGTGTCACGCCATATTTCGGGGCCGGTGGTAGCTTCGTGCACGGCAGGATTTGCAGGGTTGTCAAACTGAGAAGGGATGAAACTACCCTTGGTTTCCACAGCAAGCCGTTGCGCCTCTTCGATACAGCCGAGCATCCCTTTTGAGGCATCTGTCAGCACAAGCTCTGCGCCAAATGCGGCAAGCAGGTTGCGCCTTTCCACGCTCATGCTTTCGGGCATACACAGCACCACACGGTAACCCTTGGGCACACCCACAAGCGCAAGCCCTATGCCGGTATTTCCGCTGGTAGGTTCAATAATGATACCACCCGGCGTTAGTAATCCACGCTTTTCGGCGTCCGCAATCATTGCCTGTGCTACACGGTCTTTTATGCTCCCACCGGGATTTGCCTTTTCTACTTTTGCAAAAAGCTGTGCGTGCAAAGAGTATTCACTTTCAATCTGCAAAAGCCGTAAAAGTGGCGTGTTGCCGATACATTCAAAGACATTGTTGGAAATATATGACATGTAAGTGCACCGCCTTTTTTGTTTTTTAGACACAGAACATCATTGTTTTGGTGTTACATTTAAGTACAAGATATTATTGCACAACGACATAATAACATCATAGCACATTTAATTTCTAATACAAGAACGGGAAGGGTATATTAAGGTGAGGTTTTTGGATTTTCAACCCTTTGTGAAGCGAAATTTGACAACAAAAGCTTGAATTTTACAAAGATGTGCAGTAAAATGAGCTAAAATCAGTATATGAATTAAAAATAAATCTTAATAGGAGGCAGATTATATGGAACGCAAAATAAAGGCGGCACAGTATGGGTGCGGAAAGATGAGCGTGTATTTGCTGCGTTACTTGCAAGAAAAGGGCGCAGATGTTGTGGCGGCATTTGATGTAAACCCCGCAGTTATTGGCAAGGACATCGGCGACATTATGGGCATCCACAAGACGGGTGTGTTTGTTTCGGATGCGGCGGATGCGCCAGAGGTGATGGCACGCCTAAAGCCGGATGTGTGCGTGGTGGCAACACAGAGCACCATGGCGGATATTGAAAAGGCATTCACTGCGTGTGCGGAAAGCGGAGTGAACGCAATATCCACCTGTGAGGAGGCGATTTACCCGTGGAACTCCGCAAAAGAGATAACAGAGCGGTTGGATGCACTCGCAAAAAAGCAGGGAGTGACACTTGCGGGAAGCGGCTATCCAGACATGTACTGGGGCGTGCTTATTGACACGTTGGCAGGCTCTATGCAAAAAATTACGATGATTGAGGGAAGCAGTAGCTACAATGTTGAGGACTATGGCATTGCGCTTGCCAAGGGGCACGGCGCAGGGCTGAATATGCAGGAGTTTGAGCAAGAAATAGGTAAGTATAACAATATGTCGTCCGAAGAGCAGCAAAAGCTTGTCGAAAGTGGCGAGTATGTACCCAGCTACATGTGGAACCAAAATGGCTGGCTGTGCAGCAAAATGGGGCTGACACCCATCTCCCAAGTGCAGCAGTGTATACCCACAACGCACACCGAGGACCTGCAATCGGATACGCTTGGGATGACGGTAAAGGCGGGGCAACCCACAGGCATGAGAGCTGTTGTGACCACCGAAACAAAAGAGGGCATCACGCTGAAAACAGAGTGCGTGGGCAAGGTGTATGCACCGGATGAGTTTGATAAAAACGACTGGACGTTCCACGGCGAGCCGCAAACTACCATAAACGTAGACCGTCCCGCCACGGTGGAGCTTACCTGTGCAAACCTTGTAAACCGCATACCTGCGCTTATTAACGCACAGCCCGGATATATCACCACAGACCAAATGCCAAATAATATATATCCTGTGCGTCCGTTGCACGAGTATGTGAAATAGCATTAGCTAAATTAAGACACAAAAGAACACCCCACTTTGCGTTTGCAAGGTGGGGTGTGTCTTATATAATACTATATTGATATTATGTGGCAGAATGAACATGAAATTGTAGGGCTGATGGATATAATGGTATGTGTATATATAGTCATGTTATATAACTATACATATATATCTATATGAAATAAAAACATAATTTTATTGCAAAAAAGCAAGCTTTATTGCCAATACTGCATCATACTGTGCAACCAAGAATACACATCCATTGCATATACTGTGTGTAGGTTGTCTCTGTTTAATACCTGTGTTACCTCACCATATGCAACCGACATTCCTTTGTCCATCAACAGTGCATGAGTACCATATGCTTTTGCAAGGCTTAGGTCGTGCACCACCGATATAACAGAACGCCCCGCTTGCTTTACCCACTTGGAAATAAGCTCAAACACCTGCTTTTGGTAGATTAGGTCAAGATGATTCGCAGGCTCGTCCAAAATGAGCAGGGGAGGATTTTGTGCGAGTAGTTGTGCTAAAAATGTGCGCTGTAGCTCACCTCCGCTCAGCGTTAGGATGGATTGCTTGCGCAATTCCGACATACCTGTCAGCTGTAGGGCATACTCTACCTGTGAGAGGTCCTCCTCTCCGGGGGCGGAAAAAATGCCGTGGGAATGTGCATAACGGCCAAGGTTTACAACCTCTTCCACCGTGAAGGAATAGCCCACGTGGTGGTTTTGAAGTAAAACGCCCATGCACAGTGCAATCTGGCTTTGGCGCATTTTGGAAACATCCTTTTGATTAAAAAAGATGTGGCCCTCGTAGTCTGTTCCTTGCGCAATAGCGTTGATTAGCGTGCTCTTGCCGGCACCGTTTGGGCCCACAATCATCAGCCACTCGCCCTCGTTTACCTCGAAATTTATGTGCTGAACAATATCTCGGTTACCGTACCGCACACCTACATCCTGCACTTTAAGCACAGTAATCACCGAACCTTTCTGGTTTTATAAAAGATGTAAATGAAAAGTGAAGCGCCCACAATGGACGTTACAACGCCAATAGGTAGCTCTCTTGGGTTTAGGATGGTGCGGCTGATTAAATCCGCAAGCATCAAAAATATTGCACCCGTAAACAGACTGCCGGGCAAAAGACGCTTGTGGTTTGGGCCTGTTATCATGCGGGTGATATGCGGGATGACAAGCCCAACAAAGCCGATAGAGCCGCCTATGGAGACGCAAATGCCGATAAGCGCCGCAACCATAATGAGCACAACAAGCTTTACCCTGCGCACGTTGATGCCAACATGGCGTGCGTTTGCCTCGCCAATGGCGAAGGCATTTAGCTCACGTGAAAGAGAGAGTAAAACGACAGAACAAACAATAAGTGCGATTAAAACGGTGAGTACATTGTAATAACTGCTGCCTGCAAGCGAGCCCATTGTCCAAAAGGTGATGGATTGAACCCTGTCTCCTGCAAAGGAGATGACGAGGCTCATAATACTGCTGGCGAACATGGAAAACACCACACCAATGAGAATAATCGTATTGGTGGAGAGAGAATAGTCTAATTTATAAGCGAGTGCCAAGATGAGCACGAGCGACAAAAACGCAAACAAAATAGCCATAAGCATAATGCCGCCGCCTGTAAGCCCCGGGATTTGTATACCCAGTGCTATGGCGATAACTGCGCCTAAAGATGCGCCGGAGGATACGCCGAGCGTGGAGCCGTCTGCCAAAGGGTTGCGTAAAAGCCCCTGCATGGCAGCGCCACACAGCGAAAGCCCCGCACCTACCAAAGCAACGCACATCACACGAGGCATACGCACAAAAACGATGATGGACTGTGAAATTCCCTCGGGTACAGGCAGGCCGAAAATAGTGTTCCATACAGCTGTAAATGTGTCTGCGGGCGAGATAAACACGCTGCCTACACACACACACAGCACAAAAACCCCAAGGCTTATAAGCGCAAGTATCAGATATTGGTGGGCGGAAAAGCCCTCTTTTTTAATTCGGTTTTGCTTGTTGCTTTGCATGAGTTAAATCCTGTTGTCATATTTTGTCGAACAAAAAGCGAAGAATGTGCAAAATATAGTAGTTGATTACAATAAAAATATGCGAATAATGCTAAAATAATAGTTTGGCTCATCCGTAAGGTGACGACACCTTGCGGATGAGCCGCCTATTTTGTCGCTTTAAGTTTCTTGTAGTGTATGTGTGACTGTTGACGTGTTAAGCTGCGGCACTGCTATCAGCGGCCATGCTGCTGTCAGCGGTCATGTCGTCTGCAACACCGCCTGCACCGTAAAGAAGGTCATACATGGAGTTTGCGGCATCCACAAGGCGAGGGCCCGGGCGGGAGATGGCGTTGCTATCCGCAGAGAATACATCACCGTTTGCAACAGCAGTGATGGCGGACCATCCGTCACGACCCATGATTTCATCGGTAGGCTCAGGACCTTCACCAAAGTACATAGCAATGGTGAAAATGTAGGTGGGGTTGCGCTCGATTACCTGCTCCTGCGATACTTCTACCCATCCGTCGAGGTCCTCAAACACGTTGGTGAGGTTCAGCATGGTGGCGATTTCGTTCATGAAAGTGTTGTTGCCTGCTGTCCAAAGGCCAAACTCCAGCGGGCTAACCTCAAAGTAAACGCTCATCTCCTCGGTGGCCTCGGGTACTTTTTCCTCGATAGCGGCAAAGCTTGCCTTCATCTCGTCAATAAGCGTGGCGGCCTCGGCATCTTTGCCCACAACAGCGCCGATAAGCTCGATTGCGGTATAGGTTCCTGCTATATCGTGTGCGTCGCTCACGATTACACGGATGCCGGCATCCTCCATCTGCTGTATCTGCTCTTCAGGCTGTGCCATCGTCGCCATAAGCACCACGTCGGGGGCAAGTTCGATGATTTGCTCAACATTTGTCTCGTAGCCGGACTGTACGCTGGTCACTTCCAGTACCTCGGCGGGGTAGTCGCAGTATTCGCCACGGCCTACCAGCGTATCGCCGGCGCCAAGTGCGTACAATATTTCAACGTCTGCTGCGGTGAGTGCTACAATTTTTTCTGCGGGGCCGTCCAGGGTGATTTCACGCCCTGTCATGTCGGTGACGGTGAGTCCCTCGGCGGCAGGTGCGGAGGATGCCTCGGATGTGGGCGCAGAGGATGCAGGTGCGCTACTTGCGGCAGGTGCAGAGGACGAGGTGTCCGAGCTGCATCCGGCAAGCAGTGTAAGGCTGAGCAGTGCGGATAGTGCAAGTGCG
Source organism: uncultured Oscillospiraceae bacterium (assembly GCA_964370045.1). GTDB lineage: Bacteria > Bacillota > Clostridia > Oscillospirales > Ruminococcaceae > JAAYCI01. Next base: position 29,985 of record CAYJGZ010000009.1, read on the forward strand.
ATGAACTTGGTCTTCTTCATTGTTTCCCTCTCTTTTCCTAAAACAGAATGGTTGTTTTTTGCAAATAAATAATGCTGTGTAAATGTACATGGCACAGGAGCTGTTACGTGGCGAAAAAAACACAAGACTCACGTAAACAAACACAAAAAAAGACGCTCCTTAAATGGTTAAGAAGCATCTTGGTAGCGTTTATGCACGGCAAACACAAAGACCCTCATCCCCAGGAGAAAATGTGTAAACAGGTTTCCCGACTTAGCTTCATCCTACTGCGACACCTTCCCGTCAAAGAAAAACAGTGGTTAATTGCCGCATCGTCTGCATCACGGTTACTGGGATAGTCCGGAATTTTCATCCGTGTTCCCTCGGCTTTGTTACAAGCCGGCACATAGTGCATATACACAGTTTTATTCACTTGCTTGTGTACAGCATAGCATGTTTATAGTATAATTGCAATGCGAGGAAAGCATGTTTTTTTGGAAACGGCGTGGCAGGACAAGCTGAACTTCACGAAAATGTGTATTGGTGATGAAAAATCGCACTGCGAATTATGTAAGTTTTTGTTTGTGCTTACGCTGATTTTGATTTGATACAGCATGTGTGAAAATGCGAAAAGGAGAGTTTTATGCTCAAAAATTCCGAAGAGAAAAACAATTCACAAAAAGAGCAAATGCCGCACACCCACTCCCACGATGGACATTCCCATTCCCACGGAGGGCACAGCCATGTGCACAGCGAAGAGGAAAACCGTGCGGTGCTCAACCGCCTGTCCAGAGCCATCGGGCACATGGAGTCCATAAAGCGGATGGTGGAGGGTGGCAGGGACTGCAGCGAGGTGCTGATACAGCTGTCGGCGGTACGCTCTGCCATAAATAATGTGGGTAAAATCGTACTGCAAAATCACATAGAGCACTGCATTGTCGAGGCAGTGCAAAACGATGACCCAAAGCAGATAGAGGAATTAAAGCGTGCCATAGACAAATTTTTGAAGTAACAGCAAAGTCGAAAAACTTTCGTAAGATGTTTGTTTTTGCGAGCATCATCTGCTAAAAAAACATGGAAACGAGCGCATTATATGCAAAACAACAATACTGAAAATCCAAATATAAATGTGCAAAGTGTACCACCCTTATTGAGGGATTTTTTCAAAAAACATCGCAAGGTGGCGCTCGCCTTTTCGGGTGGGGTGGATTCCGCCTACCTTTTGTATGCGGCAAAGGTGTGTGGGGCGGATGTATGCGCATTTTTTGCGCACACACCATTTCAGCCGAAGTTTGAGGTGAATGACGCACACCGCATGGCGAAAGAGCAGGGTGTGCCGCTATGTGTGTTGCCGATTGATGTGCTAAATGAAGAGCAAATCGCACAAAATACAGCGGAGAGGTGCTATTTTTGCAAAGTGCAAATTATGCAAAGCATAATAAAAGCCGCAGGTGAAAGGGGCTATACGGTTTTGCTGGACGGCTCCAATGCCTCGGACGATGAAAGCGAGCGGCCCGGCATGAGAGCGCTGAAGGAGCTTTCGGTGCTCTCGCCGCTGAGGCTTGCGGGTATCACAAAACAGCAGGTGAGAGCGCTTTCAAAAAGTGCAGGGCTGTTCACGTGGGACAAGCCTGCCTACGCCTGCCTTGCCACACGCATATCCACGGGACAGCGCATAGACAAAGAGACGCTAAGCCGTGTGCAAAGCGCAGAGGCGGCGCTCATGGAAATGGGCTTTTCGGACATACGTGTGCGTGTGCGTAAAAACAGCGCAAAACTGCAACTGCCACAATCCCGGTTTGGGCTTGCGCTTCAAAAACACAAGCAGATAGCGGAGCTACTTTTGCGATACTTTGATGAGGCGGTGCTGGATTTAACACCGAGAGGATAAAGTGGTCACACACTGTGTAAGCATGTGGTATCAAGCGAGGAATGCGGAGGAAAAAATGGATAAAAATCAGATGTTGCAGATGTTGCAGGCGGTGCAGGCAGGGGAGCTTTCGCCACAGCAGGTGCTTGAAAAAATGCACGCTCAACCCTTTGAAGACCTGGGCTATGCAAAGGTAGACTACCACCGTGGCATAAGGCAGGGTGTGGGCGAGGTCATTTACGGTGCGGGAAAAACGGCAGAGCAGATTGTAGGCATACTCAAAAATATGTGCGAAAATGGGCTTAAGGATATTCTTGTCACACGCATAAACGAGGATGTAGCGCAAAAAATACAGGAGCAAGTACCCATGCAGTACCACGCACTGCCAAAGCTGGGCATTGTAAACAGAGATGAGCAAAAGCCGCTGATAGGCTCGGTGGTGGTGGCGGCGGCAGGCACGAGCGACCTATATGCAAGCGAGGAGGCCGCCATAACGGCGGAGCTTTTTGGCAACAAGGTGACACGCCTTTACGATGTGGGTGTGGCAGGGCTTCACCGCCTTTTGAGCAACATGGACATCCTTTGCTCCGCCCGTGTGGTGGTGGCGGTGGCCGGAATGGAAGGGGCGCTTGCAAGCGTCGTTGGGGGGCTTGTGAGCTGTCCTGTTATTGCGGTGCCCACAAGTGTCGGCTACGGCGCAAGCTTTGGCGGTGTGGCGGCGCTTTTGTCCATGCTCAACTCCTGCGCCTCGGGGGTTTCGGTGGTGAACATCGACAATGGCTTTGGTGCGGGATACCTTGCGTCCACCATTAACAAGATGGAGGGTGTAGTTTGAGACAAGTTTCAAAATAACTCGACTGAACACTCGTGTCCACACTATCCATCAAATCTAAAATCAATAATGCTCTTATCATTCTTTGTGCTTCGCATAATAAGAGCCGTATATTTCATTAAATTTTGTGCCGATGCGAAGCGACGGAATGGAGCATTTTTATGAAAACACTATATATAGAGTGCGCAATGGGTGCGGCGGGGGATATGCTGACGGCGGCCCTGCTGGAGCTTGTGCCAAACCCCGATGAGTTTATTGAGCAAATGAACTCGCTCGGGCTGAAAGGCGTGAGCGTATCACGACACAAGGCGCAAAAGTGCGGCATATGGGGCACGCAAATGCAGGTGCAGGTGAACGGCGAAGAGGAGCAAAGCGTGGACGTGTCGCCTGAGGAAAATATACACGCAGAGCATACGCACAAACAGGCGCACTCCCATTCCCACGCACATGATGAGCACAGCCATGCACACACGCACGAGCACGCACATGAGGGGCACAGCCATCCGCACTCACATGTGGCAGAGCATATCCATCACCATGGCGATGCGCACCCCCACACGCACGAGCACGCACATGAGGGGCACAGCCATCCGCACACGCAGGGCGATGCGCAGGAGCATCATCATGCACACGGTGAAGAGCATGGCAACTACGACATGCAGAGCGTAAAAGAAACCCTGCAAAATCTTCCGCTAAAGGAAGAAGCGAAGGCGGATGCGCTGGCGGTGTATGAGCTGATAGCACAGGCGGAGGCAAACGCACACGGCTGCTTGGTGGAGCAGGTGCATTTCCACGAGGTGGGCAGTATGGATGCGCTTGCGGACATTGTGGGAGTGGCGATTTTGATGCACATGCTAAAGCCGGACAGGGTGGTGGCATCGGCGGTGAATGTGGGCAGTGGGCAGGTGAGGTGCAGTCATGGGGTTTTGCCTGTTCCGGCGCCTGCCACCGCATGGCTTTTGCAGGGAGTGCCCACCTACAGTGGGCCTGTCCGTGCGGAGCTGTGCACCCCTACAGGTGCGGCACTGCTTAGACATTTTGTGTCCGAGTTTGCCCTGCAACCTGTGATGAGCGTGGATAAGATAGGCTACGGCATGGGCAAAAAGGACTTTGCGGCGGCGAACTGCGTGAGGGCATTTTTGGGCGAGGAGCAGACTGACGCTTTTGGAAGCGTTGGCAGGGCGCACAGCGTGTCGGTGCCCAAAGACAGCGAATATGCCACCGAGCAAGTAGCAGAGCTTAGCTGTAACATAGACGACATGACGGGCGAAGCGCTGGGGTATGCACAGGAGGTGCTTTTTGAGAGTGGCGCACTGGATGTTTACCTGATACCCATATATATGAAAAAAAGCAGGGGCGCACACATGCTGTGTTGCTTGTGCAAGCCCGAGGACGAGCATAAAATGGTGAGCTTAATGCTCAAGCACACCACAAGCCTTGGGGTGCGCATAGCAAGACTTGAGAGAAAATGCCTTGAGCGTAGCGTTGAGACGATGCAAACGCCACTGGGGCAGGTGCGCTTAAAGCGGGGATTTGGCGGTGGAGTGCAAAAGTGCAAAGCGGAGTATGAGGATGTGGCGGCCATTGCACGAAAAAGCGGGCTTAGCCTTGCCCAGGTGGGCAAAATTGTGTGCGAGGAGATGCTGAAAGATGAGGGGATAGGGGATACACACCCGATTGTGAAAAAATAAATGACGCAAGTATGTGTATTATTTTGAAATAAAAAAAGCAAAAAAACATCCCCCATGCAAGGTTGTGCGAGGGGATGTTTTTGCTTTATACTTTATAAAGACACGAAACAACGCGACAAAAGTAATTTCAAAATAGGGAGTGTTTGAGAACATGAAAGTAGATACAAAGAAATTGGTGAGTACAGGTCTTTTAATTGCGCTGGGAATGGTATTGCCCAGCTTTTTCCATATGTTTGGCGCAGGAACAGTAATGCTGCCTATGCACATTCCGGTGCTGATATGCGGCCTTGCGTGCGGTATGCCCTATGGGGCTGCGTGCGGTGTCATCCTGCCGCTGCTGTCCTCCGTGACAACGGGTATGCCCCCCATTTTCCCCACAGCCCCAGCAATGGCGTTTGAGCTATGTACTTACGGTCTGATATGCGGCCTTTTGTTCTACAAGGCTCGCATGAACATATATGTTTCGCTTCTTGGTGGTATGCTCGCAGGGCGTGTGGTTTCGGGCATTGCGAACGCTATACTTATGGGTGTTGCGGACAGGCCCTACGGCGTGGAGAGCTTTTTGATGGCGGCATTTGTGACGGGACTGCCCGGCATTATCATTCAGCTGGTGTTTGTGCCTGTGATTGTGCTACTGCTCATCAAGGCACGCATTGTGCAAGGCCCCGAAAAGAGAATACGCAGCGCAGCAAAAGCAAACGTGTAAAAGGCGAGGCGGGAGTGGACACATAGAGGTGATTTGGAATACGCTAAGTGATAGAAGAAGGCGCTATATCCTACCCCGCCGCAGGCGGGGTAGGATATAGCAAAAAACTAAATCACTGCGTTTATCCACACCCGGGAAGGGTAAATTATGCAGCATGAAATGACGGAAATGCGTGAGTTTTTTGACAAGCTTGCGCCTGAATGGGACGAGATGGCGCAGGATGCAAGCGCTCAGATAAGCACAATTTTAGGTATGTTTTGCTTTGCACAGGATGCGAAAGTGCTGGATGTTGCGTGCGGCACGGGGGTGATGTTTCCCCATTTGCTTGCGCAAAACCCAAGCGAGATAAACGCCATAGACCTATCGCCCGAAATGGTACAGCGTGCACGTAAAAAGTGCGATGATGCACGAGTAAGCGTGCAGGAAGCGGACTTTTTCGAGTATGAGGGCGAGGGGTACGACATCATAGTGGTGTACAATGCCTACCCGCACTTTTTGGACAAGTCTCGCTTTGCAAAAAAAGCGGCGGAGCTACTGAAAAAAGGCGGCCGACTGCTCATCGCACACAGCGACAGCAGAGCGGTGGTAAACGGCAGGCACAGCGGCGGAGAGGTGGAGGACGTCTCGGACGGGCTTTTCACCTGCGCACAGGAGGCACAGCGCCTCGGGGATGCCTTTACGTATGACATAATGGTGGACACACAGCGTATGTATGTTCTTTCGGGGGTCCTTTTAGGGTAGATAGCGCTTGTGTGGGCACAATCTTGAAGTTCACTCGCCAAATATTTGGCATACCTTACCGATTATACCACGGTTTATGTGCATTGGGCATAAACCGTGGTATAATTCAATTAAGGGGTTGCCCTTTAGTTGAATTGTGCTTATAACGGAGGGGAGTATATGGAGTGCGTTATTCGTAAATGGAAGATAGAGGATGCGGCGGAGCTTGCAGTGGCACTTAACAATAAAAAATCCATGACAACGTAAGGGATGGGCTACCCTATCCTTGCACAGAAAAGGATGCACAGGAATTTATCAAGGCAACGCTCAGCGCAGATGAAAGCATAACCTATTCCTTTGCGATTGTTGTGAACGGTAAAGTTCTCGGGAGTGTTGGCGCACACCGAAAGGATAATATTCACCGCAAAACTGCTGAGATGGGCTACTATGTTTCGGAAGAATATTGGGGCAAGGGGATAGCTACAAGTGCGGTAAAGCAGGCTTGCCAATATGTGTTTGAGAATACGGATATTGTGAGAATTTTTGCAGAGCCTTTCGCCTCCAACATCGCTTCGTGCCGTATTCTTGAAAAAAATGGATTTACGTGTGAAGGGATTTTGAAAAGTAACGCAATAAAAAACAATAAGATTATGGACATGAAAATGTACTCATTGGTAAAGTAATTAGCACCTTCAAACTGCCGCATACAAAAACAGAGATGTGAAAAATTCACATCTCTGTTTTCTCGTGTAAGCTCACCTGCAAAATTAGCACCCAAACCGGGTGTGGGCATTACGCTACAAAAACTCTACCTTGCCACTGCATATGTCGTAGATGCCGCCGATGACAGACAGCTTGCCCTCGCTCACAAGCTTTGCGACAACTTCGCTCTTGAGCGACTTTGCGATGCCGTGCTTCACGTTGAGCATCTCCGCTTTTGCAGGGTCGCTCTCGCCGCCGATAGCACCCGCTATCTCCTCGGTGATGCGTGCAATGTGGTCGTGGCCGCCGCCGCTTATGGTGGCGTTTACCGCCCCACAGCCTGTGTGACCCAGTATTAGTATGGTGTCCACATGCAGGTGTGCGGCACCGTACTCAATGCTGCCAAGCTCGAAATTACCTATTACATTGCCTGCGGTGCGAATGACAAACACATCGCCGATGCCTGCGTTAAATATGTGCTCCACCGGCACACGGGAGTCGGAGCAGCTTACCACAACCACATACGGGTTTTGTCCGTTGACAGAGGTGTTTCGCCGTGCCTCATCGCCGATGTTGCTTGCGGATGAACTCCCTGCAACATACTTGGCGTTTCCCTCTTTTAGGCGTTCAATAGTACTTTTTGTGCAGCAGCATCCCCCTGCATCTGCGGACATGTGACGATACTTTTTCATAAAAGCTACTCCGCTTGCATAAGTATATTTTGGAAAGTTAAACACGAAAAACAAACTAAAGTGCCTGCTGTGCGCACATTAAGGCTTTGGGGCAAACTTCATCTTCAGCATACGGTAAACAGGAAGGCTGGCAACTACAACAAGGTCCTCTGCACACATCCACTCTATGGCGCTCTCGTCAAACAGGATGTTGCCGTTTGAGGGCATTTCGTCGTCGCCCTGCCACAAAACGTATGTGAGGGGCACGTGGGGTAGTACATTCAGCGTGAAAGAGGCGTGGCCGAGGCTGTCTTTTTTGCCGCCCATCTCAAGCCCTAACTTTACAAAAAGCTCAAGGTCATCACTGAAAGTTTTCACCATCGGGTCTATTGCACGCTTTATAAAATTATCGTTGTAAATGGCGGCGCCCGGAACCTGCTTGTAGTTTATATGACGCTCACGCAGTTTTTTAGGTCCATCCCCAAGCAGATAGTGATACCAAATCACTCGCTCGTCCTCGGTGCCCTCGTTCAGCGGAATGTTTTCACCCAGCCAAGGAATTATGAAGGTGTTGCCGTCGTGCGTAACGCCTGTGTTGGCCACCACCTGCTCGGGGCTTAAAAGTACAAGCCGTTCTTCCGCCATGCGCAGTGCATTTTGGTATCCAATGTGTTTTTTTGCCATCGGTACATCACCTCTTTTATAAAAGTTATATATGTATGTGCAAATTTGAAAAAAGATATAATACAAGTATACACGCTTATATGATGAAAATGCAACAAACACGAGATTGGAAATGGCAGAAAAATAAAAAAAACGCAAAACGGTGAAGAATAGTTCCTGAAAATAAAAAAGTCGCACACGCTGTGATAGCATGTGCGACAAAAAAAGTAACTTATGCTTTCTTGGGAGGTCCGATAATTCCCTTGCGGAATGCAGCGAGGAACTTGCGGCAGTTTTTGTCCTTGCCCAGCAGTGCGGCGGTGGCGAACATGGTTGCGCGCATGTCTGCGGAGGTGGGGTCCATGATGGCGCTGTCCATGCCTGCTGCCATTGCCAGCGTAAGGAACTGCTGGTTGATGGACTTGCGGAAGGGCATACCGAAAGAGATGTTGGAAAGACCGGAGGTGATGTGGCACTCGGGATACTTTTCCTTGATGAGCTTGAGTGCGACGTTAAAGCTGGGAAGAGCCTCGCCTGTGGTGGCAAGGGTGGTAACGAGGGGGTCGAAGTAGATGCGGTCTTCCGCAATGCCCAGCTTCTTTGCCTTTTCCATGATGCTAACGGCGATGTCGAACTTAACTTGGGGGTCGTTGGAGATGCCGTTGTTGTCGCAGGTAAGCGCAACGATATTCCACTCGGTGTCTGCCATAAGGGGAAGCAGCTTGTCCGCCTTGCCGTGCTCCTCCGAGATGGAGTTAATCATGCCGGGGCGCTTTGCAAGCGGAATCATCTCAAGGATGAGGTCGACATTGTTGGAGTCGATGCACAGGGGTGTGTCCACAGTGTCCTGCACAAGGTCGATAAGCCACTTCAGCACCTCACGCTCCTCGGAGGGGGCAACACCGGCGGCAACGTCGATGTAATCTGCGCCGAACTCTGTTTGACGCTTTGCAAGGTCACGGATAAATGCCTCATCACGTGCCGCAATAGCCTTAGCGGTGGAGGGGATAGAGCCGTTGATTTTTTCGCCGATAATAATCATTGTAAAACCTGCCTTTCAAAATGTGGTTGAGAGACATCCGCACAGCTCATAAACGCACAATGGCACACCACACACCCGTATGCCTCATCGCATATCTATGGTGTGACGGTGCTGCTCATGTGTGAAAAATGAAACGAGGCGATGCTCTCAATCGCTTCCTCTTTTTATACGTAACGCATCATCCTTGATGGTTAGCAGCTCATAATGTTGCTTTTGCATGTTCAGCGCCATCTGGTCCAAAAGGCGCAGTATCAGCAGTTTTTCCTCGCCTCGAAAGCCTGCGAGGTTTCGCTCGTTTATAAAGCGTATGACAGCCTGTGTTTTTTTGCTTATGCGGCGGCCGCGCTCGGTGAGGTACACCCTACAGGTGCGATGGTCGCTCTCGCTACGCTCACGACGTAAGAGCTGAGCACGCTCAAGTCGGTCCACCATGGTGGTGAGCGAGGAGGCTCGCACGCCAAGCTTTTGGGCGAGGTCTTTTTGAAACTGGCCGTCCTGCTTTAGCAAAAGCCCCAAAAGCGGTGCTTGGCCTGCGGATATGCCAAAGGGATGCAGCATAATATCAATGTTTTGGCGATACAAGTTGAGCAGGGGAGCAAGACGGTTTGTTACAGCGGTGGCCAAAGATTCTTCCGAGGAGTCGGCTGTGTCGTGCGTGTTTTCTGCCTGCATCTTGTAAAGGTTGCGCATAGGTGTGTGCAACGGTACCGCAGGCGGGCTCTGGGCATCAAAGTCGCCCAAGGGGATTATTTTTGACTTTTCCATATTTGAAATCCCTCACCTATAATACACATATTTAAGGTAACATTCAACCTGTGCAGAATATTTTTTTGCATAAACAGATGAAAAAGGGTAAAGTGTGCATTTGGCAGCACAAAACTTAATTAGCACACTAACTTTTATATATTTTATAGCAGGCACACGCTAATTTCAAGAAATTTGTTATAAAAATATCAAATTATACTTTTTTTACAATTTTGAGACCCTGTTTTATGGCAACATTACCAGTGGTAATCTGTGAAATTGTGTGTTAATATTAGTTATATAGAGAATATGAGGCGTAGTGCGATGTTGTTTGTGCGCCGTGATGAGTGAAATAAACAAATTAGCATACTAACGATTTTGATGGAAGGAGCCGGCAGTGCCCAAAATTTGTGTAACGGCAAATGTGGCGGATAAAAGCCATAAGATAGAAATAGAACAAGGCGAGGATATTTTACAGGCGCTTCGCTCTGCGGGTATTTACGTGGCGGCGGTATGCGGCGGCAAGGGCGTTTGCGGCAAATGTAAGGTGCGCCTTGTGTCGGGCGCACTTGAGGTGACACCCTCGGATGAGGCGGCGCTATCTAAAGATGAAATTGCGCAGGGGTGGCGCTTGGCATGTAAGGCATGTCCTACACAGGACGTGGAAATTCAAGTTCAAAACAAGGACGATGGCTTTGAGGCTGTCACCGCCACAGGACAGGCACAGAATGTGGTGAGCGGACTGCGTGTGGAAAAGATGGTGCTGGACAAGCAGCGTGCGAGTGTTACCTCTCGCATTGCAAAGCATGTTCAAGGCGCCAGCTTTTGTGCGTCTGCGCTTGGGCAAATATCCGACATCCTAAAGCAGGGTGCGGACATGGGCGAGGTGTTTGTGGCGGTTGATGCAAGCCGTGTTGCGCACGTGTCCAAAACACGAGGCAGCTACTATGGTGTTGCGATAGATATTGGAACAACGACGCTCGGCTTTGCGCTGGTGGACCTTGAGAGCGGAAAGACGGTGGAGAACCTTTCCGCCGTGAACAAGCAAAGGGAGTACGGTGCGGACGTTATAAGCCGTATTGTCAGCGCAGGCGAGGGTGCACAGCAAAAGCTTACCGAGAGTATTCGCACACAAATTTCCGAAAACGTGGCGGCGCTTTGTGCGAAAATCAGCCTGCCTGCGGACCGTCTTATAAAAGTAGCTATTGCGGGCAACACGACAATGCTACACTTTTTGCTTGGCTTTGATGTACAGAGCCTTGGGTTGTCTCCCTTCACTCCGGTGAGCCTTGAGGCTATGAGCTTTGGCTGGGGGGAGCTGTTTTCGGGGGAGTATACATGCCCTGTGGACATACTTGCGGGCTTTTCCACCTATGTGGGTGCGGACATAACGGCAGGCATTTTGTTTGCGGACCTGCACAAGGACCAAAAGCCGGCGTTTCTTTTGGATATAGGCACAAACGGAGAGATGGCCGTGTGTCGAGATGGGAAAATACTGTGCACCTCCACTGCGGCAGGCCCTGCGCTTGAGGGTGGCAAAATTCAGTGGGGAATAGGCAGTGTGCCGGGTGCAATATCAGGTATTATGTGGAACGGCAGTGGCTTTGACATAACCACCATAGGTGATGCACCGCCGGCAGGCATATGCGGCAGTGGTGTTATAGACGGCGTGCATCAAATTTTGCTTGCGCAGATGATGAACAAAACCGGCCGTATAGCACCACAATATAAAGAAGAGGGCGGCGTGCCGCTGGCAAGCACCACCGATGGCCAGACAATACGCTTTACTCAAAAGGACATTCGGGAGGTGCAGCTGGGCAAGAGCGCCATTCGCAGCGGCATCGACATACTTATAAAGAGAGCGGGCCTTAGCTACGACGACATAGAGGTGCTTTACCTCGCAGGTGGCTTTGGCTATCACCTAAGGGTGGAGAGTTGTGTGGGCATAGGGCTTATTCCCGCAGAGCTTGCACCCAAGATAAAGACGGTGGGCAACAGCTCTCTGGGTGGTGCGGTGCGCTGGCTGGTGGATGGAAACGCACAGGCACATTTGAGCGAAATTTTGGACAAGAGCGAGGAGTTCAGCCTTTCGGAGGATAAGACGTTCAACGATATGTTTATCGAAAACATGGCATTTTGAAAGAGCTTTAATAAAGGGCATCTCTAAAGATGGTTTTTAGGGGCAACCCGTGGATTAAAGGTTTTTGAAAAATAAATTTAATTTGGGAAGTGATGAAAATGGCTTTGACCGGTCTGCAAATTTTCAAGCAGATGCCCAAGACAAACTGTAAGGAATGTGGGCATCCCACCTGCCTTGCGTTTTCTATGGCGCTTGCTGCAAGCAAAATCACACTGGATGCCTGCCCTCACGTGAGTGCAGAGGCAAAGGAGGCACTGGGTGCGGCGAGTGCGCCCCCCGTTGCAAAAGTTACCATGGGTGTGGGCGATAAAGCACGCAGCATGGGTGATGAAGTGGTGCTTTTCCGTCACGACAAGACTTTTTACAGCCCCACCTGCATGGCCATCAGCATTGAGGACTCGATGGATGATGCCGCTTTTGATAAAAAGCTGGAAGAAATCAATGACCTTGTGTTCGAGCGTGTGGGTAACGTAGTATCCATCGACGGCATTGCGCTGGTAAATAAAAGTGACAATGCGGACACATTCGCCGCAAAGGCTAAGATTGTGGCCGAAAAGGGCAAGTTTGCTCCCATTTTGGTGAGCGAAAACGCAGATGCGCTGGCAAAGGCCGCCGCTGAAATTGCGGACCAAAAGCCGCTTTTGTACGGCGCAAACGAGAGCAACTGGGAGGCTGTTGCCGCCATTGCCAAGGAAAAGGACTGCCCCTTGGTAGTGAGCGCGGGCACGCTGGATGCTATCGCCGCACTGAGCGAAAAAGTTGGAGCTGTTACAAAGAATATTGTGCTTGGCATAAGCTCCGAAGAGCCTGTGCAAAAGCTGGCAGAGCTTACACAGATTCGTCGCCAGGCTATTCGCAAGAAGGTACGTCCCTTGGGCTATCCCTCCGCAGTGTGCGTGTGCGGCCAGCCTGCTGCGGAGCAGGTGGCGGAAGCGTCCATGTACATTTCAAAGTATGGCAGCCTTGTGATAATGGACACCACCGACAAGGCGGCAATTCTGCCGCTGTGCGCGCTGATTCAAAACCTATTCAGCGACCCACAGAAGCCTGCACAGACAGAGCCCGGTATGCATCCCATCGGTGAGGCTACCGCAGACTCTCCCGTATACATCACCACAAACTTCTCGCTTACGTTCTACACTGTTGAGGGCGAGCTTTCCAGCGCTAAAATCCCAAGCTGGCTGATAGCTGTTCCCACAGACGGCACCAGCGTTCTGACAGCATGGGCGGCGGGCAAGTTCACCGGCGATAAGATTGCGGAGTTCCTTGAGGAGATAGACCTCGCAAGCAAAATCAACCACAAGAATGTCGTTATCCCCGGCTACGTGGCTGTGCTAAAAGCCCCTGTTGAGGAAAAGAGCGGCTTCAAGGTGATGATTGCGCCTAACGAGGCAAGCGGCTTGCCCGCATTTGCAAAGGAAAACTTTGCGTAAGCACATGAACTTTACTGTGCAAAGCAATCAAATTTCAGTAAAGGCGAAATGATGAAATGGACAAACACACTATCCATTTGATGCCGGATGACATCACGGTGACAGTGAACGATGGAACAACCATTTCACAAGCCACACAAACAACGGGCATTTACATCACTCACCCATGCGGTGGGCGGGGAACATGCGGCAGGTGTATTGTTTTTGCGAACGAAAAGCCGGTGCTTGCGTGTGTGACACCTATCCATGAGGATATGGAGATATACATCCCCGATACGGTAAGGCTGACAGGCCAGGCGGTTTTGACCGACTTTCGCACGTATGATGTGGCGGATAACGTATCCGCTCGCATACAGCGTGTGAAGCTGTCGCTGTCGCCCCCCGACATGGACGATGCCCAAAGCGATGCGACACGGCTGCGCATGGGGCTTGCAGGGGAGCTGGACATTCCCTACACAAGCGTGTGGCTGGAGCCGGATATTTTGAAGATGTTGCCCGTGGTGTTGCGTGAGCAAAACTTTGAAGTGAGCGTTACCGTGATACACGAAAAGGGTGGCGCAAGCGTTGTGTCCATCGAGGACGGCCCGCTGTACGGCTGTGCGATAGACATAGGCACCACCACGGTGGTGACGGCACTGTGCGACCTAAATACAGGGCATGTGCTGGACACAGTGGGCTTTTCAAACCCACAGGCGCAGTACGGCTCGGATGTCATCTCCCGCATTGTGTACACGGAGGAGAACGCAAACGGCCTTCAGGTGATGCAGGCGGAAATACTGCAAAAAATCAGCGAGTCCATATACCAGCTATCCAAGCGAAGTGGCATAAAGCCCGAGAGTATTCCCGCTATAACAGTGGCGGCAAACACGGTAATGACCCACATATTCTTGGGCCTGCCCTGCGACTTTTTACGGCGTGAGCCGTATGTGCCGGCGGCCACCGTGTTCCCCGATGTTCGCCCAAAGGACCTTGGCCTGCCCATACTGCCGCACGGCCGTGTGATGATTTTGCCGGCGGTGTCCTCCTATGTCGGCGGTGACATTACCGCCGGGGTGATTGCCGCAAAGCTGAACGAGCGGCAGGGCATGAACATGCTGGTGGATGTTGGCACAAACGGCGAGATGGTGCTGGCAGGGGACGGCTTCATGGTGGCGTGCAGCTGCAGTGCGGGGCCTGCCTTTGAGGGCAGCGGCATTTCCTGTGGCTCACGTGCTGTGAAAGGCGCTATAGACAACGTTTACCATCAGCACGGATTCTTGGTGTATGATGTGATAGGCGGCTCGCAGGTAGAGCCGGTATCGGTATGCGGCAGTGGGCTTATATCGCTCATGGCGGCGCTTTTGCAAAAGGGCTCTATAGACCGCAGTGGTCGCTTTACCACAAAGTCCGCCGCCATTAAAATCGCCCCAAAGGTGGAGATTACCGAGTCGGATATTTTCAACCTAATCCGTGCGAAGGGTGCTATTTTTGCGGGCATGAGAGTGCTTGCAAACCACATGGAAACGGACGTTGTACAGCTGGACCATCTGTACATTGCGGGTGGCTTTGGGCGAAATCTAAACATAGGCTACGCCACAAACATAGGAATGTTTCCGCCGCTCAGCAGGAAAAAGTTCAGCTATGTGGGCAACACCTCCCTTGCGGGGGCACTGCGTGTGCTGAACGACCGCACGGTGGACGCGGAGGAAGTGGCCGCATCTATACTCAATTTAGAGCTTTCGGTGGGCAATGAGTTCATGGACGAGTTTACAAAAGCGTGCTTTTTGCCCCATACAGACCTTGAGTTCTACAATGTGAACCCTCGCTTTAAGCGGGAGAAAAAGCTTAGTTAAGCTTTTTGTTTTAAGCGACACTATATAGGATAGGAGAATACCATGGCGTATACCATTGCGGTTGCCGGTAAGGGCGGTGTGGGCAAAACATCCTTTTGCGCGCTGCTCATTCGGTGGCTGATTGAACAAAAAAAGACGCCCATCCTTGCGGTGGACGCAGACCCAAACTCCAACCTTTCGGAGGCGCTGGGCGTAGAGCTTGAGGACGGCTCCATCTCGGACATTATCACAAAGACGAAGGAGCTTGGCGGCATACCCACAGGCATGAGCCAGGATGAGTTCATCAGCCACAGGCTAAACGCCAGCCTCACCGAGACAAAGTATTTCGACCTTGTGGCGATGGGCGGCCCTGAGGGCCCCGGGTGCTACTGTTTTCCGCACAACGTGCTGAAAAAGCACCTGATGAAGCTTGGCACAAACTACAAGACCATCGTCATGGACAACGAGGCGGGACTTGAGCACATAAGCAGGGGCACTACCACCGAAAATGTGGATGCACTGTTTATTCTCAGCGATACCTCCCGCCGCTCCATACGCAGTGCGGGCAGGGTGTATGAGCTGACAAAAGAGCTTAAAATCCCCATAAAGCAGATTTTTCTTGTTATCATTAAAGCACATCCGGGCGATGAAGAAATTTTGGCGGACGAGATTGCCGCAATGGGCCTTGATGTGGCGGGCACTGTGCCCGTGGACGAGCTTTTGACCCAGTACGAGCTACAGGGCAAAGCGCTTTACGAGCTACCGCAAGACGCACTTAGCGTGGTGGCGACAAACAACATTTTACAAAAAACCTTAGGAGGAATGGAATAATGCCTTATTTGGTAGAAAAAAGCAGTTCCGGACTTGCGCCGGTGGTGCTGGGCGCAACAAAAGAGAACGGCGGCACACGTGGGTATGAAATCACAATAGGTGGCCAGAGCAGCCTGCCCTATCAGAACTATGAGGGCGATGCGAAAAACGACGCCGTAATAGCTGCTGAAATTTGGGACATGTACCCCGATGAGTGGGCGCAGAGCCTGAAAGACGCATGGGGCGATGTGCTGAATGATACCGTTGCATGGGCGAAAAAGGCTGTGGAGCTGGGCGCAGACATTCTGAACGTACGCCTTTTGTCCGCAAACCCCGACAACGGTGGCCGCAGTGTGGAAGATTGCGTTAAGACTGTGGGCGATATTCTCAAGGCTGTGGAGTGCCCCATTGCTGTGCAGGGCTGTGGCATTGATGAGTTCGACAAACCACTTATCGCAAAGGTGTGCGAGGAGTTCAAGGGCGAGAACCTTCTCATCGGCCTTGTTAAGCAGGAAAACTACGCAACCTACGTTGCAAACGCAATGGCAAACGGCCACTCCATCATCTCCTCATCCCCCCTGGACATCAACATCTGCAAGCAGACAAACATCATGATTAGCGAGATGAACATGCCCATGAACCGTGTGGTTATCGACCCCTCCATCGGCGGCCTTGGCTACGGCCTTGAGTACAGCTACAGCGTTATGGAGCGTGGACGCATCGGTGCACTGCAGGGCGATAAGATGCTGGCACTTCCCGTTATTGGCTTTATCGGCGCAGAGGCGTGGAAGGCAAAAGAGGCCGTGGCAAGCGAAGAGGAATTCCCCAAGTGGGGCAGCCAAGAGCAGCGTGGCCTTTTGTGGGAGACAGTGACAGCTACCTCCCTCATGCAGTCGGGCATAGACATTTTGGTAATGCGTCACCCCGAGGCAATGCGTGTGGTAAAGGCGCAAATCAAGCAGCTGGCAAAGGCTGTGCAGGCGTAATTTTGTAGGGGATTGCTTTTTAGCAGTGTGAACAAGGGCAAGCCCTACGGGGTTGCCAAATAAAAGTACAGGGCGCTGAGCCGCCTTGTATATAAAAAGAGGAGATGACTTAATGGAAATTATCGGCGAGCGCATTAACGGTATGTTTAAGGACATCAAAGAGGCTATCATCAACAAGGACCCCACCGCCGTAAAGGAGTGGGCAATCAAGCAGACAAAGATGGGCGCATCCTTTTTGGACATCAACGTGGGTGCCGCAGCGGAAAAGCCTTACGAGGCAATGCCCTTCCTTATTGAAGCGGCACAAAGCGTTGTGAACACTCCGCTCTGCCTTGACTCCACCGACTACGACCTCATTGAGGAAGGCCTTAAAATCTGCCGTGAGCCTGCGCTTATCAACAGCTGCCATGCCGACCGCTACAAGATTGAGCGTGTGTTCCCCATGGCCGTAAAGTACGGCGCTAAGGTTATCGGCCTTGCCATGAGCGAGGACTCGGGCATTCCCAAGACCGCAGACGCACGCATTGCGCTGGCTATGGAGCTTGTGGCCGCCGCCGATGAGTACGGCCTGCCCATGCAGCACCTTTACATCGACCCGCTGCTGCTGCCCGTAAACGTAGGCCAGGACCACTTCCCCGAGTCGCTTGAGACACTGCGCCAGGTGAAGATGATGGCAGACCCCCCGCCAAAGACCACCTGCGGGCTTTCCAACACATCCCAGCGTTGTGCAAACCGTCCCATCATCAACCGTACCGCACTGGTACTGCTGATGGGCGCAGGGCTTGACTCTGCCATTGCTGATGCGGACGACAGGAACCTCATGGAGGCCGCCGCAACCGCACGCATCATGCTGAACAAGGAAATCTACTGCGATTCCTACGCAGACCTGTACATAGCACCCAAATACGACATTCTGTAAGCACTGTAATTTACGGCAATGCCGCACCGCGTAGTGTGCGGCATTGCCCCACCTAATCTGTATGGAGGAAAAGGTATATGAGTGAATTTCGTACTATCGACCCTGCGGCGATAGAGATGTTGGAGCATACCAAAGACCTTGGTATCTCCACACAATTCGACCGCTATCTGGCTCAAAAGCCCCAATGTAAATTCGGCATGAGTGGCGTGTGCTGTAAGATTTGCATTCAGGGTCCCTGCCGCATTATCCCCACCAAAAAAGGTGCGGAAATGGGCATCTGCGGTGCGCGCGATTACACAATCGTTGCACGTAACACTGTGCGCCTTATGGCGGGCGGTGCGTCTGCCCACAGCGACCACGGCCGTGAGATTGCGCACACCCTTCTTGAAACAGCAGAGGGCAAAGCGCCCAACTACCGCATCAAGGACAGCGAAAAGCTGCACAAGGTGGCAAAGAAAGTCGGCGTGGAAGTGGACGGCCGCAAGGACGTGGAGATTGCAAAGGACGTTGCAATCATGGCGCTGGAGGATTTCGGCAAGCACACATCCGAGCCTTGCAAGTGGCTGGACACCGCCATTGACGACGAGCGCCGCAAGAAGTTCAAAAAGACACGTATCGCTACACCTGCTATCGACCGCAGTGTGGTGCAGCTGCTACACCAAACACACATGGGCACCGACGCAGACCCCGTAAACATCATCTTCGGCGGCCTTCAGGCGGCACTGGGCGACTTTACGGGCATGAACCTTGCAACAGACCTTTCGGATATTCTCTTTGGCACACCCGAGCCTGTTAAGACCACAGCTAACCTCGGTGCGCTCAAAAAAGAGAAGGTAAACATCGCAGTTCACGGCCACAACCCCCTGCTGAGCGAGATGATTGTGCAGGCGGCGGCAGAGCTTGAGGGCGAGGCAAAGGACGCAGGCGCCGCAGGCATCAACCTTGTGGGTATCTGCTGTACCGGCAACGAGGTTCTCATGCGCCAGGGCGTGCCCATGGCAACCAACTTCGGTAGCCAAGAGCTTGCTATCATGACAGGCGTTTTGGACGCAATGGTTATGGACGTGCAGTGTATCGCTCCCGGCGTTAAGGAAGTGTGCGATTGCTACCACACCCAGCTTATCAGCACAATTAAGTTCTCCAAGATTCCGGGCGCAGCTCACGTGGAGTTCACCCCCGAGCGTGCACTTGAGAGTGCGCACACCATCGTGCGTATGGCTATTGACCAGTACTCAAAGCGCCGTGAGGACCTTATTCACATTCCTCAGTTTGAGAAGGATGTTATCGGTGGTTTCTCGCTGGAAGCATTGTTCGAGCTGTTTGGCAAGGTGAACGCAGACAGCCCCATGAGCGTTCTTGCCGATGCAATCAAGAGCGGCGAAATCAAGGGTGTTTGCGCCTTTGCAGGCTGTAACAACCAAAAGGTTACACACGATGCTTCCATCATCAAAATTGCCGAAGAGATGGCGAAAAATGATGTATTCCTCGTGTCCACCGGCTGTAGCGCAGGCGCATTTGCCAAGATGGGCTTCATGAGCCCCGAGGGTGTTGAAAAGTACGCAGGCCCCGGCCTTAAAAAGCTGATTAAGAAGCTGGAAGATGCTTCGGGCATCAACCTGCCGCTGGTATACCACATGGGTAGCTGTGTGGACAACAGCCGCATTCAGCAGCTGTGGCACAACTTGGCTCAGACAATGGGCTGTAGCGTACCTCAGCTTCCCTTTGTTGCTTCCGCTCCCGAGGCGATGAGCGAAAAGGCTGTCTCCATCGGTAGCTGGGTTGTCACCATGGGCATTCCCTGCCACGTGGGCGTTTTGCCCCCCGTTACGGGCAGTGAGCTAATATACGACCTTATCACACAAACAGCACGTGATGTGTTCGGCGGCTACTTCATCTTTGATGAGGACCCCGAGAGCGCAAGCAAAAAGCTTTTGGAGCGTCTTGAAAAGCGTGTATGGAAGCTGAATGTGCGTGAAAAGGCCGCTGCCGCTTACAATTCCGGCAACAACAACTTGTACGAAGGCTAAGAGAGGAGGGAAATAATATGGCTAAAAAACTATTTAAGAACGCATATGAAGGCGCTGTAATGGCGGCAAGCTATGCGCAGATTCGTTTGGACCAGGCTATTGAAGAGTTTGGCGAGAACCATGAGGTTAAATATCCCGACACAGGCTATTACCTGCCTGTTATCATGTCCTTGGAAGGCACAAAGGTTGAAAAGCTGGGCGAGCTGCCCAAGATTCTCAACGATGCCAAAAGGTATATTAGCGCCGAGCTGACCCTTGAAGCGGCTAAAATGAACGGCAAGGCCACACTGTTTGCCGCTGAGATTATCGAGGCGTGTAACTACCTGGATGGCGAGCCGTACGAAGAGCCGTGGACAGGCTTCTTGATTGACCCCATTCTGCGCCGTTTTGGTATTTCCCTTGTGGACTTTACCATCCCCGGTTTTGCGGTTATCATCGGCAAGGCAAAGGACAACGCCACCGCCGTGGAAATTTTCCGCAACCTGCAGAGCAAGGGCATCATGATTATGATGGCCAACGAGTTTATCGACCAGCTTTTGGATGAGGGCGTCACCATCGGTGTGGACCATATCGCCTTCCCCTTGGGCAACTTTACGCAGGTTATCCACGCTGTAAACTACGCTCTGCGTGCAGGCCTTGCGTTTGGCGGCGTGCCCGCAGGCGCCCTGGACCAACACTTGGACTACCAGCAAAAGCGTGTACGTGCGTTTGTTTTGGCACTGGGCAACCAGGACGAGGTACGTGTGGCGGCGGAGTTTGGCGCAATGTACCTAAACCACCCCACCATCACAGACCAGCCGCTGGATGAAGAAATTCCCGACTGGTACATCTCCGAGCCCGACCCCAAGAGAATGATTGCCACAGGTATGGAGCTTCGCGGTATCAGGGTGTCCAGCCTTGATATAGATGTGCCCATCCTGATGGGTCCTGCCTTTGAGGGTGAGACCATCCGTAAGGATGCAATGCACGTTGAGTTTGGCGGCACTCGTACCACTGCTTTTGAATGGGTGGACATGGTGGACGACACAAACATCGAGGACGGCCGTGTAACCATCCAAGGCCCGGACATCGACAGCGTGGAAAAGGGTTCTCGTATGCCGCTTGGCGTGTGCGTAAAGGCATACGGCCGCAAGATGCAAAAGGACTTCGAGAGCGTTTTGGAGCGTCGCCTGCATGACGTTGTAAACTTTGGCGAGGGTCTTTGGCACTCCGGCCAGCGTGACCTTGTGTGGATGCGCATTTCGGAGGATGACTTCCAAAAGGGCTTCCGCCTAAAGCACATGGGCGAGATTATCATCGCAAAGCTGAAGCACGAGTTCCCCGCTATTGTGGACCGTGTGGAAGTGGTTATGTACACAAACCAAGAGGACGTGGAAAAGCAGCGAGAGCTGGCACGTCAGACATATGCCGCTCGTGACGAGCGTATGCGTGGACTTACAGATGACAAGGTGGACACCTTCTACAGCTGTAAGCTTTGCCAGAGCTTTGCGCCCAACCACCTGTGCATTGTTACCCCCGAGCGCCTTGGCCTTTGCGGTGCGGTGAACTGGCTGGATGCACGTGCTGCTTACGAGATAGACCCCAATGGCCCCAACACTGCTATCGATAGGGGCGAGCCCACCGACACAAAGATGGGCATTTACCCCAACATCAACAGCTACATCGACAAAGAGTCCAACCATCAGTTGGAAGAGGTGGCGCTGTACAGCTTTATGGAGCTTCCCATGACAAGCTGCGGATGCTTTGAGGCTATTCTGGCGCTGTTCCCCGAGGCAAACGGCATTATGATAACCACTCGCGATTACGGCGGTCTCACTCCCTGCGGCATGTCCTTTAGCACGCTGGCAGGTAGCGTGGGCGGCGGCGCACAGACACCCGGATTTATGGGTATCGGCCGTCAGTATATCAACAGCCGTAAGTTCATCTCGGGCGACGGCGGCATGGCTCGCATCTGCTGGATGCCCAAAGACCTGAAGAACTACCTGCGTGAGGATTTTGTGAAGCGCAGTGAGGAAGAGGGTCTCGGCGCAGACTTTATCGACAAGATTGCGGACGAGGATGTAGGTCACGAGCCGGACGACGTGCTGGCATTCCTCGAAAAAGTGGGACACCCTGCCCTTGGTATGGATCCCTTGATGTAGTTTCATAAACAAAAAACCACCGATTTATCGGTGGTTTTTTGTTTTGCAGCGAATAAATGCTATCCGTCCAAAAACGCCTGCAACATCTCGGACACATCCACTTGTAAAATTTTACAAAAACATACCAGCTCATAGTCGGTGACAAAGCGAGAGTTGCTTTCGATTTTGCTAATCATCTGCTGGTCCATGTTCACACCCATGGTTTGCATTTGGCTTGCAAGCTCCCCTTGCGTGAGGTTGTTTTTCACACGGCAAAGCTTCAACTGCTGTGAAATAATATTCTTTTGTCCTAAAAAATGTATTTTCTTCATAAAACACCTTACATGAATGTGATGTATTAGATAGTGTTGACACAAGCGCTCAAACGGCATATTTTGGCTATTTTTCCGCTCTACGGCGTTGTTAAAACTCACATTCCACAAAGGAGTGTATCGTTTTTCCTCCTTGTAGAACAAAAAAATCGCTCAAAATCTGCTCGTTTCAACTACTGTCGACACTATATAATGCAAATGAGGATGCAATACAAATTTTAGTGCAGGCGCAAAAAGAGTGTGAGGAGCTGTACTTGGATAAAACCGAGAGCGAGCAAGTAGATAAAGCAAAAGGGTGATTTGTGCTTTTATATTGTGGTGGGAGGGCTTGCCTTATGTGGGCAGGTCCTCTGTTTTGTGTTGTTAAAGTGAAATTTATTGATATGCTGGGGAGGCCTATTGATATAGATGTATATGTATTGACATAAAGGGAAAAGACGCATATAATAATAATGAACACTTGTTTATTATTACGTGGAGGTATACCATGAGCTATATTAAGTTTACTGATGTAAAAAAGACATATCACGTTGGGGAGGTGAATATAAACGCCCTCGACGGGGTGAACTTTGAGATTGAGAAGGGCGAGTTTGTGATAGTGGCAGGCGCCTCGGGTGCGGGAAAAAGCACCATACTGAATATTTTAGGCGGCATGGACCTGCTCACGTCGGGCGAGATAACCGTGGACGAAAAGCGCATCGACAAGACGAACGAAAGAGAGCTGACCGACTACCGCCGATATGACATAGGCTTTGTGTTTCAGTTTTATAACCTTGTGCAAAACCTCACCGCCATGGAAAACGTGGAGCTTGCCACGCAAATTTCAAAAGACCCGTTCGATGTGAACGAGGTGCTTAAGCAGGTAGGGCTTGCCGGGCGCAAGAACAACTTTCCCTCCCAGCTTTCGGGTGGCGAGCAACAGCGTGTGGCCATAGCAAGGGCGCTTGCCAAAAACCCAAAGCTACTGCTGTGCGACGAGCCAACAGGTGCGCTGGACTACGAAACGGGCAAGCAGATACTAACGCTACTTCAGGAAAGCTGTAAAACGTACAACATGACGGTGGTGCTCATCACGCACAACCTATCCCTGTGCCCCATCGGTGATAAGGTTATCCGTGTGAAGAGTGGCAAGATTTCAAGCATTGAGATAAACGAAAAGCCAATGTCCGTAGAGGAGATAGAGTGGTAGCATGAAAAATAAATTAGTGCTGGAGACACTGCGTACCATAAGGCGCTCCATCGGCAAATACTTGATGCTCATGCTTATTGTGCTACTTGGTGTTGCGTTTTTTTCGGGGATGCTCTCCATTTCGGACGCCATGGGGCAGAGCGTGGACAAATACACCGATAAAACGAATTTTTTAGACTTTCATGTATACTCAAACTATGGGTTTGATGCGGCAGACGTGGATGCGGTGAACGCACTGGATGACGACTTTACCGCACAGGGCGGAAACTTCATCGACGCAGAGGGCGTTTGTGAGGATGAAAGCTATGTGTTTCGGGTAGAATCCTACAGCGAAGAAGACAGCCTAAATCAGCTGACACTCACACAGGGAAGATACCCCGAAAGCCCAGACGAAGCGCTTGCGGAAGTATCCAGCAACCTGTACACAGTGCCCGAAATAGGGCAGACTGTGCGGATTGAAAGGGCGAACGAAGAGCTGGGTGATGTGCTCGCTTATACAGAATTTACTATAGTGGGTGTGGTCACCACGCCTAATTTTATGAGCTTTGAAAAAGGCACAAGCACGCTGGACAACCTTATGTTGGACACGTTTTTGTACGTTCCCGAGCAGGCATTTGCGGCGGATTATTACAGCGTGATGTATGTTCAGAGCACTGCTGCAAAGCAGCTGGACTCATTTGATGCCGCTTACACACAGCAAATCGAGAGCGATGAAGAAACCTTAGAGAGCCTTGCCGCAACACAGCAGCTTGTGCGTGCGGAGGAGATAAAAGGCGAAGCGCAGGAGGAATATGACGAGGGGCTTGCGGACTACACCCGGGCGCTTGAAGATTTCAATGAGGAAATAGCAAACGCACAGGATGAGATAGACGCAGGGTATGAGGAGCTTGAAGCCGCACAGGTGGACATTGACGCCGCCATACAGCAGCTTGAGGCCGCAAGAGCGCCGCTGAGTGCGCTTGTGGCGAGCGGTGCGGCGGACGCACAAACCACAGCGACGCTTGACGGAATACAGGCGCAGCTGTATGCACTTGAGCAAAATGAACAGGAGCTGGATACTTCACGAGAGGAGCTTGAGCAGGCGCAGGACGAGCTAAACGAAAGCCGCACCGAGGGCGAAACCGAGCTTAACGATGCAAAAGCAGAGCTTCTCGATGCGCAGGCGGAAATTGAGGAGCTAAGCGAGGGCGAGTGGACTATTCTCTCACGGGATATGCACTATTCCATGGCGTCGTACAGCGACACCGTCACCCAAATGCAGGTGATAGGCCTTATTTTCCCTGTGTTCTTTTTCCTCGTTGCAGCACTTGTTTGCCTCACCACCATGACGAGAATGGTGGACGAACAAAGGGGGCAGATAGGCGTACTGCGTGCGCTTGGGTATAGCCGCCTTGCGTGTGCATCCAAGTATATTGTGTACGCACTCAGCGCCACCGTTTTCGGCGGTGCGATAGGCTCTGTGCTGGGTGTTTTGGTGTTCCCACCCATTATCTACTCCACATGGGGCATGATGTACAACCTGCCCCCCATAGACTACGACCTACCGATACTTATCATGCTGTTCGCCATACTGATATTTGCGGTGGTGATGGGGCTTACCACATTTAGCGCCATACGCATTGAGACCTCACAAGTTGCAAGTAACCTTATGAGGCCAAAAGCACCCCCCGCAGGCAAAAAGGTATTTTTGGAGAAAATCCCGTTTTTGTGGAAAAGGTTTTCCTTCAACGCAAAGGTGACAGCCCGCAACATAATACGCTACAAAAAGAGATTTTTCATGACAATCACCGGCATAGCGGGATGCACCTGCCTGCTTGTCAGCGGCTTTGGAATGAGAGGCTCCATAGGCAATATTGCCCAGCTGCAGTACGATGAGCTTACGCTGTACAGCGGCACTGTATCCATCACGGAAGAGGCCACAGCAGAGCAGTTTGAGCAGGCCTTATCCACCGCAAATTCACTGGGCGAGGACACGGTAGCGGTAGGCCTTTCCAGCTATTCTGCGCAGACAAGCCATGGGGAAGAGGAGCTTGTTGCGTTTGTGAATGTGTACGAAAATGACGAACAGATGAAAGAGATGAACATTGTCAGACAGCGAGGCAGTGAGGAGGAATTTGCGCTCGGTGACAGCGCTGTGCTCATAAGCGAAAAAATGGCCGAGCTTTTAGGCGCAAAAGCAGGGGATACAATCACGCTGGAGAGCAAAGACGGCAAAACCGCCTCGGCCCAAGTGGGCGGTGTGTTTGAGCGGTACATTCAGCATGAAGTCTACATAAGCGAGCAGTATTATGAGACACTTTTTGACGAAGTGCCCATGGGCAACGCAGTTCAGCTGAAAAGCGGCCTTGGCGAGGAGGAGATACGCCAAAGCATCATGTCGCTCGAGGGCGTGGGCGGCATCACCTTTAACACGGGCATCGTGTCCGGCTTTGATAGCATTGTAAACGGCATGGACCTTGTGGTTATTGTTATTATTGTATCCGCTGCAGCGCTCGCCTTTGTGGTGCTGGGCAACCTTGCGAATATAAATATAAGCGAGCGCAAGCGGGAAATAGCAACACTGAAAGTGCTTGGCTTTAGGCACAAGGAGACAAAAAACTATATCTTCAACGAAAGCATCGTGCTCACGCTGTTCGGCTCTTTGTTTGGGGCCGTGCTGGGGCTGTTTGCGCACAACTTCATCATCACACAGGTCGAGATGGACTTTGTTATGTTCGGGCGAGTTGCCTCCATAGACAGCATATTGTACTCGGTGCTGTTGACGTTTGTATTCTCTATTTTCATCAATAGGTTTATGCTCTCAAAACTCAAACACATAAACATGATAGAGTCGCTAAAAAGTGTAGAGTAGGAAAGGTGTTTATAATGGCACAAGTATTAAAAAATTCACGTCGTGATAAAATTATTTCTTCTGCTAAAGAAGAGTTTTTGGCAAACGGAATTCCCGCCACCTCCATGCGGGCCATTGCACGTAGGGCGGGCATGGCACCGGGAAATATTTACCGCTACTTCGATAGCAAAGAGGAAATAGTAAGCACTATTTTGGAGCCTGTTTTTGCGCGTCTGAACAGCATAACATATATGTTGTCGGAGAAAGGCCCGCATTTTTCGCAAGCATTTATGTCTGCGGAAGTACTCGCAAGCAATCCGACACCTATTGTCATGAGTGAGGAAAAGCTGAGAGAGATTTTGTCATTTGTGGCGGATACCATAGTAGACATGCAGGAGCAATATCGTAGCGAGACGCTACTGCTTGTGCATTCGGACGAGATAAGCGACTCTCTTAAAGAATGGCTTTTGGGAATTATAATGCAGCTATTGGAAGCCTCTCATTCACTGCTTGCAAAGGATAAAACAGAGATTGAAATGATTTGCCGCATGGTCTCCACGTCTATCTTCACCGGGATGCGTGAGGGGATAAGATATAAGTACAGCAGTGACATGGACAAGGAAGGCTTTAGAAGCGTTTTAAGGTTTTTCCTGTTGCAGAGTATTATGCTGTTGAAGTATTAAGCTGCAGATACTTTGTGTAAGTATAGCTTTTGCAAAAAAATATCAAATCACCTTGACATCATGCTTTGCGTATTGTATACTATGTTCAGTTAGTTGTTGCTAACATATCCGCCTACTGCATTCCCCCCAAGGCATAGGCGGATATATTATGACTGACAAGTTAGTATTTGCTAACTATCTGCAAACACTACCTTCGCTTATGCGATGTGTGTTATATATGCCGGCAAAAACTTTGTAACGGCAAGTCACTTACATGTGTTACCTTTTGCTAACACATGTACACGGAAGGAGACTCTTATGAGTGTTGTAATAGTAGGCGGAAACGAATGTATGGAGCGCAGGTATCTTGACACTTGCAAGGAATACGGCTGTAAGGCGAAGATATTCACAAAACTTAGGGGCGATGTGCGGGGCAAGTTCGGCTCTCCCGACATGGTGATACTTTTTACAAACACCGTTTCGCACAAGCTTGTGGCCTGTGCCAACTGCGAGGCAAAGCGCTGCAAAGCAAGAGTGGAGCGCTGCCACTCCAGCTCCCTGTCTGCGCTTAAAGGCATTCTTGAGGCAATGTAGTATGCACATTGAAAAAAGCTTGATTGAGCACTGCTCGCCCACGCTGGCAGGCCTGAAAACCGCAAGTCTATTCAGGGCGGAGTATGATGACGAGGCCAAGCTGTATGAAGAGGTGCAGCTTATAGGCGAAAAGCTTGCAAGCAAAGGAATAGTGCTTATAATTCTTAAAAAGATGCAAAATACCGCACTTATTTATGTGTGCAGGGAGAGCATGCTTAGGCGAGACATTATGTGCGCACACAGCAGGCGCATACTAAAGCGTTACGGCTACGAGGGGCTGAACACCACACAGGCGATTCAAAGACTTTCGGACAGGCTGTGCCGCTACGATGAGTTTCCGCATGAGATTGGCCTGTTTTTGGGCTATCCTCCCGAGGATGTGGAGGGCTTTATCTGCAACAAAGGGCAGAACTGTAACCTGTGTGGATACTGGAAGGTGTACGGCGAGGCAAGCGAAGCACTGGCGAAGTTTGCGGCGTACGACAAGTGCAAGATGCTTTACAAGAAGTTGTGGGCAGAGGGCAGAGATATTTTGCGGCTTACTGTAAAAAAACAGCCTATTGCCGCCTAATATAGCTTATATAGTGTGGACATGAGTTGAAACGCAGGGATTTTGAGCGATTTTTTCGCAAGACACGGCGGAAAAACGATGCACTCCTCTATGGAATGTGAGTTTCGACAACAACGTATGGTGGAAAAATTGCCAAAATAACTCGGCTGAACACTCGTATCCACACTATTTAGGTCAAATTCAACATAAAAGGAGATTTTCATTATGAGCAAGGTAGCGGTAGTTTATTGGAGCGGTACAGGAAACACGGAAATCATGGCTAACTGTATCGCCGAAGGTGCTAAATCCAAAGGTGCTGAGGTTGATGTAATGACATCCGCCAACTTCAAAAAGGATATGGTGGCAGGGTACGATGCCATCGCTCTGGGATGCCCCTCGATGGGAGCAGAGGTTTTGGAGGAAGATGAATTCCAACCCATGTGGGATGACATTAAGGACAGCCTTGCGGACAAAAACGTCCTCTTGTTCGGCTCTTACGGGTGGGGCGACGGCGAATGGATGAGAAACTGGGAAGCAGAAACTACCGCAAAAACAGTGCAAACGCACATGTGCAACGAGACCCCCGACGATGCCGCACAGGCAGAGTGCAAGGAAGTGGGCGAAAAGCTGGCATAGCCTATAGGCTCATAAAGTAGTGTCATGCAGATAAATTGGTGGTACGTAGATAGAAACCGCACAGTTTTGTGTTTTTTACAAGCTGTGCGGATGTTTTGGGTGTGTGCAAATGTGGCGATTTGGCTTTTTGCTGTATTCTCTGCCGCAAGCGGGGGAGGATACAGTGTATTCTAAATCACATTTATGTGTGCCCACTTTCGGATATTTTATTGCTTATGCCTTAAAATTAGTTGTGGTAAGGCGCCTGAAATATTTGTGCAAGTATCTATTTCGAGCGCTTTTTATTGAAAGAGCGACAAAGATTTGTTATTATTATGTCAAGAAAAATCTATGGAGGTATTATTTATGTTGCGTTGGATGACAAAAGAAAAAAACTTGATTTTTGTGGCGGGTGCAGCCACCGGGCTTGCCGTTTTGGGCTTGCTCAAAACCAAAAAAGCTCGCAAGCTTGCCGTAAAGGGTGTGGCAAACGGAATCATGCTAAAGGACCGTGTGCTTGAGGGTGTCTCAAACATCCGCGAGGAAGCGGGCGATATTTGTGAGCAGGCAAAGGCTATGGCCAAGAGTGAGTGCGAGGAAACTTGCGAGTGTGAAAAAGAGGCGTAATCACAGTGGTGTATGCGCTGTGTTGTTAAGCCGCTTGCCATAGTTACTTTGTGAAAAATAATAGAGTGCGGTGGGTTTTGTAGTATTTGCCGCAAAGCCCCCGACTTTGTTGTGCAAAGCTTTCGTGTGGGTGCGTGTTTTACACACGATAGGGTGTGTGGACTTTACCGCATAGCCACTTTTGGGTCGGGATTTAAGGAGATACTTTTATGAAATATCACATAGTATGTGATGCGCCCTTTCGACTTAGGGTACGTTTTGGCAAATATATCCTAACGAGGGAGCAGTGCTACGGCTTGTCCGAACTGCTCCTTTCTTTTGAGGGTGTCACGGATGTTTCGGCAAACATGCTGAATGGCTCGGTGCTTGTGCAGTACAGTGATGCCAAGGCGAGAGACCTTGTGCTGAAAAAGCTGTCATGTATGCGTATTGCGGACATAAAGGACGGGCAGCCCACCGAAGAACAGCGGGCAAAGCTTTTGGAAAGCGGCATAAAAAAACGCATTGCTTTACATTGCATCGCCCATTTGGCACGGAGCATGTTCATGCCCACAAAGGTGCACATGGTTTATACCATGGTTCGTTCAATTCCCTATATAGTGGGGGGACTTCGTGCGCTCGCTGAAAAAAAGATAAGCGTGGAGGTTTTGGATGCCACGGCAATAGGGGCATCGCTGCTATCTGGATACTACAAAACTGCCTCATCCACAATGTTTTTGCTGGGGCTTTCGGACCTGCTTTTGGAGTACTCCAACCTGCGTGCTAAAAATGCGCTTGCGCAAAGCCTTGCAATCACGGTGGATAGCGTATGGCTTGTAAAGGACGGCGTGGAGATAGAGGTTGCACTTGGCGATATTGCGCTGGGCGATGTGGTGCGCATACGCAAGGGAAGCCTCATTCCGCTGGACGGCACTATTGTTAGCGGCAATGCGCTGATAAACGAGGCTACCATGACGGGCGAGGCCATGCCTGCGCACAAGGGTGTGGATGCTACGGTGTTTGCAGGCACAGTGATAGAGGACGGCGAAATTGATGTGTCGGTGATGAGCCTGCAAAACGACTCTCGCATATCCAAAATTATAAGCTTAATCGACAGCGGTGAGAGGGATAAAGCGGCGGTGCAGGGGCGTGCGGAGCGCCTTGCGGATGATATTGTGCCGGTGAGTTTTGGGCTGTTTTTACTGACACTGGTGTTGACCCGTCGCCTGTCACGGGCATTGTCGGTGCTCATGGTGGATTTTTCCTGCGCCATAAAGCTGACAACACCCATCACCATAATCTCTGCGCTGAAAGAGAGTGTTAACCGTGGAGTGCTTGTGAAGGGCGGCAGGTACCTTGAGGTTATGTCGCAGGTGGACACGGTGGTGTTTGACAAGACGGGAACACTCACAAACGCAACGCCCAAAGTTTCAAAGGTGATTTCGCTGCACGAGGATTACTCAAAGGAAAAGGTGCTTAAAATAGCCGCCTGCCTTGAGGAACATTTTCCGCACAGTGTGGCCTCCTCTATTGTGAATGAGGCAAAAAAGACGGGCATTCACCATCCCGAAAAGCACGGCAAGGTGAAGTATATTGTTGCGCACGGCATTGCGAGTGTTTACAACGATAAGCATTCAATTATAGGCAGCAGGCACTTTGTGTTTGAGGACGAGGGTGTTGCCCGTCCCACCGATGAAAAAATGCGGTGGATTCAACAGCAGATAGGTAGCGATAGCGCGGTTTTTCTTGCGGTGGATAGCGAGCTGATAGGTGTGATATGCGTAAACGACCCACCACGAGCAGACGCTAAGGCGAGCATAGATTTACTGCGCAAAGAGGGCATCAAAAACATTTACATGATTACGGGGGACACCGAGGGTAGCGCAAAATATATAAGTGAGCTGCTTGGGATAGACGCATACTACGCATCGGTGCTGCCGGATGGCAAGGCGAAAATAATCGAACAGCTGAAGGCGGAAGGCAAGACTATTCTCATGGTGGGAGACGGCGTAAATGACACACCTGCGCTTAGTGTTGCGGATGTATCGCTGACACTAAACGGCTCATCCGACATAGCACGGGAGGTAGCGGACATATCGGTGCTTTCCTCCGAGCTTGTTAAGATAGTGCAAGTGCGGCGTATTGCGCAAAAGCTGATGGACAAAATACACAAGCAGTATGGCATTATACTTTCGTTCAATACTGCTTTGATTGTCTTGGGATTGGTCGGTGCTATCACGGCGGGCACGTCCGCTCTTTTGCACAATGCGTCAACTATGGCGCTTACAGTTGCATCAACAAGGCCGATGGTACGACAGAATGATATGGGGAAAATATCGGAGGTGTGTGATAATGAAAAAGCATAAAATATGGGGATATATCGCACTGTTTGCGATGGTTATGTGCATTTTCACAGGATATAAACATAAGTAGCGCATATCAAAAACCGCCATGCCAAACTTTGCGTTTGGCATGGCGGTTTTACGTGATGAATAATATTACGGGCTTTAGATGACTGTGAGCGACATGCTTAAAGTAAGTCATATTCGCTTACGTACATAGCGTGGTGTGTATGTTTTTTTAGTAGATACCTCCGAGTAGTAGCCGTATGCCAAGCAAAATCAGCACAATGCCGCCGATTATTTCCGCCTTTGAGTTAAACTTTGAGCCTATTTTTTTGCCCAGCAGTACAGCGCCGAAGCACATGAAAAGCGTGATTAGTGATATTAAAGCCGCTGAAACAAGTGCGAAAGATATGCTTTGCCCACCTAATGTGACACCCACGCTCAGCGCATCTATGCTTGTGGATATCGCCTGCACAAGCATCACTTTTACGGTGAGGCTGTTTTGTGGCTTTTTTTGCTCGCAGGACGCGCCTGAGTTTTGAGCCTTTAGTGCATCCACAAGCATTTTTGCGCCAATGGCACATAGCAACACAAAGGCCACTATGTGGTTGTACTGAAACAGCTCATCCGGTAGCAGGCCTATTCCGAGATAGCCAATAAGCGGCATGATTCCCTGAAATATCGCAAACGGCAGAGCTATTCGCAATGCGCCTAAGGTGTTTGGCCTATAAACAAGGCCGTTTGTTGTACATACACAGCTTGCGTCTATCGCAAGGCTTACTGCCAACAAAAGTATGTCTACAAAAGTCATTGCCATGTCCTCTTTAGCGTGATATTGTATCCGAGCTTGCGGATTTGCATCGGCTCTAATTATACTATATTTTTTGGCTTTGTACATGGGTTGTGTCGTTAGGTGTGAAAAAATGTCGGAACTTGAATAAAAAACAACGACATTACACATGTTTTGTGCGGTGTCGTTGTTTTTTGAGTTTGTTTTGCGCTAAGATAGCTTTTGCTTTAGCTCGAGCACATTCTTGTGAATTTGCTCGATGATAAGCTTGAAGTCATCATCGTTTTTGCCGCTGGGGTCATCCAGCCCCCAGTTTTCGGAGTACTGCGACGAAAGGCTGGGGCAGCTGACATTGCACCCCATGAATATCACAACATCCGGCTGTGGGATGTCGAATATAGTTTTGTTAAACTGCGTTTTTTCCATGTCGATGCTGTAAATCTCCTTTATAAGGCGCACAGCATCGGGGTTTATTCTGTCCTTTATCTCCGTGCCTGCGGAGTAGCTCTCGTATGCCTCGCTTGCAAGTAGCTTGCCCAGAGCTTCCGCCATCTGGCTACGGCAGGAGTTGTGGTTGCACACAAACGCCACCTTGGGCTTGCCCTCGTACTTAATCTTAGGTTTTTGAGCATCACTCATGGTTTTGTCTCCTTTGCGTTTTGGGGCTTTGTAAAGACGGATAGTATCGACACTATTTAATGTGTCCCTCGCCGCAGGCGGGGGGACACGGCCTTTCACATGATTTACTAACGTAAAAGGCTATGACTTGACAATGCTGTTTTTGAACCAGCCTTTTGTGCCATTGGCTATTTTTACGAGCATCAGCATGATGGGCACCTCCACAAGCACGCCCACTATGGTGGCCAGCGCCACGGGGCTGTTTGTGCCGTATAGTGCAATGGCAACCGCAACTGCCAGCTCGAAAAAGTTGGATGCACCTATCATCCCGGCAGGTGCGGCCACGTCATGCGGCAGTTTCAGCACCTTTGAGGCGAGGTAAGCGATGAAGAATATAAGGAACGTTTGGATGATTAGGGGCACTGCGATGAGCAGTATGTGCAGGGGATTTTGCAGGATGACTTCCCCTTGGAAGGAGAAAATGAGCGTGAGGGTGAGCAGCAAGCCTATGATGGTTATGTTTGAAAATTTCGGGATAAACTTGCCCTCGAAGTACTCCTTGCCCCTTTTTTTTGTGACTATACTGCGTGTGATAATGCCGCCAGCAAGCGGAATTACAACAAAGAGCACCACCGAAAGGATGAGCGTGCCCCACGGCACGGTAAGGCCGCTGACCCCCAAAAGAAACGCCACAATGGGGGTGAAGGCGATGAGGATGATGAGATCGTTTGTCGCCACCTGCACAACGGTGTAGGCGGGGTTGCCCTTTGTCAGGTGGCTCCACACAAACACCATGGCGGTGCAGGGTGCGGCGCCCAGCAGAACGGCACCTGCCAAGTATTCCCCCGCAAGCTCGGGAGAAATAAAGCTTTTGAACACCACGAAGAAGAAAAACCACGCAATGGCGAACATTGTAAACGGCTTAATCAGCCAGTTTGTAGTCCATGTGACAAAAAGGCCTTTTGGGTTTTTGCCCACGTTCTTTATGCTTTGAAAGTCCACCTTCATCATCATGGGGTATATCATCAGCCAGATGAGTATGGCAATGGGGATGGATACGTTTTCGTACTCGAAGTTGCCCAAAAATTCCGGCACAGCGGGCAAAAACCTGCCCATGAGCACCCCTACCACCATGCAGATTACAACCCACACACTTAGGTAGCGCTCGAAAAATCCGATGCCCGAAGTCTTTTTCTTTTCCAATGTAAGTTACCCCTGTGCCTGCTTTATGAAATCCTCGACTTCCGCAAGGCTGAGCAGCTTGCCCATTGAAACTACCTTGCCGTCCACCACAAGGGCGGGCGTGCTCATCACGCCGTAGGAGGCGATTTTTGCATAGTCGCTGATGTGCTCCACCTCTGTGTTAATGCCGAGGTTTTGCACTGCCTGCTTGGTTATCTCTTCCAGCGCCATGCACTTTTTACAGCCGGGGCCAAGCACCTTTACGGACACATGTCCCTGCTCGGCAAGCTCGTTTGCAATGCGTATTGCCTCCGCCTCGGCAGAGCTTGGGGTACAGCCGCAGTCACAATCTTGTGGGTGCTCCTTTACGGGTGCAGGTGCGCACGCGCCGCCGCAGTCGCAAGCTTCTTCTTGTTTCACAACGGGTGCGGGTGCGCAGCCACAGCCGCAGGATGTTTGTTCCTTTTTCTTTGAGTTGAAAAATGCCATGATGAAGTCCTCCTAAGATGTTTGTGTTTTGTTTGTTTTATTGGAATATACCGCTTGAACACTTGTGTCCACTATCTAAAATGCAAGGTAGAACATGTAAGCGCCTATGGCCACCATGAGCACGCCCATGACTATTTTGAGCACGGTGCTCACCTTTTTATACTTTTCGTTGTGGGAGAGCTTTTCCACAAAGCCTATGGAAGTGCCGCATATAACTGCCAGCACGCCGTGCCCGATGGAGTAAAACAGCAGTAGTACAATGCCCCACACAAGGCTGCCGTTTCCTGCCACCACCGCAAGCAGGGCTATGAGAATAGGGGTGGCGCAGGGGGAGGAGAAGATGCCGCCCAAAATCCCTGCGATAAGTGCGCCGAGGTATCCCTTTTTTGTGTTTTTGGACACGAGGTAGCTGGAGGGGATTATCTCGTAGATGCCCCATGTCTGAAGCGCCATGAGCATCATAAGCACGCCCAAGATGATGTACCACCAGCTGGCGTAGCTGCCCATGAGCGTGCCTGCCATGGTGGCGATGACACCCAGCACCGTAAACGTCACGGCAGAGCCGAGCGCAAACGTGAGCGAAAGAGTGAAAGCTTTTTTTGTGGAGTTGCCGCCTGCGCCGCCCACATACCCCACGACAAGCGGCACGCTGGACAGCGCACAGGGTGTGAAAGAGGTCAACACGCCCGCAATCAGTGCCAAAAGCGGTGCGAACCAGCTGCTGTTAAGCATAAGCTGTGAAAGATATTCCAGCAGTGCGTCCATCTACTCTACCCCCATGTCCTCAAGGATGGTGTTCATCTGCGGCTCGGTGAGAGCGCCCTGGTGAAGTGTAAAGAGGTGCTCATCTGTGTTTGGGTCGAAAACAGGCGTAAGGCTTACGCCTATATCCTCGGCAGGCCAGTAGGGTGTGCCGTCTGCATTCACAAATATTTGGGTGGGGATTACCTGAATGGGAAAGCCGCTTGCGGCGTCGGGGTGCTTCCACACGTCCACAAACTGCACAATCGCCCTGCCCTGCATGGCTGCATTGACATTCACAAGAACCGGTGCCATCGCCCTGCAAGGGGCGCACTCGTCCGCACCAAAGTCAATTATCATGGGCAGGCCGTGCTCGGACAGTGTGTCTATGTCCACGCTTGTTACATTCAGCGGAAACTCCCCCGATGCCTGTGTAGCACCGGGCGTCTCACCTGTGGTTGCCTGCGCGCCTGTACCTTTCTTGTCATCTACGCCTGATTGGGTGGCTGTGTCTGTTTTGGCAGGTACGGTTGCCGGCATCGTCCCTGCGCTACCGATGTTTTGCGCAAGCCAAATGCCGCCGATGAGCGTAAGCATAAGCACCGGGACTACAATTTTGAGAATGAGCATGGTGTTTTTGTTTTTCATGATAACCTCCGTTAAATCGTATTATGCCACAATGGTAAGGTAGGGCTGTAGGAAGTTGAACGCATATCCCACAATGATAATGCCTGCGGCACAGATGGTGATGAATGCGGCTAAAAGCTTCGGCTTTACGGCCTTTTTAAGCATAATCATGGAGGGCAGGCTCAGCGCTGTTACCGCCATCATAAAGGCGAGTATGGTGCCCAGCTGTGCGCCTTTTCCCAAAAGCGCCTCCGCTATTGGTATAGTGCCGAAAATATCCGCATACATGGGTATGCCCACGAGCGTTGCGAGCAGTACGCCGAAGGGGTTGTTGCTGCCCAGCACCGCCTCGATGATATCCTGCGGAATCCAGTTGTGAATAACAGCGCCGATGCCAACACCCACTAAGATGTAAAGAATCACCTTTTTAAGGGTGGAGAGCATTTGGTCCTTTGCGTAGACGGCACGGTCTCTTTTGCGTAGGTCGGGCGCTTCTATGTCCACACTGCCTGCGTTTAGGATAAAGTCCTCCACGTACTTTGACA
Source organism: uncultured Oscillospiraceae bacterium (assembly GCA_964370045.1). Lineage (GTDB taxonomy): Bacteria > Bacillota > Clostridia > Oscillospirales > Ruminococcaceae > JAAYCI01. Next base: position 66,566 of record CAYJGZ010000009.1, read on the forward strand.
TGCCCAGCTTGTCCAGCAGTGTGCCGCCGATTACAGCGATGATAAGCCCGAAAAGAACATACAGCCCCGCCACCTGTGGCCCGAAAATACCCATGAGAAGCACAAGACTGCCAAGGTCCACCATGGGGGAGGAGATTAAAAAGCTGAACGTAACACCCACCGGAAGCCCCGCGCTTGTAAAGCCCATGAAAAGGGGAATGGAGGAGCAGGAGCAAAACGGGGTGACGGTGCCCAGCAGTGCCGCAATAATGTTCGCCCATATTCCCTTAAAGCGCCCGAGTATTTTTTTGCTTCTTTCGGGGGGGAAGTAGCTTTGTATATATGAAATGATAAAGATGAGCGAGCAGAGCAGGACAACGATTTTTATCACATCATAGATGAAAAAGTGTATGCTACCCCCGATTTGGCTTTCAATGTCCAGCCCGAACATGGTGAGCAGTGCGCCGACACCATCATTCAGCCATGCCATACCGAGTATCTGCGTCTGAATAAAATCCCAAATTGACTGTACCACTTCCATAATAAACCATTCACCCTTCCAAACGTTGAATAAACTGTAAATTTCACTATATAGTGTCGACAATAGTGTTCATGCGACATATTTTGGCAATTTTCCGTTCTACTTTGTTGTCAAAATTCACATTCCACAAAGGAGTGTTTCGTTTTTCCTCCTTGTAGAACAAAAAAATCCCTTAAAATCTGTTCGTTTCAACTACTGTAGACACTATATAAAAATAATTGTCAAAAAACTTAAATCAAATTATTTTGATGTAAAGTGCCTACATACATGAAAACTGCGAGCTTTGCCAAGTGAAAGCCCTAAATAGCTATGCCCACATCCGTGCCGCGGCATCCCTCTTGTGCGTCTTGGGCGTGCGGACGCAGCATCTGATTTAGCGCATGAAACGCCGCATCACACCCATGAGGGTCGAGCTTGTAGTGTGTCCATTTGCCCACACATCGGCTTTGCACTATTTTGCTTTCACAAAGTATCTTCATGTGGTATGATAGCTTTGACTGCGCAAGTCCCAAGTTATCGCCTATTTTGCAGGCACACTTTTCGCCGCTTTGTAATAGGTGAATGATAGCAATGCGGTTTTCGTCGCACAGTGCTTTGAAAATCTTTGCGTAGCTTTGCGTATCCATAATGGTGTCTCCTTTCCTGTGTGGGTGGTCATATCAAAATTTATTGAACTATTATGTGCACAGTATATACCGAGAGGGAGACGCTGTCAATAGCTAAATCAAAAAAAGTTGATGTGAAAATAAGGCTGTTTTTTAGGCGGCCTGCAAAGGATGAAATAAATATTTGACAAATTGCGAATTTGGCGGATATAGCAGTTGACAGCCGCACCAAAACCACATATAATAAGTTACGTTGCCGCAGTAGGGGCGATTGTCTTTGTGTAGCCGTTTGGCCACACACATCCCGTGTGCGATAAATAGATGTTGTTTCGCCGAAAACTCGGCTGAGCATATACGGTGTTTTGCATAAACACTATCATAATAGGAAAGGAGGAAAAACATGCCAACATTTAATCAGCTTGTGCGTAAAGGGCGCGAGGCCAGCGAGAAGAAGAGCACTGCTCCTGCGCTGAACAAGGGGTACAACAGCCATAAAAAGCAGTACACCGACCAAAGCAGCCCCCAAAAACGTGGTGTGTGCACAGCGGTGCGTACCATGACACCCAAAAAGCCCAACTCTGCTCTGCGCAAGGTGGCTCGTGTGCGTTTGTCCAACAACATCGAGGTGTCCAGCTACATCCCCGGTGTAGGGCATAACCTGCAAGAGCATAGCGTGGTGCTTATCCGCGGCGGCCGTGTTAAGGACCTGCCCGGTGTGCGTTACCACATCATCCGCGGCACACTGGATACTCAGGGTGTGAACGGACGTATGCAGAGCCGCAGCAAGTACGGCACAAAGCGCCCGAAGAAGGCGTAATCCAAAAGTATGTTTTGCCCATTAAGGGATTTCTATATATAGGAACTCTTCTTGTGGCAGAAAGGCAATGCGTGCACCAAAAGGTATATGCCTTGCCTTGTCCGAGGTGGGTGTTTTTTTGCAAAGCGCCCCCCAGTACCTATGATTTCATTCTACTGATGAAGGAGGGAAGAGAGATGCCACGTAGAGGGAATGTTCCAAAGCGGGTACCCCTTGCGGACCCGTTGTACAACTCTCAGATGGTTACTCGTCTCATCAATAACATTATGCTGGACGGCAAAAAAGGTGTCGCACAGCGTATTGTGTACGATGCGTTCAACATCGTGCAGGAAAAAACGGGCAATGACCCACTGGAAATGTTTGAAAAAGCACTTGAAAATATCATGCCTTCGCTGGAAGTTAAGGCTCGCCGTGTGGGTGGCTCCACCTATCAGGTGCCGCTGGAAGTGCGCCCTGAGCGCCGAGTGACACTCGGCCTTCGCTGGCTCACAGGCTATTCTCGTGCACGAAACGAGCGCACCATGCGTGAGAGGCTGGCCGCCGAGATTATGGATGCTGTAAACAGCACCGGCTCTGCGGTGAAAAAGCGTGAGGATACGCACAAGATGGCGGATGCAAACAAGGCTTTTGCACACTACCGTTACTAAGAAGTGCTTTGAAAAAGGGCGTAGCTCTTTGTAAAGCGCACATTATGCACAATTTGTATTAAAGTTAGGAGATAGTATGCCAAGAGAAGTTTCTCTGAAGATGACGAGGAACATAGGCATCATGGCTCACATTGATGCCGGAAAGACCACCACCACCGAGCGCATCCTGTTTTACACAGGTATCAACCACAAGCTGGGTGAGGTGCACGACGGCGCCGCCACAATGGACTGGATGGAGCAGGAGCAGGAGCGTGGCATTACAATTACGTCTGCCGCTACCACATGCTTTTGGAGCCATTCGGGGCTGGTGGACGGCTCGGCCGCCGCAAAGAAAAATCGTCATCGTATCAACATTATCGACACCCCCGGTCACGTGGACTTTACCGTAGAAGTGGAGCGTAGCTTGCGTGTTTTGGACGGAAGCGTAACGGTGCTGGCGGCAAAAGGCGGCGTGGAGCCGCAAAGTGAGACCGTGTGGCGTCAGGCGAACAAGTACAACGTTCCCCGCATGGTTTACGTGAACAAGATGGACATCATGGGTGCGGACTTCTTTCATGTTATCGACATGATGATAGACCGCCTGAAGTGTACCCCCGTGCCCATCCAGCTGCCCATCGGCAGTGAGGATACCTTCCGTGGTATCATCGACCTTGTGGAGATGAAGGCTGTTATCTATTATGACGACCTGGGCAAGGACATCCGTGTGGAGGACATCCCCGAGGATATGCAGGAAATCGCTCAAAAGTACCACGACGACATGATAGAAGCCGTGGCAACTTATGACGAAACTCTTATGGAAAAGTTCCTTGAGGGTGAGGAGATTTCCAAGGAGGAGCTGAAGGCGGCGCTTCGCAAGGAGACCATCGACAACACCATCGTTCCGGTGGTGTGCGGCACTTCCTACAAGAACAAGGGCGTACAGCTTTTGCTGGATGCCATTGTGGATTACATGCCTGCCCCCGGCGACATTCCCGACATGAAGGGCTTCAATCCCAAAACTGACGAGGAAGAGAGCCGTGCATCTGACGACACAGCGCCGTTTTCTGCGCTTGCGTTTAAGATTGCAACCGACCCTTACGTGGGCAAGCTGTGCTACTTCCGTGTGTACTCGGGTGTTGCCAAGAGCGGCGGCCCCGTGTACAACAGCGTGAAGAGCCAAAACGAGCGCCTTGGACGCATTCTGCAGATGCACGCAAACCACCGCCAGGACATCAGCGAATGTTACGCAGGTGACATTGCGGCGGCTGTGGGTCTTAAAAACACCACAACGGGCGACACACTGTGCGACGAAAAGCACCCCATAGTGCTGGAGAGCATGGACTTCCCAGAGCCCGTTATCCGTGTGGCTATCGAGCCCAAGACCAAAGCAGGTCAGGAAAAAATGGGCATTGCCCTTTCCAAGCTTGCGGAGGAGGACCCCACCTTCAAGACCTATACGGACGAGGAGACGGGGCAGACCATCATCGCGGGCATGGGCGAATTGCATCTTGAAATCATCGTGGACCGTCTTATGCGTGAGTTCAAGGTGGAGGCGAACGTGGGTGCACCGCAGGTGGCATACCGTGAGACCATCCGCCGTGGTGCGGACCAAGACACCAAGTACGCACGTCAGTCGGGCGGTAAGGGCCAGTACGGCCATGTCAAAATCAAGGTTGAGCCCAACGAAGCGGGCAAGGGCTATGAATTTGTCAATGCTATCACGCAGGGTACTATTCCAAGAGAGTACATAAAGCCTGTGGATGAGGGCATACAGGGCGCTATGCAGGCAGGTGTGCTTGCAGGCTATCCTGTTGTGGACGTGAAGGTAACACTTTACGACGGCAGCTACCACGAGGTTGACTCCTCCGAAATGGCGTTTAAGATTGCCGGTTCTATGGCTTTCAAGGAAGCTATGCGTAGGGCAGACCCCGTACTGCTCGAGCCCATCATGAAGAACGTTGTGGTGGTGCCCGACGACTACACGGGTGATGTTATCGGCGACATCAACTCTCGCCGTGGACAGATTCAGGGCATGGAGGCGCAAAGCGGCGCTACGCAGGTGCTGTCGCTCGTTCCGCTTTCGGGAATGTTCGGCTATGCCACGGACCTACGCTCTAAAACACAGGGTCGTGGACAGTACACAATGGAGCCTTCCCACTATGCGGAAGTGCCCAAGAGCGTTGCAGAGGGCATCATGTCCGGAAAAGCTCGCTCGGATGGATAGAAAAAGCGTGTAAACGCTTGACTTTTTTAACCGTAATTTAGTAAAATCAAAATATGCAGCATTCTGCAAACTGAAGGAGGATGTAACACTCATGGGCAAAGCTAAATTTGAACGTAACAAACCCCATATTAACATCGGCACCATCGGTCACGTTGACCATGGTAAAACTACCCTCACCGCAGCTATCACAAAGGTGCTTAGCTTCAAGGGCGAGGCTGAATTTGTGGACTATGCAAACATCGACAAGGCTCCCGAAGAGCGTGAGCGCGGCATTACCATCAACACCGCTCACGTTGAATACGAGACCGACGCACGCCACTATGCACACGTGGACTGCCCCGGCCACGCCGACTATGTTAAGAATATGATTACAGGTGCGGCACAGATGGACGGCGCTATCCTGGTTGTGTCCGCTGCGGACGGCCCCATGCCTCAGACACGTGAGCACATCGTGCTTGCTCGTCAGGTGGGTGTGCCTTACATCGTAGTGTTCATGAACAAGGTGGACCAGGTGGACGACCCCGAGCTGCTCGAGCTGGTTGAGATGGAAATCCGTGACCTGCTCTCCATGTACGATTTCCCCGGCGACGACACACCCATCATCAAGGGTAGTGGCCTGAAGGCTCTTGAGAGCGACTCCAAGGATGCTTCCGCACCCGAGTACGCTCCCATCCTTGAGCTTATGGCAGCTGTGGACGAGTACATCCCCACACCCGAGCGTAAAGAGGACCTTCCCTTCCTGATGCCCGTTGAGGACACCATGACAATCACAGGCCGTGGCACTGTTGCTACAGGTCGTGTGGAGCGTGGCACAATCAAGGTAGGCGAGGAAGTAGAGCTTGTTGGTCTTAACGACGAGACTCGCAAGACCACAGTTACAGGTCTTGAGATGTTCCGCAAGACTTTGGACGACGCTCGTGCAGGTGACAACGTGGGCGCACTGCTTCGTGGTGTTTCCCGTGATGAGATTGAGCGTGGCCAGGTTCTTTCCAAGCCCGGCTCTATCAACCCCCACACAAAGTTCCAGGGTCAGGTGTACGTTTTGAAGAAGGATGAGGGTGGTCGTCACACTGCTTTCTTCAACAACTACCGTCCCCAGTTCTACTTCCGTACCACCGACGTTACAGGCGTTATCACTCTGCCTGACGGCGTAGAGATGGTTATGCCCGGCGACAACATCGAGATGGATGTGGAGCTTATCACTCCTATCGCTATCGAGGAAGGCCTGCGTTTCGCTATCCGTGAGGGTGGCCGTACCGTTGGCTCGGGCGTTGTTATCAAGATTAACTAAGCCTAACCGCTTTTTTGAAAGCCCCTTCGTATGAGGGGGCTTTTTTTGTACACATTTTTGGTGTATAATTTAGATATATGCAGAACTACAAAGGGGGACTTTAGAGTGCATCAGTTAGTAGTGGTAATAGATTTTGGGGGACAATACAATCAGCTAATAGCACGCAGGGTGCGTGAGTGCGGCGTATATTGTGAGGTGAAGCCCTACACAACGCCAATAGAACAGATAAAAGCGATGAGCCCCATAGGGCTTATCTTCACGGGCGGCCCAAACAGCGTGTACGAGGATAAAGCTCCTAAAATAGACACTGCTTTGTTTGAAATGGGCGTGCCTGTTTTGGGCATATGCTATGGGTGCCAGCTTATGGCGCAGTCGCTGGGTGGGCGTGTAGTGCCCGCAAACGACGACACAGCGAGAGAATACGGCAAGACTAATACCTTTTTCAACACCGCCTGTAAGCTGTTTAAGGGATTGCCCAAGGAGGGTATCACATGGATGAGCCACGGTGACTACATGGAGAGTGTGCCACAAGGCTTTGAGCTTATGGCACACAGCGATGCCTGCCCGAATGTCGCTATTGCGGATGAAAAGCGTGGATTTTACGGCGTGCAGTATCACCCGGAGGTAAACCACACGGACAACGGCGTTGCGATGATACGCAACTTTTTGTACGAGGCGTGCGGCGCTATGGGCGACTGGACTATGGGTAACTACCTAAAGGATACCATCGCAGACATCCGCCGTAAGGTAGGGGAGGGCAAAGTACTGCTTGCGCTGTCGGGCGGCGTGGACTCCTCTGTGTGCGCAGGCCTGCTTGCGGAGGCGGTGGGCAAGCAGCTCACCTGTGTTTTTGTGGACCATGGCCTCATGCGCAAGGATGAGGGCGACGAGGTTGAGGCGGCATTTGCCAAGTGGGATTTGAATTTCATCAGGGTGAATGCAGAGGAGCGTTTCCTTGCAAAGCTTGCAGGGGTTTCAGACCCCGAGACAAAGCGCAAAATAATAGGTGAAGAGTTTATCCGTGTGTTTGAGGAGGAGTCCAAAAAAATCGGTGCGGTGGACTTTTTGGCGCAGGGAACTATCTACCCCGACGTGATAGAGTCGGGTGCGGGGGATGCGGCAGTTATTAAAAGCCACCACAATGTCGGAGGCCTGCCCGACTTTGTGGACTTTAAGGAAATCATCGAGCCGTTGCGCCTGCTGTTCAAGGACGAGGTGCGAGAGCTTGGCAGGGAGGTGGGGCTGTCCGAGGTGCTCGTGATGCGACAGCCATTCCCGGGCCCCGGGCTTGCAATACGTGTGATTGGCGATTTGACCAAAGAAAAGCTAAACACCCTGCGTGAGGCGGATTATATTTACCGCACCGAGCTTGCACAGGCAGGCCAGGCGGCGAGCATCAGCCAGTACTTTGCGGTGCTGACAAACACCCGCTCGGTGGGTGTGATGGGGGATGGCCGCAGCTACGACTACACGCTTGCACTGCGTGCGGTGACCACCTCCGACTTCATGACGGCCGACTGGGCGAGGATACCCTACGATGTGCTGGACAAAATCTCGGTGCGCATAGTGAACGAGGTGCCGGGGATAAACAGGATAGTGTATGACATTACGAGTAAGCCGCCGGCGACTATTGAGTGGGAATGACATTTTGAAGCAGGGAAACCCAGTAACCATGCGGGTTTAAGCGGTTTTTATACCGCCTTTGGCAACAAAATGGCAACATAAATTATAAAAGATAAAAACAGCTAACTGATTTTTTGGGAATCGGTTAGCTGTTTTTTTGTTTGCATGAAAGTCGATAAATCAATTCTTGTTTTTTATAACCACAATTTTCATAGGCAATATTGAGTTAATCAGGTTTAATGTCCTCGCTGAATGCTTCAATTAGCATATCACTCAAAGCCTTTGAAGGGGTAACTTTATGCCACTGCCCGGAGGTATCAAGTTTAGGATAGTTATACCTCCACTGGTCATATTCTTCCTTGGTAATTTGTTCATCCTTAAATTTTTTTGAAACCTCATTCCATGAAGAGAACATATCGAACATGGCCGGGTATTGACGACCTACTTTACTTAAACGTAAGCAAATTTCTCCATCAAGTTCGCCAATGCGCAATCCGTAAATATCCTCAAGAGCGAATAGCGTGTGCATCAACCCTGTGTAGCTTTCGATATTCGGAACATCTAACGCTTGCGGCGAGACATCCAAGGATTCAGCCATTGCTGCAATGACATTTTCTTTCGGAGTGCGCTTGCCACGCTCGTATTGTGAGATACGAACATCGGCCGCTTTTTCATCAAAGCCGATAGACATACCAAAATATTTCATGGTCATGCCCTTTAAGTTGCGTAGGAAATTTATTCTTTCGCCGATTGCCATTGAAAATTCACCTCTTAGTATCGTAATTTCCATTAGTGTAACATATTTGTTTAGGAAAATCAAGATAATTAAAATAAAAAAGTTTCAAATTGGTGTTGACAAATACTATTCTATGCAGTATAATCGTAAATTACTATACTAATTTGTTTTTGTTTAGCTTGCTTTGCAGTACAAATTAGTATAACACAATTGAATGACCGTCCAAACAGCTAACCGTATCAGGGAAGCAAGCCAAGACCTCACCTTGTGAGTGAGCTTGCCAAGAGCGGAAATACGAGAAAGTGCCGAGCAGGGTAACTTCTTAGGAAACTGTTTTGGGTAGAACGGCAACGGTAAAGCACTCAAAACCAAATATCCAAAACAATTAAGTGAAGGAGTGAGAAATTACGACAAATACAATATCAGAGTTAAAATTTCACCCCCTCCGAGAGAACTCGCCAATAATAAGTAGTCATAAGTCCCAAAATAAATCAACCACATAAAAAAGGAGGAATTTTATTATGTCAGATGCTTTTATGAATGCAGATGAAGTTGCAAAAGTGCTCGGGGTTTCCGTATCTTTTGCCTACAAAATCATGAGAGATTTAAACAAGGAATTGAAATGTATGGGTTACTTTACAATCGCAGGGCGTGTCAACAGAGAGTACTTTCTAGAAAAGCTTTGCTACAAAAAACAGGAGGAAAAATAATGGCGGTTTACAAAGAAGAAGGAAAGGGCACATGGCGTGTTATTTATCGCTACACCGATTGGACAGGCGAGAAAAAGCAAACCAGTAAGAGAGGTTTTGAAACAAAGCGAGAAGCACAAGCATGGGAGCGCGAGCAACAGCAGAAAATCATGTCCGACTTAGATATGACCTTTGCCGCTTTTGTCGAGAATTATGCAGGCGACCTCAAAAGTCGCTTGCGTGAGAATACTTGGCGAACCAAAGAATATATCATCCGTGACAAGTTGCTCCCTTACTTTGGCAAAAAGCGTATGAATGAAATTACCGCCAAAGATGTCATCACTTGGCAGAACAAGATGATTGACTACCGTGGCGAGGATGGTGAGCCGTATTCCCCTGTATATCTCAAGACCCTGCACAACCAACTAAGTGCCATTATGAACCACGCAATCAAGTATTATGGGCTTCGAGAGAACCCCGCTGCCAAAGTTGGCAACATGGGCAAGGCGAAGAATAAAGAGAAAGACTTCTGGACAAAAGAAGAGTATCTACAATTTATTGATGCCATGATGGACAAACCGATTTCATACTACTCGTTCCAGTGCCTATACTGGCTTGGTTTGAGAATCGGAGAATTAATGGCACTCACCCCAAAAGACTTCGATTTTGACAAAGGTACGGTCACAATCTCCAAATCGTATCAGCGTTTGGGGCGCAAGGACATTATCACACAGCCAAAGACGGAAAAAAGCAACCGCATCATCAAAATGCCACAGTTCCTGTGTGAAGAAATGCAAGAATACCTGTGGTCGCTCTACAAAGTGGCGGACGATGCAAGAATTTTCCCCTTTACAAAGAGCTATCTGCACAACGAAATGACGAGAGGTGCAAAGGAAACAGGAGTTAAGCGCATAGCGCTCCATTGTCTGAGACATTCGCACATATCTCTTTTAATCGACATGGGCTTCAGCCCCACGGCTATCGCCGATAGAGTAGGGCATGAGAGCATCGTGATTACGCTAAATTACACACATCTCTTTCCATCGAAACAGGTGGAAATGGCAGATAGATTGAACGAAGAGGGGGTGAATTTCCATGTCAGCAAAAAATAAGGACGATAAAAACCGGCACCGAAACAAAACGGTTGCTTTCCGGGTATCACCCGAAGAATGGGAGCAGTTTGAAACCGCTGTGCGGCTCTCGGGGCTGTCAAAGCAAGACTATCTTATCAGACGTATACAGGAGCGTGAAATCATCGTGCAGGGCAATCCAAGGGTGTATAAAGCCCTCCGAAATGAGCTTGCCGCAGTGCTCACAGAACTGCAAGCACTGCAAAAATCGAAAGGGGATGGAATGGAAAGGATGGATGAACTGCTTGAAACGATAAACCTCATCACAATTACACTGCAAGGCTTAAACACAGAATGGAGGGCCTGATAGATGGTAGAAAACGAGAAAATGACCGCTCATAGCTTATCTGTTGGCGCAGATAAAGAGCAGTCATCCCTAAAAATCATTAACCATAGTATACCCGAAAAACAGCAAAATTGCAATGATTTAGACACAATTTCCATGTCGGAATTGTTCGATAATGTCTACACACCACGTATACCGATTATTGAAAACCTACTCTATGAGGGCACTTACCTATTTGTAGGTGCTCCAAAAGTTGGCAAATCATTCTTTATGGCGCAACTTGGTTACTCGGTAGGCAGTGGCACCGATTTATGGGAATACAAAGTCAACCAATCGGGTGTTTTATATTTGGCGCTTGAAGATAACTATGCAAGGCTTCAGAGGCGTTTATCTACTATGTACAAAACCGATGCTACACCGAATTTTCATATGGGAATCATCGCGAAAAAACTGGGTGAGGGGCTACGTGAGCAGCTGGAAACCTATATGCTGAAAAATCCTAAAACGAAACTGATTATCATTGATACCTTAAAGAAAATTCGTGACAAAGAGCAAGAGCAATATTCCTACAATGGTGATTATGAGATTATTGAATATTTAAAAGGGTTTGCCGATAGGCATCGTATTTGTTTGCTTATCGTTCACCACACGAGGAAGCAAGGTGCTGATGATACATTTGATACTATCTCGGGCAGTAACGGCCTTTTAGGCGCTGCTGACGGAGCATTTATTATGCAAAAGCAGAAACGAGTCGAGGGAAAGGCCACACTTGATATTGTCGGGCGTGACCAACAAGACCAAAAGATACATTTACAGTTTAATAAAACAAGTTGTTTGTGGGAGTTTATAAAAGCGGAAAATGACATTGCCCCACTACCGCCAGACCCACTACTTGAAAATGTAGCAAGTTTGCTTACAGAAGATATGCCCACATGGATGGGTACGGCAAGCGAATTGTTACCACTCTTAGGTGATACAGATTTACAGCCGAACACGCTAACCCGTAAACTCAATACCGGTGTGGAAAGGCTACTTAATGAGTATGGCATTCGCTATGAAAATAACCGTACTCATTTTGGCAAGATGATAAAGCTGTCGCTTGTGAAAGCGGAGTGATTTATGATAGGCGCGTCGATTGTGTCGGTATTTAGACACCCTCTAAAATATCGACACAATCGACGCACCCCACACAAAGCGTAGGCGAAGTGAGCGCGACCAAAGGGAGCAAAATCCCGTAGGGCGCAAAGTACTTTTGATACGCAGTGTCGAAAGTGCTATTGCGTTACTTTTGGCAAAAGTAACAAAACGCAAGCAGTAGAAAGGGCAAAAATAAAATGAAGCAAGTACAGATTTCACATGAGTTGTTTATGATGTTGTTGCGATTTCATCTGCTCGATGATGATATATGGAAAGACGATATCGACACGGAACTCAACCATAAAATAGATGCTATGGTGGCGCGTGATTTGTATACGAAGTATAAGACTGCGCCGACAAAAGAGGAACAGGAAAAGGCAAGAAAAGAATATCTTGATTTAAAGGGATACCATAAGGATTTTCGATGGTGATTTTTATCGTATTGGTAGAATACAGGAGCGTGACACGCTCCTGTTGATGGCAATTAGGAGGTGTGTATTTGAAACGAAGTCTAAGCATTACCAAAGGAAAAGGCTCTATCGGTCATAATAGCAGGGCTTTTAAAGCTGATAATATAGACCCGGAACGCTCACGATTTAATGCTTGCTATGTCAATGAAGATATAAAGCAAGTATATCACAAATTGTTTGATGATGCACTTGAAAAATATAACGCAAAGCAAAAGCGCAATGACCGCAAAATCCCCAACTATTATGAAAAAATCCGCATGGCAAAACAAGAAAAGCTGTTTTATGAAATTGTTGTGCAAGTCGGTGATATGTATGATATGTCCGCTATCGATGATAATGGGGGATTGGCAGCCGAGATACTGGATAGATATGTTGGGGAGTTTATTGAGCGCAACAAGTCACTGTATGTCTTCTCGGCACATTTGCACATGGATGAAGCAACACCACATTTGCATATTGATTTTATTCCCTATACAAGCGGAAATACAAGGGGGTTGGAAACAAAAAACACGCTCAAAGGTGCATTGGAGCATTTAGGCTTTAGGGGTGGTACTCGTGGCCGCACGGAGTTAAGTCAATGGCAAAATGCCGAAAAACAACACCTTGCCGATGTTATGCTTGCGTATGGGGTTGAGTGGGATAAGAAAGGTATGAACAGAGAACATCTTTCCGTTCTTGATTTCAAAAAGACAATGAGGGAACAGGAAGTTGCCAAGCTTGATGCACAGCTTACCGATATTCAAGCTGATTTACAAATTGCCGCCACAAAAAAGAGCGAAATTACGGAAATTGATGCTATTGAAACAAAGGAGGGAGTGATAAATAAGAGCAAAGTCACCGTTGATAAGGGGGTTTTTGAGGATCTAAAGATTTTGGCAAAAAAACAAGTTGTTACCGAGAGTAAAGAAAGTGGATTAAGGGAGGAGATTGAGAAGTTAAAAGAGCGTGGCGTTTGGGTTGCACAGGAAAATAGGGCGTTGAAAGGGGAATTGTCGAGGTATCAATCTATTGATAGTGCAAGTCAATTTAAAATCGGGAAACTGGAACTAGAAGTGAGGCGATTGCAAAAGTTGATTGATAAGATTATGAGGTTTGCAGAGAAAATGGGGGTGAAACAGCAGTTGGAGAAATTTTTGCATGGAAAAACAATTGAAGAACGATAAATTATCCATTTGTGTAATGATTTTAAAAAATTGGAGGTGCTATGATGCTTGAAAAATACATTTACAACGAGCAAAACGGTTTGCATTATGAACTTGGAGAGGATGAGCTTTATTATCCGTTGTTGGAGGTTCCGAAAGACACAAACCATCCCATCGGCAAATATGGGAGGATGCGAAAACGCTATATCGAAGAATATCGTGTGCATTTGTTCAAGGTTCTGCTTATGTCCGGAAAACTCAACGAACATCTGTATGAAGTTGATGTTCAAGCACAGGAGACAATCGAGCAAACCGTTTTGGCAATGGCAAAGGCTGATGGATGCGACGAAACACTTAAAATACAAGACCAAATGAAATGGGTCGGGCTGATGAATAACTATAAAACTTGTGCTGAGGAGATTGTGTTCAAGGAATTGATTCATGTGTGATTCCTTCATGGGGGTACCCTAAAATAGGGTATCCCTATATCTCTGCAAACAATATCAGTCAATCGTCGGTTGTTAAATTTCATGAAAGTCTTGCTATTATTCGAGTTTCGGTATATAATAGTTTTGTATTGGAGGTGCGTTATGGAGTACTTATCAGCCAAAGATACAGCGAAAGCGTGGGGTATTTCTCAAAGGAGAGTCTCCTTGCTATGTGCTGAAAAACGAATTGAAGGAGCAACTTTCGTGGGCAATATGTGGCTTATCCCCAAAACGGCACAAAAGCCTATTGACAAACGGACGTTGAGGTATAAAAAGGAACGTGATGCAGATGAATCTCAACTTTAACACCGCAGTAGCATCTGCTTACAAGAGTCCTGCACAGATAGCCCGTGTACTTACCGAAAATTGGATGTCGCACAATATGTTTTGCCCTATCTGTGGAAATGAGAGAATAGGTCAGTATGATAATAACATGCCTGTTGCAGATTTCTATTGCGAGCGCTGTTGCAGTGATTATGAGCTGAAAAGCAAAAATGGAAATCTTACCAATACCATAACTGACGGTGCGTATGATACGATGATTGAACGCATTACCGGCAATCAAAATCCACATTTGTTTTATATGGGCTACTCCAAGTTAAGTATGCGAGTAGAAAAGCTGATTTTAGTCCCAAAATACTTTTTTGTTCCTGACATAATACAAAAACGAAACCCGTTAAAGCCTACTGCCAAACGTGCCGGGTGGGTGGGGTGTAACATCTTAATAGGTAATGTTCCTGCTCAGGGGAAAATCCACATTATTGATAACGGAATTGTCCAGACTAAGGATGCTATCGTAGCTAAGGCACGTAAAACACAAGCGCTCGAGACTAGGGATATTAACTCAAGAGGGTGGTTGCTCGATACTCTAATGTGTGTGAACAAAATATCGTTGAGCGAGTTTTCTCTCAGCGACATGTATCTGTTTGAGTCTGAGTTAGCCGCAAAACATCCGGATAACAATAATGTTCAACCCAAAATACGACAACAGCTTCAAGTGTTACGTGATAAAGGCTATATTGAGTTTTTAGGTAGAGGTCGCTATAGAAAGATATTATAGGGAAACAGTATGAAAAAATTCACGATTGTTATTGAGGAAACGGTTTCAGAGTTATTTGAAATCGAAGCTGATAATGCAATGCAGGCTATGGAGATTGCAAAAGAAAAGTATAAGAAGGGGGAATTCGTTTTGTCTCCGGGTGAGGTTATTACGAAACAAATGGCTATTACGTCGCCTGAGAGCGAAGCAACGGAGTGGGATGAGTTCTAAGAATTTTAGTGATTTATGGTAGACAGTATTAAACGATAATTATGGGAGACTGATGGAAATGTGTATATCCGTAAAGGTGATGCACGAAAACTTGATTTCATTAAAGATGAAAGCATAAATTTAATCTTTACTCATCCACCGCATGCAAATATAATTCAGTATAGTGAGGATATACCCGAAGATTTGTCGCACTTGAAAATCAAAGATTTCCTTGCTGAAATGTAAAAGGTCGCTGCTGAGAGTTCCCGAGTGCTGAAAAAAGATAAGTTTTGTGCTATCCTAATGGGCGATACAAGGATAAAAGGGCATTTTTAAACGATGAGCTTTAAAGTAATGAAGACATTTGAAGCATAGGGGTTTAAGTTGAAAGAGATTATTATTAAAGAACAGCACAACTGCAAGACTGCGGAGTATTGGAAAGCAAATAGCGTTAAATACAACTTTTTGTTGTTGGCACATGAGTGTTTGTTTGTGTTTGGAAGATTCACATAATCTTGTACGATGATAAATAGCACCGATCAAAATCGAGTATGTTTCAAGTAAAGATAAAAGCTTTACTTTTGAACGGGGGATATTCATCGTGAGCAATAACAGCGAATACGTATGGCTATATGTGGAAATAGATGAATTAATTGACATGGAAGAGTACACTTTAGAAAGGACAGATAGGGGATTTTATTATGACAGAGCAAGATATGATGCGCTTAGCAATGGTTTTACAAAATCAAGCGCCGACCACATTAAATAAGTACATTTGTAATCTTGCAGAAACAATTTTACTTGACCATGTGGATGGAATAAATTTACTCGATATTGTCAAGGGAATAAATGAACAGTTTAACCTATCGTTTACCTTGGAGGAAGTAGGTATAGCACTTAAAAGGAGAGCAAATAAAAGAGTTTATGTCTATGAAGGTAAGTATGTTCTTGACGACAAAGTGCGTATTGCGCTTACAGGAAAGATAACGCCAATAGAGCGACTTAATGGTTTTATTGCCGAATTTTCAAGTGGCTGTGAATGTGATTGTGACACTGAGGCTCTTTCAAAGTTGATAAAAAGATATTTTTATTATTCTTTCAATTCTAATATAGATAATCTCCTTTTCTTACTTAACAAAGTAGACGCCCAAAATCAGAATATCGTTTTTGAAGCCACAAATGAAGAAGTAGTATTATTAAACAAATTTTTGATGTGGGACAATCCTGAGAAAAATGAGTTTATATACAAACTTATCTCTACATGCTATGAGTACTGTATGTTGACAGTGAAAAAAGATAGGATTGTGAGTTCTGAATTATTTAAGGGGAAACAATTCTTTCTTGATGCTAATATCATCTTTAGAATGGCGGGAATCAATAACGAAGAACGAAGATTTGCAACACAAGCATTTGTGGATCATTGTAGAGATGTGTCAATTAAGCTGTCCTGTACAAGTAGTACACTAGACGAGATATATAGAGTGCTTGCCTCGCAGATAGACTATTTGCGAGGCATAGTAGGCACGACCATGCCAGTTTCTTGTGAGGTGTTAGCAAAACTAAATCCCAATTTAGAAACTAATGACTTCTATTGCTTATATTATGATTGGTGTAATTTAGAAGGCAATAAAGTTGGAGATTTTTTATCGTTCCACAATAAATTGCTTTCTATGATTCAAGATGTTCTGGTATTATTGCATATTGAGAATTCGACATCATATAAAGTATCAAAAAATGTTAATGAATTTGTAGCACAAGTAAATGAGTTAAGAGACTACAAAAACACAAGAAAACGGTGGCGTATTACTTCAAGTGTGTCTGCCGAAACAGATGTCACAAACATTCTTGATGTTATTCAGTGGCGTTCTGGTGCAGGAACATCAATCTGGCAGACTAATGACTTTATCGTTTCAGCAGACCAATCACTTATTGCTTGGGCAGCAGATGTGTATCCTGGTGTTCCCATTGTGGTATTGCCTAGTGTTTGGTTGTCGATGATTTTACGCTTTACAGGGAGAACAGATGATGATTATAAATCCTTTTGTCTGTTTTTGACACAACGTCAGCACATACAGCCAGATGAAACGATAGACCCAACATTGATTCTAAAGGGATTAAAAGGGAAAACAAACAACAAGGCTCTCAAAGAACAAATTATCATTGAAATTACTCAACAAAAAGAGCAATATATGTTTGGCTCACCTGCAGAGTATGAGATAAGTTTAGAGCGTGCATTCGACAAGATAATGAAGGGTGTATATGGACATACAGAACAAAAAATTCTAGATATAAGGGCTGAAATGAAAGAACAAATGGAGGCCTTAACGCATTCAGCGCGAGAAGATGCAGCGGAAAGAGTAAAAATAGAGGCGGCAGGTGAAAGAGAAAAGACAGTTAATATTTTAGCAAAGAGTGCGGCTCAAGGCAAGGTCCGGAGGTGGAAGGGCGTTTCAAATTTGCGATGGATATTTTATCTATTGGGAGCTGGCATTGTAACATTGGGAGTTATTACTTGGCTGTATGAGATTCAACCATTATATTCATTTATTGTTGAGAGAATGCCTCCAAAATTGACATCCATGGACGCATTCAATGTCACTTGGATGTGTTTGTCAGTTGCAGTAGGACTTTTTGTTGCCGCGATAGGTATTCTTGTTAAGCAGCTTGCCAGCACAGAAAGAGAGCAACGATTGGCAAGTAAATACAGAGAAATATTCATGAAAGAGGTGAAATAGAAAGTTGTGTTGTTCTGCACGAACTAGTATATTTATTTTATCCTAATAATAACAAAAGTTTTTATGATTTCCTTAGAATGCATATGCCCGACTGGAAAGAACGAAAAAAAACATTGGATTTTGAGGTTGTACACGGCCTGTAGAGTGGTGATTTTGGAAATAGATACTCAACAATTCAACATAATTCTTGACTTCTATCGTCGAACACGATACTATCAGTGATATAAAAAATATACTGATAGAAAGGTGGCTATATGAAATTTCTTGAAAATGACAAAACGGAATTAAAGGAAATATACACTCCCGATATAAAAAAAGAAATCATTGCTTTTGCGAATACAAGTGGTGGCGTGCTTTATATTGGTGTTGCCGATAATGGAGGAGTAATTGGTATAGATGACGTCGACGATACAATTTTACAGATTACTAACTCTATCCGTGATAGTATCAGACCCGATGTTACAATGTTCATAAAAAATGAAACTATCAATGTCGATGGTGAAAATATAATCAAATTAAGCATTAGTGAAGGAACTCGTAAGCCCTATTATTTGACAGATAAAGGAATAAAACCTTCGGGTGTTTATTTAAGGCAAGGCAATTCAAAAGCACCGGCTTCAGAAGATGCAATAAGAAGTATGATTAAAACGTCTGACGGAGATTCATTTGAGTTGCATAGGTCGTTTGAGCAAAATCTTAACTTCGATATTTTAGAAAAAGAAATGCAAATTCGCAACTTGGAATTTGGAAATATGCAAAAGAAAAATATTGGAATATTAAATCAAGATGATATGTTTACAAACTTAGGGTTGATTGTCTCAGATGAGTGCAAACATTCTATAAAACTTGCAATTTTTCAAGGCACAGATAAAAGTGTATTCAAAGACCGAAAAGAGTTTACGGGGTCAATTTTTAAACAATTAAGTGATGTATATAGTGCGTTGGATTTTTATAATGGAACAAAGGCGACTTTTGATAATCTGCTTAGAGTTGATCAAAGGGATTATTCGTCAGACGCTATTCGTGAAGCATTGCTGAATGCGATTATTCATCGCGACTATAGCTTTAGCGGAAGTGTTTTTATCAATGTGTATTCCGATAGGTTGGAAATCATTTCTTTGGGTGGGCTTGTGTCGGGACTCTCTCTCGAAGCGGTTATGCTTGGTGCATCCCAGCCAAGAAACGAAAAACTGGCAGCTCTATTTTATAGAATGAAACTGATAGAATCCTATGGGATTGGCATTGGAAAAATAATTAGTGCCTATAAAGAAAGTGCAAATAAGCCGATATTTGATAATGCAGAAGGGGCATTTAGAGTAACACTTCCTAATATGAATGTTTCTTCTAAAGAATTGACCGCAACACAAAGTGAAATTGTTGGTTATCTCGAAATAAACTCCGAAATTACAAGAGTGGAGATTGAAAAATTGCTTGGCGTGAAACTGACAAGAGCAAATGCCATCATAAAAGAAATGCTGGGTAAAGGAATAATCATTAAAGTTGGTAATGGTAAGAATACAAAATATGTTTTAGCAGGATAGGAGTGTTTCATGAAACGATATTATTATGTGAAGTAGATGGCTGGCAACATTTTGGCAACAAAAAATCAGATACCTGTTAATCATACGATAATTTATGTAATGTAAATACCACAAGCTATATTACAAATACAAAACTGTTTAAGTTTGTGTTTGTTGCGGCGAGTGGGAGTAGCTTATATATCCTCGAAAACCCTGATAGATACAGGGTTTTCGGGGGTTTTTCTTTTTCAGTGGCTACAAAATGGCTACAAATATTTTTTTACCATTATTCTTTTGGTGGCTACGTTTATAATTATGCAATGTTTATCGCATCCAACTTTTCGGCTACTTCGGTTTGCTTGTTTGGATAAAGGTGGCTGTAAGTGTTAAGGGTGGTTTCTACTTTCTCGTGTCCTAATCGCTGAGAGATTAGAAGAATATTAAACCCTAGCTCTATCAGAAGTGATGCGTGGGAATGCCCTTACGGTATAATAAAGACAAATCGGAAAAACCTCGTAGAATAGAGGATTTGAGGGTTTGTCTTTATTCTTTTTCCAAGAAAAATATAGACAAAAACGGCTTAATTGAGCATAGGGAAAAACGCCGATGTTCTATTAGGACTAAAATTTTTAGGTGAATATGGAGGGATAGTAAATAAAAATAATCGGCATTATAGATTGAAAGGCGATGTCGGGCAGTTGGTCTCAGTGGTAAATATCACTATTGGAATTGCAACACAAGGCAATCTAAATCAAGTATTTTACTGCTGGGACTTATAACTGTAGACAACCATTAACAGATTCATCTATTGTATCGTGTGTGCGTCCCAAAACAGTTCTTCGCTTCTTTGCCACAGCACAGGTTTTTTAGCAAGCGATAATAACATATTATTCATAATTATGACCATGCACCTTCTTGCACAAAAAACCATGAAATGTGGCATGGTCTCGTCCATGCCCACTTCGTTTGTGGTTGTATTTGTTTTTTAAAACTTGTTCTCCATATTCGTTATATACATAACACAGTCTATTTTTCAAAAATATCAAGGGTGTGTGCTAATTTCCTCATGGTTTCAATAACTTCTATGTCATCTACTGGTTCATCGTTTAAAATGTGATAAGTCATTACCCCAATCATGCCTGATAAGATATATTCTAAAACATAATCAATATTTTTAATATTACTATGATTTTCAAATAGTATACGTATAGATGGCTTAAGTGTGGTTTTTAGTTTATGGGTAAAAGATGGGTCACCGTTTTCTGATAGCAAAATTTTTAAGTATTTCTTCTTTTCTTTAAAATAGTTTAAATGTTCAAATTCATTTGCTCCTATAAGCTGATTTCCAATTAACACTTCCGGAATGTCGTTAGTATTTGGTAAAAGATTTTCTTCAATCTGTTCTAAAACATCAAATACATCTTTAAAATATTCATAAAAAGTGCTTCTATTATATCCGGCTTTTAAGCATATAGCCTTGACTGTTATTTTTTCAATTCTCGTGTTTTCATAGATGCTCCAAAATGAATCAAAAAAGTTTTGCTTTGTCTTGTTATCGGTCATACTTTCTCCTTTTCCAACACATAAAGTTAAGTTGTCGGTTGAATTGATACACCTGTAATGATAGTATGATTGTACAACACGTTGTTGGAAACTACAATGATAAAAGGAACAATTTCATGATAACTATAGTTTGCTCGGGTTCAAGAGGAGATTATCAGCCATATATAGCGCTTGCAAAAAAGCTAAAAGAACAAGGAAAAGATGTTAGAATAACTACCGGTAAGGCACATGAAGAATTTGTAGAAAATCACGGTATAGAAGCATACCCAATTTCTATTGATTTATCAAACGCAAAAATAGATCCAAAAATTTTAGAGGATGCAGGCTCATCCGACAATCCTTTAAAAATGTTTTTAACATTTAATAAGATGAAAAACATCGGATATCAAATGCTTGTAGAATCTTATGAAGCTTGTACTGGTAGCGAACTTGTTATATATCACCCCGGCTGTAGTGTTGCATATTTTGCAGCAAGCGAGATGAATATTCCGTCCGTTTTATTATCACCCTTTCCCATTCATAAAAACGACGATTATTTATCGGTTGTAATGTATGGCAAATCGAAAAACAGCAAGAATAACAGAAAATTAAGCTATAAGATGCTTTATTCTATGCTGTGGATGGTTTCGAAAAATTCGATAAAAAAACTGTGGAAAGAAAAATATAAACGTCTACCTGAAAATTTCAAAGTTCCCTTTGATTGCCATGCAACAAAGCGCAACCCATCTATCGTTTCTTGCAGTGGATACATTTTCTCGAAATCTGAAAATTTTAATGAAAACATACATCAATGCGGATATCTTTTTTTAGATGAAAATGAAAGCTATACCCCTGAAAAATACGTAGAGGATTTTTTAAATTATGGCGAAAAACCTGTATATATAGGTTTTGGTAGTATGTTAAAACATGAAGAGAAACAAAAATATGCTCGCATTGCAATAAATGCATTATTAAAAGCAGATAAGCGTGGCGTGCTTTATGGGTTTGGCGAAGTAGGGGATCTACCAAACACAATCATAACCGTTAAAACAACGCCACACTCTTGGCTTTTTAATAAAATGGCGGCAGTTTGCCATCATGGTGGAGCCGGAACCTCTGCCGAAGGGTTTAAAGCAGGCATACCAAGTATAATTGTTCCGTTTTCAAACGACCAATTTGCTTGGGGCTATCGCAGTTTTGACTTAGGGATTGGCGTAAAACCAATACATAAAAAGGATTTAAATGAGGATAACTTAGCAGATGCACTGTTGCAGATAGATGATACTAAAATACAAAATAATGCTAAAATTATTTGTGAAAAAATTAAAAGTGAAAAAGGGCTTGAAAATGCTGCCAAAGTAGTGTTGCAAAGTTTAGAGGTGTAAAATGGAGTTTATAACCAACGCACAGAAGAATGCTTTAAATAAAATATCTAACATTAAATCGAATGAATTTTCAAAAGCGAAAGGGGTGTTTCCAAAAAGAAAATTCAAGGCTAAAGATATTAAAAAAATGTTTGAAAACAAAGATAAAGTAGGTCCTACTTTAAAATCTGTAATTAAAGCAGCAAGCGTAATAAAAGAGCATGATGTCAACGCCGATTACTTAAAAAGCATTACAAAAGAACAGTTTGATAAACTTGATAGCTACATAAAAAATGACCTCGGAATGGATAGCTGGGGAGTTTGCACCTTTGAGGAAAAAGAGATATACAAGGGAGACTCAATCCCTTATAAAAATGTAATAGTTATGTCAAGGCACATGGATAAAGACGCATTTATCACACAAGAATTACCAAACATAGATTGTATGATTGAAGTTATGAAAGTTTATGGAGATACAGGCATTGCCTGTCTTAAGACTACAGAGTTTCTTCGCAATATGAATTTCGGTGCTGTTCCAAACCATAGCTTGGGCGGGAATGTCGATTATACAAAAGCAGGGTATAAGGCGAATTTAGGATATATCGGAAAGCACGGTATGCTGATTACACCGCATAGCGGTGCATGCAACAGATTGAGTATAGTTTATACCAGTATTGAAAATTTAGATGAATTCTTGCAAAATGATGAAGATTTCTCTTTTGGAAAAGATTTTTGCAGTGGGTGCAATAGATGCGTGAAATCCTGTCCGTATGATGCTATTTATACCGAAAGCAAAGTGGATGAAAATGGCCATGTAGAGTGTATATCAAACCCGAAATGCGGCAGTGGCTTTGCGCAATACGGCTGTGGGATTTGTATAGCTGTTTGTCCTTTTACAAAGGTAGGGTATGATTGTCGCTCGAAATGCTCACCGTCAATGCACTTGCCGCCGCAGACAGCGTAATTGTTCCGGTACAGCTGCATTTTTTATCTGCCAAAGGGCTTGCGTTGAAAAGTTGACAGAGTGTTTAGAACTTGATGAACCGTACTGGAATAAACAACCATAAGAGGCATGGGAAAATGTTGATGTTATGCGTTTTTACAGCTATTAAGCAATGTTGAAAATGAGAAAAACAGAAAAAGCCGTTTTATTTCCAGTAAACAAGTGAAAAATCAGATTAAACGCTTACCAATTCGGTAGGCGTTTTTCTTATGCCCAAATTTATGAAAGGAATGATTAAAATGAAACAAATTAACGATCATAAAGCCTTTGAGACATTGATGCAATCACCGTCTCAATCCAAGCATTTCGACAGCGGCTCGGA
>CAYJGZ010000010.1:0-20656 GCA_964370045.1 uncultured Oscillospiraceae bacterium
GTGGCTCTCGTCCTCATCGTGAGTGTGGCTCTCGTCCTCATCGTGTGCGTGGCTGTCGTCATCGTCGCCGTGGTCGTGGCCTGTGTGGTCGCCGATGTTGTCAAAGTTCGTCTGCTCAAAGGCGGACGCAGGCAGCATATCCATAAAGCTGTAGGACCTATCTTTTAGGCTCTCATCCTGCGCAAACACGCCCTCTACCCAGTCGTCGGATATACCGCCGTTGTAGATAAACAGGTCCGCGGCCAAAATGTCCGTTATGTCCTCGGTGGTAGGCTCAAAGCTGTGAGGGTCTGCGCCATTGTCCGCAAGCAGGGTGAGCTGTATGCTCTCATCCCCTGCGGTTACTTCACGCACCCAGTCGTAAATGGGAAAGGTGCTCACCACGACGTTGTAGCTTTGTGCTCCTGCGGAGGCGGTGCTTTGGGCTGTGCTTGCGGCGGTGCTCGAAGCACCCTGCGGTACGGAGCAGGCGGAAAAAATCATTGCAGCGGATACTGCGGCGGACAAAAATACAGGCATACGCTTTTTCATGGGGTAAATAATCCTTTCGATTTTTTAGATAGTGTTGGCACAAGTGTTCAGACGGCATATTTTGGGTATTTTTCCGTTCTACTGTGTTGTCAAAACTCACATTCCACAAAGGAGTGTATCGTTTTTCCGCCTTATAGAACAAAAAAATCCCTCAAAATCTGCTCGCTTCAACTCATGTCAACACTATCCAGTATTTTTCGGGCAGTGCTGTTTGTCGTCGGCATTTGCACTGCCCTATGGACATTCGTCCCACGGTGCGCACTCCTCGCACGTGCCGTACAGCGTAGCGCCCTGAAAGCTCACGCTAAAGCCGTGGCTCTCTTTTGCCGCATGGGATAATTCATCCGAAACCTTGCGGCTCACGTGGGATGTTTCGCCACACTCGGTACACACAAGGTGCAGGTGTCCACGGCAAGCCACGGGGTCTATGTATCGGTATAGCGCTTCTTTTTCGCCTGCGTGTGTGCTTCGGCACAGCAGGTTCTCCTGCTCCATCTGGGAGAGGTTGCGATATATTGCGCTTTGGCTTATACCCTCCTGCGCAAAAATCTCGCCCAGCTGCCTTGCAGAAAACGCCGTGTGAACGTTGCTTTTGAAAAACTCCAAAAGCATACGGCGCTGTTTTGTCTCGTACTTTTTCATGCTGTGCACACCTCTTTATAAAAACGTAGCTTTGCTCACAATGCTATTACATGCCGCCATGCGCAAATTTGCGAATGGTTTGCAAATTCATTATAACAGCTTCATCCTCGCTGTCAAGACATTACGGTGTGCGCTTTGACACTCTTGCATCTCTATTTTTACACACCATTTTTTGTGCATGTATATAACAACGCCTTTATTTGTTCGGCGAATTTCACAAATAATTCTTAAAAAATTTGTATAATTGCCGAACTTAACACTTGCTTTATTACTTTTTGTTTGCTATACTTAAATTCACAAATCCGCTATATGATATTTCGGATTTGGATTATAAGCAATTACACACAAATAAACATAAGGGAGGAACTACCAAATGGAAATGCACAACTTTGACCTGAAAGAGTTTATGGCTGTTTTGGATTCTTGCGAGGGCGACGTATTCATGGTGACAGACGAGGGCGACCGCCTGAACCTGCGCAGCAAGCTCACCCAGCTCATCGGCTTCACCGCACTTATCGAGGGTGGCACCGTAAGCAGCGCACGCATCGAGTGCACAAGCAAGAACGACGAGCGCAAGCTGTTCCGTTTCAACCTGTTTGGCGAGACTGTTTAGTGGCTTTGCGGCGCAGCAATGCGCAGGGTAGGGTGTATATCGCCCTAAACGTCACAGCACAAATAAACCGATGAGCGCCCCGTAACATGCGGGGGTACTCATCGGTTTTGTTTTTGTGTAGCATATAGCATAGGCGTGTCCACTCCCACAGGGGCTTGTCGGGCGACCACACAGGCTCGCCCCTACACACCTGCGAAAATCAAGGACAACCGCAAGGGTTCTTCGGGCGACCACATAGGCTCGCCCCTACATTCTTGCGAAATCAAGGACAACCGCAAGGGTTCTTCGGGCGACCACATAAGCTCGCCCCTACACACCTGCGAAATCAAGGACAACCGCAAGGGTTCTTCGGGCGACCACAAGGGTTCTTCGGGCAACCACATAGGCTCGCCCCTACTACACAATGGGCTGATACTCCTGCTCGCAGTAGGCACAGCGGTACACATCTCCGCTGTGCTTTTTGCGAAACACATGGCGCAGCTCACGCTCGGTGCTGGTGATGCAGCGTGGGTTTTTGCACTTCACCACGTTTACCACTTCGCTTGGGGGGGCTATGCGCCTTTTTTCCACAATGCGCCCGCCCACTATTATATTTACGGTAATGTTCGGGTCTATAAAGCCCAGCACATCAAGGTTTACGTTTAGTTCATCCTCTATTTTTATTATGTCCTTTTTGCCCGTTTTGCCGCTGCGCGCGTTGCGTATCACAGCTATGGGGCAGGTCATCCTCTCCAGCTCCAAAAGCCGCACAATCTCCATGCCTCGTCCCGCCGCTATGTGGTCTATCACCACGCCGCTCTCAATGCTATCTATATTCACGGCACATCCACCTCCAAAAGTGTCATAATAAGCGCCATGCGCACATACTTGCCGTACAGCACCTGCTCAAAATACGCTGCCCGCTTATCGCTGTCCACCTCGGCGGCAATCTCGTTCACCCTGGGCAGTGGGTGCAGTACCATCATGTCGCTTTTTGCAAGGCGCATCTTCGCCGCATCCAAAATATAGCTGTCACGCAGGCGAACATAGTCCTCCTCGTTGAAAAAGCGCTCCCTTTGCACACGTGTCATGTACAAAACGTCCAGCGTGCCGATGGTGTCCTCCAGCCGCTCCACCTCGGTAAAGGGGATGCCCTTTGCGCGTAGCTCATCCAAAAGGTAGGCGGGCAGGCGCAGCTCTTTGGGGCTTATGAGCACAAAGCGGATGTTCGGACGTATCATGAGCGCACGCACAAGGCTGTGCACCGTGCGCCCAAACATAAGGTCTCCGCACAGGCCTATGGTGAAGCCCGAAAGCGCATGGTCCGCTCGCAGGCTTTTTATGGTCAAAAGGTCGGTGAGCGTTTGGGTGGGGTGCTGGTGGCCGCCGTCGCCCGCATTTATCACAGGCACGCCCGAAACAGCCGCCGCCACCGCCGCCGAGCCCTCCTTTGGGTGGCGTATGGCTATCACATCCGCAAAGTGCTGTACGGTGCGTGCGGTGTCCGCTACCGACTCGCCCTTCGCGGCGCTGGACGAGTCCGCCGAGGAAAA
The DNA here is from genome assembly GCA_964370045.1 of uncultured Oscillospiraceae bacterium. Classification (GTDB taxonomy): domain Bacteria; phylum Bacillota; class Clostridia; order Oscillospirales; family Ruminococcaceae; genus JAAYCI01. Next base: position 3,319 of record CAYJGZ010000010.1, read on the forward strand.
GCCCAGCACTCCACCGCCCAGCTCCATCATCGCCGCCTCAAACGAAAGCCGTGTGCGTGTGCTCGGCTCGTAAAAAAGCGTCGCTATTTTTTTATGGCGGCACACATCCGCAAAGCGCTGTGGCTGTGCGATGATTTTTTCCGCCAGCGCCAAAATATCGTCCACTTCCTTGGGCGTAAAGTCGTCCGGCGAAACAAGGTGACGTACTTTTTTCACAAAAAACCTCCCTTGGGTCGGTGTCGCAGCATACTGCGCACCACTAAAACATTTACACTAATTATGCCAGTTGCGCCACTGAAAATCAAGGTGCAAAAAGTGTCGAGTGTGGACAAAAGCGGTGATTTAGAACACGTTAGGCGCGAGAAGAAGGCGCTACATCTTCCCCTCATATGGATGTATGATTTAATTAAACATCCATATTAGGGTTCTGACAAGGCTTTAAGAGTGGAGATTTGCATAGCAAATACTACTCGTGCCTTGTTAGGTTCTTCCGAAAAAGGGAAGATATAGCAAAAACTCAATCACCTTTATGTGTCCACTCTCAAAGTGTCGAGGCATACACCTTTTGTCTTTGTTGCGGTGTTCAAGCCGCAAATTTTGTGTTACAATATATTGCACTATTATACAGTGTCGACATAAGTGTTCAGACGGCATCTTTTGGCTATTTTTCCGTTCTACGTCGTCCTCAAAACTCACATTCCACAAAGGAGTGTGTCGTTTTTCCTCCTTGTAGAGCAAAAAAATCCCTCAAAATCTGCTCGTTTCAACTTATGTCAACACTATATGCAAAACGCACCTGCTTTTGCGCTTTGCTATGTATGGGTAGCAAGGACACTATCCACTTTCAAAAACGGAGGCAGTTAAATTTGGACAGAGAAAATATACGCAACTTTTGCATTATCGCCCACATAGACCACGGCAAGAGCACGCTGGCAGACAGGATACTCGAGCTGACAAAGGGCGTGGAGGAGCGGCTGATGAGCTCCCAGCTTTTGGACAATATGGAGCTGGAAAAGGAGCGTGGCATCACCATAAAGGCACGTGCCGTGACGCTGGACTACACGGCGCAAAACGGCCAAAAGTACGAGCTGAACCTGATAGACACCCCGGGGCACGTGGACTTTAACTACGAAGTCAGCCGCTCGCTTGCGGCATGTGAGGGGGCTGTTTTGGTGGTGGACGCAACGCAGGGCGTGCAGGCGCAGACACTTGCCAACACCTACCTTGCCATTGAGCAGAACCTTGAGATTGTGCCCGTGCTGAACAAGATAGACCTCGCCAGCGCAGACCCCGAGAGGGTGGCGCAGGAGGTGGAGGATGTCATCGGCCTGCCTGCGCTCGACTCGCCCAGAATTTCCGCAAAGGCAGGCCTTGGCGTGCAGGAGGCGCTGGAGCGTGCCATTGCGGACATTCCGCCCCCAAGCGGCGATGCCACAGCGCCGCTGAAAGCGCTGGTGTTCGACTCCGCCTACGACAGCTACAAGGGCGTTATTGTGTACGTCCGCCTGTTCGACGGCGTGCTAAAGGCAGGGGACGAGGTAAAGATGATGGCGACGGGTGCGGTGTTTCGCATCGTGGAGGTGGGGCGCATGGGTGCGCTGAACCTTGCGCCGGCCGAGCAGCTCTCCGCAGGGGAGGTGGGCTACTTTACCGCCTCCATCAAAAATGTGAGCGAGAGCCGAGTGGGCGACACAGTGACGCACCTGCACGCACCTGCACAGCAGGCGCTGGAGGGCTACCGAAAAGTACAGCCGATGGTATTTTGCGGCATATACCCTGCCGACGGCGCCGACTACCCAAACTTGCAGGATGCGCTGGAAAAATTGCAGCTCAACGACGCATCGCTCAGCTTTGAGCCGGAGACGAGCGTTGCGCTGGGCTTTGGCTTTCGGTGCGGCTTTTTGGGGCTTTTGCACCTCGAAATAGTGATAGAGCGCCTTGAGCGGGAGTTCGACCTTGACCTTGTGACCACTGCGCCCAGCGTTGAGTACCGCTTCACGCTCACCGACGGCACCGAGCTTGCCATAGAAAACCCCACAAACTACCCCGACCCTGCACGCATTGCCACGGCGTTTGAGCCTGTGGTAAACGCACACATCTACACACCCAACGAGTTCGTGGGTGGCCTGATGGAGCTGTGCCAGGAGCGCAGGGGCGTAATGAAGGACATGAAGTATCTGGATGAAACACGGGTGGATTTGCATTACGAGCTGCCGCTTGGGGAGATTGTGTACGACTTTTTCGATGCGGTGAAAAGCCGCAGCCGTGGCTACGCCAGCTACGACTACGAGCTGAAAGGCTACTGCGAGAGCAAGCTGGTGAAGCTGGATGTGCTGGTGGCAGGGGACGTGGTGGATGCGCTGTCCTTCATCGTTCATGCGGACAAGGCGTACGCAAGGGGGCGCAAGCTGTGCGAGCGGCTAAAGGACAACATCCCTCGCCAGCTGTTTGAGGTGCCCATACAGGCGGCGATAGGCGGCAAGATAATAGCGAGGGAGACGGTGCGTGCCGCGCGCAAGGACGTGCTTGCCAAGTGCTACGGCGGCGACATCACCCGAAAAAAGAAGCTGCTTGAAAAGCAAAAAGAGGGCAAGAAAAAAATGCGCCAGATAGGCAGTGTTCAGGTACCGAGCGAGGCGTTCACCGCAGTGCTCAAGCTGGATGAGTAAGGCTGCGTGACCGCAAATAAACAGCTTTGTATCGCTGTTTTGTCGCGCAAGATAAATCGCAATAAAATGCAAAAAAATTCGCTTAAATACTTTTACTATCACCTCTGCAAAAAATAAAATTAAAATGTACAAAAAATAGCTTTTAATTCAGCAGGCACACAGGTGCACCGTATGTGCCATAGTAAAGGCACTGCCTAAACCAAGCTTAAAAAACATAGGCTACGCCGTGTTACCCCTCGCCGCAGGCGGGATAACACAAAATAAAAAAACTTTGTGACATGAAGAAACTGTTGATTTTCTTCATGCCGACTTTACAGAACACACTAAAAAAACGGAGTGATTTTTTTTGCAAAAACAAGTGTATGCGGACAACGCCGCCACAACGCCCGTGTGTGATGTAGCACTAAAGGAGATGCTGCCCTTTTTCACCGAGTGCTACGCAAATCCCTCGGCGATATATCCGCCGGGGTACGAAGTAAAAAGCGTCACCGAACAGGCTCGCAAGAGCATTGCTGTATGCCTTGGCGCACGTAGCAACGAAATTTTCTTCACCAGCGGCGGCACTGAATCGGACAACTGGGTGCTACGCTTTGCGCTAAAGCGCATTTCCAAGGACAAGCGGCATATCATCACCACAATGGCGGAGCACAGCGCCGTGTACAAAACAGCGCTTGAATTGCAAACACAGGGCTACGAGGTGGAGTTTTTGCCGGTGGACGAGCACGGCGCACCTGCCCCCGAGGCGCTTGAAAAGGCAGTGCGAAGCGACACGGCGCTCGTCAGCCTTATGGCGGCAAACAACGAGGTGGGCACGCTGTCGGACATAAAGCGGCTGTGCGAAATATCACACGCAAAAAAGGCGATGTTCCACACGGATGCCGTGCAGGCTGTGGGCCATGTGCCCATAAACGTGCGTGAGCTTGGCGCAGATTACCTCTCGCTTTCGGCGCACAAATTTGGCGGGCCAAAGGGCATAGGTGCGCTGTATATTCGCTATGGGCGTGTTCTGCCTCCCATGCTATGCGGCGGCGGACAGGAGCGTGGCGGACGCTCGGGCACTACCAACACCCCCGGCGTTGTCGGCATGGCGGCCGCGCTGAAAAACGCCACCCAAAACATGCAGGAGGAAACCACACGCATCACCGCACTGCGTGATGCACTTATCCAAGGCGTGCTGAAAATAAGCGGCGCGCGCCTTACGGGACACCCCACACAGCGCCTGCCGGGGCTTGCGTCCTTTGTGTTCGAGGGCTTTGGACGGCCGCCGCTGGTGCGCATTTTGGGCGAGGAGGGCGTTTTTGCCAGCGCAGGCAGTGCGTGCAGTGCAGGCTCGGGCGACCCCTCACGTGTACTTTTGGCGATGGGCGTCCCAAACAAGCTTGCACACTCCTCCCTGAGATTTTCTCTTGGCGCACAAAACACACTCGAGGACGTTGATTATATACTTGAAGTGCTTCCCCGTGCACTGGAACGTGCACGCAAGGAGGAGGACTTCCTGAAGAACGTTTTTTAGAATATCATCGCACAATTAACAGGCGTGAACAAAAGTGTTTGTTTATCTTTTTGGTATATCCCCTCGCCTTCGGCGGGGGGATATACCGGTTTCTTTTCTTGCTCATCGCGTAGTATTTCATCTCTAAATCAATTCTGCAGTTTTACTTCCCACATGAGAGGATATACAAAATGAATGAATGGACCGAAATATCGCTCACAGTTTCCCAAAATGACGCGGACACCGCCGCCGCCATCGCACAGCTTTTTGCAAGCGGAGGGCTGTACATAGAGGATTACTCCGACCTCGAAGAGCAGGTAATGGCGATAGCACGCATAGATTTAATAGAGGAGTCTCTACGTAGCGCCCCCAAAGACTGCGTGACGATACACCTATACATAAGCCCCGACGACGATGCGGCGCAGGTGGTGTCTGCGCTTGTTGGGCGGCTGAACGGCGCAGGGGTGCGGCACAGCTTTGCGCAAAAGGGCGTGCACGCCGAGGACTGGGAAAACGCATGGAAGCAGTACTACCACACCATCGAGATAGGGCGGCGGCTTGCGATAGTGCCCGGCTGGGAGCAGTATACGGGGCAGGGGCGCACCGTGCTGAAAATGGACCCGGGCATGGCATTTGGCACGGGCACGCACGAGACCACCTCGCTGTGCCTTGGGGTGCTGGATGCGCTTGTGCAGGGGGGCGAGCGTGTGCTGGACATCGGCACGGGCAGTGGCATTTTGGGCATAGCGGCGATACTTCTTGGCGCACAGGATGCGCTGGGCATAGACATCGACGCCATGGCGGTGCGCACAGCAGGCGAAAACGCACAGCGCAACGGCGTGCAAAACAGCTTTACCGCCACAGTGGGCGAGCTTGCCCAAAAAGCAAGCGGAAAATACGAAATAATTACCGCAAATATTGTGGCGGATGCCATCATACGGCTTGCGCCGAGCGTGCCGCCACTGCTTGCAGGGGGCGGTAAGTTTATCGCCAGCGGCATCATTGAGGAGCGGTGCGACGAGGTGGAGCAGGCGCTGCAAAGGGCAGGAATGTGCGTTTTGCAAAAGCTGTGCGAGCGTGGCTGGGTGGCACTTGTGTGTGAAAAAAGCGGAAATTCATAAGCTTTTTCCCTATGAAAACATAGGAAATTTCATAGGAAATTTTGCGATGTGTAGCTATTTTTCTTGCGCTGTGACTTTCACACCACAAAAGAACACGCACAAGCGGAAAAATCGCAAGCACCGACGCACACACCTTTCCTAAAACACCCGAATAGCTTAGGGCAACAGCCCCTAATCTAATTCTCTAAAAACAGCCTTTAATTCTTCAAAAAAGAAAAATTAAATATCAGAAAAATCGCAAATAATTGTAGGCGACCCCATGTGCTCGCCCGGGCGGCGAGGTTGTAGGGGCGACCCTATGTGGTCACCCGAATAATAAAAGGGGAGGCAGTATGGCTCACAAGTATTTTACCACCGATATTTCACAGCACAGCGCCACCATACAGGGGGCGGATGCACAGCATCTTGTGCGTGTACTGCGCACAAAGCAGGGCGACGTGCTCACGCTGTGCGACGGCAAAGGCCACGACTACGACGCACAGGTGCAGGACATACAGCCGCAGTGCGTGAGCTTTGCCATACTCGAAAAGCGCAAAAGCGATGCCGAGCCGAGCGTGGCGGCGCATGTCTTTATCGGCATGACCAAAAGCGAGCGCATGGAGTATGCGGTGCAAAAATCGGTGGAGCTGGGCGCTGCCTCCATCACTGCGTTTTACAGCGAGCACAGCGTGGTGAAGCCCAAAAACGACGAGCAAAAAACCGCACGCTTACAGCGCATTGCGAACGAGGCGGCAAAGCAGTGCGGCAGGGGCGTTTTGCCCGCCGTGCACCCGCCGCTGAATTTTGCGCAGATGCTGGCGCAAGCCGCACACAGCACCGCACTTTTTTTCTACGAGGTAGGGGGCATACCCCTACGCACCGCCGTGCAGGGGCTTGCTAAGGATGCACACATCGCACTAATCACGGGGGCGGAGGGCGGCTTTTCGCCCAAAGAGGCACAGCTTGCGCAGGAGAAAGGCTTTCACATCGTAGGGCTTGGCGCTCGCATACTGCGCTGCGAAACAGCACCTGTGGCGGCGCTCGCCGCCGTTATGACGCTGAGCGGAAATTTGGAGTAGGCACATTTTTGCGCTGCAAAATTCATGAATTTTGCAAAATACAGCAAAAACAATTCTTCCACATATCGCACGGGCGAAATGTACAAAATACTTCCCTTGTGTATTGTGTACTTGTGTTTTATGTGGTATACTGAAGTACTATTTGTAGTTTATTTTTACAGTGTCAATATTGTATGGGCAAAATTATTGTGCCAAATTTTTGCGGATGCTTTTTGCACAAAACTTTATGCTCAAAAAAGGGGAAGCAGGCTATATGATGGACAGGGATTACATTATTTTTACCGACTCTTGCGTGGACCTTGACCCGAAAATGGTGGAAGAGCTGGGTATTGAGGTGCAAAACCTTACCTTTACCATGGACGGGCATGTGTACTCCAACTGGCTGGACGGCAGAGAGATGCCCTTTGAGGACTTTTACGACAAGCTGCGTTCGGGCAGCATGTCCTCCACAAGCCAGGTGAATGCCACCGAGTTTATCAGCGCATTTAAGCCTTTTTTACAGCAGGGCAAGGATATTTTGTATCTCGCATTTTCCTCCGGGCTTTCCAGCACGGCAGACAGTGCCTTCATCGCCGCCGAGGACTTGATGGCAGAGTTTGAGGGACGGCGTGTAATAGTAGTGGACACGCTTGCCGCAAGCCTTGGGCAGGGCTTGCTTGTGTACAACGCAGTGCAGTTTGCAAACGAGGGCAAGACGATAGACGAAGTGGCCGAGTATGTGGAAAAAAACAAGCTGAAGCTTGCACACTGGTTCACAGTAGACGACCTGGGCTTTTTAAGGCGGGGCGGCAGGGTGTCGGCGGCGTCGGCGTTTTTCGGCTCGATGCTCAGCATAAAGCCCGTACTGCACGTGGACAACGAGGGTCACCTCATTGCGATGGAGCGTGTGCGCGGCCGCAAAAACAGCCTTGATACGCTTGTTAGCCATGTGGAAAAAACGGGCATCACCCCTGCGGAGCAGACGATATTCATCTCCCACGGCGACTGCCTTGAGGACGCAAAGTATGTGGCGAAGGAGCTAAAAAATCGCCTTGGCGTAAAAAACACATACATAAATTACATCGGCCCCGTAATAGGCAGCCACTCGGGCCCCGGCACAATGGCTATTTTTTACACAGCTATAGAGCGATAAAAAACAGATTTGCACCCCAAAATACACATAAAAACCCCGTGAAGGCATATTGCGCCGCTCACGGGGTTTTTACGTGTAGCTACTGTGTAGGGGCCTGCTCCTACTTTTAGCTTAAAGCCAACAAGGCACCCCATACGCTTGTGGTTAAGTAGGGCTATAAGCTTTTAAGTGTTTTTATAATTTTTACATAACTCTTCTAATTTTTTATAATTACAATGCATAGGCAGAATTTTAGAGGTTTCTAATTGTTTGTTATATGTATTGCAAGATTTAGAGATGATTTTATCTTTTACCTTCAAGCAAAATGCGTATTCCTTTCTAAACAAATCTCTATATCGAGAATCTAACGAATTAAAATCAATTGCTTCATAGCATCCGTCAGGAACTGGAATCATTTTCTTTATATCTAAAACAGCTAAAATATGCATTTGTTCTTTTTCCGAAAAAGGCTTAACTATAGCATTTTCAATATGCACACATTTATCAATAGTTTCATAGATTAAAAAATGTGCATCTGATGAATTTTTCCATTTTATATGTTTTTCTTTAGCTGAAGTGAGCGGTATAAAGTATTTATGCAAATTTATGGCTATAATTATCCCTAAAAACGGTTTCAAATCTTTTGCATACGAACTGTTATAATATACTTCGCTATCTTTTTCATTCAAGTACTTCAAGTAATCAACATCCACTTTATAAAATCCAAATCGTTCGAATTCCATTTTCATGCATCCTTATTTAATCATAAAAATAAGAGAGGAATATATCCTCTCTTAAAACTTTAATGTTCCGCCTTTGGTATATTGGTAGCGGGACACCATCTTTAATGTTCCACCTTTAGTATATTGGTAGTGGGACACCATCTTTATAATCAAATAATACTACATATATTGATGTTTTGTCAAGATGTTGTTTTCTTGGGGAGTGTCCAAACGCGGTGATTTGCTTTTTGTATATCCTCCCCTACACGTCCACTGCTCCCTAATAATCCTTAGGGTCCACAATCTTTGTGTAGTCCATGCGGAAAAAGCGAGGCAGGCCGTCCTCGTACGCCACGGAGGTCTCTCCACGGAACAGCGGGCGCAGATACTCCAGCATCTCCTCGGTGACATTCGTGCCGTCGTCGCAAATCCACTCGGGCGGCACCTTGCGCTCGTGGTTTGCCACGTCCGCCAGCGGTGCCATCTCGTACCGCACCAAATACGGGTGGTTGGACACACGCTTTATGGCCACCATAAGGTCTGTCCTGCCGCTCAGCGCCGCCTCTACACCCACCTTTCCCAGGTCCTGCGCCTCACGCAGGTCGGTGCCGCTGGCAAGGTGCATTGCAACACGCTGCAAAACGCTCGGGTCCACACTGCGTATTTTTATGCCCTCGTACTTTTCGCTAAGCGCTCCACGCACCAGCGCCTCCAGCGCACTCGCAACGCCGCCCAGCGCCCTGTGCCCAAACATATCTATTGCGCCGCTCTCCGCCTGCGCCACATAGTTGCCATCCTCGGTGCGTATGCCTTCGGACACCGCCACCACCACGTTGTCCTCCTTTTGGAGCATCTCGTCCACCTTGGCGAGGAACTTTTTGGGGTAAAACGGCACTTCGGGCAGGTAGATAAGGTGCGGCCCGGTGTAGCCGTGCGCACGTGCCAAGGCGCTCGAGGCGGTGAGCCAGCCTGCGTTGCGCCCCATAACCTCCACAATGGTCACGCTCTTTGTGGGGTAGGCCATTGTGTCTATCATTATCTCCGAAAAGCTCGCCGCCACAAAGCGTGCCGCAGAGCCAAAGCCGGGGGTATGGTCCGTAACAGCAAGGTCGTTATCCACCGTTTTGGGGATGCCTATGCACTTTATATCCTCGTTTTGAGAGCGGAAAAAAGCGGAAAGCCGTGCCACTGTATCCATGGAATCGTTTCCGCCAATGTAGAAAAAGTAGCCTATTTTGTACTCTTTTAGGATTTTAAGCACCTCGTGGTAGGTCTCGTCCGGGTTGTTCGGCAGCTTAAAGCGGCAGCTGCCCAGCGCCATTGCGGGCGTGTGCACCAAAAGCTCAAAGTCCTTTGCCGTCTTTATCTGGTCGGACAGGCAGACGATTTTGCGCTGGAGCATTCCCTGCAGGCCGTGCAGTGCGCCAAATACCGCATCAATCTCATCGCTCGCCATCGCCCTTGCCACAGCACCTGCAAGCGATGCGTTTATGGCGGGCGAGGGCCCACCGCTTTGTGCAATAATCATGTTTCTGTTCAAAGTTACAGCCTCCCTTTTTATGCTTACTCTGCCGAATTAATGCCCACTGAACAAACAAAAAATGACATATACATATTATAAAATATCATTTTTTGTTTGGAAAAGTGCAAGGGTTTTTCCCGTTTTTCACACAAAATCCTTGCACTTTTGTTTTCGCCTTTTAATTTAAGGGGCGAAAACACAGTGAATGGCATCAAGATATGCCCCATAAAAGTGCTTAAAACAGCACTTTTATGGCCACCGCAATATGCGGTGCGGCTGAATAAACTCTGTATGGGTTTATTCAGTAGGCATGAATTACATCCTGATGCCTATTATATGATACGCTCGCAAACATTGTATCACGCACCACCCCGTGTTTGTCAAGGCAAATGCCCATTAGGGTGTGGACAAATACGGTGATTTAGTTTTTGCTATATCCTCCCCCGCCGCAGGCGGGGGAGGATATAGCGCCTTCTTCTCTCGCTTAACGTATTCTAAATCGCTTTTATGTGTCCACTCCCAATAAACCACTTCAAAAATACGCAAAAATCCCCTAAAAATTCTCACAAAAATACTGTAAAAAACACGCTAAAAATATCCACCGCAAAGCAAGGTGCTAAACACCTATGTCCATCAGCAGGATTTTTCCCGTGTATACGCTGTTTTTCTCCGCAAGCAGCCCCGGCTTGTACGCCCCAAACGTCAGCGTGAAGTGCGCCCTAAACGTATCGGATGAAGTATCCCCCGTATCGCAGTTTAGGCCGCTTGGGGCATCCAGCGCCACCCGTAAAGCGTCCTGTGCGTTTGCGGCGGCAAAGGCACTGCGCACATTTTCCGCAAGCTCTCCGTGAAAGCCCGTGCCGAAAACACCGTCCACAATGACAGCACTGCCAAGGTCTATCTCTGCAAGATTTTCTTTGCGCTCACCGCCTGCCAAGGGGAGCGATGCTTGGGCGGTTAAAACCCTAACCTCCTTGGGCAGGCGCTCAAGGTTTTGCTGTGCGAGCGGCGAAAACTCCCCACTCAAAAGGGGCAGAATGCTACACCGCCAGCCCTGCTGTGCCAAAAGCCGTGCGATGACAAACGCATCCCCTGCGTTGTTGCCCCTGCCGCACAGCATGAGCGCCGTTTTGCAAAGGCCCTGCTGCTCTGCTATACGCAGAATAGCCTCTGCGGCCGCACCCCCTGCGTTTTCCATCAGCTGAAGAAAGCTTGTGCCTGCGTTTACTGCGGCCTGCTCCGCCTCTTTCATTTGTGCGCAGGTAAGTATGCGTTTGGTCATTTTGTTTCTCCTCGGGTGTGAGACTTTCGTGTGCATTATACGCCATTTTACATTACATAGCTTTAGCCACCTGCACCTATGTAATCCTTTTGGGTAGCCTTTTTTCGCCTATTTTACGGATGTTTTCGGGCAATTTATTTTTGGGCGACACCGCACAATTAGCAGGCTTTTTTACAGCTATTTTTTTAGCATTTGCCGCCGTCTTTTCCCCTACGCCCTCCGCCTTTGTTTTCGCCTTGGGCGCTTGTTCGTTCTTTCTGCCGTACATTTCGCTTAGCGTGCGTATGTTGCACGCAAGCTCCTTTGTCAGCTGCCCTTTCACAAGCCGCCAGCGCCAGTTGTTCCCGCCCAGCGTGGAGGGCGTATTAAAGCGTGCCTCTTCGCCAAGGCCCAGCCAGTCCTGCATGGGGATTATGGCGGTGTTTGCAACGCTCGCCAGCGCCGCACGCACAATCGCCCTTGCAAGGTTTTGCTTTGGCAGTATGCCCAAATACCTGCGTGCAAAGCGAATGTCTGCGGGGGGCGCTTGCAGCTCGAACGCCGCCGTTGTGGTGTTGTCGTGCGTGCCTGTGTACACCACCGAGTTGCGTGTGTAGTTGTGCGGCAGATAGTCGCTTTCTTCACGTGAGTCAAACGCAAATTGCAGGATTTTCATGCCCGGGTAGCCGCTAAACGCAAGCAAGCGGCGCACATCCTCCGTCAAAAAGCCGAGGTCCTCCGCTATAATATTCATGCCGGGCAGGGCGGTGTTTATCCCACGGATAAAGCTTTTGCCCGGGCCTTTTACCCAGCTGCCTTTTTTGGCTGTTTTCTCGCCCGAGGGCACCGCATAGTAGCCGGCAAAGCCCCTAAAGTGGTCTATGCGTGTCACGTCGAAAAGCTCGTCCGCCTGGCGCAAGCGTGCAATCCACCATGCGTAGCCCGTCTTTTTGTGCGCTTCCCACGCATACAGGGGATTGCCCCACAGCTGGCCGTCCTGCGAAAACGCATCCGGCGGCACGCCTGCCACCACCGACGGCCTGCCCTCTTCGTCTATCTGAAAAAGCTGTGGGTTTGCCCACACGTCGCTCGAGTCCGCACTGACATAAATGGGAATGTCTCCCACTATCTGCACGCCTTTTTTGTTTGCGTATCGCTTTAGTGCCATCCACTGCTCATGCCAAAAAAACTGCACGCACCGCCAAAAGTCCACCTCTTTGGCAAGGCTCTGCGCCGCTGTTTGCATCGCCTTTTTTTTGCGCAGGCGCAGGGGGGCGGGCCACATGTCCAGCCCAGCTTGCCCCTGCTGCTTTTTTATCGCCATGTACAGCGCATAGTCATTCAGCCAGTAAGCGTTGTTTTGGCAAAACATCAGGTACTGCGCCGAGGAAAAGTCAAAGCGCTCCGCCGCCTTTTTCAGCACCTCAAAGCGGCGCTCAAACAGCGTTTCGTAGTCCACCTTGTCGGGGTTCTCCGCCCACTTTTCCCCTATTTCCTCCCGTAGCAAAAGCTTTTTTGCTACCAAAATATCGAGGTCTATGTTGTACGGGTTGCCCGCAAAAGCGCAAAAGCTCTGGTAGGGGCTGTCGCCGTATCCCGTGGGGTTCACGGGCAAAATCTGCCAAAGGCTCTGCCCTGCGTAGGCCAAAAAATCCACAAACTTAAACGCCTGATGCCCCAGCGTGCCCACGCCGTAATTGGACGGCAGGCTTGTGATGGGAAGTAGAATACCTGCTTTGCGCATATAAACATCTCCTTTTAGGGTATATTATCTGATTTTTTTAGGATTTTATGTGATTTATCAAATATTTTGCATCTACCCTAATCATAGGATGTAGCGCACAAAATTACAAGGAAATATTGGCGTATTTTACACGCATGGGCACACGCCTGTCCCCTTTTCTTTACAAAAAGTGCGCCTGCCTTTATAATAGTGTAGTATTCTGCGCATTTTTAGTGCCCGTAGGATGCGAGGAGTGGCCACATAGCGGTATACCCCCGCCTTCGGCGGGGGTATACCAAAAAACCTACTCCCTTGTCCACACCTTGGGATGTACCTGTGCACAAGCTTTGCCGCTTTGTGCGCTGTCTGCTTTATTCAGTTTTAATTCTTTGGAGTTGATGCCCTTTGCAAAGCATAGGTGCCTTTGCGGCCGATTTTTCGGATGTAATCGCCGCATGGCCCATGTCATTTTCCTCTGTTCACTTTTTGCTGTTTTTGCCCCTGTGCGTCGGGGGCTATTTTGCGTTGCGTGGGGCAGGGCGCAGGGCGTGGCTGTTGGCGTGTAGCTACTGGTTTTACTTTTTTGCCGCGCCCAAGTACCTGCCCGTGCTTTTGTGCGGCACAGCGCTCTCTTACATATTTGCACAGCTCATAAGCGGCCGAAAGACCCAGCGCTCAAGGCGAGCGGTTTGCGTTTTGTCCGTCTCACTGCTGCTGCTAAACCTTATTTTCTTTAAGTACAACGGCTTTTTTGCGCCCGCCTTAGAGCCTTTGTTCGCCTCGTTTGGCATAAACTATGCGCAGGACTTTTTTGTGGCGGCCTCTGCCCTTGGCATAAGCTTTTACACCTTCACCTCGGTGGGCTACCTTATAGATGTATACAGGCAGGACACCCCTGCCGAAAAGAATTTGCTCAACCATGCGCTGTTTTTGGGCTTTTTCCCCTCGGTGAGCATGGGCCCCATCTCCCGTGCAAGCACGCTTTTGCCCCAGCTGAAGGAGGATAGGCACAAGGCAAACCCCGAGGACATAAAGGCAGGGCTTCGCCGCATGGCAGTGGGCTATTTCAAAAAGCTTGCGGTGGCGGACACGCTGGCGGTGTTCACCGGCGGCATATATGGCGAGCTTGCGGCGTACGAGGGGCTTACGCTGAGCCTTGCGGCGGTGTGCTTTGCGTTGCAGCTTTATTTCGACTTTTCCGGCTACTCGGACATGGCCATCGGCACAGCACGTATGCTGGGCGTCACCCTGCCCGAAAACTTCAAAAACCCCTACTTTGCCACCAACTTTTCCGCCTTTTGGCAAAGGTGGCACATCTCGCTCTCCACCTGGCTGCAGGACTATATTTTCACGCCGCTGGTGTGGAGCAGATGGGCAGAGCGCCTGCCCATAATAGGAAGGCGCATACAAAAGCCACCCGTGCTTTTCGCCATTGCGACGACATTTTTAGTCTCGGGCATATGGCACGGCGACACGCTGTGCTTTTTGGTGTGGGGCGCACTGCAGGCGATGTTCCGCATAGGGGAGGAGATATGCCACCGCACGCTGGGCAAGCCCAAAAAGCGCCCACCCTTTCGCCTGCGCTTTGGCAAAACGGCGCTGGTGCTCTTTTTGTGGGTGGAGAGCCTTGTGTTCTTTAAGGTGGGCATGGGGCCTGTTGCGCCGGGTGCTACGCAGGCAGGCGGCGTGGGGGATGCGCTCTCGGCGCTCGTGCGGCAGTTTAGCGGCATATCGCTTTCCCAAACGGCGCAGGATGTAACAAGCGCTGTGGCAGGCGGCTTTTTCAACAACCCGCTCATGGTTTTTGCGTTCATTGCATTTTCGCTTATGTGCGTGTGCGTAGCGGTGTTTGCGGACTGGGCAGAGTGCTTCAAGCTAAAGGGCGGGCACATCTCGGACGCCATTGCGGCGCAAAAAGCACCCCTGCGATATGCGGCGTATTACTTTTTGGTGATGTGCTGTTTTGCGGCGTTTTTGGCGCAGAGCGGCGGCTTTGCAGGCGCAAACTTTATATACGGAGGGTTTTAACTTATGAAACCTATGAAACCCCTGAACACCCGAAACGCGGTGTCTCCCCTCGTCTTTTTCCGCCATATTTTGCAAAAATACTCGTCAATACACAAAGTATTACCTGCGTTTTTTGCTTTATCTGACAAAAAAATCCTTCAGCGATACACCCACGCCGAGTATTCAGAGGTTCCATTATGAGCAAAATCTTTCGTAACATTGCGCTTTTACTGCTTCCCATCCTTTTGTATTACGCTGTGTTTTTGGCGTTTGAGCCAAACAACTACTTCGGCCTGCGCTCCTCAACACCATCGGGCGTTGTGTTCGGCGCTATACGACAGTACCGTGAAAGCCCCACAGACGCCGTTATTTTGGGCGACTCACGCATGGCTCACTTTGACATGGACGAGCTGCAGGGCAGCACCGCCGAGCGCTTTAGCAACCTCGCTTTTGGCGGTGCATCGCTGAAGGAATCGCTCGACCTGCTCGACTGGCTTCTCGAGGACTATCCCCAAATAGACGAGGTGATGTTCGGCTTTTCGTTTTACACGCTCAACCAAAACTACGGGCTGGACCGCTTTGAGACCATCGAGCGAGCCATACAAAACCCCTTTGTGTACCTCACCAGCCTAAGCTACAACCTTGAGGCACTGCAAAATGTGGGCGTGGTGCTCTCGGGCGGTGTGATAGGCGGCGGCGAAAGCGAGACAAAGGACCCTGCCACCTACGAGTGGGCCGACTACACAAACCCCAAGACGGGCGATACCGCCACCCTGCGCACCGACATAATAGCACACCTTGAAAACATGCACAGCTACAACAGCAACTGGCAGGCAAACACAGCGCAGTTCGAGCGGCTTTTGGATACCATAGAGCGGTGCGAGCGGCAGGGCATCCGCTTTGTGGTGGTGCTTCCGCCTGCCCACCCTGCCATAGCACAGCAGGTGCTACAGCCCTACGGCATAGAGGAGGAGATGCTACCGCTGATAGCACAGCTAAGCGCAAGCGGCGCTACCGTGCTGGACTATGAGATAACCGACCGCCCAAACTTTTCGGAGGAGCAATACTACGACGCATTTCATTTAGACTACGAGCGTGGCCTGCCCGCATGGACGGAGATGCTGTTTGAGGCGGTGGGATAAGGTGCGGCAGCGCTGTGTGAAATCGCAAAAAAATATATTTTAAGTCTATTTTAAGCATATTTTTTCGGTATTTATTTTTATTTTTAGGGGGCTACACCCCAACCCATAGGAGAAACGCATGGCGCTGGATTTTTTGATACTGTACGAGCACGTGGTGCGTGAGTACGAGAGCTGTCTGCTTTTGCAGGCAGAGCTGCGCCGCAGGGGGTACTCTGCGGAAATACGCCAGCTTTTGGACCGCAAAAAGCTGAAGTACTTCACCTACAAAAAGCCCAAGGTGCTCATTGCCAGCTGTATGTACGACAACGAGGGCATAAACAGCCACGTGTACAACAACGTGGGCGTTTTGAACAAGGTGGTGAACCTGCACTGGGAGCAGATGCTCAGCGACACGCAGGAAGAGGAGGAGTGGTTCAACTTTGCGCAAAACGCAAAAAAATGCGTGCAAACCTGCTGGGGTGAGGCCACCCAAAAGCGCCTTGTGCAAAACGGCACTCCCCTGCACAACACCCCCATAACAGGCGCTGTGATGATGGACTTTTTGCGAGACGAGTTCGAGGGGTATTTCCTGCCCAAGGAGCAGCTGTGCCGCCGCCACGGGCTAAACCCCCAAAAGCGCCTACTGCTTTACATCTCCAGCTTTGGCTACGCCAGCATGGACGAAAAAGAGGTGAAAGAGCTTTCGGACATGGCCGGCACAGACTTTTCGCTTTTCGCAAAGGTGAACCGTGAAAGTATGAAAGCGACGCTCGAGTGGTTCGCCCGATACCTAAAGGCGCACCCGCAGGAGGAGATTGTCTACCGCCGCCACCCCAGCGAGTGGAACAGCCCTGCCCTTGCACAGCTGAGCGAAGCGCACGAGAACTTTCACGTCATATTTGAGGACAGCGTGAAGCAGTGGATTACTGCGGCGGATGCCTGCCTTATATGGATGAGCACCGCCGCCGCCGAGGTGTACTTTGCGAAAAAGAGCTGTGCGGTACTGCGTCCGCAGGAGATACCGCACGAGTTTGACCCTGTGATATACAAAGGCTGCGCCGCCTGCACCACATACGAGCAGTTTGAAAAAGCGGCGCAGCAAATGCAAGGCACGGCACAAACAGATGAGCGCTTGTACAAGGACAGCTTTCCGCTTTGCCACACGCTGATAGAGGATTACTTCGAGGTGGGCGATGTGCCTGCGTACATACGCATGGCGGACCTTTTGGAGGAGGTGCACAAAGCCCCCCCAAGAGACTTTCCGTTTAGCGAGGGCTTTAAGCCACGCTTTAACCTGCTGAAATATTTTGCGCTGTGGGGCGTGCACATACTTTTTGCGCTAAGGCTGAACCCAAAGCGGTTTTCCGCCTTTGCAGGGCGCATATACGGCTATGTGCAAAAGGCCTATTTGCCAAAAAAAGAACGCCGTGCAATGCGTGAAAAGATAGAGAAGTATGTACGGTAGGGACAACCCCTGCGGTTGTCCGAAAACCCCTGCGGTTGTCCGCCAAACCCTATGCACTCGCCCCCC
>CAYJGZ010000010.1:20756-89047 GCA_964370045.1 uncultured Oscillospiraceae bacterium
GCGGTTGTCCGAAAACCCCTGCGGTTGTCCGCCAAACCCTATGCACTCGCCCCCCCAATTTCCACCCCCCCCCGTAGGGGCGACCCTATGTGGTCGCCCGAAGAACTATTCTATAAAAATATTATCCCACTACCCAACGCTCGTTTTGAAAGGAACATCGCCACATGTCTAATTCCAAAAGCTCCTCCTCCGCCGAGGGATTTTTAGGCTCGGTATTTAAGTACTCGGTGTCCACCTTTGTGAACATCGCCCTGCTTGGGCTGTCCATGGTGCTCACGGGGCTGTTCATCGCCCCTGCGCTCAACAGCCAGATAAGCATATTCATAAACTTTACGGGCACTATCATGACAATAGCCATCTTGGGCCTTGACCAGGCCTTCCTGCGCTTTTACAACGAGCCGCCCAAAGGCCTTTCGCCAAAGGGCATTTTTCGCATCTGCTTTTACTTTTCGTCGGGCATCATACTGCTGGCGGGCATAGTGTGCAGTACGCTTTTACTACAGCCCATATACACGGCGCTGGGCTTTTCCATGGTAGGGCCTGTGGCGGTGCCGCTCTTGTTTCTCAATGCGCTGTTTTACATGATAGCACGCTACTTTAATGTGCTTTTCCGCATGGAGGGCAACATACTGCTGTACACTGCGGAGAGTATACTCATGCAGTTTTTCTACAAACTGTTTTATGTTTCGGGCGTGTTTTTCGGCACGGAAAACCCTGCGCTCGCCATGATGCTGTGCAGTGTATTGGGGCTGGGTGTATTCACGCTCGCCTTTTGCTTTTTCCGCCGCAAGACACTGCGCCCCCGTGCAAAGGAGTTTCGCTCGGGCGGCTACAAGACGGTGCTACCCTACGGCTTTGGCATTGCGCCCACCGCCGTGTTTGTCACGCTGAACACCGCCATGGCAGGCCCGTTGCTCATTGCAATGCTGGGGCAGGCGCAGTCGGGCACTTACAGCTACGCATATGCGCTTTCCAACGTTGTTGCGATGGTTCAGCTCGGCTTTGCCTCCTACTGGGGGCCGTATATGTTCGCAAACTACAAAACACAGCAGCCACGCATAAAGCGTGTGCACAACTACCTAAACTTAGTCATCCTCGTGTTCTTCTCCTTTTTAATTATTGCGCAGGACATCATCTTTTTGCTATTCCGCCAGTATGCCGCCGCACAGCCCATATTCCCCCTTATGATGCTAAGCGCCGTGTTCACCATAATGTGCGAAACAACAGTGTACGGCAACGCCATCGCGCGCAGGCCGATATTCGACACCATCGGCATAGGCATATCCTTTGGGGTGAACATGCTCACGCTGATACTGCTTGTGCCGCCGCTTGGGCTGTACGGCGCGGCCATTGCCATTGTAGCGGCGAACTTCTCCATGTTCTTTTTCCGCACGCTTGTGGCACAGCGCTTTTACAGCAGTATAGAAAGCCCCTCAAAGACGGTGATGGCGGTAATATTGGCGGTTGCCGTCACGGTGGGCGGCACGGTGTTTGCGGGCGACTTTTGGCTGAAGGCGGCGTGCGGCCTTGCAGGAATGCTTGCATTTTCGGTTTTGTACCATAAGGAGCTTTTGCGATTTATTTCACTGGGCGTGGGCATACTGAAAAAGTTGTTTTCACGTGGGTAAATACTGTGCTATAATAAAGCTTGGGGTTTTAGACATTAAGCGGCTCTACCGCCGCTTACACATCACACAAAAGAGAGGGGAATCACCATGAAGTACTGCACAAAATGCACCATGCCCGACACAAGGCCCGGCATCAGCTTTGACGAAAAGGGCGTGTGCACCGCCTGCCGCCACTACGAGGAGCGCAAAAACGTAAACTGGGACGCACGCATGGACGAGCTACGTCGCCTGTGCGACAAATACAGGGGCATGAACGGCCCCGGCGGCTACGACTGCGCTGTGGCAGTGTCCGGCGGAAAGGACAGCCACTTTCAGGTGTATGTGCTAAAAGAGCTTATGGGCATGAACCCCATTCTCTTCTCGGTGGAGGACAACTTCCCCATGACCGACGCAGGAATACACAACCTGCGCAACATCAGCGAGGAGTTCGGCTGTACCATAATTTCGTGCAAGCCTAATATCAAGATACAAAAGACGCTGATGCGCAAGTTTTTTGAAAAATACGGCAAGCCCACGTGGTATGTGGACAGGCTGATATACACCTTCCCACTGCACATGGCGCTGAAATTCAACACGCCCCTGCTCTGCTACGGCGAAAACGTCAGCTTTGAGTACGGCGGCAACTCGGACGAGGAGACATACTCCGCAAAGGCGCAGATAGAAAACGGCGTTGCGGTGGGTATGCCCATGCAGGAGGTTTTGGGCGACGGCGTCACCGAAAACGACCTCTCGCTGACACTCGCCCCCACAAAGGAACAGCTGGACACTTTAGAGCCTTTTTACATGTCCTACTTCATCCCGTGGAACAGCTACCGCAACTACCAGCTTGCAAAAAGCCGTGGCTTTCACGACCTTACGCACGAGTGGCAGCGCACCCACCATGCGGAGGACTTCGACCAAATCGACTCCCGTGCTTACCTTGTGCACAGCTGGCTGAAGTACCCAAAGTTCGGCCATGCCGCCGCCACCGACTACACCGCGCGCTACATCCGCTACGGCCTTATGAACAGGGAGCAGGCGGTGCAGACTATCCGTGAGCGTGACGGTGCGCTGGACCCGCTTTGCGTGAGGGACTTTTGCGAGTTTTGCGGCTATAGCGAAAGCGAATTTTGGGCGATAGTGGATAAACTTTACAATCCCGAGCTTTTTGAAAAGGACGCATACGGCCGCTGGGTGCTGAAAAGCCCCATATGGGAAAAGTAATTTTTCTATAAATAACTTTCGTAATATCGCATGATTTTCGTTTGAAAAATTCATGAAAAAATCACAATTAAATACCGCAAAAATGCTCGCAGACAAAGGCGGTGCTTTAGTTTTTTGGTATATCCCCCCCGCCTGCGGCGGGGGGGATATACCGCCTTATTTCGCCATTATTATCATACTATTTTTACCACCAAATCCGCTCTATATGTCCGCTCTCGCAAAAATGGGTGCGTACAAAAGCTGTGGCTCGGTTTTTGTTCACACCCTATTTTTCAAAAGTGCACCTATTCCGCACAAGAAATCAACATAAAATACGTGTAAAATATTACGCATGGGGAACACTGTAAGGCATTGACACTCGTGTGTATACCTAAGGGAGGGCACGGCTTGACATCCAATTACTTTGAGGAGCTGATGGGGGAATTTGGCTGCAGTGCACACAGCGGCACTGCCATCGGCCAAACGGGAAAGTACCCATACAGCGCAATTTTGGAAAAGTCCGGCAAAAACTCGCACATTATTGTCAGCTTTTTGGTGGATGGCTCCGCACGCAAGGTGGCGAGCGAGCTTTCAAAAAAAAAGGGCAACCACACAAAGTGGAGCACCACCACCACACAGCAGGGGCAGGGGGTGCTGATAGCGCACCTGCGCCCACCCAGCGACTTTTATGCAAAGTCGGACATGCTCGGGCTGTTTTTGGCCGCACGCACTTCGCTGTCCACCGCAGGGCTGAATGCCCCCGAAACCTGCCCACTGTGCGGCAAAAAAGAGTGTGACGTGTACGCATTTTTGGACGATGTGGCACGTGCTACACACACCGACTGCCTTTTGAATAAGTTAGAGCTACCCGAGGCGGACACCACGCTGCCCACCTACGTGAAGGGCAACGTCTTTTTTGGCATTTTGGGCGCTGTACTGGGCGCTATACTGGGCGCACTGCCCAGCTGGGTTCAGGCGCTGAACAACCTATCCATCAACTGGATAATGTACGCATTTATCCCCATTCTGTCCGCCATGCTCTACCGCCTTTTCAGGGGCAGGGCAAACCTACTGCTGGCGGGGCTGTCCGTTCTTGCCTCCTCGTTTTTGGTGGCGTTTGCGCTGGAGCAGGTGTGGTACTGGCTTTACCTCACGCAGTCGGGCGAAAGCCTCATGTTCGAGCACACGTTTTGGCATTATATCGACAGCCACAACATCCTCATCTCCATAGGCGAAATGTGGCAGGGTCTTTTGGCGATTGTGGCAGGCTTCTTCCCGGGGGCTGTGATACTGCGCCGCTACTGCGATGCCGGCACGATTAAGCCACACCCCATACGGGGCGCTTACTTTGTGCGTGCGTCCGCTGTCGCCATAGGGGCGGCCATGCCCAAAAGGGCGCAAGCACCAGCCCAAAAGGACGCTCCCCCCCAAAAGCAGGCGCTGCTCACCCCACTGCCAAAGAAGGATGCGCCCGTCGACGATACGCCAGCTGCTGAAAGTACGCCCCCCAAGGCGGATATTTTGCCCGAAGAAAAGCCCCCTGCAAACACTGCCGAGGGCGCACCACCCCTATCGGAAGAAAGGGAAAGCGCCACCGACCCCGGCGCAACCGATGCGCAAAGCGCAAAGTGGGATAGCATCAGCCGCAGAAAGCCCTCGCTCAGCGGAATGCCTGAAATCACAGCCAAGAGCAAGAGCGCAAAGAGCACCGACGCAGGCACAAAAAAGGGGAGCACTCCGCCCAAAAAGACGGACGCTTCCAAAAGCGCAAGCAGTGCAAAAAGCGCAAATGCTCCCACCACGCAGAGCAACACAAAAAGCACAACTGCCACCACAAGCGCAAGCAACCAAGACGACACAACTGCGCAAAGCGCCACACGCAGGGCCTCCGCCCGCAGGCGCAGAAAATAGAGAGTGTCCAAATGCGGTGATTTATTTGCCATATCCCCGCCGCAGGCGGGGGATATGGCGCCTTCTTCTTGTGCTTGACGTATTCTAAATCACCTCTATGTGTTCACTCGCAGAAAGTAGCGCCCTACTCGCCGTTTTCACCGTCACGAAAGGAGACGCTTAAATGCAACCCCCTCACAACCCACCCGAGCACAACACCCACAGCCCCACACCCGAAAGCACTGCCGCACCGCAGGCCGCTTCATCCGCAAGCACCCCATTGGACATTCCTGCAAATGGGCACAGCTCTGCAAGCGTGAACACCCCTGCCAAAGCAGACATGTTCGCAGGCAAAGTGGCAAAAACCACCCCGCCGTTTGCGCAAAAGCCACAGGGTGAAGCCGAAAGCAAAGGCCCAAGGCGAGGCGCTTTGCACCTGCCGCTCATCGCTGTTTCGCTTGCGCTGATACTGCTGGTGGCCACAACGCTCTTTTCGGTTTGGGGCTTGCAGGACAGCATAAACTCGCTTTTCGGTGTCACCACCTACAACAACACACCGCCCCAAAACAGCTTTTCGATAATTCGTGTGGTGGGTAGCATCGCAAACAGCAACACAAACTCGCTTGGCATCTCAAACCCCACCTACAACCATTCCTCCACCCTTTCGCACATCCGCTCGCTCGCCGAAAACGAGGACAACAAGGGCATCCTTTTGTACATGGACACCCCCGGCGGCGGCGTGTACGAGAGCGACGAGGTTTACCTTGCGCTGATGGAATACAAGGAGGAGACAGGCCGCCCCGTGTGGGCGTACATGGCGCAGACCTGCGCCTCGGGCGGCTACTACATCACCTCTGCGGCGGACCATATCTCTGCCAACCGCATTTCCACCACAGGCTCTATCGGCGTGTACATACAAATGACCGACACAAGCGAGCTTTACGATAAAATAGGCGTTGACACGGTGCTTATTCGCTCGGGAGACAACAAGGGCACCGGCATAAGCGGCCTGCCCATCACCTCCGAACAGCAGGAGGTATACCAGAGTATAGTGGACGAATACTACGAGCGCTTTGTGGACATCGTGGCGGATGCAAGGGGGATGAGCTACGAGCAGGCAGAGGAGCTTTCGGACGGCAGGGTATACACCTCGACACAGGCGCTAAACAGCGGCCTTATAGACGAGATAGGCGAGTGGGAAGCGCTGGTGGAGAAATTTGAGGAAGAGACGGGCGCAACACCCTTTTACACAAACTTCTCCCGCAACAGCACCATAGGCCAGCTTTTGAGCGATGCGGGGGAGATGCTTCCGCAGGGCGAGGCGCAGGCGATTTTGGGCTATATGTCCGAGGTGCCAAACGGCGTGCCCATGGCGCTGTACGTTCCGTAGCAGCAAGCAAAACAGCGATTTAGCAGGCAAAATCCGTGTATGCTATCTCATCTAAAAATGTCGTAAAAATACAATTTTATTCCTCAAAAAATACGTCGATTTTGTGGCGTGAACAAAAGCGTAGGTTTTATTTTTTGGTATATCCCCCGCCTGCGGCGGGGGATATACCGCTTTTTTAGCACTTGGTGTGTGGCATTTTTCCTCTAAATTATTTTTACTCATCAGCTACCCTACTTTATTCCTCAAAAAATACCGCATAATTCCGAGCGCACACAAAAGGCATCGGAATTATGCGGTATTTTTAATTGTTCAATTTATGCGCAGGGTATTTTTAGAACAAACCCTCTACCCGTAAAATACGCTTAGCCTGCTAACAAGGCGCACCGTGTTAAAGCCTACTAAGCAGAGCACCGCCACCAAAAGCGGCGCAGGCATTTTTTTCCTCACAAGCCCCAGCATTATTATCACCAGCAAAACGCCGGCGACAAACAGCGTGCGCTCGCCCGAAAAGTAGAGCGTCGGCGAAAGCACCATCACCGCCAGCGTGCACAGCGCCGCAAAAAGCCCCAGCGCATAGGCGGCGTTTTTGCAAAAAAGCAGGTAGAAAATCCCCGCCAAAAACAGCGTCCAGTAGGCATAGGGCAAAAGTGTTTGAACAACATACAAAACACCCTGCGAGACATCCAGCTCGTGCAGGTATCCCAGCGTAAAAAGGTACTCTATCCTTGTGGGAAAGCTTATTAGCACCGAAACGCACAGCAGTGCCAAAAGCGGATATTTCAGCCCTCTGCCTATTTTTGCACAGCGTGGCGGTTTTTGCTTGAGCAGGCTATTTTGCGCTGATGTGCCGTAGTATTTTGCGTGCCAGCTCAGCGCAAAAACAAGCAGTAGCACAAGATACAGCGAAAAAAACATTGCGCTGTACATCCAGTTGACCCCGCGCAGTATGCGCTCGCCTGCGGACATATCCGCAAAGGAAGTGCCGAATATATCGCTAAATACCTGCGCCTCGTGCGCATAGCGCACGCCGCCGCCCGGCGCTAACATCATCACCAAAAACGATGCCGCCACACACGCAAATATAATCAGGTGCTTTGCCGCAATGCGCTTTTTCACAAAAAAGTGCTCTGCGAGTATCAGCGCCATAAAGCCCAAAAGGCAGGCGCTTAGCTGCTCGTTGCACATTCCCACAAACAGCGCCGCCAAAATGCGCAGAACAAAAAGGCTAACCTGCGCTTGCTTTTGTGGGGGTATCGGCTCGCCGCCTGTTTTTCGCCGCATGTCCAAAAACGGCATTATCACAAACATCCCCACCGCCACAGGCCACAAATAGTAAAGGCTACCCGTTGCCCAAAAAACGGCATAGTCCAAAACGCCGGGCCCCAGCGCAAACAGAAAAAGCAACGCTATGAGGATATTTTTAAGGCTGACTTTTGTGCAAAACACCCTTGCCGCACCGTAGCAAAGCGCTATTATCACAAGTGGGTTTAGTATCTTCCACAGCGCAAAGCCCTGCCCCAAAAGCAGCCAGCACAGCGCATTCGAGCCGATGCGCCCCGACCACGTCATGTAAAAGTCGCCAAGAAAGGAAAAAAGCCCCATCTCCTGCGCACGCTGCATGTACACAATATCGTCCGAGTATGGCTGAATGGGCAGGTGCATCAAAAACAGCACCAGCCAGCACGCAAATAATGCCGCCGCAAGCAGCCATGGCTCGCGGTGGCTTTTCCCGAATATTCCGAATATGTTTTTTGCTTTAAGCATACAAATTCATACTATCACACTTTTTCTGGTTTTTCACAGCCGCACATTCTCACTGCGTTAATAACAACTCTACTTATTTTAATGAAATCAGTCAAGAGAAATTCGAGTTATTTTCGAGTTAATTGTGGTTTGCCGTAAATTTGTCGAGTTATTTTAATTTATTCTGCTAAAATTTCTATTTAATAAAAACAATTCCCCCTGCCGCACATCACACACGACAGGGGGGATTGTGAATATATTAGGGTGTAGCTATGGGCACCTCCACGGAAATGTTAGAGCCGTAGGTGGAGTCCCTTGCGGTGATGGCAGGCGGCGATGTGATGCCACTGCCATAATTAACCGTAAATCGGATAATTCCGCTTGAGTCTGTTGTGGCAGTGCCCTGAAGGCGGCTTACTCCGGGGAGTAAATGCGTGCTAAGGCCGCTCACATCACTCGGGTTAAACACATCATTGATGCCAAACGTAACCGACACACCTGCCAAGTCCACACCAAGGTCATAAGCAACCGAAACCCTTCCGCCTGTCAGGCTTAGGCTTCCGCTTGTTGTAAGCGTGGGCTGGAATACTGTCAACTTCGCCCTGTTGCTCATCGCCGTAGCACCGAGCGAATCAGTGACCTCACAGGTGTAGTAATGTTCTCCTGTGTTCAAGCCACTTGGTGTGTAGCTTGGAGTGTTTGCGCCACTAATTGGCTGTGAAGTGCCGTCTGCAATATGGTAGGTAAACCATTGGTAGGACAAGGTGGCGGTGGAGACGCTACTGTGTGCGGTGGTGGTAAGGGTAGGCCATGTGGTGCTGTTTACCCAAGCGGCACTGTCCTGCGGCTGGCCTGTTATTGTGATGACGCTCTGCGGCGGTGTTACCGTCAACTCATCTGCCGCTTCACCCACCTCATAGGTGGCACTGTTCATCACTTGGTCGCCCACTTCGCTTGCAAACACACGCACAGCAAGCGAAGTGCTAATGAGCATAAAGCTTAAAATAGCAATAGCTATAAGGTAGCCTTTCTTTTGTTGCTTTGTTATGTTCTAAAAAGTCATAAAAATACCCATTTTTGTGTATTTTGTGGCAGTATAGCATTTTCACCGTTTTTTGTCCATATAATGAAAAAGTAGGAGCGTAAAGAAAATAAAGAACAGTCACCACACTATATTCAGCTATCTAAAATGTCCATATTAGTGCAGGAATAGTCTATTGCCGTAGGGCGAAATTCTCCGTGTTCGTGCTTGTTCACTTGTGTTCTTTTTGCGTATGTGCGTTTATTATACACGCCGTCATCAAAGGTTCAACACTTTTCACACTTTTCTGTTTCACCCCTCGCAAAATGTCCATATTGACACAAAAATAGTCTATTCTCACAGGGTGAAATATCACGCAGCTGTGCTATACTGTCAGCAGTGGCTTAGCACCTGCGATGTCACCGCTTTGTGCGTCGGGGTGCGGCGTCTTAATCTTATAATGAAGAGAGGTTGCAAAAATGGACGATAGGCAACGCCAGCTGTACTTGGAGGACAGAAACCGTTGTGTGGATTTTGTCAACACCTGCCAGCTTCAAACACCGGACGAGGTATCCCGCCTGTTTGAGGACTACACCCGCACGCTGTGGGATTTTAAGCTTGTGGGGCGTATTCACGACCTTTACAGCGACAATATTGTCATAAACCGTGAGGGCGGCCACGACCTTAAAGGCTCGGAGCAGGTGGTGACCGACACGCTCCAGCTGATGTCCGCCTTTCCCGATTTGAAGCTGAAATTTATCGACATTTTTTCGGAGGGCAACCCCGAGGACGGCTACAGCTTTGGCCAGGCCATCTACTTTGACGGCACAAACACAGGCTACAGCAAGTACGGCCCGCCCACAGGCAAGTCGCTGTGCGAAAATGACATCTGCGTGGGGCTGTGCGAGTGCCGTGTGGAAAAGGTGGACGGCCGCTGGAAGATTGTGGAGGAGTGGGTAACTCGCTCGCAGGAGCTTATCACCGCAACACAGACACTGGATGCGCCCAAAGAGGAAGTAGTAGCAGAGGAGGCGGAGCAATCATGCTAAAAGCGGATATGTTGCACGACGAAATTATGGACCTATGCGGCAAAATAGAAAACGTGGAGCTGAATAGCCGCGACGACGTGGAGGCCTTTGTGCGCAGCTTCACAAAGCTCACCTACGACCACTGCATGTTCGGCCTTATGCACGACTACTATGTGTACGATGTAGAGGTACTGCGTGAAAACGCCCTGCGCCTTCGTGGCGTGGAGGAGGTTATCGCCGACAGGCAGGCGCTTTTGGCGGCATACCCAAACCTTAAAACAAACGTACAGCAGGTAATTGTTGCGCCGGACAAAAAGGGCGGCTTTAAGGTGTTCCGCAGAATGTACCTCACCGGCACAAACACAGGCCCCAGCAAAAAAGGCCCCGCAACGGGCGAAGAGCTGGGCGACACCAACCTTGCGCTGTCCATGTTCTACCTCTCAAAAATTGACGGCAGCTGGCGCATCACGTACGAGATGGACATGCGCACCACACGCTGATTTTTTTGTAGATGGAGCATCACCTACATTATATATAGGATATATAAACAAAAACATATATAAACAAAAAGCGAGCCGCTTGTGTGGCTCGCTTTTTTGGTGGGGTGAAAAAAATAAAGAGCTTTCGTCAAATCCCTACGCCGTCCGCCCTCTCTTCACATGCCTCCACACATAGCTTGCGCCCACCGCCGCAAGCGTTATGAGCGCAATAATCTGCGAGGTGGACAAGACACCACCGTACACCCCGCGAGCGATGTCTCCGCGCCAAAATTCTATTGTGAAGCGGAACAAGGAATAGCTTAAAAGATATATTTTGAACAAATGCGGTTTGAGTGCATCCTTTTTTTGTAAAAACACCAGTATCACAAACAACAATATATTAAAGCACACTTCTATCAGCTGTGTTGGCACACGTGCCACGTCCCCGCCGTTCATGAATAGAGGGAAAGACGTGCCCGGCATCGGCACACCATAGCAGCACCCTGCCAAAAAGCAGCCGGTGCGCCCAAACATATGAAAAAGCGGTGCTGCGGGCGTAAACATCCACACATAATATGATGTGTCCATCTTGCTCGCTTTTGTGTATATGTACAATGCTAAAAATCCGCCGTACAGGCCACCGTAAAACACCTGTCCTCTGAAAAGATTCCTCATGCCATAAAGCAAAATACTAAAATCACCATAGGCATTGTATTCTTTTATGATTAAGAACAGCCTGTCTATATTGACAATAGCATACACGATGCGTCCGCCAAGTAAAACGCCTATTATGACAAACAGAAATATCAGGATAACATCGTGCATACTTTGTTTTTCACGCTTTGCCATAAAAATGGCAAAAATACCCGCCGCAACGATTCCTATACCCGCCATGAGAGCATAGCTTGCAATTTCAACACCAAAAATAGCGATTCTCGGGCTCATACCTTTTCACCTCGAAAGTAGAGTAACGATTAGATAGTTATTATACCACAAAAGACGCACAAAAGCAGAACTTACAAACAGAGTAATGATTTGTGCCAAAAAACAGGGAGTGGACAAATAGAGGTGATTTAGAATACGTTAAGCGAGAGAAGAAGGCGGTATATCCCCCCTCCTCATATGGATGTATAATTTAATTAAACAGCCATATCAAGGTTCTGACAAGGCTTTAAGAGTGGAGATTTGCGTAGCAAATACTACTTGTGCCTTGTTAGGTTCTTCCGGAAAGGGAGGATATACCAAAAAACTAAATCACTGCGTTTGGACACTCCCCAAAAACAAAAAAAGATGGAAATGAGAAAAAAATGTGATATACTTAATGCACATCGCAAGTATGAATTGGGGGAGGGAATATACTTGAAAAATATAACAAAAAAACAAAAGAAAGGCTACCTTATAGCCATTGCTATTTTAAGCTTTATGCTCATATGTACTTTGCTGGCTACGCAGGTGTTTGCAAGCGATTTGGGCACACAAGTGATGAACAGTGCCACCTACGAGGTGGGCGAAGCGGCAGATGAGTTGACGGTAGACTATAAAGTGAGCGCCAGTTCCGAAGCAGATCCCAGGTCCGCCGTCTGGCAAATGTCTACGGATGGAACAACGTACACGGATATAGAAGCCGGTCCTATTCCCGGGGGAGGGTTTGCAACAAGCTCGAATTGGACGGCCTACTTAACCCCCCCAACGGAGGTGGCGGGCACCTTTTATTACCGCTGTAAAGTGCTTATTGGCAATGCGCCAGACCCGAGCACGGGTCCTATAGATCAAATGCGCGACGGTTGTGTACAAACCATCGTCTATTCCTCTGTGGCCAAAATCACCGTGGTGGAGCCGGAACCCGAGCCCGAAACCCTCACCATCACCGGCCTGCCCGAAAGCGTAGAGCTTGCCATAGGCGAAAGCTACACCTTAGAGCCCGAAATCAACCCTGAGAATGCCGAGGGCAGTTTCACCTTTGCAGAAGAAACCGGAAACAGCAGTTTGGATATGGGGCAGAGCGGCGCCTTTACCGCACGCAGTGCGGGAGACACCGCAGTAGAGGTGAGATTTGAAAATGACGGAGAGGTTTTGGCCAGGACCAGCGTGCCCGTAACGGTGACGGGGCGCACACACATCTCCACGTCCACCTCAACATCTACCTCAACATCCGGCCCCATAGACAACCCCATACCCGGCCCCGCAGCCGTTCCCATCCAAATCACATCCCATCCACAAGGCGCAAGCTACCTGCAAGGTGCTACCCCCACACCCTTGCATTTCGGTGTAAGCAGTGACCTTGCCGTGCAGTATCAGTGGTTTCTTGCGACTCCCGGTGGATCGGAAGTTGGCCTTGCAGGTGCCAATTCTGCCAGCTATGTGCCCAACACAAACCTCTTGGGTGAAGCGTTCTACTACTGTGTTGCCAGCAATAGCTCGGGTGCAAGCGTCATCAGCAGTGCGGCCGCCGTCAACGTGCGCCCACCCTCCAATGTCACCCTTAACATTACGACGCACCCGCAAAGCGCAAGCTATGCGCAAGGCACCGCCGCCACACCCCTTGCTGTTGGGGTACAAACAAGCGTCCCCACCTACTACCAGTGGTTCAGCAGTGACATATACGCAAACCAAAACGGCACGCTCATCGAGGGCGCTACGCAAGCAACATACACTCCGCCCACAAATGTCACAGGGGAACAGTACTACTACTGCGTGGCATTCAACAACGACTACGGCCTTGGTGTTGCGAGCAACCCTGCAAAAATCACCGTGACACAGCCGCAAAGCGTGCTTAGCATCACAAGCCAGCCGCAGGATGCAAGCTACACCCTAAACGGAGCACCCCAGCAGCTTCATGTTACAGGACAGATTACAAACCCTGCTCCAGGTGCGGCGCTTACCTATCAGTGGTACACAAACACCCAAAACGCAAACACGGGCGGCACGGCTATTGCAGGGCAGACAAATCCCTTCTACACCCCGCCCACAAATACCGTAGGGGAGAGCTACTACTACTGCGTAGTGGGCAACTCGCTGGGTGATACGGTGGCAAGCCGTGCGGCGAAGGTGACAGTGACACCGCCGCAAAGTGTCGTCACAATAACAGGCCAGCCGCAGGACAGTGCCGCTTGGGTAAACAGCACCACATGGCCTACCCTTACCACCACCGCACACAGTAGCGTCTCCACCGCCACCTTGTCCTACCAATGGTTTACCTACCATATTGCAGACGGCACTTCACAGCCAATTAGTGGCGCAAACACTCCAAGCTACACACCAAGTGGCTTGAACACAGGAGAACATTACTACACCTGTGAGGTCACTGATTCGCTCGGTGCTACGGCGATGAGCAACAGGGCGAAGTTGACAGTATTCCAGCCCACGCTTACAACAAGCGGAAGCCTAAGCCTGACAGGCGGAAGGGTTTCGGTTGCTTATGACCTTGGTGTGGACTTGGCAGGTGTGTCGGTTACGTTTGGCATCAATGATGTGTTTAACCCGAGTGATGTGAGCGGCCTTAGCACGCATTTACTCCCCGGAGTAAGCCGCCTTCAGGGCACTGCCACAACAGACTCAAGCGGAATTATCCGATTTACGGTTAATTATGGCAGTGGCATCACATCGCCGCCTGCCATCACCGCAAGGGACTCCACCTACGGCTCTAACATTTCCGTGGAGGTGCCCATAGCTACACCCTAATATATTCACAATCCCCCCTGTCGTGTGTGATGTGCGGCAGGGGTTTTTGTGGGTTTTTTCTTTTAATGGACAGGGGGCATTGTAGGGGTTAATCGGGCGAGCACACAGGCTCGCCCCTACATCCCCGCCGCTTTTTTTTGCAATTTTGCGGAAAATACCCATATTTTGACGTTGACAAAGCCCCCCGTTCGTGGTATTATGATTAAACGCTGTGTAGCACATAGCGTCTATACATGCGCTGGTAGCTCAGTTGGATAGAGTGACTGGCTACGAACCAGTAGGCCAGGGGTTCGAGTCCCTTCCAGCGCACCAAAAAAAGCTCAAAACGGCTTTAGTCGTTTTGAGCTTTTTTGTGCAGTTGGAAGGGGCTCGAAAGGCGGCTCTTGGCGATGTGCCGGTGGCACGTCGCAACCGCCGTGGCTTTTCCGCAGAAAAGCGAGTCCCACTTTGAACTTTTTGTGCGCTTATCGCTCGTCTGTCGCCTACGGCTCGTCCTTGCGAGAAGTTTTCTTACTTATTCCAGCGCACCACGCATATTTGCGTTAGTAAAAACAGTCTTGCTTTTGCAAGGCTGTTTTTACTTATCCGAAACGTAGTGTAGGACGACGCTGTCTATAATTTGTCTTTTGTGACGAGTAGGAACTAAAAAGGCAAATTGTAGACAAGGAGCGCAAATAGCGGTTCGGCGAACCCGCCGAACTTACATTATTTACTTCTTAAACGGCTTTAGTCGTTTTGAGCTTTTTTGTGCACTATTAGCAATCAAGCATCGCCTTTTTCACGGTTTAGCAATGCTCTGAAAATAATTTTCCCATAAAATCCATTCTATTATGTTAAGCTTGTTGTCTTTTAGTGTTGTTTAAGTGTATAATGTGTTTTATTAGGTTACATTTTGAGAAATATGTTTCATAATGTACTCGCAACAACGCAATTAAGCAAATTCACTTCAAGTAGAAGAGGTACATTTATTATGTCTGCCAACAATGACTGCACCGAAACAAACTCGCCACTCATAGACCATCGCTTCGGCGTGCCAAGCTACGAGCAGTACCTTATAGATAATGCGGCAAAAGGGTACAAAAAGCTGTGCATGACGGAAATCATGAACGCAGATATGTCTATTGCTACCTTTGGAGAGGAGCAGTACTATACCTCCTGTGCGGAAATTTTGGCCATGGGAAATGTTGCGTACAAGCAGATGGGTATCGACAATGTGCTGTTTGTATATGCACACACCTACAAGACTTTTATGGTTGTGGCAACAGACGACATGAGCGATGAGGACTTTTACAACCTCATGAAGGCAAACCACGAACAGTACGAGCTTATAACAGCACAGCAAACGGGGCTTGGCGGAGTATCCCGCTTTGTGCTCTCGTTTGGCCACGACCTTGTGAACCGCGCAAAAAGTGCATACTACGCAAACATGCACCTGCAAAACAACTTTATAGTGGCAAAGGATGAAAAAGAGCAGCTTTTAGCTAACCAAGAGCAGAATGCACAGCTTTTTGAGCTGATAAACTACGCCATAAACAACGACAAGGTTATTCCCTTTTACCAGGGAATATACAGCAATGCCGAAAATAAAATAACAAAGTACGAAACCCTAATGCGAATTTGTGACCGAAAGGGAAAGGTTTACCCTCCCGGAATGTTTTTGGAGGAGGCAAAGCGGGTAAAGCTGTACCTCCCGCTAAGCAAGATAATAATACACAAGGCGCTGAAGGACTTTGAGGACAAAGAGAGCGAGCTTAGCATAAACATCTCCCTTTTGGACATTCAGTCGGAGGAGTTTAACGTGTGGATTTTGGAGCGGCTTCGCAGCCATCCGCACCCACAAAGGGTGGTTTTGGAGTTTGTGGAGACCGAAAACTACAACAGAGGCAACGAGCTTTTTGAGTTTTTGGCAGAAACTCGCAAGATAGGGTGCAAGGTAGCTGTGGATGACTTTGGTGTGGGCTTTGCCACATACTCCTCCATAATATCCCTGCGTCCGGACATCATAAAGATAGACGGCGATATTATTAGCACACTGCACACCAGCGAAAACAGCAAAATTATACTAAAATCCATAAAGTACACCTCCGAGCTCATCGGTGCACAGACCACTGCGGAGTTTGTGGAAAACGCAGAAATACAGGATATTGTCGCACAGCATGGGGTGGATTATTCACAGGGGTATCACTTCGCAAAGCCGATGCCCAAGGAGGAGCTGAATATCCTTTAGCGCAAAAATACTGTGTTAATATATGCGCCATGTTTGCTCCCATGAGGACATGCGCACTGTCGGCACAGCTATGGGCTCACATTAAAAAAGCCTCCGACGCAGAGGCTTTTTATTTTTTACACATCTTGACAGTTTAACGCTTGAATTACACCCCCCTACGGTGTATGATAGTAGGAAATTGCACATTGGGCAGTTTCCCTCAAAACAAGTGTGTGGGCAAACGCAGTGATTTAGTTTTTTGCTATATCCTCCCCCGCCTGCGGCGGGGGAGGATATAGCGCCTTCTTCTTGCACTTAACGTATTCTAAATCACCTCTATGTATCCACTACTCAAAACAACATCAAATCGAAAGGCTTCTTTTCATGCCAACAATAAACAAACCCAAAAACAAGCGCTTTCACCTGTCCCCTCCGCAGGCAATCACGCTGAGCTTTTTTCTTATGATACTTGTGGGCACACTGCTTTTGTGCCTGCCCTTTGCCAGCAACGACGGCAAGAGCGTGGGCTTTCTCAATGCGCTGTTCACCGCCACCTCCGCAAACTGCGTGACGGGGCTTGTGGTGGTGAACACGCTCACCCAGTGGTCGCTGTTCGGCAAGCTTGTGATACTTGCGCTCATTCAGCTGGGCGGCCTTGGCTTTATCTCGCTGCTCACCCTCGGCATGGTCTTTTTGCGGCGCAAAATCTCGCTGGAAAACCGCCTGCTCATTCAGGCCACCTACAACCACAACGACCTTGGCGGCATGGTGCGCCTTGTGCGCTTTGTCATTCGCAGTACTATTATATTCGAGAGCATCGGTGCGGTGCTTTTGGCGGGTGGCTTTTTCTTTTCTACACCCGGCATGTCCCCATTAAGGGCCGTGGGCATGGGCATTTTTCACTCCATCTCGGCATTTTGCAACGCAGGCTTTGATATAATAGGCCCAAACAGCATGATGCCCTACCACGGAAACTGGTACATAAACATCGTACTTATGGCGCTTATCATAGTGGGCGGGCTTGGCTTCACCGTGTGGAGCGAAATAGTGACACGTGCAAAAAACAGAAAGGCAAAGCGCACCATGTACCAAAGGTGGCTGTTTTTGTCGCTACACACAAAGGTGGTTTTCCTTGTCACCGCTGTGCTTCTTGTGCTGGGTGCGGCGCTGTTTTTACTTCTTGAGTGGAACAACCCCGCAACGCTCGGCCCCATGCCCACCGACGAAAAGATACTTGCCGCATTTTTTCAGTCTACCACACTGCGCACCAGCGGCTTCAACACCATAGACCAGGGCGCAATGAGCAGCCCCTCAAAGCTGCTTTCCTGCATATACATGTTTATAGGCGGCTCGCCCGCAGGTACCGCAGGCGGCATAAAGACGGTGACGCTGGGCATTATTGTCATAGCCATGGTGTCTGCACTGCGCAGTAAAAACAAGCTGGAGGCTTTCGGCCGCACGCTTCCGCTGGACCTTTTGCAAAAGGCACTTACTGTTGTGGGCAGCCTAATGATAGTGGTGCTCACCTGCACATTTACACTCTACTTTACCGAGATGAACAGCGCCTTTCAGCCCGGGCTTATGGACCTTTTGTTCGAGAGCGTCTCGGCGGCAGGCACGGTGGGTGTCACCACAGGCCTCACGCCACACCTTTCGGATGCGGGCAAGGTGGTGCTGAGCGTGTGCATGTTTATTGGGCGCATAGGGCCCATCACGGCGGTGGTGGCGCTGAACATGCGCCTAAAGCGCGACGGCCAGAGCGTGGGCTACCCCAGCGAGAGGGTTATCATCGGGTAGCCTTAGCAAAAGCTTGTCCGCTTTGCAACGGTAGTTTTCGTGCGCAAATCGCAAACATATATTTTACATAACAACAAATATTGTTGATACAGCTTGATTTGCAAGTGTTAGCCACTTGTTTTTAGGAAAGGAATTAGTTTGAAACAAGTTTCAAACTAACCCATCTAAAATCAATAATACTCTTATCATTCCTTGCGCTTCGCATGATAAGAGCTGCGTATTTCATTGAATTTTGTGCCGATGCGAAGCGGCGGAATGGAGCATTATTATGCGTGAGAGAGAACGGGAAAAACAATATGCGGTAATCGGCCTTGGAAGGTTTGGGCAGAGTGTTGTTCGGCACTTGGCAGGCTACGGGCTGAACATACTGGCGTGCGACAACAGTGAGGAAAAGTTGCACTCGGTGGCGGATTACGCCACCCATGTGGCGCAGATAGATGCGACGGACGAGGATGCGCTGAAAAAGCTGGGCATAGGCAACTTTGACGTGGTGATAATGGCGATGGGTGCGGACCTGCAGTCCTCCATTTTGGCGACGATGACCGCAAAGGAGTTGGGCGCAAAGCACATTGTGGTGAAGGTGGGCGGCGACAGGGAGAGGCGTGTGTTTGAGAGCCTTGGCATCACGCAGATTGTCATTCCCGAGCAGGAGATGGGCGCAAAGCTTGCGCACCGTTTAGCACGGCCGAACATTTTGGATGTCTTGGAGGACACGCAGGACTATCAAATCACAGAAATGCACCCCATGCCCGAGTGGATAGGCCGCTCGGTGAAGGACTCGGACATTCGGCAAAAGCACCGCACCACCCTGCTTGCGATAATACGTGGCGAGCAGACCATAGTGCCCGTAATGCCAGAGGAAGTCTTGCAGCCGGAGGACAAGATTATCGCATTTTGCGAGCCGCAGTAGCTGTGCCTCTCCACATTCTGCGCCCCTCACCTTCGTGCTTACGGCGCAAGAATTTTGCCCTTTTCCACTGATTTTGCACAGAAAGTATATCACAATATTTCTCGGCGGCTTTTGGTTCACCCTTTGGGTGTTTCCACATATTTCGCCGAGATTTTTTGTGCTTAATTGTAGTCCATATGGTGTATTTTATGCTTGCCTACCACTATATATGGTGCTATAATAGTTATCGGTCGAGATTTTTCGCCTGTGATAACAGGAGAGCATACACCCACACAAACAAAATACTTTCTGTATATTTCATGGGAAAAATTACAAAATACGTGGCGTTACCGCATGAGTAGACACACAAAGGTGATTTAGATATAAACTCCCATACGCTTAAGTGGGAGAAGAAAGCGGTATCCCCCCGCCTGCGGCGGGGGGATAGCAAAAAACTAAATCTACTCTTTTGTTCACACCCCGTAACCGCTACAAACAGGAGGATAAACATGAGTGTTCAGCTTAGCGATAACGCCATAAAGGTGTTGGAAAGGCGCTACCTTGCAAGGGACGAGGAGGGCACGCTCACCGAGAGTCCCGAGGACTTGTTTCGCCGTGTGGCGAATACCATTGCACAGGCGGACGAAAGCTACGGCAGTAGCGAGGATGTGGCGAAAACCGCACAGGTCTTTTACGACATGATGACAAACCTGCACTTTTTGCCCAACAGCCCCACGCTGATGAACGCAGGCCGCCCGCTGGGCCAGCTGTCCGCCTGCTTTGTGCTGCCCATAGAGGACAGCATGGAGGGCATATTTGATGCGCTGAAAAATGCGGCGCTTATTCACAAAAGCGGCGGCGGCACCGGCTTTTCCTTCTCACGCCTGCGCTCCAGCGGCTCCACGGTAAACTCCACCGGCGGCGTTGCCTCGGGGCCTGTGTCCTTTATGCGTGTGTTCAACATGGCCACCGAGGCGGTGAAGCAGGGCGGCACACGCCGTGG
The DNA here is from genome assembly GCA_964370045.1 of uncultured Oscillospiraceae bacterium. GTDB lineage: Bacteria > Bacillota > Clostridia > Oscillospirales > Ruminococcaceae > JAAYCI01. Next base: position 40,694 of record CAYJGZ010000010.1, read on the forward strand.
CGCAAACATGGGCATCCTGCGCATAGACCACCCGGACATCCTTGAGTTCATCGACTGCAAAAAGAACAACGCCGATATTCAGAACTTTAACATCTCTGTGGGCATCACGGAGGAGTTCATGCTTGCGGTGGACAAAAACGAGGAGTACGCCCTTATCTGTCCGAACAGTAAAAAGGCAGTAAAAACACTAAACGCACGTGAAGTGTTCACTAAAATTGTGGATGCTGCATGGACAGGCGGCGAGCCGGGCATTTTGTTTTTGGATAGGCTAAACCGTGACAACCCCGTGCCTGCCCAGGGGGAAATAGAGAGCACAAACCCCTGCGGCGAGCAGCCGCTACTGCCCTATGAGAGCTGTAACCTCGGCAGTATTAACATAGCACGTATGCTAAAAAAGAAAAACAATGCGGATGATGCGTATGAAATAGACTGGGCGCTTTTGGGCGAGACGGTGCAAAACGCCGTGCACTTTTTGGACAACGTAATCGAGGTAAACCGCTACCAACTTCAGCGCATAGATGAGGTTACCCGCTCCACCCGCAAAATAGGCCTTGGCGTGATGGGCTTTTCGGACGCACTGCTGCTGCTGGGCATTGCGTACAACAGCGAGGAGGGCCTTGCGCTTGCGGAAAAGCTGATGCAGTTTGTGCAGGCAGAGGGCAAAAGAGCCTCCGCCGCACTCGCAAAGGTGAGAGGTGCGTTTCCGCTGTTTGATCAGTCGGTGTTTGACCAAAGCATCCCCCTGCGCAACGCCACCGTCACCACCATTGCGCCCACCGGCACGCTGTCCATTTTGGCAAGCTGTTCCTCCGGCGTAGAGCCTGTGTTTGCGTTTGCGTACATGCGCAATATCATGGACGGCACCGAAATGCCCGAGGCAAGCCCCATCCTAAAGGCGGCACTGCAAAAGGAAGGGCTTTACACAGAGGAAGTAATGCGCCGCATAATGCAGGAGGGTAGCGTGGCGCACATAGAGAGCCTGCCCGAAGAATTGCGCAGGGTGTTTGTGTGTGCGCATGATGTCAGCCCCGAGTATCACATTCGTATGCAGGCGGCATTCCAGCGCCACACGGACAACGCCGTGTCCAAAACGGTAAACTTCCCCTCCGACGCAACACGTGAAGATGTGGAAAACGTCTACCGCCTTGCTTTCACCGAGGGGTGCAAGGGTGTCACCATCTACCGTGACGGCAGCCGTGACAGCCAGGTGCTGAACCTCGGCGTGAAAGAGGGCAAGGACATGCCCAGCCCCGATGGCGTCTTGAGCGCCATGCCGGATAATCTACAGCCGTACGGGCAAATTACCCCACGGCCACGCCCGGATGTTATCAGCGGCTTTACCGAGCGCATGAAGATAGGCTGTGGCAACCTGTACGTAACGGTGAACTACGACGAAAACGGCATATGCGAGGTGTTCACCAGCACGGGCAAGGCAGGCGGCTGCCCCAGCCAGAGCGAGGCCACCGCACGGCTGTGCAGCGTGGCACTGCGCAGTGGCATGAGCGTGCGTGAGGTGTGCAACCAGCTGAAGGGCATTCGTTGCCCCTCCACCATACGCCAGATGGGCATGAGCTGTACCTCCTGCCCCGATGCCATCGCAAAGGCAGTGATGAAGGTAAACGACTATATAGAATCGTACAAGAGCGACCCCGCCGCAAAGCTCGCTCCCGAGCCGCTGACACAGGCAAGGGAAAGTAGGGAAGAGCAGAGCCTACCAAAGGAGAGCCTGCCCAAAATCCCCGCCGTTACCGCACAGCAGGAGGCACAAGAGGCGCACGACGCCATAGCAAGGGGCGAGTGCCCCGAGTGCACTGGCAAGGTAGCGCACGAGGGCGGCTGTGTAATATGCCGAAACTGTGGGTTTTCCCGCTGTGGCTAAGCCATGCGCACCTTAACACAGTAGCCCTGCGCTAAACCATACGCTTTGCTTTTAGGGTGTGTCCAAACGCAATGATTTAGTTTTTTGGTATATCCTCCCTTTCCGGAAGAACCTAACAAGGCACAAGTAGTATTTGCTACGCAAATCTCCACTCTTAAAGCCTTGTCAGAACCTTGATATGGCTGTTTAATTAAATTATACATCCATATGAGGGGGGAGGATATACCGCCTTCTTCTCTCACTTAACGTATTCTAAATCACCTCTATTTGTCCACTCCCTGCTTTTACCCCTCGCCCTTTTGGCGGGGGGTAAAAGCAGACTTTTGTTCGACATTTTTTGCGCTAAACAGCCATACATCCTTTACCACATCTGTTTCGGGGGAAACTCTCATGACAAAGCACTTTGATTTGCGCACATTTGCGGTGGACACCATCTACTACATCATAGGCAGTGCGCTGTTCGGCCTTGGCATTTATACCTTTGCGCTAAACGCACATTTTGCCACAGGGGGGCTTACGGGCATTTCGCTTATCATAAACTTTATGACAGGCTGGCCCATAGGTACACTCTCCATTTTGCTAAACCTTCCCATTATTCTTGCGACCGCACGCACCTTAGGCTCTACTTTTATTGTAAAAAGTGTTTGGGGAATAATAATTCTCACGGTTTTTTTGGATGTTATCTACCCCCACATCCCTACATACTCCGGAGACCCATTCTTAGCTTGTATATTTGCAGGCATACTTTCAGGCGCAGGACTGTCATTTTTTTACATGCGTGCCTCCTCCAGCGGTGGGCTGGACTTTATTATCACAAGTGTAAGGAAAAAACGCCCACAGTTTTCCATAGGGCGTCTCGCGCTTATAATAAACATCATAATTATAGTGGGCGGTAGCTTTGTTTTTGGCAGTATAGATGCTGTTTTATACGGCGTAATTTTCACATTTGCCCAAACCATGAGCATAGACAGGATACTGTACGGCCTTGGCAGTGGCAAAATGGCGCTGATAGTCACCGACCACGCCCAAAAAATAGCGGATTCCATCAGCCTTGTAACAAGGAGGGGGAGCACTATTTTCCCTGCCACGGGCAGCTACACCGGCAAAAAGCGTGAGGTGCTAATGTGCGTGTGCGGCAAAAGCCAAATATACAAAATACGCTTTATCGCACGCACGGTGGACCCGGGTAGCATCGTGATAATCACCGAGGCAAACGAAATTTTGGGCGAGGGCTTCAAGGCCCCGAACATTGTGGGTAGCGAAGACCCCTCCCAAAAGCCGACACCGTCGGCCTCGCCGCAAAAAGAGAAGGCCACACAGCCGCCGGACACAGAAACACAAGCACCCTCATAAATTCATCAAACAACAAAAAGCCGATACGCTACCCATTCAGGGAGAGCATATCGGCTTTAATATTATATAGTATCGATTTAGAATACGTTAAGTTCGAGAAGGGGGCAGGGGAGCATATACCAAAAAACTAAATCATCACGTTTGTCCACACTCTACCCTTTAGCCGCCCTTGTTTTGCTTTATCTTCTCCTTCAAAAGCGCCAGCACCTTTTCAAAGTCCCCCTGTGCAAAGCCATCCTTGCGGATAAGCAGCGCCCTGCCGCTCATGCTGATGACAAGGCAGCGCTTGTTGTGGCGCAGCTCGGTGATGTCCTTGTAGTAGTAGCTTTGGCGGCCGAGCTTGCTCTCTTGCAGTATGAAGTTCTTGTAAAAAAGCACGTCCTTTTCCAGCGTTTCCCCCTGCCACAGCTCTTTTTGCTGTTGTATGTACTTTTTTGAGCGCACAAGCCAGCCAAAAAACACCGTAAACAGCGCCGTCAGCCCCATGAGGTAGGCAAAAATCGCAAAAATCAGCGTGGAGGTGCCCACCTCCCACAGCATGGTGCTTGCGTAAATTATAGCGCCCGAGCCTGCGCCAAAAAGCACAATGCGTGCAATGCCGGAGGTCTTGGACCAGCTAAGGCGCAAAAAGTCGTAGCAGGACTCGGCGTTCATCACCGTGTGGTTTGCAAACATGGGCGGCGTGGACGGCTTTTCGGGTACGCTTTCCACTACTTCCTCGTAGTCCCTGTGCAAATCCTCGTAGTAGTCGTAGCCACCGTCGTAATCATCATAATCGTCCTCGTTCTCATCATGGCCGCCCTGCTCATCCTGCGGCATCTCCTGCACTTCTTTTTCTTGCTGCTCCTGTTCCTTTGGCAGGTTTTCCTCGTTTATCAGTGACATGTGCGTCATTCCTCCTTGCTAAAGCATTGTATCATTCTACCACATTTCACATATTCTGCAAAGTGAGAAGTTTTTGAAAATTGGGGTGGGGGAGAGAGTAGGCTGCCTTTTGGGTACATTTCTACAGCCCGCCCCAAGCAAAAACCCCCGATACCACAGCATGAAACGCTAAAGTTTCGGCTGTTTGCATCGGGGGTTTGTTTTTTCTGCTGTTTTTAGGAAAGCTCTACTTTTTCACATCAAGCGGTGCGTCCATGCTCTGTGCCGCATCCGGCTTTGCCTCGGCGGCAGGCGCAATGCTCTGTGCGGGCTTTTCTGCAGAGGGCTTGTGCACAGGCCTTGCGGCACGGCTCTTTGCCATCTCTTCCGGCTTGCGGCCGTACATGCGTGCCTTTTCCGCCTTTTCTTCCTTGCTTGCGTTGTTCATGCTCTCCTTACTGCTTGTAACGAAGAACGCCGCCAAAATCATGATAAGCAGGCGAAGAATCATAAAGAAGTACATAAACATGGTGGTATCGCTATCGGGGTTATTAAACACCGAGGGGAATGTCCACGCCATGGAGTACTCCACAATAGCCGCCTGTGCGGTGTAGGTTGTCATCACATACACCACCGCAAGCAACGTGCCTATCACCACGCCCCTGCGTGCGCCGGCAGGTAGCACCTTTTTAGAGGCGAACATCCATATGGCCATAGCGCCTGCAGCAGGTGCGCTAAGCAACGCCAAAATGTTGACAAACGTTCCGTTTACAACACTATAGTACAAGGTATTGCCCCGTGTGATAAACATCTCGTACACAGCCAGCAGAATATACAGGATACCCGCTGTAAAGCGCATCTTTTGAGCTACGGTCATCGCTTGTTTTTTCATAAAAACCCCCTGTCGGACACTTGTGCGCCCATGTTTATTATTTAACATCAGTTGCCATACATGTGCAAAAGGCATCGCCCCCACACATGCACTTATTCTATTACAATGCTACCACATTTTTTACAATGTTGCAATGGTGCAATGGCTTTTGCTCGCTTGTAATTTTTTGTCAAATTTTCACTTTTTCAATAATATTTTATCCTCGCAAAACGTGCGTAATACACATATTATTGCTACTTCATTAGCTCTAATGCTGTTTTTTCTGCATGAATTACAGCCGTATCAAACACCGGCAGGGCAGAGTGCTGTGCCGAAAGCAAAAGGCCTATTTCGGTGCACCCAAAAACAACAGCCTGTGCTCCACGCTCCTTCATTTCGACAATTATGCGCTGATACTCCTTGCGTGAGTCCTCCAAAACAACGCCCATACACAGCTGCTCAAAGATGATGTCGTTCACAATTTTTACGTCCTCATCGCAGGGTATCACCACTTCAAGGCCACGTGCTTTCAGCTTTGCTTTGTAAAAATCCTGCGTCATGGTGTATCTTGTGCCCAAAAGCGCAATCTTTTGCATACCCTCGCCCACCAGCACATCCGCCGTGGCATCCGCAATGTGCAGCAGGGGCACGGATATTTTTTGCTCGATTTGGGGCGCAAGCTTGTGCATGGTGTTTGTGGCAATGATAATAAAGTCCGCCCCTGCGGCTTGTAGCTTTTGCGCAATATCGCTCATGTACTCTGCGCTTTTATCCCATTCGCCTTTTGTCTGCCACTGCTCAATCTGTGCAAAATCCACACTGTACAGCAGTATCTGCGCCGAGTGCAGGCCGCCCAGCTCATCGCGTATCTTCTCATTTATGATGCGGTAGTACTCGGCGGTGCTCTCCCAGCTCATGCCGCCTATGATACCTACTGTTTTCATTTTGTGCTCCTTTTGCTAAATAATTTTATGGCGCTAATAGTTCGTGCTTCCTCCCCATATACAGCGGGGGAGGAAGCACGGTTTAACCTATTCTTTTCGTTTTAGCTTTAATGCAGGCTATTCCTCCGCCTGCTCCTCTTCCTCGTCCTCCACCGTAGCCTCGGCCTGCTTTTCTTCCTCCGCCAGCAGTGCCGCCAGCTCCTCGGCGCTCAGTTCCTCCTCGCCCTCGTCCTCCGGCAGGGCAATGGCAACGTCCTCCTCGTCACTGCGTGTGGTGCTCGCAATGCTCGCCACCCTGTCGCCCTCGCCAAGGCGCATCACACGCACGCCGCCGCCGTAGCGGCTTTGCAGTCCTATGTCCGCCGCGTGCATTCTTATTATAATGCCCTGCGCCGAGATAAGAATAATGTCGTTGTCCTCGCTCACCATCTTTATAGCGGCCACATCGCCTGCACGGTAGTTGGTTATGCCCATGCCGCCCCTACGCTGGATGCGGTAATCCTCCACACGGCTGCGGCGTCCTTTGCCCTCTTCGCTCACCGTCAGAAGGCTTGCGCCCTCTTTCACAATGCACACGCCCACAACGCTGTCCTCTTTTACAAGGCGCACCGCTCGCACCCCTCGGGAGACACGCCCAAGCTTGCGTGCGTCCGTCTCGGCTATGCGTATAAGCCGCCCTTTGCGTGTGGCTATCATCAATTCATTCTGTCCTGTGGTAATACGGCACCACGCAAGCGCATCTCCCTCGTTCAGCTTTATGGAGATAAGGCCGTTTTTGCGGATGTTGCGGTATTCCGAAAGGGCAGTTCGCTTTATAACACCACCCTTTGTCACCATGGTGAGGAAGCCCTCTTTGTCTGAGTCTTTGGGGATGCACAGCATGTTGGTGACGGCCTCGCCCGTTTGTAGTTGTAGCAGGTTTATAATGTTCGTGCCTTTGGATATTCTGCTGCCCTCGTACACTTGGTAGCCTTTCAGGCTAAACACACGGCCGTAGCTTGTTATGAACAGAATGTTATCATGGCTGCTCGCCACAAACAGCTCTTTCACAAAGTCCTCGTCCTTTTGCGAGAGGCCCGAGACACCCCTACCGCCCCTGCGCTGGCTTTGGTACTCATCCACCGCAATGCGCTTTATGTAGCCTGCGTGGGTGAGCGTGAACACATTTTGCTCCTCGGGGATGAGGTCCTCAATGTCAACTTCGCCGCTCACCGCCACAATCTCACTGCGGCGCACATCGCCGAACTTGTCCCGAAGCGCCTCCAGCTCCTGCCGAACCACGCTTAGTATACGGCTTTTTTCGGAGAGCAGTAGCTCCCAGTCGGCTATTTTTTGGGTGAGCTGCTCGTACTCGTCCTCTATTTTCTTTATTTCAAGCCCGGCCAGCTGGCCCAGCCTAAACGCCACAATCGCCGCCGCCTGCACATCGTCAAAGTCAAAGCGTTGCATGATAGCCGCCTTTGCGTCGCTCTGTGTGCCACGTGTTGCACGTATGGTCGCTATTATTTCGTCCACAATATCCACCGCACGGCGCAGGCCGTCCAGTATGTGCGCACGCTCTTTTGCTTTTCTCAGCTCAAACTCGGTGCGGCGGCGCACTACCTCTTCCTGAAAGTCGATGTACTTTTGAAGCATCTCTTTAAGGCTCATCACCTTGGGCACGCCGCCGTCCAGCGCCAGCATTATCACGCCCACCGTGTCCTGAAGCTGGGTCATGTGGTACAGCTGGTTTAGCACCACCTGCGGGTTTGCGTCCTTGCGCACCTCTATCACCACACGCATTCCCTTGCGGGAGGTCTCGTCGTTTATGTCGGTGATGCCCTCTATGCGCTTTTCCTTCACAAGGCGGTCGATGTCCTGTTGGAGCTTAGCTTTGTTCACCATATAGGGAATTTCGGTAATAATTATGTGAAACCTGCCGTTTTTTTGCTCCACAATCTCCGCACGGCCACGCAGAGCAATCTTGCCCCTGCCCGTGGCGTATGCCGCACGTATGCCACTGCGCCCCATGATAATACCCCCCGTGGGGAAGTCGGGTCCTTTGACACACTCCATCAGCGAAGCCAGCTCTATGTCCGGGTCCTCTATCAGCGCAACTACCCCGTCCACCACCTCGTTCAGGTTGTGCGGGGGAATGTTTGTGGCCATGCCCACCGCAATGCCGGTGCTTCCGTTGCACAGAAGGTTCGGGTAGCGGCTTGTCAAAACGCTGGGCTCTTTTTTGCTCTCGTCGTAGTTCGGCACAAAGTCTATGGTGTCCTTGTCCAAATCTTCCATCATAGCAACGGCCATTTTGCTCATGCGAGCCTCTGTATAACGATATGCGGCAGGGGGGTCGCCATCCACACTGCCAAAGTTGCCCTGGCCGTCCACCAGCGGATAGCGCAGCGAAAAGTCCTGCGCCATGCGCACCATGGCATCGTACACCGAGGCATCGCCGTGCGGATGATAGCTACCCAGCACAGCGCCCACCGTATCCGCACTTTTGCGGGGCGGATGGGAGGGGTCGTTGCCACGCTCGTACATGGTGTACAGTATGCGGCGGTGCACCGGCTTTAGGCCGTCACGCACATCCGGCAGTGCCCTTGCCACTATAACGCTCATCGAATAGTCGAGGAAGCTTTCCTTCATCTCCTTTTCGATGTCACGTATTATGAGCGTTGAGTTTGGGTATCCTTCGATAGGTACTCTTCTATCCTGTTGCATTTTGGCCTCTTTACTTGAGATTTTTTGTTATTACTGCACTGTTTTACTACTGTGATGGAAGTGTATACATCAAAAAGATAAATATCTGCTTTTTCCTTAACTTGGCATAAAAAACAACAGATATAACACTTTATTGCATTACTCACACATCCAAATTTGCGTATTTTGCATTGGTTTCAATAAACTCTCGCCTTGGCTCTACCTTGTCGCCCATGAGTATACTGAACGTCTCGTCCGCAAGCTCTGCATCATCCACGCTTATCTGCACAATCATTCGGTTCTCGGGGTTCATGGTGGTTTCCCACAGCTGTTCGGGGTTCATCTCGCCAAGGCCCTTGTAGCGGCTTATCTTTGGCTCGCCCATCTCGGCGGACAGGCTCGCCATCTCCTCGTCCGTGTAGGCATAGCGCACGTCCTTGCCCTTTTGCAGCTTGAATAGGGGAGGCTGTGCCACATACACATAGCCACCCTCTAATAGCGGCCGCATAAATCTAAAGAAAAATGTAAGTAGCAACGTACAAATATGGCTTCCGTCCACGTCCGCATCCGCCATCACAAATATTTTATGATAGCGCAGCTTGCTCATGTCCATGTCCTGGCCTATGCCACAGCCCAGCGCCGTTACCACGGGCATCATCTTTTCATTGGAATAAACCTTGTCAATGCGTGCTTTTTCCACGTTGAGCATCTTGCCCCACAGCGGCAGTATCGCCTGAATGCTCGAGTCCCTGCCCATCTTGGCGCTTCCGCCTGCCGAGTCGCCCTCCACGATGTACAGCTCTGTCTTTGCTGGGTCACGCTCACGGCAATCCGCAAGCTTGCCCGGCATACGTGCATTTTCCATGACGCTTTTGCGGCGCACAAGCTCCCTTGCCTTTTTCGCCGCCTCACGTGCACGTGCGGCGCTGAGCGCTTTTTCGTATATGGACTTTGCGCAGGCTGGGTTTTCCTCAAAATATTCCTTCAGCTTTTCGTACACAAGGCTCTCCACAATGCCGCGCATCTCGGTGTTGCCCAGCTTTGCCTTTGTCTGCCCCTCGAACTGCGCCTCTGTCAGCTTCACGCTTATTACGGCGGTCATGCCCTCTCGCACGTCGTTGCCTTGCAGGTTGTCGTCCTTTTCTTTTATGTAGCCTTTTTGGCGGCCGAAATCATTAAAAACACGTGTTACCGCATTTTTGAAGCCCTGCTCGTGCGTGCCGCCGTCCGTTGTGTGTATGTTGTTTGCAAAGGACAAAAGCAGCTCGTTGTAGCTTTCGTTGTACTGCATCGCCACTTCCGCACAGCTACCGCCGTCCTCCGCCTTGAGGTAGATAATATCATCGCAAATTACGCTAAGGCTACGCCGCTTGTGAATGTGCGTTACAAACTCGCATATGCCACCCTCGTAGCACATGGTCTTTTCCTTTTCGCTCCCCGTGCGCTCATCTTTCAGCGTAATGGACACACCTGCGTTCAAAAATGCCTGTTCACGCAGGCGGCTGAGCAGCGTATCATAATCGTAGTTCGTCTCTTCAAACATCTCGGGGTCGGCCTTCCAGCACACCACAGTGCCCCGCTTTTGGGTATCGCCCACGGCGGCAAGCGGCGCATTCTCCACGCCACGCTCAAAGCGCTGGTAGTGCACTTTGCCCTCGGTGTGCACCTGTACGGTAAGCCACTCGCTAAGCGCATTCACCACGCTTGCGCCCACGCCGTGCAGGCCGCCTGCCACCTTGTAGCCGCTGTTTTCGCCGCCAAATTTGCCGCCTGCATGTAGTATTGTGAACACCACCGTCACGGCAGGTATGCCCAGCTTTGGCTGAATACCCACAGGGATGCCACGGCCGTTGTCCGTCACCTGCACTATGTCGTCGTCCTTCAGGCACACCTCTATGTGGTCGCAAAAGCCGGCCAGCGCCTCGTCTATGGCGTTGTCCACAATCTCGTACACACAGTGGTGAAGCCCCCGAGGGCCGGTGCTTCCTATGTACATACCCGGACGCTTGCGCACCGCCTCAAGACCTTCCAGCACCTGTATTTGGCTGCCGTCGTAGTCCTGTGCGGTTGGCGTCTTTACATTTTCCATCTCTGCCATAAAAAATACTTCCCATCCTTTGGAGTATATAGTGTTTATAATATATCGGTTTATCGCAATTTTTAGCGCACATTTAAGTAATAAATAAAGTTTATAACAAAAGCTTGCACATAGTGTTAAATACTTTACGCTTTACTCAAAAGTTTTCGCAAAATTTCCCTGTGCAAGGCGCTTTTTCAGCGTAGCGGTGTTCAGCTGGCTGATGTACAAGGCCTCCTCGCCGCTTTTCTTCTCGTGCGCTCTGCATTTTTTTGATGCGCACAGCACGTAGCTTTTGGGCAGTTCCTGCGTCACGTTTACAACAATGCCCTTTTGCTCCGCCACCTTAAAAAACTCCCTCGTCGCTTTGGATATGGAGGTGGTGTCCATGTCGAACACGCCCAGCACCTCCGACGTATTTATCAGCGTATCCTGCCCTATGTGAAGATACACGGCGTTCCCTCCATACAGATATTATGGGAGTGGCCACATAGAGGTGATTAAGTTTTTTTGATATGTCCTCGCCTTCTTCTCGCACTTAACATATTCTAAATCACCGCTTTTGTCCACACCCAATATCATACAACAAAAACATGATTATATTATGTAAACTTTATTTTTCATGCTTTTACTGCACAATACCATCCTCCACAAAAACCACCTTGCCCGCTGTGCGCTTAAAGGCGGCAGGCTCGCAACACGTGACAAAGCTCTGCTTTTCCTCCATCTTGCACAGGAGGTATTTTTGCCTGTTTTCGTCAAGCTCGCTGAGCACATCGTCCAAAAGGAGCACCGGGTGCTCCCCCGTAATGTGGCGTGCCATCTGCGCCTCCGCAAGCTTTAGGCTTAAAACAGCACTGCGCTGTTGGCCTTGGCTGGCGAAGGTGCGTGCGCTCTTGCCTTTTAGTATCATGTCAAAGTCTTCACGGTGTGGGCCTAAGGTGGAAAACCCCGCACGTATGTCCTTTTTACGGCTGTTGAAAAGCGCATCCAAAAGCTCGTTCATCGGTGCACTCGGCATAAACTCAATTTTCAAAGTTTCCGCACCCAGTGAAATTTCCTCGTAAAACTTTTCCGCCATGGGTGCCGCCTTATCAAGGTATTCCGCCCTGCGCCTTGTTATTTCGTTCCCTACCTGCGAGAGCTGTTCATCAAAGGTGTCCAGCAGGGCATCAGCCTCATTTGTTTCGTAGTATCGCTTCAAAATTGCATTTTTTTGGGTGAGCGCCCTTGTGTATCTGCGAAGTATACCCACATACCCGGGGTACAGCTGGCACAGCGCCACATCCAAAAAGCGCCTGCGTGCGTCCGGCCCGCCCTTCACAAGGTGCAGATGACCGGGGTCAAACACCACCGCAGTAAAGTTGCCTGCAATAGCGCCTGCTCTGCCATAATCCACGCCGTTTATGTCAGCAAAGCGTCCTTTTCTGGAGGAGTCTTCACCCTCCACCGTCAGCTTTATGTTTTTATCCCGCCCAAAAGCCGCCACATCCGCACTAACAAATGCACTTGGGCATCCGTGCCGCACAAGTTCCTTGTCCTTGCTACCACGAAAGCTTTTTCCGCCGCAAAGCAGATATATACTTTCCAAAAGATTTGTTTTACCCTGTCCGTTTGCACCTGCTATTACGGTAAGCCCCTCATCCGCAGACAGATGCGCTTTTTCTATGTTTCTAAAGTTTGAAAGTTCGAGTGTCCTTAGTTTCATCTTGTCTCCGTGAGCAGTATACACATACTAATAAGTTTTATCCTGCACAAACTTTGTATATATCGCTATCATCGCACATATTAACCTCATCGCCCGGCACAAGCTTTTTGCCGCGCATAGTGCACACCTCGCCGTTTACAAGCACCTGCCCCTGCTGAATAAAAATCTTTGCCTCGCCGCCTGTCTCGCACAGCCCGGCAAACTTCAAAAAGGCATCAAGCTTTATGTACTCGGTGGTTATGTTTATGTTTGTCATCAGTTTTGGCATTATCTCCCACATGTTTTTTTTGAAATAAAAAGTGCAGTTTTAACAAAAGTTTATGTGTAATAATCACTATTTTATGCTTTAATCATTCTTAAAGCGAACAGGAAGTATCACAAATGTAAACTCGTCGCCCTCCAAAGGAAGTATCTTCACGGGGGAAAGCTGACCCGAAAGCTCTATAATAACCCTATCCGTGCCGCTGTTGCGCAGTGCGTCCAAAAGGTAGCGGTAGTTAAAGCCTACCTCTACGCTTTCGCCCTCCACCTGCGCATCCACGCAGTCGTTCACACTTCCCAGTGGTGTTTGACACTTTATTTCAATATTTTCACTAAATGTAATGCGCAGTGGGTTTTTAAGCCGTTCCGTTATTATAACAGCACAGCGTTCAACAGCCTTTTCAAAATCGGGTACACTTGCCTCAACACGGGTTTTATATTCTTTTGGAATAGCCGCTTTATAATTAAAAAACTCGCCCTCTATAAGGCGGCTCATCACGGTGTATGTTCCGTCTGAAAATACTATATATCTGTTGTTTGCGTCCACACGCACCGGCTTTTCAGAGCTACCCAAAAGGCGTGCCGCTTCGGAAACAGTTTTGCCCGGAACAACAATAGAAAGAGTTTTATCCGCAACAACAGGGTGGTTTGTAATAGCCACACGAAAGCCATCCAGCGCTACTATAGTAAGGTTTCCCGGCGATATATCGAATAATTCACCCGTAAGGGCGGGCTTTTTGTCATCCGTAGACGTAGCATACAGCGTCATGCCTATCATGTTTTCCAGCTCCGCCGCATCTATTTCAAAAGCAAAGTCAGCGCCGGGTGTGGGCAAAGAGGGAAACTCGGAGGAGCTCATGCCCATGAGGTTGTATTCGGTGATGCCACCCGTTATTTTGGTGGACATGTTTTCCTCGCACTCTATATTCACTTCATCACTGGACATACTACGTATCATGTCATTTACAAGCTTTGCGGGCAGTACCACCTCGCCAGGCTGTATTACGTTTGCGGTTATTTGGGTGGTTATAGCCATTTCAAGGTCATATCCGCGAAGCTCCAGCACAAAGCCTTCTGCCTTAAATAAAATTCCCTGTAAAACGGGCACAGAAGAAGCGGATGGAACTGCTCTTAAAACACCCGCAACTGCATCCGCTAATATTTTCTTTTCACACGAAAACTTCATTGTAAAAACCTTCTTTCAAAAAATCAAAAAAGTGAAAAAACAATACATACTACTCTTTAATTTAGTAGTAATAGTAGGGGCTGTTGATATGTTAAAAAGACTGAAAACCCGCAAGACAAGCGGATTTAACAAGGGTGAAAGAGTGTAAAAACTCGTTTATAGTTTTGTTAAAATGTTGAAAAATGAAAGAGGAAACTAAAAACACTGAAAACTTTATGTTGAAAGTTAATTAAATGTTAAAAGTTAAGACATAGTTTTCAAGAGCTTTTTAGCCGTTTATTACGCATTATTTATGAGCGTGCATTTTTTATAATATCCTCTACTGTTTCTCTCATTTGAGTGTCCGTTTTTATTTTATTGGTAACCGTGCTACAAGCATATACCACTGTGGAATGGTCTCTTTTGCCAAACTGTGAGCCTATTTCCTCCATGGATATGCCGGTTATTTCACGCACACAGTACATGGCTATCATGCGTGCGTTCGAGATGGACGCATTGCGCTTGCGGCTGTATATGTCATCTGCGGTTACGCCGTATGTGCGTGCAACCTCCTGCGTTATCTTCTCAATAGTCACAGGTAAGGGCTGAACTTCGCTTAAAATGTCCTTTATGGCATTTTGTGCAGCGCCTATCACCGGCTGGATACCCTCCAGCAGATAGTATGCGTTTAGCTTTTTAACAGCACCCTCCAGCTGGCGAATGTTGTTTTTAAGATTTTTTGCTATATAATCGGCAACATCGCCCGGAATGTCCATCTTTAGCAGCTCGGCTTTGCGCCTAATAATAGCCACCCTTGTTTCAAAGTCGGGCGGCTGAATATCCGCCGTAAGTCCCCACTCAAAGCGGGTGCGTAGGCGGTCGTCCAAGCTGCGAATTTCTCTTGGCGGACGGTCGCTCGCCAGCACAATTTGTTTTCCCTCGTTGTAAAGAGTGTTGAATGTATGGAAAAACTCTTCCTGTGTGGATACCTTGCCGCCTATAAACTGCACATCATCCACCAAAAGAACATCCACCGTGCGATACTTATCGTGAAACTCGTTCATGCTGTGCTGTGCTATGGAGGATATTATTTCGTTGGTAAAGCGGTCGCCGTCTATATAAGAAATCTTGTAGTTTGGGTTATTTTTGGCTATTTCATACTGTATGGCAAAAAGAAGGTGCGTTTTGCCAAGACCTGATGCGCCATATATAAAAAGAGGATTCCAGCTTTTGGCAGGGGTAGAAGCTACACTTAAAGCTGCAGCATGTGCAAATTTATTATTTTGACCTACAATAAAATTGTCAAAAGTGTAGTCATAGTTGCCTGCTTGCACCTGTGGCTTTTCGCTTGGTTCATCCTGCTTTGCTAAAAGCTCCACATTCACCTCAAAGCCCAAAAGAGACTTAAAGGCTTCTTTTAGCAGGTTTATGTACCTTTCCTCCAAAACACCCTTTATGAATTCGCTTCTAACCTCTATTTTAACAGTTTCGTTTTCAAAGCTTATGGGAACAAGCTCCGAAAAGAAAATATTAAAAGAGGTGGAAGTAACGTGCTCCTTGCAGTATTCTATTGCAGCAAGGTAAATGTCCGAAAAAGATTTCATTCGCAATACCCCCGGTATTGAATATATGAGACATAAGTTTTAGAATAAAAATAAACAGCAAAATTAAAAAAGAATGCAGGATGGAGCACCCTGCTAAAAATATTTAAGGCAAAGCCTTAAACAAAAAAATAAACGCAACTGTCCTCTAAAATAATAGCACAAAACACAGCTTAAATCAACATGAGAGGATATATATTATATATAGGAATATAAAGGACAATTATAATTATCTGTGAATAGTAAATTAAGCAAGAGCACCCTGTAAAATATAAGCAAAGGATATCTTGCAAAATTTTGTCAGAATAAACAAAAGGTAAGCTGAATACTTTATGTTAAAGCGATATTTTTTGTTATAAATGACAGAAATTGAGCATAGAAAAGCTATTATCACATAGATAACTTAAATATTGAAGAAAAAACAGCGCCAAAAAACAGTATTCAAGAGATAAAAAAAGCTTGCAGCTGTTGACAAACAAAAAGATATTCATGTATACTGATAATTCGCAGGGAGCTGTGCAAACAAGGCTCTCTGTATATAAGAAAACAAAACACGTTGCCTAAAAAAACAGTGGCAGCTTTAACGAGGAGTGAATAAAGTGAAAAGAACATTTCAGCCTAAAAAGAGACAGCGCAACAGGGAGCACGGCTTTCTTAGCCGTATGCGTACACGTGGTGGACGCAAGGTGATAAAGGCACGTCGTAGCAAAGGCCGTGCAAAGCTGACAAACGTATAATTGTCGGATTTAGGGCAAGCTTCTTGAATGGGGTACGCTTTTAATAGCTATGACTGAGAGTTGGCTTTTGGCCGATTTGCTCGGTGTCTCGCCCGAAACGTGAAGGAGACCACGCGAAAGCGAGGGCTCCTTTTTGTTGTATCAGCTGAAAAGAGACACAGGTGCTTTTTAGACAAGCATTCGCATGGGAGGTTTTTTTTATCCGTTTTGAGCCTATTGTGCACAACAGCGACTTTATGCGTGCGTACAAAAAAGGAAAAAACTTTGTTCATCCGCTGGCTGTGCTGTATGTGAACCGCAACCGTGCGGGTAAAATGCGTGTGGGCATTACCGCAGGTAAAAAGCTGGGCACCGCCCCCCGCAGAAACCGTGCAAAGAGAGTTATCCGTGCGGCGCTGAGCAGTGTAATTGCACAGGATATGCCAAACGTGGATATTGTGATAGTGGCAAGAGGAATAACGGCGGACGCAAAAAGCCACAAACTCGCGGATGTTTTAAGGAAAATGTTCAAAAAAGCAGGGCTACCTTTTTGCCCACATCCCTTTAGTGCACAAGCAGATATGTTACCCTAAGTTATAAGTTAAAAACGAAGAGAAAGTGGTATATCCCCCCGCAGGGGAGAGGATATACCAAAAAAACTAAACCTGCTTTTTTGCTGAAACTGTATAGCACAGATATTTCCAAAGAGGAAAATTAGATGAAAAGGTTTTTGCTTTTTTTACTGCGTGGCTACAAAAAGCGCATATCCCCCGCCCTTGGGACAAACTGCCGCTTTACCCCCAGCTGTTCCTCCTATACAATGAGCGCTATAGAGATACACGGCAGCCTAAAAGGCTCTGTGCTTGGGTTTTGGCGCATTTTGCGTTGCAATCCGCTTGGCAAGGTGGGCTACGACCCACCGCCCGAAAGGGGAATGTGGAAAAACCCAAACAGGATGCTCTACAAAGAAAGCAAAAAAAAGCAGGGCAATTAGGCAGTGTCCGAACGAGTGGTTTCAAAAAATGTCTCTCCTCCCAAAAGCAGCATCCTGCGCAGCATTTTGGGTCCAGTATAGTAAAAATTTTGCATAAACAGCAAGGTTTTTATATTAAAATAAATGCCGGCTTCAGCGCAGGCGGCGGAATGGATGATAAATTTGGACTTTTTCTATCTGCTCTCCCCGGTTTTAGGCTATGTAATGCAGTGGCTGTATATGCTGGTGAACAACTACGGTTGGGCCATCATCATATTCACCTTCATCGTGAGAATAGCAATGTTCCCACTTTCGATGAAACAGCAAAAGAGCCAAACACGTATGGCCGCCCACCAGCCCATGATAAAGGAAATTCAAAAAAAGTGGGCAAACGACCGAAACAGGCAAACACAGGAAGTACAAAAGTTCTACCAAGAAAACAACCTAAAGATGGCGGCAGGCTGTGCGCCCATGCTCATAAACTTTTTGGTTATTTTCGGTATCATCGGCGTTATTCAGTCGCCGCTGGAGCACATTCTGCGCATTGATGAGGCTCAGCTCTCGGAGGGTTACTCTATTGTAAACTCTTACGAGCCCGAAAAGAACATCCTGCAAGATTTTTACACACAGCAAACTATCTTGACGGATGAAGTAAAGAAAAATCCAAAGCTGTTTACGGATGGTGTTGATGTAACATTCACGGCGGAAGAGGCAGCGGCAATGGGCCTTACCTCGGCCGCCACACCCGAAAGCACCTCCGCCTCGACAAGCGGCTCTACCTCTGCACCCGAGCAAACTGTTGCCGCAGATGGAAGCGTCACCCGTAAAATGTCGATGAGCCAGGAATCTGTAGATTCTATCAACGACTTTAACTTTAGCCTAAACCTCTTCGGCAACGAGATAAACCTTGCCGTTGTGCCCGACTTCTCCCAGTTTTGGACACTTATTCTGCCCATACTCTCGCTTGTAACAATGGCGCTCTCGCAGGTGCTGATAATGTTCACCTCCGGCCAGCAGGCTATGGGTAAAGCGTCCATGTGGGCGATGACAATTATCATGGGTGTAATGTTCGGCTTTTTCGCCTTCCGTGTACCCATCGGCTTCTCGCTGTACTACACGGTTTCAAACATTGTTATGACAATTCAGCAGATGGTACTGCGCAGAATGTACAACCCTGTGAAAATTCGTGAGCAGGTGGAAAGAGAGATTGAGGAGCGCCGTGCCGCAAAGAAGAACCAAAAGAAAAAGGTGCTGGTGCAAGAGGTGAACGGCGAGCTGGTGAGCACCGAGGTAAGCGAAGCAGAGCTGAACCGTGCACGCCTTGAAAGAGCAAGAGCAATGGATGCCGAGCGCTACAAAGAAGAGAGCGGCCCGCCGCAAGATGAGGACGAGCGAGCGCAAAATGCACGCAATCAGGATGAATTGAGATATTCAGGTGGTGGCGATGCGGAAGAGGCAAAGCCCGCCGAGCAAACTTCGCTTATCGAGGGAAAGCCGCCCGAAGGCGAGGATGAAAGGCCCGGTGCAAGCGCAAGCGTTATAAAAGATTACGAAGCGCCACAGTACAAGCCCGGCCGCCGCAAGCGTGCACGCAACAACAAGGGCGATGCACCCTCGACAGGCGAGCAGAGCACCGACGAAAACAACAAGTAAAGGAGGCTTTAGCCATGCGTGAAGTGATAGCCACGGGAAAAACCGTGGAAGAGGCCACCGAGGCGGGGTGCACACAGCTGGGCCTGTCTCGCTCAGAGGTGACTCTTGAAATACTTGCGATGCCCCAAAAAAAGTTTTTTAAGACGATTCCTGCCAAAGTAAAGGTTACCGCTATAGAAGATGATGCGGCAGAAAGTAGCATAGCTTTTGAGCAAAAAAGCAGTGCGCCTATAATGGAAAAAGCTCAATTTACCGAGACAAAGCCAACCCAACAAAAAAAGATGCAAGCACAAAATACAAGCGAAAAACCACAGCAAAGTATGCAAAACCCGCCACAAACTTCACCCGAAACAGCAAGCGACGAGGTAAGCGACGAGGCAAGCGCGGGAGTAAGCGAAACAACCGAGGGGAGGGTGCTTCAAAGCGAGCCGGAAGTGCCCATAGACTTGGCACTTTTCCCTCAGGTGCAAAAAGCGGTGGATTACCTTTCCTCCATTTTCAGCGCAATGGGCTTGCAGGATGTAAGCATAAGCGCACTGCGTCAGGGCGATGCAACGCTTTTGCGTGTGAGCGATGAGCACATTTTGGACAGGATGGAGGTGCGTGGGGAGGTAATCCAGGCGCTCAGCTATCTTGTGGACAGGGCGGTCAATGCAGGCATTGACAAAAAAGAGGACATATATCTGCGCATCAGGCTGGATGTTGAGGGATACCGCAACCGCAGAGAGACGGAGCTGGTGGAGATGGCAATGCGCATCGGAAACGAAGTGGCCAAAACAGGGCGCAGCCGCACACTCGCCCCCATGAACCCCTACGAGCGCCTTATTGTGCACACGACTATCGGCAAAATTGAGGGAGTGTTTAGCTCGTCCATAGGTGCGGATGTACAGCGCAGGGTGGTAATAAAATCGCTTGCGCCAAACGCAACAGATGGGGGAGACTACAAAGGCGACAGCCGAGGCAAAAAGCAGGGCGGCCAAAGGCGGGATAATTCGCGCGGCTCTTCCCGCTCCTCCGGCGGGCGCTCGGGAGCAGGACAAGGACGTGCCCCAAGGCAGGGGGCGCGCACCCAGCGTAGCTTCACCCCCGAGCGTGAATTTGCAAAAACCGAGCACAACCCAAGCACAGCGCCCGTAGTGCCAAAGCGCAGGGAGGCCATCCGTGACGGAGAGGACCTGCCGCTTTACGGCAAGATAGAGCTGTAATTTATCGGCAAGCTTCACCATAACAATATCCATGCGCTGCTTGCCAAAAGCTTATGCTAAAACAGGAAAATGCCGCGCTTATATTAGCTGCGGCGTTTTCTTTTGAGTAGGCAAAATAGGCCTTTTTAAGGAAAAAATGTCTTAAATATTGGGAAAACATCTGCCTTTTAGTAGAAGAAATCAATACTAAATTATCGTTTTCTGCAAATAATAACGAATTAACGTCATTATTTAGGAAGATGAAAAAAGTGGAAAAGTTTTCAAACAATAGGAAAAAACATGAATAATCTTTTCCTAAACGACCTACTTACTACTTCAAACAAAAATAATCACAGCACAAGGCTTCAAAAGATGAAAAAGAGGTAAAGTTTACATGCTACAGGAGCACACTATTGTCGCAATAGCCACCCCTCCGGGGAAAGGTGCAATAGCGGTGGTTCGCTTGAGCGGGCGGGATAGCCACGAGGTGGCGCTGAAGGTATTTGTGCCAAAAAACAAAGAGAGGCTATCCGCTTCACGCAATAGTTATTTTGCGAGCTATGGCTGTTTTTTTGAGGATACAAAAAAAGTGGATGATGGTATATCGCTATTTTTTCGCTCTCCATGCAGCTACACAGGCGAGGACAGCGTAGAGTTTTACTGTCATGGCGGCGAGGAGGTAAGCGCCCAGGTGATGCAGGCATGTGTGCGAGCAGGCGCAAGCCCCGCAAGCCCTGGCGAATTTACACAGCGTGCATTTATAAACGGAAAAATGTCGCTCACACAGGCCGAGGCGGTGATGGAGCTGATAGACGCAAGCTCTCGCAGTGGCGCACAGGCGGCAAGAGCTGCCTTGGATGGAGCGTTGCAACGTAAAATATCTGAAATAAAGCAAAAGCTTTTGGAACTTGCGGCACATATATCGGCGTGGGTGGATTACCCCGAGGAGGACGTGCCCGAGCTAAGCTATGAAAACTTTACCTTAGAGGTAAACGAAGCAATGGCCGAGCTGAAAGAACTGGTAGACGGATATGAAAACGGCGTCATTATTAGACGTGGAGTGTCGGCTGCCATTGTGGGAAGCCCGAACGTAGGAAAGTCTACCCTTTTCAATCTTATGTCTGGATTTGAGCGTTCTATCGTTACTTCTATTGCCGGAACTACCCGTGATGTGGTGCGTGAACAGCTAAATATCGGTGGAATAAATTTACTTTTGGCAGATACGGCAGGCCTTCGCCACTCGGAAGATGAGGTGGAAAAGGAGGGCATACGCCGAAGCGGATGCGAAATGGAAAATGCGGCACTTGTAATTGCGGTGTTCGATGGTAGCACGCCTTTTAGCGAGGATGACCGACAGGTAGCTATACAGTGCAAAGGGCGCTTGGCGCTTGCAATTATAAACAAGAGTGACTTAAGCCTGCAGATGCAGGAGGATGAGCTGAAGCCTTATTTTGGGTCTGTTGTGCAGGTGAGCGCCCTTAGCGAAAATACACCAAAAATACTTAAAAATAAAATTTATACGTTGCTACGACTTAATGACGTAGACTGTGATGCGCCGATGCTGCAAAATAAGCGGCAGCTATCCGCTGCTTTGGATGCGAAAGCGGCACTTGAAAACTCTTTGCAAGCGATTGATATTGGGCTTGATGCGGCGGATGTATGCCTTGGGCAGGCGCTGAGCGCACTCGCTCGCCTTAGTGGTGAGGATGTTAGTAGTGCGGTGGTGGAGGAAGTATTTTCTAAATATTGCGTAGGAAAGTAGATTGCGATAACTATTTCATGAATTTAACCATTTTCGTCTTTATGTTGAAAACTTAGTAAACAAACATGAAATTGAGTATAAAAATGTTTTGAGCATGTGGTAGATGGTTGCATGAAAAATTAGGCAAATAAAAGCACTGGTTTTGCTGAAATAATTAAAAATAGCGTATAAATAAAAAAGAAAAATAGTGTGTATTCCAAAAATATGCGAAATAACGAAATATATTTTAGATATATAGTTACATAATGTGTGAAGCGTGAATATATTTGTATTTTACCTATGAAAAGAAAGGTAATGAAAAAATGTGCAAAGCAAACGACTACGAGGTAATTATTGTAGGTGGCGGCCACGCAGGTATTGAGGCGGCAGTGGCGGCTGCACGCCTTGGTGTGCGCACTGCGATATTTACACTCAGCTTGGACACTATAGGAAACCTTCCTTGCAACCCAAGCATAGGCGGAACGGCGAAAGGCCACCTTGTGCGAGAGGTGGATGCTTTGGGCGGCTGCATGGGAATACTGGCCGATGCAACGATGATTCAAAGCAGAATGCTGAATAGGGGGAAAGGCCCTGCGGTGCATAGCTTGCGCACCCAAGCAGACCGTGCACAGTATCATTTATTAGCAAAAAAATTGCTGGAAAATACGGATAATATTCACATAAAACAAGCAGAAATAGTGGAAATAATAATAGAGGATGGATGCGCCACAGGGGTAAAAACAAACTATGGCAGTATTTTTAGCGCTGATGCGATTGTTATTGCCACGGGGACTTACTTAGACAGTAAAATATATATAGGGGAGCAGGCGTATGCGTCGGGGCCTGACGGCATATCTGCGGCGCAAAAATTAGGAGAAAATATTAAAAAAATAGGATTAAATTTGCGGCGATTTAAGACAGGCACACCTGCAAGGGTACATCGACGCTCCATAAACTTCGACAAGCTTGAAATACAACATGGAGACGAACAAATTTTTCCGTTTAGCTTTATGACAGAGCAGGCGGGTGAAAACAAAGTGACCTGCCATATAGCGTATACAAACCCAAAGACACACGAGATAATTACAAATAATTTGCACCGCTCGGCAATGTATGCGGGCATGATTGAGGGTGCAGGGCCGAGATATTGCCCCAGCATCGAGGATAAAGTGGTGCGCTTTGCGGACAAAAACCGCCACCAAATTTTTGTAGAGCCGTGCGGCCTAAACACAGATGAGTACTATTTGCAGGGCATGTCCTCCTCATTGCCGGAGGATGTTCAGCAGGAAATGTATCGAAGCATCGAAGGTCTTGAGCAGGTGGAGCTGATGCGTCCGGCCTACGCCATAGAATACGACTGCGTGGACCCCACCCAGCTGAAGCCCACACTCGAGTGCAAAACGCTGAAAGGACTGTTCGGCGCAGGGCAGTTTTGTGGCTCGTCCGGCTATGAGGAGGCTGCGGCGCAGGGGCTTCTTGCGGGAATAAATGCGGCGAAATATGCGCAAAAAATAGAAGGAATAATATTAAGCCGCCAACAAAGCTACATAGGAACGCTAATTGATGACCTTGTGACAAAAGGCACAAACGAGCCATACCGCATGATGACCAGCCGAAGCGAGCACCGCTTGTATCTTAGGCAGGACAATGCAGACGAGCGGCTGACTCCCTTAGGCAGAGAAGTAGGGCTTGTGGAGGAGGATAGGTGGGAGCGCTTTTCAAAGATGTTGGAGCGGAAAAATGCCGAGATGAAAAGGCTGAAGAGCACAAAGATTACACCCGAGCAGTTGGCCGACTTATATGTGGAAAAAGTGGAAAACTTGCCTAAACAAGCGACAAGTGCGGCGATTTTGTTAAAAAGGCCGGAGCTGAGCTATGCGGAAATTGTGGGATGTGTTGGTGAGGGTGAGGGTGTCACACCACTTATAGCGGATAAAATCCAAACCGAAATAAAGTATGAGGGCTATATTAAGAACCAGCTGGAGCAGATAGAAGTGCTAAAAAACCGTGAACAAACGATAATTCCTGCTGATATTTGCTACGCTGAAATGAACGGGCTGCGCCTTGAAGCCAGGGAAAAGTTGCAGGCTATTCGCCCTGTTTCACTTGGGCAGGCGGCACGCATACCCGGTGTGTCGCCAAGTGATGTGGCACAGCTTTCACTGATATTGTCTGTTATGAAGAGGCGGCAGGAGGAAGAATAGGAAAATATGGCAAGGAAAATATGAAATGCGTAGCCGTAAAGCAGGTTTTAACTTTTTAATTAGCCTGAAAAGCGGCAAAATAGGAAAAATTAACATTTTTAGCGTTGAAAACATTTTATTAAAACAACGATTTTACGTGTAAAATTCACACTACAGCACAAGTGTTTAGACTGAGTGGAAAACTTGACCACAAATGAAAAAACATGAATTTATTTTGATTTAGCTGAGCAATGCTATGTTTACAAACTTATAAAACTTTTTCAAGAGCTAATATTGTGCATAAAAAAGCACATAAATTCATGGTTGTGATGCAGGATGTTTCCTATAATGTAGGAATATTCCTAACGGTTTGCAGGGGTGTTGTTGAGTACTTTGGTGATAAAAACAAACAGGAGATTACATGAAATGATTGATAAAAACCGTATGAGCAGGCTTGCGGAGCAGTTTGGCATTGAGCTGAGCGAAACCCAGCTAAATCAGCTAAGTATATACGCGCAGATGCTGGTGAGCACAAACGAAAAGCTGAACCTCACCTCCATAACACAGCCGCAGGAAATTGAAATAAAGCATTTTTTGGACTGTCTTTTGGCGGCAGAGTGTTCTTTTTTAGGGGAAAGCTTTGTGGATGTGGGAAGCGGTGCTGGCTTTCCGGGCATGGTTGTTAAGATATTCAGGCCACAGCTGAGTGTCACGCTCATGGAGCCTACGGGCAAGCGGCTGAGTTTTTTGCGGGAAGTGAGCGAGGCTATCGGCGTAGAGGTGAGCCTGGTGAAGGAAAGGGCGGAGGAGGCGGCGCGCAAGGAGTGGCGAGAGGCGTTTGACAGCGCTACGGCGAGAGCGGTGGCCGCACTGCCTGCGCTGTGCGAGTACTGCCTGCCGCTCGTGCGAAAGGGCGGCCACTTCATAGCCATGAAGACAGAACCGCAAGAGCAGATACGGCAGGCGCAAAAGGCAATCGCAAAGCTCGGGGGAGAGGTAAAAGAGGTGAAAAGCTACAGCTTGCCGGGGGAAATTCAGCGTAGCTTGATAGTTATTCAGAAAGTAGAGCACACGCCGCCGCAGTACCCAAGAGCCGGCGGAGTGATAGCAAAGCGTCCGCTGTAAGGGGCGGTGCTTGCGATGGTGGGCGGTAGCGTGTTAAAAGGGTAGAGCCTGAATTTTACTGCAATAGTTACTAAAGCGTCCCTTGTTGGGCGCTTTTTTATTTTGGCGACTTGCATGGCGGTGGCAGGCCGCTGCGAGGTGCGCAATGCGTAATTTTCGGCTTTGCTACGGCTAAATGTTTCACGTGGAACATTTGAAAGCTTGCACAGAGATTTTGCCACGAGTGCGAGCAAAGGGTGCAACGCAGGACAACTTTTTTGCACATTTTTCGGTAGCGAAAAAGTGGGCATGTGGAGAAGTTTCAACATTATCAACATACTGAGTAAACCACATAAGCAAAAAATCACAGCTACCTACAAAGCCTTATTTTCAGCGGAAAAGCCTGCATACAGAGCAAAACAGCGGTATGCTTTCCTTTAGAGAAATAGCCCACATTCGCCCAAGCTTTCAACGGGTATTCAACACTTGTGAATGTTCCACGTGGAACATTGCGGCACTTTTTGGAAATTTTGCGCTTTTTTTTAGGCACACGGTGTGATATACTTACATTAACACAGCAAGTTAATACTATCTTCGATGAAGATTTGCGCCCCGATGCTTTTGCAGGGGGTTCATTTTGTGGGTAATTTGCAGGTGTGTTTCGCTTATTTTTAGGAGGTTTTTTCTTGGCAAAGGTTATCGCTGTAACAAACCAAAAGGGCGGGGTGGGCAAAACAACCACCGCTGTAAACTTATCCTCCAGCGTGGCGGAAAAGTCCTGCCGTGTACTGCTTGTGGACTTGGACCCCCAGGGCAACAGCACCAGCAGCTTTGGCCTGTCCAAGCGGCAGATTAAAAAAAGCGTGTACGATGTGATGATAGGTAGGGCTACCGCCGCAGAGGTCATCCAAAAAACGCAGTACCTTTGCGACATCATGCCCTCAAACATTCAGCTTTCGGGCGCAGGCGTGGAGCTGGTGAGCATGGAAAGGCGGGAGGCACGCCTGCGTGAGGGGCTTGCGTCGGTACTGCAAAACTACGACTTTATATTTATAGATTGTCCGCCCTCGCTCGACCTGCTCACGCTGAACGGCCTGTGCGCCTGTGACACGGTGCTGGTGCCCATTCAGTGCGAATACTTTGCGCTGGAGGGGCTGTCCGAGCTGATGGCAACGGTGCGCAACGTGAAAAAAGCGTTCAACCCCTACATAGATGTGGAGGGTGTACTGCTCACCATGTTCGACGGCAGGCTGAACCTAACCCTGCAAGTAGTGCAGGAAGTAAAGAAGTTCTTTAATGAGAAGGTGTACAAAACGGCAATTCCCCGAAACGTGCGCCTGTCCGAAGCGCCCAGCTTTGGCGCACCCGTGAACTATTACGACCCGGTTTCACGTGGTGCGATGGCATACAGGGAGCTTGCGGGCGAGTTTTTGAAAAACAATCGACGGGGGTAAGCACAAAAAACTTTGTGGCATTAGCAGTATAGTTTTATTGTATTTAAGGAGAACATTATGGCGACAAAAAAGGGTGGCCTTGGCAGAGGCCTTGGCAGCCTGTTTGAGGATACGGGCAGTGGCGTGGACACGGGCGAGGACGCACAGGTAAGCCGCCTGCCGCTGCATGATATTGAGCCGGATAAGGACCAGCCCCGAAAAAGCTTTGATGCGGATGCGCTGAGCGAGCTTGCAAAAAGCATAGAGGAGCACGGGGTGATACAGCCCATTGTGGTGCGGCCAAACCCCACCGGCGGCTACCGCATTATAGCGGGCGAGCGCAGATGGCGCGCGGCACGGCAAGCGGGGCTTCGTGACGTTCCGGTCTTGGTGAAGGATGTCAGCGACAGCGAGGCGATGGAGCTTGCGCTGATAGAGAACCTGCAACGTGAGGACCTCGACCCCGTGGAGGAGGCGCTGGGCTACCGCAGGCTGATGGACGTGTGCGGCTACACGCAGGAAAAGGCGGCGGAAAAGGTGGCGAAAAGCCGCAGTGCCGTTGCCAACAGCCTGCGCATTTTGGCACTGCCAAAGGACGTGCTGGAGCTGCTGAAAAGCGGCGTGCTCACGGGCGGCCACGCAAAGGCGATACTGTCCATTCCGCAGGCGCATATGCAAAGCGAAGCGGCGGCGCTGATTGTGAAAGAGGGCATGAACGTGCGCAGGGCGGAGGCCGTGTGTAAAAAAATGCAAAAGCAACCCAAGGGCAAAAGCACTGCGCCACTGCGCCCTGCCATTGCGGCGGAGGTGGAGATAGCACTGCGTGAGGTGCTGGGCACGGAGGTACGTGTGGAGTATCAAGAGGGCAGGGGAAGCCTGAGCGTTGGCTTTTATTCGGACGAACAGCTTAGCGCATTTGCGAACCTTTTGGGCAAGTACGAGCAGTGAGTGCTTTGTGTGAAGCAGGCTGATTTTTGACGATAAAACGTAATAAATTTTACAGTAAAATATTGTAAAAAACCAGCCAAAAATATGCACAAAATACCCATAAAATTATGCAAAAAAATACAGCAAAATTATTGCCATAACACAAGGGAGTGGACAAATAGAGGTGATTTAGAATACGTTAAGTGAGAGAAGAAGGCGGTATATCCTCCCCCCGCCGTAGGCGGGGGGAGGATATACCAAAAAAACTAAATCACTGCGTTTGGACACGCCCTAGATAGTGTCGTCATAAGTTGAAACGAGTAGATTTTGAGCAATTTTTTCGTCAGACAAGGCGGAAAAACGATGCACTCCTTTGTGGAATGCGAGTTTTGACAACACAGTATGGCGGAAAAATTGCCAAAATCGGACGGCTGAACACTTGTGACGACACTATCTAACACAAATGCAACTTGTGGCAAACACATTACCGGTATAAAATAATGATGTGCCGACAAATATAATACGCACGCTGAATGGAGGAAAGGTATGCTGGACATAAAGCTTATTCGCACAAATCCCGACAAGGTAAAGGCGGACATCCGCAAAAGAGAGATGGATTTGGACGGTGTGATAGACGAGATTTTGGCGCTGGACGAGGAGCGCAGGGTGATTATCACAAAGACGGACAACATGAAGGCGGAGCAAAACTCCGTGAGCAAAAATATATCCGCAATGAAGCGTGAGGGACAGGATGCCACCGCTCTGCTGGCGGAGATGAAGCAGCTGGCCGAGCGCATAAAGGAGCAGAGCGCCGAGCTTTCCGCCCTTGAGCAAAAACAGCAGGAGCGCATGTTGTCACTGCCCAACCTGCCGGATGAGGACGTGCCGGCAGGCGGCAAGGAGAGCAACATCCCACTGCGCACTTTTTTGGAGCAGACTAAGTTCGACTTTGAGACAAAGGACCACATGGAGCTTTGCGAGACGCTGGGGCTTGTGGACTACAAGCGTGGCTCAAAGCTTGCGGGGCACGGCGCATGGATTTACCGTGGCAAGGGCGCTCGCCTTGAGTGGGCACTGCTCAACTTTTTTGTGAGCGAGCATCTGAACGATGGCTACGAGCTACTTTTGCCGCCGCACATGCTGGGCTGGGAATGTGGCTATGTGGCAGGGCAGTTCCCCAAGTTTGAAAACGATGTCTACCACATCGGCAACCCCACAAGCGAGGAGCGCAAGTTCCTTTTGCCCACCGCCGAGACGGCGCTTGTGAATGTTCACCGTGAGGAAATTTTGTCAATGGAGGAGCTGCCCAAAAAGTACATAGCGTACACGCCCTGCTACCGCAGAGAGGCGGGCAGCTACCGCAGTGAAGAGCGTGGCATGATTCGCGGGCATCAGTTCAACAAGGTGGAGATGGTGCAGTACACCACCCCCGAAAAAAGCGACGCCGCCCTTGAGGAGCTTATCGGCAAGGCGGAGAAAATAGTGCAAAAGCTGGGCCTGCACCATCAGGTGTCCAAGCTTGCGGCGGCAGATGTGTCCGCCTCCATGGCGTGCACCTACGACATCGAGGTGTGGCTGCCCTCCATGGGTATTTATAAGGAGGTGTCCTCCGCCTCCAACGCACGGGACTTTCAGGCACGTCGGGGAAGCATCCGCTACCGTGACGAGAATAAAAAAGTTCAGTTTGCGCACACGCTCAACGCCTCCGGCCTTGCGACCTCCCGTGTGTTCCCCGCACTTTTGGAACAGCACCAAAACGCCGACGGCAGTATCACAATCCCCGAGTGCCTGCGCCCCTTCACCGGCTTTGATGTAATACGCCCGGGCGAGTAGAGCGAGGATTTATTTGGGGTGCTGACAAAATGGCAGGTTTGTTTTTTTGGCGCATCCTTCCCCTATACCTGTACTTAACATAGGGCGCGTTACCTCTAAATTACTACTATGTGTTCACCACCCCGGTATTTGCGAAAAATACAGCGCCGCACAGCTTTGAGAAGATGATATTATCCACCCGAGCTGTGCGGCGAAATATTAAAAAGTGCGTGCTTTAATTTTGGAATAAATCAGCTTAAAATAGCGCAGTAAATATGCTCAAAAAGGCGAAAAATAGTTTGTGAGATTTTGCAGAATATTTGCGAAAAAACTTATTGACAAGATGCGCCATATATAGTACACTACTCAAGTACCCTAATTTTTGGGTGCGGCACGTGGCGGTATAGCTCAGTTGGCTAGAGCATTCGGTTCATACCCGAAGAGTCACTGGTTCAAATCCAGTTACCGCTACCAAGCGCATCGGCCCATGTGGCTGTGCGTTAGAGGCAGATTTCAGACAGAATAGTGGGGTGCCGTATGCAATAGCGCGCGGCAGGATGGCTTTGCGGCTTCTGTCTGAGCTCTGCGTTAAGACCAAGGCGATTTTCGCCTTGTCTCGGCCCTATGGTCAAGCGGTTAAGACACCACCCTTTCACGGTGGAATCTCGGGTTCGATTCCCGGTAGGGTCACCACAAAAAACACTCGGTTTTGTGCCGAGTGTTTTTATTTGCGGTTTTATACGTATTTAGTGCGTATTTTTTTGTGGCAAAAAAATTCTGCAAAAATAGCCGTTAAAGTGCATGGCAACATCAAAAATATGTATCAGCGCAAAACAAGCTCGGCCACCTCCTGCGGTGTCTGCGCCAAAAAATCTGCGCCTGCCGTACACAGCTCCTCCTGCGAGCGAAAGCCCCACAAAACACCACAGCTTTTTAGCGCTGCATTTTTTGCGGCGAGCATGTCCACGTCCGAGTCTCCCACAAACAGCGTACTGCTTGCATCGGCGCAAAGCTGCTCGAGCGCAAAATGCAGCATGTTCGGCGCAGGCTTTGGCGGTGTTTCCTCGTTTGGGCCTGCCACCACCGAAAAAATCCCCGGAAAGTAATTTTCCACTATCGGCCGTGCAAAAACCGCCTGTTTGTTGCTCACCACCCCCAGCGAAACACCCGCCTGCTTCAGCTGCGCCAGCATGTCCACTATGCCGACATATGGGTGGGTGAACTGCTGCATCTGCTGTGTGTAGTATCGCCCGAAAAGCTCGCTCGCAAGCGCAAGGGTGTGCTCGCCCCGGCTTTGCTCGGGCAACATGCGCCAAATCAGCTTTGGCACGCCGTTGCCCACCATTTTCTTATAATCTTCCGCCGTGTGGCGGCCAAGCCCCAGTGCACTTAGCGTTTGGTTGCAGGCGTGGGTCAAATCCTGTAGAGTGTTTAAGAGAGTACCGTCCAAATCAAATAAAACGCTGTGAAACATTTTAGCTACCTTCCTCTTTGAAGTGATGTGCTTGCCGATATTTCCATGTGTATGAAAAAAGTGGAAATGTCAAGCAAGTTTAATTTTTTTGAATATTTTTGTGTGCGCAAAACGAAATCGGCCGCCTCGGGTGCGCAGGGGAGCTTTGTGAGCGCATCTGCAAAAGAACAGTATAAGCAGGCACAAACAAAACGTGCACGAAGTGTCAAAAATAGGCTGTAAATAGAGTGTGGGACAAAAAATACAAATAAAAGCCGAGAAATACTAAAATAAGCAAAATGTGGATGGATTAACAAAATATTACAACACATAGCGCTTAAAATGGGCGGTTACAGCCCAAAATGATAGACAGACAAAGAAATAAAGCGGTATTAACATATAATATAAGGGTAAAAAGGAAATAAAAAGCGAATACAGCTTAGAAATAACCCGAAAGTGCGAATGCAAAGACAAAAATTGTGGGGAAAGTAGCTCCGAATTTGAGCGATGAAATATATAGCAAAAAATAAAAATAAAATGCTCAAAACAGGGCAAAAACACAGAGAAAGATGGTAAGATGTTTCCTGTGAAAAGTGTGAGTTGAAAGCAAAAAAGTTGCCAATAAAAAGCAAAACAAAACCCTTATAATACACACAAAATTGATATATAATAGTGTTGTGAGGTGCAATTATATGAAATGTGCTTTTCTATTGGCGTGAAATATAGGAAAACACATGAATTACATCAAGAAACAGGGGAGGCGGAGCATATGACTAAAGAGCGTGTTATATTTCACTGCGACTGCAACAGCTTTTACGCATCTGTGGAGTTGCTTGCGTATCCGCACCTAAAGGAGCTTCCCGTTGCGGTGTCGGGGAGCACCGACATGCGCCACGGCATTATTTTGGCAAAAAATGAGGCTGCAAAAAAATATGGGGTGAAAACAGCACAGACTGTGTGGCAGGCGAAAAAGAAATGCCCACAGCTGCAACTACTGCGGCCAAACCGCTCAAAATACACGCATTATTCACGTGTCATCAATGAAATTTATGGCGAATACACAGACTGTGTTGAGCCTTTTGGCATAGATGAAAGCTGGCTGGACATGAGCGGAAGCTGGCAGCTGTTTGGCGCATCGCCCAAAGAGGTAGCGGATATTTTACGACAGAATGTATTAAAGCGCACGGGGCTAAGCATTTCCGTCGGGGTAAGCTTCAACAAAATATTCGCAAAGCTCGGCTCGGACTACAAAAAACCAAACGCTACAACGCTGATTAGCCCCGAAAACTACAAAGCAATCGTATGGCCCATGCCTGTGGGCGACCTCCTTTACGTGGGAGGAAAAATGGCAGAGACGCTAAAGGAGGTGGGCATAGACACCATAGGCAAGCTGGCGGCAGCAGATGAAGCGATGCTACAAGAAATTTTGGGCAAGCAGGGCCCACAAATTATACGCTACGCACGTGGAGATGACGATGCCCTCGTGCGCAAAATAGGCGAGCGAGAGCCGGTGAAAAGCGTGGGCAACGGCACTACATTCAGCCGAGACCTGCTGGGGCATGCGGACGTGCACACGGCCACAGCACAGTTAGCAGATGAGGTGGCACAGCGCTTACGTAGCGAAAAATTGTTTGCGCACAGCCTCCAGGTGCAGATAAAAAATCCACAGCTAAAGGTCATATCAAGGCAAAAAAACCTCCCATATTCGTCTAATCTTGCAAAGGACTTAGCTAAGATTGCAATGGAGATAATAGGGGAAAACTGGGATTACACAAAGCCCATAAGAATGCTAACACTCACCGCGCAAAGCCTTACACCCCTACCCATGAGCACTCAAATTAGCTTGTTTGAGGAGGCGCAGGAGCTAAACCCCAAGAGAGAAAAGTTGGAGCACAGCATAGATGCCATACGAGGCAAGTTTGGCAAGCAATCCATTCGTTTGGGTGGTGTTTTACAAAACGATATAGGGTTTAGTAGAGGAGCGCAGGTTGAAGAGGCTGAAGAAAAATATGAATATGAGCCTTAAATTGATGGATAGGCTGTAAAATACAGTGCAGTAAAAGCATAATTGAGGGTGCATTTGTTGGAAATGTTTGCAAATACCGCAACGGCAAAATCCATAATTTTGTGCAAAAAATCTACAAACAATGCTTGTAAAATAGAGCACTGTGCAGAATTAAAAACTATTTTGCGCTTAATTTTGTGCGTATTTTGTGGCGATAAAAACATGTTACGAAGTACGGATAAAATTCCATAAAAATGTAAAGTGCGCATGGAAAAATTAGGAAATATGCGGTTTTCCTATATGGAAAAAACTTTTATAATAAAATGAAAATAGATTGAAATTAAACAGATGAAAATACAAATATATACGAACAAACGTTCAAATCAACAATTATGATTTGAACGTTTGTTTTTTGAAATATATTAAGCGAATATATTTAACCTATTAAATTTAAGCATCTTAAAATAAAAGTAGTAGAACCGAAAAGCGTATAACGTGCAACGAAAAACCTATCGTCAAATTCCACCAGAGAGCGACACAGCTGGCCGGGTTCACTTTCCTCGCTTGCAATCTGAACAAGCTTATCGTTGGTAAGCCGTGCGGCGGAAACCGACTGGTGCAACTCCACCATGGTGCACAGCTGTGGACCGTGGGAACAGTCATGCACTTCTGAAATAAAGTTGACAACCTCTTTGCCAACGTCGCTTAATTCGGGAATGTTAGAAGAATCATCAAAATTTTCATTAAAATTAGGTGATTTTAATGTGTTTTCTGTTGTTTCTGTGGTGACGTCTGTGCCCGATTTTTCTGCAGAAGGGGCAGACGTCACATCCGGAGCAGGTGGCTTGGCAATATTTTCAGGCTCAGAAGGCGTATGCTGTGGCATTTGCGAAAAATACACATATGGCGGATACATCGCTCCCGGCTCGGGGTGCATAGCAGGAATATAGGGCCTGCCATGTGCGGGCAGTGGTGTGCCGGGCAAGACTCCTGCGGGGATAACATACGAATAAACGTGATTTTCGTCCTTGATGAGGTAAGGTGTGGAGTGTTGCGCTTGGGTGGGGGCGAGTGGTGCATATGTGGGAACTGCCTGTGAGTTTTGCGGTGGGGCCTGTGCGCTATTTTGTGGATACGGTGTAAACTGAATCTGTGAAAAAGGAACACCACCGCTCTGCTCGGGTGTGGAGATGGGCAAAGGTGAAAGAGAAAAATCGCTCGGCATCGTAGGTTGTGGGGTGCAATACACAGCGGATTGTGCCATCTGCGGCACAACAGTGCTCGCAGGCGCTTGAGCCTGAACAGGTGCGCTCGTGGGAACGGCCACAGGCGCTTGAGCCTGAACGGGTGCGCTCGTGGGAACGGCCGCAGGCGCTTGAGCCTGAACAGGTGCGCTCGTGGGAACAGCCGCAGGCGCTTGAGCCTGAACGGGTGCGCTCGTGGGAACGGCCGCAGGCGCTTGAGCCTGAACGGGTGCGCTCATGGGAACAGCCACAGGCGCTTGAGCCTGAACAGGTGCGCTCATGGGAACAGCCGCAGGCGCTTGAGCCTGAACAGGTGCGCTAACGGGGGGTGGCGCAGGCGTTGGAAGCGGAGCAGGCGTAGCGGAGTAGTGTAAAAATGTCGAATTATCGATAGTTTGAGCAGGTGGTTCGGGAAGCGGCTCGACTGTGGCAGAGTAAGCGGACGCATCGTTTGTGCCGCTTTCCGAGGGGGGTTCTGCCGCAGGTAGAGGCGCGCTCTCGCCTGATGTATCAAAAGAAAGCGTGTCGGGAACAGGCGGTGCGGCGGGTGGGGCGTATTGCTCTGCGCTCGGAGCGGCATCAGACGCATCGAAAGCAGACGCAGATGAAACCTCCAAAGGCTCATCCATGTCCAAGCCGTCGCCCTCGCCTGAAAATTCATCCGCAGGGCCACCGTTGAGCAGGCGCTGTACCTCGTTTTCGGGGAAGCGCCACTGTCCGCCTATCTTGCGCCCGATTAGGCGGCCGTTTTTGAGGTAGTTTCTTATCGTGCGCCCCGTAACCGAAGCAAGCTCTGCCACCTCTTCCACCGTGTACAATTTTTCAATCATATGCCATGCCCCAGCTTTCCTAATGTGTAGTACAAAAGTATGTAAACACAGTATAAAACCTTATTTTTGCAAAGGCAAGTAAAAGTAAGACATTTACATGTTATTTCCTAACATTTCATATGTTTTTCATGCGCAGTATAGCCTGCTCGTTTAGCGGTACATCCGCCATGCGTGCAACACATGCTTTTATGGAAATTCCCATTTCGGAAAACATTTTTTCGTGTTCGGTACGTATATTCCACGCAGGCTCCTGCGCGTGTAGGTCCTCACAGCGCCATGTTATCTCAAAGCCCGCAATGGGAAAGTAGCGCAGGGTGTCCTTGTACAGCCGCTCGTCGTCCGTCTTGAACCATATCTCGGCGTTTGGGCGCATCACGTGGCGCAGGTGCACAAGCTGGCGAGGGTGCGTGAGGCGATGCTTTGCGTGGCCGCTCTTGTACCAAGGGTTGCAAAAGTTTATGAACACCCGCTCCACCGCATCCTCTGCACTTAAAATATTTTCCATCAGCTCGATTTCACAGCTTGTGATGAGCACGTTGGAGATGGGACGCTTACTTTTTGCAAACTGCGCCTCTATGGTGCGCTTTGCCACCACAAGCACCTCGCTTTTTATGTCCAGGCCAAGATGGTTGAATTCGGGGTTTTGCACTGCCTGTTGTGCCAAAAATCCACCCTTTCCACACCCAAGCTCCAGCCGTAGCGGCAGGCTCGGCTCTGCAAAGGCAGTTGCCCAGCGGCCCTTTAGCTCGGATGGGTTGTTTATGTTGTAATCCCACGCCGCAAGCTCGGGGCGCGCGTAGGGTTTGTGTCGCATTCGCATGGTGTGTACCTCCAAAGTAGATGTGAAATGTGAAACTTTAGTTTGTTGAACCTGCAAGTAAAATCAAATATATGTATAAACATTGTGAAAATTTACAAATTGGAATATAACATAACAATCACAATATGGAGAAATATCAAAGTAGATATATTGTGATTATTGCACAATAAATCGTGTAAGAATGAAAGATGAATACAAGTTTTGATAAAAATAATGCGCAGAAATAACAAAATAGCTCGAACTAATAGTTCTTGCATTTGAGCAGAGTAATACTCGATGTGGAGCACATTTGTTGCGGCAGTGGACATAGTGCGCTATAATGAAGAAAACCTGTTTTTATACAAGGAGAGACCACATGAAGTCTATTTTGCGCAGAGTGATTACGGGGGTGCTTGCAGGCGGAATGTTGCTGTGCGGCACTGCAGGATACGCCGCCGACAACACATACAGCTTGCCTCTCGGTGGTGTATATTCCTCTACGGAGGAGACGAGCGAAATAACGCTGGTGATTTCATCGGGAAACAACGAAATAACGGAGATTTTAGCGCAGCTGGCGCATGAGGACGGAAACAGCCTGCGTGTTGTGCGCCTGCCACAGGGTGTGGGGTACGCAGGGCATTTGGAGGAATATTTACAGGAGCAACCCCCTGCGGACCTGTTTTGGGTGGAGGATGGCATGGACATGAGCGCCCTGGGTGAGTATAGCGAGGAGCTCACAGGGCGAAATGTTCACCCGGGCACGGTGGCGCTGGCGAACATGCTGCCCCAAAGCGAGCGGGTGGCAGGCGAGAGGGCCTCGGACGAGCCGCAAGTGTTGGGTCTGCCGCTGGGGTTTTATGCGGAGGGCTACCTTGTAAACCTACAGCTTTTAGGGGGGCTACTGGGCACGGATAACCTCATAGGCCTGCAAAGTGACCTTGAAAAAGCGAGCTGGGAGCAGTGGAGCGTTTTGGCGCAGGTGCTGGATGCCTACCTGCTACAGCCGGGCACGTACGCCGTCAGTCTTGGGAGCACCAATTATGTCACCCCCACCTACCGCCCTACAGATGCGCAACAGCTGCGAGGTGTGTTTGCAGTGCCCACGCTGGATGCACACGCACTGCTGGAGGGTGCTTTGGACACAGCGCTGATAGTGGGCTTTGGCGGGGCACAGCATTACGAGCAGGCGAGCGAAGAGCAGCTGTCCGAGCGGCTGTGGGGCGGCCTTACGGCGATGGCAGGGCTACTTGATTTGGAAAGTAGCTACATGACAGCACCCGACGGCCCCGTAAGGCGAGGTGAGGATTACCTTGCGAGGGAGAAGGCGAGTGCCGAGCAGGCGTATGATATGTTTGTGCAGGGCAATGCGCTTTTCCTGCGCTCAAGCTCCATGGTGGGCGCACAAATAGAGGCGGAAAACCCACAGCTCAGCGGATATTTATCACTTGTGCCCATAAAGATGCCACCCCCCGAGGAACAAGAGCCTGTGCCCGAGGAGCAAGAGCCGCCCGAGGACGAGGCGACCTTTGATGAAAGCGGCACACAGGATGAGCAGTCGAGCTCTGCCGCCGAGGATGCAAGCGATGCAAGCGAGGATGACCAGCCCGAAGAGTGGGAGTATGACATTGCGCAGGGCATACAAAGTGCGAACGAGCGGCTTATTTACACAAGCGGAGGTTTTTTGTGCCTTAGCAAAGACGCACAAAACTCGCAGGCGGCGCAGGCGCTACTGATGCGGCTGTTCACCACACAGCAGGGCATTTCCGCCATAAGCGAGGGGCTGGGGCTGCTGCCCTTTACGCTGATTTACCCAAACAGCCCACTGCAAAATCAGGTGGCAACGGCGGTGGGCGGCCGTGGCATTAAGATGATAGTAGCGCCACAGCAAACGTACGACGCAAAAACCGAGCTGGGCATATTTATAAGGGAAGAGCTGTTCAGCGTGGGCGAGTGGGCAGAGGAAGAGGAAGCGGCATACATGGCGGCCGCCTATGCGGCGCTGGGCTACCATATAGAGTTAGCCATTAGGGAGTAATCCGAACACGCCTATTACGGCAAATTTATGCGCTATACTGCGTTATCCTCGCTCGCAATACACAAAGTATTACTCGCTTGTCTGCCTTGTCTATCACAAAATTTGCACGAAATAGGTTCGCAGAATTTTTTATACCGCCAAAAGTTCTAAAATAAGAAAGTGTGCCGACGTAAGGCTTTCGCCTTACGAGGTGCACTGCCGCAATTTTTGGGCTTTTGGCTAAATAAAAAACGAGTTCGTATTATTACCTAATGGCTTCTGCGCCCATACAGCAGGACGAGGAGGGTGCAGAGGACACAAGCGATGCGTAAGTGTTTAGGTTTTTTTGTAGCTTAACACAGCAGAATAAGCATAATGTTGTGCTGAAATAAGTTTGTTGTAAGCGCATAATGTCATATTTGCGCATGTCCTTTTGAGCTTGACGTATACTAAATCACCTTTATGTGTCCGCTTGCAAAAAGCACATGTCCCACACGGAACTGCCAAAGATACAGCGTAAAGCTATGATGTCGAAATATAGCTACATTAACATAATTTAATGCAACAAACATTGCATATTGAGTGTATAGTGCTTTGTAAAAGAGTGGAAGGTGCGCCTGCCAAAAGTGTGTACCCCACAAAAAAAGTGCGGAAAGCAGGATGCCTCCGCACAAAAGGGTCGATGAGTGAGCCTGCTGTATAGTTGCACAAAAAACTTGTGCCGACACAGGCTGAAGTGCGGTGAACTACGCCTTGATTGGCAGTAGCTCTTGCAGTGCGTCCACCGCCGCAAGCACTATGGCGGAGGAGGTCTTTACATATTCCGAAATCTCAAACTCCTCTGCGCCCAGCACCTCCACCGAGGCGTCCGAGTTGTCGCTCATGGCGCGTATCACCACAAAGGGTATCTCGTTGCGCACCGCCACCTGTCCCACGGCCGCACCCTCCATCTCCACGCAGTCGGGCTTGCAGCGTGCTAAAATGTCCGCCTTGGTGTCGCTGTCACCTATAAACTTTTCGCCAGTGGCTATGCGCCCCACAATATGGCGCACGCCTGTTAGCGCACAGCCTGCCTTCGCCGCCTCAATCAGCATGGGGTGGGCGGTGTACAGCGCCGTAAAGGGTGCGCTTTGGCTCATCATGCGGTCCTCTGCGTCGTGATGCAGTACCTCACGGCTTATCACCACATCACCTATGCCTATTTCGGTGCTCATATTTCCCGCTATACCGGTGAAAATAAGCGCATCTACCCCAAAGTGTGTTATTAGCACCTGCGAAGTGGAGGCGGCGTTTACCTTGCCCATGCCGCCGTGGCACACCACCAGCTTGCGCCCGCCTTTGCACCCGATGTGGTAGTCCACCCCTGCGTATTGCACGGTGGTGGCATCCTGTAGCGCCGCCACAATCAGCTCCACCTCTTCGGGCATAGCGCCCATAATGCCTATTGTGTTCATTCCTTACCTCCCGTTTGTGGGCAGATGTTCTGCCGCCCTGCGTAAATCGGCGAGCGTGATATTTGCGTAAATAAAAAGTATAAACTGTACAAAATTAAACTATACGTTGAATCTGAACAGCGTCACATCGCCGTCCTGCATTACATACTCTTTGCCCTCGCTGCGTACAAGCCCCTTTTCCTTGGCGGCGTTGTGGCTGCCGCAGGCCATCAAGTCGTCAAAAGCGACAATCTCCGCACGGATGAAGCCCCTTTGTATATCCGAGTGTATCTTGCCGGCGGCGGCAGGTGCTTTTGTGCCCTTTTGGATGGTCCACGCACGCACCTCCGGCTCGCCTGCTGTCAAAAAGCTGATAAGCCCCAAAAGCGAGTAGCCCTCCTTTATAAGGTTCTCAAGGCCGCTTGCGGACAGTCCCAGCTCCTGCAAAAACTCCCCTCGCTCCTCGGGCGACATGGAGGCTATCTCCTCCTCCATCTTTGCGCACACGGGCAGTACGCCCGCCCCCTGATTTTTGGCTATCTGCACAACGGCATCGTAGTAGGTGTTTGCACTAAGGTCAGCTAAAAGCGTGTCCTCGTCTATGTTGGCGGCGTATATCACCGGCTTTGCGCTCAAAAGGGGCATCTCCGCCAGCAATTCCTGCTCTACATCGCTGTTTGCCACGAATGTACGTGCGTTTTCGCCGCTCTCAAGGTGTGTCAGCAGCCGCTTTAGCACCTGCGCCTGCGCCGCTAATGCCTTGTCGCCCGTCTTTACAAGCTTTGCGGTTTTGTCACTGCGGCGCTGCACTATCTCAATGTCGCTCAGCACCAGCTCCAGCTCTATCGTCTCGATGTCCCGTGCGGGGTTTGGCTCGCCGTCCACGTGGATAATGTCGTCCGAGTCAAAACAGCGCACCACATGCACCACCGCATCTACCTCACGAATGTGCGAAAGAAAGCGGTTTCCCAGCCCCTCGCCGGTGGACGCCCCACGCACAAGCCCCGCAATATCCACAAACTCTATGGGCGCAGGTGTCGTCTTTTTGGGGTGGTACATCTCGGTGAGCGCATTTAGCCGTGCGTCGGGCACCGCCACAACGCCGACGTTCGGGTCTATGGTGCAAAAGGGGTAGTTTGCGCTTTGAGCACCTGCGCCGGTGAGTGCGTTGAACAGGGTGCTTTTGCCCACGTTGGGCAGGCCAACAATGCCGAGTTTCATATAATGTTCCTCACTTTTAGTGTAGTTGCAATTCGAGCATGAAATAAAGATTTTATAGCATAAATAATGTAAAAACAGCTGTAAAATACATAGAGTACAAAATAGCGTCACACACTCCACACTTAAGTATATCCGAAACGGCGGCACAGTTCAATACAGGCAGATGGGTAGGGTGTGAGCAAATGAGGTGATTTGGTTTTTTGCTATATTCTATCCGTAGCAGACGGGGGAGAATATAGCGTTTTTTTGCACTTAACTATTCTAAATCACCTTCATATGTCCACCCTCCAGGGGTGTTCAATATTGCAAAAAATAAAAAAAGCGAATCAAAAAGCACAAAAATTTGTTAAAATTGTAAATATAGAGTATAATTAACACAGTAACAGCCAAAAATATCATATGTGCAAAAAGGGGAGGAATCGACATGTCCGAGCGCAGGGTAATGATTGTGGATGACGACAAGAACATTTGCGAGCTTTTGCGGCTGTACCTGCAAAAGGAGGGCTA
This sequence comes from uncultured Oscillospiraceae bacterium, assembly GCA_964370045.1. Classification (GTDB taxonomy): domain Bacteria; phylum Bacillota; class Clostridia; order Oscillospirales; family Ruminococcaceae; genus JAAYCI01. The sequence goes on from CAYJGZ010000010.1 coordinate 81,334, forward strand.
CGACACACACCTTGCCCACGATGGGCAGGCGGCGCTGGCGGCGTTTGAAAGCTACAAGCCGGATATCCTGCTTTTGGACATTATGATGCCCGTGCAGGACGGCTGGGAGACCTGCCGCAAGATACGTGCCACCTCGCAAGTGCCCATTATTATGCTCAGCGCCAAGGGGGAGACGTTTGACAAGGTGCTTGGCCTTGAGCTGGGTGCGGACGACTACATAGTGAAGCCGTTTGACACAAAGGAGGTAATGGCACGTATCAAGGCGGTTTTGCGGCGCACTGTTACTACCGTGGAAAAGCAGGAGCAGGACAAAAAAATAGAGTACACAAACCTTAGCATAGACCTTGCAAGGTATGAGCTTCGTGTGTGCGACAAGGTGGTGGAGGTGCCCCCAAAGGAGATAGAGCTTTTGTTCTTTTTGGCAAGCCACCCGGGCCGCGTGTTCACAAGGGACCAGCTGCTGGACGAGGTGTGGGGCTTTGAGTACTATGGGGACTCACGCACTATAGATGTGCACGTAAAGCGCCTGCGTGAAAAGCTGGAAAACTCAAGCGAGGACTGGGCGCTGAAAACTGTGTGGGGCGTGGGGTATAAGTTTGAGCTTGTACAGCAGTAGCTTGTTCATAAGCTAAAAGCCGTGTACAGCACCACACGTGTGCGCATTCACCTAAAAACCAAAGGCTGAGGGCATGAAAAATAAATCTATCAGGTATTACTTCTTTACCTCCATAACAGCCGTGTTGATATTTGGCATGATAGTAATGGGTCTTATTCAAACAGCGTTTTACTCCGCCCAGTACATGAGGGAAAAGCAGGCGGAGCTGAACGCAACCAGTGCTGTGATGGCACAAAGCCTGCGCTATGGTAGCCTTGTGCCGGATGAGCAGAGCGAAAGAACGCTGGATTTTATAAATCAAACCACCACAAACACCATAGTTGTAATAGATGCAAATGGTAAAGTGGTGTATAGCATAGGTGCGCAAAAAATACAAAATGGTGTTGTGTTTCCTGATGATATTATGCAAATTCTGCAAGAAGATGGGGCGTATGAAGTTTCGGGCAGGATGAGCGGCCTCTTTGAAAGGGAGCGCTACAACGCAGGTGTTCCCGTGCTGGATGGCGAAAAAGAGGAAGTCAAAGGATATGTGTTTACCTCTGCACCCATAGAAAACATGCAAGGCTACCTTGCGGATATGCTTTTTGCGTTTTTGGTGGCCTCCGTGCTGGCAATTTTGGCCGCAAGTATTTTGGCACTGCTTTTGTACAGGCACACCATCACCCCTATAAAGCGTGTTGCGTATGCGGCGCATCGCTTTGGCGAGGGGGATTATTCTGCGCGTGTGCCGGTGTATGGCAGTGACGAGCTTGCACGTCTGGCGCTTACTTTTAACGAAATGGCGAACTCTTTTGAGGCGATAGACCTTTCCCGGCGCAACTTTATGGGCAACATAGCGCACGAGCTGCGCACACCCATGACGGGCATAAAAGGCTTTGTGGATGGGATGCTGGACGGCGTGATTCCAAAGGAGGACTGGGAGTACTACCTCGGCATTGTGAGCGAGGAGGTAGGGCGGCTTGCCCGAATGACAAAAAACATGCTGGACATCTCCCGCATAGAGGCAGGCGAGTACGAGCCTAACATTGTGGAATTTGATGTGCGTGATGTGGCGGTAAAGGTGTTTTTGGGCGCAGAGCAGCGGCTGAACGACAAAAGCGTGCAGGTGAAGGGCCTTGAGGGAGAGCCTGCCATAGTGCGGGCAGACAAAGACTTTGTGCACCAGGTACTGTTCAACCTTGTGGACAACGCCATAAAGTTTGTGGACGAGGGCGGAGAGATAGCGCTGAGGATATACCCCGAGCGCACAAGCGTGGTGGTGGCGATTTACAACACAGGTGCGGGAATTTCCGCACAGGAGCTGCCACATGTGTTCGGCCGCTTTTACAAGGCGGATACCTCCCGCACCACAAGCGTAAAGGGCGTAGGGCTGGGCCTGCACATAAGCAAGGTGCTAATAACGCAGATAAACGGCCGCATATGGGCACAGAGCGAGGAGGGCAAGTGGGCGGAGTTTAAGATTTCACTGCCTGCGCCGAGGAAGGGCAAATGAGCAAACGTGTGATGTTGAATAGTATGCGTTCACTCTTGAATAATTGCAGAATGTGTTGGATACGTATAATGTGTAAATGTAGATGAAAAAGCATAATATATTGGCTATTTGGTAAAATATAGTGCTGTTTATGTTGTTTTTCTTCAAATTACAGCTGTATCAATGTGTATGCTTGTAAATGATATATTGTTAATACTGCATTATAAGGCGGCGGATGATGTAGCCTGCATACAGCGCAGAAAAAAGCGCAAAAAGCAAACCGTATAGAGCGTTTGTTTGCTTTTTGCGCCCTTTTAGTGTAGAATAATGCCTACTGAATAAACTCATACAGAGTTTATTCAGCCGCACCGCAATCGCGGTGGCAATAAAAGTGCTGTTTTAAGCACTTTTATGGGGCATACCCTGATGCCATTCATTGTGTTTTCGCCACTTAAATTAGATAGTGTGGACACGAGTGTTCAGTCGAGTTATTTTGGCAATTTTTTCGCCATACTTTGTTGTCAAAACTCGCATTCCACAAAGGAGTGCATCGTTTTTCCGCCTCGTCTTGCAAAAAAATTGCTCAAAATCCCTGCGATTCAACTCATGTCCACACTATCTAAAAGGCTAAAACAAAAGTGCAAGGGTTTTGTGTGAAAACGGGAAAAACCGTGCACTTTACCAAACAAAAACCGATATTTTATAGCATGTATATGTCGTTTTTTGTTTGTTCAGTGGGCATGAGAATAATGCCTGTTAGGGTGTGCCGCATGGTGCATTTCTATTGCGCGTGTATATAATGTATGCAATGTAAAGGGGTTTTGGATATATGGTGCAGGTGGCGTCCTCCATTCTTTCGGCGGACTTTGCAAACCTTGAGCGGGATTGCCGCAGGGTGGTGTGGGAGCAAAACCCGATGCTTCACTTTGATGTGATGGACGGGGTGTTTGTGCCCAACATCAGCATTGGCCTGCCTGTGCTGCAAAGCCTTGTAAAGGCACTGCCGCAGGCTGTTTATGACGTACATCTGATGATTATTCGCCCACACCTGTACATTGATGCCTTTGCAAAAGCAGGCGCACACATTATCACAGTGCACAGCGAGAGCGAGAGCGAGCTTGTGCCCATGCTAAGGGAGATACGCGCAAGAGGGTGCAAAGCAGGGGTGAGTATCCGCCCCAAAACACCCGTAGAGACGCTGTTTCCGCTTTTGGAAGAGCTGGACATGGTGCTGATAATGAGCGTAGAGCCGGGCTTTGGCGGCCAGAGCTTTATACCAAATGCGCCTGCTCGCATTGCGGCGGTGAAGGCGGAGGTTGAGCGCAGGTCGCTAAACGTCCTTATAGAGGTGGACGGCGGCATAAACGCCCAAACAGCGCCGCTATGTGTGGATGCCGGTGCGGAGATTTTGGTGGCGGGCAGTGCTGTTTTTGGCGCACCATCTCCCGAAGATGCGGTGAAGAGGATACGTGGCGACATACAGTAAACTTAGAAAAGTACGCATTGACGTTAAACGCAACAAACAAAAAGTATACATAAAATGTAAATATACTCAAAGTATAAAAAATTGAGCGTGACGCACTTTTGTATACAGTGAATTTATACGGTGCTCTGCGTGAGAGCGCCCAAAAGGATAGTGAGCAATGGCAAGACATATAAGGAAGGTGCACGAGGGCAATGCGCTAAACCGTGACTATATTGCGATGACGGTGCCGCTTTTGCTGATGGGCTTTTTTTTCAACGGCCCAAGGGTACTGCTTTTGGCGCTTACTGCGCTGATAACAGCGCGTGTGGCGGACAGAATAGCCGCAATGATGCGCTCTAAAAAATACGATAAAACGGAAAACTCCTCCCTTTTAATAGCGATGATTATCGTGCTGATGATGCCGGTGACGGTGGACTACCGTGTGATAATTACGGCGGTGCTGGTGGCGGTGCTGGTGGGCAAGGAGGCGTTTGGCGGCTACCAAAGCTACCCGTTCAACCCGGCGGCGGTGGGCTTTTGCATGGCGACGGTGGCGTGGCCACAGCAGGTGATGAGCTACCCCGCACCGCTGAACTGGCTGCTAAAGCCCTTTCCGCAGACATTTGAAGCGATGTGGAGCATGTGGAACTTTGAGGGTGCTACGCTTGTCTCGGGGCCTGCGGCTACGTTGCGTGCAGGGGCGCTTCCCACCACAAGCACTATGGACCTGCTCTTGGGCAACTATGCAGGGCCTATTGGTGCGTCCTGCATTCTCATTATTGCGGCGTGTGCGGTGTATCTATTTATAAAGAAAAGAATGTCGCTTGTGGCGCCGCTTACATTTTTGGGCGTTTGCGTGCTTATAACATTCCTCTTCCCCCGATACGAGCTTATCAGCTGGAGCACCTTCCCCTATGACATACTGCAAAGGCTGCAAGTAGTAAAGTTTGAGATGCTGAGCGGTGCGCTTGTGTTTGCGGCGGTGTTTCTTGTCACGGAGGAGGGCACACTGCCAAAGTATACGCTCTCAAGGCTGATTTACGGCGCTGTTTTGGGTGTGGCGGCAATGGCGTTCCGCTATTTTGGTGTATACGAGCTGGGCATTTGCTTCGGCTTTTTGATAGTAAACGCCATATCGGGATATTTTGACAGGGCAATAGCCGCCAAAAGTGCGGCGAAAAAGGAGGCGGCACTACCGTGAGGGACGACCGTATCCGATATTTTGCGGAAAACATGGACAGGCTGCTGCGCAGAGACAGGGTGTTTTTGAACAACCCCGTTATCATGCAGGGGATGGGGCTTGCACCCATAGTTATTCCGGCGACCAACATACAAAATGCGCTGATACTTGCGCTGGGCGTACTGCTGTTGCTCACTCCCACCCGCATGATAGCCACGTTTGTGGGCCAGCGCATGGGCCTTACGATGCGTGCGATTATTTATGCGCTGACAGCGGGCGTTGTGTACATAATGGTGGGCAACATCATGGATGTGGTGTTTGGCACGCAGGCGCTTTCGGTGGGAATATACCTGCCGCTTTTGGTGCTGGAGCCGCTGGTGATAAAGCGCTACGAAAGCCCAAAGCGGGAGCGTCTGTCCACCTCCTTCAAAAAAGGCATCATCACCACCATAGGGTTTTGTCTGGTGTTGTTCATAATGGCGGCCATTCGGGAGGTGCTGGCGCAGGGCACATTCTACGGCGTGGAGGTATTCTCCGAGCCTATCCTGCCCTTTGCGAGCTTGCCTGCGGGTGCATTTATACTGCTGGGGCTTGTGGCGGCGCTGTGGCGTGCGATGGTAAACACCTTCAAAAAGAATATCAGCATAGGGGTGAAAAAGCTTAAATGAACGTGTTAATGCAAAATTTAGGCACTTTTTTCCTGTATGCCATCATAGCGGTATTTGCACAAAATGCGGTGTTTACCCGTGGCTTTGGCGTGTCTCGCCTCACAAAGCTTGTGGGAGATTCCACCGTGGACAGCTTTGTATTTTGTGGGCTTTTGTGCCTTGTTCAGGTGGTGAGCGCACCGCTGGGCTTTTTGGCAAACCAAATGCTATCCGCACCGCACGTGTGGTACAGGGACTATGTGCGGCCGCTTAGCTATATAGTGTGTATACTGATAGCGTTTGGCCTTGTGCTGTTTATTATAGCGCTGGCTCGCCCCGCCAACCAAAAGGACCTTGCGGTGGCACTGCCCATTGCCACCTTAAACTGCGCCGTGCTGGGGCCTATGCTCATTACCTCCAGCCAAAACTACGACTTTGTGCAGACGATGGGCTTTGCGCTGGGCAGTGGCATAGGCTACACGCTTGCGGTTATTATTGTCACCGAGGGACAGCGCAAAATGTCCGGCAGGAACGTGCCCTCTACATTTAAGGGATTGCCCATAAACCTTTTGTACATAGGCATTTTGGCGCTGGCGATTTACGGCATCACAGGCCACAGCCAGCCCATTTAGCCAAAGTGCATTGCACTGCGAAAAACTAAATTGCTGTGTATGTCCACACCCCATATAAACAAAAAGCACCTCTCTTTACCGCAAGGGTAAACGTGAGGTGCTTTGTTTTTGAGTGTGGACATATACTGCTTTTTGCAGATATAATGCCGTATTTTTATAAAACAAATAAAAATTGCAGCAAATCAGACAAGCGGCTACATTTCCTTGGGCGGCGGCTCTTGTGTGGGCGCGCCACCTGTGGGCGGTGCTTTAGGCTGGGTAGCATCGGTGCTTTTTGCATCCGCAGTAGTTTTTTTGTCGTCCGTGCCCTTTGCGCTATCTGCCTGTGTCTGCTTTGCGGCCTTTGCACGGCGCACAGCGTGTTGCTTTGCGTGTTTGCTGTGCTTTTTTGTGATGCCCTCGGCAATGCGCCACTTCGCAGTGGGGGAGGCAATGCCCTTTTGGACAAGCCGTGCACGGGCACTTCGGCTTATTAAATGATACAAAACGCTGAACAGCGGTATGAACACGAGCATACCCAAAATTCCCGCAAGGCTGCCGCCCATCATCACCGCAACAAGTATCCACACGGGTTGCAGGCCCACGCTGCTGCCCACCACTCGGGGGTAAATCACGTTGCCCTCAAAGTTTTGAACTGTGAAGAACAGTATCACAAACGCAAACGCCCACCAAAAGCCCATGGAGAAAAGCAGTAAAATTGTGGCGATGATACAGCCCACAAAAGCGCCTATCATGGGGATGATGGAGCAAAAACCTATCAGCACGCTGATGAGTAGCCAGTACTCAAAGCCGCCGATGGACAGCGTTACGGTGTACAAAAGCGTTACTATAAGCGCCTCGGTGAGCTGGCCGGCCACAAAGCCGGAGTAGGTTTTGGAGAAAAGCCTGCCCACATATGTCATGCGGCGGTAGGTCTTTGCGGGGAAGTATGCACGCAAAAGCCCCTGTAGCTGTGCGTTTAGGTGCTCCTTGTCAAACAATAGGTAACAGCAGAACACAATGCCGATGAACACATTTACAAAGCCGCTCGCAAGCCCTGTGGCAAAGTTTAGTGCGTTGCCCACAATGTTTGTAAGCCCACCCTGCAGAACATTCCACACTTGGTTTATAATGCTGCCCCAGTCTATGTTCAGCGCACCTATCCAGCTCTCAAGCTCGGGCAATCGCTGTAAGTACGGCTCTATCGCCGCTTGTGCGTTCTCTACATACCCGGGCATGGACAGCGCCAGCCGCACCAGCGTGTACCATAGCTCAGGGATAACCATAAAGATAACAAAGGTAACTACGCCTATCACAAGCACCAGCGAAATAAGAAAGCTAAACGGTCTTTTCAGCTTTCCGCCCCTGCCACGAAACACATGCTTTTCGATGGCGGACATGGGTAAGTTGAGCAAAAAGGCAAACACAAACCCGAGGATGAAGGGGAAAGTAAGCCCCCAAATTGTGGATATAATAGTGCCTATCACCGAAAAATTGTCCAGCAGCCAGTTCAGCAGGACACCGCCTGCAATCAAAATTGCCAGCGTCCTAACCATGCGTTTGTTTATCTCCAATGTATCCTCTCCTCCTTTAATAGAACACTATTCAATGGTATAGCCCTTTTTTTAGCTGTACGTAGGTTTGTCAAAACCCGGTGGTGCGTTTTGCCTGTAAGGTTACAATACATATTGGACAGTAGTAAAAAACAAAAAGAGAAAAAGCAC
>CAYJGZ010000011.1:0-81682 GCA_964370045.1 uncultured Oscillospiraceae bacterium
AGCGCCACCTTGCCAAGGTGGAGGTAGCGAGTTCGAGCCTCGTAAGCCGCTCCAAACAAAGCCCCTCGGGGCAATACCGCACTTAGTGCGGGCATGGTGCCGTCGCCAAGTGGTAAGGCCCGGGTCTGCAAAACCCGTATTCGGCAGTTCAAATCTGCCCGGCACCTCCACAATGCGCGATGAGCGCGCAAGAGCACCTCTGCCTTCGGGGCGGGGGTGTTTTCTGCTTTTTAGGGAATGGTAAAAAAAGCTAATTTTAAGTTGGGCAATAAGATTAAAAGTACGGAAAAACCGGCATATCCCCCCGTCAAAGGCGGGGGGATATGCCAAAAACTCAACATACTCTTTTGTCCACACTCTTTTTGGGGAAATATCTCACACACAGAATGGGGGATGCATAGTGGCAAAGTTAAAAACCGTTTATATATGTTCAAGCTGTGGGGAGGTCTCCCAGCGATGGATGGGCAAGTGCGTCTCCTGTGGGGAGTGGAACACGCTGGTGGAGGATGTGGAGCTGCAAAAAGCACCCGTCGGCGTGGGCGCTTCAAAATCCGCCAAAAGCCCCGCCGTGGGCATGGCAACGGCGCTCAAACTTTCTAAAATTGACACAGACGAGCAGGATAGCCGCATTGTCACAGGCATTAAGGAGCTGGACAGAGTCTTGGGCGGCGGTGTGGTGCTGGGAAGCCTTGTCCTTTTGGGCGGCGAGCCGGGTGCGGGAAAGTCCACCATGCTGTTGCAGCTGAGCGCTATGGTAGCACGTACGCACGACGTTTTGTACGTGACAGGGGAGGAATCCACCCGTCAGATTAAGCTGCGCTCTCAGCGCCTACGCATAAGCGAGGAGCGCATATGCGTGGCCGCCGAAAGCCACATGGAAAAAATTATTGCGCTGGTGGAGCAGACAAAACCGGGGCTTGTGGTGATAGACTCCATCCAAACGATGTACACCTCCGAAATCACAAACACACCCGGCAGTGTCTCGCAGGTAAAGGCGTGCACTTCGTTGCTACTTGACATGGCTAAAAATAATGAAATACCGATATTTATTGTAGGGCATGTGAACAAGGACGGCGCAATAGCAGGCCCTAAAGTAATGGAGCATATTGTGGACACGGTGCTGTACTTTGAGGGTGATAGGTCGATTGCGTACAGGATACTGCGTGCGACGAAAAACCGCTACGGCTCTACCAACGAAATAGGCATGTTCGATATGACAAGCACAGGTCTAATGCCCATCGACAATCCGTCCGAGATGCTGTTGAAGGGGCGTGCTGTGGGTGTGAGTGGCAACTGTGTGGGGTGCATATTGGAGGGCACGCGCCCGATTTTGGCGGACATTCAGGCGCTTGTAACAAAGACTAACTTCGGCACGCCTCGCAGGGCCGCCTCGGGCATGGACTTAGGCCGTACAAACCTTTTGCTTGCCGTAATGGAAAAGCGAGCGGAGTATTTTTTTGGTAGCCTTGATGTGTACATAAACGTGGTTGGCGGCCTGCAATTAAACGAAACAGCGTGTGATTTACCGCTGTGCCTCTCTATTATATCCAGCCTTACGGACAAAGCTGTCCCCGAGGATGTGCTTGCGGTGGGCGAGGTGGGGCTTGGAGGCGAGGTGCGCAGTGTGCCGTATCTTGACGCACGCCTTAAAGAGGCGGAGCGCATCGGATTTTCACGGGCTATTGTGCCGGCAAACAGCCTTCGCAACATGGAGCTGCAAAATTTCAAAAAGCTAAAAATTACGGCCGTGCCCGACTTGCGCAGAGCGATTGCGGCGCTGTAAAACAGCTTGTAGCACGAAATAGATATGTGTCGCAGTACATTAAAAGTTTCTTGTATAGTCTTATATATAATAGAAGAGTGTACTGCGACATGTGTAAGGTTTGCATTTATTTGGTGAATATAGTATACTTATAAAGTAGTGGGCAGTAGCTTAGCAGCACAACTTTTGCAAACTAAATAGGTGAGGTTCTCTTTTTTTGAGATATACAATTTCGCTAAATAGGAATTTAGCGAAATTGAGGGGAGTGTTTTACACTGGTTTTGCAAAATACGTATATTTTAGCTATCACCGCCAAGCTAATCATATTCACGGCGGCCATCACTTTATTACACGAGGTAAGTTTATGAGCACCTACTTAAATCCGCACAAGGAAAAAAAGCAAAACAACTTTGCCGATTGTCCAAAGCTTGTGATTGAATTTCTCAATTATGCGCGCAGCATACGTGGCTTATCTCCGACAACGGTAAACGCATATTATGTTGACCTTCGCACCTTCTTCAAGTATTTGGCAAAGGCACGTGGATTTGCCTCTGCGGATATGCCGTGCGAAAAAGTTCCCATAGATGCGCTGGACATCGACTTTATACAAAAAATAAGCAAAAGTGAAATATATGACTACTTATATTATGTCACGTCCGAGCGTAATAATACCGCCACAACACGTTCACGCAAGCTGTCGTCACTAAAGAGCTTTTTCAAGTACATGACAAGCAGTGCGTCACATATAAAAAACAACCCGGTGGCAGACGTGGAAATAGCCGCAAAGCAAAAGCGACTGCCTAAGTATTTGACATTGGATGAAAGCATAACATTGTTAAACAATATACAAAGTGATTTTTATGAGCGTGATTACTGCATGATAACGTTGTTTTTGAACTGTGGCCTGCGTGTGTCCGAGCTTGTGGGACTGAATACCACGGATATAAATATAAACAGCGCCACGATGCGTGTTATCGGCAAAGGCAATAAAGAACGTATAGTTTACCTAAATTCCGCCTGTATAGAGGCACTGCAAGCACTACTGGTGCAAAATGAAAAAATAAAAAATCCACATGACGCACGTGCGCTCTTTTTAAGCAAAAAAACAAAAAAAAGGCTTTCCATACGTCGTGTACAGCAGCTTGTAAACAGATTCTTTGAGCTGGCAGAACTTAGTGAAAAAGGATACTCCGTGCACAAATTACGACATACAGCCGCAACATTATTGTATCAGCACGGCAATGTTGACCTGCTATCCATAAAGGAAATATTGGGGCACGTGGACGTGTCCACAACTCAAATTTACACTCACTTGGATACAGACAGGCTGAAAAATGCGGCATCTGCCTCCCCACTGGCAGGCCAAACCGTACGCAAGAAGGCAAAAAAATCTGCGTTACCACTGGAGGATAACACCGATGAAGATGAATAACGAAGGAAATTAGAAACGCACAGCTTTGAAAAAGCATGAAAACACAGGCAAACCTGTGACATTGCTTAATTATTGCATCCGCTAAAAGCATAACAAGCTCACATTTATAAACTACTTAGTAAAAATAAAATCACGTTAAATCGATTTAATTTAGTGTAAAGCAATTTAACATTACACTAAAAAACAAAGATTTAACGTGGTTTTTCATAATAGTTCATATACTGCTGTTTTTACAGAAAAATCATCTACCCCACAGCTTTTGCAATTTGCAGTGCAATAGCGTACTCAAGTCTTATTTTTTCCAGCTCGCAGGATAATTCGTGCGGCTTTAGAATGTCGCCACGCAGGCTGTGGTTATTTGCGTTACATCCGCCGCTACAGTAATATTTGCACCAGCATTCCGCACACTCAACCTTATTTAGAAGGTGTGCGGCGGCAAACGCTTCCTTCATCTGCGGCTGTGTGATTCCCTCGTACACTGTGCCCATTACAAAGCTTTCGTCTCCCACAAACTGATGGCATGGGTACAAATCCCCCTCGGGAGTTACCGCAAGATATTCGTTTCCGCACCCACAGCCTTTAAGCCGCTTTATCGCACAAGGCCCTGCGCTGAAATCCAGCATAAAGTGGAAAAAGTTAAACTGCCGCTCCCCTGCCTTGTGCGCTGAAATCATACGCTGTAAAAGCCTTTTATAGCTTTGAGAAATAGCTTCAATGTCGCTTTTGCGAATGGTGTAGTCGTCCTTTTCGGGGCCAACCACCGGCTCTACCGAAATTTGCTCAAAGCCTAAATTGAACATTTCCAGCACATCTGCATCAAAGTCGGTGTTGTGGCGAGTGTACGTTCCACGCACATAGTATTCCTTATCCCCTCGCCCGGCAATCAGCTGTTGATACTTTGGCACTATTTCATCATAGCAGCTGCCACCACCGGGAATTTTGCGCATATCATCATTTATTTGCTTTCGTCCATCCAAAGATAGTACAACGTTGCTCATTTCTTCGTTTATATATGCGATGTTGTTGCTATTTAGCGCTATACCGTTGGTTGTAAGTGTAAACCTAAAACGCTTGTCAGCTATTTTTTCGCGTGACCTCGCATAATCCACCGTGCTTTTAACTACATCAAAGTTCATCAGCGGCTCTCCGCCGAAAAAATCCACCTCAAGGTTGTGTCTTGAGCCGCTCGCCTCTATTAAAAGGTCTATCGCTTTGTGTGCTACCTCAGCACTCATCAGGGTGCGCTTTCCGCCAAAGTTGCCTGTGGAGGCAAAGCAGTAACGACATCGTAGGTTGCAATCGTGTGCAATATGCAGGCACATCGCCTTTACCGGTGCAATACCTAACTTATCAATATGCTTTGAGTAGTCGGCAACACTGTACAGCGTACCCTGTGCAACAAGCTCCGAAAGCTCCCCAAACGTAGCTAATGTCACATTTTTTCCGTGTTTTTCATACAATTTCAAAGGCTCCTGCGCCATTGTTCCGTTGCGTAGCTCCTGCTCTGTAACAGTGTTCAAAACATCATATGCGGCGCTATCCAAAAGATGAACCGCACCGCTTTCCACATCCAGCGCAACAAAATATCCCACGCACTCAAAGGTGTGTATCAATGTGTCTGCCTCCACTTTTTTGATGATTTTGTTTTTGCAAAGTTTTGCATAGTATTTAGAGCCATGCAAAAACAAGAGGCGGCAGGATACCACCTCTTGTCATTTAGCTTAGATATTTAGTGAAAGCCACCAAGAAAAAATTACTCTTTGTTGGGGTTTTCACATTTTTGGTTTGCCACGGTGCAGGAAGTTTTGCAGGCGCTTTGGCAGGATGTTTGGCACTCGCCACAGCCGCCCTCACATGCGCTCTCAGTCAGGTTAGTCGTGTTGATGGTTTTAACATGTTGCATAAGAATAAACCCTCCCGTCATAAAATATGTTTCAATCATATTGTTTTGTGTTACAGGCTACTCGCTATCAGAGGACTTCTTTTCGGGCTTGTTTGCGGGTGTTGCAGCAGCTGCCTCCGGCTCGGTTTCGAGTGTCAGCTTGTTCACATCCTGAATGGACCAACGCTTAAAGCGCATACGAGAGCGCTCGCCTGCGGTCTCAATAACAAATGTGTCCTCCTTTATGCTGACAACACGGCCGATGATGCCGCCAATAGTGGTCACTTCATCTCCCACTTCAATAGAGTTTCGCAGCTCTGTTGCCTTCTTTTCTCTCTTTTTCTGGGGGCGAATCATGAAAAAGTAAAGAGCCACAACCATAAGAACCATGACAACAATCATGATATAGTTGCTACCGGCCGCCGCTTGCGCCTCGGCGGTTGTTGCAGTGTTTAGTGCAGAAAATAGCATTGTCGTTCCTCCTCGAATTATTACATTATCTCATTATAGCAAAACACCTGCGCTACATGCAAGTGATTTCACAGCTTTATCAAAAGTTTAGCGGTATTTTTTTGCAAAATATGTTGTGGATGTAAGCGTGTAAATTTTGGTAGCATGTAGACTTATATGCGTTTGTTTAGCGTATCGACATTGTTTTTGTAAAAAAGCTCAAATGTGTCATTTTGCAACGCATCACGAATTTTTTTCATAAGTGCGTTGTAAAAATACAGATTGTGCATCACGGCAAGGCGCTTGCCCAGTGCCTCCTCAGCTTTTTGTAGATGGCGCAGGTAGGAGCGTGAAAAGTTTTTGCACACGGGACACTCACACTCAGGGTCGATAGCCTGCTCGTCTCTAACATATTTTGCGTTGTTTATATTGATGACGCCCTGCCATGTGAAGAGGTGTCCGTGGCGAGCGTTGCGGCTGGGCATCACGCAGTCGAACAGGTCAACACCACGTCTTACGGCCTCCAAGATATTGCTGGGCGTACCCACTCCCATAAGGTAGCGGGGCTTATCTGTGGGCATAAATGGTTGTACCTGCGATATAATATGGTACATCACCTCGGCAGGCTCCCCCACTGCAAGCCCTCCTATTGCGTATCCGTCCAGCTCCAGTTGAGCTAATTCCTTCATGTTTTCTATGCGCAAATCATCATAAATAGCTCCTTGATTTATGCCGAAAAGCATCTGCTTTGGGTTTATCGCTTGCTCTTCTCTTTTGAGGCGCTTCAGTTCATCCATACATCTTTTTAGCCATCGAATAGTAAGCGCACTGCTCTTTTTTGCGTAGCTATGTTCTGCCGGGTTTTGAACACACTCGTCAAACGCCATCGCAACGGTAGAGCCTAAGTTTGCCTGAATACGCATACTGTCCTCCGGCCGCATAAAGATAGCACGGCCGTCTATGTGCGAATTGAAGCGGACGCCTTCTTCGGATATTTTGCGCAGCTTCGCCAAACTAAACACCTGGAAGCCGCCAGAATCGGTGAGGATAGGCCCTTGCCACCCTGTAAATTTATGCAAGCCCCCCATGTCCGACACAACTTCATCTCCCGGACGCAGATGCAAGTGATACGTATTACACAGCATCACCTGACACCCTATATCCGCAAGGTCAAGCGCAGACAAGCCGCCCTTAATAGCGGCCGCCGTCGCTACATTCATAAATGCAGGGGTGTGAACATCGCCGTGCACTGTGCTGAACTTTCCAAGGCGTGCCGTGCCCTCTGTTTTTAGTAGTGTATACATGGCATTTTCCTTTGCTTGTAAAATATTTCGGCGTGAAGACTTGTGTAAAACAGTGCAGTAATCACACTATATTATAAGCATTGCATCCCCAAAACTGAAAAATCTGTACTTTTCTTTCACTGCATGGTGATACGCTGCCATGGTGTTTTCCCGTCCGCAAAACGCTGACACAAGCATTATAAGCGTGCTCTCGGGAAGGTGAAAGTTGGTTATCAGTCCGTCAATCACCTTGAAATTATACCCCGGGTATATAAAAATGTTAGTGTTAGCGGTTTTGCTTTGCAACGCACCCGTCTCTTGTGCCGCAGATTCCAGCGCCCGACAGCTGGTAGTGCCCACCGCAATAACACGTCCTCCCGATGATTTTGTTCGTTCAATCGCACATCTTGTCTCATCGCTCAGCGTGTACCATTCACTGTGCATGGTGTGCTCCTCAATCTGCTCTGCCTGCACCGGCCGAAATGTACCCAACCCTACGTGCAATGTCAGCTCTGCAATCCCCACTCCTTTTTCGTCAAGTGCATCAAAAAGTGTCTGCGTAAAGTGTAGGCCTGCTGTGGGTGCGGCGGCACTTCCGAGGTGCTTTGCGTATACTGTCTGGTAGTCCTCGTTGTTTTTTAGCCTTTCTTTTATATATGGCGGCAGTGGCATACTGCCGAATTGTTCTAATTTTTCGTGTAATGAGCTTGAATCATGCTTAAACTGCACTATTTTTTGCCCCTCAGGCAAATCCTCCACAACGTGAGCAGTAAGTGTGCCATCTCCAAAAACAAGCTGCGTGCCTGCCTTCATACGCTTTGCGGGACGAGCAAGACAGCACCATACGTTCAGCTCTTGCTGACGCAACAGCAGCAGCTCGCACACTCCGCCTGTTTCGGGCTTGTGGCCTATGAGCCTTGAGGGTAACACACGGGTATTGTTCAGCACCAAAAGGTCTCCCTTTTGCAGCAATGACGGAAGATTACAAAACGTACGGTCGTGTAATTTTCCACTGGCTTTGTCCATGTGCAAAAGACGTGATGCATCTCTTGGGCAAGCAGGGCTTTGGGCGATAAGCTCTTGTGGTAGTTCATAGTAAAAGTCGCTTCTCTTCATTAAAAGTGCCTCTCCAACTTGACATTTAGGGGTGTAAATGATATATTTGTGTAGATAGAATTACCATCAGAGGTGCGGTTTTGATAAGTACATTTTCGTCGGTCTGCCAAGACCTATGGCGTAATTTGGAAAGGCAACACCGCCGAAGAGGGTGTATCGGCAGTTCACCTTCTGGGCCTTGTGCCGAAAAGGCAGAGGCTTGTCGCACCGAAAAAGTTGGGTGCGGAGTGCTGATGTGTCGATACATGTAGCTTTTATTATAGTGCATGAGCTGCCGGTTTTCAAGCCGGTTTTTTTTGTGCAATAACATTTTTGTGCGGTTTTGGCATTTTTTTAGTAAAAACCAACCGCAAAATATGTGTTATCAGCATTTTTTTAACTAACTTATCTTGGTCAAGGGGGATGTTTGTGAGGGAATATCGTGTGGGAATACTCGGTGCTACCGGCATGGTGGGGCAGCGTTTTGTGTCACTGTTGAGTGAGCACCCGTGGTTTAAACCTGTGTGTGTTGCGGCCTCTGCTCGCAGTGCAGGCAGTAGCTATGCGCAAGCTGTAGAGGGTCGCTGGATGATGGACAGCCCCTTGTGCAATGAGGTGGCAAAGCTGACAGTTATGGATGTCACCGCCGACTGCGAGCGCATTGCATCGCTTGTGGACTTTGTTTTTTGCGCAGTTGACATGCCAAAGGAGGAAATTCGCAAGTTAGAGGAAATGTATGCGCTGGCGGAGTGCCCCGTGGTGTCCAACAATTCGGCGCACCGCTTTACGCCTGATGTGCCTATGATTATACCCGAAGTAAACGCACATCACTGCGATGTTATCGAGCATCAACGCCGCCGCCTTAGCACAAAGCATGGCTTTATTGCGGTGAAGTCCAACTGTTCTATCCAAAGCTATGTTCCAGCTCTGCACCCTCTTGCAGAGTTTGGAATAAAAGACGTATTAGCGTGTACTTATCAGGCAATCTCAGGTGCAGGTAAGACGTTTGAGACATGGCCTGAAATGGTGGATAACATAATTCCATACATCGGTGGCGAGGAGCAAAAAAGCGAGCAGGAGCCTCTCAAAGTGTGGGGTGAAGTACAAGACGGAACTATTGAGCAGGCAAAGCTGCCCAACATAACTACTCAGTGTATACGTGTTCCGGTGAGTGACGGGCACATGGCGGCGGTGTTTGTGCGCTTTGAAAACCCACCCACCATGGACGAAATTATTCGTAAGTGGGAAAGCTTTTCGGCGGAGCCACAGCGCCTGCAACTGCCCAGCGCACCAAAACAGTTCATCCACTATTTTGAGCAAGACGAGCGCCCCCAAACAAAGCCGGACCGTATGCTGGAAAACGGCATGGCGGTCTCGGTGGGTCGCCTGCGCCCCGATAGCCAGTACGACTATAAGTTTGTCTGCCTTTCGCACAACACACTGCGTGGTGCAGCGGGTGGCGCTGTGCTTTTGGCAGAGCTGTTGGCAGCTAAAGGGTACTTAAACAAGGCTTAAATAACATAATTTCGAATATATTTGTTGCGTTATATTGTTATTCAACTTACAAGGAGGGTCAGTATGAAAAAACAACTTTTCACAGGCTCGGGTGTTGCCATTATTACCCCAATGAACGCGGATGGCAGTGTCAATTTTGAGGAGCTAAGCCGCCTGATTGAGTTTCAAATCCAAAACAGCACCGATGCAATCGTAATATGCGGCACTACGGGCGAGGCTTCTACGCTGAACGATGAAGAGCATTTGGCGGTGATTGAACATTGTGTCACTGCGGTCAACAAACGCGTTCCTGTCATCGCCGGAACGGGGGCAAACGACACTCGCCATGCTATTGCGCTCTCAAAAGGAGCGTCAGAACGTGGTGTGGATGGCATTTTGCAGGTGACACCCTACTATAACAAAACAAATCAAAGTGGCCTCATAAAGCACTTTTTGTCCGTAGTGGAGGCGGTAGAACTTCCCACAATTTTGTACAATGTGCCCGGTCGTACCGGCATGGGCATTTCTGTGAGCACCTACAAAGAGCTTAGCCGTCATCCGCTTGTTTTCGCAACAAAAGAAGCAAGCGGCGACATTTCACATATTGCGAATATTGCTGCAGAATGCGGCGATGAGCTTGGCATTTACTCGGGCAATGACGACCAAATTTTGCCCATTCTTTCGCTGGGTGGGCTTGGTATCATTTCGGTAATGGCAAATGTTATACCAAAGGAAGTTCACGAGCTTTGTGCTCTGTTTTTCGAGGGACGTGTAAAAGAAAGTTTAGAGCTGCAATTGCAATATATGGCTTTGAATAACGCACTATTTTGTGAAGTCAACCCTATTCCGGTCAAGAAAGCGGTAAACCTGTTGGGCTATAGCGCAGGCGAATGCCGTATGCCGCTGGGTGAAATGTCTCCCCAAAATATAGAGCGATTGAGCACAGAGATGGCTCGTCTGGGTCTACTCAAATAGCATGTTTTGTCATTCTTTAGAAACCTACAAAATACTGCATAAATAACAAACAGGGAGTGTGTTTAATGTCTGTTGTAAATATTGTCATACAAGGTATCTGCGGGCGCATGGGCAGAACCCTTGACAGGATTATTGCAGAGCGCAATGACTGCAAAATAGTCGCAGGTATCGACCATGTCAGCAGTGATGATTTTGCTTTTCCGCTGTTTCAATCGGTGGAGCAGCTGGATTCTTTAGGCGAAAAGGCGGATGTAATTATTGACTTTTCATTGCCCGAGGCGACGTTTAAGGCGCTCGACTATTGTGCACAAAAGCAGATTCCTTGCGTTGTGTGCACTACGGGCTTTGAGGAAGAAATGCGTGAAAAAATAGCTGTAGCCCGCCAAAAAACGGCGGTGTTTTACGGCGCAAATATGTCGCTTGGGGTAAACCTTTTGGCGGAGCTTGCACGCAGGGCGCAGGCTGTTCTGCCCGGTTTTGACATTGAAATAGTGGAAAAGCATCACCGCAATAAGCTGGATGCCCCCAGCGGCACGGCCATATTCCTTGCGGATGAAATCAACGAGCAGGCAGACGGACGCTACGAGTATGTGCACGAGCGTCACAGTGTGCGTCAAAAGCGTGGCGATAACGAGCTGGGCATTTCAGCAGTGCGTGGTGGTAGCATTGTGGGCGAGCACGACATAATCTTTGCAGGCACAGACGAGGTGCTTACGCTGTCCCATTCCGCCTACTCGAGGGATATTTTCGCAATAGGCGCTGTGGCGGCTGCACTGTTTGTTGTGGGCAAAGCGCCGGGTCACTACAACATGAAGAACATGATGGAGATGATATAAGGTGAATAATTATGAGCTTAACCGCAGAGGAAACTCGCAACCGCATGTTTATAGGCGGCAAACTCGTGCGGAAAAAATGCGCAAAAAACGCATGAAACGTAGGGTGTTTTTGGTATCCACAGTGTGTATCCTGCTATCTGTTGCCGTTACATTTGGGGTGGGTTTCGGCGTATTTGGCTGGGGCAACAATGGCGGCGTGTCCATAGCTTCCTCTTCAGAGGCGCTCGCTTCTGCCGACACAACACCCCCGAGCGGTACCTCCGGCACTGCGGCGGCTTCCCTGCCGGCCTCTGTGCCCGAGCCACAACCCACCGAGCACACGCTTAGCTTTTCCGCTGTTGGGGACAACCTTATCCACGAGGCTGTTTATGTGAGTGCACAGCAACACGCAGGTGGAGAGGGCTATGATTTTTCGTACTGCTATGAAAATGTAACAGACTTTTTCGGACAGTATGATGTCAATTGGATTAACCAAGAAACGCTTGTCAACGATGAATTTCCTGCATCCACCTACCCTATGTTTTCCACACCGGGCGAGATGGGTCATGCGCTTTATGATGCAGGATGGCGCGTCTTTGCGCTTTCCAACAATCACACCTACGACAAGGAAAACATGGGTGATGTTAGCGGTGTTTCGGCGACTATGCGCTTTTGGGAGAGTATGCCCGAAGATGTCGTCACCACGGGGCTTTTCACAGGCTATGATGACGACAGCGGCATCTCCATTCATGAGCAAAACGGCATAAAGATTGCGTATGTTGCGTTTGCCGAAAGTACAAACGGCATCCCACCGCCGTCCGACCTTGAGGCGTTTGTTATCTACACCACCAACCTATACGGCGATGCGGATGTCGCCGCAATGGAGCACAAGGTGCGTCGTGCGAGGGAGCTTGCGGATGTTGTGGTGGTGAGCGTGCACTGGGGCGTTGAATACAGCCACACACCCACCGATGGCCAGCGCAATCTCGCTGCAAACTTTGCTGAATGGGGCGCTGATGTTGTAATAGGGACGCACCCGCATGTCATTCAGCCTATTGAGTATGTGGAAACTTCGGATGGGCGGCAGGTGCCTGTGGCCTACTCGCTGGGCAATTTTCTCTCGGCGCAAAACGAGCCTCCTCGTATGGTGGGTCTTGCGTTCACCTTTGACATTTCCATGACGGTAGAGCCGGACGGCACACACCTTCCCGCCACTATCACTAATGTTAAGGCATACCCTGCGATTACTCACTATGAGTACTCGGGCGGCTCGTTCTACGAAAACTCACGTGTGTACATGTACAACGACTATACGGATGAGCTCGCCGACCAACATGCAGTGCCCGGCGGAATATCTCGTGAGTACATCGCAAACTTGGCAAGTGATGTTATAAGCGATGAGTTCTTGGTGTTAACCTAACAACGAAAGCATTCACACATAAAAAACTCCTGTTTAAGCATAAAACAGGAGTTTTTTTGTGTGTAATATGTTGTTTTTGCAGTATCTTGAAGGGGTTACAGTAAGACTGAATTACTCCATTACTGCTTTGTGATAAACCTTTTTGCCCTTGCGTATTACCACGCCCGCCTGAAGACGCTCGGCAGATACACACAGCTGTGTGTCCCCCACTTTTTCATCATCCAAGCTGACGCCGCCCTGCTCTACCAGCCGCCTTGCTTCACCCTTGGAGGCGCACAGCCCACACGCAACCATCAGCTCTAAAACACCGATGACATCCCCCGAAAGCTGCTGTTTTGTCAGCGTAGTTGAGGGCATGTCGGAGGCATCTCCCCCACCTGAAAACAAGCTTTTTGCGGTGGCAAGCGCTTTGTCCGCCTGCTCTGTGCTGTGCACCATGCTCGTGAGTGTGTGCGCAAGGCGCTGTTTTGCGCCGTTGATGTCGCCCGATACAAGCGCTTCGATTTCCTGCAAAGATATATCTGTGAGTAGCTTTAGGCAGTTTTCCACATCTGCGTCGTTTATGTTGCGCCAGTACTGGAAAAAGTCGTAGGGAGATGTTTTTTCAGGGTCAAGCCACACAGCGCCGTTTTCGGTTTTGCCCATTTTGTTGCCCTCTTTTGTGGTCAACAAAGTGAACGTTAGGCCGTATGCCTCTTTTTGCTCCTTGCGGCGAATCAAGTCCACACCGCTGATGATATTCGCCCACTGGTCGTTGCCGCCAAACTGCATTTTACAGCCCAGCGTGCGATTTAGGTGCAAAAAGTCGTAGCTTTGCAGTAGCATGTAGTTGAACTCCATGAACGACAGCCCACGCTCCATGCGTGCCTTAAACGCTTCGGTAGAAAGCATCTTGTTCACGCTGAAATAAACGCCGATGTCACGCAAAAATTCCATGTAGTTCAGGCTCAAAAGCCAGTCGGCGTTGTTCACCATGAGTGCCTTGTCCTCGCCAAACTCCACAAACTTTTCCATCTGGCGCATAAAGCACTGCGCATTGTAGTCTATCTGCTCACGTGTCAGCATTTTGCGCATGTCGCTTTTTCCCGTAGGGTCGCCAATCATGGTGGTGCCGCCACCCAAAAGCGCAACAGGCCTGTGCCCTGCTTTTTGCAGATGACGCATCACCACCAGCTGTAAAAAGTGTCCCACATGCAGGCTGTCTGCGGTTGCGTCAAAGCCGATGTAAAAAGTAACTTTTTCCTCACCTAAAATCTTGCGAATCGCATCCGCATCTGTAGCCTGCGCCACAAGCCCACGGCTTTGCAGTGTGTCAAAAATGTTTTCCATTTGGTTGAACTCCTCCTGTTTTATATGGCTAAATCATGTACTGTAAACTGTTTTGCTTCAATAGAACTGTGAAATATTTTGCGTTAAAACGTAAAAAAGCACGCAAAAAACCCTCCGCCAATATGGCAGAGGGCGAAATAACGCGGTACCACCTCTGTTCGCCATAGCCTTGCGGCCATGGCCTTTGCGAGTGCAAACACACTCCGGCGGGATAACGCACGCCATGCGGCTCAGCCTACTGCCCTTGCGGGGTTCAGCCTGCTGCTCCGGGAGGTATTCACACCGCTTTTTCGCTCCCCCATTTCACCAAGCAGGAGGCTCTCTTCGCCGAAAAAAGCGGGTTACTGTTTCCCATCAACGCATTGATATGCTCACGATTATATTGCACATTTTGGGTTTTGTCAAGTGGAATATTCAGATAACTTTTGGCAAATGTCACATTTTCTACGATGCAGATTGTGCATTTCAGCTATTCTAAAACACCCAAGGCGTTCGATTTTTTATCGCCTGCCGCCTTTAGCATTGCACGTGCATTTTCCCTCGCCGCATCGGTAAGCGTATCGCCCGACATTATGCGTGCAAGCTCGTCCACACGCTCCTCACCCTGCAGCTCACGTATGCTTGTGTACGCACGGCCGTCTTTTACTTTCTTTTCTATCAGAAGATGCCGCCGTGCGTACGCCGCAATTTGCGCCGTGTGTGTGACGCAAATCACTTGCCGATTTTCTGCGGTATCACGTAATAATTGCCCAATGCGAGCCGCCGCAATACCCGAAACCCCCGTGTCAATCTCATCGTAAATGACGGTGGGCATCTCGTCTCTATCGGCCAGCGCACTCTTTATGGCAAGCATTATTCGGGCCATTTCACCGCCCGAGGCAATCTTTGCCAGCGGCTTAGGCTCTTCGCCTATGTTGGTGGAAATCAACAGCTCGCACTCGTCTGCGCCATCTCGCTTAAAGTCCACCGTGCTATGCCGCAAGGACATCTGAATGCCCGGCATGTTGAGAAACTCCAGTGCATTTGCGATAGCTTTGCGCAGTGTTTCAAACGCGTTCTTGCGCCCTTCGGTCAGCTTTTTGGCAAGTGCGCCTGTACGGAGGGCAGCCTGCTTTTCTTCCTCTTCAAGTTCTAAAACTCGCTGTGAAGAAAACTCTATTTTGCCAAGCTCTGCCTTAGCCTTTTCGCCGTATTCCATCACCTTTTCTATGGTGCGGCCATACTTTTGCTTTAGCCTATACAGGACATCCAGCCGCTCCTCCAGCTCGTCCGCCTGCTCCTCATCGTACTCAAAACTGCTTACTTTGCTTTGCACAAAGGAGGAAATCTCCTGAAGATTATAGTAGTATTCGTCAAGTTTATCCGCATATTCACGGTATTCCTTTGCAAATCCTGCTGCATCTGCAAGAGAGCCGGATGCTTCACCAAGCAAGGACACTGCACCCTGCATATCGTCCGTGCCGCTTAGCGCAAGGTAGGTGCTGTTTAGCATATCCGTTATGTGGCGTGCGTTTTGCAGGATATTCCGCCGTTCAGAAAGCTCCTCCTCCTCGCCCTCGTAAAGCTCCGCTTTTTCAATCTCATCCACCTCATAGCGCAAGAGCTCAAGACGTCTGTTCTTCTCCTCTTCACCCATACAAAGCGACTTTTTTTCAGCTCTTAACGAGGTGAGCAAATCGTACTCTTTTTGGTATTGCTCCAAAAGCTCGGAATTTTTGGCGAACGCGTTCAAAATCCCCATGTGCTTTGCGGGATTTAAGAGACTTTGGTTATCGTACTGGCCATGAATATTCACAAGCGAGCCACACACCTGCTGCAACACACCAGCGGTCGCAGGCATACCGTTTATGCGGCTACTGCTTTTACCCTCTTTTGCGATTTCACGCTGTAGCAAAAGCGTGTCCTCCACGGTATATCCCGCATCCTCAAGCAGGCGCTCTACATCAGACGGCACAGCTTCAAAGCAGGCCCAAATCCGAGCTGATTGCGCATTGTTACGCACAATTTCCTTGCTTGTGCGGTTGCCCATAATCGCATTAACAGAGTCAATCAATATAGATTTACCCGCGCCGGTCTCACCCGTAAGCACCGTAAACCCTCTGTCAAAATGGGCAGTTGCCTTTTCTATTACGGCCACATTCTCAATGGTAATTTCACTTAACATTCTGTGTTCCCTACCAACATGTTAGTCTTTTGATATAAATTTTTGCAATTTCAGTCGCAGTTTATCCGCTGTATCTTCGCTACGTGTTAATATAATAAACGTATCATCGCCAGACAAAGTCCCCACAACACCGTCCCATACCATCGAGTCGAACATCTCACACGCAGCATTTGCCATGCCTGTAAAGCATTTCACCAAAACGATATGCCCAGCACTGTCTATTTTTATTACAGCTTCCTTAAATATGGTTTCAAAGCGTCCTGTTGTCTTGCGAGAGTCATCCTGATTAAAATCGGAAACATATCTATATTCACCATCAGATGTAGCAGTTTTAACAAGATTTAGTTCTCTTATATCCCGTGATATTGTTGCTTGTGTTATATTATATCCCTCTGCACGTAACTGTGACAGTAGCTCTTCTTGCCTGTCAATAGGGCGAGTTTTTATCAGCTCCAATATTTTGGCCTGTCTATCACTCTTCACAGAACGCTTCACCTTCCCTTTAGCTTTTTATCTATTGATTTTAGCTGCTGTGCATCATTAAACTGAACAAGTGGTACGGTTGTATCTGCCTGGCGAATAACCACCTCTTCTTCTTTGGCCAAAACTGTATGTTTATGACCATCGCACGTTATAAAAACGCGTTCTTCCTCAGTGCCTGTAAGCACAACACGAAGCACTCTGTCCGCCGAAAAAACAAGCGGAGGAGTTTGCACAATGTGTGCGCATATTTGTGTGACAATAATTCCCTCAAGCTTTGCATCCAAAATCGGGCCACCCGCACTCATGGAGTAGGCGGTAGAGCCTGTTGGTGTTGCAATCACCACTCCATCTCCCCGAAAACTACTCACTAAAATATCATCGCAGTAAATGTTTAATGAAATAGACTTTTCAGGCGCGTGCTTAAACAGCACAACATCGTTAAGTGCGAGCGACAATTTGTCTGGCTCGCTCATGCGCATAGCTTGCAAAACACTTCGATGCTCCACTAAATATTCGCCTTTTGGAAGCAGGCGCAACCTATGCAGCTCATCAGCCTCAATGGCAGTTAAAAAACCAAGCCGCCCTATATTTAGCCCGAGCAAAGGCTTTTGATGCTCCGTAACGTGACGAGCCAAGTTCAAAATTGTGCCATCACCGCCGATGCACAGTACAATATCACATGCAGCTAAAGCCTCTTGCATCTGTGCAAACTCAATAGGCAGATTTGTTTTGGAAAGCGTATCACACCCTAAAACTTTAACTCCCTCTGAAGTTAATATCTCACATGCACGCTGTGCCACCTCAAGGGCGTTTGGCTTTGTGAGATTAGGCACAATAAATACTGTCATAATGCAACTCCCAACGCAAAATAAACATATATTTTTATCATGACATCGAACAATCACTCAGCTGCTCATGTGCAGAAGTGCACACATGAGTCACTTGGCTATCAGATAGAACTTGTGGGTTATCTGATTTTTCTACACAGAGTAGAAATTCAATATTTCCCTTGGGTCCTTTTATGGGTGAATAGTCCACACCCACAACACTAAACCCATGTGTAGCCGCATATTCCATCGCTCGTGTAAGCACCTCAATGTGAGCTTCAAGTTCTTTCACCACACCGTTTTTGCCTACTTTATCTTTGCCCGCTTCAAACTGTGGCTTGACAAGACAGATACCATGACAGTTATCTGCCGAAAGTAAATTCAGAACAGGAAAAACATGTTTAACAGAGATAAACGATACATCTATTGTGAAAAAAGCTATTTTATCAACTATATTGGCAGGCTCAATCTTACGAATATTTGTGCGCTCCATCACTACTACACGTTCATCATTTCGCAGTGACCACGCCAGCTGCCCATAACCCACATCCACGGCATACACTTTTTTGGCTCCCTGCTGCAGCATACAGTCGGTAAATCCCCCGGTGGAAGCGCCTACATCCATACACACAAGCTCTTTTGGGGACACCTCAAATACATTCAGTGCTTTCTCCAATTTCAAGCCACCTCTACTTACGTAGCTATGGTCTTTTCCGCGCACTGTCACCTCGGCATCGTCCTTGACTGTATGCCCGGATTTTTCGCACTTTTCACCATTTACATACACAAGTCCGGCCATGATTAGCGCCTTTGCACGCTCGCGGCTCTGTGCTAACTGATGCTCAAATAAATATTGGTCCAGCCTCATTTTTTCTCCTCACACAAAAAAATGTCCGCCAAGCTTTGTGCATCCAAGCCCTCGTCACTTAGCAATTCCTGCCTATCTGCGTGGTTTATGTTTATGTGTTCAACAGCTCGTATAATATACTTTTTTCTGAATCCCACATCAAATAAACAAGCCCCAAGGTGTTCACCTATGCCACCCCGTTTAGCGCCTTCCTCCACAAAAAGCACTGTTGAATACTTCAAAAGGCTACTTGCCAAATCAGCAGGAATTGGATTTATTTGCACTATTTTATAAATATCAACAGCTATATTATGTTTTTTCAGTATGTTTTTTGCCAAAAAAACTTGTTCAACTTCAGGGCCGTATGTGACAATAGCACACTTTGCACCCTTTTCTTTATACACATCGAATAACTTACCACTACAAGGTATATCAGAAAGTAGCGACATTTCTGTACCTCGTGGATAACGAATTGCACGTGGTCCACTTTCATTTTTAAGCAAGTGGCGTAGCCAAAAAATTAGCTCGGCATAATTTGATGGAGCCATCGTAAGCAAACTTTGTTGTTGGGTTAAAAACGCTGTATCGTAAATTCCTTGGTGGGTTTCACCATCTCCCGAAACAAGCCCTGCTCTATCCACCGCAAAAAGCACATCCTGCTTTCCAAGTAAAACATCCTGTACAATTTGGTCATAAGCACGCTGCAAGAAAGATGAATAAACAGCTACTACCGGCCGCATTCCACCTGCGGCTAACCCCCCAGCAAACGTTACAGCATGTGCTTCTGCCATGCCTACGTCAAAAAAACGCTCCGTATGCGCCTTCTTAAAGTACTGCAGACCTGTCCCATATTTCATTGCGGCTGTAATCGCACAGATGCGCTTGTCTTCCTCGGCAATAAGTGCAAGCTCTTTTCCAAAAACAGTGGAAAAAGAATCGCTCGGTGAAACATCCGGGTCAGAAAGAGCCTGCACGTCAAATCCGCCTACTCCATGAAAGGCTCCGGGGTTTTTTTCGGCCGGTAAAAAACCTTTTCCTTTTGTCGTCTCTACGTGAATTAAAAGTGGTTTTTTCATTCGGCGCAACCCTCTGAAAACTTTACATAACAAGGGTAAATTGTGGCCATCTATTGGGCCTATATAACGCAGTCCCATTTCTTCAAAAAAAGTTGAGGGATATAAATTTTTGCGCAAAACACGTTTTACAGAACGTATATTTTTCACAACACCACCCCCTATAATAGGGGTATGCTCCAAAACATTGCGCACATCATCTTTTGCTATGTTATATCCGGGGTTTGTTCGCAAAATCGTAAGATATTGTGCCAAAGCACCCACATTGCGAGAGATGGACATTTTATTATCATTCAGGATGATAACCATGTTATCGAGATTTTGCATGTTGTTAATAGCCTCATAGGCCATGCCGCCGGTAAACGCACCATCGCCGATAACAACAATAACAAGCCCCGGCTCACCTCTCAGCTTTTTTGCACGCGCAAGACCCACGGCAGAAGAGACTGCCGCACTTGCATGACCTGCAAAAACAGGGTCATGTATACTTTCTTTAGGATTTGGAAAGCCGGAAATTCCGCCATTTTTGCGCAAAAGGTCGAAGCGGTTTTTACGACCGGTTAAAATTTTGTGTATGTAACACTGATGTCCCACATCAAAAAAAATCGCATCAGTAGGCGACTGTAAAGTACGATGTAACGCAATAGTTAGCTCAACAACTCCTAAATTAGAGGACAGATGCCCCCCTGTTTTTGAGATGGTTTCTATCAAAAAAGTGCGCACCTCAGCACAAAGAGCCTTTAGCTCCTCAAAGTTAAGTTTGCTCAAATCATTTGGATTGTTTACTTTGTCCAGTAGATTTTTTTTCATGCTTTGTGCCACCCTCATAGCGCTACATTTTACGTTTTTTCAAAAGCAACTATCAACAATTCGCAGACAGCAAATAAAATTACTGTCTGTATTTTTGAAGAGTAAAATAACAAGCGAATTTCACATTAAGGGATATGTAAATCACTTTACCCTAACCAACAATTTGTAAGCGTATTCACATAAAAAACTACATGAATCAGGAAAATGTTTGTTCAAACAGTCAACGGCTTCATCTGTCAAGCGCTGAGCTTCAGCACGGGCTTTTTCCACACCCCACATTGTTAAAAATGTGGACTTTCCGCTTGCCTTATCGCTTCCCAGTGGCTTGCCAAGCTCTTCTTCGTTTGCAGTTTCGTCAAGAATGTCATCAACAATTTGAAACACCAGCCCAATGTTTTCGGAATACTTTTCAATGGCAGCTATTTTGTGTGGGCTTTCCCCTGCCGCTATTGTGCCAAGCTTTGCTGCCGCTGATATTAGTGCACCTGTTTTATGACGATGCGTCGCTATAATATCGTCGTTAGTTGCACAAGATAGCTCATGCTTAATGTCCAGCTCCTGCCCATAAATCATTCCTTTTGCACCTGCTGCACTCGCCAGCACTCGGCAAGCCAATACCGCCTTTTTTGCATCAAGCTCATCTTGTGCCATAATTTCAAACGGCATAAGCGATAGCAAATCCCCTGCAAGTAGCGCATTTGCCTCACCAAAAGCACGATGTGTAGATGGTTTACCTCTGCGCATATCGTCGTCATCCATGCAGGGCATATCGTCGTGTATAAGCGAAAACGCATGAATCATCTCAATAGCCGCCGCAAAAACATTTGCATGGGTTTCATCTCCACACAACATGTCACTCACAGCAAGCACCAAAACGCCGCGAACACGTTTACCTCCGCTCATAAGAGCGTATTCAGCTGCCTGCGAGACAACAGAATTTTTTTGAAAAAAACGCTCTACAGCGATATTTAATGCGCTCTCACAGCGCTTCACATAAGTGTTGTGCATAGAATCAAAGTCCATATTCATCCTCTATTGCCACCATTTGTGTATCAATTTCTTCTACTTGCACCTTGGCATGTGAAAGTTGTTCACTACACGATTTGATTAACTCGGCCGCCTTGGCATAGTAAGAAATGCTCTCATTTAAGCTCAGCTCATCCTTGGTCATCCTGTTCATGATTTCCTCAAGCTGTTGTAATGCGTGTTCAAATTCAATTTTATTGTCAGTCATCTTTAACACGCTCCATCGCAATATTTTCTACCACACAATCTACTTTACCGTCCACTAAACAAACCTGTACATGGCCACCCACTTCGACTTGTGTTGCACTTTTAAGCACATTCCCCTCGGTGTTTACGATGGAGTACCCTCGAGCAAGCAGCTCGTATGGGTTTACGCTTGCGGCAAGTGCGGCTAGTGAGCGGAGTGTATGCTCACTATGACGCAATGTGTTTTGTGTCTCTTTTTTAACGGACTGAATGTGCATCTTTAGTTGAAGCTCACATTGTGTTACTTTTTTTTGTGGCGAAAACAAAGAAATGTGCTCCTTGAAATCCTTAACACGATTATAGCATGAATTCAATCTCATATGCACATTGTTTGAGATATTTTGGTAAAAAGAGACAGCAGTACGCATTAAATACATGGTGTCAGGCAAAACAAGCTCCGCCGCCGCCGATGGTGTGGGCGCACGCAAGTCTGCCACAAAATCCAAAAGGCAAAAATCCGTCTCATGCCCAATAGCAGACACAAGCGGTTTTTGACAATGGGCAGCTGCGCGTACAAGCGTCTCATCGTTGAAAACCGATAAATCTTCCGCAGAGCCACCTCCACGTGCAACGATGATTAGGTCAATGTCATCCATTTCATTCAGCGCCTTTATCGCCGCAACAACTTCCTTGCTTGCGGCTGCGCCCTGCACCCTTGTTGGTAATAGTGCAAAGCGAGCGGTGGGGCAACGCTTTTGTGCTACTGTGAGAATATCATGCAGTACAGCGCCGGTTTTTGATGTGATAAGACCAATACGCCTTGGAAAATCAGGTAAAGCTTTCTTTCGTTCTTGCTCAAACAAGCCCTCCTGCTCCAGCTTTTGTTTTAATGCTTCAAACGCAAGCTGAGCCCTCCCGACACCCTCCTCAAACATATACTCTACGTAAATTTGAAAAGCACCGTCTTTTTCATAAAGGGTTATTTTACCACGGACAACCACGCTCATGCCATTTACAGGAGAAAAAGCAAGCATCTGTGCGCTTGAACGAAACATAACCGCGCGCACAGTGGCCTTATCATCACCTAAGCTGAAATAACAATGTCCCGTCTTTGAATTGCGGTTAAAATTGCGAATTTCGCCAGAAATCGCAATGCTTTCAAGGTTTGAATCACTCTCTAAAATAGAACGCACATATTTGTTTAGCGCTGACACCGCAATGATTTCAGCCATGTTGCTCTCCTTGCTCCGCTGCAATAAGCGCCACACCAATCGCATTGTCAGAAGAATATTCAGGTGGCACAAAGTACACATCATCGTTGTTATACTGGATGTAATTTTTGATAACAGTACTGCTCATTACACCGCCTGCCATCACAACAGGATAGTTAGGATATTCACAACGTGCCGCTCTAAGCATTCCTTGCGCAGTCTTTGCAATAGACTCGAGACAATATCGAGCGACATATGCGGCAGGCAAGCCATCCTGCAAAAGGCGCTCACACTGATTTTGAAGCCCCGACAGATGGCAGTCCATGCCCACAACGGATGACTTGGGCGTGATTTTTTCAGTGCACTGTTCGGCCAGTTCTGTAAGGCAAATACCCGAGGGGAACGCAAGGCCAAGCTTTGCACCCAATCGGTCCACAGCCTGCCCCGCATAAAGGTCGAGGCTTGCACCAAGCCTTTTGATAACATTTGAGCCATGCACCAAAAGCATCTCACTTGTACCGCCTGAAAAATGAAAAAATATACATTTTTCATGAATAAGCAACGGTATTTTGGTTGCATACAGTGCCGCCATTATGTGCCCTGCCTGATGGCTTGTAGTGTAAAGGTGCGCACCTCGTCCAAGCGCAAAAGCCTTTGCTGCAGACATTCCCGCCAAAAAACAGGGCATATACGAACCCTGCAAATCCCTTGGCTTTTCAGACACACCAACGAAATTTATTTCGCCTAAAGACACTGCGTTCTTCACACGTTCCATCAAAGACGGAAGTGCTTTCACGTGAGCGAACACCGCATCACTTTGGCGCAAGCCAAGCTTTCCTTCCCCAACAGAAAGTAACTGCTTGTATGCGCACACAACCTCTTTAGAACCGTTTTCAACAACGGCCAAAGAGGTTGCATAATTGCTGGTGTCTATGCCTAAAGTATACATAGGCTATGTGTTTTGCGGTGTGATTTCACCGTCAGTTTCGGTAGGTTGAACACAAGCATTATCAGAGGGTTTTTCACGAGAAAGTGCACCCAAAACACCATTGATGAACTGATAGTCATCATCCCCACCGTACTTTTTTGCAATTTCCACAGCCTCGTTGATTACCACGCTGTCCATGTCCGGCTCACCATACATTATTTCGGTGATTGCAAGGCGCAGTATGGATAGACTCACCTTAGGTAGACGATTAAATTTCCAGCCCTTGAGCTTTCCTTCAATCGCATCGTCTATTTCCTGCGCATGGTTCTGATACGCAGTCACAAGACCTTCGCCGAACTCGGCCACTGCAAAAGGCTCGTTTTCTTCACGTGATGTTTTAACAAAATTTTCAGGCAATTCCCCAAAAGAAAATGCGAATAATGCTATAAATGCGTTTTCTCTATCTTGTCTTCTTGTCATTCTTCTACGCCTGTAGGCAGAGAATCGGCCGCCAGCCCTGCGACAATTACATCTACATTTGCCACAGAAATGCTTGTCATTCCCTGAACCGCATCCTTAACATTTTTTTGTATCTTTTCGCTAAGCTCGGGAATTTTACTCCCGTAGTTCACCATAATAGAGACCTCAATATCCGCTACATCGTTCTTTACCTCTACACTTACAGGTTTGCGCTGTATAAACCTATCTTTCAGCGCTTGCCCTTCATTTGCATAAGGCACCACATCCGCAACTCCGCTCACTTCTAATGTCGCTTGATGTGCTATTTTTTCTATCACATCGCTAGATATTTTCAAGCTGCTGCTTGGCATATGAGAATTAAAATTTTCCATGTTAAACAGCCTCCTTTACTTCGATATATCATCAGTTATGCACACGAGGTACAACAAACAACCTTATATTAAAAAAACACGTATACTTATTTCTCGAATTAAGATTGTCATATACATTGTACACGAAAATAGCATACTTTTGCAAGCATGAAAAAGAGATATATAACAAATAAACTTTAAGTAAATATGCGGTTAAAACATAATCACAGACAGTTAAGCGAATTGATATTGCGTTATTTGCTGAAAAAGAGAACTGACAAAACATTGAATTTACAAGAAGTATATTCTACGACATTGCCTTTTGTAAAAGCTCTTTCATAACACCCGGGTTGCCCTGTCCGGCGCTTGCTTTCATGCACTGCCCCACCAAAAAGCCGATGACATTCTGCTTGCCGCTCTTATAATCCTCAACAGCCTTGGGATTGTTTTGCAGGACTGTCTGCACAATACCATTTAGTGCACCTGTATCGCTTATCTGTGCAAGCCCTTTTTCCTTCACAACATCCGACGGTGATACGTCTTTTTCAATCAACACTTCCAGTACGGTTTTACCCGCTGTATTAGAAATTTCCTTCTTGTCAATCATCGCCAGCATGAGTACAAGGTTCTTAGGGGTCAGCTGTGTGTCGCTAAGTGCAAGCTTGCGGTCGTTGAGTAGCTTTAGAATATCTCCAAGTAGCCAGTTGGCGACGGCCTTTGCCTGTGCTTTGTCAATCTCAACCGCCGCATCGAAAAAGTCTGAACGTTCTTTTTGTGCACACAGCAGTTGTGCGTCGTAGCTTGAAAGCCCTATATCCTGCATGTAGCGCTGGAATTTTTGCAACGGTAGCTCAGGCTGCTCCTCTTTAAGTTCTGTCACTTTTTCAGCAGAAATCGCAAAGGTTAGTAGGTCTGGGTCGGGGAAATAGCGATAATCCTGCGCATCTTCTTTGGTGCGCATAACAGTACTTTTGCCCTTGTTGTCATCCCAGCGGCGTGTCTGCTGCTCCACCTCTTTGCCACTTTGAAGCAGTTCTATTTGGCGTGCCACCTCATATTCAATAGCACGATGCACCGCCGCAAAGCTGTTTACGTTTTTCATCTCGGTACGGATGCCGTATTCCTTTTGCCCGTATGGTCTTATAGACACGTTCACATCCGCACGCACACTGCCTTCCTGCATCTTTGCATCCGAAATTCCGAGGTACAGGAGTATCTGTGTTATGCTTTCCATCGTTATTTTTGCTTCGTCAGCGCTACGCATGTCCGGCTCTGTAACTATCTCAATCAAGGGCACACCACAGCGGTTGTAGTCCGCAAGAGTTCCGTCGCTTTCGGCATCGTGAACCAGCTTTCCCGCATCCTCTTCCATGTGAATACGTGTGATGCCTATACGCCTAACTTCATTATTTACCATGATGTCGATGTAGCCGTTTTCGCAAATCGGCACATCAAACTGGCTTATCTGATATGCCTTAGGTAGGTCAGGATAAAAGTAATTTTTCCTATCCTGCTTCGTAATATTGTTAATACTGCAGTTTAACGCATGACCCATCTTGACAGCATATTCCACAACCTGCCCATTCAAAACAGGCAGAGCGCCCGGCATTCCGGTGCAGACGGGACAGCACAGCGTGTTCACCTCTGCGCCAAATTCATTTTTACAGCCGCAGAAAATTTTACTCTTAGTAGAAAGCTCCGCATGAACCTCAAGCCCGATTACCACTTCATAACCCGTGCTCATTATCCCATCTCCTTCACTGCGAAGCCGCCCACTATCTGCTCATAGCATTTGGCCGCCGTTAGTATTCGCTGTTCGCTGAACTTCGGGCCGATAAGCTGCATTCCTATCGGCAGGTTGTCCTCCCCAAACCCGCAAGGAACGCTCACTGCGGGCAGTCCTGCAATGTTTATGGGCACCGTGCACACATCGCTTGCGATTTGCTCCAGCATGTTGTTGGTTTTTTCGCCCACCTTGAAGGCGGTGGTGGGAACTGTCGGGGTGGCAAGCAAGTCGCATTCTTCAAATACTTGCTCAAATTTTTGTGCGATAGTGCGCTGTAAAAGCTTTGCGCGCTTGTAATAGGCATCATAGTGTCCGCTGGACAGCACATACGTTCCCAACATGATGCGTCGCTTTACCTCGTCTCCGAATCCCTCGCTGCGGGTGGTTATGTACATGTTTTCAAGTCCGCCCTCAGCCCCTGCGGAAAACCCATATTTTACGCCGTCATATCGTGCTAAATTGGAGGATGCCTCCGCCGAAGATATAATGTAATACACCGAAAGCGCATACTCTGCAAACGGCAACGACACCTCCTTCACCTCAGCGCCTGCAAGGCGAAGCGCCTCTATTGCGTCCAAAACTTTTTTGCGCACCTGCGGCTGAACGCCGTCGCCGTAATATTCCTTGGGCACGCCGATGCGAAGCCCCTTGACCGAACCTGCTATATTTGTATCAAACGTAAAGTCCTTGCTGGTGGCGTCATGGGCGTGGTCCGCTCCACTTATGGCAGAAAACAACATTGATACGTCATCTACACAGCGTCCAAACGGGCCAATTTGGTCCAGCGAAGACGCAAAAGCAACAAGCCCATACCTTGAAACTGCACCGTAGGTGGGCTTCAGTCCAACCACTCCGCAAAAAGCTGCAGGCATACGCACCGAGCCACCCGTGTCACTGCCCAGTGATATGGGCACTTGGCTTGCGGCCACCGCAACGGCACTTCCGCCGGAGGAGCCGCCCGGCACGCACTGCAAGTTCCACGGGTTTTTAGACACCTTAAAGTAGGAGTTTTCGCAGGAAGAGCCCATTGCAAACTCATCAAGGTTGCACTTGCCCACCATCACAGCATCCGCATCGTATAGTTTTTGCATCACCGTTGCGTCATAAGGCGGCACAAAATTTTCCAGCATACGAGATGCACAGGTAGTGGCAACACCTTTTGTGCAAATGTTGTCCTTTATTCCTATCGGAATGCCTGCAAGTGCACCTATTTTCTCATTTTTGGCTATTTTTTCATCCACGGCTTTTGCCTGCGCAAGCGCCTTTTCCTCGCTTATGGATATGAACGCATCCACAAGCTTTTCCGTCTTTTTCATATTTTCCAGCGTCTGAAGCGCAATTTCCTGCGCACTCACTTCGCCGGCTCTGAGCATCTGCGCCAATTCATGCGCAGTTTTTTTGTTTAATCCCATTTAACCCACACCTCAATCTACCGTTTTGGGAACCAAGAAACAACCTGCCGCCGCCTGTGGCGCATTTTGAAGAATATCCTCACGGGGCATACTCGGCAAAACTACATCTTCCCGCAGGCACATCATATCCTGTGGGTCAAGTAACGCTGTTGCGTCGGTTATTTCGGGTAATTTTTCCACTTCTTTTACTCTGGCCGCCATTTCCGCAGAAAAACTCTCCAGCTTATCCTCCGGAATTTTCAGCTTTGCCAGCTTCGCCACATGCCTAACGTCAATTTCCACCTTGCTTCACTCCTTAATCATATGCATAAACTGTGCCTCGTCAATAACCTCAACACCCAGCGACTGCGCTTTGTCAAGCTTTGAGCCTGCGGCCTCGCCCGCTAAAAGGTAGCTTGTGTTTTTGCTCACGCTTCCTGCGGCCTTTCCTCCGTGCTTTACGATAAGCGCCTTGGCCTCATCACGTGAAAGCGTGGCCAAAGTGCCCGTCACTACGAAGGTTTTGCCTGTAAAGGTATTAAGCTTTCTTTCGCCGATGTAACGCATATTCACTCCGGCTTGCTCCAGCTTTTTGATTAAATCCTTGCTTCCGTCCTTTGTTAAAAAATCCACAACACTGCTCGCCGAAACAAGCCCAAATCCCTCGATGTCTAAAATGTTCTGCACGTCCGCCTGCATGAGTGCCTGCATGTTTTCAAAGTGCTCGGCAAGTAACTGTGCGGCGGAACTGCCTATATTTCGTATGCCCATGGCAAAAATCAACCTGTCCAAGTTTGCGGATTTGCTCCGCTCAATGGCGGACAAAAGGTTTCCCGCCGCCTTTTGCTTAAACTTATCCAGCGTCAAAAGCTGTTCAAGCGTTAGGCTGTAAATGTCCGCCGCATTTGCAACATAGCTTTTTTCTATCAGCTGTGCGCACACCGCCTGCCCCAATCCCTCTATATCCATAGCCCCACGGGAGGAAAAATGCACCAAATTGCGGAAAATTTGTGCAGGGCATTCGGGGTTGTGACAGCGCAAAGCCGCCTCATCAGGTAAGCGTGTTACCACATCGCCGCAGGAGGGGCAATGCGATGGCATCTCGAACGGCACATCTCCCTCACCCTGCTTTACCACCTGCACAACTTCGGGAATTATATCCCCTGCTTTGCGTACTCGTATGGTGTCTCCGATACGCACATTAAGTTGTTTTATGTAATCCTCATTGTGTAAAATCGCACGTGAAACCGTACTTCCCGCGAGTAGCACCGGCTCAAAAACAGCAGTGGGTGTCAAAACACCTGTGCGCCCCACGCTTATTTCAATATCCGTTAGCAAGCTGTCCTTTTCCTCCGGCGGATACTTAAACGCAATGGCCCAACGTGGATACTTGCTGGTGCTCCCCAGCTCTTCACGCTGGGAAATATCGTTCACTTTTACCACAGCACCGTCGATTTCATACTCGAGGCTTCCGCGCAGTCTGCCGATTTCATCTATTTCGTCGAGCACCTGCTCAATGCTGTTTACCACACAGTAGCGAGGGCTTACAGGAAATCCCATCTGCGCCAAGTAGTCAAGGCTTTGGGCGTGTGTGCTCAAAGTTTTGCCACGTATCTGCTGAATGTTAAACACAAAAAGTGACAGTCCTCGTGTAGCTGTAACCGCCGCATCCTTCTGTCTAAGGCTACCCGCCGCCGCATTGCGTGGGTTTTTGGGCAGTGGCTTTTCCTCCGCCTGCTGGCGCTGAACAAACAGCTCAAACGCCCTGCGTGGCATGTATACCTCTGCACGCACCTCCAAAAATTCAGGCGCGTCCGAAAGACGCTTTGGCAGTGCGTCTATGGTGGCCAAGTTGGCCGTGACATCCTCGCCCACAAGGCCATCGCCACGAGTAGAGCCACGCACAAACACCCCGTCTTGATACTCTAAACTCACCGAAAGACCGTCAATTTTCGTCTCAACCACATACTGTGCGCTCGGAAAAGCCTCCATGGTGCGCCGCCCAAAGTCCGCAATATCCTCATGGCTGAACGCATCCTGCAGGCTCTCCATTTTTACGTCGTGCGTCACCTTATTAAAACGTGAGGAGGGACTGCCCAGCACCTGCTGTGTGGGTGAAGTTTCCAAAACAAGCTTTGGGTGCTCCGCCTCAATAGCCTTTAGCTCGTTCATCAGCGCATCGTACTCGTAGTCGGATATTTGGGGCGCATCCTCATCATAATAAAGGCGGCTATGCTTTGATATTTCACGGCGAAGGTTTTCCGCACGCATTTTTGCTGTATCGAAATCCATTTTGCAAAGCCCCCTCTTGTGATAATACTTTATGAAAACATACGAATTTTCGTGTAATATCAGGAAACTTCAAATCGTGAAGTCTACCTACTGCCTAAACCGAAAGCTCATTGCAAATATCCAAAAGCGATAAATCCAGCGTTTTAGTCATTGCCAGTGCCTCGTCAATATTGTGGTCCACCAGCTCTTCATCATGAAAGCCAATGACTTTATCCACAACACCCCTGCTTATCAAATCCACCGCATGATGCCCAAGCCTTGTTGCGGACACTCTGTCTCGCACGGTGGGCGAGCCACCACGCTGTACGTGCCCAAGGATGGTAGCCCTGCTCTCAATGCCTGTGCGCTCCTCAATTTCTTGGGCAATGCTTTCGGAGCGTCCTGTGCCCTCCGCAACAATAATAATAAAGTGTTTTTTGCCCAGCTTACGGGAAAACTTTATTTCCTCAACCAAAGAGTCCATGTCGGTTTCAACCTCAGGGATAAAGCTGGTAAACGCACCGGTGGCAAGCCCTGTGTTCATGGCGATGTAGCCTGCGTGACGCCCCATAACCTCCACAATGCTACAGCGCTCGTGGCTCTGGGTAGTATCCCGAAGCTTGTCTATCATCTCGATGGCGGTATTCATCGCTGTATCGTAGCCTACGGTGTAGTCGGTACATGCGATGTCGTTATCAATAGTGCCGGGAATGCACACGCAGGGCACCTCTTGCTTTGATAGCGCCCCCGCCCCTCTGAACGAGCCGTCGCCGCCGATAACAACCATCGCCTCAATGCCGTGCTTGCGGCAATTCGCGGCGGCAGTTTGCTGGCCTGCCAGCGTCATAAACTCGGGGCTTCGTGCAGTGTACAGCATTGTGCCGCCACGGTGGATAATCTCCGAAACACTGCGAATGTTCATCTCCTCAATATCGTCCGAGATGAGCCCATTATAGCCGTGACGAACACCGAACACCTTCATGTTTTTCACCAGCGCACTGCGCACCACCGCACGAATTGCCGCATTCATGCCGGGTGCATCGCCACCGCTTGTAAGTACGCCAATCCTTTTAATCACAGGCTCAGACATAACACTTCCCCCTATTCAGTATGAGCAAGCTTTCATTTTTTTGGATGTTTTTTGCGAATATTTCACAGATATATTTTTGGTATTTTATGATGCTTTCTTTTGCATCATAGGATGTATAAATATACAGCCATATCAGATATTTTACACGTTTTACATTATATATACAACAGTTTTACGGTTAAATTTAGCATAGCATTTCAGTAAAAATTGTTTTTTTGAATAATTTAATCATAATAAAACAAGCATTTACCTTACCGCCACATTGTCCTTGCCGAGTAGCTCCCGCATTTCGTTAAGCATTGTAGTGTTGTTTATCGTCCACATTGCCGAAGGCGCACGTGTCATTTTTTGCGTATCCTCAAAGCGAAAATACACAGGCCAATCCCCCTCAAAAACCTCCAGCAATTTACACACCTGAAGATATTCTTCGCTTTGTACGGAGGGTACACGCAGGTACAGCCCCTGCCTTTGCGCAGATGCCGCCACCCTTAGCTTTTCGGGCTGTGCGCTCGCAATGTCCAGCACCTCATCCGCTATTATTTTGGGCGCTTCCTCCTCCTTTGAGGATATTCGCCCCCTAAGGATGACAACGGCGTTTTCCTTCACCACTGCGTTTGCGTCCATCAGCACCTTTGGGAATATAAGTGCCTCCATGCTTGCTGTCATGTCCTCAACGGTGGTAAATGCCATTACATCGTTGCTTTTTGTGGTAAAAAAGCGCAGCTGCACAATGGTGCACACCAGCACCACACGTCGTGCATCCTGTGCGTTTTCCCCATCATCCTGCGTAAGCTCGGCTATGGTGGCGGTGGCCACCTTTTTTATCACCTCGCTATACTCCTGCAATGGATGCCCCGACAAAAACAGCCCGCTTATCTCCTTTTCCTGTCGCAGGAGCACATCCTTCGGGTATTCGGGCACATTTGGCATGTTGTACGTGTCTGCCATGGTTGCGTCGGTATCTGCCATGCCGAAAAAGCTCACCTGCCCGTCCAAGTTTCGCTTGCGGTCGTTTTCCACATTTTTGAGCATTCCCTCAACCGCACGCACCATAGCGTGGCGGTTGTGCTCAATTCTATCAAAAGCACCTGCATAAATAAAAGCCTCTATCGCCTTTGAGTTTATGGCCGTGCCAGCCATGCGCTTGCAAAATGTGTACAGCGAGGTAAACGGTCCGTTTTGCTCCCGCTCGCGCACAACGGCATCAATAAGGCCGCTACCCACATTTTTCAGCGCCAACAGCCCATAGCGAATGTTCCCCGACTGCACCGTAAAGCCGGCATCGCTCTCGTTTATGTCGGGCGGCAAAACGCTTATGCCCATGTGGATGCTTTCGTTTATGTAGGTGATTATCTTGCCGTTGCCGCCGCTGCTGCTGCCCGAGTTTTGCACGCTTGTCAAAAGCGCCGCCATGTATTCCTTTGGGTGGTGGCATTTCATCCACGCTGTTTGATAGGACACAACAGCGTACGCCGCCGCATGGCTTTTGTTAAAAGCATAGGAGGCAAAGCTTGTCAAATCGTCAAATATTTCGTTTGCCACCTTTGCAGGCACACCGTTTTTCACACAGCCGGGGCACTGCTGTCCCTCCTCCTCGCTTCCGTGGATAAAGCGCTCCCGCTCACGCTCCATTACATCATGCTTTTTTTTGCTCATCGCCCTGCGCACCAAGTCCGCCTGCCCAAGGCTGTAGCCGGCAAGCTTTCGGCAAATTTCCATTACCTGCTCCTGATAGATAACCACCCCGTAGGTGACGTTTAATATAGGCGCAAGCAGTGGTGTTTTGTAGCTTATTTGCGAGGGGTTGTGCCTGTTGCGTGCATAAAGCGGAATGGAGTCCATCGGCCCCGGGCGGTACAGCGAGATAATAGCTATAATATCCTCGAAATTACTCGGTTTAACGCTAATTAGCGTCTGACGCATTCCGCCGCTTTCCATCTGGAACACACCGTCCGTATCCCCCGAGGAAAGCAGTGCATACACCTTTTCATCATCATAGCTTATACCCTCAATCGAAAAATCGGGGCTGTGCTTTTGTATCATACGCCGTGCGTCCTCGATAACCGTAAGGTTGCGCAGGCCCAAAAAGTCCATCTTCAAAAGCCCCAGCTCCTCGATAGTACCCATCGGGAACTGTGTCACGTTTACGCCATCGTTTGTCGCCAGCGGAACGTACCTGCTCACCTCGCTGGGTGTTATCACCACACCTGCCGCATGGGTGGAGGCGTTGCGTGGCATTCCCTCGATGCGGCGAGCAATGTCCAAAACCTCCGCCACCTGTGGGTCGTTCTTCGCCTCCTCCGCCAGCTGCTTGGAAACACTCAGCGCCCTGTCCAGCGTCATGCCCAGCTCCATGGGCACAAGCTTTGCTATGGTGTCCGCCTTTTGGTAGGGAACATCCAGCACCCTTGCCACATCCCGAATCGCCTGCCGAGGTTTAAGCGTACCGAAGGTGATTATCTGCGCCACATGCTCCTTGCCGTACTTTCTGTTGACATACTCTATCACCTCGCCCCTGCGCTCGTTGCAAAAGTCTATGTCAAAGTCAGGCATGGATATGCGCTCGGGGTTTAGAAATCGCTCGAACAAAAGCCCGTATTTTATGGGGTCGATGCCGGTGATGCCCATGCAGTAGGCGGCAAGGCTACCCGCGCCGCTTCCCCTACCCGGGCCTACGGGGATGCCGGTGTCCTTTGCGTAGTTTACAAAATCCGCAACAATTAAGTAATAATTCACATAGCCCATGCGCACTATTACGTCAAGCTCATAAGAAAGGCGGTCGCACACCTCTTTATCAGGCGTATCACCGTACAATTTGTGCAAGCCACTTTCACATATTTTCCTAAAATATTGCTCGTTGTTTTCGCTGTTAGGCACTTCAAATGCAGGCAACTTTGTCACACCAAACTCGTAATTAAAATCACATTTTTCTGCTATTTTAAGCGTGTTTTCGCACGCAGAGGGAACCTGTGAAAACAGCTCGTACATTTCATCCGCACTTTTTACATAAAACTCATCCGTGCCAAACTCCATCTTGTCATCATCGGACAGCGTTTTTTTCGTCTGGACGCACAAAAGCACCTGCTGGATGCGTGCATCATCCCTGCGCAGGTAGTGTGCATCATTTGTGGCAACCATGGGTATGCCCGTCTTTTCGGCAAGGCGAATAAGCGCCGGCAAAACCTCCCGTTGCTCCTTTAGCCCATGGTCTTGCAGCTCTATGTAATAGTTCCCCTTGCCAAAAACACCCTCGTACCACAGCGCCACCTGCTCGGCTTTTTGCTCGTCCCCCGCCAAAAGCGCACGGGGAATCTCCCCCGCAAGGCAGGCAGAAAGGCATATAAGTCCCTCGCTGTGACGCTGTAAAAGCTCCTTATCCACACGTGGCTTTGAGTAAAAACCCTCCGTAAAGCCTTGCGACACCATGCGTATTAAATTTTGATAACCCGTTTCATTTTTGCAAAGTAGCACCAAATGGCAGTTGCCGTCCATCTGGTTCACCTTGTCAAAGCGCCCACGGGTGGCGACATACACTTCGCACCCTATGATAGGCTTTATGCCCGCCTTTTTTGCCGCCTTAAAAAAATCCACACATCCGTACATCACCCCATGGTCGGTGATGGCCACCGCACTTTGCCCAAGCTGTGCAAGATGTTGCATCAGCTTGTCTATGCGGCATGCGCCGTCCAAAAGGCTGTACTCGGTGTGCAGGTGTAAATGTGCAAAATCCCTTGTGTTAGGCATGGGTTTCCTCAAACAGTGTATTTTAGATAAGTTTTCAACGTTTTTCACAAAGATATTAACAATGAATTTTTCAACCCAAAATATTACGTACTATCAATAAATAAAATCGTGAATAAATCAGGCTCAAGCCG
The DNA here is from genome assembly GCA_964370045.1 of uncultured Oscillospiraceae bacterium. Taxonomy (GTDB): domain Bacteria; phylum Bacillota; class Clostridia; order Oscillospirales; family Ruminococcaceae; genus JAAYCI01. Next base: position 34,736 of record CAYJGZ010000011.1, read on the forward strand.
GTTAAATCAGCATTTTAAGTAGTTTTTTGCGCAAAATTCAAAAAAATCACTCAAAAACAAGCTAAAATGCAAAGCGGCACAAGCACACTATCACCACAATTTTAGGTGATTTATTTTGTGTTTTTCAGTGCGGTTATTTCCTCTGCCTTTTCACATATTTTCTTGTAGCGGTGGCTAAGCCCGCTTTTGCTCACGGGCACGCTGCTTGCTTTCGCAAGCTCTGCCAGCGACATCATGGGGTTTTCCATACGCAGCTGTGCCGCCTGTTGCAGTGCCTCGGGCAGGCTACCCAGCGCATTTTCCTGCTGTAGCAGCCGTATCGCCGATATTACTTGGCTGTTTGCCTGCACAATTTTGTCTATGTTTGCCGTCTCGCAGTTGGTGATGCGGTTAGCCTTGTTGCGAAAGTCCTTGTACACTTTTAGATTCATTATTTCCAGCGCCGCATTTTGCGCACCCATGCTGGTGAGCAGGTCCTCAATCTGTTCGCTCGACTTAAAGTAAAGCACGTTCGCACCCTTGCGCACTGCGCTTTTTGCTTCAAAGCCGTGCTCTGCCAAAAGCGTTTCAAAGTCACGCATCATAAGGAACCTTGGCGAGACAAACTCCAGCACGTACCCTTTTTGCGGGTCGGGCGCAACGCCGCCACACACAAATGCCGCCGCCAAAAACGCACAAAAACATCCGCTACACAGTATGTTTTCACGCTTTATACGCACGGCGGTCTCCTCGCCGCTGTGCGCAAAAAGTGCCAGCATCTTTTCAGGCTCGTACCCGTCTCTCACCGCAAACTCATAGCTTGCCGGGGTCGTTTTGCGCACATACACCCTGCCCGCAATTCCCGCATCAAGAAAGCGAGCCTTTGCCCACTGCGCAATATACGCACGCTCGGTGTGAAACAAAAGCCCCTCTTTATCGAAATGCTTTGCAAAGCACGCAATGCCGTAGCACGCCGCAGTGGTACAGCACGCTCCGTGTATGGGGCGCTGTGTAATTTCCTTTTTTACCTTTTGGGAAAAGCTCATCCCCGTATCTCCGTCATCTGTTTTCGCTTTAGCATACTTCATGTGGGAAAACGTACGAAAAAGTAGCATTTAGGTCCTTTTTCTCAACAAAAGAATATATCGCACAAGCGCTATTCTCTAAAAAAGTCATCCTGCTCGCTCACCATGCGAAACTCCCGCTCAAGCACAAACCCTTTTTCTTTTTGCACAACCTCTTGCACATGCTCTGCAAGGTTTAATACATCCGCACAGCTTGCGCCACCCAAATTCACAATAAAGCCACAGTGCTTTTCGCTCACCGCCGCACCGCCCACACGGTAGCCCCGCAGGCCGCACTCATCTATAAGCGCACCCGCAAACGCCCCTACGGGACGCTTAAATGCACTTCCGGCACTTGGCAGTTCCAGCGGCTGTTTTTGCTTTCTCGCAAGCATGTTTTGCTCCATTTTCAGCGAAATTTCCGCAGAATTTTCAGCTTTCAGCTCAAACGTCGCCGACAGCACACACCTACTTTTCCCCTGAAACGCAGAGCTTCTGTACCCAAGCGCCAGCTCACTACAGGGCAAAGTTACCTCGCAAAGCTCCTCATCCAAAAAGGTTACCGAGTGCAAAACGTCCTTCACTTCGCCGCCGTAAGCCCCTGCATTCATAAACACAGCGCCGCCCACACTGCCCGGTATTCCATACGCAAACTCAAGGCCGCCAAGGCCATTTCGCCGTGCAATATCACACAGGTGCGCTAAATCCACACCGGCACCCGCACATATTTGTGCGCCCTGCACGCTCACGTCCGAAAGTGCACACAGCGTAGAGACCACTATTCCCCTAAAGCCCTCGTCCGAAAACAAAACATTGCTTCCCATCCCAAGAATAAAGCTGGGGACTTTCTGCTCCTTTGCACAGCGTAGCGCACACAAAAGTTGCTCTGCATCTTTCGGCTGACAAAATATATCTGCCGCTCCACCGATGCAAAAGCTAATGTGCCCACACATCGGCTCGTTTTCCAAAAAAGGTATCGACTGTGAATTTAAGGATTTTTTTAGATTTTTTATTGCATTTTCGGTGTGTTCCAAAGTCATGCCATGCTCCTTAACGGCTGTACGCATAAAGTTTTTGTTACATTTAAGTTTGATTTTTTTCGAGATTGTCCGCAATTTTCAAAGCATGTTCGGACACACTTCGCCCATGACGCTGTAGTTCTTGCGCAAGCCTTCTCATGGAGGTATTTACTATCTGCTCCTGAGGAAAGTCAATTTCCTCCAGCATTTTAATCACATCACTTAGCTCGCTCATGGCGTATGTGGAGTGAGCATCCGAGCTTATCGCAATATTAGTGCCACAATCCTTGCACGCAAGAGCCAGCCTACGCATATTTTCCTGCCCACCGGGACGTACATACACCGAGGCGGCGTTCATCTCCACAACCTTGTTGTTTTGTGCAAATGCCCTCGCCACACGCTCATAGTCAAATGGATATACGGGTTGCTCTGCATGGCCTATCATGTCCACCAGCGGATTTTGTGCGATGCGCAGCCATGTTTCGGTCACGCCTTGTTCGTCCGTGGGCGCTATGCAGTCTTGGTGCATAGAGGCAATCACCCAGTCAAGACTTTTCAGTAGCCACTTGTCCATATCAAGGCTGCCATCGGCGCTCACTATATTCGCCTCCACCCCTTTTAACAAAAGGAAACCGTCTTCCACAATAGAGGGCAGGTTGCAAAGCGTGTAAAAATACCACGGGTGAGGCGAGTCGGGCATGGCAGGAGCATGGTCTGTCACCGCCATGCTCAAATACCCAAGGGATTTCGCCTGCACCATCATCTCCTGCAGGGTAGAAAGAGCATGGTTTGAAACGTTTGTATGAACATGTAAATCCGCAATAATTGTCATATAATGTGCCTGCTGTTGTCGCCCTTAATTTCATTGTATTTTATCTTGATTAAAGCTTTAATTTTTTACACAAAATAACACAAGCAAACATTCGGTTATAATATTTCAGTCACACCCTCACCGGTGATGTCGTCATTGAGGCCGAGCTTACCCAGTAGTTCTTTTGCGGCGTTGTAGCCAAGATATACTTTTTGGCGGTTGTTCATCGCCGCAATTTCCAATATAACAGCGAGGTTTCTGCCCGGCTTTACGGGAATTACCGACATAGGGATTTTGTTGCCCATAATGTCCATATTGTTATCTTCAAGGCCCGTGCGGCTGTAGTTTTTCGCCTTATCCCACGGCTCCAGCACCACCACAAGGTCTATTTTGCTGGTGTTTTTCACAGCGCCGCTGCCAAACACACGCGCCACATTTATAAAGCCTATGCCTCGTAGCTCTATAAAATGGCGAATATTTTCAGGCGCCTGCCCGAATATAGTACTACTGGACACCTTGCGCAGCTCCACCGCATCATCCGCAATAAGGCGGTGCCCTCTTTTCAAAAGCTCCACGGCCGTCTCGCTTTTTCCCACGCCGCTCTCGCCCAAAATCAATATACCTTCGCCGTATATTTCCACCAGCACGCCGTGCCTTGTCACCCTTTGGGCAAGTTCTACATTTAGTATAGCCAAAGCACTGCTTGTAAACTCGGAGGAGGTTTCGGTGGTGGTGACAATCGGCACCTCAAATTCCTCGCCATACTCCACAAGCTCCGCAAAAACCTCACGCCCACGGGTAACCACCACCATAGGCGGCTTTGCGCTTACCAGTGCCTTTATGCGCTCCCTGCGCTGTTCATCATTCAAGTGATGGCGCAGATAGCTCATCTCTGCATTTCCCAAAATCTGAATACGGGTAGCATCGAAAAACTCCTCATATCCCACAAGCATAAGCCCGGGGCGGTTTACCTCCGAGGTGTAAATCAGTATTTTATTCAGGTCCTCCTGCGGCGAGTAGGAAACTCCAAGGTTCAATCTTTTTACAAGCTTTCCCAGTGGTATCGAGTACTGTGCCATATAGCGTCACCCTTCCGATTAAGTAATATAGTATAAGGCTGTTTTTTGATTCAAACTATTTTGTGGTAATTCAATCAAGGGGCTATCAATCACCCACTAAATACATAAAATGGAACTTGCAGTTATCCCAAAACGAGGGATATCTTGCCTAAATTATACCTTATTTTTGATATATTTTCAAATACCGTAAATGTTCTGTCTTACCAAGCAACGCAAATCACCGCTTTTATTCACGCTCCCACCGCATATGTTTTGCCACTTTTGCAAAAATATGGTATACTTATACATTAGATATGCAATTTACAGTGTACGCATTTTTTAATTTTAATGGAGGCAGTTTATGCGCATCGCCATTTTTACCGAAACATATTATCCGTATATCAGCGGCGTAATCACCCATGTGCAGGCGCTGTACACAGGCCTAAAGCAGGCAGGACATGACGTGCTTATCGTCACGTTAAGCCCCACCGCAAAGCGACACTATATAGAGGACGATGTGCTGTATTGCCCCGCAAGGCCGATGGAAAAGATGTACGGCTACGGCATAGCAAACCCAATGAACCGTGAGCGGCTGGATATTATCCGCAAGTTCAACCCCGATGTTTTGCACACACATACAGAGTTCAGCATAGGGATTTTTGCGCTTTACTGCGCACGTATGATGAAATTACCCATAGTGTACACACTACACACCATGTACGACGATTATCTTTTTTACCTGTTTCCCAAGAAAACACTGCGCTTCACACGCCCCATGGCGCACGCATATTTCCGTGGTATAGCACGTAGCACCACCGAGATTATCGGCCCCTCCGAAAAGGTGGCTCACTTTTTGAATCACATATTAAAAGTGCGCCGCAAGGTGCATGTAATCCCAAACACGGTTGACCTTAGCATCTTCAACGAGAGGAATATCCCCACCGACGATGTAAAAAGTGTGAAGGATCGCCTTGGCATAAAAACCAGAGATATTCCGCTTGTTTTTGTAGGGCGCTTGGGCGAAGAAAAAAGCATTGATGTGCTGGTGGATTATTTTCACAAAGCTTTTAAGGATGAGCCCAAGTACAAGCTGCTCATCATTGGTGACGGCCCCGAAAAGGAAAAAATTGCCGCACAGATAGCTCGCCTAAATGCCGAAAAGCAAATTTTACTCCTTGGTCGTGTGGAGCACGATGAAATCCCCCCCTACTATCAGGCGTGCAAGCTGTTCACCACCGCATCCACCAGCGAGATGAACTCCATTTCCCTTTTGGAGGCAAATGCAAGCGGGCTGTACGCTGTGCAACGGTACGACCCCAACAACCGCCAGCAAATCAAGCAGGGCATAAACGGCGAGGAGTTTCACACAGTAGAACAGTTCAAAGAAATTGTGCAAGGCCACGCCTCGCTCTCCGCTGCCGATAAAAAGAAACGTCGTAGCGGAGTTGTGAAGTATGCTCACCGCTACGGAATACCCGAGTTCACCACCGCTGTTTTGAAAATCTACACAAAAGCTATAAAGCGCAACGCAAAGGAGAAAATCAAAAAAGGGCGTCGGTCGTTTTTGAAAAAATAGATAGTGCTGTCACGAGTGTTCAGCCGTCCATTTTTAGGCTCATGAGGACACTATCCATCAAAAAATCTCGCAAAATCATTTGTCACATGGATTTTATTTTTACAAAACAGCTAAAAAATCACAAAAAAGCCGCAACCTTTCCACCTTTCGGAAAGTAATTGCGGCTTTTATTTATTGCAATTTTTTGCTTTTTTATTTTTATGGCTGTGAAATGCGCTCAATGGCGGTGCGGTATCCGCCCTCGCCGTACTGTATGCACCTGTTTATGCGGCTGATGGTGGCGGTGCTTATCTCCACCGTTTTCACAATCTGCTCGTAGGTAGCGCCCTCCAAAAGCATCCTCGCTACACGGATGCGCTGGGTCATGTCCGCAAGCTCCTTCATCGTGCATAAATCTTCAAAAAAGGCGTAACACTCCTCCACGCTCCCCAGTGAAAGTATCGCCTTAAAAAGTGCATCGGTATGTTCATCACGCTTGAAGCCTTTATCTGTCATTGCGCACATCCCCCCTAAAAACGGATTTAATAATATTTCTTTTGTATTTTATGCGAATATTTAATTGATTTTTTAGGGCAACACCGCATAATTATTGTACTTAATTACACCGAGAAAATTTTTGTAAAATATGGCGGAAATTTTCGGGGCAAGATGAGTGCAAAGACATTCGCCGGTAATTGTGCGGTATTGCCTTAGGGCAAAACCACAACACACCCTATGTGCTCACCTATTTGAATCACCCGCTTTTACACTTTAGCACATTACTGCAAAAAAGGCAAACATTATTATCCCACAAACAGGGTGTTTTTCACAACTGCTTTCCGTTTTTGCACTAAAATACCCATCGGAGATGTTCCGATGGGTATAAGAAATACGTTTTCAAGCTTTTACAGGCATTTTCTACTTCATCATGCCGGCAACTTCGCTTGCAAAATCCTCTTCCTTCTTTTCAAGGCCCTCGCCCTTCTCGTAGCGAGCAAAGCCCAGCACCTTGATGTCTCCGCCCAGCTTCTTTGCGGTATCATCCACATACTGCTGTACGGAAATCTTGTCGTCACGCACAAACTTCTGCTCCAGCAGGCAGTTTTGCTCGTAGTATTTGTTGATGCGGCCGATAACCATCTTTTCGGCGATATTCTCCGGCTTGCCCTCGTTGATTGCCTGTGTTTTCAGGATTTCCTTTTCCTTGTCCAGTATCTCCGCAGGCACATCCTCACGGCGCATGTATGGGGGGTTGAAGACAGTAATGTGCATAGCTACGTCTTTTGCGAACGCAGCAAACTCGGGGCTCTTTGCCACGTCATCGCTTGTGTCAAACTGAACAAGCACGCCGTGGGTGCCGCCGCTGTGCACATAGGAGCAGTTGATGCCCGAAAAGCGCACAAACCTGCGAATCTTCAGGTTCTCGCCGATAACAAGAATCTTCTCTTGCAGCTCAGCCTCAACGGTTCTGTCGTTCATGGGTAGCTTCAAAAGTGCGTCCACATCGGCGGGGTCGTTTTTCAGCACTACCTCTGCCAGCTGCTGTACAAACTCCCTAAAGCTTTCGTTTTTCGCAACAAAGTCGGTTTCGCTGTTCACCTCTACCATTGCGCCGGCCTGTGTGTCCGCATCCGTTATGGAGCACACAATGCCCTCGCTGGCAATGCGTCCCGCCTTTTTATTTGCGGCGGCAAGCCCCTTTTCACGCAGTAGCGCAACCGCTTTTTCCATATCACCATCTGCTTCGGTCAGCGCCTTTTTGCAGTCCATCATGCCACAGCCGGTGCTCTCGCGCAGCTCTTTAACGTCCTGTGCGGTAAATGCCATATCTATTGCTCTCCTTATACAGTTATATAAACAGGTTTTGGTTTCTTATGCCTCGGCTGCCTCGGCCATATCCTCGGATGCGGCCTCTTCCATCTGCTCGCCCTGACGACCCTCCAGGATAGCATCTGCCATAGCGCTGGAAATAAGGCGCACAGCACGGATAGCATCGTCGTTGCCGGGGATTACATAGTCGATTTCGTCGGGGTCGCAGTTTGTATCCACAATGCCCACAACGGGAATGTGCAGCTTGCGAGCCTCTGCCACCGCAATGTGCTCCTTGCGGGGGTCAACGATGAACAGTGCGCCGGGCAGGCGGTCCATGTTCTTCACGCCGCCGAGGAATTTCTCCAGCTTTTCAATCTCAAGCTCCAGCTTGATAACTTCCTTTTTGGGAAGCATCTCAAATGTGCCATCCTCACGCATTTTCTTCAGCTGCTCCATGCGCTCGATGCGGCGGCGGATGGTGCGGAAGTTTGTGAGCATACCGCCCAGCCAACGTGCGTCCACATAGGGCATTCCGCAGCGTGCGCTCTCCTCACGGATAGACTCCTGCGCCTGCTTCTTTGTGCCCACGAACAAAAGCATCTCGCCCGCAGTGGAAAGCTCACGCACAAAATTGTACGCCTCGTCCATCTTGCGCACTGTCTTTTGCAGGTCGATGATGTAAATGCCGTTGCGCTCGGTGAAGATGTACTTGGACATCTTAGGGTTCCACCTGCGTGTTTGGTGACCAAAGTGTACGCCGGCTTCGAGTAGTTGCTTCATTGATACGACTGCCATGTTAGTTCCTCCAAAAATAAATTTGTTTTTCCTCCGCAATCCCTTTATAATGAAAGCACCCACCCGACAATACTTGTCGAGCACTCGGGCACATAAGGCACTGCGTGTGGATTTCCAGCTGATAAAGTATATCACAGACGGTGCATTTTGGCAAGTGCTCGTGGGATATTTTAGGGGATTTTTCCACCATAATATATCTTTTTATCCTTGAAACAGCATCAGTCAATACATCATCACAATTTCATCGATTATTTGACTATTTATTGTGCATTTTGTGTTGACATTCCCACGTGCCAATGATAACATATGGGTGAATGTGTTTACCCCTTAATTTCATGGCAAAAACGCAAACACATATATGTAGCTTTCTTGTTCAATCATTATTTTGAGGAGGTAGTTTTAGAAATGAAGAAAAACAAATTGGTTGTTTCCATCGTTGCGGTTCTTATGTTTGCGCTTATGGTTCCTATGGTTGCGTTTGCAACCTCCCCCCAAATCGGTAATGCTACCGTCAGCTTCACAAATAGCACTATCGTAACACCTAATGCCCGTCTTGCAATGATGCCCGTGCCGGCAAATAGCGCCAGCAATTTCCAGGCATCTGCAATGTCTATGGGTGCAAAGGGTCAGCTCGTAGGCATTATGGACATCTTCCTTCTGGATTCACAGGGTACTGAGCTACAGCCTGCTGCTGGCGAGGCAAATGTTATTCGCATTGACATTGCCAACCTTCGCTCCTACGACACGGTGCACGCTTTCCACCTGGTGGAAAATGCAGACGGCACAACAAAGATGGAGAAAATCAGCGTATCAGTGTATGATAACTACATCACTATGATGCCCACAAGCTTCTCCCTGTTCGGCTTCTATGTGGAGCGCAATGCGGCACCCACAACGACTACCACAGTGACTACCACTTCCCCCCAGACGGGTGTTTATATCTAAGCATTCACAGTATCTAATTCCTAATTACAAACACACAAAGGGCAAGACCTACTTTTAGGTTTTTGCCCTTTTTTTTGTGTGAATATTATCGTATAATTAGAGCAAGCATGTTTTCGTGCTAATATTTTATATTTATCTTGAGTTTATGGAGTGACAATGAGTAGACGCAAAAAAATTATTATAACAATATCATCAGTGTTTGGCGGTATTTTGCTAACACTTGCATTTTTGTTTTGGTTTTTTACCAGCTGTACATGGGGGCTTTTTGAGAATACAAATCCATACAGCGCAGTGCAGCCGCCCATAGATGCCGCACAGCATCGCATAGAGCACGAGGGTGTAGTGTATGAACTAAACCCCGATGTGCAGGGCATCCTGCTTTTGGGCGTGCAACAGCAGGTGATAGACAACCCACTTGTCGGCCCGCAGGCAGACACCATTATTTTAATAACACTAAACACAAAGACGGGCGCTGTATCCCTTTTACCCGTGCCGAGAGACTTGCACAGCACGGTGTTTTTGCAGGATGTCAGCGGTGGTGTTTCGCACACGCAGGAGGATTTTTTGTGCAACGCATATGCCTATGGTACGTCTCCCCTTTTCCCCGAGCGCATTATGGACGGCGGAAACTTCACTGCGGCCTCCCTTAGCCATGAGCTGTTCGATGCACCCATAAGCCGTTTTGCCGCCGTATATATGGACGCCATAACCGAAATTGTGGATATTTTGGGCGGTGTTGAGGTGAACGTAACTGCCGACTTTGCGGAGATTGCGGGCGTGGCGGCAGGCGAGCGGTATCTTTTGGACGGCGAAATGGCGGAGCAATACCTGCGCCAGCGCAGTGCCACGCTAATGACGGGCAACAACCTTGACCGCATGGTGCGCCAGCGTGAGTTTTTCTTTGCGCTTTTGGACACAGTAAAGCAGCGCATTTTTGAAAACCCCTTCATCGCATTCGATTTGTACGATACTGTTTCCCCCCACCTCACCACCGATATGAGCTTTCGAGAGATGGTGTATATGGGCTATGCATTTTTAACAGCGGACGAAATGGACCTCATGATAATGGAGGGCGAGATGGTGGACAATGTGTATGTGATGGATGAAGAGGCGATGAAAAGCTATATCATAGAGTGGTATTATCGCCCCGTAGAGACAGCGTAAATAAGCGGTTTTTATTTGCTCTAAAATCGCAGTAAAATCATTCTTGATTTACCCGATATTTATTTCGATTTTTCTTTGTACTGTTTGCACTGCTCGCAAATACACCAACCACCAAGGAGAGGCTTTCACATGGAGTTTAGGCACATAGAAGCGTTTGTAAACGTAGTAAAGCACAAAAGTTTTTCCAAGGCGGCAGACGCTTCTTTCGTCACACAGCCTACCATCAGCGTGCACATCAGCTCGCTTGAAAAGGAGCTTGGGGTACAGCTACTCGAGCGCACCGGCAAGGAAGTTTTGCCCACATCGCAAGGTCAGCAATTTTATAAATATGCCTTAAATATGTTAAATATTCGCTCAAAAGCGGCACAAGCCGCCATGGATATGCAAAAAGAACCTGTTGGCATAGTGGAGTTGCAATCCTCCACTGTGCCTGCACAGGTTTTTTTGCCTGAAATCATAGCCGACTTTTCCAAAAAACACGACAAAATAAAGTTTTATATAGAGCAGTCGGACAGCGTAAACGCACTCGAAAATTTAGCTGCGCGGCGTGGGGAGCTTGCATTTGTAGGCAATAAAACAGATGCCACAAACATGATTTACGAAGAAATTTTCGAGGACGAGGATGTTTTAATCACGCCTTGCTGCGAAAGATTTTCAAAAATGTCGCAAAGTACGCTGTGTGTAGAGGACTTTATAAGTGAGCCGTTTGTCCTGCGTGAAACAGGCTCCGGCACTGTGAAAAAATTCGAGGCGGAAATGCAAAAAAAAGGGTACAGCGGAAAGGCGCTGAACGTGATTGCACGCACAAACAGCAGTGCCGCAATAATCAACACTGTGGCGGCGGGGGCCGGCGTATCCATCATCTCCAAAAAAACTGCCGAGCTAAACAGCGGCAACAACCGCCTGAAAATTTTCTCCATAGAGGGCTTTTCAAAAAAGCGAAAGTTTTATATGGTCTACGGAAAAAACACGGTTTTGTCCCCTGCGGCGGATGCGTTCAAAAGCTTTATCACGCAGAGCATCGCACCGCCTGCACCTGATGCCGAATAGCAATAGCGCATCGGAAAACTTGTTCCCAAATATGCAACTTCCTAAATATTCACAGTGATGTGAAATTCACCCGAAATTTCCTCTACGCTTAGCGTATGTCCCCTACCCGTCACAAAGCGGGTGATATTTTCCACCGCAACATTATTGTCCACCATCACAAGTAGCGCTCCCTCACCGCCTGCAAGCGCTTTTTTCACCCTTATCACAGGCTCGGGACAGGCGCAGCCACGTGCATCAATTACCATCTTTTCCATGTTTGAAAATCCTTTCTTGTGTGTTTTTTAGTGTAATGTTTTACACATGATTTGCACACTGTTATTTTGCTGATATTTCATTAACATAATCATACCATAAAATGTATTATTTTACAGGCTTTTATACTGTTTTGTTTTACGCACAAAGCACATTATCACGTGCTAAATATTTAGTCGCAAATTTATGCAATGTTTTTTAATTACCGCACAAATATTGCTGATTAAACAAAAGTGGCGCATGATATTTTTGCTTATTATTTTACATATTATTTTCGCCGACTTTTTATAGTTTTCAGCGCAACACTATTTTGCAACAACCCAAAAGGAAAATGAAAAACCATGAAACAAGTATATTGTGACAACGCCAGCACATCTTTTCCTAAAGCGCCCGGGCTGGGCGAGGTGATAGGAAAACACATAGACACAAACGGAGTGAATATAAGCCGAGGCGGCTACACAAAGGCATACACACTTGAGGGTGAGGTTGTTGAAACACGTGAGATGCTGTGCGAGCTTTTCGGCTTTAATATCGCAAAAAACGTCGTGTTTACCCCCGGGGCGACATGGGGGATGAACATGGTGCTGTGTGGGCTTTTGCGCAGTGGTGAGCATGTCATAAGCTCCTCCATGGAGCACAACGCCGTGGCACGCCCGCTGAGCGAGCTTTGCAAAAAAGGCGTGCAATGGAGCAAAGCCCCTGCGTATAAAAGCGGCTATCTACATGCGGCTGATGTGAAAAAACTAATTCGCCCAAACACTCGCATTGTCATAATGACGCACGCCTCCAACGTTTGCGGCGCTATCTCAAACATAAAAGAGGTGGGCGAAGTGTGCAAAGAGCAGGGTGTCTTTTTCGTGGTGGACGGCGCACAAACAGCAGGAAGCGAGAGTATTAACATGCAAGCGCAACACATAGACGGGCTTGTGTTCCCTGCACACAAATGTTTGATGGGACCGCAAGGCCTTGGGGGAATTGTTCTAAGTGAGCGGCTGGCGCAAAGCATAGACCCCATAATTGCAGGTGGAACGGGTAGCATTTCGGACAAGGAAATAATGCCCGACTTTATGCCGGATAAATTCCAGCCCGGCACCATGAATATTCCGGGGATAATCGGGCTAAAGCACAGCCTTGCCTTTATAAAAAAAGAGGGGCTTGCCGCAATAGGCGAAAAGAAGCGACACCTCACCTCGCTTTTCATTGACAATATGAAAAATTTAAGCGGCGCCGACATCATCGGCCCACAAGATACACAAAATAGGTGCTCGGTGGTGTCGCTGAATTTCCCCCACACGGACAACGCCGAAATGAGCTTTATTTTAGAGAGAGAATACGGCATTTCATCAAGGTGCGGACTACATTGTGCACCTTTAGCTCACAAGACTCTTGGAACTTATCCGCATGGAACCGTCCGTTTTTCCTTTGGGTATTTTAACACACCCGAAGATATTTCCTATGTGAGCCACTGCATACACAAGGCGATAAAAAACAGTTAAAAATCCATGTTAATTATCTCGAAATTCACACCTGATTCACCGGCTTAAAAAACACAAAAACCTCGAAAATCCGAAGGGCAATTTCGAGGTTTTTGCAAAATATATTCTTGAAACGTATTTTTGAGGCTACTCCACTATCACGCTTTTGTCCTCTGCCGATAGCACCTGCCCCACTATTTCCACACCCTGCATGGAGTCCTTCAGCGCACGAACAAGCTTTTGTGCCTCGCTCTCGCTCGCCGAAATCAAAAGCCCGCCCGAAGTCTGCGGGTCGAAAAGCAGGTCGGAGACAAACAGCGGCACGTCCTTTGAAACGCTCACCTTGTCATTTAGGAAGTCCCTGTTGGCGTATGCGCCTGCGGGTATTATGCCCATCTTTGCCATCTCGCCCGCCCCGCTCATGAGCGGTACACTTTCAGCGAAAATCTTTATGGACAGCTTACTTGCCGTTGCAATCTCGTGTGCGTGCCCCAAAAGCCCAAAGCCGGTAACATCCGTGCACGCATTCACCGAAAATTTGCGCATAATTTCATACGGATATTTATTCAGCGCACACATGTACTGCATAAGCTCGCTCTGCTCGTCCTGCGAAAGTAGCTGTGCCTTATTTGCGGTGTTCAGCACCCCACTTCCCAGCGGCTTTGTCAGTATAAGCAGGTCTCCCTGCCGTAGTCCATCGTTGGCAAGTATATTTTCAGGCGATGTAAACCCCGTGACACACAGGCCGTATTTCGGCTCTTTGTCCTTTAGTGTGTGCCCGCCCGCAATAATTGCGTTCGCCTCCAGCACCTTGTTGTAGCCGCCCTCGAGTATCCCCTTTACATCCTCCTTGGGCAGGTCCTCCGGTAGGCACATTATGTTCATGCACAGCCTCGGCTCACCACCCATGGCGTACACATCACTCAGCGAGTTTGTGGCCGCTATCTGCCCGTAAATGTATGGGTCATCCACCACCGGCGGAAAAATATCCACCGTTTGAATCATCACAGTGTCGTCATTTATACGATACACCGCCGCATCATCGCTGTTTTCAAACCCAACTATCAAGTTAGGGTCACTAAACTTTGGCAAATGGCACAAAACTTGTGCCAAGGCCCCGGGGCCTATCTTGGCGGCTCACCCTGCATTTTGGGTTAGGTCTGTAAGTTTCATCCTCTTTCGCTCCCCTCTCGCAAGCAGGCTGTATAATAAAGCCCGCCGAACAAATAAAACTGTTTTATTCGGCGGACAATCTATTAAAATATTAGCATATAATCCGCTTGCGCACAAGTCGCAGACGTATCTACTATCATGCTATGCTACGGCATCATCCTTTATCATTAGCTCACGTGCTATTATTTCGGCCGTTTTTTGTGCTATTTCGCCCGTGAATCGGGTGCACTGCTGCATGTGCTCGGGCGAGCCGAGCGTGTGCTTTGCGGTAAGCACTCTGCAACATAGCACCTTGTTTTTACCTTTGAAAAAGTCGTGCAATTCTGCACTGAGCTTCATACATAGCCCCACCTTTTCATCCCCCGCCTTGGAGCGACCAAAAACCATGCCGAGGGCGATAATCCCCCCACTGACAGCGCCGCACACACACTTTGCGCCGCCAATACCCACGGGAAAACCGGAGGCCACCTTGACAATATCCTCCGGTATATCAAGGCCAAAGTTTTCTCTTATGCTTGCCACCACCGCCTCCGAGCAAAAAAAGCCGCTGTTATAGTAGCGCTCTGCATCCTCACGTATTTTTTTGGAGTTTATTGTGCTGTTATATTTCATAGGATTTTCGCTCCTTTTATTTGGGAATAATGTTTCAGTACTTGCATTTTCATGCTAATTTACGGTGAATTATTATGTATTTTTTACACAAATTAAGCTCGCGTTTCGCTTCCCCTCTATTTTAGGCCCAAGCAGGTACAAGCCGTGTGCATCCTCCATGCGATGAAAAAGCATTAAGGCCTCTTCGCCCGAGCATCCGTCTATGCGAAGCGCCATGCCACAGCTCGCCGTAATTTCCCTTGGCGTGGGAATCATCTTTATATCCGCCGAATTCTCCATCATTTTTTCGGCAGTTATTGCGTAGCTTACCGACGCAAACGTAACCACATGAAATCCAGTGTCGCCTTTTATCATAAATTTATGACACTCTCCGCTTCGTTCATCATTTCCACCACGCTGTACATGTTTGTCACTTTTCCCACCGCAAGCGCATCCTGTATTTTGTAGTAGTCAAGGCACGCACCACAGGTGTATATTTCGGTTCCTGCGCTCTCCAGCGCCAAAAGATGCTCCAAAACGGCAGAGCCTTTGCTCGTAAGCATAACGCCGTCGTTCAAAAACAGCATGGTTTGCGGGCGCACATCCGCCTCGCTCTGCGAATACATAAAGGTTTTCATGAGGTTTTTGCCCAGCTCCTCACTGCCTTTCCCAAAGCAATCCGACGCCACAACCACAACAAGCCCTTTTTTTATCCCCTGCATATTTTCATTTGTTTGCGGCATAGTCGCCACCTCCATAGATTTTTCTTTTTTATCATTCACATCGGCTATATAGCCTTGATTATATACATCACGTTCAGCTTATCATGCAATATTACCCTTGAAATGTCAATGTAATACCTTTGCTTTTTGTCCTATATTACTATTTTCAATAGCGGTGCAAATGTGTATAACAATTTTCTATGGCGGTGTAAACAACACAATGAAAACGGAGGTGCTTTTAATGCCTGTTTTATCCGCAGAGATTTTGCTCGTGCTCGGTGTTCTCGGCATAATATTTTTGTCGGTGTTTCGCAAGCTGTTTAAGTTCGTGTGGCTGTTTATACTCCTTGTGACATTGCTTGGGGTCTTGTGCGTGTTGCTTGTGGGGTATCTTGTGCTCAATGTGCTATTTTTAGGCGCAATAGCATAAAAATCCCACAGGCAATACTCTGCCTATGGGAAAGCTATACTATACTTTATGATTTGCTCTTCTCCACAAAAGCATCCGATGCACCGCACACGGGACACACCTTTTGCGGCGAGTTTTCGGGGTATCCGCAAAACAAACAGAAGTGTGTATGTTCTTGGGCAGTCGTATCCTCTTTAGCCGCCGCTGTATCCTCTTCGCTCAGTAGCATCTCCACAAAGCGTCTTTCGTGCTCGCACTCGATGGACGCTATTTTTTCAAACATTGCGGCTATGTCCTCAAGGCCTTCCTGCTTTGCCACCGCCGCCGCTTGTGGGTAAATGTTCTTCCACTCCGCATTCTCCGCACTTGCGGAGCTATTTAGGTTTGCCATTGTGTCGCCGTCTATTTTGTGTATGTACTTAAACCACGTTTTGGCGTGCGCTGTCTCGTTTTGAGCCATTTTTTTGAACAGCTCTGCGGCGGTCATGTTTCCCTCGGCTGCCGCAATGTCCGCATATATCAGGTATCTCATTATCGCCTTAGATTCATTTATAAATGCCTTTTCAATGTTTTTTTGGGATTGTGTTCCGCTGATGTCCATAGGTAGCTCCTCTTAATTATATTTTGTGTACAGCTGTTTTGCTTCAGCTTGAAATGCGTTGTATCTTTGCATCATTTCATCGTTGACAATCTCCGCCACGGCAAATAGCCTATCATAGTTTTCAATCGACGCATCCGCAACATTTCTGCAGATTTTTCCATTGTCCCGCATTTCCGTAATAATTGCGATTACCCTTTCTTTGGGGAACGGCTCTTTGTAGCTGCGCCTGCCCATTAGGGCGCTTAATATATCCGCAACAGCGACTATTTTTTCGGGCAAGCTCAGCTCTTCTTTCGTAAGGCCCTTGGGGTAGCCTGTGCCGTCCAGCTTTTCGTGATGACGCACCGCAATTTGCAGGACCTCATCATTCACGCAGTCTCGCAGTATGTGCTCGGACAATAAAACATGGTCCTTCATCACCTTGAACTCGGTGGGTGTAAGTGCGCCGTCCTTCTCAAGTATCAGTGGCGAGACGGATATTTTACCTATATCATGCAGCATAGAGCCCAGCTGAATTGATTCTATCTCATCCTCACTTAAGCGGAGCATTCTTGCCAGCTCAACGGCTATCTGCACCGTTGTTGCGGTGTGTGTCACCGTGTATTCGCTTCTAAAGTCAATCGCACTGGGTAGCATCAGCAAAAGCGAGCGCAGCTGTTGTTCGGGCATACCGTTTGTGTTCAAAAAGTTGTGCACCTTTTCAAGGTAGCGCCCGCTGAGCATCTCGGTTATTATGCCTTTGCTCTTTTCAAGCTCTATCAGCCATTGTGCGTCAAGCTTGGAAAAAACAGGGTTTTCAAGCACTCTTATGGCGTCTTCCGCTGTTTTCACATAGCCTTTTATTATCATAATGTCCAGCCTGTCCGCTATAAAAAGTCTTGCGGCAAGCTCCTTGTTTTTGCAGTCCGTCTCACACAGCTTTTTATATGGGAAGTGGTGAAAAAGAATAGCATCCACATACTCCTCAAAAAAGTCCTGCCTTTTTAGAAACATATAGCTGTACACCGAGTGTGAAAGTGTGTTCGCCACCTCAAAGTTGAACGCATTTTCGGTATTGATAAGCGAATCCAAAAGCTCTGTTTGGTATGCGCCTATGTCGTGAAATATACCAAGATAGGATATTTTCACAAGCTGCTCGGCCTTATACCCCTCCCCCTCGTACATGTTCAAAAGCAAATACGAAACCCTCTCGCCATGGTCCATCAGCTGATAGTCAAGCGTGTTCAGCGCTCGGCGGAGCATGTTGAATACATCGTTTATTTTCGCAGACACAGCTCATCACTCCTATTTGAAACTAAATCCCAATAAGTATATCACATTTCTTTTTTCTTTCAAGGGGGAAATTAGTTTTTTTTCACACAAATAACAAAGTTTATTCACACAAAAAAACAGCTTGAAAAAAGAGAATAAATTCACAAAAAAGAAGTTAATCGCCTTTTATTTATGCCACTTATAAATAATGCCTACTGAATAAACCCATACAGAGTTTATTCAGCCGCACCGCAATCGCGGTAACCATAAAAGTGCTGTTTTAAGCACTTTTATGGGTATATCCTGATGCCTTGCACTTTACCAAACAAAAACCGATATTTTATAACATGTATATGTCGTTTTTTGTTTGTTCGGTGGGCATTAAATAAAATTCCAAAACAAATAACATACTACAAAAGCGACAGAATGTTTTCTCACTCCGTCGCTTTTATATTATATATTAAACTTCATTTTATGACAGTACGCAAATCACAATTTAAGCTACAATTTTTTGCCATACTTTCAATTTACATAAACACCCGTTTGTGGTGATGTGGCGGTAGTGCTTGAGGTTGCAGGCGTAGGCTCGGGGGTGGGCTCGGGGGTGGGCACAGGTGCACCCTCCACCCTTAATACCGCAAAAGTGCCAAAGCCACTATTTGTCGTTACCAAGTTCGGGGTGTTTCCTATATACGTCCATCCACCTGTTACACTATTGTTAAGATAAACTTCGTAAGTATAATTCGCATTTGTCTGGTCATACACAGGGATTACTTCAACAAGCGAAAACCAATAAGTTGTGCCGGCAGTAGACTCCGCAGGCAGAAACTGCCCTAAATTAGCGTCATAAGCTAACATATCTACAACGGCAAAAACCTGCTTGTTGTCAGCGGGCGCAAGAGCTGTATTAACATAATCTTGGAAGTTACTCCACTGTACTTGTAATTCATTGTAAGAGTTCCCAATGCGCAAACTTTGAGCAGAAGGCAAATTCGGATTTGTGACGAATTCTGAAACTAAAGGAGTAGACCTCTTCACAACCGCGAATGTCCCGAAGCCCAAATTTGTGGTTACGCTTTCAACATCGTTGCTTATAAGTTGCCAGCTGCCTGTCTGTGTCGAATACATATACACTTCATACCGACCATTAGGGTCTGTTCCATAGTTCGAAACAAAATCTTTTAACGAGAATGTATATGCTGTTCCCGCAAACGCCTCCGAAGCTATGTACTGATTTAAGCTGCGATCAAACGCATTCACATCAACCACTGTTTCTATGCTGTAAAATTCGGCAGGTACTATTTTAGGTTGTATATAGCTGTCGAAACCCTGCCATTGAGCCGAAGTACTGTCGTAAGTGTTTTGGACATGCAAAGTTTGCCCTGCCGGCAGTGTCGGTATTGTACTTATAGGCAGTGGGGGTGTTTTCATTGTTACTGCAAAAGTACCAAAGCCGTTTGCTGTAACAATGTTAGCTGGGTCGGTTCCCAATAACTTCCAACCACCGGTAGATACATTACTTACCCATACTTCTACCGTTGAGCCTATCTGAGTGGTAAGTGGTGGCAAAACCGCTGATGAATCAAAGGTGTACTGTGTTCCCGCATAAGTTTCGGCAGGTATAATTGCATCGGCAACCGCATCATAAACGTTCAAATCAACAACGCCGACAACCGAAAGCGTCTCTATTGAGGTTAGCGTGTTTTTGACATTGTCATAGATACTTTGCCATTGTGCATCGGCACTGGTATATGAATGCGTTAAATAAAGCGATTGGTTCGCCGGCAATGTGTTGTTTGATACCGCAATTGGTGTGCCCTGCGGTGGTGCGGCAAGCACAACACTGCTAAAGCTGAACATCGTTATGACCGCAAGTAGGACTCCGAACATTTTTTTACGCATATCAGTACTCCTTTATGTGTCATGTTATTTCGCATGTAATTATAACACGCAGGCTGTGCTGAATCAAGAAATATGCATAATCATCGTGTTGTCGATTGTATCAATCTTACACTATATCTCATACTGCTTTTCTTCCATAAGCAATGCCTTAAAATCATCGGCACTCATAGGCTTGGCAAAATAGTACCCCTGCGCATAGTCGCAGCCGATATCTTTCAGCCATTTTGCCTGCGTATCAGTTTCAACGCCTTCCGCAACTACTTTCATGGAAAGGCGTTTCGCCATCCTGATTATATCCGTAACAACAATCTTGCTTTTGCCCATTTTTTCACTTTCGTCAAAAAATGCCTTATCCAGTTTTAACACATCTGCTTCTACTGCCGAAAGTCTATTAAGCGACGAAACACCGGCGCCAAAGTCATCAATAGAAATCGCCAAACCAAGCGCTTTAAGGCTCTTGACCGAAGCGAGGAACTTATCGGTGTTTGCCTCCACCGCGCTTTCTGTCAGCTCAAGCTCTATCAAGTTGGGGTTTATATCATAAAGGGAGAGAAGCTGCGATACACGGTCCACAACATCGTCACTAAGCGCTGTATGTGCAGATATATTCACAGAAATAGGCGGTATGTTTATCTTTTGGCTGTTTGACTTTATGTACTTACAAACCTCCTCAAAAACATACAAATCCAAGCTGGAAATAAAGCCGTTCTCCTCAAACACAGGGATAAAATCATTCGGATACACTTTCTCGCCAAGGCGCGAACACCAGCGTACAAGCGCCTCCGCACCTCCGATTTGCAGTATATTAAAATCGATTTTCGGCTGATACTCAACAACAAACTCATGGTCTTTCAATGCTTGTTCCATGCGGAAAGTAATGTTTATCTTATCCTCGTATTGTTTACGCATATCTTCATCAAACATGATAAACGTGGTCTGATGCGTGGACTTCCCCGCCATTCTCGCACTGTCCGCTTGCCCTATCAGCGCCACTGATTTTGCCTTTACATCGCCAATCACAACATTGCCAAAAGACAAGGTCACCTTATATTTTTCGTTGATATTATTCTCAACTGCCGGCAGTATATCCGCACGGCATATTTCACAAATGCTACCACCGTCGTCAATTCGCCTAAATATCAAAAACTGGTCTGCCGTTCTTCTGCTTATAATTGCCCCTGTATTTTCAAATGTCGCTTTTAGCGCATCAGCAACGGCAATTATAATCGCTGTGCCTCTATCGGTGCTAAAGTGGGTGTTAATCGTTTTGAACATATCAATATCAAATGATACTATTTCATATTCGTTCGGTTTCACCTCTTTGATTTTTTCATCAATAGTTTCTCTGAATTTTTGAATGGACATAAGCCCTGTAAGCTTGTCCGTATTATACGACTCAATTAAAGCTTCTTTTTTCTTGGCCTGCTCCCTATAATATAGCGCTATAAATCCTGCCACTATAACAAAAAACGCAATCACAAAATAGTGCCAATTATCTGTAATTATTTCAATTAAATCAGTCTCTTGTTCCGGCAAGAAAGCATTTGCATTGTTTTGGAAAAGAACCGCATACTCGCTGCTCGACAAGCGGTCAAGCATCACATTAAATATAGGCAGGTATTCTTCCGCAATATCGTGGTTGACAAAAAACAACATCGGAATTTCCGTATCGGCACTCACCGAAATAGTTTCCAAGTCTTCCAAATAAAGCGTCGCATATGCCTCCGAGCTTTCGTTAACGAACAATATGTCGATTTCTTCCGCAATAAACGCATCAAGTAAATCGTGTATATCATCATAGTATACAAATTCAACCAAAGGATATGTGTCAAGAAAAGGCTCGAAATCTGTTACTTGATAGCGAAGAGAGCCTATTTTTGTGGGACTTTCCAACATTTCCCAAATAGACTCCGACTGTTCATACGAATCAATCCGTATATGTGCGTACAGCGGAATTTTATAGTAATCCTCTGTGATAGCATAATGTTCCCATTCGTGCTCCCCGTCCCCAAAAAGCGTAGCAAGTATGTCGAAATCCTCATGCTCTTGCGGCGGACTATCCAAGTTGTACGGGTGATAATTCACCTCAAAACTATAATGCTCTGCAAAATAATTGAGTGTATCTACCATGGCGCCGTCAGGCTCTCCGTTTTCGTTCGTAAAGGAAATCGGCGCATAATCCTCAATATACCCCACTTCAAGCGGCCTTTGCCTAAGCACTTCAATTTCTCTCGGTGTCAAACCACGATGCATCAGCTCAATATCATCCGCCAAATACTTTTCTTCAAGCTCAATAAAAAAGCTACCTTCCGTGGACGCTATATTATAGAAAAGTTGGTCTATTAAATCAAGCAGCTCTTGATTTTCAAAGGCGGCACTGAGATAAAGCTCGCACACCCCTACATTCAGCACATTGTTTAGCTCTTCAATATTCATCTGCTCGGAAAGCCCAAGATAAAAGTCAGCCTCCAATTCGGTGTAGTCATCCATCTCGCCGTAGACGTATTCCACAGAAAAACCATAATTTTCACCGGCAGTATTCAGCCGCTCGTTCCCAATATTTCCATGATAAGTGGCAACAGTTTTCCCATCAATATTTTCAAGGTCTCCGTACACCATATCCGCATCATCAGTAAACAGCGCTATGTAAATGGTACGAAATGACCTTTGCGAATACAGCATTTCCTCAGCGTGTTCAGCACTTTTGGCGTTAAATGCAAGCAAATCCACTTCGCCACTATGCAGTGCCGCAACAGTATCGCCCTCAATGGGCACATACTCAAATTCAAGGTCACTAAGCTCCTCAATTTTTTCAAAAATCTCTACGCCATAACCTCTGTTATTTAGGCTGTCAATATCCTCCACAAAGTCGGTAAACAAGGAGTAGTACCCAACTTTAATCGGCTTGCTAAAATCAAAAGGAGCCACATCCTCGCTTGTGGGTTCTACCTCGCTTGTGGTCTCTGTTTCGCTTGTAGGTTCTGCCTCACTAAAAGCGACGCTCTCCACTTCGGTGGCGAACGTTGTCGTATTGGACAGAATTATTATTGTCATACATAGTGCAGCCACAATGCTTACAACTTTTTTCATTGTTCTGTATCCTCCTGCAATAAGTTGCCAACACGCATTGGGCAACCAGTTAAAAAATAGCGAGTAAATTTACGAGGCCACTTATTCGACACAAGGTACATATTTCCTACACTATTATATCATTTTTTTGCCAAAAAGGTCAACGCAAAGGGCGTTCATTCCTCTGTGGAGTAGTATAAAGAACAATCCACCTTGGTAAAAATTATCCCATTTTATAAAGGTATGGTTTGTATTTTCATCATTGTCACGGGGGCTGTCAGGACATATTTAGAATGGAGGGCAAAATAAGAAGAACCCACAAAACTGTGGGTTCTTCTTATGTGTTGTACTCTCGGTTGGCGAGAGTGTTCTTATATTAACCACCTGAAAATATACATAAATATAAAAAAAGACACCGAGCTTTACTCGATGTCCATTGAGTAAAGCGTCACACCGGTGGTGGAGGCGATTTATTTGGAGGTCTGCTTTAACCAGGCAATAATTTCTATATGCCTCTGTAAAGAACCTCTTTTTAACCTGTTTTATTCGTACTATATTAGAACAATTCCAAAATATTTTCTTCCAACCAAATTTCATTTGGAAAAATCGCAATATCTTCCTTGTGCTTGCGAATAATTCTTGTCGGCTTATCCATGGTATTATCATACACATGAAGTATATCGCATATTTCTATGAGTTGTTTAATATTTTCCAATGATTTTTTGTAGCGAGAAATAATTTTATCTTTATCAACATCATGTCCACCAGCTGCAACCCTTGCTTCAACACGAGCAACATTAACAAGTGGGTCTGCTGTTAACACAAATATGCACTTTATAAAATAATCATTTTTCTTTGCTTTTTCAAGAATATCCAATTTGTACTTTGAGGATAGAACAGTTTCAAAAGAAAAATCTTCTCGTTGTTTAATAGACGAATATCTCCGTCTATCTACCATCTTTGCCGCTTCTTCGTTGCTCATTCCTGTTGTTGCGACTACATCATCTGCATTGGTGTACGTGCCTACTGTTTCAAAGTATTGTAAAAAAGTACTTTTTCCGGAGCCGTTTGGACCAGCAATTACAAGAACCATTGGCTTTTTATTTGACATACTTCTTTTTACCATCCGAGTATTCTACATATGCTTTTTTGGTCAACAAATCATATTTAGCAATCGGTTTATTGCATATTTTTGCCTTTTCAACAGCTAACTTAACAGCGCCCGTTGTTCTTCTATCCATATTTTTGTCATTTTCAGAAATATATGCACTCTGTTCTTTTGGCGCAACAACAGTTACCGTGTGTTTTCCAATTTTTCTTGTTTTATTACTCATGTATATTCTCTCCTTTCAAAGTATTATTTTACAACTCCATTTGGTGGAGATGGCGGGAATCGAACCCGCGTCCAAAAAAGCGTCCACAAGAGTATCTCCGGGTGCAGATTGCCTACAAGATTCCCCCGGCGACAAGCCGACAATCAGGCTGCCGCGTCGGTAGCTTCATTAGTTTATGACGGCTCGCAAAGCTTAAAACCGTTCACATTTACCGTTTCAATGACGCCCGGGTCCCGCTTCACGGTAGAGCAGGTCGGACGGCCGGCCTAAATTAGGCGGCAACAGCAACAGGAGCGTTGCTGCGGAAATTAACTGTTTTGTTAATTATTGTTTTGCGGCATTTTAAGTGGGGCCGCACCACTACCCGCTGCTCTGGCTTTCACTTCCCTGTCGAAACCTTTACATCCCCATGTTATTTATTGAGCACTGCAAAGCTTATCGCTTTACAATCATCTCCCCTGTGACTTCATCACTCTGTCTATGCTGCGCTTCGCATCTTTCTCCGCTTCAGACGCACGTTTATCGTGAAGCTTTTTGCCTTTACACATGCCTAATTCTATTTTGACACGTGAATTTTTGAAGTACATAGACAACGGCACTAAGGTTAATCCCTTTGTTTTTAGTTCTTGGTGTAGCCGCCGTATTTCACGCTTGTGTAAAAGCAATTTCCGCTTGCGCAGTGGGTCACGGTTGAAAATATTTCCCTTTTCGTAGGGCGATATGTGCATTCCCAGCACAAACACCTCACCGCTCTGCACGTCCGCCCACGAGTCCTTTAGGTTAACCAGCCCCATGCGTAGGCTTTTCACTTCCGTGCCCACAAGCTCTATTCCCGCCTCGATGCTTTCCAGCACATGGTACTCGTGGCGTGCCTTACGGTTTTGTGCTATTTGTTTTGTTTGCGACGACACGAGCACCTCCCTTTGTATTTTTTTGTATATACATATTATCGCGTTTTTTATCTGTAAAGCTAAACACGTTTACATTTCCTACCTAAGGCCGCTTCAACTCCAACAAATGGGCCTCTACAGCTCATCCCTGCCCATAAGTGCACGATACAGCGTTACATCGTCCACATATTCAAGGTTTCCACCCACCGGCAGGCCATACGCAAGGCGTGTGACACGCACCTCCATCGGCTTTATCAGCCGTGAGAGGTACAGCGCAGTAGCCTCGCCCTCCACCGTGGGGTTTGTCGCCATGATTACCTCCGTCACATCCCCCTGCGCCACACGGCTAAGCAACCGCTGAATGCCCAGCTGCTCGGGGCCTATGCCCTCGGTGGGCGATATTAGGCCGTGCAACACATGATACAGCCCCTTGTACTCTCGGGTATGTTCAAACGCGGATACATCCTTTGGGCTTTCCACCACGCATATAGTGCTTTGTTCCCTAAGTGCATCACGACAAATGGCGCACTCTTCCTGCTCGGTAAAGTTGTGGCAAATCTCGCACTTTCGTATTTTTTCGTGCGCATCCCGAATGGCGTCCGCAAACGCATTTGCTTGTGCTGCGTCCATAGAAAGCACCTGATACGCAAGCCTTGCCGCACCTTTTCTGCCTATGCCGCTCAGCTTTGCAAACTGCTCTATTAAGTTTTCAAGAGGAGCCGCATTAGCGCTCATTCACTCACCACTTTTGGGATTATTTAGCCGAACCTATACAGCTTTACAGCCAGTCGCTCTACAGCGAAAGCCCCGGAATATTAGGCAGATTGAAACTACCCGACACCTTTTCTATTTCCGCATCGGTATTTTCCCTTACGGTGCGCACCGCCTCGTTAAACGCCGCCGCCACCAAATCCTCAAGCATCTCGATGTCATCGGGGTCTACCGCATCCGGCTTGATTTTTATGCCCAATACATTGTAGTCACCCTTGATATTTACCTCCACAAGCCCCCCTGAAACACTGGCGGTGTACTCTGCCTGCTCCAGCTCGTCCTGCTTTTCCTGCACAGCCTGTTGCATCTGCTGTGCCTGCTTTACCAAGTCGTTCACGTTTTGCTTTCCGTAGCCCTGTGGCAATCTTGCTTTCATATGTTACTCCCCTTATTTTGCTTTCGGCGAAATCACACAAAACTTTAGTGCGATTTTCACCATGTAATTTTTTGTAAACATCTTTTGTGAGCTATTTATTGCTATTAAATTGTGACTTTACGACATACCACCACCGGCGGCTAATTGTACTCCACCTCAACGCCCATCTCCTGCCACTTTTTCAGCGTTTCCTTTGCGCTTGTCGGCTTTTCGGTGGGCTCATTACCTGTAGGGGTGTATGGGCCTATGCCGTAGCGCTTGCCCGTCACCTGCTCTATCACCCTTTTTATGCAGGAGTTTGCATCCTCCGTCTCTCGCATGTGCGTGATAAACATCTCGTCCGCCTGTATCAGCACACGTTTTCCGTCAAAGTATGCCTTTGAGTTTTTCATAAACGAATACAGCATACGGTTGATGCTCGCCATCTGCTGTACCACCTGCGGCCACTGCTCAAAGAGCACTAAACCGTCGTGTGGGTTTTGTTCCGGCTTTGTTTCGGGCGCTTCCTGCCGTGGCGGTGCGCTCTCTGCCTCTTGAATGTTTTGGGGTTGCTCTTTTTGCACGTTCTGCACAGGTGTCACAGCAACAGGCGATGATTCGCTCATTTTCGGCTTTTGCACGTTTGTTGTGTCGGCCTGCGGTGCAGGTTCTTGTGGCTGTGCGCACAATTCAAACAGCGCAAGCTCCAGCTCTATGCGTGCGTCGGTTACCCTGCCCATTCTGTCCATTGCGGCGGCAAAACGACGCATCGCCCTCACCGCAAACGCTTCACCGATACCCTGCGCAATCTGCACATATTTTTGCACATCCTCTGCGGGCACCATGCTCAAAAGCTCGCCGCTCGGCTGTGCCTTGGCTAAGATAATGTTGCGGTAATGGTGCACCAGCTCGTCCGTCAGCCTGCGCACATCCAGCGAGCGCACCCAAAGCTCTCCCAGTAAAACCAGCGCTTTTTGTGCGTCTTTATGTGATATTGCATCGCTAAACGCAAACAGGTAGTCCTTGTCCGCAACGCCTGCCATTTTCCGCACCTGTGCCTCATCCACGCTACCCTGTGTTCCTGCACAAGTATCCAGCAAAGAGCACGCATCACGCATAGAGCCATCCGCAAGGCGTGCTATTAGGTCCGCCGCCGCCTCGCTCAGCTGAATTTGCTCCTCACTCGCTATGTGCAAAAGGCGCTTTGCAATCACCTCGGGCGAAATGCGCATAAAGTCAAAGCGCTGACAACGTGACAGAATGGTGGCAGGCACTTTGTGAATCTCGGTGGTGGCGAGTATGAACACCACGTGGGATGGCGGCTCCTCCAAAATTTTTAACAGTGCGTTAAACGCCGAGGTAGACAGCATGTGTACCTCATCTATAATGTACACTCGGTACTTGCACCTACTCGGGCGGTATGCCGTTTCCTCTCGAAGCTCACGCACATCATCAACGCCGTTGTTGGAGGCCGCATCTATTTCGGACACGTCCAAAATGCCGCCGCGCTCAAGCCCTATGCACACCTCGCACTCGCCGCACGGCTCTGCATCGGTGCGGTTTTCGCAGTTCACCGCCCGTGCAAACAGCTTTGCGCAGGTGGTTTTGCCCGTGCCCCGTGTACCCGTAAAGAGATAAGCGTGCCCCACTTTATCGTGGGTGATTTGGTTTTGCAGTGCGGTGGTGATTGCCTGCTGACCTATCACATCCGCAAAAACCTGTGGCCGCCATTTGCGATAAAGTGCACGATACAAAAAAGGCCACCCCCATTTGCGACGTTGTAAAAAACGATGTGGTTTCCCACAAAAAAAATACGGCGCTGCTTTGCATACGAAAGGCAGGTTTGCTGCGGCACACGGGCACATTCGCTTAATGCTGCTCGGTTCCCCGCCTGACATGGTTCACAAAGGCCCATTGCACAGGACCCGCCTTCCGTATGCAAAGCAGCGCCGACATCTCGCTGATTTCTATCCTGTATAGTATACCCTAAACGTCTTTTATATGCAAGGGATAAATTCACACTTCCACCAAAATGTCACACACGTATTTTGCGTATAACTTTTATTTATATGGGATTTTTTTGTATTTTTTGCGTATTTTGTCACACACACAGTACCAGCCGCCTTTTATCGCACTAAAACTACCACCTATGCAAAACATATTGCTTGTGCGCCACGCAACACATTATAATAAAGCTACAACAAAAGCTTTTGTAAACAACGCACGAGGAGGTGGATACATGGATATAGAAATCAAAATTGATTCTGCCTGTAAAACACCAAGGCTCATTTTGGTGACGGACAAAATGACCGAGGAGCTAAACGAGCTTGTGAGTCAACTTTCGCAGAGCACACCGCAGGTAATTGTGGGCTTTTGCGACAACACGCTGAAAATTTTAGAACCGTCACAGCTAATACGTGTGTATGCCCAAGGCGGAAAAGTATACGCAGTGGACAGCGAGGGGGTATACACGCTTAAACTGCGCCTGTATGAAGCTGAGGAGCGGCTAAGCAAAAACATGTTTGCCCGCATATCAAACTCCGAAATTCTCAACCTTAAAAAGGTAAAAAGCTTCGACCTCAGCTTTACGGGCACTATCTGCGTAACACTTTCAAACGGCAGCACCACCTATGTCTCTCGCCGCTACATGCCAAAAATAAAACAACTTTTAGGAATATAACTTTTAGGAATATGAGGTGAATTAAAACATGATTAAAAGGGCATTTTTACGTGGGCTTTTGGGCATACCTTTGGGCATTGCAATGGGTCATGTCATCAGCATTATTATCAGTGTTATCGTTTCTGCAAGCACTGGAGGCTCCGCCTATTACGCCACTCCTTTGCAGCTGATTGAAACAACAGGCAGCCCCCTTGCGGCGGTAATACTGCAAACGCTCGTTTCGGCCTTGATAGGTGCGATTTCTGCCGCCTGCACCGTGATATGGGAAATGGACATCTGGAGCCTTACCAAAAAAACCTGCATTTTCTTCGTTATAATATCAAGCGTTACGCTCGTCGGTGGCATTTTTGCAGGCTGGTATCCCCTGAACATTTCGGGCATTGCTATTTTTTATGTAATTTACATTGCAATTTTTGCTGTAATTTGGCTCATTCAGTGGGTTGTTGCCCGTGCAACGCTAAAAAAGCTTAATGAGTCCTTACCGCACAATACAAACGAATAAACGTATATTTATTCGCAATTAGCTTCGCCGCAAAAAACTCGCCGCAAAAAGCGAGTTTTTTTTGCGCAAAGCCGAAAAAAGTGCTATAATAAGCAAAATACTGCTATAAATAGTTGTATTTTTAATTCAATTTTATTGGCAAGAGCATTATACCGTCTGCGGTGTTATGTTTTGGCAAATTCGCTTGCTGTGAAAATTTCAAACAACGACTTTGTCCTATGTCTTCACAGCCCACTTTCCGCAATTTATTCAAAAAAAGGAGAGAAAAAAATGCAGGATGGTTTTGTTCGCATGGGAGCAGCAAGCCCGCCTATACAGGTGGCGGACTGTATGCAAAATGCCCGTGAAATTGTTTTGGCGGCGGAGCAGGCGGCCGAGCAAGGTGTGGAGGTTTTGGTAACGCCCGAGCTTGGAATCACAGGATACACCTGCGGCGATTTATTTTTACAGAAAACGCTTTTGGACGGCGCAATGAACGCACTGCAGTTCATTTGCGAGCAAACAGAGCATCTGCAGATGCTTTTGGTGGTGGGGCTTCCGCTTCGCCACCGTGAAAAGCTGTACAACTGTGCGGCCGTGCTCAATAGCGGCAGGGTGCTGGGGCTTGTGCCCAAGAGCCACCCGCCAAACCATGCGGAGTTTTACGAGCTGCGCCACTTCATGCCTGCATTTGCGGGACTTGAGCGTTTTGAATATGGCTTTTTGCGGGGCGTAATAATGGGTGTTCAGCAGCTGTTTCAATGTGAGGCAATGCCACTGCTTACGCTGGCGGTAGAAATAGGCGAAGACCTTTGGATTCCTGCGCCCCCCTCTGTTTTTCATGCAGCGGCCGGCGCTACGGTCATTGTAAACCTCTCCGCCAGCAGTGAAACTGTGGGTAAGGCAAAGCATCGCCGCAACCTTGTAAGAGGGCAAGCACACAAGCTTGTGTGTGCATATATCTATGCGGATGCCAACTGTGGCGAGTCTACCACCGACCTTGTGTTTTCGGGGCACAATATAATTGCCGAGCGGAGCGTTATTTTAGATGAAGCTCCCCCCTTCAGCCAAAAGATGGCCATAGGCGATGTGGACCTTGGCCGCCTTGAGCAGGAGCGCCGCAGAATAACCTGCTACCCAAACACCCCAAACGAGGGATATGTGCGCATTCACTTTGAGCTTCCGCTAAAATCCAATCCGCTAAACCGTGCGTTCAGCAAAACGCCCTTTGTCCCCGAGGACAAGGAGCTTTTGGCGGAGCATTGCGACAGTGTTTTGGCAATACAGGCGGCAGGCCTGAAAAAAAGAATGCTACACACGGGTGCGAAAAGCTTGCTTGTGGGTGTGTCGGGCGGGGTGGACAGCGCACTGACACTGCTTGTGTGCGTGCGTGCCTGCCTTGAGCTAAATCGTCCTTTGAGCGACATCATCGCCGTGACAATGCCCGGCTTCGGCACCACTGAAAAAACGCTGGACAACGCCAAAAACTTGTGTTATGCGCTTGGCATAGAGCTTATGAACATCGATATTTCAAGTACGACGCTCATGCACTTTAAGGACATAGGCCAGAGCGAGGATGTACACGATGTGGTGTTTGAAAACGCACAGGCACGTGTGCGCACACTGACGCTTATGGACCTTGCTAACAAGCACAATGGATTTGTGGTGGGCACAGGCGACTTGTCCGAGCTTGCGCTTGGCTGGGCCACCTACAACGGCGACCATATGAGCATGTACGCAGTAAACGCATCTGTACCCAAAACACTTATACGTCATGTTCTCTTGCACGTTGCAGGCCAGCAGCCCAAGCTTGAAAGTGCACTAACCGCCATTGTAAACACACCCATCAGCCCCGAGCTTTTGCCTTCCAACACCGGTGAAATGAGCCAAAAAACAGAAGACCTTGTGGGCCCGTACGAATTGCATGACTTCTTCCTTTATTATATGTTGCGTTGGTCCTTCCCTCCACGCAAGATACTTCGTCTTGCGTGCGTGGCTTTTGGCGGTGCGTACAAAAGGGACGTTATATACAAATGGATGCGTGTGTTCTACACCCGCTTTTTCACCCAACAGTTCAAGCGCAACTGTATGCCCGACGGCCCAAAGGTTGGGCGCATCACCGTATCCCCAAGAGGCAGCTTACAGCTACCCAGCGATGCGTGCGGCACACTTTGGCTGAGCGAGCTTTCACAGCTTGAAAAGCAGCTGTAGCCGTTCTGTTTGTTATATAATTTTTTGTGTACACTTTTTCAACATTTTTTTAACATTTAATTTTCAAAAAACTGCTGAAAAAAATGTTGTATAGTGATATAATTAAGCTGTCATTATGATGCAGTACTAAAAATTTATTATGACTCATATGTTGTTTTGAAAGTAGGAGGTTATCCCATGAAGTCCATCAAATTCAAGATTCTGCTATTGTCCATATCTCTATTGCTCGCAAGCATATTATCCATCGGTATTTTCTCGGTACTCAGCATCTACAACAGCACTCTGTTCGCGCTGGAAGAGTCTATGATAGGCACTATAGACGCCACCGCAGACATGGTTGAGGTGCAGCTGTACGCATACGAAGATATTGCAAATCAGCTTGCGATAGACCCTGTTCTCACGCAAGAAGTCCCCGCAGAGGGCGAAGAGACTGCGGACGGCAGGAGCCGTACAGAGGTAGTAGAGGAAATCTCAGCCCATATGGCACAAATAGTTGCGACACAGGGCTTTGATGCGGTGCAGCTATTTGACAAAGAGGGAAACACGCTCACTATTGAGGCAAATTTTGCAAACGAGCCCTACTTTACCGTTCCTCGTGACACGGGAATGCCATTTATAGCAGACCCCACTGTCAACCCCGAAAGTGGCCAGCTTACTATGCCTGTTACCGCACCCATAATACGGGACGGTCAGTTTGAGGGTATTGTATTGTACGCTGTCAATCCCACCGCCCTTTCGGATATAGTTTCCAAGGTAGCTGTGGGCGCAGGCAGCAGCACCACCATCATTGACAAAACCGGCACCACCATAGCATACAATGACATCCAGTATGTGCTGGACGCCTACAACTCCAGCGAGGCCGCAAAGACAGACCCCAGCGAGCAGCCTTTGGCAGACCTTGAGCAGAGGATTCTTGCGGGCGAAGAGGGCTTTGACAGCGTCACTTGGGGTGGCGAGAATTATTTCACAGCCTTCACCCATGTTGATGGCTCTGACAACTGGGGCATCTATGTGCTTACCCCCCAGCAAAACTTCCTTTCACAGATGACTGCCTCCATTATCTTTATTATAATTATAGCTGCCGCAATTTTGATTATTTCAGCGATAGTCGTCATTATTGTAGCAAGGAAGATTTCAAAGCCAATTTCCCTGTGTGCAAACAGACTGAACATGGTTTCTACAGGAGACCTAAAGTCTCCTATGCCCGTTATAACTTCAAAGGACGAAACCGGGCTTTTGGCAAGCTCCACCGCCTCCATAGTGAATTCAATATCGGTCATGATAGAGGACCTAAACTACACACTGGCAGAGATAGCCGCCGGCAACTTTGCCGTTCAGAGCAAAGCAAAAGAATACTATGTGGGCGACTTTGCCTCACTAAGTGTTTCGCTGGAGGTAATCACAAATAAACTGTCCAATACCATGCACACCATAAGCGATGTTTCGGAGCAGGTTGACCTTGGCAACCAGCAGGTCGCCTCCGGCGCTCAGATTTTGGCACAGGGTGCTATTGAGCAGGCCTCCTCCATCGAAGAGCTTTCCGCTACAATCACTGAAATAGCTGAAAAGATTAACGAGACAGCTGCCGCTTCTCAGGACGCAAAGACAGCCAACGATAATTCTCGTGAAGCGCTCAGCCGTAGCAACGAGCAGATGCAAGAGATGGTATCTGCAATGAACAACATCAGCGAAAAATCCATTGGAATCAGCAAAATTATCAAGGCTATCGACGACATCGCTTTCCAAACAAATATCCTCTCGCTCAATGCCGCTGTGGAGGCCGCAAGAGCAGGTGCCGCAGGCAAGGGCTTTGCGGTTGTGGCGGATGAAGTTCGCAATCTTGCCACAAAGTCTGCCCAGTCCGCAAAGGATACAGCTACACTCATTGAGGAAACTGTGAGCGTTGTTGATGTGGGTAACAAGATTGCTTTAAGCACTTCCGAGTCTATAAATATCGCCATAGAAAGTGCGAACGAACTGAGTGCTCTTGTTGACAGTATTGCAACAGCCTCTTCTACACAGGCTGACGGCGCACTGCAAGTTCGTGCAGGCATCGAGCAAATCTCCTCCGTTGTGCAGACCAACTCCGCTACTGCAGAGGAGAGTGCCGCCACCAGCGAAGAACTTTCCGGTCACTCCACCGAGCTCAAATCACTTGTTTCGGGCTTTACCCTGGCGCAAACCCAGCCGGCTTTGCCGCAGGGCACACCACCTATACAACAGCCTACGTACCAGCAGTCTCAGCTTCCCTCTTATTCAGGCGATGTAATTTTCTAAGGCATATGACATAATTTCAGTTATTTTATATTCTCGCAAAAAGAGAGTGCCCTATGTGGTCACTCTCTTTTTTATTTCCTATAAAGTTTCATTACGGACAATTTTCTATGAATTTTATTTGATTTTTGAATAGCATTATTATATACTTGCCTTTCAGACATGAACGCCCACCTTATCTCACAAATCAATGGAGGATATAAATTATGAGTGGAAAAATCACACTAAACTTAGCCATAAGCCTTGACGGATACATCGCCGATGAAAATGGTGGGTATGAGTGGATTGATGGCGATGGAGACAGCTCTCTAAATACAGAGGGATATATTTTCGAGGAGTATTTCAAGGAATTTGTGGACAATATTGACGTAGTGCTCATGGGGCGTGACTGTTATGAGCGTGGCATGGCCGAGCCATACACATCAAAGATGGTATATGTCGCCACCTCATCTCCCCAAAAGGATAAGGATAACCTCAAATTTATAGGCGGGGATATTATCCCTATACTACAGGCAGAAAAAAATGCCGGTAAAAATATATTTCTATTTGGCGGTGGAAAAACAATAGACCCATTTATAAAGAGTGACATAATAGATGAATATATCATAGGCATTATTCCCGTCATTTTAGGAGATGGCAGACGGCTGTTTTTTGAAAACAACCCCACCGTAAAGCTAAACCTTAAAAGCTGCACACTAAACAACGGCGTGGTCATGCTTAAATATTCAAAAAGGCCCTAAGTAACAAAAAACACCTGCCGAGCTCTCCCCCACTTTGGGAATTGTTCGGCAGGTGTTTTTTTGTGTATTTATCGCCTATTTTAATCGGATTTTTTCCGCCTCAAAACCTTGCTTAGGACAATGCGCCGCTCCTGCTTATCCAGTATCACCAGCATCTCAATTACAAAACACAGCACGCAGGATATGCCCACTCCCACTATCAACATTAGCCAGTCGCTCGGAAAAACAACCATTTTCACCGCATAAGCAACGACAAAACACATCAAACTGCACAGGATAGAAATACCCACATCTTTGTAAAAAGCATACCACTTCAGCCCCAAAATCTTTGCGGCGTATGGCAGCACGAGGAAAAGACTTCTTATTATGCTTATCCCCGAGCTTACCCCCGCAATAGCATATACGCCAAGGTCTGTTGTTGCCAGCAATAGCAACACTATAAGCACTGTTAAAATTCCGCCAAAAAAATATGTTAGTGAGTTGAATTTAAGCCTGTTTGTGGAGGTGAAAAGCGTGTATAGCGCCTGCGTGCCCGAAAGCGGAATATATGCGCATAAAGTTAAAAACGCTAAAATCATCAGTTGATTTGAGTCAAGCGTGGGTACCCACAGCTTGTAAAATTCCATACAAAACACCGTAAACACAGCAATTGGCAGTATCATCAACATGCTTGAAACTTTCATGGCCATTCTTGTTCTTTTTAGCACTTCATCATCGTTACTTTTTGCATACGCCGTCGTTATGGAAGGGCCAAAACTATTGTTTACAATAGTTCCTAAATTTATTATCTGGTCGGAGAAAATTTTAGAAACCGAAAGTATACCCATCTGAAGCGGACCCAGCAATAAATTCGCAAGCAACAAGTCTACTCCAAACATAAATATGTGTCCCGCTTGCGTCATTGTGTTCCATGCGCCGGAAAAAATTAGCTCTTTTATGTGGGTTACGCTAAAATTGCTGAATCTAAACTTAACCTCCTGCAATAGCGAGCTTTTAACCCTTATCATGGCTATGGTGTATAACACTGTCAATAACGCCGCCGTAAAGCTTACAAAATACATTCTGGGGGCGAACAGTGAAAACAACACAACTAAAATAACCGCATTAAGTAGCGCCTTGAGCATGTTTAGCATATTAGGGATGTACAGCTTGTTTTTTACATACGTAGCCACACTGAAAGCACTGAATAACTGCCCCACAAAAAAGTTGATAAAAACAAAAGAAAACAGGATTTTAACCTCCACAACACTGTTTTCAATATTGATTATTCGCTCAAGATTGTACACACAAAAAATAGCAGGAAGCACCAAAACGACAAATATTATTATATTTCCTATTATCGCAGAGGAATAATAAATATTTGCCTTTTTCATATCATTTCGATGATATGCCATAGATACAAATCTACCTGCCATTGAATTAAGCGCCAGTGTAATCAGGTTGGCATACATTATAAAATTGTTTGCAAGCTGTGTGAATCCGTTCGCCTCTGTGCCCAGGGTCTCAACAATATACGGAGCAAGAAAAAAATTCACCACTATACTTATTGCTACCGTAAGTAAGTTAGAGCCTAATGTTATCGCCGTTTGAACCGTTGTATTGTTTAGGCTCAATCCTTTGCTGTTCATCCAAAATCCTTTCCCCTATAATCAAAAAGCATCATTGCGGTATTCTTGTAATTTTAAGTGCGCTTTTTGATTTGTTATATCATCGCTATTTTCAGTATAATTGCCTTTACAAACTCTTTGAAATTCACCGCCTTAAAAACAGATATTTTGTACAAAAAGCAAAGCTGTTTGTTCGCTTTGACGTGCGCTCTAAAACGCTTTAATTGCCCTTCATAAATCGCTCTTTTGAGAAAGAGACACATGGCCGCTCGCCAGTGATTTAGTTCATGCAAGAGTAGCTGTTCACACTCTTTTTCAGAAAAGTTAAACTTTACCTTTACCTTTTCAAACAATTCGTACCTCAGTCTTGACTTGTGCGCAATTCCATCCAAAAGAGCTATAACATCAGTAAGCTTCGCAGAGGAAAAGTCGCTTCGGTTGACGTAATAGCAGTACAAATCCCTATCCAAAATCGACACGGCAGAGCATTGCAAGGCATACTCTATATTAAAAATGCAATCCTCCCCCGTTTTAATGCCTACCGGGAATTTTATGTTGTTGTCCAAAATCACAGACCTTATGTATATTTTGTTGCAGGGCGAATTGTAAACACCGTGCATATACAAGCCTACCATATATTTCAAAATTGTGGGGTCACTTTTCAGTGCAGCGTAATATCTTGCTCCCCATTGTGTTTTTTCAACAACATTATCATTCTCGCAATGCACCTTGCTAATGCCAAAAATCAGCATTTCATCGTTTAATGGGTTGTCTTTTAGTCTGTTTATCAATAGTGACACAGCATCATTTTCGTAATTATCGTCCGAATCCACAAAGGTAATGTATCTTCCCGTGGCATTTTCGATGCCATAGTTTCTCGCCACGCTGACACCCATGTTTTCCTGCTGCAAAATCTTTACACGCTCGTCTGATTTTGTAATGTTACTCACCACTTCAACAGAATCATCCGTGCTTCCGTCATCCACAAAAACAACCTCTATGTCGGTGCCTTTATACTCCAAAATAGAATTTATGCACCTTGGCAAAAAACTTGCGTTATTAAAATTCGGCACCACAATGCTAAGTAGTATATCTGCACTATCTTTCATTCAGATGCTCCTTTTATTAAAATACTCCTTAATTTACACAACACCGCACAAATGTATATAAAAAAGAACAATGTCATACATTATACAGTATCTGCATGATATTTTTATATTATTATGCTGGACAAAATCTAAAACCACCTTTTCTTTTTGAAAACAACAAACGTAATGGACGCAACAGCCAATGTCAACAGCACCACAAATACATATCCTGCGGGCCAGTCGTATTCGGGCATTCTAAAGTTCATGCCATACCACCCCACTATAACAGTAAGTGGCAAAAAAATTGTGCTAATTACCGTAAAAAACTTCATTAGTTCATTTTGCTCTACATCAATTTTAGACTGATATGCCTCCCGCAGCTGATTTACGCTATCCCTCAGTTCCTGCACAAACACAAGAAAAGAACCCAGCCTGTGGGAAAACCTTGAAATGCGATGCTGTATCTCCTCTTTTAGAACCACCTCGTTTTCCAATGCAATTTCATTAGCCACAATTTCGTCCACAATAAAAGCAAGCTGTGTATAGTATTTTTTCAGTTTCAACAACTTACGCCGCATGATGCTGATTTGCGCACGAATATTTTCGGATATTTTTTCATCGCTCATTACCGAATGTTCCAGCGCTGAAATTTCCTCCTCCATCTGCTCAAGGTCATTAAGGTCATCGGATGTCAGCTCAAAAAACAGCGCCAACAACTGTAACAACGGGCTTACAGCATTAGTCACTGTATTTGCACACGCATGGCATTCTGCATCATCGCTAAAAACATGCAGATTTTCCTTGTTACAAAAAATAACAATCCGCTCCGAATCCTGCTCTATATCCTCCATCTTGTAATAATTTAGCTGAATGAGGTATCCCTCATTTTTTATAGGCACACAAAAGTGGCGGCCCGTTTTAAGTCGCTCACGCTGTGTATCATCAAGTGAATTTTCCAGTGTTTTACTTATATTATTTAGTGCATATATTTTCATGGTCTATCTTTCACTTTTTGTTTTTTACTTTATTTTTTGAGTATTTTCGATGTTTTTTCAGAATAATACCAGCAGGCCATCGAGTATCCTTCACTCGGTAGCCTGCTGTAAATTATTTTTGCCTATTTCTCTCTTTCCTTTTCACACACATACTTTTGCTCAAATTCCGCTATAGGCATGGGACGCGCAAAGTAATACCCTTGCGCTGAGTGGCAGTTAATTGTCCCCAAAAAGTCCAGCTGCTTTTCGTCTTCGATGCCCTCCGCAACGATGTGCATTTCCAGCGAACGTGCAAGCGAAATCATACCCTCAACCACAATTTCGCCCCGCTTTTCATCCCCTGTATGCGTAATAAAGCTCCTATCCAGCTTGATTGTATCCACCTTAAAATCCTTGAGGAAGCCGAGGGATGAGTATCCCGAGCCAAAATCGTCGATGGAAATCGCAAACCCTTCCGCATGCAAATCGGTGATAAAGTCAAACGTTGCCTTTTCGTTTTGCAGTGCTGTTGTTTCGGTTATTTCTATTTCAATCAGGCTGTGGGGAATGTTGTAGCTGTCCACTATTCCCTTTATTTCCGCCGCAAAACTCGGATTATCAAGGTGGACCCTTGAAAAGTTCACAGAAACCGGAACGCAGTCTACCCCTTGCGCAATCCATTTAGAAAGCGTCTTGCACACACTTTCTAAAATGTATTTATCTATTTGCACTATAAATCCATTGCTCTCAAAAACAGGTATAAAATCATTGGGGTAAACTATTTTGCCGTCAGATTCTACCCAACGCACCAGAGCCTCTGCACCCACAAGTTTTCGCGCCTTAATGTCAAATTTAGGCTGCAAAAACGCAAAAAATTCTCCATTTTTCAGCGCATTTTTCATTTTGTTAACAATGGTCGTCTGCTGCAACAGCTTTGCCTTATAGCCATCGTCATAGTCCCAAATCACGCTGTCTGTTCTCGACTTTGCTATGGTGTGCGCAAGGCTTGCTCTGTTTACTATTTCATCAATATCCGTATCGCCCTGCTCTATAAAATATCGCCCGTATCTAAATACAAGATGATGCTCACTAAGCTCGGGTATAAGTTGCTTAAAGAAAGACTCATAGTGTGCGGTAGAGGCATCCAGCTGTTCAATAAAATTGTTTCCGGCAAAGAAAATAAATTCATCCACACCCGTTCTTGCTACTAAAAGGGTTTTTTCATCAGCCATGTCGGAAATTGTTTTGAACGCACACAAAACTTTGTTGCCCACTTCAAAGCCGTAAATATCATTTATCGCCTTAAAGTTCATCAC
The DNA here is from genome assembly GCA_964370045.1 of uncultured Oscillospiraceae bacterium. Lineage (GTDB taxonomy): Bacteria > Bacillota > Clostridia > Oscillospirales > Ruminococcaceae > JAAYCI01. The sequence goes on from CAYJGZ010000011.1 coordinate 74,154, forward strand.
GTCGCATTTTATTATCGCATATTTTTTGTCCGTGTTTTCTGTTAGCGTTTGCTTTGCATCTTTTTTCAGCTTCAACATATTCGGCAGCTTTGTCAGCTCGTCATAATATGCAACTTTTTCAATTTCTCTTACACTACGCATTTTGCTAAAACCCACATAAATTACCACCAGCACAAAAATCAGCAAAATAGCAAAGCTAACCAGTGTTACCACGTCTGCAATATCCCTTATGCCCTCCTGTAGGTTTTCCTCCTCCATCACAACAACCAAAGTAAGCCCACCAAACCCCAGCGGCATATATCTTGCAATTCTCTCCACTCCATCAACACTGAAGTGCAGTGTGCCGGCACTTTGATTCGCTATGTTTTCCTCTGCCATTCCCGGGGTTTCCGCCCCCGAAAACTCAACACTTCCGCTCGCTATTTCTTCGGCGCTGAAAAAGTCTTCCGTGGATGCTACAACCGCCTCACCCTGTGCATCCACTATCACAATGTATCCGTCATCCCCGATGGTTTCAGTCAGTAATTCAAAGACAGAGTTTACGTTACTCTCTCCCAGCACAACACCTACGACTTCATCTCCCATAATCACCGGCACACATATATCCATTATTCCATTTGTAATTGTGGTATTTTCATTGATAGCGGAGGCTATAGTGCCGCTTTGCATCGCTGTGCTACAGGCGACATTATCCGAAAAGTCTTTTTCCTCTCCATCCGCAGAAATCCCATTGCCCTGCATGTCGATGTAATACACCTGCACCAACCTAATGTTGTCCTTTTGCTCGCTTAGGTACTTTGGGATATCCTCTTGCTCAACATAGCCCTCTGAAATAGCCGTTGCCATGAGTTGTAGGCTGTTCACATTAGTGTAGTTTTGATTTTCTATAACAATTTGTTGCTGAATTACAAAGCTTTCAATCTCCTCTTCCGCAGAGATGGTAAGCTGCATATCCGTAACTCTATTAAATATAATAGCAAAAACAAGTATCAACACAAATATAAATGACACCGCAATAATTATAATCTTATTGCCTTTGCCACGCTTTTCCGACCTCAAGAAAATCCCTCTTCCCATTCATGGTGTTTGTACTGTCTGACACATTATCTTTACACCTATACACCTATTATTGTATCACATTCAAAAGCAAAATACGACATATATTTTCTACATTTTTACAAAACCCGAATAAATCGTACTCTATTATGCGTTCGCTAATTTCCATTTGTAATATGCACATTTCACACTCTACCATACACTGCGAAAAAACACGATACTACCACAATATTACATCTCTGCTCATCACAACAAACAAGCCCACCCACCCTACAGTTTAAGTTGCAAGGTGGATGAGCCTGTGTTTTTTGTTGATTTTTTATGCATTTATGGAATAATTATTTTACCCACGCAATAGAATTACATTTATTTTTTTGCTGTTTTTTGGATTATTAGCTCCATCGAGCCGTTGTAGCGGTTTGACACAGTATACTCCAGCACCTCAAAGCCTTCATCATTCAACAGCTTTGAGAGCGTTTTGTAGCTAAAGTAGGTTATGTGCGAAAACTCACACCACATGGGGTCCTCAAACTTTGTGAAACGTGAAAAAGCGCTTTCATAGTTTGGCGTGGACAGCCAAAGTACCCCATCATCCTTTAGCATGTCATGCACTTTTTTTAGTGCCACTTTGGGGGCGGTCATGTGCTCGATAACATCCCCCATAAAAATCGCATCATACTGCTTTTTTGGCTCAAACTTCAAAAAGTCAACACTCATAATGTCTATGCCTAAAAGATTAGCGGTGTCCTGTGCGGACTGCCTATCCAGCTCCACCGCCTCCACCGAAAGCCCCATCTCAAGCGCTATTGCAAGAAAAGAGCCGTTGCCCGTGCCCACCTCCAAAATATCGTTTGCACCGTTTATTTTTATGATTTTATTTAATATGTTGCACCACAAGTGGAACAATGCTGTATTTGGGTGACGCCTGTGCTCGGGCCCTGTGTGAGGATGGATAAGCTCGCTTTCCTCAGACATATCAAGAAGAAACTTCGCCATAAAGCGGCTGTAAAGATTTTCACAATCGCCACAGTGCATCCACAGCTTGAAGGGCAAGCTTTTTTTAGAGTATCCTGCCAGCTTATACGACAACACCGTAAAGTAAGGCTCGCCCTTTGCACCACACACAGGGCAGTGCGTAATTTCCACCTGCTCATCCTTTTCCGAGTAGACATATCCCTCAATCATCGTCTTGAAGATTTCCGGATTGCTTTTCAAAAACATCATGTGAACGTCAAAGCACAGCTGCGGCAATAGATAGTGATAGTTTTGTATACACACAAAAATCGTAACATATACTTCACTAAAGCACACTTGTAGCTTTAGTAAATATTCAAAATATAATGCGGTAATTTGCGCATCACTGCCGTTCTCCGCTTTGCTTTTTGCAAATTCACGTGCCATTTGGATATTTATCTGCTGAAACCAAATCATTGCATGTTTCAAAAGCTCTTTATCGGATGAAGCAACAGCCTGCTCGTATTTCTTCTTGTACTGCTTCACCTTGTCACACGAGTATTGCCTGCTCAAAAACTCCACAAGCTCCACAGAGCTTTGCAAAAGCTCCGTATTATCCGCTTTCAGATGCGGCAGACTCTCATAAAAAACCGTGCAAGACTGCAAAATCGTGTTTAGCTCAACACTCGGCATTCACTCATCCCCCTATAATCACATTGTGTTCCACAGGAATTATACCACATAGCGCAACACTTGTCACACCACACTTTTTGTGTACACCCCGCCGCTTTGCGGGAGTGGACAAATAGAGGTGATTAGAGTACGTTAAGTGAGCGAAGAAGGCGCTATATCCTCCCCCCACCGTAGGCGGGGGGAGGATATACCAAAAAACTAAATCACTGCGTTTGGACACTCCCCGCTCTGTGTTTTCATTGTGTTTTAGCAAAAAAAGTCGTATAATAAATGTGTTAATTTTTAATGTTTCACCGCACTGTATCCGATGTAGATTACATCTGTACCGTGTCGCATCATCTTACAAGGGAGATTTCTGAAAATGTCAGAGCAAAAAAAGCCCCTGCTTTCAATAGGCATGATTGTAAAGGACGAAATACGCTCCATTGAGCGTTGCCTAAGTGCACTGGACCCACTGCGCAAGGCCATAGATTGCGAGCTGGTGATTGCGGACACAGGCTCCACCGACGGGACAAAAGAGATTGCCGAAAAGTATGCGGACATTCTTTTTGATTTTGAGTGGGTGGACGACTTTTCCGCCGCAAGAAATGCCGTTTTGGACCATTGCAGCGGCGAGTGGTGTCTTATGGTGGATGCGGATGAATACATGGATGAAGATGTGCGAATCATCGCCGCTTTCTTAAGTGATTCAAGAGCAGAGCAATTCGATGTGATGCGCATAATCCAGCGTAACTACTACTCCTGTGAAATGCGCGATGGAGACCACACCGACTTTCAGGCACTGCGAATGTCTCGTATAGCTTGCGGATTACGCTTTCGCGGCACCATCCACGAGTCACTACCCATCACCAAAAAAAACACAATGGGTGATATAGCGCTTGTTCTTCACCATGACGGCTATGCGCAAAAAACACCGCAGGAAATTGAAATACATCGTAAAAGATGCGAGCGCAACCTAAAACTGCTTGAAAAAAAGCTTGAAGCGGACAAAAACGACTCACTCACCTATGTACAGCTCATCGAATCCACACACTCACTGCAACAGCGCAAAAAATACTGTGAGCTTGCCTTTGGCTACTTTCAAAGAAAAAAGAGTAAAACGCTTAACTATATAGAAAAAGCATTGGCCTGCCGCCTTATTTCGCTTTGGTTCAGCCTAAAGGATGAGCGTGCTGTGGAGCTTTTAGAGTCGATGGAGCCGCAGCTTAAATCATTTTTCTTGTACAAATGTGATATTGCGTTTCATGCTTCAAAGTTCTTTGAGGAGAAAAAAGATTTTGTAAAGGCATTGTACTACTGCCGCATGTACACAAGGGCGATAGAGCAGTACGACAAGGGCGAGTACGAGCTGAACAGCTTTGCCATTTCCGCCGCCAGTACTGTGTATAAAAAAGAGCGCATGATTCAAAAGGTGCTTTTGGTGCGTTGCCTTTTTGAAACAGGCGAGTACACCCAGGCACAGGAGCTTTTGCCACTGCTTCCGCTTGAGGATATTTTGTGTGCAGATAGATTCATCACCCACTATATGCTAATGCTAAACTCAATGGCGGATAAGTTTTCTGTTTCAGAGCAAGCTGTAGCTTTGTTCAGTGGTATAAATGCCATTGAGAACGAGCAGGAAAGGCAAATCGCACAACATGTTGTGGATAACCTTTTGGCGCAAACGCTTAGCAATCTCAATAAAAACCATACTTACGGCATTTTTGAGGATGCCCCGGGCGAGTGGGGCATAAGCGTGAAGCTGATGCAGTTGCAACCAAATGGCGAAGCAGAGCAGGCTACCATTGTCGATGAACTGCTACGCCAAGTGGAAAGCTGGCAGCGTGTGTCTCCCCGTGCGCTTTATCGTGTGGTGGAATGCCGCTTACCCTTTCCCGATGTGTTTTATGCGCAGGGCATCGGTGATTTGCAAAAGCTAACCGCGTTTTTCTCCACCCAAAAAGATGCTACCCAAAGCTTTTTATGCTGGGAGGCTGCTGACACAACCGCAAGAAACCTCATTGGCGTGCGCTTTTTATTCGACTATGTAAATCTTTTGCTCCAGCTGGAGCAAAATAGCGCCGCTGAATACAATGCACTGTGTCGCCTATATGTTCAGACAAGCATTATACTTAAATCACAAATATACAGCGATGCGTTTTTGAGCGACGAAACATTGTGGGGGGCACTTGCCGCACACCAGCATTTTTCACTGCTGTTTTTGAAGGCCACAGATGCCCTGCAAAAAAAGGACGAGCTGAGCTTTCTTCGCATTTTGAACGACGCACTGCGTATTTCCCCCTCCATGAAGGGTTTTGTTGCCCATGTCTCGGACACGAAAAACCACATGGCCGCCTTCCCCTCGGATGAAATGCTGGCACTTGCATCGCAGGTGCGTAATATTTTAGCACAATTCCCCGCCGACCACCCCGGTGTGGCACAGCTAAAAGAGGGCGATGCGTACAAAATGGTAGCGCCGCTTTTGGAGTCAGACTTCAGCATGTGACCATATTAAGTAGGTGCTTGCCACAAAATTGTCTGCCTATTGTTCGCACATCCACCACAAAGTTTGAAAGGAGCATTCACATGAAGCCTTCTATCGCATTGCTTTTAACTTTTTTGCTCATTCTTTTTGTGGGGTGTAGCTCTTTCACGGCCCAAAACACAGGCACAGCCACACAAGGAACGAACACCTCCCAAGCTACATCCCACGGCGCAGCGAGTGACACATATTTTGACCCGCTTTTAGAGGAGCTTTCACAGGCGATTGTCACGGCTGAGCCTATGAATATTTCTTTTTTGGTAGATGGTACCGCAATAAACCTGCTTGCGCTTCCCGAACAGCTTTCGGAGATTGCATCACTCTTAACGCAGGGCGAGATTTCCTATGCGCTGAGGAGCGTGAGCATTACTCCGAAAATAGAAATCTTGAGTGATTCCTCCTCCTTTTCGATTGCGCTGGGCACTCACGAGGGAAACACCCACATGCAGGTAACCCTTTCGGAAAGCTCCTCCGCATACACACTAAACGCAGATGTACTAAACACACTTGCCACAATTTTGACGGGCGATGCTCCTACTCCGGTGCTTGGCGGCATTGATAGCGTACAGGGCGAATATACTACGCTACACTCTGTCATTCCCGAAGTTGCAGAGCAGGCCACCGCAGTTGAATTTTACGAAATAGGCGAGCATGTTATTCAGGTATACAACACCCTTTACTACAACTATTCAGAGGAGCCTATTGCCGATTCCGCTATTGAGCTGTTCAATCCCACTACGGGAGAAAGTGTTGCACATTATCAATTCGAGGGGCAGTATATACCGGACAGCTTGCGCTATCTTGCGGCGGAAAATACACTTCGCTTTTCCACGGACGACTATATGTTTCACTATGTATCTCTTGCGCCTGCCGATGGCATTTATGAGGCTTTCACAGAGCCGTTGCCCGCAAGCTTAGTCGAGATGATAGCCGATGTTCAAAACGCCTCATTTGATGAAACACCTTCCCACCGAGCTGTAAGCAACGAGCTTGGAATCTACATTTACCCCACCGAGCAAGCACAGGACGAGGAGGTGTTTATCTCCTCGGATATACTCCTACAGCTTGAGTATTTTGACACCGAAATTGTTGATGCAAAGCCCCCCTACTTTACAGATGTCCGCTTTATGAACGACGGCAAAACACTTGTGAGCACCATACTATGGGAGATGAGCCAAAGCGGAAGTGTCGGCCTATACATCCGAGACATGCAGACCGGTGCACAGGAGTTTCACACAGGCCTTTTCCACCCCATGTTTTATAGCCTTTTCTATTTGGGTGATGATGCTATCCTGACAAGGTCCATCGACGGAGAGGGCATGTACTTTAACCTTGTCGAAGGCAGCCAAGAGGATGTAACCGTACCGGACATTGACCAAGTAAACACCTTTGACCTTGTGAACTATTACCACACGCGCAACACTGGTAGTGATAACGGCGGGGGCGAGCTGCTGTTATACGGAGATGATACGCCGCTGATAACTTCGCAGGAACGCAATATACACATTAGCGATGTCACACAAAATTATGTAGGCATGTACACAACAAGCGACTACAATGTGATTGATTTACTGATTTACCCGACATAGCCACATTCCCGTTTTTTTGTGTGCCCCCGAGGGAGCTAAATACTGTTATAGCCAAAAGAACACCGCATAAATTTATGCAGTGTTCTTTTTTGTGCTGTAAAGCTATTTAGCTTGCATCTGTGTTTCTCGGCCCCAATGCCTCTTCTATATTTGAAAGCATTAGGTTCTGTGCTATTTGCAAAAAGTATTGCGTTTAAGCTACTCAAAGGGTAAAATTTGCTTATCCAAACAAAAAACAAGGAGAAAAACATGCTATTCATACACTACCCCAAGTGCACCACCTGCCAAAAGGCGAAAAGGTTTCTGGACGATAAGGGCATAAGCTACACCGAAAGGCATATCAAGGAAGCCAACCCCACCTACGAGGAGCTAAAAGAGTGGCACGCAAAAAGCAGCCTTGCGCTAAAAAAGTTTTTCAACACAAGTGGGCTTTTGTATAAGTCCATGGGGTTAAAGGACAAGCTACCCACCATGAGCGAGGATGAACAGCTAAAGTTGCTAAAAACGGACGGTATGCTTGTGAAAAGACCTATACTTGTTGCTGATGAATTTGTGCTTGTGGGCTTTAATGAGGCACAGTGGGGTGAAAAGTTATAATGACGTAAGGCGGTAGCGTTCTCTCCGACAGCAAAAAAGCACCCCAAAGGGGTGCAGCAAATCACAAAGTATGGGATTCGCTTTTCTGCGGAAAAGCCACGGCGGTTAAAACAGCCATT
>CAYJGZ010000012.1:0-81114 GCA_964370045.1 uncultured Oscillospiraceae bacterium
GCTGCTTTTGCTTACATTATATATATATGGGTAGCTTTGTTTGAGGTTTTGCGAAAAATGTTGCATCACAGGTGGTAATTGCTTTGTTTTTTATTTTTTCTTTGCGACTATGCAAACACCTAATAGCTCACATTGGTGGAATAAGTTTCGTTGTACTCTGCCACCGCCTGTTGCAAATAGGCATCCCCTCTTGAACAGCGCAGGTCTGTAATCGGGCAGTTTTTTCTGCAAGCAGTGCAAAACATATTGCTTAGATAATCCTCAATGGCCGGAATATCGCCCACGTCCTCGCCAATGCTTTCGGACATAACCGGCTCCTGCTCCTCCGACTGTGAAGACGCCGCAGAGGAGGAGGGCAGATAACTTTCAGGCAACACCGGTACAGTTTCGTTTTCAGGCTTAGTTTCAGGTGCTACGTTTGCTTCGCTTGTCTGTGTAAATGTCTGCGCCGTCGCACTTTCACCCAAAGCAAACACTGTTCTGCCTACCACGAAACAAAAAACCACCAAGCTTACACACGCAACAGCACGGCGAGCAACACTTTTTCCACCCTTTTTGAATGCATTTTTTATTATCCTCGCCAGCATCTTGTAATGGAGCGCAATGTGCGCCAACACCAAAGCACCCAACACATAGGATGAACAAATATGAATATTTGCCCAAAGCGCATAGCCAGCACCAAGCGAAAGCGGCAAAATTTCGTTTGAAATCAAAACACTGCTCAGCGCAATGAGAAGGACGCAAACGAGCAAAAGCACATTCAATAGCAACATTATCACAGCTTTGGTTGTCGCTTTTTTTGCAAGCACCGCCTTTGTCACGCCTGCAATCCACTTTCTGTTTAGTATCAAATGCACGAGCATCATGACGAGTGCCGCAAGACCCAATACCTCATGCAGCATCATCCCCGTAAAGCTTATTTTCATGAGCAATGCAAGCGATAACGTCATAACGATGTCCAAGATTATTTTAATTGATGTTTTCATTTTTTCTTTCCTTTCATTTGCAGCTGCATTTTCTGGAGCGGCAACATATAACTGAATTGTATTCTTACATGATACAGTTATTTGTTATGAAACTATGATGTGACTTGGTTGAGCTCGTGCAAAGCACGCCATTTAAGCTGTTGTACTGCCAGTTTGCCCCTACAAGCACAAAACCTTATTTTTCGACAGCCTTGCGCACTATATAAGCAACTTTTGCGAGTGGGCACATAGAGCTATACTCTACACCTCTTTTTGCAGAGGAAGGATATACAAAAAACAAATCACTGCGTTTGTCAGCACCCTCAATGCTTCCACACTTGTTCTTTGTTTGCAATTGTGCGATAATATATTTGAGATACGTTTTCGTTATCTTTATCATTGCGTTTGTTGCACTTGATGTTTTTCGACTATCTACTCGCAGAATTGTTTAGCGTTCGCTTTTCGTCATACAAAAATGCTCATTATCGGTTTTACAAAGGGGTACATCTGTATGCCATCCAAAATCCGCGAAAAAATCCTGCAGAGAATCAGTAAAATCTCATTTCACAACAGCGATGAGGCCTATTTGTTTTTGCTTTTACATGTTGCGGTCATATTTGTTATCCTTGTGCATGTTTACATGCTTATTATTTATAGTATTTATCAGCTTATCGCTTTCGTCATCCCAAATCTCGTCTGCCTCATAGTGGATATTTTCTGCTTTCTTCTTTTAAGACGGCGCTTTTATCTGCCGGTAGGGATTTTAATCTCTATCGAAGTTTGCCTTTATGCCACATTTTTTATCTGTTTCACAGGTACTTCCACATACTTTTTCGGATACTACCTGCTTGTTTTAGTTATGCAAATTGTTACACCGTATGCCAGCTACAAGTTTCGTGTTTGTATAGGAATATTTATCTTTGCCGGCACAACTTTTCTTCTTTTTTCACGTTTTTTTCTTCACCCTTCTGCTTTGATATCCCAAGGACTTTTAGACTTATTGTTTGTTTCCAACATCTATCTTATGCTCATAGGCACTACATTTCAGCTTTACATAAGCAATTTTTTGCGCATACTTATACGTGATATGCAAAACTCAAAAATCGACAAACTATCCGTGCAAGCTTATACGGATGCGCTCACCGGCCTGTACAACCGCCACTACTTTGATGTTCACCTAAAGTCAAACGCCCAATCCTATTCAGGTACTTTTTGCCATGTTGCCATGCTTGATATTGATAATTTCAAGATGATTAACGATATTCATGGTCATGCTGCGGGCGACATTGTGCTACGTAATGTGTCCGAATTGCTTCGCTCAAATATCCGCAAAAATGACGCTTTGTTTCGCTGGGGCGGCGAGGAATTTTTGATACTGCTACACGATGTTGAGCCTGATGCAGCGTTTTCGATTTTGAACAAAATTCGAGATATTATCAAAAACACACCCATTCCACTTGAATCCACCCAAATAAACATCACCGCTACAATAGGTGTGTGTGAATTTACCATTGACGAGCCGCTTCAATGTATTAAAAAATGTGACAACAACCTGTACATCGGCAAGCGAGGTGCAAAAAACATCGTTGTAATATCTTGAATTCCACATCCTGCTCACTGTCATTTTTTCAAAATTTTGTACACAAAACACGCTGCCACTGTATAGCTTTTTATCGTAAAAAGTGATATACTTATGTGTAGTCTTATTTGAATGGAGGTTTACAGCCATGCGTCTTCTTACACGTTCCGACTTCGACGGGCTTGCTTGCGCTGCACTTTTGAAAGAGCTGGACATCATAGAAAGCTGGAAATTTGTTCATCCCAAGGACTTGCAGGATGGGCTAATCGAGCTTACCGACAACGATGTGCTTGCAAATGTTCCATATGTAAAAGGGGCAAAGCTTTGGTTCGACCATCACTCCAGCGAGAGTGAGCGCCTTGGAGCTAAGGCAGAATTTGAGGGCGAAAGCCGCATAACAGACAGCGCCGCCCGTGTTATTTACGACTATTACGGTGGCAAGGAGCGCCTGCCCCACTTTGAGGCTATGGTTGTGGCAGTGGACAAGGTGGACGCCGCAAAGCTTACCCGTGAGGAAATCCTAAACCCCGAGGGCTGGGTGCTTTTGGGCTATATCATGGACCCTCGCACCGGCCTTGGTCGTTTTCGTGAGTTCACCATCAGCAACTATGCACTCATGGAAAAGCTGATTGATGAGGTTCGCACCAAGAACATCGACGAAATCTTGCAAGACCCGGATGTAAAAGAACGTGCAGAGCTGTATTTTGCACAGGACAAGCAATTCCGTGAGATGCTTTCCAAGTACAGCTATACCAAAGGCAACGCCATTGTCACCGACCTTCGCAACGTGGAGTCCATCTACACGGGCAACCGCTTTTTGATTTACAGCCTGTTCCCCGAGCAAAACATCAACCTGTGGGTGGTGGATGGCCGTGGCAAGCTGAACTGCCCCATCGCAGTGGGTCACAGTGTTCTCAATCGTACCTCCAAAACAGATGTTGGCAGCCTGATGCTAAAGTACGGCGGCGGCGGTCACCCACAGGTGGGTACATGCCAAGTGCCATACGACGATGCGGACAGGGTGTTGGAAGAACTGTTGGCAAAGATAAACTCGGACGGTTAGCCGAATATACTGTATATTTATGCAAAAACCTTGGGCATTGAGCGTTGCCACTGTGCGGGCGCTTTACCCAAGGTGTTTGCGATGTTTTGCAACATATCCTTTGTGCAAAGCACACTCTGTTTATGAAAGGTTTTTTGAAGTATATGCCTCGTTTCAAAAATAAATGCCTTGCAGGAAGAATGCTTGCGCTGAGCTTTGTATTTTTCCTGTTTTTTTCCTGCCTACAAAACGGCACAGTTTTTGCATCCTCCCAAGCGGATGATGCCACCGCATCTGCCCCGCTCATCGAGCAGGATGTGCAAGTAACGCTAAGCGGTGGCCAAGCCTCCGGGGCTCTTTTGGACTCCAACGACGACACCTGCCTCACGCTTGAGAGTGGGGATAAGATAACTGTGCAAAGTGAGACACCTGTGCACTCCATATACCTTATATGGGACCGTCCGCCCTCCGAGTGGGCGCTTAGCATGTCGGGTGCAAGCCTTGTATATGGCAGCTATGGTTTTTTACATGAGGCTGTTGTTTTTGAGAATGCGGCGACAGAGTTTTCCATAACACTCACGCAAGACTCCTACTTGCTGTGCGACATTTACCTATTTGGCGAAGGAGAATTTCCCGAGTGGGTACAGCTGTGGCAGCCGCCGCTTGAGCAGGCAGACCTCCTTGTTTTGCCCACACATGCGGACGACGAGCACCTGTTTTACGGCGGAGTAATGCCCACATACGCAGGTGAAATGGGGCTGGATGTTCAGGTAGCGTACATGACCAGCCACTGGGGCGAGCGATACCGTCCGCACGAGCTTTTGAACGGGCTTTGGACGGTGGGCATCACCGCCTACCCCATAATAGGCCCTTTCCCCGACCTCATAGAGTCTTTGGAAAGCCTTGAGTCCGCAACCGCGACATACGGCTATGATGAAGTGCTCGAGTTTCAGGTGGAGCTGCTACGTCGCTTTGAGCCGCTGGTGGTGGTAGGCCACGACTTTGGCGGTGAGTACGGCCACGGCGCACACATGCTGAATGCAAAGACGCTGGCTGATGCCATTTCTCTTGCAAATGATGAAGCAAGCTTTCCCGAGAGCGCCGAAAAATACGGCGTGTGGGAACCACACAAGGTTTATTTTCACCTATACGAGGAAAACGAGATAGTGATGGAGTGGGACACTCCCCTTTCGGCCTTTGGCGGTGCTACCGGCTTTGAGATGGCAGAGGCAGGATTTGCACAGCATCTCTCCCAGCAGGGCTACTTTCGGGTGACCACCACTGGTGAGCGCTGGGAAGATTGCCGCTTTTTTGGGCTGTACCACACCACGGTGGGCCCTGATGTGCAAAAGAACGACATGTTTGAAAACATCGAGCTAAACCGCACGCCCGAGCCCGAGGCTGTCTCCTCCGAAGTAGTCTCTTCTGCGCCGCCTGTCGCATCTTCGGGTATAGAAACGCCCTCGTCTGTGGCGCAGGCTGTCTCCTCCCCTGCCGTTACCTCGAGCGGAAGCTCACCCTTACTGTGGATTTTATTAGGCGTTGTAGCGGTGATTTTGGGCATTGTGCTACTTGCTGTTATACTTTCAAAAAGTGCAAAGAAAAAGCGCAGGCACATGCGTGAAGCACACAAAAAGTATTATTACAAGCGCAAATAAATTTTGAACTTTACTGAATTTAGAACTGCATTTACTATGCTATTTAGATAGTGTCGTCACAAGTGTTCAACCGTCATATTTTGGCGATTTTTCCGCCATACTGTGTTGTCAAAACTCGCATTCCACAAAGGAGTGCATCCTTTTTCCGCCTTGTCTGGCGAAAAAATTGCTTAAAATCTGCTCGTTTCAACTTATAACGACACTATCTATGAGGGAGGGTATTTTTGGAAATTGCAGCTGTTGTTCCCTCCTTAAATCCCGATAAGTGCCTTACCGAGGTTATCAAGGGGCTTATCGGTGTGGGATTTACACGTATTTATGTTATAAACGATGGTAGCGACGATGCTCATCTTGCCCCTTTCGCCGAGGCAGAAGCTCTTTCACAGTGCGTGGTAATTCACCACGACAAAAACTACGGCAAGGGCAGGGCGCTTAAAACAGCGTTTGCACGCCACTTAGAAAGCCCCGGAGAGTATACCGGGCTTGTCACGCTGGACGGCGACGGACAGCACACCCCCGAGGACACGCTTAGGGTTGCACAGGCGCTTTTGGAAAATCCCCACTCGCTGGCGCTGGGCGCACGAGACTTTTCCAAGGTGGACGTTCCCGCAAAAAGTGCCTTTGGAAACAAGCTTACTCGTTCGATTTTCAAGCTCGCCTACGGTATGCCCATCACCGATACACAAACCGGTCTGCGTGGTATCCCAAACGACTTTGCTCAGGCACTTTTAGATGTAAAAGGCGACAGGTATGAGTTTGAGACAAACATGCTACTGGAAACAAAGCCGAACGGTGTGTCGATAATTGAAATACCCATAAGCACCATATACCTCGATAACAACGCCGCCTCACACTTTCGCCCTCTTGCGGATTCCGTGCGCATATATGCACGTATTTTGAAGTACACCGCCTCCTCACTCTTGAGCTTTTTGGTGGACTTTGGGCTTTTTGCGCTACTTAACTGGCTGTTCCGCTCGTTTGAGCCGGAGCTGCGCTTTCTCATAGCCACGGTGGGTGCACGTGCCTGCTCGGGTTTTTTCAACTTTATGCTCAATAAAAAGGTGGTGTTCAAAAGCACCGCACGCACTTCGGGGGCGCTACTACGCTACTTTGCGCTACTTGTCATACAGGCCGCCACCTCTTACGCAGGTGTGTACCTGCTTAGCGGTGTATTGTTCTTCCCCGACCTTTTGTCCAAGATATTAGTTGACACCACGCTGTTTTTTGTAAGTTACTTCATCCAACGCCGCTGGGTATTCAGAGCAACGCGCGGTGTATAACCGGGGGCAAGCCCTTTAATTAAAACCCTTTTGCTTACTTTTATTTAATAGTATACACGTGTCTTTTGATATTACTATAATTTTGACACTTTTGCCGACACACACCCTTTTGATTTTCAACATTCTTTGGGAGGAAAGTACTAATGCCTGATACCAGCCAAAACACCGAAAGAGCCGTCTACACACCCACCAGCGCTCGCCTGCGCACCGACGCCTCGGGCGATGCACCCATTCACAAGACTGTATACACCGTGGCTCGCCCACGCAGTGGCGCAAGAAGAGGAACTACCTCTCGCAGTGGCTCTGCACCCAAGCGCAAAGGGCGTGTGCGTCGCTTCGTTCTAAAAAGCTTTTGTGTTCTCTTTGCGATGATTTTTTCGGTTGCCGCACTTGCCTTTGGGGCTATCACCCTCATCTGTACAGGGCCTTTCCCCAACGCACGCAACCTGTTTGTAGTATCTGTGGAGGAGACCAGCGCCGCAAAGTTCCTCTCCCGCATCTACTTTTCGGAGGAGGAAGTGCAGGAAATACTAAGCTCCAACGCAGTTTTGCCACCCGATGACATCACCGATGTTACCGCACCTTTTGAGCCGTCTGTAGCGGACGAAAATGTGCAGGATATTGAAATTATCGAAGTGTCGGGCGATACCTTCCGTGGCAAGCTTATGATTGTGCAGGACCCTTCTCGCATAGACCTTGCAACGCTTAGCAGCTACGGCGCATCCGTACAAGGCAAGCGTGTGGAGGACTTTGCCGCTGAGGCAGGCGCCACCGCCGCCATAAACGGTGGATGGTTCGACGACCCGGGCGGCGTGGGCACGGGCGGACAGCCTGTGGGGCTGCTTATTCAGGACGGCGTTGTGCGCAACAATGCCACCAGCACCATTGTCGGCTTTGACAACAACAACCGCCTTGTGGTGGGCCGCATGAATGCAAACGAGGCGCTGGAGCTTGGCGTGAGGGACTGCGTAGGCATTGCGGATAACATCATGCCTCCGCTGATTATCAACGGCACTATGGCGGAGTTTCAGGGCAACGGAAGCGGCCTTAACCCCCGCACCGCTATTGGCCAGCGTGCGGACGGCTCTGTCTTGATGCTGGTTATCGACGGCCGCCAGCCCCATTCGCTGGGCGCATCCCATCAGGATAGCGCAAACATCATGGCGGAGTACGGCGCCATAAATGCGGCCGCACTGGACGGTGGCTCTTCCAGCGTAATGGTGTACGAAGGTGAAACTATAAACGTGTGCGCTTCGCTGTATGGCTCTCGCACCCAGCCAGCCGCATGGCTTGTAATGTAACCGTTTGTTTTGCCAAAACGATACCGCTGTGCCTATTTGAGCAGTTTTGAAGGGAGCTTTTTACTTGGATAAAGCAGTAAAGACGCGTGGCAAGGGCGATAAAAAACGCCGTTTTTCACGTTTTTGGATTGGACTTTTAATTTTGCTGGCGGTAAATGCGGTTGTCATCGCTGCACTTTTGCGCTGGCTGTATGTGATACTTGAGGACTTTGAATTGCAAAGCCCCAACACGGCGCTTTCCACCTATTTCACTCGCCTTAGTGCAGGTGAGCATGATGAGCTTATGCGCACCGCCCGCTTCACGCCGGACGATGCCACCGGCTGGGATGACTATTTTGCTATGCTGGGCGCAACGTTTAATACCGAGCCGTCCGAGCTTTCTTTCCGCATGACCTCCTCCCCCGACATTGCGCAGAGCGACACGCTGTATGCTGTCTACGCAGGGGAAGAAAAGCTGGGCGAGGTGCTCCTTTTTGAGGATGCACAGAGCGAGGGCGGATGGGCTGTTTCGGGCATTGTGACGCCCATAGAGGGCTATACCATCACAGCACCCTCCTTTGCAACGGTTTATGTAAACGGTGTGGAGCTTACGCAGGCGGATGCCCTGCAGGATGTGCCTGTGATTATCTCCTACACGCTGAATGGTGCTCCTATTGAGGTAAACATCTTTGAAAAAATGGACGAGCCTTCCCTTGCGCCCGTGCTCACACAGTACAAGGGAATACAGACGTACGCAACCCCTGTGATTACCGCCACCGACGCAAACGGAGGCGAGCTTGCGGTGGAAATCGACGAGGAAAACCTCACCGCAAGGGTGCTGTTCCCCCCCAGCGCCGAGGATGAGGCGGCCGCCATTGAGCTAATGGATGCGGCGGCAAGAGCCTACTCCGACTTCATCACAGAGGACGGCACGGTGGCAAACCTTTTGCAGTATGTTTCGCAGGATACAGCGCTGTATCAAGAGTTTCAGGAGTATCAACGCGGCTGGTACGTGGACCACGAAAGCAGGGAGTTTTTGGACTTTGAGTTTTCGGATATCAGCTATTTTTCGGACACCTGCTTCATCGGCCACGCAGACTTTACGGTGAACATCACCCAAGGCGGCGAGCTGCACACCTTCCTTGCCTCCTACGACATGGCGTTTATGCTGTTTGAGGACGAATGGCTTTTGGTGGGAATGCACGCACGGCCGGTTTAGCTGTATTATCAAAAATCTATTCAATTAAAGGGATTGCCCTATATGGGGCAATCCCTTTAATTGAAATTACTATACTGTGTAAAAGCGCACAGGTAGCGAAACTATCAAAAGGTGTACCTTTTGAGTATTGTATCCTAATGGATTTGAATTGGGACATTCCCTAAATAGCAAAGCATTTCTACGTGAAATATGACAAAATACGGCGAATTATGTTGACAGCATTGCGCATTATTGTTATAATTCGCCTTGGTGAGTAAAATATAGCTATCAAAAAGTACACTATTTGATAGCCTATGTTACCCAAGTTTTAACGTTAAAGGATTTGAGGTTCTATTCTTTCGTTTGACGTTACAATATGTACATAATTTGAAGGAGGCATCAGAATGAAAAAGGTACTTGCTCTTACAATGGCCACTGTGTTTCTGGCTGGGCTACTTGCGGCATGTGGCGGCAGCACAAGCTCAAGCACACCTGTAAGCACAGCACCTGCGAGTGCAGGAGGCACAAGCACTTCTGCTTCGTCGGGCGGCGATGAGGCCGGCGAAAACGCAGAAATGGCGGACGGTGCAATTAAGGTAAACGGCATCAACAAAAATGTAGAAGCCTATACCATAGACGGGCAAACATACTATCAGTTACGTGATATTGCCATGGTTGTCAACGGCACAAGCTCTATGTTCTCTTTGGACTACGATACCACCCCGGATACTGTTGCGGCGGAAACCGGCATGGCTTATACAGCTTTGCCCGAGCAGTTAGTTGCCCCTGCCGGCGACGAAGAATCCACCGAGCCTGTTACCGCCACGGCTAATGCCACCACATCTACGCTTGTTGTAAATGGTGAAACGCAGGAACTGGCAGGCTACACCATTGACGGCAATGATTATTATCTCATTGACGAGCTTGCCCCACTTGTGGGCTTGGAAACCGAAGAAGTTGACGGTATGTTGCATATTACCACCGCTATGGATGTTGGCTTGGAGGACTTGTCCTCACTTACCATAGAGGGAATGCGCAATAGCGGTGCCGGCTCACAGCTGGAAGTGGTGGAGCAAGCTACTTTCCGAGACGGTGAAGAGGCACTTTTTGCTGCCTATGATTCTGACGGTTTGCGAGTTTACACCCGCATTGACCTTCCCAGCACACCTATGCCGGAAGGTGGCTACCCGATTGTGATTTTTGCCCACGGCTGGATTGGTGCAGATGCTGCCGCCACATGGACTTTCGGCATGGACGAGAGCAGCATGTACGGCGACATGGTTTTGGATTATAAAGAACAGGGCTTTGCGGTCTTAACTCCCGGTTTCCGCGGCCACGGCACTTTCGGCGGCGTTGCGGCCGAGGGCATCGAATATATGAGTGCTTATGATAATGGCAGCTATCTTTCGCCTATTTTTTACGCACAAGACGTGGTAAATTTGCTATACAGTGTTGGTAGCATGGATAATATCGCATGGGGAGACTTTGGCTACGAGGGAGATATTGCGTTTAATTATGATAATATCAACCTCAGCGCCCATTCCCAAGGCGGCGACGTTGCCTTAACAGCTTTAGCGGCCACGGGCGAGGGTGCAGGCGACTACCAGTTTGCTTCCGCTTCAATTTGGGCCGGCTGTTTCCCTGACCGTGTCACCCAATTAGCAACTTATGCTCCGATGGCGGAAACTTTGGAATCCTTTATGTCCGGAGACGGCACATGGAACGGCACGGCTATTGGTGCGGATGGAGAAGTAAACCCAAACTTTATATTCGGCTATCCTTCCGACTGGATAGGTACTGTCGATACTACATCGGATGATTGGACTTGGCAGGCCGACAGTTGGTCGACACCTACCGTTGGCAAGGTACTGGATAAAAAGGCTAATCAAATGTATACCACATTAAATACTTATATCGCCGATATGGCTGACGTTACTTACAGCATCGCCGAGGACGAAACCGGAAGGAGCTATGTAATGCATGACCCAATAGTCGAGCAAACCGTGGCGGAAATCGGCGGATTTGGCTATCCTCAATATTTGAGCGAGCCACTTACTCTTCATCTCTCCGACCAAGACTACTACTCCCATGTTAGCTGGAATGAAGATTTGGCCACACGCATCAACGGTGCAGGCGGCCAAGCCCAAGTATTTGTTTATCCACAGAACAACCACAGCCTAAGGCAGAGTGACTATGAATGGTTTAGCGAAGGCGAAGTTATAGAGGGCTACCCACTTGCTATCGAAAGCGATGTTGCCTTGTTTGGTAGCAACTAATATTTTATAAATACATACTCGCAAGGTAGGGTGTAAAAACAAAAAGCATCCCCGAACCTGTGTTTTGCACAAGGCTCGGGGATGTTTTTTGTGTGTATATTGTTGCAGAGATTACCACATACTCATTTAATCTGAAAGCTAAACTTACAGCTTTTCGTCCTTAAATCCATCCGCAGTGAGCACCGCAACGCTCCTGTGTCCGCACCGCCGCAGTAGCTCCGCCGATTGCTCAAAAAACGCACCCAGCGTGTCTGCGCTGTGGCTATCGCTTGTGATTATCATGCGTGCACCCTTTTTCGCCGCATGTTTCAAAAGAAACTCCGCCATGTAGGGCGTGTCTCGCCAGCCTCGTGACATGCCGCCGGTGTTTAGCTCCACCATGCCGCCGTAGCTCGAAATAGCGCTTAACACCTCATCCAAGGCACATAGCGCAACATCCTTATACTTGGCGCTCTGCTCATCAAAAAAGCTTCCATCTGCGTTATATTTTACTATGAGGTCAAAGTGCCCCACAATGTGTGGCCTGTACTGCGCTACGCTGTGCGCTGTGTCCTCGTAAAACTTACGCACAGCCGCATACGCATCGCCGCCGCAGTATTTATCTATATACTCACGCAGGGTTTGTGCGCCATCGTCCACAGCGTACAGCACCCCGTCTGCATCCGCCTTTATGTAATGTTGCGAGCCGATTATATAGTCGTACCCCTTTACACATGCAGGTGCGTAGGTGTCCTGCTCAACGCCGCAACATATCGCTATTTTATCGCTGTACAGCTCTTTTAGGCGCATTATTTCAGCTATGCAATCCTCTTCGGACGCAAAGCCCGCACAGCTTTCATCAAAAGGCGCAGGGGTATGGTGCGAAAAGCCCATCGTATGAAACCCTTTCGCTATGGCCGCGCGCACCATCTCCTCGGGGGTGTTCTTGCCGTCACACAATGTCGTGTGCATGTGCGCATCCGAGCGTAGCATCACTGCATCCTCTCCTGCTTCACTTTCTTGTCCACCACATGCCGTGAGGAAAGTTCCTTCAGAATATCCTGCGTTGAAATGCCACACTCCACCATAAGCACCATCACGTGGTAGCAAAGGTCGGATATTTCAAAAATAGTCTCCTCTTTGTCCTTTTTCATGGCGGCGATGACCACCTCGGTGCACTCCTCCCCCACTTTTTTGAGGATTTTATCGCACCCTTTTTCAAAAAGATAGCTTGTGTAGCTACCCTCCTGCATGTTTACCTTGCGCCCCTTTATCAGCTCGTACAGCGCTTGCAGGCTCATTGCGGCGTATTCTTCGTTTGTGTACAGCTCCTCAAAAAAGCAGCTGTCCGCACCTGTATGGCAGGCAGGGCCATCCCTTACCACCTTCACCACCAGCGCATCCGCATCGCAGTCTGCCACAACAGACACCACATGCTGTACGTTGCCGCTTGTTTCACCCTTGCGCCACAGGCTCTGGCGAGAGCGTGAGTAAAAGCAGGTGCGCTTTTCCTTTAGCGTAATGCCAAGGCTCTCCTCGTTCATGTACGCAACAGTGAGCACCTCTCCCGTGTAAAAGTCCTGCACCACCGCAGGAATTAGCCCTTTATCGTCAAATTTAAGCTGTAAATTTTCACTCATGTTTTACTTTCCTCCTTGATTTTTTTGCAGTATCCGCATGGGCACACCTTTTTGCGAAAGAAACTCCTTTAGCCCGCCAATAGACACCTCTTTGTAGTGGAATATGGAGGCGGCAAGCCCTGCATCCATGCCCGAAAGCTCGAACAAATCCGCAAAGTGTTGCATGTTGCCAGCACCGCCCGAGGCGATGATAGGGATGTCCACACGGCTTGAAATTTCACTTAGTAGCGACAAATCAAAGCCATCTTTCACCCCGTCGGTGTCCATGCTGTTCACCACAAGCTCCCCTGCGCCCTCGCTTTGTCCACGCACCGCCCACTCGATGGCGTCGATGCCCGTGTCCTCACGGCCACCTTTTGTAAACACATGGTAGCGTCCGTCCACCCTCTTCACGTCCATGGACAGCACCACGCACTGGCTTCCGTAACGCTTTGCACCCTCGCTGATGAGACTGCGGTTTCTCACGGCGCCCGAGTTCACGCTCACCTTGTCCGCACCACACTTGAGCACCCTGTCAAAGTCGTCCAATGTATTGACAGCGCCACCCACCGTAAGCGGAATGAACACCTGCTTTGCCACCTCTTTCAGCACGTCCGTAAACAGCGTGCGACCCTCGGCAGATGCCGTTATATCGTAAAAAACCAGCTCGTCCGCACCCTGCTCATTGTAAAACGATGCCATCACCACAGGGTCCTGCACATCCCGCAAGCCCTCGAAGTTCACACCCTTAACAACACGCCCATCACGGATGTCAAGACAGGGAATAATACGCTTTGCAATCATACGCTCTCCTTTGTGTCGCTCTCCTTTGTGTCGCTCTGCTCTGCCACCGCAAGCGCCGCCGTAAGCTCCACAGCGCCCGTGTACAGCGCCTTGCCCAAAATGGCGGCATACAGCCCTGCCTGCCCAAGTGCGGCTATGTCACCCAGCGAGGACACCCCACCCGACGCAGTGAAGCAAACACCCTTTATTTCTGAGAGTGTTTTGTACAGCTCTACGTTTATTCCTTGCATGGCTCCGTCCCGTGAAATGTCCGTATAAATGATATACTTTGCGCCTATTTCACCCATCGCCCCGCAAAATTCGTAGCTGTCTACCGAGGAAGTTTCCAGCCAGCCCTCCACCGCCACTTTGCCGTCTCGTGCGTCTACACCTATCGCAATTTTATCGCCATATCGCTGTATCATGCTTTGTGTAAAGGCTTTATCCTTTAGTGCCTTCGTGCCCAAAATCACCCTGCCGACACCCGCATCAAAACAGCGTTTCACCGCATCTTCATCCCTGATACCACCGCCCAGCTCTATAAAAAGTCCCGTGTTTTGCGCAATGCTTTTCACCACG
The DNA here is from genome assembly GCA_964370045.1 of uncultured Oscillospiraceae bacterium. Taxonomy (GTDB): domain Bacteria; phylum Bacillota; class Clostridia; order Oscillospirales; family Ruminococcaceae; genus JAAYCI01. The sequence continues at coordinate 14,239 of CAYJGZ010000012.1, forward strand.
TCAAAGTTTTTGGGCGTGCCCTCTTTTGCACCGTCCAAGTCCACAAGATGCAGGTTTTTTGCGCCCTTTTGCTCAAAATCACGCGCAAACGCAAGCGGGTCACTGCCAAAAACCTTGCTCTTGCCGTAGTCGCCCTGATACAGGCGCACCACCTGCCCACCCAAAAGGTCAATCGCCGGAAAAAGTTCCACTTTTACACCTCCGCAAACGCTTTCAAAATTTGTATCCCCTCATCGCCACTCTTTTCGGGGTGGAACTGCGTGCCGAACACCCGCCCATTTTGCACAACACCCGGCACATTCACACCGTATTCGCTAAACGCCGCAACATGCTCATCGCAGTTTTTTGCATAAAAGCTGTGCACATAATACACCGCCTGCCCCTCTTTTGTGTACTTCAAAATAGGGCAGTCTTTCTTACGTATCTGCAATGGATTCCAGCCCATGTGCGGCACTTTCAGGCTTCGCCCCATTGCCGAAATATCCTCTTTCAGCGAGCATACTTGCCCATCTATCAGGCCAAGCCCTTTGTGCGTGCCGAACTCATAGCTTTCGCTAAACAAAAGCTGCATCCCAAGGCAGATGCCCATTAGTGGCTTGCCGTTTTGGGCAAGCTCGCACAGCACCTGTGCAAGGCCGGCATCACGCAGCTTGTTCATCGCATCCTCAAATGCACCGACACCGGGCAGTATCACATGGCTTGCCTGCGCAAGCTCGCTCACCGCCCCCGTCACCTTGGCGCTTATGCCCAGCGCCGCAAGGGAGGAGGACAGGCTAAACAGGTTGCCTACCCCATAATCCACAATAGCAATCATCAAAAATCCTCCAAGCTGTGGTGTGTTGCTGTAAAGTCAAACAACTTTACTGTCGACTTTGCAATGTCGTCTGCACCCACCTGTTTTTGCAAAATATATTATACAGCGTTACTTTTCGGCCAAAATATGTTTTACCGCATCAACAAGTGCACGCATATTTTCGTCTGTGCCTATGGAAATACGCAGGAAATTTCTTATGCGTGGCGCATCAAACCAGCGCACCAAAATACCCTTTTGCTTTAGCTTTTCGTAAATATCCTGTGCGTTCATGCGTGTATGTCTTGCAAAAATAAAGTTCGCCCTGCTGTCCGTAAGCTCAAACCCTAAGCTTTTCAGCTGTTCGTTCGTCCACTGCCGTGTTGCCACCACTTTGTCGATACACTGTTCAAAATACGCTACATCCGCAATAGCCGCCGCACCTGCTGCCATTGTGGGGCGGCTGACGTTATATGGGTTGAAGCTAAACTTTATGCGCTCAAGGTCTGCGATAAGCTCTCTATTTGCCACCGCATACCCAAGGCGAGCGCCCGCCATGGCACGAGACTTTGAAAATGTGCCCACAACCATCAGGTTATCGTACTTTTTTGTGAGTGGCACGGCACTTTGCGCCCCGAAATCCACATAGGCCTCATCTATAATTACAAGCCTTTGGCTGTTTTGGGCGACAAGCTTTTCAACAACTTCAAGCGAAAGGGCAATGCCGGTGGGGGCGTTTGGGTTTGCGATAAAAATCGTGCGCTCCTCCCCCATGTACTCGGATACATCGATGGAAAAATCATCGCTAAGCGGTATTATTTCAGCATCCACCCCGTAAAGAGCCGCATACACCGAATAAAACCCGTATGTGATGTCCGCAAAGCTTGCGCCTTTTGGGCACAAAGCCATAAAGCAAAACGCAAGCACCTCATCACTGCCGTTGGCCACGAACACATTTTCGGGCAAAACTCCAAAGCTTTCGGCAAGCGGCGCTTTCAGGCATGTTGCGGCGGGGTCGGGATACAGCCGCAAGCTCTCAAGCTGCTCTGCCGCTGCCCTTTGCGCCTGCACCGACGGCGCATACGGAAGCTCGTTCGTGTTCAGCTTTATGTAGCTCTTGCCCTGCGGCTGCTCACCCGGCGTGTATGGCTTTAGCGAATTGTATTTGTTATCAAGAAAACGAGACATAGTTGTCCTCACTTTGGGCGCAAATCTCTGTAAAGCTATTTGCCATTACACTGTTTTGCGCCGTTATAATGCTGTATTTAATGCTATCCTTTGGGCATACGCACCGTAACGCTTGCAGCGTGCGCCGTAAGTCCCTCGCTCTGCGCAAACAGCTCCACTGCATCACCTACTTTGTGCAGTGCCTCCTTTGAGTAGTGCAAAAAGCTTGTCTTTTTGATGAAGTCATCCACCGACAGCGGCGAGTAAAAGCGAGCCGTTCCGCCTGTGGGCAGTGTGTGGTTAGGCCCTGCGTAATAGTCTCCCAGCGCCTCGGGTGTGTAGTGACCCAAAAATACACTGCCTGCATTTTGCACAAGCCCCATGAGAGCAAACGGCTCTTGCACGCTAAGCTCAAGATGCTCGGGTGCGAGTGCATTTGCGACCTCCATGCCCTTTTCAATCGAAGGCACGATAATAATTTTGCCGTTGTTCAAAAGCGACTGCCTTGCTATATCACTGCGGCTGAGTGCTTTCAGCTGTGTTTCAAGCTCTGCCTGCACCGCCTTTGCAAGCGTCTCGCTCGTGGTGACAAGCACCGACGCCGCATGTATGTCGTGCTCTGCCTGCGCCAACATATCCGCCGCAACGTAGCAGGGGTTTGCGCTGTCGTCTGCCACGATTAGCACGTCGCTCGGGCCTGCAATCATGTCTATGTCCACGCTACCATACACCAGCATTTTCGCTGTTGCTACGTACATATTTCCGGGACCTACTATCTTGTCCACACGAGGGATGCTGCCCGTGCCGTAGCAAAGCGCACCCACCGCCTGCGCACCGCCAATCTTGTAAATTTCATCCACGCCCGCTACGCTTGCGGCGGCTAAAATGGCAGGGGTAACACTGCCGTCGCTGCTTGGTGGTGTCACCATAACAAGTTTCTCCACACCTGCAATTTTCGCCGGTATAGCGTCCATAAGCACTGTGCTTGGGTATGCGGCCGTGCCCCCCGGCACGTACAGCCCCACGCTTTTCAGCGCCGTTATTTTTTGCCCCATGATGATGCCCGGCTTGTTCGTCATGGTGAAGCCTCTTTGCACCTGCATCTCGTGGTAGGCACGGATGTTCTCCGCCGCATCGGCGATGACACTTAGCAGTTTTTCACCCACAGCATTTTTTGCATCCTCTATTTCCTGCGGTGTCACGCGGAAATCTTGAAGCATCACACCGTCAAAACGATGCGTATACTCACGCAGTGCGTCATCACCTCTCTGCTTTATCTGCTGTAAAATTTCCCGAACCGCCCCCGACACATCCGGCTGTCCTTCGTCCCTTCCGCTGACAATATCATCAATGCTCATTTCACTTGCATTCAGTATTTCAATCATAATAATGCTCCATTCCACCGCTTCGCATCGGCACAAAATTTAATGAAATATGCGACTCTTATCATGCGAAGTACAAGGAATGATAAGAGCATTATTGGTTTTAGATTTGATAGATAGTGTGGACACGAGTGTTCAATTTGAAACTTGTTTCAAACTATCTCACCTAATTTTCTCGTAAGTTCGCTTATTTCCTGCTGCTTAAATCTCCATGCAGACTTATTTGCGATAAGCCTTGCGGAGGACGGCTCTACATTTTGCAGTACTGCAAGGTTGTTTTCTTTAAGTGTTGAGCCTGTTTCCACGATGTCCACTATAACGTCCGAAAGCCCCAATATTGGCGCAAGCTCTATGGAGCCGTGCAGCTTAATAATCTCCACCGAGCGGCTTTGCTCTGCGTAATATTTACGTGTTACCGCAGGATATTTTGTAGCCACACGCAGTGGCTTGCTCATATCCTCTGCGTAGTTCACAGGGCCTGCCACCGCCAAAACACACGCACCCAGCTTCAAATCCAAAAGCTCCAGCACGTCCGCACCGCTCTCCAATAGCACGTCCTTGCCCACAACCCCGATGTCCGCCGCACCATGCTCAACATATATATCCACATCGCCGGGCTTCACCAAAAAGTAACGCACCTTCGCATCTTCATTCTCAAACACAAGCTTGCGGCTCTCCTGCAAAACCTCCGGGCAGGTGTAGCCGAGCGACTCAAACAGCTTGTACACCTTGTTGCCCAGCCTGCCCTTTGGCAGCGCAACATTCAGCCACTGCGCTGATTTTTGCGCCTCGCAGTTATCCTTTTGCGCAGGCATTGCATCCTCGCCTGTTTTTGTCGCCAAATCGTCCAAATAGACCGCAAAGCCGATGGCCGTCTGCGGCTTTTCAAAGCGTCGCATAAGGTTATCATAGCGGCCGCCCGTAAGCACCGCACCCGGCACACCCTGCACAAAACCTCTGAATATTACGCCGTTGTAGTAGTCCACATCGCTCAGTATGGAAAAGTCCAGTCGCACGGTCAACTTTGGCAGTTTTTCACGCAGTGTGTCGTAAAGCTGTTGCAACTCACCCAGCGGCTTTTGTGCGCCCTCTATCTCTTTTGCAAGCTCTTGCACGCAGCTCATCGCCTCCGAGAACTCACCCGAAAGCACTGCTATCTGCTTTAGCGTTTGTGCGATTTTTTCGCTTAGGCCGGCGCTTATCGCCGCCTGCTCCATGCCGTGAGGGCTTTTATTTTTCAGCGCATTTATCGCCGCCTCACGTGCTTTTCCAGCGCTAAACGGCGCTAAAACCGCCTCGATAAACTCCATGTGAGACAAGTCCATGGCGGCCACTCCCATGAGCGAAAGGCTCTGTCCCGCAAGACAAAGCACCTCCTGCTCGGAAGGCATCGCATCGCCGCCTATGTACTCAAGCCCCACCTGCCGTATCTCACGGTACTCTCCCGTGTGGCGGCTTCGGCGGTAAACCATCTCATTATAGTACGCCCTGCGCACCTGCCCCGCCGCCGTGCTCTTCACAATGGACAGCGTGACGTCCGGCTTCAGCGCCATCAGTCTGCCATCCGCCGAGGTAAATGTAATTATGTCCTCCCCTGTTAGGAAAGGCTTGTTTTGCATGTAAAAGTCGTATTCTTCAAAGCTACCCATGTGGAAGGGCTTGTAGCCGCTGTCCTCATAAAGCGCCCTAAGCGCAAGCGCCAAGCGCTCCTCCACCCTTAAATTCGGAAGTTTCATCTCCATAAATCAGCCTCTTTATCTCTTTTTTGAGCCTTGTATATTTTCGCACTACCGAGCCAATATCCCAAGTATACACTACTTTATCGATTTAATCAAGTAAATTGATAAAGTAAAATTAGCGCAAATCACGCGCTTTGAACAAAACGCCCGTTTGATTTTCGGCGCATCTCCCTCTGTCACAGTCGGGGGGAGATGTGCTTGTTTCTTTTTTGCTTACTTTACAGCTTTTTTATCTCTAAATCAGTCCTCAATACGCCGCCCACATGCACAAACTTGGCAGGCCTCACCACCAAAGCCGTAGCGCATTTGGCAGCTACAACGGCAACTGCTTTCCCTGCTTGTTCAGCAGCTCTTTCAGCTCATCCATAAATGTGTTTATATCGCTAAACTGGCGATACACCGATGCAAAACGCACATATGCCACCTCGTCCACCTGCTTTAGCTCCTGCATGGCAAGCTCGCCTATGGCAATGGAGGTAACCTCACGCTCGTAGTCGCTAAGCATACACTGCTCGATGTTGTCCACCATTTTTTCCAGCATTTGGTAGGACACGGGGCGCTTGTAGCTTGCACGCAAAAGCCCACGCATTAGCTTTTCACGGTCAAACGCCTCACGGCTTTTGTCCTTTTTCACCACCATCAGCGGCACAGTCTCCACAATTTCGTAGGTGGTAAAACGCTTTGCACAGGATAAGCACTCCCTCCTACGGCGAATTTTCGCAAAATCATCCGCCGGACGAGAATCTATAACCTTTGAGTCTGCCTCCCCACAATAAGGACACTTCACCTTTATCACCTGCTCTAAAAATATTGTAAAAACTTTTATTTTGCAAAACAAAGTGCATTCTATCGCTATTTATCTATCAGTGCTTGCACATATCGCATGGACTTTGTCAGCTCGCTAACACTATCAAAGTTGTGGCTGTACAGCTCTATAATTAGGTCTCCCTCGTAGCCCACCGCCCCAAGGCTGTGCAGAAACGCAGGGTAATCCATACTGCCTGTGCCGGGGGGCAGGCAGTTTTCCCCCTGCCTGTGGTCGCTTATGTGCACATGACGCAGGGATTTCGCCATCGCTTTCAGCATGGCGGGAATGCTCCCCTTTTTGCGCACCACCTGCTTTATGTCCAAAACAAACGCCGCATACTCCCCCAAAAGCGGACGAAATGCGCACACCCTTCTTGCGCTGTTTAGGCGACACCACGCAACATTTTCATGGCAAAGGCTCACGCCGTACTGCCTGCCCAGCTGTGCCAGCTGTATGTACCGCTCGGCATACGCCTCTAACGGAAACTTGTCCACATTGTATGTGCCGTCCCCGTGAAACACAAGCTTGTCCGCCCCCAGCGCCTGCGCCGCCTGAAAATATCGCTCGTAAAATTTCAGCCCGTCCTCGTGCCGCCTTGCGTAGTTTGAGGCGAACAAAAAGCCCTCTATCGGCGAAAAAAAGGGGTGCACCGCCACAACAGAAACCCCTGCCGCCTTTGCAACGTCCGCTAATTTTGCGATGTAGCCGTCCTCAAGCTCGCTCATTGTGTTGAGAAAAAGCTCCGTAACCTTTGCACCCGTCTCAACCACCATTTTCAGCGACTCAAGCGTCTCTTTTGGGTAAAAGCAGGCTGTGGATACTCCGCATCTCATCTTAGCACCCTCACTTTACCCTGCATTTTCCTGCGGCACCGGCTGAAAAATCTACCGCCCTTTTGTGCCACCCTCTACAACACCGCTACCCTTAAACACACTGCGTAGCGTCATAAAAAATATCTTCACATCAAGAACAAACGAAATATTTTTCGCATAGTAGCCGTCCATCTCCGCCTTTACCGCAATGGGTAGCTCGTCCCTGCCGTTTGCCTGCGCATATCCCGTAAGCCCCGGTGTCAGCTCATTTGCGCCGTACTTATCCCTTTCAGCAATCAAATCATCCTGATTCCACAGCGCAGGTCTTGGCCCTATCACGCTCATCTGCCCTGTAAAAATATTTAACAGCTGCGGCAATTCATCAAGGCTCGTTTTGCGCAAAAAGCGACCCATTTTGGTGATGTTTGCCTGCGGATTTTGCAAAAGATGCGTGGGTACATCCTTTGGCGTGTCGCTTCGCATTGTGCGAAACTTTAGTATAGTAAACAGCTTTTTGTCTTTTCCCACCCTTTTTTGCTTGAAGAGCACAGGGCCTTTTGAGTTTAGCTTAATCAGTAGCGCCAGCACAAGCCCCAGCGGCCACAGCAGGAGTATTGCAAAAAAAGAGGAGGACACATCCAGCACTCGCTTAACCACCCTTCGATACATCGCTACGCCTCCAAAGTGGGTTTGTACGTAAATGTGGGCACCATGTCCACAAGCGCCTGAATAAGGTTTTCGCTGTTGTTTGAGTAGGCAATTTGTTTAAGGCTGGCTATATGGTCAAAAAACGTGTTTTTGTTGAGCATAATAGGCGTGCCTATGAATATTTTCTTGTTATCCGTCTTGGCGAGGCCCTCCTCGTCCATAAGCAGTTCCTCAAACAGCTTTTCGCCCGGGCGAAGGCCCTTAAACACAATGTCTATGTCCTCGTAAGGGATAAAACCGGCAAGCTTTATAAGGTTTTCCGCAAGCTCCAAAATGCGCACCGGCTTGCCCATATCCAGCACGAATATTTCGCCGCCACGCCCCATAGCGCCCGCCTCCAGCACAAGGCTCACCGCCTCGGGGATAGTCATAAAGTACCGCACGATGTCCGGGTGTGTGACAGTAAGCGGGCCGCCTGCGGCAATCTGCTCTTTGAAAAGAGGCAGCACCGAGCCGTTGGAGCCAAGCACGTTGCCAAAGCGCACCGCCACAAAGGTGGTGTTGCTCTTTTGCGCCATCGCCTGCACTATCATCTCGCACAGGCGCTTTGTTGCGCCCATCACGTTTGTGGGGTTCACCGCCTTGTCGGTGGATACCAGCACAAACTTTGATACACCGTATTTTTCTGCCGAAACAGCTGTGTTGTACGTGCCGCACACGTTGTTTTTTACAGCCTCCTCGGGGCAGTCCTCCATCAGTGGCACGTGCTTGTGTGCCGCCGCATGAAACACTATATCGGGGCGCAAACGCTTAAACAGCGCATCCATCTTTTTGGAGTCTCTCACCGAGGCTATCTCCACACGAAGCTCAAACTTTGCATCGGGGTAGGTGCGCAAAAGCTCCTGCTGAATAGCGTAGGCGCTGTTTTCGTATATGTCCAAGACCACCAGCTTTTTGGGTGTGTAGGTGGCAATTTGGCGGCACAGCTCCGAGCCGATAGAGCCACCGCCGCCCGTCACCATCACCACTTTTCCCGCAATAAGGCCGCTGGATATTTCGCTCAAGGAAACCGTCTCCCTGCCCAGCAAATCCTCCACACGCACATCACGCACTCTGCTGGTAAGCTCGCCACCTTCACTCATAAGCTGGCGGATGTTTGGCAGTATTCGCAGGTTGCATTTTGTTTTGGAGCACTGCTTTAATATGCGCTGTCGGCTTGGCTCGTTTATGGAGGGAATCGCCAAAAGTATCGTGTCTATCTCACAGCGAATCGCAAGCTCGGGGATGTCGTTGGTAGTGCCGAGTATCTGCGTGCCTAAGATATATCGCCCCACCTTTTCGGGCGCATCGTCCACCACGCATATGATATTCATCTCTTCATCGGGGTTTCTGTGCTGTTCATGCAAAAGGGTTGCGGCCGCCTCACCTGCACCTATTACCATCACTCTGCGGCGGCGTGTGCGCCCGGGCTGCTGCAGGCGGGTGTTGCGGTACATTCGGTAGGTAAGGCGTGAGTAAAGCGTTACGGACATCGCAAACAGTGCGCTCAAAAAAATCACCGATATAGGGATGTTTCTATCGCTGAAAATAATTAGCGAGCCTACGGCAAACATGCCCACCGCAATAGCGCCCGCCACCACAAAGCGGAAAAACTCCACAATCTCCGCATACCGCCACAGGCTATCGTACATGCCCATGAGCCAAAAGGAAATTTCAAAGCAACATATGAAGAAAAAACAGCTGGAAATAAGCGTAGGAGCGTACAATGCAAACTCATCCCGCCCCTGAATAATAACCCAAGGCAGGATATAGCACACAATAATCATCACAATATCGAACACAATCAGAATAGTTCTTCTGTGGGTGCTCAGTGTTTTTGAGAGTGAAATGTTCATGCCCTCCCCTGCTGTGTTTTGTGTAGTATGTGCTGTAAGTTTTCAGTGCTTTTCTTTACGTTTCGGCTATGCTTCGCCGCTTGTTATCTCTGCGCCCTTGGGCACAAAATCAACATGTCCTCGTGATATATCTGCGCCTGCTACCGTTATTTCCATGCTGTCGCCTAAACGGTAAACTCTGCCGCTCAGCGCATCTCTCAGTGCTACACCCTCCTGCAGCTCCATGCGCCCCTTGGACAGATGGCTTGTGTGCACCATGCCTTCCACCGTGTTTGGCAGCACCACATACAGCCCAAACGCAGTGACGGAGGATATTACACCCTCAAAGCTTTCGCCTATGAACTGCTTCATGTACTCCGCGCGGTAACATTCATCGCAGTCACGCTCTATTTTTTGTGCCGTCTGCTCCCTCTCGGAGGAGTGCTCACCCGCCTGCTGTGCAAAATTTTGGTAGCGCTTTTGCAACATTGCGGACGGCTTTCCCTCCACCGCATCGCTCAAAATACGGTGAATCGCAAGGTCGGGGTAGCGACGAATGGGCGAAGTGAAATGCGCATAATCTCTAAGCGCAAGGCCGTAGTGCCCCTTTGGCAGTGGCTCGTACATGGCCTTTGCAAGGCTTCGCAGTACCGCCGTGTGCACCGGAATTTCAAGCTCTGTGCCCCGTGTAACATCCAAAAGCGCCGAAAGCTCCTGCTGTGTGGGCACTTCCCCCTCAAAGCGGTAAGCAATGCCCAGCGCCTTCAGCACCGACTTTAGGCTTTCCACCCTGTCCGCCTTGGGCACGTCGTGCACACGATAAACAAACGGAATGTCCGCCTGCCGTGCAAAGTGCGCCGCCGCAGTGTTAGCCAAAATCATGAATTCCTCTATAAGCTTTTCGGCATCCTTACGTGTGCGCTTTTGCACGTCCACGCACTTGCCGTTTTCGTCTATGCTAAGGTACGGCTCGTCGCTCTCTATTTCAAGGCTACCCCTTTCGAGGCGGTGCTTTGCAAGCTTTTTGTATATCTCCCGCATCAGCTCAAGGCTCGGCAGTAGCCCCTCGTATTTTTGCCCTATTTCGGGCGTTGCATCGCCCTCGAAAATAGCGTTTATCTCGCTGTAAACGCCTTTTACTTTACTGCGGATAACCGTCTTTGCAAAGCTGTAGCTTAGCATTTTTGCGTCGCCGCTCAGCTCCATAAAGCAGGAAAACGCAAGGCGGTCCTCGTTTGGGTTTAGGCTACACGCTCCGTTGGACAGCGCCTTTGGCAGCATGGGCACAACACTGTCCGCATAGTAAATAGATGTTCCCCGTGCAAACGCCTCCTCATCCAGCAGCGTCTTTGCTCGTACATAGTGGCTCACATCCGCAATGTGCACCCCTAAGCGGTAGCCCTCCTCTGTCCTGCTAACACTGATGGCATCATCTATATCCTTCGTACTGCTCGAGTCAATCGTAAAAATATTCTCACTGCGCAGGTCAACGCGTGTGCTCACCATATCGTTCGTTATCTTCTGTGCGGCGGCGGCCTTTGCCTGCGCCTTTACTTCCTCCGAAAAGCCTTTTGTTATGCCCGCCGCAAACAGAATTGCCTTTGCGCACATGCTTGCGCTGTCTCCACTGCCAAAGCGGCGAACAATCCCCACCTGTATATCCTCGTGGCGCTCGCCCCGCTCTATAACGTACGCCGCCACCTTTTCGCCCGGCTTTGCGCCCGCATCCGTGCCTTTTTTTATGTACAGTGGGGTGTCCTGCGCATTGTCGGGAATGAGCATGAGGTAGCTGTCCCACATCTCCACACTGCCCACCAGCCTGTCGCTTGGGCGAAGAACTTGCACCACCTCGCCCTCACGGCTTTTGCCTGCGCCTTTGGGCGGCATCACCACAAGGCTAACCACATCGCCGGGTAGCGCCGCCATAAGCCTGTGCCCAGGCACAAACACATCGCCAAGCTCGTCCTGCACCTGCACAAAACCAAAGGTACGCCCAAGCTTTACAAGCGTACCCTCCACGACATTATTGCCGCTTGCACCAAAAGCTGCGGCATTTTTGCTAAGCGCCCAAAATCCATCGTTAAATCGAATTTTACCTTCTGATTCAAGCCGCTGTAATGCCTTCGTTAGCTTCTTTTTATCCGCACGAGTAACATTGCGCAGCTGTCTTTCGCTGAGCGGCTTTGTGCCAAGGGCATCCGTAATGTTTCTTTTCAGGGACATATTCACACCTCTGGTGGAGCTTGCTGTGGCTTATTGTGTTGTCTTAGACAAATTTATTCCGCCCAAATATAGCTAATGCCATTGCAAAACCCACCTGCGCACACCCCATGCGCCCTGCCATACAGGCAGACGCCAAAAGGATACATAGCAAAGTCGGTTTCACAATGGCACATCTGCGACATTTCTTAGGCCGCAGGAGACACAGCACTAAGCACGTTTACCAATATTGTAAGCGCAAAAAATATCACGGCCGCAATCTTTGTAGCCTTGGACTGGCGTGCTTCCTTGCTACGCACACGTGTCTCGCCGGACATCATCTCCGTGCCGGTGATTACGCCCGAAAGCCCCTGTCCTTTGGACTCCTGCGCCAAAACAATCAGAATAATAACGATGCTCGAAATAATCATACATATGCCTGCGGCAATTTCCAACGGTGACATAAACCTAACCTCCCAAATTTTTCACACACTGATTGTATCACAAGCCATCACAAAAAGCAATGCGATATTGTGGTAATTGTATATAAAACCCAAAGATTCACACTGTATGTTGACATCCACGCTTCGATGCTTCACCCGACACATGTGTTTTTCGCTGTGCCCACCACTGTGACGCATATATTTTGCGCAAAGCCGAAGTGCCTGCTTTTTCCAAAAAACAAGTTAAGCTGTGCGTTTATTTTGCGCATAATTCTTTAATGTATGCCTAAAATATGCTATACTTGTTGCAAATTATTGTTTGCTCGTTGTTCCGTAAAATTTTTGCGTGTCGGTTTTGCATGTCGGGGTGACTTTTTACGCTGATATTTTTCGCTCGTGTGCAAAATTTCCCCGACATGCCTGCCGCAAATGGCGGAGAAACAAAACACAAAAACAAGGTGCCATACCCCTCCGCCTACGGCGTGGGGGGATATGCAAAAAAACAAACGTGCGCTTTTGTACGCACCCACAAAGGACGTGCCATGAAAGAGATAAAGACAGAGCAGGCGGTGGGGCATGTGTTGTGCCACGACCTCACCCAAATACTACCCGGCATCTCCAAAGGCCCTGCGTTTCGCAAGGGGCATGTCGTTGCACAGGAGGATATACCCGTTTTGCTGTCCATGGGCAAAAAGTCGCTGTATGTGTGGGAGGCATCGCCCGGGATGCTTCACGAAAACGAGGCGGCGCAGATTTTGTACGATTTGTGCGCAGGTGATGGCATGTACCCCTCCACCGTCAGCGAGGGCAAAATAAATATATATGCGGATAAGGACGGGCTTTTTTGCGCAGATACACAGCGCCTTTACGCTATCAACTCGCTTTGCGATATGGTAATCGCCGCAAGAAAGCGCTTTTCCTCTGTGAAAAAGGGCGACATGCTTGCGGGCACACGTGTTGTGCCGCTCGTCATTGAAAAGGAGCGTATGGACGAGGCCGTTCGCCTTGCCGAGGGGAGGCCTCTGTTTTCGCTGTTGCCCTACCACCCGAAAAAAGTGGGCATTGTTGTGACAGGCAGCGAAGTGTACAGCGGACGCATACAGGATGCGTTCACGCCTGTACTTAGGGAGAAGCTGTCCCACTTTCCCACAGAGGAGATAGGCCGTGTGGTGGTGGACGACAGCCCCACAGACACCTGTGCCGCCATACTTGACTTTATAAAGCAGGGTGCGCAGATGGTGCTGTGCACAGGCGGCATGAGCGTGGACCCGGACGACAAAACACCGCTTGCCATAAAAAACACAGGCGCACGCATTGTAAGCTACGGCGCACCCGTACTGCCGGGCGCTATGTTCTTGCTTGCTTACACAGGCTTAGGCGTGCCCATAATGGGGCTTCCCGGGTGTGTCATGTACGCAAAGCGCACCATATTTGATTTAGTTCTGCCCAAAATAATGGCGGACGTTCCCATAACTAAAGAAGAGCTTGCCGCACTCGGGCACGGGGGGCTGTGCCTTTCGTGCGAAAGCTGCTATTTTCCAAACTGCACTTTCGGCGCAGGTGTATAGGGGAATGTTTTGCCACATATTACGCAATCCGCAATGAGGTATCTTATGGAGCACAAGCTGAACCACATAAACGCACAGGGCGAGGCTGTCATGGTGGACATTTCGCACAAGGGCATCACACAGCGCACCGCCATCGCATGTGGTAGCATCCGCATGAACGCCGCCGCTTTTGAGGCGATAAAGAGCGGCCAAAATAAAAAAGGTGATGCGCTTGCCACCGCTCGCATTGCGGGCATCATGGCCGCAAAGCAGACCCCCCAAATGATACCGCTTTGCCATACCCTTTTGCTGGAGAGCGTCAGCGTGGACTTTTGGGCGGACGAGAGCGCTTACACAATCACAGCCACCTGCACGGCAAGGTGCACAGGCAAGACAGGCGCAGAGATGGAGGCGCTGTGCGGCGCATCCACAGCACTGCTGACTTTATACGACATGTGCAAGGCGCTGGACAAGGGCATGTGCATCACCGACATTCACCTAAAGCAAAAAACAGGTGGCAAGAGTGACTATACGCTTGCGGAGGAGGATGCCCGACATGTTTGACGCAAACGAGCGTAGCATCGACTATCTGCGGCTGTCCGTCACAGAGCGGTGCAACCTGCGCTGTAGGTACTGCGTCCCCAATGAAAGCACCCTGTCCGACCCAAGCACACAGCCGCTCAGCTACACACAGCTTGTTCGCCTTGCGGAAATTTTCGTAAAGCTTGGGGTGCGGCGCATACGCATCACGGGTGGCGAGCCGCTTGTGCGAGAGGGGCTTGAGGGCTTTGTAAAACAGCTTTCACAGCTGCAGCCACTGCCGTTTTTGGCACTCACCACAAACGGTACTTTGCTTAACGAGCACGCAAAAAGCCTATACACCGCAGGCATACGAGGGGTGAACATCAGCCTTGATACCACCGATGCGCACCGCTATGCACACATTACAAAAGGCGGCAACTTTCAGCATGTGTGGCAGGGTATCCGGGCGGCACTTGCGCATCCCTTTAGCTCCGTGCGGCTGAACTGCGTGATTTCACAGCACAGCACCCCCTGCGACTGGATGGGCGTCATCTCGCTCGCAAAGGATTTGCCGCTGGATGTTCGCCTGATTGACTGTATGCCCATATCGGACAAAAACTCTCATTCTTGCGATGAAAAACACCCCATTCCGTGCGATGCTTTTCACACAGATGAACAAAACACCTCCCACTTCACACACAGGGCACTTATGCACATAGAGAGGGCTTTCGGCCCGCTTTGCCCCGATGCCTCTGCTATGGGCGAAGGGCCTGCGCAGTACTTTAGCGTAAACGGCTTCAAGGGGCGCATCGGAATAATTCCCGCCACAAGCGGAAGCTTTTGCGCTACTTGCAACAGGGTTCGCCTAAGCAGTGAGGGGATGCTCCGCACCTGCCTTTTCCAAGGCACACCCCTTGCGCTTGCTGCTCTGCTACACGGTGGCGCTACGGATGCGCACATTGCCCAAAGCATTCAGCAGGCGCTTTTGCGCAAGCCGCTGAGCTACGCTCACACCCAAAACGGCGCACAACCTGCGCACATTCCGTGCAGTATGGCGCACATCGGAGGATGAAAACATGCAGTCGGGCAGTGTATACGCAGTGTGCATAAGCGAGCAAAAGGGCACGCCAAAGTCGGCGGTTTCGCAGGGGGTGCTCCTCGCAAACCACGGGCTTTTGGGCGACGCACACGCAGGCAACTGGCACAGACAGGTAAGCATTTTAAGCCGTGATGCGGTGGAGGACTTCATGCGAAGGGGCGCTAAGGTATCCCCCGGGGACTTTGGCGAAAACATACTTGTCAAAGGCATTGAGCCTTCCCTACTTGCCGTGGGCACGCTACTGCGTTGCAAGGATGCGCTTTTGCAAATCACCCAAATAGGCAAGCAGTGCCACAATCACTGCGCAATTTATCATCAGGTGGGCGAGTGCATCATGCCGCACAAGGGTGTGTTTGCAAAAGTATTATGCGGCGGCACTATATCCGAGGGCGATGTGATTTCTATCGAGCCTGCGAGCGAAACAAACGCACCGTAACGCCACACACAAAGGAGCGATATTTTATGTCGACACATCCATACCAGGTAGCGGTGCTTACGCTAAGCGATGCCGCAACACAGGGCACACGTGCGGACAAAAGCGGCCCTGCCGTGGGCGAAAGGATGCAAAAAGAGGGCTACTTTGTAAAGGAGTATCTGCTACTGCCGGACGAGCAAGCACTCATCACACACACGCTGAAAAGGCTGTGCGATGAGGGCGGTGTACAGCTTGTGCTCACAACAGGCGGCACAGGGCTTTCCCCTCGGGACTGCACGCCCGAGGCCACACTAAGCGTGGCACATCGCCTTGTGCCGGGCATGGCGGAGGCGATGCGTGCGCACAGCATGAGCATCACCCCAAACGGTATGCTAAGCCGCAGTGTGTGCGCCACTCGAGGTCGCACGCTTATTGTAAACCTGCCGGGTAGCCCCAAGGCCGCCTGCGAGTGCCTTGAGGCTATACTTCCCTGCCTGCCCCATGCGCTAAGTGTACTTTGCGGCACAGCGCACGACTGCGCAAACACAGGCCGTGCTATATTTGATTGAACATAATTCAAGAGAGACGTGGACAAAAACAGTGATTTAGAATACGTTAAGTGTGAGAAGAAGGCGCTATATCCTCCCCGCCTGCGGCGGGGAGGATATAGCAAAAAAACTTAATCACTTCTATGTGTCTGCCTCCTGCAAACACAGCCGTTACTACCGCCGACTGATATAGCTTTCAAGTGAATGGAAAAAACACTTTTGTCCACACCCACTTTCAAGGAGCACAATAATGAGCGAACTTTTCGGTATTTTGCAAGATAGATTAAACCGAGCACTGCACACCGTTTTGGTGTGTGTTATGCAAAGCGAGGGCTCTGTGCCGGCAAAGGCGGGCGCTCTTATGCTGATGGGCGAGCAAGGGCTTTTGTGGGGCACGGTGGGCGGCGGCGCTTTGGAGCACAGGGCGCAGGCACTTGCCCAAAAGATGCAGCGCACAAATGCTGCTCAGCTACACACATTTCATCTTGGTCAGGAGGATGCGCAAAACCTCGGCATGGTGTGCGGCGGCAGTGCCACAATGTGCTTTGTGCCGCTTTCCCCTGCGAAGAGTTTGCGCAGGCTTGTGGATAGCGCATGTGCTCTTGTGGCAGAGGATGTTCCATTTTGGCTGTGCGTTTGTGCAGGCCATGAGGGTACCGCACAGGATGCGGTACACACACAAAGCGGTAGCGCAGTGCACATGGCGCTTTACACAGAGGGTGCACACACCTGCGCCGCTCACGTCACCCTGCCGCATGAAGCGCCCCACAAAGACGCATTTCCACTTTACGAAAAGCTCTCCCCTGCCCTATTTTGCGATGTTCCCACCTACATGCAAGTAGAAAATCTACACTTTACGGCTATTCCTATCGTCCCCAAGGGCAGGGTGATTATATTCGGTGGCGGCCACCTAACACAGGCTCTTGTGCCTTTTTTAAGCAGTGTGGGCTTTCACTGTGTTGTGTTTGAGGACAGGGAAGACTTTGCCCGTGCGGAGCTTTTCCCTCACGCAAAGCGGGTGATTTTGGGCAACTTTACAAACATTGCGGCGAGCATCAGCGTAAAGCCGCACGATTATGTTGTGGTGCTCACCCGTGGGCACAGCTTTGACTTTGAGGTGCAAAACCAGCTTTTGCGCCTTCCCACCGCATACTTTGGAGTAGTGGGCAGCAGGACAAAAACCCAAAACGTCAACAGCCGTCTGCTTGAAGAAGGGATACCGCAAACGACGCTCGACGGTGTATTTGCCCCCATAGGCCTTAGCATCGGCGCAAAGTCCCCTGCCGAAATTGCCGTGTCCATAACGGCACAGCTGATAGCTCACCGCTCGGGCAAGTAATAAAAAAGGATGCAAAAAATCATGAGCCTTTCCTCACTTTTGCGCCTGCGCCCACACGAAAAAGTATCGGTGGTGGGATGCGGCGGCAAAACCTCCCTTATAAACGTGCTTGCGGCGGAAAACAGCGCTTTAGGAGTTCTCGTATCCCCCACCACAAAAATATTTTTGCCCGGCACGCAAAACGCCCTCATTCACCGAGGAAAGGCGGCCATACTCCCACGCAATCTCACACACGGCGTGCGCTATGTGGGTAAGCTGTGCAAAAAAAGCGGCAAGCTGTGCGCACTGCCGTTTCACGTTTTGGAGCGTCTTTGCCGCAGCTGCCCCTTAACTCTCATGGAGGCGGACGGCTCACAGGGGCTTTTTTGCAAAGGCTGGCTGAACAACGAGCCTGCCCTGCCACATTTTACCACGCTCACGGTAGGCGTTTTGAACATACATGCGCTTAATATGCCCATAAACGAGCACACTGTGTTTCGCACAGAATTATTTTGCAAGCTGACAGGCACACGCAAAGGCCAGCTCATCACAAAAAAAACGCTTGCCGCCATGGTGTGCGAGCGGGACGGCATGTTCAAAAACAGCGTCGGCAGAAAAGCCTTGTTCATAAACGGTGCGGACACGCCCGATTTGCAAGAATCGGCGCAGGAGCTTTCGGAGTGTATTCGCATTTTATATCCTCACCACAGCATGGATATTTTCGCAGGTAGCCTATTGCATAAATCGTGGTATGTCGTATAATATTTAGTAATACTTTAAGTTAAAAAACTTTTTTCAAACAAAACATCCGCACGGAGGGCTGTATGCACACACCTTTGATTATCATACGCGGCGGCGGCGATATTGCCAGCGGCGTTGCACAAAGGTTTTTCAGGGCGGGATACCGCATACTGATACTTGAGACGAACATCCCCACCGCCATTCGCCGCACCGTTGCGCTGAGCGAGGCGGTTTTCGAGGGCTTTGCACAGGTGGAGGATGTTTTGTGCAGGCTTGTTTTCAGCACAGAGGAAATGGCGCACTGCCACGAAAATGGCGAAGTGCCGCTGATGGTAGACCCGCAGGGAGAGTGCATACAAGCGCTTCGCCCCGGCTGTGTGGTAGACGCTATTTTAGCAAAGAAAAACCTCGGCACTCACATGGGCATGGCGCCCATAACCATAGCGCTGGGCCCCGGCTTTACGGCAGGTGAGCACGTGCACGCCGTTATCGAGACCATGCGAGGGCACAACCTCGGCAGGGTTATCCTGCAGGGTGCGGCACAGCCAAACACAGGCATCCCTGCGCAGGTAAACGGACGTGGCTCACTGCGTGTGGTGCACACAACACAAGGTGGCACACTGCGCAGAATAAAGGACATCGGGGATGTGGTGAACGAGGGCGAGCCGCTTTTTTACATAGGCACGGACTTTACCCTCGCACCCATGCACGGGCTTTTGAGAGGAATGCTACGTGATGCCTCGCAGGTGCACAAGGGCATGAAGGTGGCCGACATAGACCCACGCACGCACATCGACGTGCACACTATATCCGACAAAGCACGCTGTGTGGGCGGCGGTGCGCTGGAGGCTTATTTGTACCTAAGCAGATTTTTACAGCCTGCTCCACAGGAACAAAAAAAGCAGGCAAGAGGCAGGCCAAAGAAAACACGAAGTGAGTAATGGCATAAATTTAGAAGTAACCATCCTAAAAAAACACGGAGGTAGCTTATGTGCGGCGATGTTTTTCGCATCGAGGGGCAAGCTGAAAGCACATGCCTTTCCCACTGCACAGAGGAAAAGCCCTCCGAAAGTGTAGATGCCATTCTGCTTGCGTCCGGCTTTTCCCGTCGCTTTGGCAAAAACAAGCTTGTGCAGGAATTTTGCGGCATGGCCTTGGCAGAGCACACGCTGTCGCTTGTATGCGGTATCCCTGCCTTTGACAACATCTTTTTTGTGTGCGCCGAGGAGGATGTGCGCCGCTTGGCAGTGCCTTTTTTGGGGGAGCGCTCCTCTTTCAGGCTGAAGATACTGCACAACGAGCGCCCGAATCGGGGCGCATGTGAGAGCATACGGCTGGGCACTGCCGCTTCAAACGCACGTCACTACATGTTTTTTATGTGCGACCAGCCTTTTTTGGACGAGCGCACCGTAGCACAGCTTTTATCCCACCGCAAAGAGGGGCGCATTGTCGTTCCAACGTGGGAAAGCACACAGGGTAGCCCCGCTGTTTTTTCGGCATCCTTTCGCACACAGCTCTTGGGGCTGCAGGACGGCGAGCACCCACGCAGCATAAAAAAGCAAAATCCGCAAAGTGTGTTCCCCCTTTCGGTGCACCACCCTCGTGTGCTGGCCGATGCGGACACACCCGAGGAACTGCAACAATTAAGCTTATAAGGAGTGGACACATAAAGGTGATTTAGAATACGTTAAGCGCAAGAAAAAGGCGCCATATCCTCCGCCGCAGGCGGGGAATATGGCAAATAACTCACCTCATTTGGACACTCCCAGCTTATATAACAAAATAACGGGGAGGATAACACAATGGAAACCGACCGCCAAATTAAGTGGATAAAGAACAGCATACCCAAAACTCCCGATGGCTCTGCGATGGAGCTGATGTCCATAGATGCCATTCGGAGCGTGCGCAAATTTCACTGCACATTTCCGCAGTACAGCCCCACACCGCTTGCATCGCTGGATAACCTTGCACAAAAATGCGGTGTTGCAGGAATTTATGTAAAGGATGAGAGCAAACGCTACGAGCTGAATTCCTTTAAGGTGCTGGGCGCAAGCTACGCTATGGCAGGCTACATAGCGCAAAAGCTGGGCAGGGACATTGAGGAGCTCTCCCACTCGGTACTGCTAAGCGAGGAGGTGCGCAGTGCGCTGGGCGACTTCACCTTTTACACCGCAACAGACGGCAACCACGGGCGTGCCGTTGCGTGGAGCGCCGCACAAATGGGTCAAAAAAGCGTGGTGTTCATGCCCAAAGGCTCCTCCCTTGCACGCAGTGAAAATATCCAAAAGCTAGGAGCGGAGGTCACCGTCACCCAGCTGAACTACGACGATGCGGTGCGGCTTGCGCTGACCGAAAGCCAAAAAAACCAAAACAGCGTCGTAATTCAGGACACCGCATGGGAGGGCTATACCGACATACCCTCGTGGATTATGCAGGGGTACGGCACTGTGGCGCTGGAGGCGATGCAACAGCTGAACAGCTACGGCGTAAGCCGCCCCAGCCACATAATCGTGCAGGCGGGTGTGGGTGCATTTGCAGGCTCTTTTGCGGGATTTTTCGCAGGGTATTACGCAAAGGAGCTGCCCACCATCATTGTGGTGGAGCCGCACGTCGCAGACTGTCACTACCAAAGCGCCCTCAAGGCAGACGGCAGTACCGTGGCTGTGGGTGGCGAGCTAAACAGCATAATGGCAGGGCTTGCGTGCGGAGAAGTAAACGATGTGTCGTGGGAAATCCTCAAAAACAAGGCGGCTTTCTTCACATCAGTGCCCGACTGCACCGCCGCCAAAGGTATGCGTGTGCTGGGCTGTCCCATAGGCGGTGATGCGCAGGTAGTTTCGGGAGAGAGCGGCGCCGCACCCATGGGGCTCCTCGCCGAAATTCTCACAAACCCAAGCTGTGAGGCGCTGCGCAACGCCGCATGCCTTGATGAAACTTCAAACGTTCTGATGGTGAGCACCGAGGGAGACACAGACCCCGAAAGCTACCGCCGCATCGTGTGGGACGGCGAGCATCCCTCGGTTTAATTAGAGGCAATTTTACGTACAACACATATGACGGCACTATCTTAAAAAGAAAGGGTGATTTGACAATGGACTTCAAAAAAATACTCACGGCGGCAGAGGGCTACAAAGCGGACATGACAAAGCTTTTGCGTGATATGGTAAAGCACCCCAGCGAAAGCTGCAACGAAAAGGCAAAGGTAGAGTGTGTGGCGCAGGAGTGCCGCAGGCTGGGCTTTGACAGGGTGGAAATAGACCCTCAGGGCAACCTGCTTGCGTACATGGGCAGCGGCAAAACGCTCATCGCCTTTGACGGGCACATCGACACAGTGGGCGTGGGCAATGCGGCCAACTGGACGTTTGACCCCTACGAGGGCTACGAGAACGACGCCGAAATAGGCGGACGTGGCGTATCCGACCAGGGCGGCGGCATTGTTTCGGCTGTTTACGGCGCAAAAATAATGAAAGACCTTGGGCTTTTGAGCGACGAGTACACGGCGCTTGTCACCGCCACGGTGCAGGAGGAGGACTGCGACGGCCTGTGCTGGGAGTACATGATAAAAGAGAGCGGCATCCGCCCCGAGTTCGTCGTGCTGAACGAGCCCACCGACGGCGGCATATATCGTGGGCACAGGGGGCGCATGGAAATAAGGGTGGACGTAAAGGGCGTCTCCTGCCACGGCAGTGCGCCCGAGCGTGGAGACAACGCCATATACAAAGCGGCAGAGATACTGCTGAATGTGCGTGCACTGAACGAAAACGACGATGCAGACGAAACGCCCATAAAAGGCCTTGTAAAAATGCTGAACGAAAAGTACAATCCGCTCTGGCAGGATGCACGCTTTTTGGGCAGGGGCACTGTTACCGCAAGCGAAATATTCTTCACCTCCCCCAGCCGCTGTGCGGTGGCAGACAGCTGTTCCTTTTCACTCGACCGCCGCATGACAGCGGGCGAAACATGGCAAAGCTGCCTTGATGAAATTCGTGCACTGCCTGCCGTGCAAAAGTACGGCGAGGACGTAAAAGTAAGCATGTACGAGTACGAAAGGCCCTCCTACACGGGATGCGTCTACCCCATAGAGTGCTACTTCCCCACCTGGGTAATCCCCGAGGAGCACCGTGTGGTGCGTGCAATGCAGGACGCATACAAGGGGCTGTTTGGCACGGACAAGCGCCTGGGCACCGAGGAGACCGCAAAGGAGCGCATCGCCCGTCCGCTCACCGACAAGTGGACCTTCTCCACAAACGGTGTCACCGTGATGGGGCGCAACGGCATCCCCTGCATAGGCTTTGGCCCCGGCGCAGAGGCGCAGGCTCACGCTCCCAACGAAAAGACGTGGAAGGATGACCTTGTGCGCTGTGCGGCGCTGTTTGCCGCCCTGCCGAGCGTTTATGTAGACACCAAAGAATAATTTACACCACACATACGTGTTAAGCCATTTCGCTTTACACGCATGTATGCAGATGCTACTGTTTACCACACAACACAAAAGGAGATTTTTCACATGAAAAGCTTTGATACACTTGTTAAGCAACTTGAGCAGCTGAAAACAGCTGATATGTACCAAAATGACTTTCTGCTCACATGGGAAAAGAGCGATGATGAGATAGCCGCAACGCTTGCGGTGGCAAACGCACTGCGCTGTTTGCGGCAGGAGGGCATCAGCCCACGGCTGTTTTCTTCGGGGCTGGGCGTGTCGCTTTTTAGGGACAACTCCACCCGCACACGCTTTTCCTTTGCCTCCGCCTGCAACCTGCTCGGCCTTGAAGTGCAGGACCTGGACGAGGGCAAAAGCCAAATTGCACACGGCGAGACGGTGCGTGAGACCGCAAACATGATAAGCTTCATGGCGGATGTCATAGGCATACGTGACGACATGTACATAGGCAAGGGCAATGCCTACATGCGTGAGGTTGCCGCCTCGGTGCAGGCCGGCTTTGAGGAGGGCAACTTGGAGCAGCGCCCCACCCTCGTGAACTTGCAGTGCGACATCGACCACCCCACGCAGTCGATGGCGGACATGGCGCACATTATAGAAACATTTGGCGGTGCTGAAAACCTAAAGGGCAAAAAAATTGCCATGAGCTGGGCGTACAGCCCAAGCTACGGCAAGCCGCTCAGCGTGCCGCAGGGCATCATCGGGCTGATGAGCCGCTTCGGCATGGATGTTGTGCTGGCGCACCCCGAGGGGTATGAAGTAATGCCTGAAGTGGAGGATGTTGCCAAAAAGCAGGCGGCGCAGAGCGGCGGTAGCTTTAGGCGCACAAATAACATGGCCGAGGCCTTCGATGGCGCACACATTGTGTACCCAAAAAGCTGGGCACCCTTCGGCGCTATGGAAAAGCGCACACAGCTGTACGGCGATGGTGACTTTGAGGGCATAAAGACACTGGAAAAGCAGCTGCTATCCCAAAATGCCGAGCACACAAGCTGGCACTGCGACGACACTCTGATGAAGTCCACCTGTAATGGCGAAGCACTTTACATGCACTGCCTGCCTGCGGACATCACGGGTGTGTCCTGCGAAAGGGGCGAAGTGAGCGCAGATGTATTCGACCGCTACCGCCTGCCAATGTACAAGGAGGCCGGCTACAAGCCGTATATCATAGCCGCCATGATATTCCTATCCAAAATGAAAGACCCTGCCGCCGCCCTTTGTGCACTGCAAGCTCGCAGTGAAAAGCGTGTTTTTGAGTATTAGCGGAAGTGGACACATAAAGGCGATTTAGAATACGTTAAGTGTGAGAAGAATGTGGTATACAAAAAACAAATCACTGCGTTTGCCCACGCTCGTATTCGCTTATTACCATACGGTATTTAGGGATTGTACAGGTGAATGCCTTTACAGTTTTTCAGCTCAACTTTTGCGCAGAAAAAGGAGGGTGCCTTTATGCAGCTTATCGGAAACGGAAGGCTTATCACATGGCACAAGACAAAGCCGTACATAGAGGATGGGTGTGTCGCCTTTGAGGGTGACACCATTGTGGATTTTGGCACAACGGCGGACATTCGCCCTGCCTACCCCGATGCAGATTTTTACGATGCCAAGGGGCGTGTTATCATGCCGGGGCTTATAAATGCGCACACGCACATCTACTCCTCGTTTGCAAGAGGGCTAAACTTTTCACAGCGAGAGCCGGACCGTGACTTTTCAGACATACTGAAAAACAAATGGTGGCATATCGACAAGGTGCTGAACCATGCGGACAACCGCTACAGCGCATATGCCACAGGCCTTGAAAGTGTGCGCTACGGTGTGACCACCATTTTCGACCACCACGCAAGCCAGCGTCATGTGATGGGTAGCTTGCGCACTTTGTCGGATGCGCTGTGCGACATCGGCCTGCGCTCCTGCCTGTGCTACGAGGTGAGCGACAGGGATGGCGAGGGCACTGCCGAAGAGGGTATTGCGGAGAACATTTCCTTTATCGACTACGCAAAAAAAAGCGACAATCCGCTGATTGCGGGCATGTTCGGCCTGCACGCAAGCTTCACGCTGAGCGAGGCGACACTGCAAAAATGCGTGGGTGCTATGGGCACTCGCACCGCAGGCTACCACATTCATGCGGCAGAGGGTGTTGTGGACCTGTACGACTCACTTGCTAAGTACGGCAAGCGTGTTATCCCTCGCCTGTTTGATGCAGGAATTTTGGGCGATAAGACGCTGTGCATACACAACATTCACATAAACGCCGCCGAGATGGACATGCTGCGCCAAACGAACACCATGGCAGTGCACAACCCCCAAAGCAACATGGGCAACGCCGTGGGCTGCACGCCCATCTTGCAGCTTTTAAGCCGTGGCATCCTGCTGGGGCTTGGCACAGACGGCTACACGCAGGATATGTTTGAGTCGCTAAAGACCGCAAACATCATCCATAAGCATGTGCTGTGCAACCCCAACATAGGCTTTTTGGAAAGCATGGAGATGCTGTTCAGCGGCAACACCGCCATATGCTCCCGCTTTTTTGAAAAGCCGCTGGGTATTATTTCACCCGGCGCTTATGCGGATATTATCGTGGCAGACTACAACCCACACACACCCATGAGCGCGCAAAATATTGCAGGGCACCTCATGTTCGGCATGATGGGACGTGCGGTGGACACCACCGTGATAGGCGGCCAATTTGTAATGCGTGAGCGTGTGATGCAAACGGTGGACGAGGCGGAGCTTCTCGCCGAATGCAGGGCGCAAAGCAGCGACTTTTGGGCACGGCTCAACCCATAGTGCCGGTGCATGTTTTGTTTTGCTTGGCTTCACATATTGCACAGGTAATATTGCCGTCGTATCGAATAAAATAACTTTCGGGGAGATGAACATATGAGCGAAATTATGCGTCCGTTGTCTTTTGAAAGGCTTATGCAAAGAGCGCTTGGTGAGTACAAATCACAAGGCCGTATATTCGGCATCCCCCGTGAAAAATTTTACACATCAACGCATGAAAACAGCTTGTCACTGTTCGCCTCTCCTCTCGCAAGCCCCATAGGCCCTGCCGCAGGCCCGCACAGCCAGCTTGCCCAAAACATCATAAGCGCATGGCTGTGCGGCGGCCGCTTTATAGAGCTGAAAACCGTGCAAAAAATGGACGGCGAGGAGCTACGTGCGTGTGTTTCACGCCCCTGCATCTGCGCACAGGACGAGGGGTATAATGTCGAGTGGAGCACCGAGCTGTGCGTAAACGAGGCGATGGATGAGTACATCAAGGCGTTTGTCGCCATAAAAGTGCTTGCGCAGGAGCTTTCGCTAAACGGCGATGTCATATTCAATATGAGCGTGGGCTACACGCTGGAGGGCATCTGCGGCGAAAAGGTGGACGGCTTTATCGAGGGCATGAAAAATGCACAAAGCACCCAATGCTTTGCGAGCTGTATAAAGTGGCTTTGCGAAAACGAGGGTGCTTTTAGTCATGTAGACGTTGATTATTTCAAGAATATTGACAGCTGTGTGAGCAATTCGGTCACGCTGTCCACCCTGCACGGCTGTCCACCGCAGGAGATAGAGCGCATCGCACGCTACCTCATCGAGCAAAAATCCCTGCATACCTACGTGAAATGCAACCCCACCCTTCTCGGCTACGAAAAGGCACGCAGCCTTTTGGATGCAGCGGGCTACTGCTACATGCGCTTTGACAGCCACCACTTTGATAACGACCTAAAGTACGATGATGCGATTAAAATGTTCAGTCGCCTGCAAGCATACGCAGAGGAACACGGCCGATGCTTCGGCGTAAAGCTCACAAACACCTTCCCTCTGCAAAACGACGGCGAGCACCTTTCGGGCGAAGAGATGTACATGAGCGGCCGCTCGCTTTTTCCGCTGTCGGTCAATGTTGCGGCGATGCTTTCGCAGGATTTTGGGGGCAAGCTTGCCATATCATACAGCGGCGGTGCGGACGCATTCAACATAAAAGAGTTGTACAGCTGTGGAATTTTTCCCATCACGGTGGCGACCACCCTGCTAAAGCCGGGCGGCTACATGCGCCTTTCCCAGCTTGCCCAAACGCTTTGCGAGCTTCCTGCGCCCTCCGCCATAATCGACTGTGATGCGCTGAATACACTTGCCCAAAATGCACCACTCATGCCCTTTTACCAAAAAGATTTTCGCCCCGTGCAGGGCCGCAAAACCTCCCTGCCGCTTGGGCTTTTCAACTGTTTTATCGCTCCCTGCCAAAGCGGCGGCTGCCCCATAGGCCAGCAAATCCCCGAATATTTACAGCTGATTTCGCAGGAAAAGTACGATGAGGCGTTTGAAGTCATCGCACGTGATAACGCAACACCCTCCATCACAGGCACGCTGTGCACACACTTTTGCCAAGACGTGTGCACAAGGCTGGACTGCGACGAGCCGCTACAAATACGTCAGGCAAAGCTTTTGGCCTGCGAAAACGCACAGGAGCGCTTCACGCAAAAGTTATCCCCTCCCCCACTCACCTCCGATGCGCGCATCGCCGTGGTGGGTGCAGGGCCGGTGGGTGTTGCCACTGCGTTTTACCTGCGTAGGGCAGGCGTTGCGGTCACTGTTTTTGAACAGCAGAGCGAGCCTTTTGGCATTGTGCGCTACGTGATTCCCGAGTTTAGAATTTCACAGGAAGCGCTAAACAGAGACTTTGAGATGGCAAAAAAGATGGGCGTTGACTTTCGCTTTAACACACCCGTTACGGATATTTCCGCACTGCAAAGTGAGTATGACTTTGTGGTATTGGCGGTGGGCGCATGGAAAAAAGGCGATGTTGCGATTGAATGTAGCGACACCTCCGCAATAGATGCGCTGGAATTTTTGCAGGAGAGCAAAAAGACGTCCTGCGGTGTAAAATTGGGCGAAAGGGTTGCCGTCATCGGAGGCGGCAATGTAGCCATGGACTGCGCACGTGCCGCAAAAAGAGCGCCCGGCACCTCCCACGTGAGCATAGTGTACCGCCGCACAAAGGAGTACATGCCCGCCCTGCACGAAGAAATCGCCCTTGCGCTCGCCGACGGCGTGGAGATAACCGAGCTGCGCTCGCCCAAAGCATTTAGCGGCGGCGCACTGCGTTGCGAGGAAATGAAGCTGAGCGACACCATGGAAAAAGGACGTAGGGGCATCCAAAGCACAGGCAACGAGGTAGACCTTGCGTTTGATAGCATCATCTGTGCGGTGGGCGCACGTGTGGATAAAGCACTTTTTGAAAGCGCTAAAATTGAGCTTGATGAATGGGGCACACCACTGCTGGACGCACTGAATGAAAGCAGTGTGCCCAATGTTTACGTAGCAGGCGACTGCAAGCTGAAGCCTGCCACCGTTGTGCTGGGGCTTGCGGACGCAAAAAAGGTGGCCGTGGGCATATGCATGAAGCTGAATATTCCAAACGGCTTTGTCTCCTCTCGCACCGCGCAAGACGAAAACCGCCTGCAAATGCAAAAAGGCACACTGCAAAAATCACGTACCGACGCACAGGATGCGCAGCGATGTCTTGGGTGTGATGCTGTGTGTGAAACATGCTGTGATGTCTGCCCAAACCGTGCAAACGTGCGCATACCCATAGCAGGCGAGCGCAACAGTAGCCAAATCCTTCACTTGGACGGCCTGTGCAACGAATGTGGCAACTGCGAGGCTTTTTGTCCGCACACGGGCGCACCTTATAAGGACAAATTCACACTGTTTGAAAGCCTTGAGGACTTTGAAAGCTCGCAAAATGTGGGCTTTTTGAGAGGACAAAGCGGCGAATACACTCTGCGTCTTGCGGACAAAAGCTGTGTGCGTTGCTCTAAAGATGATACCGCTGTGCCTAACGAAATATGGCGCATGATTGATGCAGTAGAGAGTAATCATCCCTATCATTTGTAACGTAGGCTTTCTGTGGCAAAAAAAATCACACACAGTAGTTGTTTTTCAAAACAAAAAACTATGTATAATGTCATACATGTATTGTGTTATGTGTGTTGTCTTATGTATGACATGTGTTGTATGCTAAGCACTTTCTCACACTATACTCACACCCGCAAGGAGGTTTTAGGATGGTAACGCTCACCGTAAACGGACGCACCGTGCAGGGGCAAGGGGATGTTACCCTACTCAACTTTTTGCGGGACACCCTGCGCCTGACAAGCGTAAAAAACGGATGCGACCAAGGCGCATGTGGCAGCTGCACCGTTGTCGTGGACGGCAGGGCGGTGCGTGCGTGCGTGCCGACATTAGGCACCATTGAGGGAAGGAATGTGCTCACCACAGAGGGGCTGAACTCTCGCGAAAAAGAGGTATACGCATACGCCTTTGCGCAGGAAGGTGCGGTGCAATGTGGATTTTGCACGCCTGGAATGGTGATGTCCGCAAAGGCACTTTTGGACAAAGTCCCCTGCCCCACCCATGATGAAATAAAAAAAGCACTGCGTGGGAACATCTGCCGCTGTACGGGATATATCAAAATCGAAAAGGCTATACAGCTGGCCGCACAGCTTTTACACAGCGATGAGCAAATACCTACACAAAACAGCTCTGCTATTTTGGGCGAGAGCTTTCACAGGGTAGATTCCGCCGAAAAAACACTTGGCACCGGAATTTATGTGGACGATATTCACCTGCCTAATATGCTGTATGCCTCGGCGCTTCGCAGTGCACACCCACGAGCAAGGGTGCTAAAAATCGACACTTCCTCTGCACAAAAGCACCCCGACTGCGTAGCTGTCCTCACTCAAAAAGATGTGCCCGGCAACAACAAAATAGGCCACCTTTCGCATGTTTCCGACTGGGACGTGCTTATCGCCGAGGGGGATGTCACCCGATATGTGGGGGATGCTTTGGCGCTGGTGGTCTGCCGCCGCAAGGAGGCATTGGAGCAGGTAAAGGCGCTGGTTTCGGTGGAGTACGAGGTTCTTGCGCCGCTGTGCTCACCTGTCGATGCCATGGCGCAGAACGCTCCTTTAATACACGATAAATCGAATAATATCCTAAAAAAAGAACAGCTTGTGCGGGGGGATTCGCACAGTGCCATAGCTGTCGCAAAGCATGTCGTCACACAGCACTATTCCCTCCCCTTTACTGAACACGCTTTTTTAGAGCCGGAATGCGCCATCGCAATGCCGCAGCAAGACGGCCTCCTAATGTACACCGCAGGGCAGAGCATTTTTGACGAACAGCGTGAGTGCGCACGTATGCTGGGCATCCCACCCGAAAAAATACGTGTGCAGTCAAAGCTTGTGGGGGGCGGCTTTGGCGGCAAGGAGGATATGAGCGTACAGCATCATGCGGCGCTTGCGGCGTGGTGCTTAAAACAACCTGTCAAGGTGCTTTTCAGCCGTAGTGAGAGCATTGCGGTGCACCCGAAACGCCATGCAATGGAGATAGACTTCACTCTTTCATGCGACGAAAATGGTCATCTCACCGCACTTTGTGCCAAAATAGTAAGCGACACAGGCGCATACGCAAGCCTTGGTGGGCCTGTTTTACAGCGTGCGTGTACACATGCGGCAGGCCCTTACAAGGTGCAAAATATTCACATTGAAGGTGTGGCCGTATACACAAACAACCCCCCTGCAGGCGCATTCAGGGGATTTGGCGTGTGCCAAAGTGCGTTTGCAATGGAGCAAAGCCTAAACCTACTCGCCCAAAAAGCGGGAATTTCCCCATGGGAAATACGCTATCGCAACGCCGTAGGGGCAGGTGATGTACTCGCAAACGGACAAAAAGTGCAGGGCGACTGCGCACTGAAAGCCTGCCTTTTGTCGGTGAAAGATGCGTACGAAAGCGCGCCAATCGCAGGCATTGCAAGCTTTTACAAAAACAGCGGAATCGGCGTGGGAGCGCCGGATATTGGGCGCTGCATCCTAAGTGTTGAGCATGGCAAGATACACCTGCGCACCTCCGCCGCCTGTATAGGCCAAGGCCTTGCCACCGTGCTCACCCAGATAGTGTGCGAGACGCTAAGCCTTTCACCAGAGCTTATTACTGTGGATACGCCGGACACCCACCACACGCCAAACTCGGGCACCACCACCGCAAGCCGCCAAACGCTTTTCACAGGGGAAGCTACCCGCCTTGCCGCCTTGAAGTTGCGTGATGCTTTGTCGGAGGGCGAAAGCCTTAAAAGCTTGAACAATCGTGAATTTTTAGGCGAATACAGCGGCCACACAGACCCCTTTGGCAGTGACGAGCCACATCCTATCAGCCATGTTGCGTATGGGTATGCCGCCGAAGTTGTAGCGTTAAATCAGGATGGGAAAATAAAAAAAATCACTGCCGCCTACGACATGGGAAGGGTTATAAACCCAAGGGCCGCAGAGGGGCAGATAGAGGGCGGCATTGTGATGGGGCTTGGGTATGCGCTCACGGAGGACTACCCTCTTAATAATGGCGTACCCACGGCACGTTTTGGCTCGCTCGGGCTTTGGCGAGCTACACAGGTGCCCCCCATGGACATACGCTTTGTGCAGGGAGAGACGCTGAGCGACGCCGCATACGGCGCTAAAGGTTGTGGCGAGCTTGCCACCATTCCCACAGCTCCTGCCGTTGCGGGGGCATACTATGCGCTGGATGGAATTTTGCGCACAAAGCTTCCCATGGAGAATACGTATTACCGAAAGAAAAAGTGAGTAATATTCACTTTTTCTTTCACATACTAAACCATTTTAGGAGTACACCATGAAATTTGCAATATCCTACAGCTGTGGAAAGGACAGCGCCCTTGCTCTGTGGCGCATGATTTCACAGGGGCACGAGCCTGTATGCCTTATCGTTACGTTCAATTCAGCCGAAAACCGCTCGTGGTTTCACGGCGTTACACCGGGGCTGTTAAAAGAGGTGCAGAGCGTCACCGACATTCCCGTAATCGTGTGTGCCTGCGAGGGAAAAAACTACCATACAGCGCTGGAAGAAAGCCTTATGCGTGCAAAGCAAATGGGCGCGCAGGCTTGCGTTTTTGGGGATATAGACATTGAGGAGCACCTTGCATGGAACACACAGCGCTGTGAAAACGTGGGGCTTGAGTGCATTGTTCCGCTGTGGCAGCAAAACCGTGAGCAGGTGCTGGGCGACGCGCTAAACGCAGGCATAAAACCTGTAATAAAGTGCGTTCAAACGGACAAATTACCCACCGACGTGCTGGGCAAAACACTGGACTCTGCTCTTGCAAAACAGCTGAAGGGCCACGGCATAGACCCCTGCGGCGAAAACGGCGAGTACCACACCTTTGTGTACGATGCGCCAATGTTCAGCCGACCCATAGGCTTTGTGGCTGGCGAGGTTGTAAATTTCGGCACACACGCCGCCATCGAGCTGAATAGCACCGACGAGGCCACAAACAGCGTCGCCGAGCAAAAGTAGAATTGTTTTGAAAGCAAGGGAAGTAGCCTGTGATGAAAAATTTACTCATAACAAACGCAAAGGTTGCCACCTCTCAAAGTGTTTTTGAGGGTGCTGTGCTGGTGAAGAGCGAGCGCATAGAGCAAGTTTTTGCCACCCCCTACCCCGACACGGGTGCTTTGCAAGTCGAGCAAAAAATTGATGCCGAGGGCAAGTACCTTCTGCCTGGTGGTGTGGATGCGCACACCCACTTTGACCTTGACACCGGCTCTTTCCGTGCGTGCGATGATTTTCACACAGGGAGCATCGCCGCCGCCTGTGGTGGCACAACCACTGTAATAGACCACATGGCGTTTGGCCCACCCGGCTGCGCACTGACACATCAGCCGAAAGTGTACCATGATTTGGCAAAGCCCTGCGTCATCGACTACGGCTTTCACGGCACAATACAGCACGTAGATGCGCAAATTTTAAGCGACATGGCCGTTTTGCAAGGCGATGGGATTTGCAGCTTCAAAATATACCTTACCTATGCGTACAAGCTGTGCGATGCGGATATTTTAAGCGTTTTTGAGCGTGCAAAACAGCTTGGCGCAGTGGTGTGCGTGCACTGCGAAAACGATGCCACCATCTCCCACCTGAGCCAAAAGTTTGTCTCTCAGGGAAAGACACAGCCACGTTACCACGCACAAAGCCGCACCCCACAGGCGGAAGCGGAGGGCATTTTTCGCATACTGATGCTTGCGGATATTGTGGGGGATGTGCCGCTGTACATTGTGCATCTGTCCACGGAGCTCGGCTTACAGGCGGTGGATTTTGCACGTCGCAACGGCATAAAAAATGTCATAGTAGAAAGCTGTCCGCAGTATTTTCTTTTGGACGATACGCTTTACGAGGAGGACATCGAGGGGCTGAAGTACATCCTAAGCCCCCCTCTGCGCAAAAAGGCGGATATGGACGCACTGTGGCAGGCGCTGGCGAACGGGCAGATAGACACCATCGGCACGGACCACTGCCCCTTCACCACCGAACAAAAAACGGCCGGAGCACACAACTTCACCCTCTGCCCAAACGGCATATCCGGCGTAGAGCTTCGCCTTGCGCTCATGTTTTCACATGGCTTCATGGCAGGGCGCATCACACTGCCACAGCTTGTGCAGACGCTCTGCACGAACCCTGCACGCATCTTTGGCATCGCCCCCCAAAAGGGGGACATCACCGAGGGCGCAGACGCCGACCTTGTGCTTTTCGACCCCGACGTGCGCCGAGCGGTAACGCACGGCGAGCTACACGAAAACGTGGACTACACCCCCTACGAGGGCATACAGCTTTGCGGCCGCCCCACGCTCACAATCTCCCGTGGGGAGATTATTGTGCGTGATGGCGTGTTTTTGGGGAATAAGGGACGTGGGAGGTATTTGCACAGGTGCAGGGGGTAGGTGGGAAATAGTGCTCACTCATATTAAATAATCATGCGATAAAAAACAGCCAAGCGATTTTGAAAAGCGGTTGATGGTGGTGAGTATCATTATTATGAATTACATGCGCATTATACGTAATCTAAGGGAAGATGCCGACAAAACACAGACGGAAATTGCGCAGGTTTTGGGCACATCCCAAACAATGTATGCTCGCCACGAGCGTGGCGCAAGCGAAATGCCCATACGCCATCTTATCACCCTGTGCGGATACTACAATGTCTCGGCGGACTACATTCTCGGGCTTTGAGCTTTTCTCACAATTTATTTGCTTGCACAACAAAAAACCTCCCCTACAAGCAGTCACTTACAAACTGCCACTCGGGGAGGTTTTCCATTATTCATTTACCTGCACACGCAAGCGTTTGTGCACACTAAACAGGCAGGCTCTTCGCCTTGTAGTCCACGTGCTCGCCGTCCACGCCCTGCAACTTTTCGTTGCGCTTTTCAAAGAACTTGGGCGCTACCTGCGGGAACATCGCGTACGTCAGCACATCTTCAGGCTGGCGTGCCCACTTTTCCGCCTCTTTCGTCAGCTTGTCCAGCTCCGGCTCGATTTTATCCGCTGGGCGGTAGGTTATTGGCGCATCATCGCCCAATATTTTCTTGGAAAACTCCTCCGAGATGGGCGCAGGCGTCTTGCCGTAGTCGCCGTGCACCATCGCACGGAACTCCTTTGTCACCATCTTGTAGCGCTCGCCCATGATGACGTTGAACACCGCCTGGCTGCCCACAATCTGGCTGGTGGGCGTAACCAGCGGCGGATAGCCCGAGTCCTCCCTCACACGGGGAACTTCGTTCAGCACATCCTCCAGCTTGTCCGCCTTGCCTGCCTCCTTCAGCTGGTTGAGCAGGTTGGAGAGCATTCCGCCCGGCACTTGGTAGAGCAGTGTGTTTGCATCCACGCCCAGCATCTTGGGGTTCAGCTGGCCACTGCCGAGGTATTTTTCACGTAGCTTTGCAAAATGCGCACGTATGGCATCTATCTTTTGCAGGTCCAGCCCGGTGTCGTATTCGGTGCCCTTCAGCGCCGCCACAAGGCTCTCGGTGGGCATGTGTGACGTACCCAGCGAAAGTGGACTGATGGCCGTGTCGATGATGTCCGCACCTGCACGCACGCCCTCGATGATGCTCATGGAGGCCATGCCTGACGTATAGTGGCTGTGGATGTCCACGGGGATTTTCACGCTGCTTTTCAGCGCCGCCACCAGCTCATAGCACGCAAACGGTGTGAGCAGACCTGCCATGTCCTTTATGCAGATGGAGTCCGCTCCCATGTTTTCCAGTGTCTTTGCATACTGCGCAAAGTAGGTGTTGTCGTGCACCGGGCTAAGCGTGTAGCTGATGCAACCCTGCACGTGCGCCTTTTCTTTTTTAGACGCTTCTACGGCAGTTTGCAGGTTACGTGGGTCGTTCAGTGCGTCAAATATGCGCATAATGTCAATGCCGTTGGACACGCTTTTTTGCACAAAATACTCCACAACGTCATCGCCGTAGTGGCGGTATCCCAGCATGTTTTGCCCACGGAAAAGCATCTGCAATTTTGTCTTGGGACATGCCGCACGAATCTTGCGCAACCTGTCCCACGGGTCTTCGTCCAAAAAGCGTATCATGGAGTCAAACGTCGCACCGCCCCAGCACTCAAGGCTGAAGTAGCCCACCTCGTCCATGACAGGCAGTATCTCATAAAATTCATCCGTGCGCATACGGGTTGCTATCAAGCTTTGGTGCGCATCCCGCAGTCCCACCTCGGTTATCTTTACATTCGCCAAAATATTCTCCTCCATTTAATGCAATGTCACATATAAAATAGCCACATCGCAAAACTGCAACGCCGCACAATTTCCTACGGCTCACATGCTTAGTTCATCGTCAGGAATACGTCGCCCACATTTACCACATCGCCCTTTTGGCAATTCACCGACGCAATAGTGCCGTCTTTCGGGGCAACAATCTCGTTTTCCATCTTCATCGCTTCCAAAATCACCAGCACATCACCCGACTTCACCGCATCCCCTGCGCTCACACGCACGTCCAGCACGTTGCCGGGCATGGGCGCTGTCACGGGCACACCGCCTGCGGCGGCGGCAGGTGTAGCTGCGGGTGCGGCGGCCTTGGGTGCGGCAGGTGCCGCCACAGGTGCAGGAGCGCTCATCGCTACGGGTGCGCCCGTGCCTGCCTCGTCCACCACCACATCATAGGGTGTTCCGTTTACTGTCACTGTATATCTTTTCATAGTAATGCTCCATTCCGCCGCTTCGCATCGGCACAAAATTTAATGAAATATGCGGCTCTTATCATGCGAAGCACAAGGAATGATAAGAGCATTATTGATTTTAGATTTGATTTAGTTTGAAACTTGTTTCAAACCAAATCCTCCCATTTGGCGTTCTATTTTCGGGGCGGTAATGCAAAGCACTCTGCGCCACCGCAGTAAATTTCATGTTCTCTAAACAAGCTCAATTATCACTAAAGTGGCATATTGCCGTGCTTTTTAGGCATACGCTGTGCACGCTTCGTCTCCAAAATCCCAAGCGCCGCCAGCACCTTTTCACGTAGCTGTGCAGGCTGTGCGGTCATATCCGCAACACCACTTTGTAGCATCGCCGCAGCGCTCGCCTGCTCCTCCTCGTACTGCTTTGCCAGCGCTGCCGTCTGCGCCTCTATGGGGCTTTCGCCACTCTCAATCTCCTCTTTGTACAAAACGCTCACCGCCGCACTTGGCTTCACGGGCGCTGTAACGCTTCCCTGCACCGCTATGGTAAGGTCTGCCGTGCCCAGGGCGGCATACAGTGCGCCGAACGTCTGCCCTGCCAGCACACACACACGTGCGGTGGTGGCGTCGGCATATGTCGCCGCAAGTCGGGCGGCATTGCGCAGTGTGCCTGCCACATCGCTCTTACTGCTCTGCAAAAATCCGCCGCTGTTCAGCACTGTCACCAGCGGAATGCTGTACGCATCGCACAGCCGTGCAAAGCGTGCCACCTTTGCGGTGCTCTGCTCCTGCAAGTAGCTGTCCTTGCCATCCGTCGCCACAATACCTGCCACGTTGCCGCCTATTGTTGCAAGACATGTAAGCACACCCTCGCCAAAGCCACCGAACAGCTCCAGGGCACTGCCTGTGTCCACAAGCGCTGCAAGTGCATTTTCGCCTGTGTAGTTTGCCAAATCAAATGCGGCCTGCGGCGCACCAAACTCAAAGCTCGCCGTCTGCGCAAGGTTATTTTGGGGCAAAAGCGCCAAGAGCTTTGCCGCCTTTGCCATAGCATCCGCACCATCCTTGGCTGTGATGCCCACAACGCCTGCGCTCACCGCCGCCGTCACGCTACCTGCCTGCTTGTCCGCTTCACCCTGCGCCGCAGAGATAAACGGCGCTGTCAAAAACATCTGCGCATCCTCTGTCATAATGCACACGTCCGCATTTGCGGCCGCCATTGCGGCGGTAGAGGCACACACCCCACGCACCACCGCTATTTGCGGCACCACACCGCTAAACTTCGCCGTACATTCGGCAAGCTTTTTTGCCGCCGCAAGGCTATCTGCGCCCTGTTTTATCACCACACCGGGTGAATCATATACAGTAAGCACGGGGTTGCCTGTTTTGCCCGCAAGCTCCATTACACGACAACAAAGCTTTAGGTCCATAGCCGAAACCGGCTGTCCTTTTTGACATACCACATAGGTGTTCTGTCCACTCACAGTGCCAAATGCGGCGAGAGTAGCCTCACTTTCCTCGAACAAAGGCGTGCACACACCATTGTCAAAAAAGGCCGCCAAAAGCTCCCCGACACCAATTTTATCATCAGCCATTTGCAGTCCTCCACATTCCTAATGTCGCTAAAAATATACCCTATATACAGTGATTATACTATATCTTACCGCTGTTTCACAAGCGCAAAAGTGTGCACCATCTGCTTGTTTGCTGTTTTGAACAAAAAACACATTTCGCCACACTAAATCTATGTTCAACACAACAGCTTTGAGCCTGCATCTTTGGTTCACTTGCCCCTTTTGGGCGGTTGACACATGCCATTTGCCACTATATAATTTAGTATGTATATTTGCAGTTAAAATACTGGGTAAGAGTCACAAAGTTTTTTGCTGTGCACCCCCCGAAAACAAACGTGGACACGTAGCGTTGATTTGGAAACAAAGTTAAACGTGATGAAGAATGCGCTATATCCCCGCCGCAGTCGGGAATATAGCAAAAAACTAAACCACCGCTTTTGTGCACCCACCGAAAAACAGACGTATTTTTATCATAAAAAGGAGCATTTTCACACATGAAATGGACCGAGCTTAACACTCTTAGAGAGATGTTTTTGAAGTTTTTTGAGAGCAAGGGGCATCTGCGCCTGCAAAGCTACCCCTTAGTGCCCAAGGAGGACAAGAGCCTTCTTTTGATAAACAGCGGCATGGCGCCCATGAAAAAATGGTTTTTGGGTACGGAGGAGCCGCCGTCTCACCGTGTGACCACCTGCCAAAAGTGCATACGCACGCCCGATATTGAGAGCGTGGGCATCACCGACAGGCACGGCACATTTTTTGAGATGCTGGGCAACTTCTCCTTTCAGAATTATTTCAAGAAGGAAGCCATCGCCTGGGCGTGGGAGTTTTTCACAAGCGCCGAGTGGCTGGACATACCTGCCGACAAGCTGCACATTTCGGTCTACCTTGAGGACGACGATGCGTACGACATCTGGACAAAGGAGATGAACGTATCCCCCTCGCACATGGTGCGCCTTGGCAAAAAAGATAACTTTTGGGAGCACGGCAGCGGCCCATGTGGGCCTTGCAGTGAAATTCACTTTGACCGTGGCGAAAAGTACGGATGTGACAACCCCGACTGCAAGCCCGGGTGCGAGTGCGACCGCTTTATCGAGGTGTGGAACCTTGTTTTCACCGAGTTCGACTCGGACGGCGCAGGCAATTACTCCAAGCTGGCCAAGCCCAATATCGACACGGGCATGGGGCTTGAGCGGCTTGCGTGCGTGATGCAGGACGCAAAAAACCTTTTTGAGACGGACACGGTGCGCAGTATCCTCACGCAGGTGGAGAGCCTTTGCGGCAAAACCTACGGCGAGGACCGCCAGACGGACATCTCCATCAGGGTGGTCACCGACCACATCCGCTCCACCACCTTTATGGTAGGCGACGGCGTTCTGCCCTCAAACGAGGGGCGTGGCTATGTGCTTCGCCGTCTTTTGCGCAGGGCGGCACGCCACGGGCGTATGCTGGGCATAAAGGGGCTGTTTTTGGCGCAGGTGTGCGATACCGTTGTTGCGCAAAACAGCACAGCCTACCCCGAGCTTTTGGAAAATGCCGCCTACATCAAAAAGACCATCTCTGCAGAGGAGGAGCGCTTTGCACGCACCATCGACGCAGGGCTGGAGCGGCTGAACGAGCTGATAGCCGCAATAAGCACCGAGGACGGCTCACAGAAAACGCTCAGCGGTGCGGAAGCGTTCCGCCTGCACGATACTTTCGGCTTCCCCCTCGACCTAACGCAGGAAATAGCGGCGGAGGCAGGCATTGCGGTGGACGTTGCGGCGTTTGACAAGGAGCTGCAAAAACAGCGTGAAAAAGCTCGCAAGGACAGAGCCTCACGGGACATTGCAGGCTGGGAGGCGGACCTTTTTGCGCCGGTAGATGCAGACGCCACAAGCTTTTTGGGATATGAAACGCTCAGCGCAAAGACACAGGTTGTGGCGCTTTCGGATGGCACAGAGCTTGTGCAGGGCATCTCCACCGACGACGGCGAAAAAGAGGGCATCCTTGTGGTGCTGAACCAAACGCCCTTTTACGCCGAGAGCGGCGGACAGGTGGCAGACACGGGCATTTTGCACAGCGACACCGCACGCCTTGCGGTGCTGGATGTCAAAAAGACCACCAAAGGCTTTTTTGTGCACGCTTGCACACTGCTAAGCGGCACGGTGCGCCTTGGCGATACGCTAAACGCACAGGTGGACGAAAAAAAGCGCAAGGCCATCATGCGCAACCACACCAGCGCCCACCTTTTACAGCAAGCACTGCGGCAGGTGCTGGGCGAGCACGTGCACCAGGCGGGTAGCTACGTGGACAGCGAGCGTATGCGCTTTGACTTCACGCATTTTTCGGCGATGAGCGCAGAGGAAGTACAAAAAGTAGAGCAGGTTGTAAACGAGGTTATATTCGACGCAATGCCCGTCAGCTGTGCCACCATGCCCATAGAGCAGGCAAAGAGCATTGGGGCGGCGGCGCTGTTCGGGGAAAAATACGGCGATGTTGTGCGTGTTATAGATGTCTCCAAGTGGAGCATCGAGCTGTGCGGCGGCACTCACGTGCAAAACACCGCTCAGCTGGGGTGCTTTCGCATACTGTCCGAAAGCAGTGTTGCGGCAGGCGTTCGCCGCATAGAGAGCACCACAGGCTACGGTGTGTTGCAGCTTTTGGAGGAGCGTGAGGAGATGCTTCGCCTCATGGCAAAGAGCCTAAAGGTAAACGCGTATGCGGAGCTTCCCGCAAAGCTTACCGCCCTCAGCGCCGAGGTGAAAAAGCTGGAAAAAGAGCTTAGCAGTGTAAAAGATAAGGCCGCAAACGAGCTGGCCGGCGATTTGTTCAAAAGCCCAACCAACGTAAACGGCATAAATGTGTACACCGCCCTTTTGCCCAATACAGATGCGGACGCACTGCGCAAAATGTGCGATTTGATACGCAACAACGACGAAAACGCAGTGGGTGCGCTCGTAGGGGAGCAGGAGGGCAAGATGAGCCTTGCTGTGTGCTGTGCCAAAAATGCCGTTGACAAGGGGCTGAAAGCAGGCGCACTTGTGAAGCAGATTGCCGCTGTTGCAGGCGGTAGCGGCGGCGGCCGCCCCGACTTTGCGATGGCGGGCATAAAAAATGCCGACAAGGCACAGGAGGCTCTTGATGCCACGGCGGAGATTGTGGCGGGTATGTTATCATAGGCTTTTCAAAACAAAATATAAGCGAGGTGACACACATGAGCGGTGACTGCATTTTTTGCAACATAGCAAGCGGCAAGTTCGGCACTGCGTTTCTTTATGAGGACGAGCAGGTGGTGGCGTTTAAGGACATCGACCCACAAGCGCCCTTTCACGTTTTGATTGTGCCCAAAGCACACATACAAAGCGCCGCCTCGCTCACCCGGGAGCAGGGCGAGATGCTGGGCAAAATCTTTGCGCTTGCGGCTACGCTGTGTGAGCAAAACGGCTACAAGAACGGCTATCGCATCGTCACAAACATAGGCGAAGAGGGCGGACAAAGTGTGCCGCACCTGCATTTTCACATACTGGCAGGCAGGGCGCTCGGCTGGCCGCCGGGGTAGCTTGTACAGAAAGTGGACATGTAGCGTTGATTTGGCGAGATACGCTACACCGCTTTTGTTTGTACCTGCTCACGCAGGGGCATACAGCAAAGCACATTAGGGGGAGTTTCAGGTGGGAAGTACATATACTTTACAAGTGGCAGGGCTAAAGCGAGAGCTTGCTGTTTGCAAGCTTAATGAGGAGGTCTCCATTGCGGGATTTGTCATGTTCGGGGATGTGGAATTAACCATAGCATGTGCAAAAGCTCTTTTGGACATAGTGCCCGACTTCGATGTCATCCTCACCGCCGAGGCCAAGGCCATTCCTTTGGCTTACGAGATGAGTCGTCAGTGCGGCAAAAAATATATACCTGCCCGTAAGGGCAAAAAGCTTTACATGCAAAACCCCGTGCAGGTGTCTGTGAAAACAATCACCACCGAGGCCGAGCAGAGCCTTTGCATTGATGGGCCGGACCTTGAGTACATGAACGGCAAAAACATCCTAATTGTGGATGATGTCATCAGCAGTGGTGGTGCATTGAAAGCGATGCAGGCACTTGCCGCAAAAAGCGGCGGCGTGGTTGTTGCGTGTGCGGCTGTTTTGGCGGAGGGGGACGCCGCCAAACGTGACGATATTTTGTTTCTCGCCCCCCTACCCCTCATAACCTAAAATTATGAGGCGGCCGCTCGCACTTTTTGCGCTGGTATTTTTCTTTGCCGCACTTATTGCCATGCGTTTACCCCTTGATTTATTGTGGGTTTTCGCATTGTTTTGTGCGGCATTTTTCTTGTGTGCGGTGCTGTTTTTCAAAAAACGCATCAGAATAATTTGTGCGATTGTATCGGCGGCTCTCTGCGTTTGTTTTGGGTATTTCGGATTATACACGTATCTTTTTGTACAGCCTGTTTCACAACTTTCGGACACATACTCGGCCATCACCGCACGTGTGGTGGAGCTGTCCTTTCCCTCCGACAATTCAGACGATACCATTCACGCCACCGTAGAGGTACTTTCCTGCTATCCGCAGGATGTGAGCGGCTTTCGAGTGAGGCTTTACGATATTCCCGCATTCGAGCTTGGGGATGTAGTGTCCATGCAGGTCGCTTTTGAGCCGTTTTCCACCCGCTCAAGCGAAGAGTACAACTACACAAACGGCTTTTATGTTGCGGCACGTGCCGTTTCGGATGTGCGGTATGTGCAAAGCAGCCACACCGCCGAAACACAGCTGCGCAGCTTGCAATATGACGCAAGCGCAAATATTATGCAAAAGCTACCGCTGCGCCTTTCCTCGCTTGCCGCCGCCATGAGCGTGGGCGACAGGCGTTTCATATTCGACAGCGCTCAAAATGCCTATCGCAGTGCAGGTATATCTCACCTGCTGGTGGTCTCAGGGTTGCACCTGTCGCTCCTGTCCTCGTTTTTGTTTCCGCTTCTCTCTTCGCTCACAAAAAGGCGCAGGACAGCCGCCGTTTTGTGCATAGCTTTCACGCTGTTTTTTGTGGCGTTCACAGGCTTTACACCCTCTATTATTCGCAGTGGTGTTGTTTTTATATTCCTCTACGCCTCTTTGCTTTTTTCACGCAGGGCGGATAGCTTTACGTCCATGGGCATAGCTGTGCTTTTGTTGCTGCTGTTCAACCCCTACGCCGCCGCAGATGTCGGGCTTCAGCTTTCCTTTGCGTGCACGCTGGGCGCTATTCTTTCGGGAAATATCTTCAGCCGCCTGCACGCAGAGCGCAAAGCCTCCAAAACACCCTCACTTTTGCGCAGTATCGCACACAAAGCGCTTCGCAGTGTGTTTAGTTCCTGCTGTATCCTGCTTGCCACTCTGCCCGTTCTCATCAGCTCGGGGCTATCGCTCTCACTTTTAAGCATTCCCGTAAATATCATCGCTATACCGCTACTTACTCCCATTGTTGTGTGCGGCTTTATCATGGCCATCCCCTCCTTTGTTCCACTGCTGGGGTGGCTCACCCTGCCCGCCTCGCTAATCTGCGGCGCTCTGCTCTCCTTCCTCGAAAGCATCACAGGCCTTGTTAGCGACATGCCGCTCACCTCCATACACCTTGAGGGCACTTTTGGCCTTGTGTGTACGCTATGCGTTTACCTTTTGATATATGCGGCGGTGCGTACGGGTAAAATCCGTCAGGGAATCATCATGGCGGCCGTTTTGCTCGTCACAGCTTTGGGGCTTCACTTTGCGCTCAGCCGCTCCACCGTGCGCATGTCGCTTGTCGGCTCGGGCACTTCCTCCTCACTTGTCATCACACAAAACGCACAGAGCATCATTTTATATCGTGGGCTATACAGCCTTGATGACATTCTGTACGCAATGGAAACACACGGCAGTAGCGAATGTGTTTTGCTTATAGACATGCTGAAAGAACCGCAGGCAAGCTCCTATGAAAACTTGATTTTCCCCGAAAGCTCCCTCCTGCTTTTTGAGGACATCCCCTACCGCACAGTGCTTCAGCCCACCGAGTCGGTTCAGCTCCACCTGCTAAGGCAGGAGGAGGGCGGCGCTGTGTGTGTGGATGTAAACGGCTACAAGCTACTCGTGGGCAACGGCAGGCTAAACTTAGAATATTACACACCTGTGGATGTTTTAATCCCCGGCATCTCCGAAATAAACGCCGAATACACCACGCTTCTCACAAACGGCTCTGTGCCAAGCTGGGTTACGGATACCTCCTCTGTCATTTACGGACAGGGCGAGGCGATGCTTTGGATTCGGCCGGGCAGAAGTGTTGTGTTACTTTAGGGCTATACAAAACACCCCAAAAAGCTTACATATTTTTAGCACTTAATTTAAGTGAGGTTTTTGACAAAAACTATGATAAACAAACTAAAAACAGCCCTACAAAACAGCCCTGACACAAGCGTTTTTTACTTTGCTTGCACGGACGAAGCGCCGCTTGAGGAGGCTGTATCCCAGCTTAAAGAAGCGCTGTACGACGCCGCATCTTATGATGAGCCGATACGCTTTGAGGGGCAAAACATAAATTTCGGCGAGGTTATCACCGCCTGTGGCACGCCCTCATTTTTGGGTGAAAAGCGCATTGTGTACATTCACCACCTCTCCCCCTCCTCCCTAAAGGATGCGGACGTAAAGGAACTTTGCGAGCTGTTCGGCGAGGTTTTGAGCGCCGTGCTCATAATAAGCGCACTTTACAAGGACAAAAAGACCGCCACCTCAAAAAAGGCAAAGACGCTCTTTTCCGCCGCCGAAAACGTAGGCTATGCCGCCCTGCTCACCCCCTTTACCGCACGGGATAACACGCTGTTTGCGCAGGGTGTTGCGCAGTCGCTCGGCGCAAGCTTTGCGCCAAAAGCGGCGGACATGCTGATAAGCCGAGTGGGACAAAACAGGCTGATGCTTCGCCATGAAACCGAAAAGCTTGCCGCCGCATGTGGATACGCTGAAATCACCACAGAGCTTGTGCAGAGCATG
Organism: uncultured Oscillospiraceae bacterium; assembly: GCA_964370045.1. GTDB lineage: Bacteria > Bacillota > Clostridia > Oscillospirales > Ruminococcaceae > JAAYCI01. The sequence goes on from CAYJGZ010000012.1 coordinate 58,304, forward strand.
TCTTGCCACAATATTGAGGCGGATGTGTTCGAGCTTGCACGCTTAATATGCGATGCACGGCGTAGCGATGCGCAAAAAAAGCTTGCGTCGCTTTTGGAATTGCGTCAGGAGCCTGTGGCGATTTCGGCGGCGCTGGCGACAAACTTTACCGATATGTACCGCACGGCTTTAGCCGCAAAAGCAGGGCGCAAAAACGCACAGCTTGCAAAGGACTTTGGCTATTCGGGCGGCGAGTGGCGCTTGCAAAAGGCGGCGCAAAACGCCCGACGTTACACATATGGCAACTTGAAAAGATGTGTTTTAACACTGCACAAGCTGGATATGACACTAAAGAGCAGCGCCGTTTCGGACAAGGGTGTGTTTTTGCAGGCGGCGGTGTGCGAGCTTATTGCGCTGGGGGAAAGCGGATGGAAAAGCTGAGTGTTCGGGAGGTTGTAATAGTGGAGGGCCGCTACGACGCAGGTGTCGTGGCGGGTGTTATCGACGGCCTCATAGTGACAACGGACGGCTTCGGTGTGTTCTCAAACGAGGAGAAAAAGGAGCTTATCCGCCGCCTTGGCGCAAGGCGTGGGCTGCTCATTTTGACAGATTCGGATGCGGCAGGCTTTAAGATACGCAATTACATACAAAAAATAGCGGGCGACTGCCGCATTCTCAACGCATACATCCCCGCCTTACAGGGCAAGGAACACAGAAAGTCCGCCCCCTCAAAGGAGGGAACGCTCGGCGTGGAGGGGCTGTCCCCACGCATCATTTTGGATGCGCTTCAAAACGCAGGGGTGTGCGCCGCACAAAGCCCCGACCCAAAACAGCGCATCACCCCCACCGACCTTTACGAGCTGGGGCTTTCGGGCACAGGCGGCAGTGCCCAACGACGCAGGGAGTTTTTGCAAAGCATCGGCCTGCCCCCTCGCCTGTCCAAAACCGCAATGTGCGAGGTGCTTAGCTGTCTGTACGGGCGCACTGCGGTGTATGAAAAGCTTTCCTGCCCACTGCCTAATTTTGAGGAGGCCACGCAAAAAACGCTCCCAAGCAAAGCACCTTTCACACAGCCGAAAAGTGATGACACACCAAAAACACATGCCCACACAAACACAAACGCAGTACCCCAAAAGCCGATGTTGTTTTGGGACTTTCACGGCACACTCACCCACCCCGATATCAACTGGTTTGATGCCGCAATAGACGCCGCCGCAGAGGTCATCCCCGGGTATGTGCTCACCATTGAGACACTGACACGCTATTTCGGCGGCACCTGCCTGCCGTGGTTCAGCGTGGCGGATAGAGACACCCGTCATCTTTTGGGCGAGGGCGCATGGTGGCGCTACTGCAATGAGCAGTTTTGCGCCATGTTTTTACAGTGTGGCTTTGCGCCCGAGCACGCCCTGCTCATCGCATCAAAAATGCGAGAAAAAATACTACAGCCGCACCGCTACACGCTGTACGACGACGCACTGCCCACACTAAAGGAGCTTTGCCGCAGAGGCTACCAAAGCCACATACTCAGCAACAACTTCCCCGAGCTTGAGCAGATTGTCACAGCGCTGGGTATGCGCCCTTATATGGGGCAGGTGCTCGTGTCGGGGCTGATAGGCTACGAAAAGCCACGAGCGGAAATTTTCGCGCTCGCAAAGTCGCTCTCCCAAAAGGAACAGCCCGTGTGGATGATAGGCGACAACCCCCGTGACGACATACAGGGCGCCGCACAGCATGGCTTTGTCACCGTATGCCCCCACGGCGTTCCTGCGGAGCACGCCCACCACAATATTCAAAATTTGGGCGATATACTGGAGCTTTTGCCATAACAAAACTATTGCACTGCAAGAACTTTAAGTTTTTCTTCTTTTATTTACTTCACCATATAATAAAAACCCAAGGGGCAAATATCTATGAAACGACTAAAAGTAATCGCATGTGAGGTTGCATTTCGAGAGCTGTGCTTTTGTGCCGCTCAGGCTGACACTGTCGTCGACTTCACCTTTATGCCGAGAAAGCTTCACATCGTCGGAGCTGCAAAAATGCAAGAGATACTGCAGGGTGAAATTGACAAGGTGGATGCTGAAAAATATGATGCGATATTGCTTGCGTATGGGCTGTGCGGTAATGGCATAGTTGGGCTTTGCTCCCCACTGCCGATTGTCGTTCCCAAAGTGCGTGACTGCATATCTTTTTTCTTGGGCTCGCAACAAAAATATGATGCTTTTTTGAAAGAACATCCAAAAGCATTTTTCTTCACATCGGGCTGGATTGAGCGTGAAATGAATTTTGGTGGCGGAAATATTTTGGACAATTTCGCAAAAATGCCGGACAAATACAAATCAATGATTGATGAGTTTGTGTTTATCAACACCAATGTGGGAAACACCAAGGATTATCGAGAAAAAATACGTACACAAGCCGAAAGTATCGCTTGGACACCCATAGAAATCGAGGGTGACAATTCACTGTTATTTAGGTTTCTAAATGGGAATTGGAGCGAAAATGAATTTGCGGTAATTCCGCCAAATCATCGAATTGTTTCATCGGATAATGAAAATATTATCGGTTATGTAAGTAACTGATAGTCGCAAATAAGTTAGTATATTGTTTTGAGCAGTCCGGTGCTAAATAGTGCGTACGTTATCCCTTGCAACACAGAAAAAGCGAGCAGGTGTGGAAAAGCCGTCCACATCCGCTCGCTATTTTTTTATCATTGCTACGCCACTATCATCGCTCTATCGCCTTTTTTTCTCCTCTTCGGATATTACCTGACCCGTAACGGGGTCCTCTATAATATCAAGCGGTCTGCCATCATGCCTTGCTTTCGCCTGCGCTCCTTTGCGCTGAAACATCACCAAAAGCAGTATGGCGAGGTTCAACAGCCCATCCACAATAAGCACAATGCCAAAGTAAATGGCCAGTGCGCCATCACCGAATATATCCATAATTAAAATCAGGCCCAGTGTTGTGGTGGCAAGCGCCAGCATCAACACCACCCACCAATAGACAAAGCCTATTTTGCGTAGGTCAAAGGCGTGTTGTAGCTTAATCATGCCGCCGTATATTATCGCAAAGCCCAAAATTACGGGTAGTAGTTCTGTTAGCACATCCGGCTTTGCAATGGCGTAAACGCCCACCGTAATCAGCGTAACACCCAGCGCAAGGTCATTGCTTAAAAAAGAGTAGGTTTTGTCCCGCATGAAATAGGACACAAAGCGAATAATGCCCAAAACAACACCCACCCCACCCAAAAGGTAGCAGGTTATGAGCTGTGACTGTACCGGTGCTAATAGCAAAAACAAACCTAAAATAATATAGCTCGCCGATAAAACCGAAAACGTAAGAGTATTTTGTTTATTGTTTTGCACGCGTATCTCCTCCTTTTTTTCACAAGACATCCCACCGCAAATATACCACAATCCATTTCGCTAAATCAAGGTGTTTTCTTGCGTAGGGAGTGTCCAAACGCAGTGATTTAGTTTTTTGGTATATCCTCCCCCCCTACGGCGGGTGGAGGATATACCGCCTTCTTCTCTCACTTAACGTATTCTAAATCACCTCTATTAGTCCACTCCCCTTGCGTAATTTCACATTCACTTGTAACAACTATTTCCCCTGTGATGTATTTGCCTGCGTGGATGTATCCTCTTCATTGTCATCCTCGTCGCTCTGATTTATCTGCACCACATTGGGACATACACCCTCACTTTCGGGCAGCCGAGGCGCACCCTCATCTGTGTTTTTTGCTGTAATGGTGTTGTGCTTTACATTTTCATCAAGCTCTACCGTCACAAATTCAGCACCCTGCTCTGCAAACGAAAGTTCATCATCCGCAAGGCCTTTTTTCCTCAGGCGGTTTTCCACAAACTCGCTGATAAGCGTGTACAGCACCGCAGTGACCGGAACGCCCAAAAGCATCCCCGTAAAGCCAAACAGCCCACCACCTACGATAATGGCAATCAGCACCCATATGGCGGGCAGGCCTGTGCTTTCGCCCAGTATTTTCGGGCCTAAAATATTGCCGTCAAACTGCTGAAGCACCAGCACAAACACCCCAAACCAAAGCGCACTCCACGGGTTTGCTATCAAAAGGATAAGCGCACACGGAACCGCACCGATAAGCGGCCCGAAAAACGGAATAATGTTCGTGACACCAATCACCGTGCTTATGAGCACCGTATACTGCATTTGCAGTGCCGAAATGCCAAACAAATCCCCCGCAAGGCTCATGAGTGAAAGCCCGCCAAAGCACAAAAGCCCGATGATGGCACTATCCAGTATTTTGCCGCTAATAAAGCCGGAAAACACCTTGTCGCTCAGCTTGCCTATCTGCATTACCCTATCCGCATGCTTTTTTGAAAGCAGTGCATACATCACACGCCTTGACTGTTTTATCAGCTTTTCCTTGCTGCCCAACATGTAGATAGATGCGATAAAGGCTGTAATTGTGCCTATTGCGCCGCTGATTATTCCGCTGCCTATGCGCACACCTACATCTATCAGCTCCGACTGTATGGAGCGAAGCCACTCAAGCACGCTGTTTATTATATCCGTGTAGCTCACCTGAAGGCTCTCTATGTTCTCTGTACCTATCGGAGCCCACGTGCCCACCCATTCCAAAAGCAGGTTGATGTTGGCGGCGTACTCGGGCAGGTTGTTCACAAGGCGCACTATGCTGTCTATCACCTCGGGCATCACAAAGCTAAGCATCAGCCCCAAAAGGAATATTGCAAGCAGATAGGTTGTGAGTATGGACACTCCACGCTTTTTTTTGAGCTTCGAGAAAAGTGTCCGCTCAAAAAAGCTCATAGGCATATTCAAAATGTATGCTATAGCGAGGCCGATGACGAATGGGTTTATTATGGAGTACACCGTGCCGATAACCCCCAGCACCGCCCCTATATTGGACAGCGCCATAAACAGCAAAATCCCAACGCACATGACCACCAGGTATGTAATTGTGCGCTTGGTAAACAGGATGTTTTTCTTCTTTTTCATCAGCATTCACTTTCTTTGTGTACGTATTTTGCGCATCATCCCATTCCATCCCCGTTTTGCGCTTGTTGTTCAAAACCTACCGCATCATCCTTATTACCGTGTCATCGCTCGTGAAAGACTCAAAGCTGTACAGCACCACTATATCCTCGTACTGCCCCTGCTCTATGAGCGTGCTTAACGTAAACCAGTTGCGCAGGTCCACAACGCCTATTTTTTCATAGTTTTCCACAAGGTAGGGCACTAATGCATTTGCGTAGCTGTCCTTCACCACCAACACAGAGCCCTCGCCGTTACCCTGTATCTCACTATAACCGTTGTTGCCGTGCAAAAAAGCGGCATATTTGTCAAACTCCGCAAGCTGTGGCAGATTCATAATCCCACCCTGCATTTCATCTTCACTTCCCTCGTAGGGAATGTATGTCATTTGGTTTGGCAGCTCATAATACACAAGTGTATCCTGCCTTGAGTCAAGCCGCTTTGTCTTTGTAAAGTTTGTGCCCAAAAATCCGGGCACTTCCACCCTCGGTGCGCTCGGCAACGTGGGTGTTTTGCCCAAAGACTCACACAGCTGCTCATACGCCAGCCACGCACCGCCGTCGGTAGTCCAGTGGTGGTCTGTGTAATAGTACACCTGCTCACCCTGCGCAAGGCTCTCCTCAAACACCTGCCGTACATCCACCACCTTTGCACCCGCCGCACTAAACTGTGCAAACATGTCGTCCGTAAGCGCACCCTCGTCTATCTGCTGGGGGGAAAATGGCAGCTTATCCGCCATCATGTATGCGGGTGACGGTACAATCATCACATGCACCTGCCCGGGGTACTCCTGCGCCAACATCGAAAGCGCCTCGATGTTCAGCGGCATCATGCGCTCCTGCTCGGCGCTCAGCGTCTCGTTTTTGGCAATCTGATAGCCGTCCTGCGCATACCATACACCGCCGCTCTCCAGCTTGCCCTGCGCCACCTCAAACAAGCTGTGCGCACTCACCCACTCATCTCGCCACAAAAACTGGTCTCGCACAAACTCACCGTAGTCCCTCGTCCACTCGTTGTCCCACAGCGCCTGCGCCGAAAGCTCGGGCATCTGCTCAAGGCTTCGGTTTTCATACACGCTCATCTCCTGCGTGGGCTTTACCATATCCACAATGGTAAACACGCCCAAAAAGGCAAAAAACAACAGCACAATAGGATATTTCAGCAGTGACTTAAAACCTAAGCCCTCCTGCTGTACATCTTTTTCCTCTGCGCTTTGCTTTTGCTCCTCGGGCAGGGCTTCACCCTGCTTTTGCTTGTTTTCGTCTTGTTTCATCTTGTTTTTCTCCCAAAAAGGCGCTTGTTACTTTTCCTCAAAACATCCGCACAGCGCTTTTCACACAGCAAGGTGGGTTAAAAATTAAAATAAAGGAACGGGCTGTAGCCGCCTGCCACCATGTAGGATATGCACACAAACAACAGCGCGCCCAGCACTGTGCCACGCACCCACACGTTGTCCCCCACCTTGTTCCACACTTTTTGGGGCAGTGCGGTGGAAAACAATATTCCTATGGCAAGCGGCCCTATGTAGTTGCGTGCGTAGTACAGCGCCTCCACACCATCCTGCGGAATAAACATCTTGTCAAACAGGGTGGAAAGCCCCACGCCGTGGTCGCTCCCCACAAAGAGCGCCCAGCCTATCACCACAATTATTATGGTGTAAAAGTGGGAGCACACTTTCGACTTTTCGAGATGCTTGAGCAAAAACGCCTTCTCTATTATGAGCAGCACACAGTAATAAAGCCCCCACAGTATAAAGTTCCAGTTAGCCCCGTGCCAAAAGCCGGTCAAAAACCACACTATGGCGAGATTTAGCATCTGACGAGGCAGTCCCTTGCGGTTGCCCCCCAGTGGAATGTACACATACTCCCGAAACCACGAGGAGAGCGAAATGTGCCACCTGCGCCAAAAATCGGTGACCGAGCGTGCAATGTATGGCAGGTTAAAGTTCATGCCAAAGTCAAAGCCGAGCATCTTGCCCATGCCTATGCCCATGAGCGAGTAGCCCGAAAAGTCGAAATAAATATACAGCGTGTACGCCACAAGCCCCAGCCACACCAGCGGCGTGGAGGCATTTTCCAGCCCTATGCCGCCCACCACCGTCCACTGCCCTGTTTGGCTGCTGTAGCTCGCCTGCCCCACTATGTCCGTCCACAGGCGGTTCACGCTGTCCGCCACCAGCACCTTCTTGGCAAGCCCGAATATAAACAGCGTGACACCCTCGTTCACCCTGTCCATCGTCACACGGTTTCTGTATATGTGCAGACGCTCGTTTATTTCGGAGTATCGCACAATAGGGCCTGCTATCAGCTGTGGAAACATCACGACATATGCGCCAAAGTTTATGATGTTCTTCTCGCTCTGCACCTTGGCTCTGTACACATCTATGGTGTAGCTCATGGACTGGAATGTGTAAAAGCTGATGCCCAAGGGAAGCACCAGCTGGCCTATCAGCGGCACGGAGGCGCCGAAAATAGTGTTTAGGTTTTCTATAAAAAAGTTTGAGTACTTAAAATAAAGTAGCATGGACAGGCTGCCCGCAATGGACAGCACCAAAAAAAGCCGACGCAGGCGCACGCTGTTTCCAAAGTGCCCTATGAGCAGGCCGCAAATATAGTTCACAAGGATTACCGCCAGCATAATCCAAAAGAACTTCACCTCGCCCCAGCAGTAGAACACAAGGCTGCATATAAACAGCGTGGTGTTCTTCATTTTTGGCGGGCTTATGTAATAAAGCAGTAGCGTTATGGGCAAAAAGCGAAACAAAAACAGGATAGTGCTAAAAAGCATACCGCAACCTCACAAGAAAAATTTATCCCCTTTTCATATAGTGTCGACAATACTGTAGACACTATATAGGGTGCGTTTGCCTAAGCATTTCCGCAAACACACCCCATGTGCTTATTGTCTAAAAAAGCACATATCACAGCCTATTATGCAAACAACCCCGCAATGGCATCATCCAGCATCGCCCAGCCGTTTTCGTGCGCTGCCCCGGACACTGCGTATATCACATAATCCCCCGAAACGCTCATGCGTGCGCCCTCTGTGTTCGCCCGTGCGTTCTCAAACTCTGTGTAGTCGGGGTTGCCTACACTGCTCTGCTTGTACGCTTCCAGCTGTGCCAGCAGGTCGTTTGCCATGCCCTCTTTCGCCTGAATAACAATCACCACGCCGCCGTTTTGCGCAACATTTTGGGACATCGCCCCCGCAAAGCTTGCTATCATCTCCACATCAATGCCGCCTGCCTTTAGGTCCAGCTCCTCCATGGGAACGGTAGTGCCCAGCTCTGCGGCAGTGCTCAGCGTGGCGAGCAGCTCGTTTACATCATACGGCTGTGCGCCGGCCTCTGATGCCGCAGAGGTGGCCGCAGATGCAGGTACTGAAGCAGCCGTCGAGGACGCAGGTGCTTCGGAAGAAGAAGCAGCTGACGCCGCAGGCTGTGCCGCAGAGGATGCCTGTGCCGAGGAGGACGCACCGCCACCGCAAGCGCTCATCATAAGTACTGCCACACTAAGCACTATTGTCATCGCAAAAAAACGTTTTTTCATATTTATCACCTTTATCCTATAAAATTCTCAATACGAGTTGTTCGGCATTTACGCAAAGTGCCAGTGTTCGGCAAAAATCCACCCCGCCGAAACACACCATGCTCTGTTTGCTCACACGGCGGCACAACGCATACTACCTCAACATAATACATGATTTTATGCAAATTTTCAAGTTAAATGGCTTTGATTTCAAAAGCAAAATCAAAGCCAGCAAAAGACAAGGCACATCCACAGCGGCGGCTCGCCACGGCGGATGTGCCAAAATATTTTCAAACTTACGCTACACCTCCGGCACGTTGTCCACCTGCACCACCGAGGTATCTCCCGCTTGTATCTGCACCTCTAAGGCTTCAAACAGCGCCCTAAAGCATTCGCTGGACCATGTGGCACCCGCCACCGTGTCCACCTCATCAATACTTCCACTGCTCATGTACTGGTTCACAAGGTCGCCCGTGTAACGCGCAGGGTATGTGTCCTGCACAAGGCTCATGCGCTCCTCGTAGTCGGCGTCCTCCGTCCTAAGCGTTCCATCGCTGTTTGTTGCGTTGTACTCAAGCTGTACAATCTCGCCGCCTTCCACCGTTGCACGCATAAAATCCTTATAGCCGTACCCATCAAAGTCCCGAAACTCCACCATGTATGTGCCGTCCCTGTACTGCGCCTCTCCTGCACACCCTGCCATGCCCAGCACGCACACAAAGCACACCATCAAAAACACTGCTATACGTCGCATTTTCAGCCCCTCCTACACACAATGTCGTATTTCAACGCCTATAATGGTATCCGTTCAACTTCCATAACAATACGACAACTGCTTATTTTTGCAAAAATCCAAAATAAATACCCTAAAAATAGTTTTAATAGTGATTTTCTACAAACACGTCTTAGTATAATACCCCACATTGCACATGTTTGTCAAATTTTGTGAGGTTTCGTGCTTTCAGTGTATCATATAATCATGAACAAACTTTATATTATGTAGGGCATTTTTGCGCACAAAAGCCTATTCTTCATTTGACAGCTTTTGCCCAAAGCTATACAATTTTACCATGTGCATTTTGTACAGTTCAATATCACATGCACCGTGAAAGTGAGCGCCCCACGTGAAAAGATTTTTTTTGAGTGTTTTTTTGTGTACAAGCTTTGCCTTGTGCTTACTATTAAGCGCATGCGACAGTGCCTCCTCGCAGCTGTACACCTCTGCCACATTTGCCATGGATGTGCTTGTAGACCAGCAGGCGTACGGCACTGCCGCGCAGGACGCAATGCAGGCGGTAAATGTCGCACTCGCAGAGTACGACACACGCTTGTCGCTGCACAGCCCCACAAGCGAAATCGCCGCAATAAATGCCGCAGCAGGAAAGGGCGGCGCAGAGGTCTCGCCCGACACCGCACAGCTTTTGAGCCATGCGCTAAACCTGTCCGCTCAAACAGACGGGGCTTTTGCGCTCACCGTTGCGCCGCTCACACTTGCGTGGGGCATCACGGGGGAAAGCCCTCGTGTTGTGCCACAGGGTGAGCTAAACACGCTACTGCCGCTGGTGAACGATGCCGCCGTCGAGATAACACAAAACCGTGTGACGCTCCCCACAGAGGGCATGGGCATAGACCTCGGAGGCGTTGCCAAGGGAGCAGCGTGCGATGTAGCGCAGGAAATTTACACACAGCACGGAGTACAAAGTGCGGTACTGAATATCGGCGGCAACGTCTATGCTCACGGAACACACCCCGACGGCACACCCTTTCGCATAGGCTTTGCGGACCCCTCCGCAGACAGCAACTCCGCCTATATCGCCTCCTTTGCGCTGAGCGATGCGGTGGTGTCCATTTCGGGAGGGTACGAGCGCTATGCCGACATTGAGGGCGAGCGTTACATACACATCATCGACCCTCTCACCGGCCTTCCCGCAACGAGCGACGTTTTGTCGGTGGGCGTGATTAGCACAGGCGGTGCGATGGCAGACATGTATTCCACCACGCTGTTTATACAGGGGGTGCAGGGCGCACTTGAGTATATGCGGGGTGGCGGGGTGGCTATTCTGCTGGACCATGAGCAAAACCTTTATGTTTCGCAGTCGCTACAGGACAGCTTTGAGCTTTCGGAAAGTAGCGCCGCAAGCTATACTCTCACCTACATCCCACAGGAGGACACCCCATGAAAAACAGCGTTGCAAGGCGTGTTGCGCTAACGGGAGTGCTGTTTGCGCTTGCGCTGGCACTCAGCGTTTTGGAGTCGCAGGTTGCGCCGCTGATGGGCCTGCCGCCTGGCGTAAAGCTCGGGCTTGCCAACATAGTCGTGATGTATGCGCTGATTTTCCTATCCGCAAGGCAGGCGATGCTGCTCGTACTGCTAAAGGCCGCTTTCTCGCTGATGGTTCGTGGGGCGGTGGCAGGAGCACTAAGCCTGTGCGGCGGTGCTTTTGCGCTTTGCATCATGCTACTTTTACGCCTTGCAAAAAAGCACCCGGTGGGTTTGCTGCTGCTCTCCGTCGGCGGCTCGCTTGGGCACAATATTGGGCAAATGCTCATTGTGTGGCTGATTTTCGGGGGCACTTCGCTATATTACGCACCCATCTTAGGCATTTCGGGCATCGTCATGGGCTTTGTAACAGCGCTCAGCCTGCGTGCCGTTTTGCCCACCCTCGAAAAAGCAAATCTTGCAAAACCAAAATAGCTAACACCAAGGGGCGTATACAAAAAAATCTTTGGCTACCACTTGATTTGTTTTCAAAGTAATGATATACTATTTTTGTTGCAAAAACAGCGAGGCCGTATTGTTCACAGGAACGCCTGCCCGTTGTCATCATGGGGGATTAGCTCAGCTGGTTAGAGTGCCTGCATCACACGCAGGAAGTCTGGGGTTCGAGTCCCTAATTCCCCACCACAGATAGCCGGGTAGCAATGCTCGGCTGTCTTTTTTTATCTATTTATAATCAGAAGTGTAGTTAAACAAACTTTTGCCGGCTCCTTCTTTGCACGAATTTCACAGTGATTCGACTATATTTCCTTTACTAAAAACAAGTGGTGCTCACATGAAAAAATGCAAAATCACCGTCATGCGCATGGCTCGTTACAGCGATTTATCTGCACTTTATGAAAACCCCATACAGCACGCTTGCAACATGCGTAAGGGCCAAGTATTTATCGCAAACGGATGGGAAAAGCCGCACGGCATGTGCGAAAGCGCATGGCAGAGCATGTCCCCCTTTGTGTTGACGCTCTCACACGGCGGAGGAAACTTTTACGACGGCTGGATGAAAAACGAAAAGTCCGCCATGATTTCCTGCAACGACGGCTTTCGCCCTGTGAGCTTCTTGATTGAAGCGATGAGCGAAGACGCAGACTAATGTACTGCAAACTTTATGCACTGATGTTTATTACGGAGGCTTTATGCGAGAGATAACATTTGAGGACATTAAAGACTCAGAGGAAATAAAAGAGTATATTCGCCAGGCGGATGCCTCCCTTTCGGCGCTGGGGTACACCGAGCACTCATTTGCCCACGTAATGCGCTGTGCGGACTTGGCAAGCCGCTGGCTTTTGCAGCTAAACTATTCGGAGCACGAGGCACAGCTTGCACGCATTGCGGGATACATGCACGACATCGGCAACCTTGTAAACCGCTCCGACCACGCACAGAGCGGCGCACTGATGGCCTTTACTATTTTACAGCGCATGGACATGAAGCCTGCGGATATTTCCGCAGTGGTAACCGCAATAGGCAACCACGACGAGGGCACTGCCTGCCCCATAACACCTATTACTGCGGCGCTTATTTTGGCGGACAAAACGGATGTGCGAAGAAGCCGTGTGCGCAACAACAACCCCGCCGCCTTCGACATACACGACAGGGTGAACTACTCTGTTGAGCGTGCCACCACCAGCCTAAACACAGACGAGCGGCAGCTGTCGCTCTCGCTGGAGGTAGACACGGACATTTGCAGCGTGCTGGATTATTTTGAGATTTTCATGCAGCGTATGATACTGTGCCGACATGCCGCCGAGTTTTTGGGCTTGCGCTTTCAGCTTATCATCAACGGCTCCTGCCTCATGTAATCTTCTTTAAGGTGCACGTATCATTAGCAATTAGGAGGTATCACCTATGAATCTAAGAAAATCGGGCGAGGACTATTTGGAGGCCATCTATGTACTAAAAAAGCAAAAGGGCGTTGTGCACTCGGTGGATGTCGCACGCCATATGGACTACTCAAAGCCCAGCGTAAGCCGCGCCGTAAACAACCTACAGGATGACGGTTACTTGGTGATGCAGGAGGGCGGCGAGCTGATACTTACCGAAAAAGGCCTGCTCGCCGCCGAAAACATTTACAACCGCCACACAATTCTCACAGAGCTTTTGTGTGCCATAGGCGTTTGCGAAAAGACGGCGGACGAGGATGCCTGCCGCATGGAGCACGCTATCAGCGAGGAGACATTCGCCTGCATAAAGGTTATCCACAGCAAATATTTGGCAACGCTGATGGAAAAAAGCAAATAATTTTTATCGGTTTTTCGCATCATTCTTCACACCCGGCAACCACTTGGCTTTCTCGCTCGCAAGGTGGCTGCCGGGTGTGTTTGGTTTTATTGCACACAATATCGTGAATATTTCATGCAGTAAAGCACTTGCACTTTACTGCGTGTGTTGCATCACATACAGCTCACCCACATCATCCACCTTGTACCTCTTCACCATGTGCATACCACACCTCTCATACTTCGCCACTTTCAGCGAGGAATCGGTGTTTAGCACGCACGGCACTGAAAGCCGCCTTGCCAGCCCAAACGGATGCTTTAGCATCCTGCGCATGTAGCCTTTGCCCTGGTGCTCCTTTGCCACCGCCAGCAAAAACACACCCACATAGCCTTTACTGTTTTTGTACATATGCTCATATCCGTGAAAGCCTTTTAGGTTTTTCAGCACCCGAAACAGCGCAGGCAGCTCCCCTTTTTTTGCAAAGTTGTACACAAGTTTTGGCATCAGGTGCGCAAATGGGTCTTTGTGCCTTGGCCAAAAGGCAATCACCGCCTCGGCGTTTTCACTGCTTGCATAAAGACGGCCCGCATTGTAGCACATCTGTGTCACTATCCTAAAGTAAGCCACACCCTGCTCATACGGCACGCCCTGCACCATCGTGCCCTCTTCACCCATGAACGCCTCACCCACCATCGTACCTATCCTGTATATCTGCTTTTTCGAAAGATTTTGCAATTTTATCATGCTGCACCCACTTTCTGTTAGCTGTTCTTTCATGTACTCTAATTGTACCCGCTTTCTCTCTGACTTTGTACTCAAATTTCAAAAAAAAGACTTACGCCAACAAAAAAATATGCTATAATTCCCCATATACTATAGCAGTTTCCTACCAAAAGAGGTGAGAACAATGACTATTTCAGAAATCTACGAAAAGTTCGACAAAATCGGTTGCCTTTCATTCACCACCGTGAACGATGCAGGAGAGCCGGAAAGCCGCATCGCCCACCTGCGCGGATACGATGAGGACGGCATATACTTTATGACCATGTACACAAAGCCATTTTACGCCCAGCTGAAAGGGGCGCAAAAAATTTCGCTGTGTGGGCTATGTGCAAAAACACAGGTAGAGCACGGCGACAACGGCTTTCCCATTTTTGACAGCGGCTACGCCATGCGCATGACGGGCGAGGTAAAGCAGGTGTCCATTGAGGAGCTAAAAGCAAAGAACAACCCCATATTCGACTTTTGCATAAAAGACCAAGAAGTTTATAAGGCGATGGTTGTGTTTTGCATCACACGTGCAAGAGGGGATATTTTCGACTACGACTTTGAAAAGGTGAGCCGCCCGAACAAATTACAGCGGATATACTTTTCCTATGGCGGCGCAAAAGAACACCACCGAGGGCTTAAAATCGACCCGAATGTGTGCATAAGCTGCGGAGTATGCGAGGAAAAATGCTCTTTTTTGGCGATAAACCAAACTGAGGGTGCATACTCGGTGGATGAATGTCGCTGTGATGAATGTGGCGACTGCTACATAAACTGCCCCGTAAGCGCCATTTCATATGAAGGTGAACAGCGTTGAGAGACTATTTAGCATACCTTGTAAAGGAAATCCACTCGGTGGTCTTAGCCACAACGGACACAGGTGGCAGGCCCGTCACCTGTGTCATCGACATGATGCTGTCGGATGATAAGGGGCTGTATTTTCTCACCGCAAGGGGCAAGTCTTTTTATGAAAGGCTCAAGCAGAGCGAGCATGTAAGCCTTTCAGGCTTTACGGGAGACGACACCATGTCCTCAAAGTCCGTTACCGTGAGAGGCAGGGCAAAAGAGGTGGGCGACGAACTGCTCCCCGAAATTTTCAAGCAAAACCCCTACATGAAGGACATCTACCCAAACGAGCAAAGCCGAAAGGCGCTGACTGTATTTCAAATTCACGAGGGCGACGGGGAGTTTTTCGATTTGTCCGTGCGCCCTATTTTCAGGGAGAGTTTTTCTTTTGGCAAGGAGCTTCAAAGCCTGCAGGGATACTTCACCTGCGAAAGGTGCATCGCCTGCGGAAAGTGCATAAAGGTGTGCCCACAAAGCTGCATTACCATTAAAGGCGGCAAAGCAAAAATAAACCAAAGCAGCTGCCTACACTGTGGTATCTGCCTTGAAACATGTCCCATCGGGGCAATCGAAAGGCTGTAATTATGGAATATTTAGACAAGCTGACAAAATTAAACAATATTCTCATCGAGGATATGCCACAATATAAGCACACCGCAGAGCAGTTTGAGAGCACACCTGACGAACAGCGTCGCTTACTGCGCTCACTCATGAACATTCGCCCCGCTTTGCCGCTAAGCGATGAATTTTTAAGCTTGCAGGACGAGGTTTTGCGTGCGGATTTGGCACAAAAGGGCGTTGTGGAGCTATGCGACATTTCCCCTACACAGGCGGACAGCCGCATTCATCTGTGGCAGGGGGACATCACACGGCTTGAGGCAGACGCAATAGTGAACGCCGCAAACAGCGCACTGCTGGGCTGTTTTATTCCCTGCCACGGCTGTATCGATAACGCAATACACTCCTGTGCGGGACTGCAGCTGCGCAGAGACTGCCATGAAATAATGCAGGCGCAAGCAAAGGACGAGCCGATAGGCGGTGCTAAAATCACGCCTGCGTACAGCCTGCCCTCAAAGTATGTCATCCACACAGTGGGGCCTATTATCAGTGGCAAGCTTGCGGATAAAGACCGTGCGCTTTTGCGCTCCTGCTACGAGGCTTGCCTGCGGCTTGCCATATCCAAAAATCTTGCGAGCATTGCATTTTGCTGTATTTCCACGGGCGAGTTTCATTTTCCGAACGATGTAGCCGCACAGATAGCCATACAGGCCGTATCGGACATTTTGGCCGAAACAAACAGCGAAATAAAGGTGGTATTCAATGTATTCAAGCAAATCGACTACGACATCTATCGAAAGCTACTCGGACAAGACCGCACGGCTTAAAGAGCTTATTTCCTCTTCAGATGCCATCATCATAGGCGCAGGTGCGGGGCTTTCAACATCGGCGGGGCTTTTGTATAGCGGCGCACGCTTTGAGCGGCTTTTCAGCGACTTCATAAAGCGTTACAACCTCACCGACATGTATTCCGCCGCATTTTACCGCCACAAAACCCCCGAGGAACACTGGGCGTACTGGAGTATGCACATCTACCACAACAGGTATGCCCCAAAGCTAAACTCACTTTATGCTGACCTTTTTGAGCTTATGAAGGACAAAAACTACTTTGTCATCACCACAAACGCAGACCACCTTTTCCTAAAAAACGACTTTGACAAAAGACGGCTGTTTTACACACAAGGCGACTATGGGCTTTTTCAGTGCTCTGTGCCCTGCCATGAAGAAACCTACGATAACGAGCGCACAATACACGAGATGGTCGAGCGACAGACAGAGCTGAAAATTCCCACCGAGCTTATCCCCTACTGCCCCGTATGCGGCAGAGAGATGACCGTAAACCTGCGTGTAGACGGCACATTTGTGCAGGACGACGGCTGGTACGCCGCCTCCAAAAGGTATGTGGATTTCATCGAGAGCACCAAGGGCAAGCGAGTGCTGTTTTTGGAGCTGGGTGTTGGGTACAACACCCCCGGCATCATAAAATATCCGTTTTGGGAGATGTGCTACCAAAATAAAAACTCAAGCTATGTGTGCGTCACGCTGGACGATGCACAGTATCCCAAGGAAATAGCGGACAGGGCTTTTGTCATCAGCGAGGACATAAAAAAGGTTGTGTCGGATATTTCATAGTTGTTTTTTACAAACAAGCAAGTGGGCACATACGGCATAACTAAAAATCCACTCTTTTGCCCACACCTACCCTTTTTAACGAAAAACCTCCGCTTTTGTGCTTTTGCTAAGGCACATTAGCGGAGGTTTTTATTTTTAAGTTTATATTATGTAGCAAACACTATCCCCTCGGAAGATAGGTGCTCAAAAGCCGTGCAACACCGCTAAGCGGCATACTTTGCAGTGTCACTCGCCCGGGGCCTGTCACAACGGTATTAAAAAAGCCCTCGCCGCCCAAAAGCATATTCTTCGCGCCCTGCACCGATTGAATATCCATGCTACACGTGGCATCCATCACCGCAAGGTTGCCCGTGTCCACTATCATGCTCTGCCCCGGATGCAACACATAATCTATCGCCGAGCCGTCAATTTCCACAAACACTATGCCGCTTCCGCTCGCCTTTTGCATGACAAATCCCTCGCCACCAAAAAGGCCACCCGAAATCTTTCTGTTAAAAAACACCGAAAGCTCCACGCCCATCGTACTGGCCAAGAACGCCGACTTTTGCATAACCAGCGGCATGTTGGGTGTTATTTCATACGCCTTTATGCACCCGGGAAATGAAGATGCAAAAGCTATTTCGCCCGGGCCACCCATAGCAGTGTACTTATTTTGGAACAGTTTTTCGCCCGACACAAGCCTGCCAAACATCTTGCCCGCGCCACCACCTATCGTCTCCATCTGCATGTTTGGCGACATCCAGCTCATCGAGCCGCCCTCTGTCATCATCGCCTCGCCCGCTTCAAGACGGCAGATAACCACCGGCAGGGACTCCCCTAATATCTCGTACTGCATACATTTCACCTCGCTGTTTTTATATTACTCAAAGCCAAGCCCTTGCTTGCATTTCTCGGCTCAAAAGGCTTATACATCGCACAAAAAAAATCACGTCTTGTTTTTAGAAGAGCCAAACTTATACTCTGTGCCGTTCAAAAGCCGCACAATATTCTCCCTGTGCATCACCAGCATAAGTAGTGTTGCAATGCCTGCGCACACGCTTGCGAACAATGGCATCTGCCCCGACAAAAAGAACGTCCATAAAAACGTGAGCGACCCATACGCCACCGCCGCAATTACCGAGCCGAGCGACACCATGCGGCTGAGCGCCACAACTATGATAAAAATCGCAAGCGATGCTCCCGCCACCGCAGGAATAAGCACAAACGCCGCCCCCACCGTGGTGGCAATGCCCTTGCCACCCTTAAACTTGAAGTAAACAGGGAACGCATCACCTAAAATCACCGTCACCGAGGCCACATATGCACCATACAGTGTTTCGCTTGCAAACAGCCCTTCCGTGCCGGGCAGCAAAATCAACATACACAGCCTGCCCGCCAGCACCGCCAGCGCACCCTTTGCAACATCCCCCAAAAAGGTAAAAAGCGCCGCCTTAACGCCAAACGTGCGCAGCATATTTGTCATGCCTGCGCCGCCGCTACCGCTTTTGCGTATGTCCTTGCCGTAAAATATACGGCTTATTATTATGCCCGTTTTGACGCTTCCCAAAAGATATGCCACCAGCGCCGCAAGCGCCACCGGCAACAAAAGTGCATTTACATCCGCCTGTACATCCATGCTTGTGAACATTTCAATCTTTCCCCTTTAATTCCCTAAAAATAGCAACACACCGTATTTCGCACAATGTTCCTAATATATACCCCTACACAGCAACCAAAAGCCGCCTACCCCTTTTTCTCGTCTCGCTCACGGCTGAGTATGCGAATCGGTGTTCCCTCAAGGCCGAACGTTCCACGTATTTGGTTTTCAAGATAGCGCTGGTATGAAAAGTGAAACAGCTTTTTGCTGTTTATAAAGCAGGCAAACGTGGGCGGCCTGGTAGAAACCTGCGTCATGTAGTATATTTTCAGCCGCTTGCCCCTGTCGGTGGGCGGCTGAACACGCGCGGTGGCATCCGCTAGCACTTTGTTTAGCATACCCGTCGTTATGCGCATGGCGTTTTGCTCATCCACATACTTTACAAGCTCCAAAAGCCGCCCCACACGCTGGCCCGTCTTTGCCGAAATAAATATTATGGGCGCATAGCGCATAAAGCCAAAGTCGTTTTCCAGCTTTTTGCGCTGAACCTGCATGGTCTTGTCGTCCTTTTCCACAATATCCCATTTATTCACCGCAATGATGCACGCCTTGCCCTGCTCGTGCGCAAAGCCTGCCACCTTGCTGTCCTGCTCCGTAAAGCCGGCGGTGGCATCCACCATGATGACAACCACCCTCGCCCGCTCCACCGCTGCAAGGCTGCGCAAAACGCTGTAGCGTTCCACACCATCCTCCACCTTGCCCCTGCGGCGCAGGCCTGCCGTGTCTATAAACGTAAACTTTCCCTGCTCCTTGTCAACATTGCTGTCCACCGCATCACGTGTGGTGCCCGCTTCATCCGCCACTATCATGCGCTCTTCGCCCAAAAGATAGTTCACAAGGCTGCTTTTTCCCACGTTGGGACGGCCTATTACCGCAACACTCACCCTGTCGTCCTCGCTTTGCGTATCCGCATCCTGCGGCAGTGAGGGCATCAGCGCCTCTAATAGGTCGCCTGTGCCCATTCCGTGCACGGAGGACACAGGGTACAGCTCCCCCATTCCCAGCGAGTAAAAGTCGTACACCTCCAGCGGTGTTTCGCCGGGGGTGTCCACCTTGTTCACCACCAAAAATATAGGCTTGCCACTGCGCAAAAGCATGGGCGCAATGTCCGCATCCTGTGCGGTGACACCACTGCGCACATCCACAACAAAAAGTATTGCATCCGCCGTGTCAATCGCTATCTGCGCCTGATGGCGCATGTGAATAAGCAGGCTGTCGTCCGCATTCGGCTCGATACCGCCTGTATCTATCAAAAGAAACTCCCTGTTTTGCCACTCGGCAGTGGCGTACAGGCGGTCCCGTGTAACGCCGGGGGTGTCCTCCACAATGGCAAGGCGCTGACCCACAAGCTTGTTAAACAGCGTGGATTTGCCAACATTTGGCCTGCCCACTATGGCGACTATAGGTTTTGACATATTTGCTCCTTTATTGTAAACAATTAGCACCCACAACAACACAAGGCACGCACAACAACAGCAGTGCTCACCCTTGAAGCATGGCATACTCAAATTTCACTGTCGAGAATTTTCGGCAAAAAGTTTTTTGCACCGTCCATTATCATCAAATGTGCATAACATTCCACATCACTCCAGCACTATAAGCCCCCACTTGCCGTCCTGCTGCACCCACGCTCTGCCACCAAACACATGGCTTGCGTTATCAAACATAGGCTCCACCACAACCTCGCCGCTCTCGTGCATAAAGCCGTACTTGCCATCCTGCACAATAGTGGTATACCCATACACAAACGTGCCTGCGCCACCTCGTGGGTAGCTCTCGCCCCACACGGTGTCGTACTCCGTCTGTGCTATGATAGCCCTTTGCTCGGGCGAGTAGTACCCAAACTTATCCCCCTGCTGCAGCGTAATCATACCGCCTGCGGCGGCGTATATTTGAGTGTACTCAATGTCCAGCAGCATCTCCCCGTCCTTTGTGGCAAGGCCGTAGAGTATCCCATCATCCGGCATCATGCCCGTGCTGTCCAAAACAGCCATGTCAAACACCGGCATTATCTGCGGAAAATACTCCTCAAATATATCATCGTCTACCGTGGAAAACTCCCCGTATGAGATAAATCCCGGTACGAGTGTACCGTTTTCGTCAATTCCGAATAGTTGCTCGGAAAATCCGCCGTGTCCGCCATCCGTGCCAAAGGGGAATCCCCTTTCCTCCAGCCACGAATTTTGCCCATCTGAAGTGGCTACTTCAATTTCAGGCGGCAGGCCGTGCAACATTCCGCAGTCGTAGCGGAACAGCATCCCATCGTACGGCTCTATCACTATTTCGCCAAACTCATCGCCCGAAAGCCCCACCTCCGGCTCAAAGTAGGCAATGCCCTGCATTCCGTGCTCGTAAAATGCGATGTAGTGCGCCATGCTTTCATCCCCTATATAGTCGGGGATGGGCTGAAGGCTGTCGTACTGGAGCACAGGCTCTACCATCCATGTATAGCCATCTCCCGATGTTTCAACCTGCTGCGGCTGAGAGCTTGAAGGAGCACCGCTTGAAGCAGCAGGTGCTTCGGAAGTCCCAGAGCTTCCACCAATGCCAGGTGCACTTTGGGACGCTCCGCCATTAGGCGGCTCATATTGAGGGGAATGTCCGCTTGCCCCACCAAAAGGCATGGAAGTGTCCACTCCCTTTCCCTTTCCGAGCACAAACACCCACAAGACTATACCTGCCGCTAAAATCAGCGCAAGCCCTCCCGAGACAAGCCCGATGATAAGGCCTGTCCTTTTCTTTTTTGGCGGTGCATACCCCTGCGGCGACAGGTTGTTCATCGGGTGAGGTGCACCGTATTGCTGTGCAGGTGCATACCCCTGCGGCGGTGCCGCATATCCTGATGGCATGGGCGCATACCCTTGCGGCTGTTGCGTATGGGCATAGCCCTCATACTGTGAAGCTGTTCCTTGTGCATCCTGATGTGGCGCAGGCGCATACCCCTGCTGTGGATGCTCATTCATCGCAGGATATACGCTGTCGTAGTCTGTGCTATTCACACCGCTTTGCATATCATCCTGTGGCGCATAAGCTGTGTAGCTTGCGGGTGATGTCTGCTCATTGTATGAATCTTGCGATACAGGGGCTGCGTACCCCTCTGCCGGTGGCACAGCCCCCTGCCCTCCCTGTTGCATTTGGGGCGCCTGTTGCTGCTGTGCGCCGCAAGCAGGGCAGGTGTTAGTATTTTCTATTATATAGTGTCCACATGACGCACAGTACATTTCAAACTCCCCCAAACTTCTATTTGCAGGATGCGTTTCCATTTTTTCACTGTGCATATTTAGGCAACGCATATTGTGCTTTCATTATTTTCAGATACCTTAACTATATATTATTAAGCCTGTAAGGTCAATACACATGGATGTGTCCGATGTGGGCAAAAGCGTTGAAAGCATTTTGTCCACTGCTATCACCTTCTTATAATTGTTGCTCAACATCGCCTACCCTCGATAGTAAAACCACCGTTCAAGCAACCGCTGACACCGTACATAATATGCTCACGGCTAAACTTTCATCGCCTGTAACAAGGACATCAGCTTTTCAATGTATCGCACCTGACGAAAGTTTCTCATCGGTAGTGATAATTCAGCCTTGTGCCACAGTGTTTGCGCCTCCACGTACAACAACAGCATTAGTGTGGTTAATTTTTCGCCACGCCAATGCTGTTATTGCGCTTTTCTGCCTCTTAAAAAACCATCATCAAAAGCCCGATTATCGCAAAAATCGGAAATAGTAGAGTAAAGCATCCCATCCTGCGTCGTCTCACTACAGCTCTTCGTCTTCTAAACATTGTTATTTCCCTCCGTTTATATGTTTGATATATTTCCTATTGCTGTGCGAAAACCTGGTCTTGCCCCCTAGAATTGTACCAATTACAAAGTTAGTAAACATATGTTAAACTAACAATGGAGGGAAGAAAAAATGGCAAGGAAGAAATACACAATAGAACAGATTATCGTAAAATTGCGAGAAGTAGAGGTGCTTTGTAGTCAAGGCAAGAGCATAGCAGAAGCCGCCCGTCAGGTAGAAATTCCTGAACAGACGTACTATCGATGGCGAAAGGAATATGGCGGGATGAACAGCACCGAGGCAAAGCAGATGAAACAGTTAGAGAAAGAGAATGCTCGGCTGAAAAAGCTTGTGGCTGAACAGGCGCTGGACATCGCTATATTGAAGGATGTAAACTCAAAAAACTTCTAAGCCCGGTTAAGCGAAGGGCGGCTGCTGTCTACGCAATGGAGAGCCATGGCGTTGGAGAGCGTCGAGCTTGCCGGGTGTTAGAGGTAAACCGGACGGCCTACCGATATGAGCCGGTGCGTCTGCCAGATGAAGATGA
>CAYJGZ010000013.1:0-76188 GCA_964370045.1 uncultured Oscillospiraceae bacterium
TCTAAAATCAATAATGCTCTTATCATTCCTTGTGCTTCGCATGATAAGAGCCGCATATTTCATTAAATTTGTGCCGATGCGAAGCGGCGGAATGGAGCATTATTATGGCAAAACTTGCTATTTTAGGATTTGGAACTGTGGGCAGTGGGGTACTGGAAGTGGTAATGCAAAACGAAAGCATTATCACGCAGCGCCTTTGTCAGCCGCTAAAAGTGGGATATATTTGCGACATACGTGATTTTAGTGAGCATGAGCACGCAGAGCTTTTTGTCCAAGACATAGCGCCTATTTTGGCGGATGATGATGTGAAAGTGGTGGTGGAGACCATAGGCGGCGCAGGCATTGCGCTGGACTTTGTCAGTCGTGCGTTGCAGGCGAAAAAGCATGTGGTGACAAGTAACAAGGAGCTTGTGGCATCGTGCGGCGCACAGCTTTTGGAGCTGGCAAAACAGCAGGGTGTCTGCTTTTTGTTTGAGGCCTCGGTGGGCGGCGGTATGCCGCTTATCACGCCCATGCACCAGTGCCTTCAGGCGAACAACATCCAGTCGCTTGCGGGAATTGTAAACGGTACTACGAACTTTATGCTCACACGCATGGAGCAGGACGGCGTGACGTTTGAAGCGGCGCTTTCGCAGGCGCAAAAGCTGGGCTACGCCGAAACTATAGACCCCTCCTACGATGTGGACGGGCTGGATGCCGGGCGCAAGGTAGCGATTTTGGCGTCCATTGCGTGCGGCGAGCACATTTACCCCGGCAACATCCACACACGGGGAATACGTGGCATTACGCCCGAGGACATGGGCGCGGCAAAGGCGCAGGGCTGTGCGGTGAAGCTGATTGCATATGCCCAAAGGCAAAGCGGCGGCGAAATGTGCATCGGGGTGGAGCCCATGATGGTGCCGATGCAAAACAAGCTGGCGAGTGTGGAGGATGTGTTCAACGCTGTGCTGATAGATGCGGACATGCTGGGCGAGGCGATGTTTTACGGCAAGGGTGCGGGCAAGCTGCCCACCGCAAGCGCCGTGGTGGCGGACGTGATGGACGCACTGCGCATGGGCAGTGAAATACACAATACGCTGTTTTGGCGGCCCGCACAGCCCTGCGAGGGCAAGTATGCCACCATGGGCAGTTGCAGGGTGTATGTAAGGGTGCAAACACAGCAGGATTTTGATAAAATCATGCAGATGCCAAATGCGTGCGCACTGCCAAATAGCCTTGCGGCGGTACTGCCCGAAATGAGTGCGCAGGCAATCGCACAGCTGTGCGAGCAGATGGGCGAGGGTGCGCTGATACTGAAATTTTTGGGGTAGTCCATTGGATTGTTTTCCGCAGAAAACGAAATCATTATACTTCAGGAGCATTTAGGGGTGAATTTTGCCCATTTGTGGGCAAAAGAGGGGCATTTCAAGGTCTGTGAATTTTTTTGCAATAGTTTTTTGACACTCTGCGGTCATGGCAAGCCATGACCCTACGGTATGCGATGTCATTTTGCATGTGACATTGACATGAGGGCACCCGAAAATTGATTTTTGTGCCCCTTAAAAAATATTACTTCCCTTGAAAGGAAAATTTGTGCTATGATTACAGTGCACGTGCCTGCCACCAGCGCAAACGTAGGCGCAGGTTTTGATGCGCTGGGGCTTGCGCTAAGCCTTGGCAACACAGTCTCCATGGAGGAAGCGGAGGGCTGTCACATACAGGCGGCGGACGGCGATACGCTTTTTGCGGGCGAGGACAACATGGTGTACAAGGCGGCGAAACAGCTGTACGAGCTGTGCGGCAAGCCTTTTTCGGGGCTTCGTATGTATCAGCAAAGCCCCATTCCGCTCACAAGAGGCCTTGGCTCTTCCTCTGCGTGCATCATAGCGGGGCTTTTCGGTGCGAACGTTTTGCTGAAGTACCCCTACACACGCCAGCAGCTTTTGGACGTGGCGGCAGGCATGGAGGGACACCCCGACAACGTAGCGCCCGCACTTTTGGGGGGGCTTGTGGCAGGGTGCATAGAGGGCGAGCGGGTGCACACCGTGAAAAAGGAAATATCGCCCACGCTGTGCTTTGCGGCGTTTGTTCCCGATTTTGAGCTTCCCACAAAAAAGGCAAGGCAGGCACTGCCGGGCACCATACAGCACTCGGACGGGGTGTTTAACCTCTCCCGTGCGGCGGTGTGCCAGGCGGCGTTTTGCGAGGGCAGGCTGGACCTTTTCCCCATGGCGACACAGGATAAACTGCACCAGCCATACCGAATGCAGTTCATCCCCGGGGGCGAGGAGATATTTGCGCTGGCACGTAGCGCAGGGGCGCTTGCGTGGTTCATAAGCGGCGCAGGGCCTACTATCCTTGCGGTGGTGGAAAAGCGCAACGAGGACTTTTGGTCCTACACACAGGCGGCGCTGAATGAGGCGAAAAAGAACGAATTGCCGCACGGGCGCTTTGCCATGATGCGCCTTGAAGCGGACAACGAGGGTGCACGGCTGGTGTAAAAGCAGGCGGTGCGCCGACACTAAAACAGATAGCACTGTAACTTAGGGGGATGATAAGCAATGGCGCTTATTGTGCAAAAATTCGGCGGCACATCGGTGCGGGACGCACAGCGTGTGCGCAATGTGGCACGCATTGTGGCGGATACATACAACGCCGGCAATGATGTTGCGGTGGTGGTGTCCGCACAGGGGGATACCACCGACATACTGCTGGAAAAGGCGGCGGAAATAACGGCAAAGCCCAGCGCAAGGGAGCTGGATGTGCTACTTTCAACGGGCGAGCAGATAAGCATGTCGTTGCTGGCGATGGCGCTGGCGGAGATGGGCCTGCCTGCCATAAGCCTTGCAGGGTGGCAAGCAGGCTTTGAAACATCACGTAGCTACGGCAAGGCTCGCATTCGCAACCTTGACACCGAGCGCATACAGAGCGAGCTTGACAAAAAGCGTATTGTCATTGTGGCGGGCTTTCAGGGCATAAACGTGAACGGCGACATAACGACACTCGGCAGGGGCGGCTCGGACACAAGCGCTGTGGCAATAGCGGCGGCACTGCACGCCTCCCGCTGCCAGATATACACAGATGTGGACGGGGTGTACACCGCCGACCCACGCACCGTGAAAAACGCCCAAAAGCTGGATAGCATTTCCTTTGACGAGATGCTGGAGCTTGCGTCGCTGGGTGCGCAGGTGCTGAACAATCGCAGTGTGGAGCTTGCAAAAAAATACGGTGTGGTGCTGGAGGTTTTGAGCAGTCTGAACCCGGCACCCGGCACTATTGTGCGGGAGGAAATGGACATGAAAGAGGGTATGCTGATAAAAGGGGTTGCCAAGGACACAAAGGTTGCCGTTATCACGCTGTACGATATGCCGGACGTGCCCGGCACAAGCTTTAAGGTGTTTAGCCTTGTGGGCAAAAAGGGGCTGAACGTGGATATTATACTGCAGTCCTCGGGGCGTGACGGCAACAAGGACATAATATTTACCGTGCCTTTAGATGATGCGGAAACCGCAAAGTCTGTACTGGAAGAGCACATGGCTCAGCTGGGCGCAAGCGGCATAAAAGTGGCCACAAACGCCGCAAAGATAAGCATTGTGGGCGCAGGTATGCAAAGCCACAGCGGCGTTGCGGCACGCATGTTCGAGGCACTTTCGGAGGAGCACATCAACATCCGCATGGTGTCCACGAGCGAAATAAAAATATCCGTGCTCATAAACAAAGAGGATGCGGACCGTGCGGTTGCGGCCATCCATGATGCGTTTATGGCAACGAATATTTAGCAGAGTGATGCAAAGAGGTCCGGCTATATCCGCCTTTGGGAGCAAAAGCCCAAGGGCGGCTTTTTTGTGTGATGCAAACACGAGCATTTTGTGAAAAAATCAGCCTGTGGCTCGGTTTATACGCTATATATGGACAAATTAGCATAAATTAACTTGTCTAAAGCATCATTTAGCGTTATAATGTACAAGAATAATTGTGTACATGTAGTCCTTGTAGATGTTATGGTTTTCGACTTAAAGGACTATAAAATCACGTGCGGGGTGAAACATATGCCAAATGAGCCACTCGATTATTTCGACAACAAGCAGGACGATGAGGAGTATCGCAAGCGTGCGGCGGCAAGGTCAAAGCGCAGGCAGCAACGAAAAACCCAAAAGCTTATGCTTGTGGGTGCGTTTGCGCTTGCGGTGGTGTTGGTCATTGTGTGCTTTATATTTATCATAAGTGCGATATTTTCGGATGATAAGCCACAGAGTGCTGCGCAATCTTCCTCTGCATCGCTTGCGGTATCTGCGTCGCAGGCGGCACAGAGCACTGCCACCGCATGGCCCACAGCACAAGACCCTTCGCTGTGGAACCTAATGCTTGTAAGCCCTGCAAGCCCCATGCCCGACGGATATGCACCACCGCTTACGGTAGTGAGCACCCTTGGGCACAACTTCCATGCGGATGCCGCCGCAGAGCTTACCGCCATGATGGACGCGTGCAACGCAGTGGAGGGCAACAGCCTGCAGATAAACTCGGCGTACAGAGGCCCGCAGACACAGCAGAGCAAGAGGGATGCGGTGATAGCGGCACTGCAAGCCACCATGAGCGAGACGGAGGCGGTGGTGATAGCGGATGAAATAGAGCCGCTGTACCCCATGAGCGACCACCAGACGGCGCTGGGGCTGAAGTTTGTCACAGGAACGCTGAACGACACGGTCGAGGCGTTTGAGCAGACACCCGAGTACCTGTGGCTGGTGCAACATGCGCACGAGTACGGCTTTATCCTGCGCTACCCACGAGGCAAGGAGAGCATAACGGGCATACGCTTTCAGCCCTATCACTGGCGCTATGTGGGCAAGGAGGCGGCCGCTGTGATACAGCAGTACGGCATAACGCTGGAGGAGTACCTCGGCGTGGCGTCAGATGCGCCTGCGGATGCGTCTGCTATAGTATCCTCTGCGCCGCAGAGCACGGCGAGTGTGCCGAGCAATATAGGATAGTTTGCAAGCAAAGTCAAACGTAATAAAGTAGGCGGCATATCCCCCTGCCGTAGGCGAGGGGATATGCCAAAGAAAAACCAAACTACCTATTGTTTCAAAGTTTTTACGGTGCGTCCGCCGAAGTTTGTTTCTTATGGAATAGGCGAATGCACCGTTTTTACCTGCTTATTTTGGATAAAACATGCAAAAGGAGACTTAATGGAGAGAATACAGCTTGCCCCGGGGGTGTTTATCACCGAGATAAAGGGCGAAAAGTTTAAGCGTTGTAAGCTACTGATAAATTTGATTGTGCCCAGCGTGCGTAGCGAGGCGACGGTGCTTGCCGTATTGCCGCATGTGCTGAACAGGCGGTGCGAGGCAATCCCCGACGCAACCGCCCTTTCACGCAAGATGTTTTCGCTGTACGGGGCGGAGCTTTCGAGCGACAGCTACACCGCAGGCGCAAACAGAGTGCTTTCGATAGGTGTTTCGGGGCTGAAAAACGAGTATGCGCTAAACGGAGAGGACTTGGCAGGCGAGTACTTAACACTGGCGTGCAATCTTTTGTTTGCGCCAAAGCTGAGCGGCGGCGTGTTCGAAGTGCAGGATGTGGAAATAGAGAAGGAAAAGCAGGCGGAGTTTTTACGCAGTGAAATAAACAACAAGCGCTCCTACTGCATACGCAAAGCACGCCGCAAGCTGTACGGCGACAGCCCACTGGGCATAG
This sequence comes from uncultured Oscillospiraceae bacterium, assembly GCA_964370045.1. Lineage (GTDB taxonomy): Bacteria > Bacillota > Clostridia > Oscillospirales > Ruminococcaceae > JAAYCI01. Next base: position 5,674 of record CAYJGZ010000013.1, read on the forward strand.
AGTCGTGCGGATACGCAGAGGATATACAGCCGATTACATCAAAGAGCTTATACGAAAGCTACCGTGCTATTTTACAAAATGCACAGCTTGAAATATACGTGTGCGGCATGGACGCGCAAAGTGTGGCAGGGCGCATAAAAAAGGAGCTTGAGGGCATAAATCGCACCCCGATTGCGCTTGCAACAGCAACCCCACTGCCAAAGGCGCACAGCGCACAGCTGTTTGAGGAGGAGATGGACACCGCTCAGGGCAAGCTGTGCATTATGCTCACAAGCGGGCAGGAGATGCACCCGCAGACAGAGGCGCACATGCGGCTTGCAAGTGCGCTGTATGGCGGCCTGCCCACCTCCCGTCTTTTTACGGATGTGCGTGAAAAGCAGAGCCTGTGCTACTACTGTGCGGCAGCTCCGGGACCTTACGGCGGCACGCTGACGGTAGACTCGGGCGTGGACCACAAGGACGCGGACAAGGCATCAAAGGCTATTTTGCACGCACTAAAGCAGATACAAGAGCAGGGCGTGAGCGAGGGGGAGCTGCAAAACGGCAAGAGCTACCTAAAAAGCGCCTACGCAACCATGCAGGACAGTGCCGATGCCATGGTGAGCTGGGTGTTCAATGAGTGGCTTCGTGGCACAAACCGCACTGTGGAGCAGATGGTGTCCTACATAGAGCAGACGAGCGCACAGCAGGTGCAGGACGTGCTTTCGGCGTATGCGCCCGCTGTTGAGTATCGCATTGTGGGAAAGGGGGAAAACGCATGAGCTTTCAGCTGCCCAAAGCTGCGCAGGACGCACTGAAGTTTCAGGAGGTAGTGTTGCCAAACGGGCTTGCGGTGCGTCTTTTGCCCATGCCCGAGTATGGTGCGGTGCACGCTATTTACGCCACAAAGTTCGGCTCGATAAACAGGCACTTTAAGCAGGGGGACAAGGAAATATATCTGCCTGCGGGTGTTGCGCACTTTTTAGAGCACAAGATGTTTGAAAACGAGGACGGCGTGGATGCCTTTTCGTTGTACGGCGAGACGGGAGCATCCGCCAACGCCTACACCGGCTTTGACCAAACGAGCTACATATTCACCGCTACAAACGAAATAGAGCGCAACCTTGACATTTTGTTGTCCTTTGTGGGGCATCCCCATTTTACAGACGCAACGGTGCAAAAGGAGCAGGGAATCATAGCGCAGGAGATAGGCATGTACGACGACATTCCCGAAATGCGCAGTGTGTTTGGCATTTTGGAGTGCCTGTACCACAATCACCCCGTGCGGGATGACATTGCGGGCAGTGTGCAGTCCATCTCCGAGATAACGCCCGAGATTTTGTACAGCTGTACAGACGCATTTTACACCCCCTCCAACATGGTGCTGTGTGCGGCGGGTAACATCAGCATGGACACGCTGCTTGCCGCTGTGGAGCGTGCAGGCCTGCCGTCGCAAAAAAGCGAGCCTGCGGTTTCGCTGTGGCCGAGCGAGCCTGCGAGCGTGTGCACCCAAAGCAAGGAAATAATAATGCCGGTGGCTATGCCCATGTTTTCGCTGGGCTTTAAGGAAGAGCCGGTGAGGGGGGACACTGTAAAAACACAGGTGGTGTGCGACCTTATCACCGAGCTATTGTTTGGCGAAACAAGCACGCTGTATCGTAAGCTTTATGACGAGGGACTTGTACAGCCGGACTTTAGCGGCGAGTACGGATGCCACGATGAATGTTTGCAGTTTATCGTTTCGGGCGAGAGCCGCCAGCCCCAGCGTGTGCGCCGAGAGGTGCTGAAAGAGATAAAGCGTGTGCGCAGCGAGGGTGTGGACGCACAGCAGTTTGAAATATGCAAAAACATGATGTACGGCGAGGCTGTGGCGGAGCTGGAGAGCGTGGAGCGTGTGGCCTCCCAGCTGTGCTACAGCTACTTCCGTGGGCGCACGCCCCAAAAGGAGCTTGCGGCGCTTGCCGCAGTGCAGGTGAGCGATGTGAACGAGGCACTGCAGAGCATGTTAAGCGAAGAGCGCAGTAGCTTTTTGCTCATACATGAGGGGGAATAGCGCAGTAGTTAGCAAAGCTTTTGCTGTGCTCCTGCCTGTACGCTTAACACAAAAAGTACACAAAATTTTGTACAATTACAATGACAATAAACTATTTACGGAGCGTTATTTATGGTGAGAGAAATTACAAACCTCGTGGAGTTTCCCGAGCTTGGGCTTAGCCTGAACATATCCAATGTTGCATTTAGCATATTCGGCATAGACATCTACTGGTACGGGCTTATCATAGGCATCGGCATGATGCTGGGCGTCTTGGTGGCGTTTAAGCTTGCGCCCAGCTTTGGGGTGGACTCGGAGCGCATGGTGGATGTAATAGTGATTGGCTTTATATGCGCCATTGTGGGTGCACGGCTTTATTATGTCGCCTTTTCGGGCTTGCGGTACGAGAGTCTTTGGGATGTGGTAAACCTACGTGACGGCGGCCTTGCCATTTACGGCGGAATTATAGGCGGTATGCTCGGCGCAGGCTTTGCGTGCAAGTGGCGAAAAGTGCCCATATTGCCACAGCTGGACTTGGTGGCGTACGGCTTTTTGGTGGGGCAGTCCATCGGGCGCTGGGGCAACTTTTTCAACCAAGAGGCGTTTGGCGACACCACCACAGGCCTTTTGGGTATGCGCAGTGCGTCCACTGTAAACTACCTCATGAATGTGGCCGCCCCTCGCCTTGCGCAGGAGGGTATTTATGTGGACCCGTATGCCCCCGTTCACCCGACATTCTTGTATGAGAGTCTGTGGTGTGCGCTGGGTTTTGTGCTACTTTATCTTTACCGCAAGCACCGCCGCTTCAACGGCGAAATACTGCTTTTGTACGTCGTGTGGTACGGCCTTGGGCGCTTTGTCATCGAGGGTATGCGCACCGACAGCCTGATGGTCCCGATAGTAAACCTGCGTGTGAGCCAGGTGCTGGCGCTTGCGTCCGCTGTGGTGGCGCTGGCGGTGTGGGGATACATACGCTACAAAAGAAGGGGCAAGCCGCTTGTAGTGCCCGAAATACCGCCGCACACCGCAAGGGTGAGGCTGAGTGTAGACGAGGGCGAGCAGATTGTGGAAATAAGCTGGCCCGCAATCGAAAAAGCACCAACAAAGGAGCGTCGGCTTGAGATGGCGCAGGAGGCGCTAAGGAAGCAAAAGGCAAAGGGCGAAGCGCAGGGTGAAACATCTGCGCAAGAGGCGAGTAGCTCTTCAAAGAAGGACAAAGCGGACGCTGAAGCAAAGGACACCTCCGAGGAGCAAAGTGACGGCACTGAAAAGGCGAAAGACTCTGAGAGCGAGGAGAAAAAAGCCTCCGAGGACGAAAAGCCTGCCGACACAAAAGAGGACGAGCCACCTGAAAGTTCCAAGGAAAAATAAGAGCGTCAGAGGAAGCGTAGATGACAGAGCATTTGAGTACAGCGCTGTGGGAGGCCTCCATGCTGCTTATCGAGCGCACACTGCCGGATGAGGGCATGGCGCAGAGCACCGAGATAGGCGGGCTTAATCTCATGCTCATTGTAGCGGGTGCTGTGGGAATAAGCGTTTTGGCACGGTGGCTTTCCGCACGGGGAAACCGCAAGTAGCCCGCACAGCAAAATAGTTCGGGAAAAGCAAAAGCTTAGCTTGATATTGTCACATTTCAGCGGTATAATAGACATATAGCGAGGGTGGAGAGCTGTAAGTGTTCGTTTAACCGCTCTTGCAGTGGCAGATGGCGCAAAACTATTTTGCGAATATGACAAAGGCGAAAATACTTTTTGCCACACTTTTTCCTGCGAGGGAGGGATACTGATGAGTGAGTTTAAGACTACTATTTTTTCGGTGCATGAGGACAAGGACCAGCGCATAAAGCAGATTCTCACTGAGGTGTATGAGGCACTCAAGCAAAAGGGATATAATCCCATAAATCAGATTGTTGGATACATCCTTTCGGAAGACCCTACCTACATTACCACCTACGGTGGCGCACGTACCAAGATATGCAAGGTGGATAGGGATGATATTTTGCAGGCGCTTGTAAAGAGCTACCTTGGCGAATAGTGCTATCAGCGGGCGGTTTACCGTCCGCTTTTTTGCGAGCGTGCAGGGGGTTGTAAAGTAGTGTTGACTTATAGGTGAAAATATCATGCAGAAAACACGAAAAGAAGCCGGTATATTACCCCGCCGCAGGCAGGCAAAAAGCTAAACCTGCTCTTTCTGTCTGCGTTTGGTGTGCAGGGCAGGGTGCAGCCTGACAAATTTATGCAAATTTACCCAAAGCACTTGCACAAATTTTGTTTTTAGGATATGATATACTGATGTAGGATAGGAAAGGGGCAACGGATAAATGGCATTTGAGGCCAAGCTGAAATACAAGGGCAAGCCGCTGGTACGCTCCAAAAACGAGATATACTACGGGGACTTTAGCGAGCCATACGTGGTTTTTATGCAGGTGCTTTCCACGAAACAGCAGGCAGGTGATGAAGTGCCCGCCAAGGTGATGGTGATGCTGCTGTCCACAAACACAGAGCTTGCACCAAAGGACCGTATAGTGAAGCAGAGCGTGAAAAACGGCCTGTACAACGCAATGGATTTTGCGGCTATTTTGCTGGAGCGTGCGCTGGCGGACGACGGCAAGGTTTAGCCTTGGCGAGGTGTCTTTGTACGCAAAAGCAGTGACTAATAACAACACAAAAACAAGCTGTTACCACAAATTGTGGTAACAGCTTGTTTTGTGCTATGCCTGCATTATGGAGCTATGTCGGCCGCCGCTAAACCTGATACTGATGATATGTCTATCTTCAATGTTTCACCGGTGAAGTTTGCTGTGCCGACATTAAGTAGTTTATGCTCCTTTTCCATTTGAGAAGCAAAGAAGCTCAAAGTGGAATTGCCATCAAAAATGCTGTGGCTTTTTGCCGGCTCTTGGAACTCTTTACCGCCCGTAGCATCGCTAAAAGCACGCTCTAAATCGGCTGTCATTCTATCTAATATGGCAGACGCACTATCCAAAGCCTCCATGATTTTCTCGGGGTCATCGGGTAGATTTGAAAGCCCTAAGGCCGCTGCATCGAGCGAGTGTAAAGGGTTTGGGGAAGCCTTTGATGCAAGCTGTCCGGACAGTGAATCAAGCTGGTCCGCAATATATTGTGAGCGGCCGATGGTGAAATCGGCATAGTCGTCGGCGATGCTTTGCTTGTAATTGTGCAGATGAATTTCGGCGGCTTCCTTTGTCAGATTTGGGTCGCTGTGAGCACTTGTGCCGCTTAAGAAACTTTCAAGCTCGGATATTTTTTCGGTCGTAAAGGCGAGCTTCGATTTGTGGTAGTCTATTTGGTCCGAAAGCGTTTTAAGGTCGTCTCGCTGGCTGATTAGGGACATTTCAGCATACTCTGCCTTGGTGTGAGCACCCCATTTCGTGCTGTGCACCATCTCGGAATTTTCGTGGTTTATAATCGGCTCGCTCTCTTTTGACGAAGCAGAATTACTTTCTTTTAGTAGCGCCTGTGCTTTTTGGCTAAGCTCCACAGCGTCAAAATTTTGCTTTTTACTCACGTTTGCGTTGATTTGGCTTATTATATTTTGCAAGCTCGGGTTTTGCGGTTGTGAGTTAAGTATGCTTTGACCGCCTATATTATGTATCATGGTGATAAATCACTCCCTTGTGATATAGTCATCGACACTATGCAAACAAAGCTTAAGCTTTCTTGCGTGTTAAACTTCTTCCCGTACTTAAAGTATTCTAAATCACATTTATGTGTCCACTCCTGTTTTAAGTATAGAGCTATTGTACAAGGAGTGGCCTGTTGCCACAAGCAACGTAAATTAACATCGGCGTTATTCACCGCCAAAGTGGGTTTTGTATAAATTCGGATAGTCGCTCTTATTTGCCTTTACATAGGACATCACATCGTTGATGATGCTTTGCAGATTTGTCTGATATTCTTTTGGGCTGATTTTTGCGGGTGTTTTTAGCTCGCCATTTTTGTTGTATACAGCTGAATATTCAATCGCCTGCCCACTCGCTTCGTGGTTTGGCGGTGCAAATTTGTGTGCGAGGGAAAGCGCTTCATCAAAATTATTTCTGAAGTGCTCCGTGATATGCTGCCTTTGATGTTCTCCTGCCTCCTCCTCCGACATGCCGCTCGCTATTGCACCTTGATAGATTTCTTTGCCGTTTGGCATACCCATAGCAGCACGCCAGACATCACCGAAGTAATTGCCCTGCGAGCGGTTGTAGTCCGCAATAGGGTCGTCTATGCTGCCGTCGGCATGTATCGTGACCACCCATTTTCCCTCAAGATGAGATAGGTCTGCCTTGGCAAGTGGCTCGTGCGTGATTTCAGGGGGCATTGAATTTTGGGTTGTTGTAGCACTAAGGCTAAGCTCAACCGTGTCATACCTTCCGCCGGTATTTATTGCCCCAAGCGGAGTGCCTTCGCTCAACTGTTTAGCCGCAAATGCTGTCTTTTCAGATAATACAGCCACGGAGGCATTATTTATTCCGTTGATTGCCATGAGTTTATCCTCCTGCTTAATATCGTACACTATATTTATCGTCAGCTTTATGGATAAATTAAGTGTGTAGAGGTGGATTTTACGGTGAGACAGCGTTTTTATTGCGTGTGCAAAAGTACTGCAAATACACATGAGCTAAAAGTACATAGCTAAAATTTACAGCAGATGTAAATATATATACTAAAAATACAATATGTATATTGAAAGATAATATATCACATAAAATGCGATATATCGAAAAATGCCTGCCGAGCAATCCTCTTGAAAAGATTGCTCGGCAGGCATGAAGTGTGCAAGAAAGATACAAATGTGTTTATTCAGCGCCGTCCTTGTCCTGCTCACGGATTTGTACACGGCGTATCTTGCCGCTGATGGTCTTGGGCAGCTCGGTTACAAACTCTATGATGCGGGGGTATTTGTAAGGGGCTGTCAGCTTTTTCACATGGTCTTGCAGCTCTTTTTTTAGCTCGTTGCTTGGGGTGTAGCCCGCTGTCAGAACTACGGTGGCCTTGACGTTAAAGCCACGGTCGGGGTCGGGCACGCCGGTGATGGCAGTCTCCAGCACCGCAGGGTGCTCAATAAGCGCACTCTCCACCTCAAACGGCCCTATGCGGTAGCCGCTGCTCTTGATAATGTCGTCGTTGCGTCCGCAAAACCACACATAGCCGTCCTCGTCCCGCCACGCTATGTCGCCTGTGTGATATATGCCGTTGTACAGCACTTTTTTGGTGAGCGCCTCGTCCTTGTAATACCCCATGAAAAGCCCGGGTGGGCGGTGTGCGGGGTCGGGCACGGGCATACAGATTTCGCCCTCTTCGCCCACTTCGCACTCCTTGCCGTCCTCGTCCAGTATGACACAGCAGCTAAGCGGCATGGGCAAGCCCATACTGCCCGGTTTTGGCTCACACCAAGGGTTTGCGGCGAAAAGTACTGTGCACTCTGTTTGGCCGTACCCCTCACGCATTTTAAGGCCTGTCAAGCTCAGCCAGCGGGAGTATACCTCCGGGTTTAGCGGCTCGCCTGCTGTGGAGGCCTTTTTCAGTGACTTTAAGCTATAGTCTGAAAAGTCCTCCTTGATGAGAAAGCGGTAGACCGTGGGTGGTGCACAAAACGAGGTGATTTTGTACTTGTCTATAAGCTTCAAAAAGTCCATGGGCGAAAAGCGCTTGTCGTAGTCGTACACAAACACGGCCGCCTCGCAAATCCACTGCCCGTACAGCTTGCCCCAGCTCGCCTTTGCCCAGCCTGTGTCCGCAACGGTGAGATGCAGGTCGTTTTCATCAAGGTTGTGCCAAAAGCGAGCGGTGGTGATGTGGCACAGCGGATAAAAGAAATCGTGTGCCACAATTTTGGGCATGGAGGTTGTGCCGGAGGTGAAGTACGCCAGCATCGTGCCGTGGCTGTCTATGGCATCCTCACCGCTCGGACGCTCAAAGTCCTCCGACATAGTTTCCGTTAAAACTCCAAAATCCACATAACTATCCCGCGCGCCGCTCGATACAGCCCTAAACTTTAGTATGTCCTGTGTCTCTTTTGCGGCCTCGTCTATCTTGCCGCACAGCTCGTCCTCGTTCACCGTTATAATCATCTTTATGTCCGCCATTTTTATGCGGTACACAAGGTCCTTTACGGTGAGCAGATGTGTCGCAGGTATCAGTATAGCGCCCAGCTTGTGCATGGCAATGGTAAAAAACCAATACTCATAGCGGCGCTTTAGCATTGTCATCACAACATCGCCTTTTTTTATGCCAATTGACTTTAGGGCGTTTGCCATTTTGTTGCTCTCTCGCATCACCTCGCTAAAGGTGATTATCTTTTCGTCGCCCAGGTCGTTGCACCACACAATGGCGGTTTTGTCGGGGTTTTCCTTCGCTATATCGTCCACAACATCATACCCAAAGTTAAAGTCTTCGGGCATGTTCAGCGAAAAGTTTTCATAAAAATCCTCATAAGAAGAAAAGTCGGTCTTGCAATACTTGTGTACGTGTGCCATGTGTTTACCTATTCCTTTCCGGTGATGGTGACAAGCAACTGTGCCGTAGTGCTTCCAATGGCTTGTATGCCGTGAGGATAGGCTGAGTCGTAGTATACGGAGTCACCCTCGTTTAGCACCGTTTCATATTTTGCGATAACCACCCGCACCTGGCCTTTGAGCACATACAAAAATTCATGCCCCGAGTGGCTGGTCATGCTAACAGGCTCTGCCTCGGGTTTTGGCTCTACCGTGATAAGGTATGGGTCTAATTTTCTGTCCGCAAAGTTGTACGCAAGCGAGCGGTAGTCGTATGCTTTGCGGCGCTCTACGCCCACGCCTTTGCCGCTACGGACCACCGAGTATACGGACAGTCTTGCACGCTCGCCTGTCAAAAGCTCGGTCATACTTATGTCGAAGTTGGATGCAATATCGTGCAAAAATGAAACGGGAATTTCTGTTTTGCCACCCTCGTATGCACAAAGGCTCTCGCAGGAAACTCCCACCCTGCGAGCAAACTCCTCGATGTTTAGCTCGCTAATTTCACGCACGCCCCTAATACGTGCGCCAATTTCACTGTTCAGTTCAGACATAATAATTTCCTCCTCTCGTGTTGTAAGCTAAGTAAAAAATGTGTGTGGGCAAAAGCGTTGGTTTGGCTTTTTGGTATGTCTTTCCCTCACATTGCTTTAGTGTTAATTGTATATCATCTTTGCCTAAAAAGCAATTCCATGTGGCTACTTAAAAAATGTGAGATAACGTCAAAAACAATATATCACAGTGGGTGAGACGGCAAATTTCCAATACACTTGTTCGCCTGTTGCGGACACAAAAATGCAAAAGCATTGCGCAACACTTTTCACTTTTGAAAAATGTTGCGCAGGATATTGCTTAATACATCGAATAGAACAAGCGGCACATTGCCTATTTATATGAGGCTTTAGTTGTAGGCGTAGCCCATGTTTAGCGCCTTTAGGTTTGCGCCCGCAAGGTCCTTTTTGCGCTCGGGGATAATCTTTTGCAAAACGCTCTCCACAACGCTCATGTCGCACAAGTCGGCCTTTTTAATCATGTGGCCAAGCAGTACCATGTTAGCCAGTGTGGGAATGCCTGCGTCCGAGGCCATCTGTGTGGCGGGGATTTCGTATATGGTGATGTCCGTACGCTCGCACTTGCGCTCGATGAGCGAGCTATCCGAAAAGAGAATGCCGCCCGATACTATGCTTTCCTCAAACTTGTCCAGCGAGGGTAGATTCATGCACATCAAAATATCAGGGACGGACACTATGGGCGAGCCTATGCGTGAATCCGACAAAATCACGCTACAGTTTGCAGTGCCGCCGCGCATTTCGGGGCCGTAGCTGGGCAGCCAGGACACCTGCTGACCCTTCAAAAGGCCTGTGTATGCTAAAAACTTTCCTGTGAACAGTATGCCCTGTCCGCCAAATCCTGCAAGCAACACACGTTTCATCGGCTCGCCTCCTCTGTTGTATCCTTGTACACGCCCAGCGGATAAGCGGGCATCATGTTGTCACGCAGCCAGTCGAGCGAGGTGATAGGGTCTATGCCCCAGTTTGTGGGACATGTCGAGAGCACCTCTATAAGTGAAAAGCCTTTTTTGGCAATTTGCGTCTCAAACGCCTTGCGGATGGCTTTTTTAGCACGGTTTACATTTTTTACGCTGTCTACCGACACACGCTCAATGTACGCAGCGCCCTGCAATGTGCTGAGCATCTCGCTCACCTTTATGGGGTGGCCTGCGGTGGAGGTGTCTCTGCCGTAGGGGGTTGTTTGGGTGATTTGCCCCGGCAGAGTAGTAGGCGCCATCTGGCCACCTGTCATGCCATATATCGCATTGTTTACAAAAATGACAGTGATGTTTTCGCCACGTGTTGCGGCGTGCACCATTTCAGCGGTGCCTATAGCGGCAAGGTCGCCGTCGCCTTGATAGGTGAACACAATATTTTCGGGGGAGCCTCGCTTAATGCCTGTGGCAACGGCGGGCGCACGGCCGTGCGGTGCCTGAAGCATATCGCAGTTAAAATAATTGTACGCAAGAACTGAGCAACCCACCGGCGCAACGCCGATAGTTGTGCCCCCTATATCAAGCTCGTCCATAGCGTTTGCCACAAGGCGATGTATTATGCCGTGGGTACACCCGGGGCAATAATGAAGCACATTGTCCGTAAGGGACTGTGGTTTTTTGAATACAACTTCCATACTGCTTTCTCCTTAATTTTGTCTGATTTGTCCTTGGCGTTCGCCTTATGCGTTAAACGTTTTTCAGTGTGTCACAAATAGCTGTGGCAACTTCCTCGGGTGTGGGCACAACGCCGCCAAGGCGACCGAACATTTCCACGGGTTTTGAACAACGTATGGCAAGCTCCACATCCTGCACCATCTGTCCCATGCTCATCTCTACCGAGAGGAACACCTTTGCGGTTTTGGAAAGCTCAAACAGCTCGTTCTTGGGGAAAGGCCACAGTGTGATAGGACGGAAAAGCCCTGCTTTTACGCCCTGTGCACGAACAATGTCCACGGCACTCTGTGCAATACGAGCAGAAGCACCGTAAGCCACCACCACAATTTCAGCATCCTCTGTGAGGTAGTTTTCGTAGCGGACTTCGTTTTCGGCTATCTGCTTGTAGCGCTCAAAGCGCTCTATGTTGCAGCGCTCAAGGTCAAGCGCTTGCAGGTGAAGCGAGTTTACAATGTTGGGATTGCGCTTGCCCTCGGTACCGGTAAGTGCCCAGTCCTTCGGGGCAAGCTGTGCCGGCTCTTTGGGTGAAATGTCGATGGGCTCCATCATTTGGCCAAGCACACCATCGCCCAAAATCATCACCGTCATGCGGTATTTGTCCGCCAAATCAAACGCAAGGTAGGTGTAGTCCAGCATTTCCTGCACACTGCCCGGAGCAAGCACCAAAAGGCGGAAATCGCCGTGGCCGGCCGAGCGTGTGGCGAGAAAATAGTCCGACTGGGCGGGCTGAATGCCACCAAGGCCGGGGCCACCACGCTGAATATTTACAAGCACTGAGGGTAAGTCACAGCCTGCAAGGTAGGAAAGCCCCTCGCTTTTTAGCGCAATTCCGGGGCTGGAGGAGGAGGTCATGCTGCGCCTTCCTGTAGCGGAAGCTCCTATCACCATGTTTACAGCACCTATTTCGCTCTCTGCCTGCAAAAACACGCCACCTATTTTGGGCATTCTTTTCGCCATGTGAGCAGCAATTTCTGTTTGGGGAGTTATAGGATACCCGAAATAATGGCGACATCCCGCCATTATAGCGCCCTCCGCAATAGCTTCGTTGCCCTTCATCAATATCTTTTCTGCCATTTATTCATACCCCCCTTTACTTTTCCACCGTGATTACGACATCCGGACACATGGTAGCGCAAAAAGCACAGCCTATGCACGCCTCTTCGTCATTTAGTTGAGCAGGATGAAAACCCTTTGAGTTGAGCTTTGTTTTGGCCAAAGACAGGATTTTCTTAGGACATGCCTGCACGCATAGATTGCACCCCTTGCATCTGTCTTCCAAAAAAGTTACTTTTGGCATTTGTGTTGCCCCTTTCCTTGTGGTACACATATATCAAATCAAAATAAATATGTTATAGTCGAAGTGCTTTGACTATAGAAACTAAAAAATGTGCGGCCTACATTGCCCATGTCTTTCGGTAGTGTATATCTATGGGGAAAACTTCGCTGCTCTGTGCAAGCTCTTGTGAAAGCAGCACATCCTGTTCAAGCACGCTTCGCATTACGCTTGTCATCTTGAGCGGAAGGTGTAGCTGCTCGCAGGCATCCTTTGCGTATGAAGCAGACTGCAAGATGTTTTCCAAAGTGGTCTGCCTGCCGAGGTTTGAGTTGTTTACAAGCGCCGTGAATGGCACATGGCAAGCACCCTCTATTTCGCCCACTATCTCCGCAAGCTCCTGCGGTGTACGGGTGAGCGGACGGTAGTAGTTCGCCACCAAGAGCATCTCGTAGTCGCCCTGCGCCAAAAGTGCACGTGAGTAGCGCCCCAGTGCCAGCGCCCCACGCTCATCTCCGCCAAGGTCGATGACCGCATGAAGGCTCTCATTGTCAAAAATGCTCTGCGTTTCGGTGGGCATTGCGGGCAGCTCCACATTGCTGTTCGCAAAAGGTGATGCGATAAGCCGCACGCCCTGCTCGCTCAGCTGAGCCTTTGCGTCGGCGGTACGAAAGTAGGGGTTTACTATATCGAGGTCCACCACGCACACATGTGGGTGAAATTGCTTTAGCCACAGTGCATAGCTTACGGCAAGGTTTGTCTTGCCGCTGCCGTAGTGCCCTGCAAATATTGTAATTCTCTTGTGAGTCATAAGTGTGTCCCTTGTGTAAAGTGGGTAATGGCGATAAATGTGTGTAAAATACAAAGCGCCTTGCCATATGGCAGGGCTTTGCAGTCAAATCACTCCGAAACACAAACAGTGTGGATGGTGAATTCTCATTTGATAGTGTTGTCATTATTCGTAACAAGATGATGCTGCTTGAAATTTTGCGATGTCAAGCGAATTTTGCCGGTGCTACCCTTGTGTGAACCTTGAAGCAACTTGACTACATCGCACAAAAATGCACCATCTTTGTCAGCATACCATAAAAGAACAAAAAATGGAAGATGAATTTTTGGAAAAATTATCGTAAAAAAAGGCTGAGGATGAAAAAATAAGGAAATAAAGTGTGTTGCCTTCATAAACAAATGGTAGCAGGTGTATGCAACTTTACTATACCAACCTTTTGACAATGCTTTTCAGCTTGAGAAATATTCTAAGCGAAAGACAGGTGCCTTGTGCTTTTGTTGCCTCTGCTTGTTAATGTGAAAGCCACAAAGGTGTACACGGTGATAGCTTAAAAGTTTTCCTTGCGGCGCTGCTTGCGAAGTGCGTGGCGCTTTTCCCCTGCCGTCCATTCCACCTCGTCCTCGGTCGTGGACAGGCTGATGGGCGGTATTTTTGTGGGCACGCCCTCATCATCCAGCGCAACCATCACAAAATACGCGCGATTTATGAGAATTTTTTCCTTGTCAGGATTGTGCACAAATGTTTCCACACGAACCTCCATGGAAGTATTGCCCACGTAGGTGACACGCCCTTGTATCAAAACGAGGTCGTTCAAAAAGGCGGGAGCCTTAAACACCAGCGTGTCCACGGCGGCGGTCATCACCTCGCACCCTGCGTGGCGCATCCCCACCGTTCCGGCAACCTCGTCAATCCACGCCATCAGCTCGCCTCCGAAAAGGCGCCCCTTGCCGTTTAGGTGCTGGTAGTGGATGATGTGATTTTGAATTGTCAGTGAATCCTGTACGGTTTTCATTTGGTCTCCTTTGTGTGTAGCTACCCTAAATATTTGTGTAATGTTGCGAGTAGAGCCTCGGGTGAAATAGGCTTGCCGAGGTGGTCGTTCATGCCAGCCTGCAAGCACTTTTCAACATCTTCCTTGAACACATTCGCAGTCATGGCAACTATGGGAATCTCCTTTGCCCATGGTGAGGGCAGGCCTCGTATGCGACGGGTAGCCTCGTAGCCGTCCATCTCGGGCATGTGAATATCCATGAGTATAAGCGAGTAAAGCTTTGGGCTTTTGCTGAAAGTATTTAGCGCAACGGCGCCGTTTTCTGCGCAGTCGATGTGTAGGTTTTCCTCTTCCAAAAGAGCCAGCACAATCTCACGGTTTATATCCACATCCTCCGCAAGCAAAATGTGCTTTCCGCCAAAGCCACAAGATGGATTTGCCGAAGAGGAGTGCGGCAGAACATCCTTGGATAGATTTGCCGCATTGCCCACACCCATTTGGACGGTGACCTTGAATGTAGTGCCTTTTCCAAGTTCGGAGGATACGCTTATTTCGCCACCCATAAGCATGACTATGTTTTTGGATATGGAAAGCCCAAGGCCTGTGCCGCCGTACTTTCGGGAGATGCTGTTGTCCGCCTGCTCGAACGACTGAAATAGGCGAGACTGTTGCTCGGGCGACATTCCTATGCCGTTGTCGGTTACCTCAAATAAAAGCACACAGTGCTCGCTGTGCATCTCTTTTAGGGACACACTAAGGCTTATTTGCCCATTTTCGGGGGTGAACTTTCCCGAATTGCTAAGAAGGTTGGCAAGCACCTGTGCAAGCCGCTGGCGGTCCGCAATAAGGGATAAAGGGACATCCTCGCCTACGTGCAGTGAAAAATGCTGGTGTTTTGTTCTAAAGTTTTGCTCCACCACCGTGGTGCTCTGCTTTAGTAAATCCGCCGTTAAAAATTCCGTCTCGCTAAGCGCAAGTTTACCCGCCTCTATTTTGGACATGTCCAAAATGTCGTTGAGGATGCCCAGCAGATGAGTTGCGGCTGTGTGTATTTTGTCAAGGCTTGTGTGGATTTTTTTAGGGTCATCGCTTTTCAGCGCAATGTCCGTCATGCCTATGATTGCGTTCATGGGTGTGCGTATTTCGTGGCTCATGCGGGAGAGAAAGCTGCTTTTACTCTTGCTCTCCTCTTCGGAGCGCATACGCTGTACACGTGTGTACACGAGCACTGCACTGAGCGCTGTGGCCAGCACAAAGCCGATGATTCCCATGACGGTAGCCATAGAGTATACAGAGGAAAAATACGCAGCGCGCGGTGTGACAACACCGATGTGCCAGCCGTTGAAAATGGTTCGGAAGTAAACAATGCTGTCGGTGCCGTCCGTGTCTGTAAAGCGCACGGCGTCAACAGGTGTGCCGTCCGACAAAAGCCGAGCAACATCGGCGTAGCTGTCGCTCACAAAGGCCATGCTTGCGCCGATAAGGTTTTCATCCTGATGAGCCACAAAATTTAGCGAGTCGTTCACCAGCATACCGTAGCCGTCGTTTGCAATCTGCTGTGTGGATACATACTGTGTTATGCGGGACAAATCAAGGTCAACAGCTAAAATCCCCTGTGCAGCGCCGTTTTCATCAAACAAAATCTGTGAAAAGGATATACACAGGCCGCCCGTGTCATAGTCTACATACGGCTGTGTGCGCTGAATGCCTCCGCCACTCTGCTGTGCAACAAGATACCATGGGCGTGTTTGTGGGACGTATTCTTCGGGGGGAATCCATCCCGAGCCGTCTAAAAATTCACCCCTGATATATCCGTACACCTTCATGAAATCGGGTGCAGGGGAGTGCTCGCCGCTGTAGCGCTCGTTTGTGGAAACAAGATAATCCAAGACGTTGTCGTTTTCCGGCTCTATTTGAAGAAGCCCCTCCACGTCGGTGGCAATGTTTGAAAAAACAATCTCGGATTCTTCAAAGCTTGAGGAGACGAATGTCTGGGTGGCGTTGATGGTTTCCCGCCCTATGTCGGACATTTGGCGGCTCACAATAGATGCGCCGTAAATATAGCTTACCAGCATCATAATTAAAAATGCCAGAAAAACAAATAATATTGGCTGAAAGTTGTTGCGTAGAATTTTCAAAAATCTCTTGAACATAAGCAATTCCCTCGTGCGGCACCGTACATTCATGAAGTGGCGGCGAGTGAAAATATTACCCACTTTTTCTACATGAAGAGTATACCATAACACACATCAAAAAGCGATGTGATAGGCGAAAAAGTTTTGGATATGGCATAGAGGTATTTGCAAAAAGCACAAAATAGCACTTTGGTGCAGGAGCGAGCAAAACGGTAAAAAGCATCTTTTCTTGTGGGCGTTCATATGTTACAATGTGACGGTGGGAAAGGGGCGAAAAATGATAAAAAGAAGCGAATGGTGGGTGCGTGGGGTACGCAATGGCGTGCCTATATTTTTGGGATATCTTGCGGTTTCGTTTACGTTTGGCATAGCGGCAAAAGGGGCAGGGCTGAACACATGGCAAGCAACGCTGATGTCCGCAACGAACCTTACCTCGGCGGGGCAGTTTGCGGCGCTGGGGGTTATTGCGGCGGGCGCACCCTACTATGAAATGCTCATGACGCAGGTTGTGCTAAACTTGCGCTACAGCCTTATGTCCTGCGCACTTTCCCAAAAGTTACATCAAAACAGCCCCATATTGCACCGCTTTATAATAGGATACGGCGTGACGGACGAGGTGTTTGCCACAGCCGTATCAGTAGAGGGCAAGCTGAGCCCTTTTTATGCGTACGGGCTTATGTGTGCGGCAGTGCCCGGGTGGGTGCTGGGAACGCTGCTGGGAGGCCTTTTGGGTGCGGTGTTACCCGTGCAGGTGCTCAGCGCTTTTGGTGTGGCGCTGTACGGTATGTTTATCGCCATTATTCTGCCGCCCGCACGCAAAAGCAGGGTCATTGCAGGCGTTGTGGTAATAAGCATGACGCTCAGTCTTTTGTTTGCGGTGTTGCCACTCTTAAATCAAATATCATCTTCGCTTCGCATCGTGATTTTATCGGTGGGTATAGCGGCGGTAGCGGCCGTGCTGTTTCCGCTTAATGCGCAAAAGTCGGGCGAAGGACAGGATGAAGTAGCACAAGAGGAGAGGGCATGAGCGCAAATATATACATATACATAATTGTCATGGCGGTGGTGACATACCTTATACGTGTGTTGCCGTTGTTACTTTTACGAAGAGAGATAAAAAACAGGTTTATCCTTTCATTTTTATACTACATACCCTACGTCACCCTCTCGGTGATGACATTTCCTGCAATTCTCAGCGCAACGGATAGCTTTTGGTCCGCGCTGGGAGGGTTTTTGGTGGCGGCGGTGCTGGCGTGGCTGGGCAAAAACCTAATAGTGGTGGCTATGGCAGGGTGTGCCGCTGTGTTTGTGATAGAGCTTTTTGTGTAGGGGAGTGGACAGATAGTGTTGATTTATAGAAAAAACACTATGCTTTAAGTGTGAGAATAAAGAGCTGTACTACCGCTTTTGTCCACACTCTTGGATTATATGGCAATTAAAAAGCAGGAGCATTTGCGTCAAAGCGTGGCGCAGATGCTCCTGTTTCTTCTTTTGTTAAAGCTATGCGAAGTACACTGCACACCCTACTTTCTACGATACACATTATGCTGTGTATGGCGGCGAGTGCGCCGTGCGTTGCGGCGAAACTTTAGGGTGATAAGCAGCGCAGTAAGCGCACCTACCGCCGTAATGCCGCCTACAATCATGGGTAGCATGGGCAGGGGAGAGCTTACCTCTACGCTGTACTGTGCGCTCACGTTTGTGCTTTGGGCAGTGGCGGTGATGGTGGCACTGCCGCTGCCTGTGGCGCTCACAAGCCCTGTGCTGTCCACGGTGGCAACGGCATCATCGGAGGAGGTGTACACCACTGTTTGGTCGGTGGCATCCTGCGGTGTGATAGAGGTGATAAGCTGTGAGCTCTCGCCCTGTTGCAGCGCAAGGCTTTGGGTGGCGCTATCGCCGTTTGCGATGCTAAGGCCAAGCTCTGCCACACCTATGAGCGCCTGCTCCTCTACCATGTCGCCGCATATTTCGCACACCCTTTGGCGCAGGCCGTTTTGGGTGGGGGTGGCAGGGGTGAGCGTCTGCCATTCGCCCGGCTGGTGCGAGTGTGCAACATAGCTGTCCGCATAGCTGTAGCCGCACTCCTCGCAGGTGTTCAGCGTGTAGCCAAAGCTGTCGCAGGTGGGCTCTACCACACTCTGTGTGTAAACGGGCTGTGCGTGTCCCTCGGGGTAAAGCGGCGTGTCGTAGTCGGTGGTTTCGATGCTGTCAAAGTGTTCCACCGTGTTATCCTCAAGCTCCAGCGGCCAGTGTAGCTGCTCGCCCACCACCGCCGCACTGTACGCCCTGCGGTCGTCGTTTGCCTCGAAAAAGTTTATCTCTGCATTCACGGTGCAACCGTTTATGTAGCCTGCGTGCTCGCTGTCGTCCGTGTGCACGTAGTACATGCCCACAACACCGCCGTTGTGCACATAGCCGTACACCGAGGTGTACGCACGCACGTCGACGGTACAGTTTTGCATGTCCATGTAGCCTGTTGCCAACATTGCGCCCATGAACTCCTCGCACTTTATGTCCTCGTTTTCGTCCACCAAAACAAGCGTAACATCGGCGGAGCTGTCCGTGATAGTGCCGTAGCCAAAGCCCGTCATGCCCGAAACGCCGCACATTATGCCGGCCGAGTGCAGGTATACCCTGCCCGAAACATGGCAGTTTGTTATGGTGGTGTTTTCCGCATAGCCCACCAGCCCCGACGCAAACACATTCTCATCTGTCGTTATGTCCACATGCACGCCAAGTAGCGTAAGGTCGTTTATTACAGCGTTTTTTGTGCGCGAAAAAAGCGCCGCATACACCGTGTCGTAGCTCTTTCGGTTGCCGTCTACACTCTCGGCATAAACAGGGTCGGATTCGGTGATGGTTAGGTTGTACAGCGTGTGGCCGCCGCCCTCAAAAGTGCCCTCAAAGGGTATGGGGCCCCACGGCGCATCGCCCATGTCTATGTCCGCCATGAGCGTGTAGTGGGCTGTGGGCTCGTTCGCAATAGCCTCAAGCCCTGCCCTGTCCCATATTTCGGTGGTGCTCTGAGCGTTTGCCACGAAAGATGCCTGCGGCAAAGTGCCAAGGCAAAAAACAGCGGTGAATAAAACAGTGAAAACAATTTTTTTCATGAAGAAACCTACCTTTTGGTGGGTGGAATTTCAGGGAGTAGACATGTAGTGTCGATTTAGAAGTGAAACGATACACCTCCGCCGCAGGCGGGGGTGTATCAAAAATTCAAACCACCGTTTTGCGCACACCCGAAATGTACGCCCTAAAAAAACAGCAGCAATCCTGATAAAATCAAAAGTATGTACGATATTCTAAGGAACATCTCCTGATTGATTTTTTTGATAAGCTTGCCGCCTGCCCATACGCCGAACAGTGCAACAGGGATGGCCAGTGCAATTAAATAGAAGACATTCTGGGTGAAGTAGCCCGACTGCACATGCGTGACCATTAAGATTAGATTAAGTACAACCCAAACGGCGGACACCGTCGCCCTAAATTCGTTCTTGTCTTTTAAGGCTGTGGCGGCGTATATAACCAAAAGGCTACCACCACTGACGACCATGCCCTGTATTACTCCGGCTAAAAACAGAACTATCATCATTATAAAGGAGGGAAGCGGTATCTCCTTTTTTATAAAAAGCCTTTTCAGCGCAATAGATATAATAAGTGCACCGTATATATAAAGGAGAATGTCCACAGCTACTATGTCGATGAGATAAACGCCCAGCATCATGCCAAGAAACATAAGAGAGGTGATTTTCACAAGCTCTTTTTTGTTTATGTCCTTGAAGTTTCTGACCACGACAAGTGCGGTGATGATGGTCATGACAACATTTAAGACGGCTCGTGCGTCCTCGATGCCCATTACCTGAATAGCCACGGGCATTGCCAGCAGGTTTCCTGCAAATCCGGTAATGGCCTGCACGGTGTTTGCCACTGCCAGTGCAAGTAAAAATAAAACGGTACCAACCATAAGAAAAGTCCCCCTTGGGAAAAAGGTGTATACTACAAATGAAATGCAAGTTTTGCAAAAAGTGTAATACCAGCGATAGTATATCACTAATTGAACATAAAGGGAATACATCTTCACAAATATAAAAGTGCAAAAAAAGATGCGGTATCCTTCTACACAGCAGGTGGGGGGGAGTGATGTGGAAAAAACAAAATCATCGAATTTGGCCACACCCAATTTCAAAATATCCTTGACTTTTGCGCCGCAAAGTGGTGTAATATATCACAGATTGCAAAGGTCATCGTGGTGTCGGTGGCTTTTGTTTTGGGGGTTACATCAAAATAAGTTGATGTGTTTTGTGATGACTTTACAGCATACAAAAATAAATAAATTTTTGGAGGTAGCGAAAATGGCTTTGTTTGGCAAAAAGAAGGAAGGCAAATCAGGTGGATGTTGCTGTGGAAATGTGGATGCAAAGAGTGTGGCGGCGGCGAAGGAAAATATGGTTGGCGGTGCTTCGGTGAAGGTGCTCGGCTCCGGCTGTGCAAAGTGTAACAAGCTGGAGGAGGCGACAAAGCAGGCGCTTACACAGCTTAACATGGATACGAATATCGACCATGTGACCGACTTTGCGCAGATTTCCGCATATGGTGTGATGACAACACCTGCGCTTGTGGTGGATGGCAAGGTGGTGTCCTACGGCAAGGTGCTAAGCGTGCAGGAAGTGGTGGAGCTATTGCAAAAGGCACGCTCGTAGGCTAAGCCAAACTCATGTAATTTGGACACGCCTTTCGTGTTTTTGATAGTTAATAAATCTGAAACCCCGTAGCGAGTGCCTTTTGAGCACCCGCCACGGGGTTTTTGTGTGTGAATATACGTTTGTAGTCCAAGTTTAATTCTACTTGGGAACGGAAATAAAGCCTGTAAGCGCGCTTGTCGCCGCAACGGCAGGGGAGGAAAGGTAAATCTGCACACCGGTAGGGCCCATGCGACCCATGAAGTTGCGGTTGTTTGTGGCCACCACCACCTCGCCGTCGGTCAGGATGCCGCCGTTGCGCCCACAGCACAGCCCGCACCCGGGCATGGTTACGGTGGCACCCGCACGTATCAAGTCCTCCAAAAGCCCCTCGTTTGCGGCGGCTGTGTATATGCTACGGGAGGCAGGAGTAATGATAAGGCGTGTAAAAGGCGCAATTTTTTTGCCACGCAGTATGTCCGCCGCTATGCGCAAATCCTCAAGGCGGCCGTTTGTACAGCTACCTATGAACACCTCATCCACCGCTATGTCCGAAAGCTCGCTCGCTGTCTTTATTAGGTCCACACGGGAGGGGCAGGCGAGGAGCGGCTCGAGGCTTTGTGCGTCGTAACGTATGGTGCGTGCGTAGCTTGCGCCCGTATCCGCACAAAGCTCGCCCAAATCAAAGCCCACATCGCCGCAGTACTCCAGCGATTTTGCGTCGGGGGCGAACAGCGCACACTTTGCGCCTGCCTCCACCGCCATGTTCGCAATGGTCATGCGGGAGGACAGCGAAAGATTTTGCACGGTACTGCCTGCGAACTCAAGGCATTTGTACACAGCGCCGTCCGCACCTATGTCCATGAGCAGGCGCAGGATGATGTCCTTTGCGCTCACATGTGGCGAAAGCTCGCCCTCTATTTCCACACGGATTGTGTGCGGAACACGCACCCACAGCCTGCCCGTGCCCAGCACAGCGGCCATTTCAGTGTAGCCTATGCCTGTGGAAAACGCACCTACAGCGCCGTATGTTGTGGTGTGCGAGTCGGTGCCGAACACCACATCCCCCGGCTTTACGTAGCCTTTTTCTACCATCAGCTGGTGGCATATGCCGTCCGTTTCGTGCACGTGTGGCAGGAGGTGACGTGCCGCAAATGCCCTGCCGGCCGCAAGGTGGCGCACATCGTCCGTGTTTGCCGCAGGCACAAGGTGGTCGTGTATCAAAACGAGCGCATCCGTATCCCAAATTTCATCAAAGCCCATCTGCTGAAACTTTTTGTCCACAAACGGCACGAAAATGTCGTGCACCATCAGTCGGTTTGGCTTTGTCACCACAATTTCGCCTGCGGTTATGTCGCAAACAGCGGCGTTGCGCATGAGGATTTTTTCAATCATGGTGTAGGGCTTTTTGCTCGAACATGCGCAGGTTTTGGTGCTGTTTGCAGGGGTGTCCTGCTCTTTTGCGGTGTGCTTTGCGCTCACATAGCTGATAAGGCCGCCCGCCGCAAGTATTTCGTGTATGTTTTGTGCCATGGGCGCAAGGGGTATTTTTTGGCCGTCATGCTCAAAATATTCCCCAGGTGCGACACACACCACATCCCCATCTTTAAGGGCAGGCAACTGAGGGCACTCTATGGGCAGGATGCCGTTGTTTACGGCGTTGCGGAAAAATATTCGTGCAAAGCTCTTTGCGATAATACACGCAAAGCCAAGCTCCTTCAGCACCTCGGGGGCTTGCTCACGGGAGGAGCCACAGCCGAAATTTTCGCCGCCCACCAAAATGTCTCCCTGCTTTACTTGCGAAGCAAGCTGTGGGCAAAGCGGCTCGAATGCGTAGGGTGCCATCTCGGCGATGCTGCCCAGCGCTAAGTATTCGGTGGGCATTATGATGTCGGTGTCGATGTCGTCGCCCAGCACCCACACCCTGCCTTTTATAATGTTTTGCATGATATACAGTCCTTTTCTTGGTAGTGTTTGGGATGGAAGTGTCGCTTAAATCACTGATGTAAGAAAAGCAGTGCTTTGATTTTTTTGGTATATCCCCCCGCCTACGGCGGGGGGATATACCACTTTCTTTTCACGTTTAACTTTGTCGCTAAAATGAAGCTATGTGTTCACTTTGTGATTTGTAAACAAAGCGCCAAAGCCTGTGTTGTGACAAGCAAAAGCGCTTTGAATATCTTTCGAAATTTACAGCATATCCGCCGTTGTGATTTCACCCATGATGGCGCTGGCCGTAACGGTGGCGGCAGAGCCAAGGTACACAAAAGAGCCAAGGTGTCCGGCACGACCCTTAAAGTTGCGTGTGCCGGTGGAGATAAGCACCTCGCCATCGCCCAAAACACCCTGACAGCTTCCCCAGCACACACTGCAGTTGGGGTTCACCACCATTGCGCCGGCCTCGCTGAGCTGTGCGATGACACCCTCCGCCGCCGCCTGTGCAAATACTTCGTTCGAGGCAGGGGAGACGATGAAACGCACGCTCGGGTGCACTTTTTTGTCCTTCAAAATCTCCGCCGCAGTGCGAAGCTCCTCTATGCGTCCGCTGTTGCAGCTTCCCAAAAATGCCTCGTCTATTTTAGTGCCCACGGCATCCTTTGCGGGTACAACATCATCTATGCGGTGGGGGCGTGCCACCACGGGCACTATGTCCGAAAGCTCGTACCTAAACGTCTTTGCGTAGGTTGCGCCCTCATCGCTGTGCAGTAGCGCCTTGGGGCTTCTGCCAAGGGCGGTGATGTACTCGCACACCTTGTCGTCGGGGGGCATGAGGGCGGTCTTTGCACCTGCCTCCACTGCGAGGTTGGACAGCACCAAGCGCTCGTTTACGCTCATGTTCAAAAGACCCTCGCCCACAAACTCCATCACCTTGTAGGTTGCGCCGTCTGCGCCTATGTCACCTATGATTTGCAGCATCAAGTCACGTGAGCTCACGCCCTCTTTAAGGCTACCCACAAGCTCAAAGCGTAGCGTTTCGGGCACAAGCACCCACGTAGTGCCCGTGACCATGCCGTACAAAAAGTCGGTGCCGCCAACGCCCGTGCCAAACGCACCCAGTGCGCCGTATGTACAGGTGTGGCTGTCTGCACCTATGATAAACTGACCGGGACACACGTGGTTTTCCGCCATTAGCTGGTGGCACACGCCCTGTCCCTCGTAATAAGCAATGTTTTCTTTTTTTGCGAAATCACGCATTTTTTTGTGCGCAGCGGCCGTTTTGGGGCTGTCTGAAGGACAGTTGTGGTCCACCACGAACACCATCTTTTCATTATGCGCAACACGTGGGGCTTTAAGCTTTGTCTCGTATGCGCCTATAGTAAGGTGTGTAGTGCCGTCGTTGGACATCATGAGGTCGGGGGCAACGGTGACAATCTCCCCTGCCTTCACACAGCTACGCCCTGCGGCCAGCGCAATGATTTTTTCGGCCATCGTCATGGGGCAGGGGGCATCCTCCGAGCTGTCATGCGGCTTTTGGGCGGCATCATCGGCGTTCAGCGCCGCAATAAGCCCCCCTGCCGAAAGGATGTCCTGCATGTGAGAGGGCAGACGGGTGCCGCTGTAGGTCTTGCCCGAAAGGGTAAGCGTTCCTGCCTCTAAGTCGAGCGCAAGCTCACTGCCCGTCTGCACCGCATCGTACACATCAGGGCAGATGACAACCGGCAGGCCTATGTTTATTGCGTTGCGAAAAAATATGCGTGCAAAGCTCTTTGCCACCACCGCCCGAACACCCAGTGCCCTAAGTACGGCGGGGGCTTGCTCACGGGAAGAGCCACAGCCGAAGTTGTCGCCGCCCACAACAATGTCGCCCGCCTTTACCGAGGCGGCAAAGCTTTCGTCCACCGTCTCAAACGTGTGCGGAGCCATTTCCTCTATGCTGGGCAGTATGATGTACTGGCTCGCTATAATTTGGTCCGTGTCCACATCGTGGCCGAACTTCCATGCTTTAGAAATACTACTCAATCGTAACTGACCTCCCTAAATACAAAACCGTTTGCGTCCGCTTTATCTATTATGGCAAGGCTTTTTAGGTTTACACCGCTCGCACGAAGGCGGTCACCGCCACCCTGAAAGCCCTTTTCCACCGCAACACCCACACCCAAAAGCTGTGCGCCTGCCTGCTCCACAATCTCCACAAGCCCACGCAAAGCCTCGCCGTTTGCCAAAAAGTCGTCCACAATTAGCACACGGTCGTCGGCGTTTATCCACTGTCCGCTCACAAGTAGCGTCATCTTCTTTTTGTAGGTGTAGGAGTATATTTCACTGCGCAAAAGACCGCCCTCTATGTTGTCGCTTTTTGCTTTTTTTGCAAAAACGAGCGGCACACAGAGCTCTTCCGCACATATAGTGCCCAGCGGAATACCGCTGGCCTCCACCGTGAGCACTGCGGTGATTCCGTCAGTGTCAAACATCCCTGCAAACTCTTTGGCGATGGCACGCATCAGCTTTGTGTCCACCTTGTGGTTCAAAAAGCCGTCCACCTTTACTATGTCGCCGGGTAGCACCTTTCCCTCTTGCGCAATGCGCTCTTTGAGCATTTGCATATAGGCATCCCCTTTAATTTCATGTGCCGAGGCAAAGCGGTACATCCCCCTGCGCAAAGTGCGCAGCGACACCTCGGGAAAACTTTGAAAAAATAACGTTAAAATGAAATTTAATGCTCGTGATAGCATCCTGTGCGAATGCCGCTAATCCTTTGCGGTGTCCTTTAGAATGACATCGTGGCTGCCGCCCTCCACAATGCTTGTGGAGGAAACGAGCGTGAGCTTTGCGTTTTGGCGCATCTCTGCAAGGCTAATTGCGCCGCAGTTGCACATTGTACTGCGCACCTTGTGAAGCGTGGAGTTCACGTTGTCCTTTAGGCTACCTGCGTAGGGCACGTAGCTGTCCACGCCCTCCTCGAAGCTGAGCTTGCCGCTTCCGCCAAGGTCGTAGCGCTGCCAGTTGCGAGCACGGTTGCTGCCCTCGCCCCAGTACTCTTTTACGTACTGCCCGTTTACGAGCAAGCGGTTGGTGGGGCTTTCGTCAAAGCGGCTGAAATAGCGCCCCAGCATCACAAAATCCGCACCCATCGCCAGCGCCAGCGTGATGTGATAGTCCAGCACGATGCCGCCGTCACTGCATATGGGAATGTATACGCCCGTCTCTTTCAGGTACTCATCCCGTGCCTTGGATACTTCGATAAGGGAGGTGGCCTGCCCTCTGCCGATGCCCTTTTGCTCACGTGTGATGCAAATAGAGCCGCCGCCTATGCCTACCTTTATAAAGTCTGCGCCGCAGTTTGCCAAAAAGCGGAAGCCTTCTCTATCCACTACGTTGCCTGCGCCGATTTTCACGGTGTTGCCGTACTCGGCACGCACCCACTCCAGCGTCCTTTTTTGCCACTCGCTGTACCCCTCGGAGGAGTCTATGCACAAAACATCTGCGCCTGCCTGCACAAGCGCAGGTACACGCTCGGCGTAGTCTCGTGTGTTTATGCCTGCGCCCACCACGTAGCTCTTGTTTTTGTCCAAAAGCTCGTTCACGTTTTCCTTGTGCGAGTCGTAGTCCTTGCGAAACACAAGGTATTTCAGCTTGCCCTCGGCATCCACCAGCGGCAGGGTGTTCACCTTGTTGTCCCAGATGATGTCGTTGGCCTCTTTTAGGGTGGTGTCGGCGCTCGCTGTGACAAGCTTGTCCAGCGGTGTCATAAAGCTGGAAACCACCGTCGCAGGGCTCATGCGGGAAATACGGTAGTCACGGGAGGCGACAATGCCCAGCAGCTTTCCGCTTGAAGTGCCGTCGTCGGTTACCGCCACGGTGGAGTGCCCCGTTTTTTCTTTCAGCGCAAGAATATCCGCAAGCGTTGCGTCGGGGCGAATGTTGGAATTGGAGGTTACAAAGCCTTTTTTGTAGCTTTTTACACGGCGAATCATGTCCGCCTCATCCTGCACACTTTGGCTTGCGTACACAAAGGACACGCCGCCCTCTTTAGCGAGAGCGATGGCCATTTTTTCGCCCGAAACACTCTGCATTATGGCGCTGGTCATGGGAACATTCATACATAGCGAGGACTCTTCGCCCGCCTTGTGCTTTACCATGGGTGTGCGCAGGCTCACACGCTCGGGTGTGTAATCGGCGGGGGAATACCCCGGAACCAAAAGATACTCGCCAAAAGTACGGGATGGTTCACTGTAAATGTAAGCCATAAAAACCCCCTTCATTTTTTGCGGATGTATGGTGCGTATATTTCTGCTATTTTACCACATTTAAGGGTGGAGTTAAAGGCTTTGAGGGTGTATTTTGTGTTTTTTTGGAGAACAGAGCAAAGATTACAAAAGAAAAAAGTGACTGCGAATATAATATATATCTATATACAAAACAAAAAGCCCCCACAGAGGAGGCGGGAGCCTTTTGCACAAGGAGTTTTTGTTGCCCCACAAATTACGAAAAACGTAAAAGGAGGAGTGGAGCTACATTCTGAAAAAGTTTGCACTTGCATCTGCTTTCAAGAAAGCCCTGGCTGTAACTTTCCTGTAGCTAAATTGTAACTCTTTTGATACCATTTGTCAAGGCTTGTTTAGGGCTTTTTTGTGTCAAAACTGAAAAAATTCTGTGAAGAAAAATAAATTACGAATTGACGTTTGATTTTACAAGCGTAAGAAATGATGCTTTCAAACATGTAAAAAAACAATAAAGGAGGTTAGGCTATTTTGTAATAAATGCAAATGTAAAACATGAAATTTTACAAGTGAAGAAAGATAAAGAATTTTGAAAATATGAAAAGTCACCCAAAAAGTGACAGCCTGTGACAGCCGCTTTTTTTTATAATGAATAGCATCAAGGAGGTGCTTTGAAATGCTTGCAAAAAATAAAAAAGTGCTTATTTTTATCGGATGTGCAGCTGCCCCAATGCTCTTAGGTTTTCTGTCCGCAATTTTCCTCGGGGATGTTCAGACAAGCTACAACAGTATGGTTCAGCCGCCCCTTTCGCCGCCCTCGTGGCTTTTTGGCGTTGCGTGGTTCTTTATCTACCTCGCAATGGGCATTGCGCTTTACTTTGTGGTGGTGGCCGAGTGTGAAATGCGGCAAAAACAGGTGGCCATCGCTGTCTTTGCGGTGCAGATGTTGCTGAACGTCTCGTGGAGCACGCTGTTTTTCGGTGTGTTCCAGCTGTGGATAGCGGCTGTAGTGGTGGTGCTTTTGGACATCATCGTGCTTAGCTGCCTAATCCTATTTTGGCGCATAAACAAAATTGCGGGAATACTTTTGATACCCTACCTCGGCTGGCTGTGCTTTGCAAGTTACCTAAACATAGGCTTTGCGCTGCTGAATTAGCACATGATTTTTAAGAGTGAGGAAAAAGAGCAGTTTTCTTTGGTAAATCCCCCCACCTGCGGTGGGGGGATTTACCGCCTTATTCTTGTGCCTAACGAATTCTAAATCACTTCTACGTACCCACTATCCTTTTTTTTGGCAAAGAAAATCCCCACAGCTCAAAAGCGTTTGTGAAAGCGCTCTTGGGATGTGGGGGT
Source organism: uncultured Oscillospiraceae bacterium (assembly GCA_964370045.1). Lineage (GTDB taxonomy): Bacteria > Bacillota > Clostridia > Oscillospirales > Ruminococcaceae > JAAYCI01. The sequence goes on from CAYJGZ010000013.1 coordinate 33,790, forward strand.
TTTTATTCGATTAAGGGACGTCACAGATAGTGTGGCAAAAAGTGCTCAGCGTTCCTCACGGTAGTAGTTAGTTCCGCAGGACTTGGGCTGGCCGTGCTCCTTGCTTTGGCGAACACTGGTGAATATAAGCACCAGAATGGTGGCGAGGAAGGGAATGATGTTGTACACTTGTGTGGGGATGCCGTCGATGGGAAGGTACAGCCGCAAAACGGACAGCCCGCCGAACAAAAGCGCACCCCAAATTGCCCTAAGGGGACTCCATGCGGCGAAGATTACCAGCGCCACCGCAATCCAGCCCTGGCCGCCGACACTGTTGTGCACCCACACGCCCGAGGTGCGTGCCATGGAGATGTACATGCCACCAAGGCCGCATATGCCGCCGCCCACACAGGTGGCGATGTATTTGTAGCGTGTCACGTTTATGCCTGCGGCGTCGGCGGTGGCAGGGCTTTCGCCCACGGCTCTTAGGTTCAGCCCTTTTCGGGTTGCGCCGAAGAACCACGCCATCACAACCGCAATGATAATCACAAGGTATACCATGAAGTCGTAGCTAAAGAACATCTGCCCAAGGTAGGGAATATCCCCCAGTAGTGGCAGGCCACTGCCGGTGAAAAGGACCTTTGTCTCCTCCGCCACAGAGGCGTAGCCGCCTGCGTTGATGCCGAGTAGCTCGCCTATAAAGTTGCCAAGCCCCACCCCGAAGATGGTCAGCGTAAGGCCGGTGACGTTTTGGTTTGCACGCAGGGTGACGGTGAGCACCGAGTATATAAGCCCACCCAGCGCACCTGCCAAAAAGCCGAACAGTAGCGCAAATATCGCCGAAATGTATGGGTTCATCGAGGCGCCTGCCAGCTGCTCGTACATATAAGCGCCCGAAATTCCGCAGGCGGCACCCATGAACATCATGCCCTCAACGCCGAGGTTGAGGTTGCCCGATTTTTGGGTGAGGATTTCACCAAGCGTGCCGAACAATAGGGGAATTGCGGCCAGCACCGCCGCATTAAAAAACAGCGGAAATTGTGCCAAAAATCCTGTATCAGTCATTTGCCTTCCCCTTTCTGCTACGGAAAATCAGCTTGTAGTTCAGGAAGAATTCGCATCCTAACATGAAAAACAGGATAAGCCCCGTTAGGATTTCTGCCGCAGAGGAGGGAATTTTGAAGGTGGTTTGGATGGTGTTTGAGCCTTTTTGCAGGATAGCGATGAACGCCGAGACCACCACCATAACGATGGGGTTCAGCTTTGCCAGCCACGCTACCGTGATGGCGGTAAAGCCCACGCCCCCCGTGACCGACTCGGACAGCGTGTAGTTTGCCCCCGCTACCGTGAAGAAACCTGTCAGGCCGCATATAGCACCCGATATGAACATAGTGCGCAAAACCACCTTGCGCACGTTCATGCCTGCGTAGCGTGCAGTGGGCATACTTTCGCCCACTACGGTTATTTCATACCCCTGCTTGCTGCGGCGCATGTAAAAGTAAACGATGACCACCAGCAAAAGCGCCACAATCCAGCCAATGTGCACGCCAAAAACCTGCGGCAGGCGTGCGGATACATCAAACATGGCGATTTTTGGAAAGCCGAGCTGCCTGGGGTCTCGCCACGGGCCGAACTGCACATAGCGCACAAGCTCCAGCGCAATGTAGTTGAGCATAAGTGTGAACAGCGTCTCGTTCGTGCCCCACTTAGCCTTGAAAAATGCGGGGATAAGCCCCCACAGGCCGCCTGCCACAATGGATGCAAGCAGCATTACCGTCAGCAAAAGCGGCCCCGGGATATTTTGGTACTGAAACAGTGCAAAGTAGCTTGCGGCCATAGCGCCTGCGATTATCTGACCCTCGCCGCCTATGTTCCAAAACTGCATCTTAAAGGCGATGCCGATGCCAAGGCCTGTGACGAGAAGCGGCACGGCAATACGCACCGTTTCCTGTAAAGCAAGCGCATTGCCGAGCGAGCCGACAGCCATGTCGGCGTATACGCTTATGGGGTTGTGCCCCAGCAAAAGGATGAGAATGCCGCCGGTGAGTAGCGCCGCAACAAATGCGATGGCACGAACAGTCCATGCGTAAGACTTGGACACATGGGTGCGGCTTTGCATACGAACAAATGGCTCGTGCGCTTTTTTTGAGGCAGTTTCGTTGCTCATGCGCTCGCCCCCTTTGCGTCGTTTGTTTGTGTGGCTGTAGCGTCAGAACCCACCTGGGTCATCAAAAGGCCAAGCTTGTTTTTTGTGGCGGTGCGTGCGTCTACAATGCCGCTTACCTGTCCTGCACATAGCACCATTATGCGGTCGCACAGCTCCAAAAGCACATCCAAGTCCTCGCCGATAAATAGCACCGCAACGCCCTTTTTCTTCTGCTCGTTCAGCAGGTCGTACACCGTGTAGGAGGAGTTTATATCAAGGCCTCGCACGGGGTATGCCACCACTAAAACGGAGGGCTCGCTCTCTATTTCACGCCCCAGCAGTACCTTTTGCACGTTTCCGCCCGAAAGGCGGCGCACGGGTGTGGATGTGCCGGGCGTGACAATCTCCAGCTTTTGTATCAGCGCCTCGGCAAGTGCTTTTGGCTCTCTGCGCTCCACCAGCGGCCCTTTCGTAGCACCGTAGTTTTTGAGCATCATGTTGTCCACCATGTCAAGGCCTGCCACAAGGCCCATGCCCAGCCTGTCCTCCGGCACAAATGCAATATTTATGCCCTTTTTGCGTATCTGCACGGGGCTAAGCCCCGAAATATCCTGATTTTCACCCGCTGAAGTTACATAGCAAACAGAGCCGCCCGAAATGGGATAAAGCCCGTTGAGCGCCTCACACAGCTCCTTTTGTCCGCTGCCTGAAATGCCCGCAACACCCAAAATCTCGCCTGCCTTCAGCGTGAATGAGACATCTTTCAGTGCGCTAAGCCCCAAAGCGTCGATGCAGTTCAGCTTGTCCACTATCAGCCGCTCGGGTGTGTGCTCACTCTCCTCACGACGGATGGAAATGCTCACGCTTCTGCCCACCATGCCGTCTGTCAGCGACTGCACGGTGGCATCCTTTGTGTACACGGTGCTCACACACTCGCCCTTGCGCAGCGTGCTCACCCTGTCGGACAGCGAAAGCACCTCGTTCAGCTTGTGCGTGATGATAATAATTGCCTTGCCGTCGTTTTTCATGTTACGCAGAATGTCAAACAGCTTGTCTGCCTCCTGCGGTGTCAAAACGGCGGTGGGCTCGTCCAGTATCAGCGTGTTTGCGCCACGATACAGTACCTTTATAATTTCCACCGTCTGCTTTTCACTGACGGACATGTTGTACACCTTTTTGTTTGGGTCTATGGCAAAGCCGTAGCGCTCGGAAATTTCCTTTATCTGCTTTGCGGCGGCCTTGCGGTTCACATTCACGCCGCCTTTGAGACCGAGGACAATGTTTTCGGTTGCGGTGAGGACATCCACAAGCTTGAAATGCTGGTGAATCATGCCTATGCCAAGCGCAAAGGCGTCCTTGGGCGAGCGCACGATAACCTGCCTTCCGTCCACGAAAATTTGCCCCTCGTCGGGGAAGTAAATGCCCGACAGCATGTTCATGAGAGTGGTTTTACCACTGCCGTTTTCGCCCAAAAGGGCAAGAATCTCCCCCGAGGACAAATCGAGGTCAACACTTTTGTTTGCGCACACACTGCCAAAATATTTGCTTATGCCTCGCATTTGCACGGCATAGGGCTGTGTGTGGGGGGTATGGTCCGGCGAATATGCCAATGTTCTCACCTGCTTTTCTCTGTTTGAAAATATCGCCACACAATTATATAGTGTCGACGCTATATAAGATACATGTGGACAGAGTGCCGAAAGGGCGCGGCCGATAATATATCGAATTGTTGTAATTGGAGGACGTAGTTACCTTCGCTGCTTAATCAAGCAAATATGCCTATGTTTTAATAAAAAAGGGCGGTGGCCGGTAGAAGCCACCGCCCGAAAGATACACGGGTTGTGCAAAATTATTTGATTAGGACACGATGAAGATGCCAGCAACGGATGCGTTGAAAGCAGGGGCGGAGTTGCCTTCACTCTCGATGAATACAGAATCTTCATCCGTGAAGGTGTAAATCTCGTTGCCCTCAAAGTCTGTGATAACGGACGGGTTGCCGTCGTTATCCACCAAAGCACCGCTGAAGATAGGCATACCGTTCAGGATTTCTTCCTGTGCGGCCTCAACCGCCTCCATAGTGCCCTCTGCGGCGATGTCCTCATTTAGGGGAGAGAGGTACGCTGCGCCCGACTCAAGGCCTTGGCTCCAGTCCAGCGGGATGGGTGTGCCGTCGATAACAGCCTGTGCGGCCTCTGTCATGTAGATGCCCCAGTTGATGCGGGAGGAGATAAGTGCAGCGTTGGGGGCTGCGGGAATCATGTCGTTGTTGTAGCCCACGTGGAAAGCGCCGTTGCTCTCTGCCACGGTGGCGGGGGATACGTTATCCGAGTGCTGGGAGATAACGCCACAGCCACGGTCGATAAGCGTCTGGGCAACCTCTGCCTCGATGATGGCATCGCCCCAGCTGTTGATGTAGATAACGTCCATGGTTACATCCTCGTACACGCTCTTTGCACCGAGGTAGAATGCGGTGAAGCCGCTGATAACCTCAGCGTAGGGGAACGCTGCGATGTAGCCGAGCTTGGGGTTGCCGATTTCTTTTGCCTTCAAGCCTGCAACGATACCCGAGAGGTAGCGTGCCTGGTGAATTTTTGCAAAGTAGTTGTGCAGGTTGGGCAAATCAGCAAAGTGTGCCTCAAAGCCGGTAGCGTGGCAGAACTCAATGTCCGGATGCTGCCTTGCGGCCTCGGTTATTTGCGTGCCATAGGAGAAGCTTGTCGCAAATATCAGGTTACACCCTGCGCCCACCAGCTCATTGATAGCGGCGTTTGTAGCGGCAACGTCGGTGTCGTCAATGTTAAACTTGGGAATGGTCTGGGTTTCGTAGTCTATGCCCAGCTGTTCACACATATACTGCACACCGAGGTCATGGTTGTAGGTGTAGCCTTGGTCGGCCGGGTCCAGAATGTGAATTACACCGATGAGTAGGTCCTCTTTGGGAATGCCTGCGGTGGCCTCGGCCATACTTTGTGCCATGCTCGAGTCGCCACCCGAAGCCGCAGTGGATGTAGCGGTGGAAGCGGCCATTGAAGACGAGGCGGCCTCTCCGCCACAGCCCGCCAAAAGGCTGAGACTTAAAAGCAGTACAAGTGTAAGAGCAAGTGCTTTTTTCATGTTGTAACCCTCCTTAAAAACTCCCTATTTTGTGTGAGCAGGCAAAAACCGACAATAAAATTGTGGCTTTGCATACTCTGAAAAATGATGCTTATGCACATTTGCACTGTGTAGCCCACGGTGTAAAACCGCAGGTGAAATGCAAAACCCCCCTATGCAGAGCATCTCCGATAGACTTATTATACCCTTAGCGAGGTAAGCGTGCAACAAAAAATGAAAAAAAAGAGGAATTTTTGTGCGCTAAAAGGCAAAGTATGGCAAATTTGTTACAAAATGCGGTGTGGCGAAACAAAAAACATAAGGCTACAGCATAGTGTGTGTCGGTGCCTGCACACAGCAGGCAAAACAAGAGCTGTGAAAACTTGGCACGGCAGGCAGAATGGTGTATGCAAAAAAATACGCCAAAACATCTGCCCGTGAAGAGGGACATAACATTTTGGCGATAAAAGTTGAAGCTAAACTGTATGATTTTTGGACAAGCTTAGGTTGCGAATGTGCCGACGCAATCTAAGAACACCACCCGGCGGTACAGACAGCATGTTGTATCCCATGCGAATAAAGGACTTTGCAAGGCGTGTGTCTGTGGCAAGCTCGCCGCAGATGGACACGGGAATGTTTGCAACTTGGGCACTGTGCGCCACCATCTCCAGCATTGCCAAAACCGCAGGATGCCGTGGGTCTGAAAAGGCATCAAGATGGGGGCTTTTGCGGTCCAACGCAAGAGAATATTGGGTTAAATCATTTGTTCCTACGCTGAAAAAGTCACACTCGGCGGCGAGGGATGGGGCAATGATAACTGCGGCGGGAGTCTCCACCATAACACCTACGGGTATGTCACGAGCTCTTATGCCGTCCTTGCGAAGTTCATTTAGGGTTTGCTCTATTATTTTGCGACAGGTGCGCACTTCCCACACAGCGGTAATCATGGGTAACAGTAATGCGATGTCGCCGTGGCTCGCTGCGCGCAAAATAGCACGTATCTGTGTGCGGAACATGTCCGGCCTGTCCAACCCAAGGCGGATTCCTCTATACCCGAGAGCAGGGTTGTCCTCGGGAGGGAGCTGCAAATAGTCGGCATTTTTATCTGCGCCTATGTCGGCGGTGCGAATAACCACCTGCTTGCCCTTCATTCCCTCTGCCACAGCACGGTAAATCTGATATTGTTCCTCTTCGGAGGGGAATGTACGACGGCCTATGTACAAAAACTCCGTGCGGAAAAGGCCGATGCCCTCCGCATCGTTCTCAATGGCGGAATACATGCCGTCCAGCCCGCCGATATTTGCAAACAGCTGTATACCCTGCCCACACTGTGTGATGGTAGGTAGGCCACGCACCATGTTCAGTTGTTGTTGCTCTTCGCTCTGTTTTACCTGTGCCCTGCGTAGATTTGCCAGCGTTTGCACATCCGGATTCAGGTAGAGAATACCCGTTGTGGCATCCAGTGCGGCGTTTGGTGAATTTCCGCTATTTAGGAAAGCATCGCCTGCGGGAAAATCAATTTGTATTGTTGTGGGAATGTTGAGTATGCGTGCGAGAATGGTGGCGTGCGCATTTGGCGAGCCTTTGCGGGTGGCAAACGCAAGGATGTTCTTTCTGTCCAGTTGCAATGCTTCGCTCGGTGTCAGCTCGTCCGCAAGAATGATAGAGGGACGTGGTATTTTAGGTATCGCATAAGAGCCGGAAAGATTGTCCGACAGCCTGCGTGATATATCCAAAACGTCGGTGGCACGTGCCTGTAAGTAAGCGTCGGGAAGCTCCCTAAACATGTTTGCGTAATGGTTGCCCACCCACTGAATAGCACGCAAAGCACTAAAGCCTCGCTCGGAAATAGCCTCCCGAATAGAAGCGACAAACTCCACATCCTGCAAAATATGGCGTTGTACGTGTATTATGGAGGCTTCATCCTCGCCAAGCTCCGTAAGGGTATTTTTGTACAGAGCCTCCAGCTGTCGGTCTGTTTTTTCTTTGGCCTTTTCGTATGAGTCAAGCTCCCACTCTATGTTGAAAAGGGTAGGGGAGGGCGACTGCAAGCGAGGCCTGTTCAACAGGAAAATAGGCCCTATGGCAATGCCAGGACAAACACCTTTACCTCTGTAGACCTCCATGCTATCCCCTCCTCAGCTGTTCAATTAAGGGGTTGCCCTGTGTTTAACGTATCAACAGCGGTTTTTAAGCCACTGAACATTCAGTGAGCGATTGTGCACCCACTAAATATTCAAAATGGAACCCACCTCATTAGAGGCGAGGACATTTCGCTTACGTTAAAAACAAGAAACAGATACCCCGGTAAAAAGCGATACAGCACATTTTTTTGAAGCTTAGCATAAATGACGATGCGCAAAAAATCCGCATTTAGTTTGCACATGGTCATTATAACCTTAATAGATGATGTTGTCAATGGAACTATTGATGTTTCACAGTTTTTTTTGTTAAATTTTCACAAAAAATAACGAGTGATGTGTGTCGCATAAAAGCTGATAGAGAGAAAAGTTTTGAAAAAGAAAAGACCTTCAAAAAAGTGAAGGAATTCACTTTCCCGAAAGTCTTTTTTGTTTTGAAGTGAGCGAATGAACGCTTTAGTTTGCGCCTTGTGTCCACTCGCTACATACACGCACCGTTTCGGCGGCGTTTTTGCTCCACGCATTCGCACCTACCTGCTTGCACACAGCATCACTGGCAACAACACCGCCTATGGTGATGTGCACATTATCACGCAGGCCTGCGGATTTTAGCTCCTCCACCGTCTGGCGCATGGACTCTATGGCCACCGTGAGCACCCCGGACAAGCCCAAAATTTCGGGGCTATGCTCCCGTACTGCCTGCACAAAGCTTGCAGGTGGCGTATCTATGCCAAGGTCTATCACCGTAAAGCCTGCGGCCTCCGCCATGCTCTTAAAGATATTTTTGCCTATATCGTGTATGTCACCCTCCACAGTGCCCAGCACAATAGTGCCCCTGCTCTGCACCGTGCCGCTGGACAAAAGGGGCTTTAGCTTGTCAATACTGGCGGTGAGCAGCTCGCCCGCAAATATCAAGTCGCCCACGAAATATTCCCCTTTTTCGTAGCTGTCGCCCACAATTTCCATGCCCTTTTGACATGCTACCACAACTTTTTGGGTAGCGGCACTGTCGGGGCTTTGGGCTATAAACTCCTCCAAAAGCTCCATTACGATGTCCTCGTCAAGCTCGCCCATAGATTGTGTCAGTTTTTCTAAGTCTATCACTTACAACACGCTCCTTTACTGTGATGTGTCTACCGCTTAAAACGGCTGTGTGGTACATAATGCGTGACACGCTAAAAATATGTCACAGAAATTTAGGTGCTGCATATCATCCGATGTGGACAAGGTGGAGGACAGTTTTTACAGCCAAGGGTGTGTTGACACTATTCAAACAGCGCCAACACACCATAACTATATTTTAATACTCATCAGGCATTTGCGCAAGCTCTGCCATGCTGAACACAGGCCCGTCTATGCAGACGTATTGGTTGCCGATGTTGCACTTGCCACACTTGCCCACGCCGCAGGTCATGCGCATTTCCAGCGTGGTGTACAGGCGCTCGCGTGGCAAGCCCATCTCCTCCAGCGTGCCCTGCACAGCCTTTATCATGATGGGAGGGCCGCACAAAATGGCGTACAGCTTGGAAAAGTCAAGCGGAATGTCTCGCACGAGGTTGTGCGGAAAGCCCACAAGGCCGTCCCAGCCCTCTTCGTCTCTGTCGATGGTGAGCGAGACGGAGGTGTCCTTCACATTACGCCAGTCGGAATAGTCGTACTGGAATATGTGGTCCTTGCTGGTACGTGCGGCGAGGAGCATGTCTATTTTGCCGTACTCTGCGCGGTGCTCCTCGTGCAGTGTGTAGGTGATGAAGGGACGCAGCGGCGCAAGGCCTAAACCACCTGCAATAAATAATAGGTCATTTCCCTTCATTAAGTCAAGAGGGAAAGTGTTGCCAAACGGCCCACGTATCCACACAAAATCCCCCTCTTTAAGTGAGTGGATTCTGTCTGTCACCATGCCGGTGCGCTTGATGGTTATCTCGAAATAATCCTTTTCAAGGCAGGAGGAGGCAAAGCCAAACGGACACTCGCCCACGCCCGGCACGCTAAACTCCACGAACTGACCGGGGAGAAACTCCATCGAGTGGCCATCCTCAAACGCCAAGCGGTAGGTCTTTACGTCCAGCTCGGGCGAGGTGGTCTCCTGAATGATTTTCAAAATTTTCGCCTTCATGGGAAGGTATGGATTTTCAGATTTGCACGCACAACTCATGCCTTCACCTCCATGGCGGCTTGCGCCACCTCTTTAATATTCATGCCCACAGGGCAGCTGCGTATACATCTTCCGCACCCTGTGCAGGAGGTGTAGCCGGTGTTCTTTTTGACGTACAGGTACTTGTGCAAAAAGCGCTGGCGGTAGCGTTCATGCCGCTGTGCACGTGGGTTGTGCCCCGAGGCGTGCAGCGTGAACTTTGGGTACATACAGCTGTCCCAGCAGCGAAAACGCTCCAAGCTGCCCTCCCGCTGTGTATCCTTGAACTCAAAGCAGTGGCAGGTGGGGCAGATGTAGGTGCAGATGCCACAGCCCTGACATGCCATGGTGAGCGCTTTCCAGTCCACCGCATCAAACAGCGCAACGTCCGACGCATCGGCGGAAAGCCCAAGGGGGCTTTGGGTGGTTTGTGCGGCGGTGCGGGCGTTGTCGCAAGAAAGGGACGCCGTCTCGTCAAGGCGCTTTAGTGCGGCCGCACCCTTTTCGGACAGGCGCTCCAAAGTATAGCCCTCGCCATTAGGGCAGAGGAAGATGTCGCAAAAGTCTGAAAATGTCATGTCCAGCCCAAGCTCATCGCAAAAGCATCCTGCCTTTTTTTGCACGCATCCCACACCTATGATAAGGTTTTTATCCATGCGACGTGCAAAAAACGGGTCGGCGTAGCGGCCTTCCATAAACACCGCCTGCATCACTCGCAGTGCCTCAAGGTCGCACGGCTTTGCACCGAAAATGAGAGTTGTGGGCGGCTCGGGCGGCTCCAGTGCCTCATCCTGCGTAAAGCTCATCAGCTTTTCCGTTTGGGGGAAATAGTATTCCTTTGGCGACTTGTAGGAGATGGCATCGTCCATTAGTACCTCATCCGCACAAGTATCTCGGAACTCCACAACCTTGCCCGTATTCACAGGGCCTATCAAGCGCATGTCGGCGGACAAAACACTCAGCAGTTTGCGCAGTGTGTCCTTTGTGATGACGGTATCAGCCATGTGCTTCACCCCCTAAAAATCCCACTTCTTTGTCATCGAAAGTATAGCTGAGCATGGCGGGCTGTGTGTCAAAGTCCATGCCTGTGCGGTAGCCGTACAGCTCCTGCACAAAGCCGGTGACCTCACGTATCAAGTAGCGCACATCCACGCCCGAGGCGCAGGCGTTTTCACACGAGCCACACTCCACACAGCGCCCGGCCAGATGCATCGCACGGCCCAAGTGGTATATCATCTTTGCGCTCATGTCGGGGTTTGAGGGGTGCCAGTTGGGCACGCCACGGCTCATAAAGCAGGTCTGGCAATAACAGCCGTAGCACGCCTGCCGACATGAAAAGCACAAAATGCACTTTTGCATCTCGTCCGTGAAGCGCTCAAGGTTTTCGCAAAGGTCGTCCGCCGCCTGTTTTTTCTCGGGTGAAAGCGGTGCAACATCGGGGTTTTTAACCTGCGCATCGCTCACGGGCGGAGTATTGACAGTACATTCACTACATGCGCACAGCACCTCGCCCTGTGCGTTTTGCATACCGGGACAGTCCATGCCGATTATGTGCACGTCCTCCCGTTTTAGCTGGTTTTCCAAAATAAGGTTCACGATGGCACGCACGTCGCACGGCTTTGCCACCACCGCTTTTTTGCCCGGAATTGCGGCCAAAAATCCCGCAAGGTTGGGCACGCACCGTGCGCTCCAAATAAGGCTTTCGGCATTGGCGGCATCCGTGACGAACACGGGCACGCCCAGCCCTTCCACCGCACCCTGCTTAAAGCCTAAAACGGTGGACACTTCGCCGCTTTCCAAAAGCTGTTTTGCAAGCGCACGCATTTCGTTTTGTTGTGTTTCAAAGCTCACAATGCCTCACCCCCCTTGTGAAGATTGGTAGGCCCAAGCTCTTTCACCTTGTCCGTAACCTCCGTGACCACCTGCGCAAAGCGTGCGCCCTCCGAGGCAGACACCCAGGTGAACTGCACCCTTTCGGGGTCTATCCCGGCGGTGGTGAGCAGCTTTTTCAGCATGATAAAGCGCCTACGTGCGTAAAAATTTCCTGCGAGATAGTGGCAGTCGCCAGGATGGCATCCGCTCACCATCACGCCGTCGGCGCCGTCGCACAGCGCCTTTAGAATATAAATAGGGTTTATGCGGCCGGAGCAGGGCACACGTATAACACGTATGTTGGGCGGGTACTGCTGGCGGCCTGTGCCCGCAAGGTCTGCACCTGCGTAGCTACACCAGTTGCACAAAAACGCAACGATGGTGGGGCTCCACTCGGCGGTGTCCTGCGTGGTTTTTGCAATAGCATCACTCATAAGGTATCACTCCCATACCACTGAACTTAATGTTTTTGTTGCAAAGCGTGCCGCACTGCACCCACAAAAGCACTGTGGGTGCACAGGGTGAAGTATAGCTTAAAATCACCCTGCAATGCGACATTTTGCACAAAGGCTAAACTTTTGAGGTGTGGACAAAAGAGTAGGTTTGGTTTTTTTGCATATCCTCCACTCCGCCGTAGGCGGGGGGAGGATATGCCGCCTTCTTCTCGCACTTAACGTGTAGTGCTTAACTTCTAAATTACTTTTGTGTGTCCACTCACACCTTCTGCCTGCGAAGCAGATACTCAAGCTCGCTGAGCACCTGCACGTCCGAAAAGCCGCCCACATCAATAGCGCCGCAACGGCAGGTGGCGCTACACGTGCCACAGCCTTTACACAGCACGTCGTTTACAACCGCCTTGCGCACTACCTGCCGCCTGATGGTGACATCCTGCACCTCGATGGCCTTGTAGGCGCACACCGCCTCGCACGCACCGCACGCAACGCATAGCTCGGCGTTCACTGCGGCAATGGTGCCCTCTGTCTCAAGCGTTTCTTTGGACACAACGGTGGCGGCCCTGCCTGCGGCCGCGCGACCCATTACCATGCACTCACGCACATCCCTTGGGCTGTGTGCAAGGCCTGCAAGGTACACACCCTCTGTGGCGAAGTCCACCGGGCGCAGCTTTGCGTGTGCCTCCATGAAAAATCCGTCGGCGTTCAGCGGAACTTTCAGCATCTGCGCAATGCGGGTGTTTGCCTCCCTGTCGGGCTGAAGAGTGCTTGCCAGCGAAATAATATCTGCGGCATAGGTAATGTCACAGCCCAAAAGCGGGTCCTTGCTTTGTACGTACAGCCGCCCCTTCTTTTTCACCACGGTGGGGTAGGCGTCGTCCTCAAAGCGTACAAACTGCACGCCCAAGTTTCGTGCGGCGGTGTAGTTTGCCTCGTGTGTGCCGTAGGTGCGCATCTCCCTGTAAAGCACCGTCACGTTTATGTCGGGGTTTGCTTTCTTTATGGAGATGGCGTTTTTCACCGCCTTGTTACAGCAGGTGCGGCTGCAGTACGGACGCTCTGCGTTGCGCTGGTCTACGCACTGAATCATCACAACATCCTGTATGTTTTCCAATACGATGCTCGGGTTTTTCAGCCGCTCCTCAAAGCGCATGTGTGTCACCACACGCTCGTCCTGGCCGTACAGGTAGTCCTGCGGCGGCTTTTCGGCAGAGCCTGTCGCCACGATGACAACGCCGTGGTTTATTTCGGCATCACCGCTCGGTGTGGAAATTTTTGTCTTGAAGTTGCCCACGTAGCCGTCTATGTCCACAATCTCGGCGGAGGTGTACACGGATATGTTGTGCACATCTATCGCCTTTTGCAGCATCTGTGCGGTGCGTGTGCCGGGGGCTTTACTGCCCAGCTGTTTCAGCGCTCTGCCGCCCAGTGTGCTCTCCTTTTCCACAAGGTGCACGCTGTAGCCCATGTTGCTCATTTCCAAAGCCGCCGAAACGCCCGACATGCCACCGCCGATTACGAGAGCCGCCTTGTTTACCGCAATTTTCTTGCGGGTCAGCTGCTTTGCGTAGGTCACCTTGCCCACCGCCATGGTGACAAGCTGTTTTGCCTTGTTTGTTGCGGCAAGGCGGTCGTCCATGTGCACCCAGCTACATTGGTCTCGGATGTTTGCCATGGTGAGCAGGTAAGGGTTAAGGCCGCTTTTGCGCAAAACGCTCTGGAACAGCGGCTCGTGCGTACGTGGTGTACAGGAGGCCACCACCACCCTATTCAGGCCGTACTCTTGAATTTTGTCGCTAATCACCTTTTGTGCGTCCACACTACAGGTGTATAGGTTTTCGTCTGCATATTCAACGAAGGGAAGCGTTTTTGCGTGCTCCACCACGTCCTTTACGGTGAGGTATCCGCCTATGTTCACGCCGCAGTGGCACACAAACACACCTATGCGGATAGGCTCTTTGGACACATCCCTCAGCGGCACTTCAGGCTCTTCGGTGAAGAACTTTGCGTAGTCTTTGTACAGGTCCACGCTCATGCCACCCGCAAACTTTGCGGCGCCTGCGGCGGCGGCGCTTGCCTCCACCACCGTCTCGGGGATGTCCTTTGGCCCTGTGGAAACGCCACACGCCAAAATTCCGGCACGGGAGGTGGCAGGGGCGCTCATCTCGTCCGTATCGACAAAGCCAAAGCGGTCGGTCTTAACACCCAGCTTGCCGAAAAGCTTTTTGCTCTCCTCGCTCGGCTGCATACCTACGCTTAGCACCACAAGGTCGTACGCTGCTTTTTTAAGCACGCCCGTCTCGTCGCAGTGAGTCAGCACAAGCTCGCCCGTCTCCTCGCACCGCTCTACACCGCCCACACGGCTGCGCACAAAGCCTATGTTGTACTTGGACTTGCCCGTGTTCACGTAGCGGTCAAAGTCCTTGCCGTAGGCACGCATATCCATGAAGTAGATGTCTATGTCCTCAACAGTGGGCAGATGCTCCTTTGTTATTTGCGCTTCCTTCACGGCGTACATACAGCACACGCCGCTACAATATTCAGCGTTGCATTGTATATCACGGCTGCCCACACACTGTATAAACGCAATGCGCTTGGGTGCTTTTCCATCGGAGGGACGCTGTACGTGGCCCTCGTATGGCCCGGACGCTGAAAGGATACGCTCGTACTCAAGGCTGGTGACAACATCCTCAAAGCGTGTGTAGCCAAGCTCGGGCGGAATTTCGGGCGAGGTGTCGTAGCCTGTTGCCAGCACCACCGCACTCACCGGAATTTCCGCAACACTGCCCTTTTGTGCATGGCAGATAGCGCCCGAGGTACACGCCTCTTCACACAGGCGGCAGTCGCAGCAAATAGAGCAGTCCACACAGCGCAGTGCCTCCTGCTTTGCGGTCTCGGCGTCGTAGCCCGTCTCCACCTCGTCAAATGTGCCAAGGCGACGCTCCATATCAATCATGGGCATCTTTGCACGTGCGGCAGTTTTGTAGCCCTTTAGCTCTATCGCCTCCAGCGGTGTCTGCTCCATCACGTAGGGGGCGAGAAACTCGTTTTTGTCCTCAAGGTAGTTTGTTATGGCAATGGCGGCACGGTTGCCGTCCGCTATCGCCTCAATGGCGGTGGCAGGGCCTCTTGTGGCGTCGCCGCCGCCGAACACCCCGGGTATGCCAAGGCTCATCATGGGCGTTGCGTCAAGGTTGCCCCAGCGGTTGAACTTGTCAAGGCCGCCGTCCAAAACAGGCTGTGCGTCCACCTTTTGGCCGATGGCCACTATGATGGTATCTGCCTCAATGAGGAACTCGCTGTCCTTTATTTGCACCGGCTTGCGGCGGCCGGAGGAATCCCGCTCGCCCAGCTCGTTCTTTGTGCAGATAAGGCCGCTAACACAGCCGCATTCGGTGGCCACTTCCACCTGTGTTGCAAGCTCTGTTACGGTGATGCCCTCCTCCACAGCGTGGTGAACTTCCCACACGTTGGCGGGCATTTCCGCACGGGTGCGGCGGTAGACTACATTTACTTCACAGCCAAGGCGGCGTGCGGTGCGAGCGGCATCCATGGCAACGTTGCCGCCGCCCACCACAATAACCTTTTTGCCAATGTACGGCTTTTCACCAAGGTTCACCGCACGAAGGAAATCAACGCTGGAGATGACACCCTCGGCCTCTTCGCCGAGAATATCCATCTTTTGGTCCTTGTGTGCGCCCACAGCCACGAAAATCGCCTTGTAGCCGTCCGCCTTTAGGCTCTTGAGCGTGAAGTCACGGCCAAGCTTTTGGTTCAGGCGAATATCCACACCCATGTCCGCAATCAAATCAATCTCGCCCTGAAGCACCGCCTTGTCAAGACGGTAGTCGGGTATGCCCACTTTGAGCATACCGCCTGCCACGGGCAGTGCCTCAAACACCACCGACTTGTAGCCGCGCAGTGCCAGCTGGTAGGCACAGTTCAGCCCCGCAGGGCCTGCGCCGATGATGGCTATTTTGTCCTCTTTGGGCGTGACGCTCTCGGGAATGGCGACAGAGGGCTTTTTGCCCTGCTCAATTTCGTAGTCCGCCACAAAGCGCTTGAGCGATGCGATGGAAATGGGGTCCTCCACATACTTACGTGTGCAGTTTTCCTCGCACGGGTGAAAGCACACACGCCCCAAAACACCCGCAAAGGGTGTGGTGCGGCGCACAACTTTCAGTGCCTCCTCGTAGCGCTCCTGCCCCACAAGCGTGACATATCCGTGTGCGTCCAGCTTTGCGGGACATTCAAACTTACATGGGCTTGTGCCTTTTTTGTCGATGGCAACTTTATTCGGCACAGCCTGTGCAAACGGCTTGTACACCGCCGCACGCTCGCCCACGCCCATGTCAAACTCGCTTTTTACGTGCACGGGACACACTGCCACGCAGTCGTCACAGCCTTTGCACGCCGCCTCGTCCACAAAACGGGGCTGTGTCTTTACCACCGCAGTGAGGTTGGGCGCTTCGCCCTTTACCTCCACAAGCTCGGAGAGCGTAAGCGTTTTCACAAGCGGATGGTTAAAGCAGGAGGTGACTTTAGGCGCTAAAATACAGGCGGAGCAGTCGTTTGTGGGGAATGTTTTATCCAGCTGGGCCATGCGGCCGCCTATGCTGGGCGACGACTCCACTAAGAATATGGGCACGCCCATATCCGCAAGGTCGGTGGCAGCCTGAATGCCGGCAATGCCGCCGCCGACCACCATTACGGGTTTTTTCATAATTTGCTAATCCTCCCCTGTCGGGTAGTTTTGTGCGAAGCTTTGCCAAAAATACTGCTCCGCAAGATGTGTGCATAGATAGTGTCGTCATGAGCCCGAACGAACAGATTTTGAGCAAGTTTTTCGTCAGACAAGGCGGAAAAATCGCCAAAATCGGACGGCGGAACACTCGTGACAACACTATCTAAAGTTTGCTACTTTGCCAAAAGGCCTTCCACGTCCGAAAGCAGCTTTTTGCGGCTTTCCTCGTCCAGCTTTGCCACCTTTGCGGCAAGCTCCTTGTCGCAAATGCCCTCTGCCACCGCAATCTCACGCAGTGCACGCACAATGTCCGCAAAGCGCACATCCTGTGGGCAGTGCGCAACACAGTTGTGACATTGGTAGCACTTCCATATTTCGCCGTCTGAAAGCACCTCCTGCCGCATACCGGCAAGTACCTTGCGCATGGTTTTGCGTGGGTTGAAGCTGTCGGTAATCTCGCTTATGGGACATCCTGCGGTGCATGTGCCACACAAAAAGCAGTTGAGCACTCGCTCGCCGCCTGCGTGGCTTGCCACCTCGTTTTTGAAGTTTAGGTCGATTTTTTTGTCCGTATTTGCTTGGGTCATGTGTTTCCTCCCATAAATGTGAACAGTTGTGTAAAGTTGATACAGTGAAATCAAGTATTCAAGGTTTTTATTTTGTGTTCCTACCCGCCTACGGCGGGGAGGAACACGGCTTAGACCATGTTTTCTGTTGACAATATGAACGACACTGTGTGTAAAAATGTGCCGCAGAAAATTTTGTGAGAATAGGTCTATACTTTAGGCCGAGGTAAGAAGCCTGCCTTTTCCACAAGCGTGGGCACTATGCTCTCCCAGCCTATGGCCATGATGTGTATGCCTGCAACGCCCTCTATCTTTTTCAGGCGCTCGATAAGCTCCAGCGCAATGGCAACACCCTCCGCCTGCTTGTCCTCGGCGTCTCGCATACGTTGTATAAGTTCTTCGGGAATGTCCATGCCAGGCACTTCGCTCGTCGCTTCAATAGAACGGGTGGAGCGGTTTGCGATAATTCCGGCCAAGAAGTACGCCTTTTCGTGCAGCTTGCGCTCACGCACCAGCTCCATCCACTGCTCGAACTTTTCGATGTTGTAAATGGCCTGTGTCTGCACAAAGCGTGCGCCCGCACGTATTTTCTTTTCAAGGCGGATGAGCTGAAGCTCCTGCGGCTCGGCGAAGGGGTTTGCGGTGGTGCCAAGGAAGAAGTCTACCTCTTCTTTTAGCGGTGCACCGCCGATAAACTGCTTTTCCTTCATCATCTTGTCAAGGCCGCCCAAAAGCTGAACACTGTCCACGTCGTAGACATTTTTACTGCCCTTGTGGTTGCCAAAGCTCTGATGGTCTCCCGAAAGTATAAGCACATTTTTCAGCCCCAGCGCATATGCGCCCAAAAGGTCGCTCTGAATAGCGATGCGGTTTCTGTCACGGCAGGTCATCTGGATAATGGGCTCAACGCCCTCCTGCTGTGCTATGTGCCCTGCCGCAATGGAGGACATGCGCGCGATAGCCGTTTGGTTGTCGGTGATGTTTGCCGCATCCACAAGCCCTATAAGGTGGCTTGCCTTTTCGCGCACGTTTTGAGCGCTTCCGCTCATGGGTGGGCCTATCTCCGCCGAGACGGACATGTGCCCTGCCTCAAGCATTCTTTGCAGGTTGGTTTTATTGTTACTCATTTACACCCTCCTGCACAATTACGTCGTTTCGGCGAATACTGCGAGGGCCGCCGTCACGGCTGCTGCTCCAGTCTCGCACATCGTTTATCTCGTACAGCCGCTCCAGCTGGCCTATGCGCTTCATGCGCTCGTAAATCAGCTGCCAGGCACAGTCGGTATCTGCGCTAATTTCGCACACGCCGCCCGACGAGCCGCCGCATGGGCCGTTGAAGTGGCTTTTGCTACATCGTGCCACGGGGCAGATGCCGCCCGTTTTTTCGAGGATGCAGTTGCCGCACCCTTGGCACATCTCTGTCCAGTAGCCCAAATCACGGTTCACGCCGATAAACTTTGTGTTTATGCCCGGCACTACCACCTTTTCGGGATACTTTTCCGCCATGAACTGCACGCCTGCGCCACACGCCAGCGACAAAATGCAGTCCACATTCTCAAAGCTGTCCTCGCAATCGTCCAAAAACTCCATGTCGCACTGACGAATGGGGTTTGTCACCGTTACGTTTATATCCTTGCCGTTTTGCTGTGCGTTTAGGCGAATCATGTCCGCAATGCGCACAGCCTCTTTCTCGCCACCTGCAAGACATACGGTCACACATGTGCCACACCCTGCAACCATAATGTTCTTGTACGGCTCTGTGGAACGCAGAATTTCTTCTATGCCCTTTTGGTCGGCAATTATCATGCGTCATCCCCCCTTAAAAAAGCGCTAAGCTCATCCCGCAAAACAAGCGGCATTGCATGGCTTGCCTGTGTGTATCCCACACGATTTGGGTCTATGCCTGCCGATGTCAGCATTTCTTTTAGACGCTGAGACTGCAGGCAGGCACGTTTGTTGCCGTTTATGTGCTTGCACGCATCTTCCATGCACACTGCTATCATCACCTTTGCGTAGTCACGCAGTGCGTCCGAAACAAGCTCAAAGCCGAGGCATCCTCCGCAGGATACGGGCAGCCACTCCACATACTTTGCCTGTGGGCCCAGCGCCGCAAGCGCCCTGTCCGCCGCAAGCGCCGCAGAGTTTTCACAGCACAAAACAAGCGTGCACTGTTTTTTGTCCGCAAATCTTGGCGGAAACATTGCATCACTTTTTGTTATGGCGTTGCCCGGACATACAGATGCGCAAATGCCGCATCCCTCGCATGCCTGTTTCAGGCAGTCCATCTTGCGGGCCTGCTTGTTCGGCTCAAGCGCCGCATGGGGACATGCCCTAAGACAGCTGTAACATAGCACACACTTTTCACCGTCAATGTCGGCGGTGGGGGTGGTGCTGTCCTTGCAGGCAAATGTTTGCATACCGGCGAACACGGTGTTCAAAACGCCGTCGAGGTTTTGTGCGGCATCATCCCGCCTAAGGGCGTATACACCCCTTCGACAGGTGGACACCGGCGCCAAAAAGTGGCGGTCCTCGTTTATGTACCCCTGCGCATCAAGCTGCAAGCGCAGACGCTTTGCAAGCTGTGTGAACTTTTCGCTCGGTGTGCGACTGCCGTCCGCAAAAAGACATGGCGTGTCTATTTCGGTTGTGAGCACACCGTCGTTCGCCTTTATGCCAAAAGTATCCTGCGCATAGTCGTAGCTTACCTTAATGTCCTCGTACTTCACAAAGATAACGCCCGCATTGCGTGCCTCTTTGTACATTTCCTCGGCATAGCGAGGGGCGGTGCGCACAAACTTGTTAAAGTAGTACACCCTGCGCTTTTTGTTCGCAAGCGCTGTTGCATCCGCAATCGCACGCACGCTTGCGGCGGTGGAGGACTCACAAAAATAGTCCAGCAAAAACGCAACGGGTGCGGTGCGCTCTTTTTTGGGCAGTACCTTCACCTTGTCCTCAAGGTAAAGCGAGTGGGGAGTGCCGCCGTCTATCGCATCGGGTGCGTTTTGCACCGTTTGGGTGAGCAAAACAAAGTCGGCTTGTGTGGGCTCTGCGTCGATATATGCGGTGAAGTCGCCCACCTGTCCGTTTAGCCTACATAGCCTGTCCGCATCCTCGCACAGCAGTGTTTCGACGCCACGCTTCTCGAAATACTCGGATATGTAGCTGTTTTGAGGGTTTTCTCCTGCGATTATCAGCCTCATACGCACACCCCCTTACATACGGAATTTTTCGCAATCACGGAGTTGGCCGTTGTCACTGCGTCGGCGTATGCCTCCTCTATGTGCATGGGCGCTCTTGCGGTGCCTGCCACATAGATTCCCTCAGTGCCTGCGACCTGCGCCAAAAATCCGTCCGCATCCTGTTGCAGGCCGCACAGTGAGGCGATGTCGTGGGCGGCGGCCTGTGGGTGAATGCCCTCGCTCAGCACCACAAGGTCAAACTCACGCTGTGTCATTCCCTTTTCGGGGGCATCATACTTGATGACACAGGGGCGTGCGCCTATTATTTCACGTGGGCGACATTTTATGAACTCAACGCCCAGCTCGCGCAGCTCCTCGTAGTTGTCCCTGTTGCACACACTTTGAAGCTCCATGTAGAAAAACGCAATGGAACATTCGGGGTAGTACTGCTTTAGCACACGTGCGGCACGGGTGCTGTATGCACAGCACACACGGCTACAATACATGCTACGTTCCTTTTCGTCACGGCTACCAAAGCACTGGATAAACGCAACTGAGGACGGGGGCCTTGGCAGGCAAGTTTGAGCAGTGCGCAAAAGAAGAGTTCTCTCCAGCTGCGTGCCCGTCATGATACCCGCTTTGCCCTCGATTTGAAGATGCGCCGAGGCGCTGTTGGGCAGGCTTTCAAAGCCTGTGCACACCACCACATCCGTAATGGCACACAACACACGCAAGCCGTTTTGCGTTTGCAAAACAGCGGTGTAGTCCCCCTTAGTACCCGATAAGCCTTGGAGCTGTGCGTCTGCGACACACTCGATGAGCGGATGCTTTTTCACCTGCTCAAACAATGTGCCGCTAAGACATACGCCGCAGTTGTTGCACTTATCGGTGGCCTTACATCCGTAGTGGCGAGCCCTGCCGCCAATCTCCGCCTGCTTTTCTACCAATACAACCGATGTGCCGCAGTCCGCCAAGCGCTGTGCCGCAGCACACCCCGAGACACCTGCTCCCAATACCAAAACATGAGCCATTTTACCACCTGCCTGAAAGTTTAATTCATGCTGTGAAAATTACATCGCATCTAATAAAAAACCAAGCACAATATGATGCGAGGCCGAAATACATGCCTGATGCTCTGATTATAAAGTAGAAAGCAAGTAAAAACAAGGCTTTGTTGCGTCTTGGATAAATGTTCATGAAAAGGGAACACTTAATCATGAAGTGGAGTAAAAAGTTTATGTAAAATACATCTATGATTCTGAGAGACTTTGTGATATAATAAACATAGTCTGCAATTTGTGAAGAGATAAACTTGCCTATGTATAATAATGTAGGGTATTGCAAGACTGAGGTTTTGGGAAAGAAGTTTTTGAACCCGTCATAAACACAATTGTACTCAAAAAGAAAGGAAGGGAACAGTATGGGCTACAAAACGGATATTGAGATTGCACAGGAGACAAGCATGTTGCCTGTGGCGGACATTGCGGCAAAGCTCGGAGTGGGGGATGAGTACCTTGAAATGTACGGAAAGTACAAGGCGAAGGTAGACTACGCTGTGCTCGAAGAAAAAAAGGATGTGCCGGATGGCAAGCTGATTTTGGTGACGGCCATAAACCCCACCCCTGCAGGTGAGGGCAAAACTACCACAACGGTGGGTCTTGCGGATGCACTTAATCTTATCGACAAAAAAGTAGTGGTGGCACTGCGTGAGCCCAGCCTTGGCCCTGTGTTTGGCGTAAAGGGCGGCGCGGCAGGTGGCGGCTACGCACAGGTGGTGCCCATGGAGGACATCAACCTGCACTTCACCGGGGACTTTCACGCAATAGGTGCGGCGAACAACCTGCTTGCCGCCATGCTGGACAACCATATCTATCAGGGCAACGCACTGCAAATAGACACCCGCCGCATTACATGGAAGCGTGCTGTGGATATGAACGACCGCCAGCTGCGTTTTGTTACAGATGGCCTTGGTGGGCGCACAAACGGCGTGCCCCGTGAGGATGGCTTTGACATAACAGTGGCAAGCGAAATTATGGCTGTGCTATGTCTTTCCTCGGACATTATCGACCTTAAAGAGCGCTGTGCACGCATCATTGTGGGCTATACACGTGAGGA
Source organism: uncultured Oscillospiraceae bacterium (assembly GCA_964370045.1). Classification (GTDB taxonomy): domain Bacteria; phylum Bacillota; class Clostridia; order Oscillospirales; family Ruminococcaceae; genus JAAYCI01. The sequence continues at coordinate 56,211 of CAYJGZ010000013.1, forward strand.
AAAGCCCATAACGGCGGCCGACCTAAAGGCGCAGGGTGCGATGGCGGCACTTTTGAAAGATGCGCTAAAGCCGAACCTTGTGCAGACGCTGGAGCACACCCCTGCGTTTATCCACGGCGGTCCCTTTGCAAATATCGCCCACGGGTGTAACTCTGTCATGGCCACTCGCTTAGCGCTGAAATACGGCGATTATGCTGTCACCGAGGCAGGTTTCGGCGCAGACCTCGGCGCAGAAAAGTTCCTCGACATCAAATGTCGCATGGCAGGGCTTGTGCCTGATGCGGTGGTTATTGTGGCGACAGTGCGTGCGCTCAAGCACCACGGCGGCGTTGCCAAGGCGGAGCTTGGAGACGAGAACCTCTCTGCGCTGGAAAAGGGCCTGCCAAACCTTCTGCAACACGTGGAAAACATCACTAAGGTGTACGGCCTGCCCGCAGTGGTGGCAATAAACCGCTTCCCCACCGACACAGAGGCGGAGCTGAAGCTGGTGGAGGACAAGTGCCGCAAGCTGGGAGTGAACGTGGCGCTCAGCGAAGTGTGGGGCAAAGGCGGCGAGGGCGGCGTTGCGCTCGCAAAAGAAGTGGTGCGGCTGTGCGAAGAGCCGAGCAAGTTCACCTTCTGCTATGAGCAGGAGCTGTCCATTGAGGAAAAACTGCAGGCCATCGTGACAAAGGTGTACCATGGCGACAGCGTGGAGCTTACACCCGCCGCACAAAAGCAGGCGGCACAGCTTACAGCGCTCGGCTTTGGCAACATGCCCATATGTATGGCGAAAACGCAGTACAGCTTTAGCGATAATGCGTCGCTTTTGGGTGCGCCCAAGGGCTTTAAGGTCACTGTGCGCAACCTGAAAGTTTCCGCAGGTGCGGGCTTCATCGTGGCACTGACAAGCGAAATTATGACAATGCCCGGCCTGCCTCCTGTGCCCGCAGCTGAGAGAATTGACGTGGATGCGAGCGGAAAAATTACGGGACTGTTTTAGTGAAAAAGCCATAAGCAAATGTGCGCAAAGCTCCGATGTGGGGCTTTGCGCACATTTAGAGAGCGGATGAAATGCTCACTTAAAAAAATATGTTGACTATATAGGATACGGTTTGGTAAACTGCTATTCGGTGGGTAGGGGAACTGCCTTTTTGTACAGCATGGTGCGCCATCTGTGCGAAAAATGTTGAATAGTGAAATTTTGGCAATGACACGTGATTTTTGATGTCAACATTATATAAAAATAGCGAAAATATTTTGCGCTGGGTCATCTACTTGATGTGCGCAAAAATATGGAGGTAAACATATGCAGTCGGTAAATCTTAGTTGTACAGAGTTTGTGCAGGTGCTTGCGTCCAAAGCACCAACGCCGGGTGGCGGCGGTGCGGCGGCACTGGTGGGTGCTGTGGGCACGGCACTGGGCAACATGGTGGGAAGCCTGACACTCGGCAAAAAAAAGTATGCAGATGTGCAGGAGGATATCACCGAGATGAAAGCAAGGGCGGATGCCCTGCAGGATAGGCTCTTGGCGCTGGTGCAAAAGGATGCGGATGTGTTTGAGCCGCTGAGCAAGGCGTACGGAATGCCCAAGGACACGCCCGAGCAACAGGCGGAAAAAGCACGTGTGCTGGAGGAGGCCACAAAGCTTGCGTGCAGTGTGCCCATGGAGATAATGCAGTGCTGTTGCGAGGCGATAGACCTGCAGGAGGAGTTCGCACAAAAGGGAACTGCCATTGCCATCTCGGACGTGGGCGTGGGCGTTGTGTTTTGCAAGGCGGCACTGCAGGGTGCATCGCTGAATGTGTTTATCAACACAAAAGGCATGACAGACCGTGAGTATGCACAAAAGCTGAACAAAGAGGCAAACGACATGCTCTGTAAGTACAACAAAAAAGCGGACGAAATTTACGCATTTGTGGCGGCGAAGTTTGAGTAGCCAAGCCCAAAATGCTGTTTATAAGGGAGTGACAAAGCATGGCAGAGGTACTTAAAGGCGCGGCGGTAGTGGAAGCGCTGAACCAAAAACTGAGCGAGCAGGTAGTGCAGCTAAAGGAAAAAGGTGTTACCCCGACACTTGCGATTGTGCGTGTGGGCGAGCGCCCCGACGATGTTTCGTACGAGCGTGGAGCGACAAAGCGGTGTGAAAAAATAGGTGTGGACGTAAGGCACGTAAGCCTGCCGCAAGCTATTTCCCAAGACGCACTGATAGAAGAAATAGAGCGGCTTAACAAGGATAGTGCGGTGCATGGCGTTCTGCTGTTCCGTCCACTACCCAAAGAGATAGACGAAAACATCGTGCGAAATACACTGTGCCCCCAAAAGGACGTGGACGGAATCACCGACGCTTCACTTGCAGGAGTTTTTGCAGGGGTGGACACGGGCTATCCGCCCTGCACACCTGCCGCATGTATGGAAATTCTCGACTACTACGGTGTGGACCCCAAGGGCAAAAACGTGACGGTGGTGGGGCGTAGCCTTGTTGTGGGCAAGCCCGTGGCGATGATGCTGATGGGCAGACATGCCACCGTGACCATGTGCCACACACGCACAACGGACATGCCGGCCGTGTGCAGGCAGGCGGAGATACTCATTGTGTCGGCAGGGCGCGCGCAGATGGTGGACAAGAGCTACCTTTCGGCAGGGCAGGTGGTCATTGACGTGGGCATCAACGTGAACGAAGAGGGTAACCTTTGCGGAGATGTAAACTACGATGATGCAATGGCCACTGTGGGTAGCGTGACACCCGTTCCGGGTGGCGTGGGCACGGTGACCACGAGCGTTTTGGTAAAGCATGTTGTGATGGCGGCGACCCGCCAAAGCAAGGCGTAAGCAAAAATTTTTGAATAAAAGTGATGCCCTACAAGCAGGTGTACTAAAACGGCAGTGTTGACAAAGTCGGATTGGCAAAATACTTCGGTTCTTTTTTGCCGTGCCTTACAAAAATCCTCGTTAATACACAAAGTATTGCATGGGTTTTTGTGTTGTCCGGCAAAAAAACATCTTTCGATTTTGCAAACCCTTTGTTTGTCGACACAACCAAAACGCCACCTGCCGTGGGGTATTACTTTGAAAAAATAAAGTAAGGACAAATAAAAAAGGGTAAGGTGAGGTAGAAGTATGAGTTTGATGTCTCCGGCAGAGGTGACGCAGTATTACTGCGACGCAGGAAAAGTAAAGGCGGACCGCACACTGGGCAAGATGTTTGCGCTGGCGATTTTTGCGGGGTTTATTATCGCAATGGCGGCGGTGTTCAGCAACACATCGGCGCACGGCATTGACGAGGTGGGCGCACAGCGCATGGTGAGCGGGCTTACGTTTGCGTTTGGCCTGCCGATGGTTATTCTTTTGGGTGCGGAGCTCTTCACCGGCAACGTGATGATTTGCATGACGGTGGCCAGCCGCAAGACAACTATTGTAAAAATGTTGCGCAACTGGTTCTTTGTGTATGTGGGCAACTTTGTGGGCGGCCTTATGGTGGCGGCAGGCTGTGCGTTTTTTGGGCAGTTCAAGTACTCGGACGGCCAGCTTGCGGTGTACACCATGAAAGCGGCGGTATCAAAGCTTTCTCTACCTTTCGGCAACGCAATAGTCATGGGCATCCTCTGCAACATACTTGTGTGTATGGCAGTGCTTGCATCGCTTGCGGCGAAGGACTCCGTGGGGCGTATCCTTGGAGCATACATCCCTGTTGCGCTGTTTGCGGCGGTAGGCTTTGAGCATAGCATCGCAAATATGTACAACATCCCTGCGGCGATATTCGCAAACATGAACCCCACATACGCCGCTCTTGCGGTGGAGGCAGGTGTGGACACCTCCGTGCTGACGGTGGGTAATTTGTTCACCGCAAACTTAATACCCGTAACGATAGGAAATATTATAGGCGGACTTATACTTGGTATGCTGATGTGGTGTACCATGCTAAAACCCTCAAAAAACAAAGTATAGCGCGATAGATAAAGACAAATGCAAAAACCCACCACAAGGCTGTACTTTGTGGTGGGTATTTTTTTGTATATATAGTAAAAAAGGTGGTATTTTTCGCTTTTTTTGTGTATAATAAAAGTGCAAATCAAAAGCAGATGAAATGGAAAGGGGTGGTGAATACTTCACAGCCTGCAAGGCAGGCATATCGTAAGATGACATGAAGATTTAGTCAGAGTAGAAATGACGCGTCAAGTGCCGATGGATGGGAGGTTGCCATCGGACGAAGGGGTTTTTGCCCGCGGTGTCATTTCGCATCCGCTGCCACAATAGGGACCTACTATTTGTGGCACTACACAAAAAGGAGGTCTTTTGTTATGCTCAAAATGAACACGAAGAAACTTTTGTACCTTGCACTTTTCCTTGCGACAGAGCTGGTTTTGTCCCGCTTTTTGTCTATCCAAACACCCATTGTGAAAATCGGGTTTGCGTTTTTGCCCATAGCCATGAGCGCTGTCATGTTCGGCCCGTTTTGGGCGGCGGCGTGCGCCGGCTGTGCGGACTTTTTGGGGGCGATACTCTTTCCTGTAGGGCCGTATTTCCCCGGCTTTACGCTCACAGCGATACTCACAGGTCTTGTGTACGGCATATTTTTGTATAAAAACAGCAGCTGGGCACGTGTGATAATTGCGGTGCTCATAATATCACTGGTGCTCAATCTGTGCTTGGATACGCTGTGGCTGCACATGCTGTTTGGGGAGTCTTACTTTGTGTTACTGCCCACACGTATATTGAAGAGCGTGATAATGGCGCCTGTACAGATATTGGTAGTGCGGCTTGTGGTAACAAGGCTGAAGCTTGCGACAAGGCGGATGGCATAAATAGGTGGTATTTTTGGCGGTGTTGATAAAGTCGGATTAGCAAAATACATCGGTTCCTTTTTTGCTATACTTCACAAAAATCCTCGTTAATACACGAAGTATTGCCTGCGGTTTTTGTATTGTCTAACAAAAAAACATCTCCCGATTTTGCCAATCCTTTGTTCATCAACACCACCTTTTTCGCACTCCCGGCGAAAAAGCACACCACATTGTCACACAAGAAAAGCAAAAGAGGGCACACTCGTTTAATGGGTGTGCTTTTTTGTTGCGGCAGGGTGTGCCGCTTTTTCACCCAAAATTAAACGCATATAAGCGTAATTTGCGCACAAAAAGCAGATGCGTGCCACACCCTGTGGGTTGACCGAGTATTATGTTAAATGGTATCATGTTCTGTAAAGAGGGAGTGGCCAAGCAGAAATGATTTAGAACACGTTAAGTGGGAGAAGAATGCGGTATATCCCCGGCCGTAGGCTGGGGATATACCAAAAAACCAAACCACCGCTTTTATCCACACCCTGTAAAGAGATGGCGTAGCAATGTTCGGGATGTGTATCCTACATAATGTGGGGTTGCGCATTCCGAACGGTAATATATGCCCAAAGTTTGCGCTGGGTGAAAAGCACAGCATAAGGGGGTGCTCGCATGTTTTTTGCACTGTATTTTTTATGGATTGCATTTAATGCAAGGCTGACAGTGCCTGTTGTGATTGTTGGCGCGGCTGTTGCGGTTTTGATGTTTGGCTTTTGTTGCAGATACATGGGCTACAGCCTAAAGAGCGAAAAAAAGGTGATAATAAAACTGTTTTACGGCATAGAGTATATAGTGCTGTTGATTGTTGAGACAATAAAGGCGAATGTTGAGGTAACACGCTTTGTGTTTTCACGCAAGACGGAGATACAGCCGCAACTGGTGTTTTTCAAAACACGGCTAAAGCACGATGCCGCACGGGTGGTACTGGCAAACTCCATCACGCTGACACCCGGCACCATCACGGTGGCGGAGGACGAGGGCACGTTTTGCGTGCACTGCCTAAACCACCACTTTGGCGAGGGCATAGAGAACACAGCGTTTGAGCGGCGCTTGCTTAGGATGGAGGCGGACAAGGGCGATGTATGAACAGCTTAGGAATATTTTGATGTGGGCCACCGTCATAGGGCTGAGCGTGACGGTGTGCGCCTGCCTGCTACGTGCTATTTTAGGCCCACGCTTTACGGACAGGGTGGTCTCGGTAAACCTTATAAGTACAAAAACCATAATAATCATAACGGCGCTGTCCCTGCTACTGGAGCAGGACAGCCTTGTGGATGTGGCGCTGGTGTATGCGATGATAAGCTTTTTGGCGGTGGTGGTGCTGAGTAAGTGTTACTTGTTGCCGCATCACCCAAACCCCGCCGATGCGGGCAAAACCGCCCCTACCGAGGAGGAAGAGCCGGAGATACACAATCAGAAAAAAAGTGAGCATGGGCATCTTCCCAAAAGGAGGAACAAGCATGACAATACTTGAGTGGGTAAGGATGCTTGCGGCGGCGGCGCTGATAGGTTCGGGGCTGTTTGCGCTGTTTGTGACAACGACAGGCATTTTCCGTTTTAAGTATGTGCTCAACCGTATTCATGTCGCCTCAAAATGCGATACGCTGGGCATTTTGCTCACGGTCAGCGGCATGATAGTGCTGAGAGGCTTTGATGCCACCAGCCTTAAGATGATGCTTCTCGTTGTGTTTTTGTGGATAGCAAACCCCGTGTCCAGCCACCTGATAGCCTACCTTGAAGTGGCGACCAACCCCGACATTGAAAAGGAATGCGAGGTGGTGCGCAATGATAATAACTGAGATACTTTTGCTGGGCTTTTTGGTGACAGCGGCTGTTGCGGTGTGTGTTTCAAAGCACCTGCTTGCGTCGGTGATAGTGTTTGCGGCGTACAGCCTTGCGATGACGGTGGTGTGGCTGTTTTTGCGTGCGCCCGACCTTGCCATCACCGAGGCGGCGGTGAGCACCGGAATATCCAGCATACTGTTTTTTGTGGTGTTAAAGCGCATACGTGTTATCGAAAAGGAGCACGAGGAGCACCACGAGCAGGCGGAGCAGAAAAACGCAGACAAGTGATGGAATACAAAGAAAAAATGGGCGTGGACGAAAGCGCAGGTTTGGCTTTTTGGTATATCTTCTCTCTCTCGCTTAACGCAGTTCAACCCCGTTTTATGTGTCCGATTATAGGCAGTGCCTAAAAAACTTTGACGGAGCAAAAAAATGCAAAATGCCGACAAGGTGCAAAAAAACAACTACATATTGCAGGTACGCAAAAGGTATGTGCGCTGGCGTGAGGAAAAGGGCGAAAAAGTTTTCCGCAAGCTGTACATAGTGCTGTGTGTTTTCGTCTGCCTTGTGGTGGTGGCTACACTGCTTTTGGCAAGTAGCGGCCTGCCCGAGTTCGGGCAGTGGGAAAACCCCACAAACAACGAGGTGTCACGGCAGTATCTCGAGGAGGGGCTTTCGCAGACGGGCGCAACAAACGCCGTGGCAGGCATGATACTCGACTATCGTGCGTTTGACACCTTTGGGGAGACGTGCGTGCTGTTCATGTCGGTGTGCGCCGTGCTTATGCTGCTGCGCAACGAGGGCAAGAGGGATGCGTTTGATGACTTTTTGCACGAGATGGAGGAGCCGCGCCACGACATAATCCTAAAAAAGATGTCCATGCTCCTTGTTCCTATGATAGCGCTTTTTGGAGTGTATATTGTGTTCAACGGGCACCTAAGCCCGGGCGGCGGCTTTTCGGGCGGTGCTATTATGGGCTCTGCGCTGATACTGTTCGCCAGCAGCTATGGCACAAAAAAGGTGCGCAAGTTCTTTTCGTACAAAACGTTTGAGCGCACCGTGTTTGCCTCGCTAATGTTTTATGCGCTGGCAAAAAGCTACTCTTTTTTTGTGGGAGCAAACCACATAGAGTCCATAGTTCCGCTGGGCACGCCCGGCTCGCTGTTCAGCGGAGGGCTTATACTACCGCTAAACATCTGCGTGGGGCTGGTGGTGTGTAGCACCATGTATGTCATCTACGTACTTTTCAGCAAGGGGGAGATGCTCTGATGGCGGAAAACCTTTTTAGCAACTATTACGAGCTTGTGTCGGTGCTATTGTTTGGGATAGGCTTTACCACGTTGCTACTGCACAAAAACCTTGTAAAAAAGGTGCTGGGGCTTAATATTCTAAACTCCGCCGTTCTGCTTTTTTTGGCGGCGAAGGGCTATGTGCAGGGAGGCGTTGAGCCTATTGTACAGCCGGGGCTGGAGCAGGCGGAGCTGTATGTGAACCCCGTGCCCACAGGGCTTATACTCACGGGCATTGTCATTTCGGTGAGCATGACGGCGTTTGCGCTGGCGCTTATTCTAAGCCTTTACAAGCGATACGAAACGCTGGACCTTGATAAGATTATTAAAAAGGTTCGCCAGACGGAAGGGGAGTGCTAAATGCTTCCTTTTGTCCAAAATTTCCCCTCTTTCAGCATTATGGCCTGCCTTGTTGCGGGCATTGTGTGCCTGATACTGCCAAACATAGCGGCACGCGCGCTAAGCCTTTTTGTCACGGCGGCAGGCGCAGTGCTAAGCGCAGGGGTGCTGGCGCACACGCTGAGCATGAATAACAGCTTTGTGTACTCCATGGGGCACTTTCCTGCGCCGTTTGGCAACGAGCTACGTGCAGGGCCGCTGGAGGGCGTGATGGCGCTTTTGGTGGGCGTGATAATGCTACTGTCCCTTTTGTCGGGCGGGCAGGAGCTTGCGCAGGATGTGCCCCAAAAGAAGCTGCCCTTTTACTACGTGATGTGCAACATGCTCATGGCGGCACAGCTGACGCTTATCTATACAAACGACCTTTTCACAAGCTATGTGTTTGTGGACATTATCACCATAGCCGCCTGCTGTATTATTGTGGCAAAGCCGGGGGGCAAGTCGCTGGTGGCGACGGTGGTGTACCTCATAATGAGCCTTGTGGGCACAAGCCTTTTTCTGTTTGCCATTGCGATGCTGTACAGCGTCACGGGGCACCTTGCGATGGAATACCTGCACGAGAGCATAGCGGTGCTGATGCAAAGCGGACAGTACGAGATGCCGCTGTTTATCATTTTGGGGCTTTTCACGGTGGGGCTGGGCATAAAGTGTGCGCTGTTTCCCTTTCACGGCTGGCTACCGCAGGCGCACGCCACCGCCACCACGGCCTCCTCCTCCATCCTTTCGGGCATTGTCATAAAGTGCTATATCATTCTGCTGATTAAAATATACATGCGTGTGTTCGGTATGCAAACGATGGAGCTTTTGCGCATAACAGACGTGCTCATGGTGTTTGGTGTTGTAGGCCTTGTGGTAGGCTCGCTAAAGGCGATGCGCCAGCGCAACATAAAAAGAATGCTTGCCTACTCCTCCGTTGCGCAGGTGGGGTACATAATACTGGGCATAGGCGTGGGCACGGCCGCAGGCATGGCGGCTACCTGTTTTCACATACTCGCACATGCGGCAAGCAAGTCCATGCTGTTTGCGGCGGCAGGCAGGCTCTCGCAGGTGAGCGGCGGCAAAAAGGAACTGCAAGAATTGCGAGGTGCGGCACGCAAGGACAAGCTGGCAGGAGCGGCGTTTTTGTGCGGCGTATTTTCCATAATCGGCGTGCCCATGTTTTCGGGCTTTATATCAAAGTTTGTGTTTGCAACAGCCTCGCTCAACACACCCTTTGACACGGCGGTGATACTTGCGGTCATGCTGTTCAGCACGCTGCTAAACGCCATGTACTATCTACCTGTTTTAATGTGCATTTTTTCCAAAAAGCAGTCGGAAAGCGCGCGGCCGGGCATGGCAGAGGCCTTGGCACACAAGCTGATGCCACAGCTCGCAAAGAGCGACGCACAAAGCACGGAGGATAAAAACGCACAGCCTGCGGCAAATGGCGATGCGAAACCGTGTGATGTGATGTGCAGTGAGGGTGCACCCCCGCCGCCCAGGCGGACATTCGCATACAGCATTGCCATGGTAGGCTTCATAGCGGTGAACCTTGCGCTGGGGCTTGTGTCCACGCCCATTGTGTTTGCCATAGAGCAGGGGCTTGCGGTTTTTGCGTGAAGATTGTAGATAAACGTGTTTAGCGGCGGATAGACCCTGCCGACAGTTTGTATTTTTTGTAAGGAGAGTGTATTTTGGAGCAGATTTTTTTGCTGTTTCCCGTGTTGCTACCCGTGCTGTCGGCGCTGGCGCTGGCAGGGATAAAGCCGCTGGCAAAGCCGACGGTGATGCGCATTTTTGTGGGCGCAGTTATGGCGGTGAACGCCCTGCTTGTTTTGTACATTGTGCTCATGCCCACCATGCGGCAGGATGTAATACAGCTGGGGGAGGGCCTGCCCATATTTTTCCGCTCGGATGAAGCGGCGAAGTTTTTTGCGATTTTGTGCGCTGTGATGTTTATAATCACGGGCATTTTCTCCTTTGAGTACATGAAGCACGAGTGGGGCGAAAAGCGCTTTTTCACCTTTTGGCTGTTGACGCTGGGGACGCTGATGGGTGTTGCGTTTGCGGGCAACCTGCTCACGCTGTACCTTTTCTTTGAGATGATGACGTTTTTAAGTATGCCGCTGGTGCTTCACTCCTTGACAAAGGAGGCCATCGCCTCGGCGCTCAAGTACCTGTTTTTCTCTATTGCGGGCGCATCGCTTGCGCTCATAGGCTTTTTCATGGTGTTCACTTTCGGCACAAGCGTCACGTTCACCCCCGGCGGTGTTTTGGATGCGGCAAAGCTTGCCGGCAACGAAAACCTTATGCTGGTGGGCACGCTGCTTGCGATTGTGGGCTTTGGGGTAAAGGCAGGTATGTTCCCTCTGCACGGCTGGCTACCCTCCGCCCACTCGGTAGCGCCCTCTCCTGCAAGCGCCATCCTGTCGGGCGTGATAACAAAAGCCGGAGTATTTGCGGTGTTCCGCTTTGTGTTCCAGCTGGTGGGTGCAGACTTTATACGGGGCACGTTTGTGCAGGTGGCATGGCTGGTGCTAAGCCTTTTGTCCATCTTTATCGGCGGCGTAATGGCGTACCGTCAGCCTGTATTAAAGCGCAGGCTTGCCTATTCCTCCATCAGCCAGCTGAGCTATATAATGTTCGGCATGGCAACGCTTGCGGCAGGGGGGCTTTTGGGTGCGCTTTTCCACATAATAGTGCACAGCATCATTAAAAACGGCCTGTTCATTTCGGCAGGCGCTATAACCTACAAGACGGGCGTTACCGAGGTGGAACAGCTGAAAGGCCTTGGGGTGCGTATGCCCATGACGTTCTGGTGCATAGCGCTGTTTGCCATTACGGTGGTGGGCATTCCGCCCACAGGCGGCTTTTTGAGCAAGTGGAATCTCGCCACGGGTGCGCTGACCTCTGACACGGGTGTGTTTGTGTGGCTGGGGCCTGTGATGCTGCTTTTCAGCGCACTGCTTGCGGCAGGGTATCTTTTGCCCATTCCCATACGTGGCTTTTTCCCCGGCATGAACAGCAATGCGTACAAGGGTGAAAACCTAAAGCTGTCGCCGCTGATGTACATTCCACAGATACTGCTTGCGGCGCTTGCGGTGGGCATAGGCTTTTTCTTTGAGCCGATAAAGGGCTTTTTTGAGGGGATAATTTCGGCGGCGCTGTAGCACCGAGTGTATGCAGTGTTTTAGCAGTGAAACGAGCGATGGGGAACAAATCAGACGCAAAGGGCGAGGGGGCGAGCGGGTGGTACAAATACTGATGGTAATGCTTGTGGCGTTGCCGCTTGCAGGTGCGCTTATCTGTTATGCTCTCGGGCGCAAAAGCGACCGCCTTTTGGGTGCTTTTGCGACGACGGTGTGCACGCTTGAGATGCTGCTTGCGGCGGTGCTACTTGTGCAGGTGGTGCAAAATGGACAGAGCACCATGCTGAACTTTTCGTTTGGCGGCTTTGAGCTTGGCTTTGTGCTGGACGGCTTTCGGGCGATGTACCTTTGCATCAGCGCATTTATGTGGCTTGCCACCACTGTTTTTTCCCCCTCTTACCTGCGTGACTACAAAAAAAAGGCGAGGTACTGGCTGTTTACTCTGCTCACGCAAGGGTTTGTGATGGGCGTGTTTTTGTCGGCGGACCTTTTGACCTGCTTTATGTTTTTCGAGCTTATGGGCTTTGCGAGCTATCCGCTGGTGGCGCAGGACGAAAAGCCGGAGAGCCTGCGAGCGGCGAGGATATACCTTGTGGTGGCGGTGGCGAGCGGCATGGCGATGCTGATGGGCATGTTCATTCTGTACACGCAGGGGGGCACACTGCACTTTGAGGCGTTGCGGGGCATGTTTGAAAACAGCCAAAGCCCCGAGGTGATAATGCTTGCGTCGGGGCTGCTTTTGGTGGGGTTTGGCGCAAAGGCAGGCATGTTTCCGCTACATTTTTGGCTCGCACGTGCGCACCCTGCCGCACCTGCGCCTGCCAGCGCACTGCTCAGCGGCATCCTCACAAAGACGGGCGTTTTTGGGGTGATGCTCGTGAGCATGAACATCATGTATGGTAGCTATGACTGGTTCTACCTGATTTTGGCGCTGGGCACTGTCTCCATGATACTGGGCGCTGTGTGCGCACTTTTCAGCGACAACCTAAAGCGTGCACTTGCATTTTCCAGCATATCGCAAATAGGCTTTATCACGGTGGGCATTGCGGCGGCAGGCTTTTTGGGCGGGCACAATGCGCTTGCGGTGCGTGGGGTGGTACTGCACATGATGAACCACTCGCTTTTGAAGCTTGTGCTGTTCCTGTGCGCAGGTGTAGTGTACATGAACCTGCACAAGCTGCGCCTTAGCGAAATTTGCGGCTTTGGGCGTGGAAAGCCGCTTTTGATGTTTGCGTTTTTGGTGGGGGCGGCAGGCGCAGGCGGAATACCTGCGCTAAACGGATACGTCAGCAAAACACTACTGCATGAGAGCCTTGTGGAGTGCACGCACATTCCCGAAATTGCGCCCGTGTTCAGCGTGGTAGAGCCGCTGTTTTTAATCTGCGGCGGCCTTACGGTGGCGTACATGTTACGGCTTTTTGTGGTGATTTTTATAAAGAAAAACAAAAGCGCCGACACACAGCAAAAGATGGATTGCATGAACAAAAGCTACATAACACGCCCTGCGGCGGCGGTGCTACTTGTGGGTGGTGCTTTACCGCTGGCTCTGGGTATTTACCCACGTATTTCGATGAACACGCCTGCGGCAATTATGCAGGGCATCATGTATGGGCAGGAGCCGTCCCACGATGTAGCGTACTTTGCGTGGATAAACCTAAGAGGTGCACTCATATCGCTTGCGGTGGGAATAGTGGTGTTTGTGCTGCTGCGGCGGCATCTTTTGCACAGCGCTCACCCTGTGGCGAAAGCCCGCAGAAAAATACACCGCACAAAAGGGGTGTTCGGCGGCATAAAGTTTGGCTTGGCGTGCACTGTGGAGATGTTTTGCGTGGCGGTGGAGTTTGTGCAGATACTGCCCGAAAAAATAACAGCCTTTGCGATGGGCACCTTGCTACCCGTGATTGCAAAGTTCTTGTCCGAGCTGCCAGACATTGGGATGAGGGCAGTGTGCTTTGTGCTGTTGCGCCCGGTGAACCCCAAAAAGTTCCCCGGCAGGTTTTTGGGCAAGTACTGCAATATAATCTCGCCCACCGCCCCAAAGGAGCAACGCCCCCTGCCCAAGGCCACCGTGACGAGCAGTTTTTCCTATGTACTACTGCTGTTTGGGCTTGGCTTTTGCGCTGTTTTGATATACATGCTGGTATATATATTTGCATAAAATCAGCAACTTTTGTCTGATTACATAAGATTGACAAATAGTTCACAGTAAATCCATCTAACCACTTGCGGTTGCACATATCATAGCGTATAATTGCGGTATGAGTTCATTTTGTGAAAAAATGATGAACAATTTATGTGTTTGTGGTGAATGGCAAGCCGAATATAGGCGTAAGGTTGATGGAGGCGCATATCTGTGAATGGAGATAAGGATAGGTTTAATCAAAACGTTATTTATAAAATCAACATAGCGATTGCCATTTGTTTTTTTATCATGATGCCGATTCCGTATGTTTTGGAAGGTAAGGTAGCTATCGGTCTTGTAATGCTGGCGTTTGGCGTTGTTTCCTTTGCGATTGTTTTTGGGCTTAAAAGGATTATTCGCAGCACGATAAAAACATATATCTTGATGACGGCGGAGATGTGTGCGATTATTGTGCCTGCGGTAATGGGTGATGGCTCGCCGCACACTTACAGTGCGTTACTTGCCGGAAATATTATCACCGGACTATTTTTCAACTATAAAGCAACACTTGTCAATGCGATAGCTTCGGGCATTTTTTCATTGGTAGTAACAGTGCTTAATGGCTACTTTATGGTAGGATATGATATATTTTACTTGGCAAAAGGCATGGTTTTTATGTGGGCAGGCTGTGTAGCTACGGTTGTAGTTGTGAAAATAATAGTCACAAAAATTGAGTATGAAAAGCAACAAAACTATGCCTCGCTCGTTATGGTAAAAGATGTGGACGATAAGATGTTTGAGCTGAAAAAGCAAAAGAAAAAACAGGCAAAAATGGTAAGCGAGATAAAAGTGATTTCCGATAGCTTATCCTCCTCGGCTGACAACATGATTTCCACCGTGGAAAGCCTTACGCAAGGTACTGCGCAGCAGTCTGCTTCTGTGGAAGAGGTGGTAAAAAAAGTTGATGAAATTGCTGTTGTAAGCCGTGGAAATGTTGAAAATGCGGAGCTTGCCAAGCACCTGTCGGACACTTCTAACAGGCAACTGAGCAATATTCACGAAAATATGCGAATGATGACGGCGGCAATAAACAATATTTCTGATATTTCTGTTGAAATCAACACTATCCTTAAAACTATAGAGTCCATTGCGTTTCAGACAAACACGCTGGCGCTAAATGCCTCTATTGAGGCGGCAAGAGCGGGAAGTGCCGGAAAGGGATTTGCGGTTGTTGCAGAGGAAGTGCGAAGCCTTGCCTCATCAAGCGCAAAAGCGGTAAAAGATACCGACCTTATGATAAACAACACTGTAAATGCAATAGCAGACGGTAAGCGAATGGTGGATAAAACAAACAATTCTTTGACCGATGTGACAAGTAGCATTGAAGATATTGCGGATATAATTCAAAAAATCAACGTATCCTCAACGGAGCAGTCGAGCATTATTTGCAGTGTTGGAGATAGCATTCACAATATTTCTCAGGTTGTTATTGGAAACACCGAGATTGCAGCAGAAACTTCCGATGCGACAAATGGGATTTACGGAGAGATAAAAAACCTCAACAGCTTAATTGTAAGGGTGGATTAGTTTGTTTTAGATGTTGGACAAAACTGATACGCTTTGTGCAGGGATAGTGGGAGTGTGATAATTCTGCCGAGGAGCAAGACGTGTTCTGCGGCAGAATTGTTATAATACTTATAGTAAATAGTAGGGGGAAAAGAGTGAGCGTAAAGGGGAAGCGTTGGTTATTTGCACTCAACGGAGTGCTTGCGATGTTGTTTATGGGGCTTATTTATGCGTGGAGTGTTTTTGTGGGGCCGCTGGAGGGCGAGTTTGGCTGGCAACGCAACGAGACAAGCCTTGTGTTTTCCATCTCCATGGCGTTCTTTTGCCTTGGTGGATTTGGCGGAGGGCTTTTGTCCAAAAAGTTTTCCCCTCGCATTGTCATGCTGGGTGCGGCGGTGTTTGTGCTGGGAGGCTTTAGCCTTGCGTCCACTATTTCTTCGCTCATTGGGCTGTACCTATGTTACGGCGTGATGTGCGGCTTTGGCGTGGGCATGGGCTACAACGCTATACTGAACAGCGTACTGCGCTGGTTTCCGGACAAGCAGGGCACAGTGAGCGGCGTGCTCCTCATGGGCTTTGGATTTGGCGGTATGGTGCTGGGCACTGTGGCGGTACAGCTGATGGACACATACGGCTGGCGGGGCACGTTTGTGTCGTTTGGCGTGGCGCTGAGCGTTCTGCTTGCGGTGGCAACGCTTTTCATGCGCCTGCCCACAGCGGAGCAGATAAGCGAGATTGGTGGCGGCGCAAAAAAAGCGGCCGCTACACAGACAGAGGATGTTCCCACACTGCAAATGGTGAAAAGCCGAAACTTTGTGTCCTACTTTATGTGGGCAGGCTTTTTTGCGGCGGTGGGTCTTGCAATCATCGGCGTTGCGGCGGCCATGGCAGGTAGCATGACCGAAAACCTTGCGCAGGCGGCGTTTGTGGCGGGTCTGTTAAACATATTCAACGGAATAGGGCGTGTGGTGGCAGGCATACTGTTTGATACGATAGGCAGCAAAAAATGCCTGTGGCTGTACAGCGGTGCGCTATTGCTCACGGTGCTCATTCTGATGGGCGCAATAATGACAAACTCGCTCATACTGCTGGGCGTAGGCTTTGTGGCTGTGGGGCTGTGCTATGGTGGTGTGCCTACATTCAACTCGGCGTATGTTTCACGCATGTACGGCACAAAATACTATCCCATCAACCTCAGTGTGATGAATTTGCAGCTTATACTATCGGCGTTTTTGGGGCCGTACAGCGCAGGCATTGCGCAGTCTGCAAGTGGCGGCGGCTACTTTAGCACGATGGTGCTCATGGCAATATTCTGCGTGGTGTGCGGCGCAATTTTGCTTTTGATTAAAAAGCATGTGTCGGGGCGGAACGCGGCCAAATAGCGTGTGTGGTAATAAACAGGAGAGCCTTTTGTGAGGCTCTCCTGTTTTGTAAATATGTGCACATGTAGCGGTGGAAGCAATCTAAATAGCGCAGGGTAAAATGCGCAATACCACCAAATAATCGAAAAAAAGTATATGTAATTAGCTATGTAAAATAGTATTGACAGACAGGGTGTAAGAGTATATACTGTTCTTGAAATGATAACGTTGTCATCGGAATAATTATTCTGCTTTCCATTTAGGTGAACTTGGCAGAAGTGGGGAATGCGGCGCAACGTGTAAGTGCTTTTGTGATTCTTGTTTTTCCTCTTTGCAACGTGCAAATTAGTTAAGTAGGCAAGCTTTTTGGCAGAGCGGAGAAAAATGCGCAATACCACCAAAGAGTGAGCAAAAAGTATATGCAAAAAGCTACGTAAAATACTATTGACAGATGCGGCGAGGAAGCGTATACTGTGCTTAAATGATAGCGTTGTCATGGAGGAAATATGCCACAACAAAACTGGGCAAACTTAGCAAAGGCGAAGGATGTTGCACAGATAGCAAAGGTTTCCACCTCCACCGTTTCGCGCGTGTTCGACCCAAAGTGGGACGGCAAGGTGAAAGAGGAAACACGCCAGCGCATTCTAAAGGCGGCGGAGCAGCTGGGCTATACGCCCAATGCCATTGCTCGTAGCCTAAACGCAAACAAAACAAATATTGTAGCGGTGGTTTTGGGCGAGGACGTGGGCTACTTTTTTTCGGAAATTTTTTTCAAGCTCACAGCACGCCTTCAGCAAAGTGGCCGCCAGGTGCTCACCTTTGAGACGGACCCTGTCCTTGGCATAGAGCACATTGTGCGGCAGGTGCACCAGTATCGTGTGGATGCAATCATCATTATGGCCAGCGCCACGACATCCTACATTGAGGATTACTTTTATGAGTGTGGAACGCCTGTCATTTTGTTTAACCGAAAAAAGTTTACAAGTGCGGCAAGCTCGGTGCGCAGTGCGGTGGAAGAGCCGATAAGGCAGATGGTGGACCTTTTGGTGAAAAGCGGCCACAGAACATTTGCGCACATTTCGGGCGAGGGCCACGGCAGTAACGAGTACGAGCGCACCGACTGCTTTGTGGACGAGGTGCAAAAAAAGGGTGGCCGTCTGCTAAGCTACATAAAGGGCAACTACACCTACGCCTGTGGATATGAGAGCGCACAGCGGATTTTGAGCGAGTGCGGCGGCGTGGATGCGCTGTTTTGCTCGGAGGACAGCATGGCAATAGGGGCAATAGATGCCTTTAGGGCGGCAGGGCTTTGTGTGCCGAAGGACGTTTCGGTGGTGGGCTTTGACGATATAAAAATGGCGTCGATGGCAGGCTATAGCCTTACAAGCATAGCGCACAATCATCAAATGCTGCTGGATGAAACACTGAGGGTTTTGGACATGGTGATGGAGGATGCTTCCTGTAGCGAGGAGAGGCGAATTCCAATGGAGCTTGTGGTACGAGGCAGTGTGCGCACTATGTGACAAGCGTGTAAATGTGTTCTGTAATAGCGAAGTTTTGGCAGGGGAGAATATGACACCTATGCGAAAAATGCGCTGTATAGATAAATAAATGAACAACAAAAAGCGACAAAACATGAGAATGGAGGAAAGTATCGTGAATGTTGACAAGACCATAGCCGAACGCGAAAGACTGGAAGCCATTGTGGACAACTGCAAATTTGAAAAACCGGAACAAGTTGCAGAGCTGTTCGAGGCTTACAGCCACTTGATTTGGAAGTACCATCAGGTGGGCCGTATCTACGACTACTATTATGACAACATGATTATCCACCGTGAGGGTGGAGACGACCTTGTTGGCTTGGACAAGGTGGTGGAGGACACGCTGGCATACATGGCCGCCTTCCCCGACACCGAGTTTATCTTCAAGGACATCTGGTGCGTGGGCAACCCCGAGGACGGCTTCCGCTTTGGACAGTCGGTTTACTTCAAGGGCACACACACAGGCCCCGGTAAGTATGGCCCGGGCAACGGAGAAGCGTTTGAAGCGCACGAGATGATAGACCTGTGCCAGTGCAACCTGCAGTTTGTGGATGGCCGCTGGCGCGTAGTGGAAGAGTGGGGCAGCCGTAGCACAGAGGCTATGGACCGCCTGATGAAGAGAGGCCGTGAGGAAGAGTTCGATTTTGATTTTGACTGCGACTGCGGATGCTGCGATGACATGGACGACATGCCCATGGAAGAGATGTGCTGCTGCGGCGACGATGCAGAATAAGAGAGGAGGAAACCGAAATGTATAAATCCGATGCACTGTATGATGAGATGAAGGCCATTGAAAAGAAAATCAAGGCTATTGACATAACAGACAAGGACATAGACGAGGAAACCATTTTGGAGTACTTTAAGCTGTACACACAGCTTATCTACAACTACAAGTGGGTGGGTAGCACCTATGACATTTATGCGGCAGATATTACTATTCGCCGTGAGTCCGGCTGGATGCTCAGCGGCGCCGAGGCTGTGCGTGCCGACGTAATGCAGCTGCTTGCCGCATTCCCCGACCTTGAGCTTGTGATGATGGATGCCTTTGTGGTAAAGGTAGACGACGGCTTCCGCCTGTGGAGACGCTTCTATCTGGATGGCACAAACCGTGGCTACAGCAAGTTTGGCCCTCCCACCGGCAAGAGCCTCGAGAACAAGAAGGCACAGGGCATGGCTATGTCCTCCGTGCAATACATCGATGGCAAGTGGCGCATCCAGTACGAGACAATGTCACTGGCAGGCGCATGGATACAGGGTGTTTGCACCTTTTAGTCTTGCTTTTGCAATGTGATGTGCACAAATTTTCTAAAATAAAAGCTCGCCGAGTGCCCCATGATGTGGGTGCTCGGCGAGCTTTTTTGTGTGAATAAAAGTGTGACTACCACGCACAAGCGCCTGCGGCGGTGGGGAGATATGCCGAAAAGTAAACAGGCGTCATTAAGCGCGCCCACATACTTTGCGGCAGTGCGTATGTGGCGGCTACTCCACAGGGTCGATGATTAAAACACCTCGGGAAAGGTCGGCAGAGCGCAGAATTCCCCGTACGCTCACGCTGCCGCCCAGCGCATCCGTCAGCTGAATGGTGTCGCCCTCAAAGTTCATTGCGCTCACGTATTCCGCTAAAATCTTTTCGCCCTCCTTGCGGGCGTAGGCAGTGGATAAACACATACTATTGTAGCTCCTTTCGGGGTGTGTGCGCTATACTATTGCTTCAAGTGCAGCTTGCAGTTTGGCATTGCCATCTTGGTACAGCTCTACCGCCTGCACAAGCTGTGCATAAGCCTCCTCTTGACCGGAGGCTTTGAGCATCTGCGCCATCTTTTCAAGCTCTTGTGCGTGCTGAATGTTGTGCGTCAGCATAAAGCGGAGCAGTCCCGCCGACTTTGTGGCATCCGCTGTAGACTTCTCGGTGTGGGTATGCCCATCGCCGTGGTCGTGATGGTGATGTCCATCGCCGTGGTTGTGGGTATGGG
>CAYJGZ010000014.1:0-10105 GCA_964370045.1 uncultured Oscillospiraceae bacterium
ACCCGACAGACCCAACCGACCCAACTGACCCGACCGACCCAACTGACCCAACTGACCCGACAGACCCAACTGACCCAACCGACCCAACCGACCCAACTGACCCAACTGACCCAACAATACCGGTAACGCCTCCGGCAGACCCGGGCACTCCGGCGGACCCCGGCCCTCCGGCAGCACCTCCCGCTCCGCCAGCACCTCCCGCTCCCGCAGCGGCAGATGACCCGGCAGCAATACCCACCCCGCCGCTACTTACCGACGCGGCTCCTCCTCCGGCACCTCCCCTTGACCCGGCAGACGCAGAGGTAACACCTGAGGCTGCGGCAGAGGGCGCACACTGGTCACTGCTCAACCTCATGGCTGCACTGTTCTGTGCAATTACCGGAGTAATCATGATACTAATGATGCTGGTAAACAAGCTGAACAAGAAGAAGGACGAGGAACTGCAGGCGATTGCCATGGAGGCCGGACAGACCATCGACGAGGAGACCCTCGCCAAACGCACTAAGGCAGGATTTATCTGGCGCATAGGAGCTTTCCTTTTGGCTATCATCGCCATCGTTACCTTCCTGCTCACCGAGGATATTCGCAACCCGATGGTATGGGTGTGTGAATGGACTCCCCTGATGATTACCTACGCTATGGGTCAGGTTCTGGTAATGCTGGGTCTGCGCCAAACAATGCGCAATCCCGATTCACAGGACTGGGACGACCAAGAACTGCTGGACAATAACTTTTAGCTAAATAGCTTTATGTTTCGGCAGTAAGACCCGCTGTACTACACAGCTACAAATCAATACAAAGAGCATCGGCAAGCTGCCGATGCTCTTTGATTTTATTGGGTGATATATGTTGCACCAAAAGTAAAAAATCTGACGTGACCGCCATCAAAAAGTATAGTATTAAAAGGGTAGGGACTGAATGTATAGAATTGAAAATACTATGTGCCACACACGAAAAAAGGCGGCATGTTACCCTTGCCTACAGAAAAGGAGGTATATCAAAAAAGTAAAATCAACCATTTTGTCCACACCCTATGCGCCGTATGCCTTTACAAACCAAGTCTGTGCGTGATACAATTAGCATGTAAAATTGACGTTTTCAAACAAAATTACACAGTGGGGGTGTATTTATGAATTGTCCCGCATGTAACGCGGATATTTCGGATAGAGCCGACTTTTGCACACAGTGCGGTGCGGATGTTTCGGCGGGTTTTGCACAGCAAGCAAATACCGCTCCATCGAATGTGACATGTTCCGAGACAACATATAGCCAAGAGGTACCACAAGCGTATCAAGGCACAGGAGGCTATGACTCTCAAGCGCCACAAGATTACACGCAGGCACAACCTCAAGCTGAGCCACCTGCTCCACGGGGATACATGCAGCCACAGGGTGCACCGCAAGGAGTGCAGTACACGCAACACCATGTTGCAAGTGTGTATCCTAATATTCCACAGGCACAGCCCGCACAGCCACAGGTAAAAAACTTTGCAGCAAAGCCTCTTTTGGGGGCGGGCGCACTGAAAACCAAGGCGGACACTGTGTGCGGAATTTTCGGCATTGCTTTGGGCATACTTACGCTTGTTATTTATGGCTATTTTGCGGTGGAAATTGCGATGTGGGTCTCTCGCATCACCGCTATTTCTTCGGATGCGTTTGGGTCGATGTTTACTTTTAGCACACTTACAAAGCTCGGAATACCATTCATTATTCATTGCGGCGCAATATTTATGGCTGTTTTGGCAGGGGTGCTCTTTATCGGCGGCGGCATCAATGCACTGCGTGTGGGTCGAGGCAAAAGCGCGCTTACAGCATCCACCGTGCTTTTGTGGTTTGTTCTTTTTGCAGGGGTGATAGCAATTCTTGTGTGGGCGGACTTTGACATGGGTGAGCTGAGCTATGGCATTTTAGGCAAGCCTTTTGATTATTTTGGAATTATTGCCGTCCAAACGAGTGGGCCAAACCCGTATTTGACGTATGTGCCGTACATAGTCATGTTTGCTCCAAGTGCGGTGTTTGCAATAGTAATGGGTATTTTGCTGGTCTTTAAGAAAATGCGCAAGCGCACAATTATGCAAAATCGTGCCGTTGTAGCGCCGCTTGTTATGGCGGCGGCAGGTTCTGCTCATGCTTCGGCGATGGGCGCCGCTGTGGGTGCTGCGCAAAGTGGCGTGGCGAATGCGCCTTACTCTACAAATGTCACCAATGTTTCGCTGAATGGAACATCTGCGCCACCGACAGCACCGCCTGCGGCTCAGCATTCTCCCTATACATATACAAGTAATCAGGGCGATGGCCGATAGCTTTTTGTGGATGTGCATAACCGAAGAGAAAAAATGTGCGCTGAAATGGCCGGCAAAGGAGTGTTTGGATGAAGTGTCCTGTTTGTAAGCGCAAGCTAAAAGAGCATGTGGAGCAATGCCCATATTGCATGACACCGCTTGGGGAAAGTTTACGGGGAATCACCCTACCGTCTCGACGCACAGCAATTTGCATAGTCACAGGCGTTTTAGCGCTTTTGCTGGGGGGCGCACTCGCGCTTTTTATGGGTGTACTTTTTGCATTTAGCATTGGCCCTACAATAGATGTTATGCGAGGGTTGCCACTGACAGATGATTTTTTTGCGGTGATGGTTATAGCGGATGAGCATTTGCAAGCACTACCTATGCTCTTGTATACCTTTTCGGTGCTTATGTGGGCACTGGCAGGGGTTGTGCTGCTGTTTGGCGGGGTTTTCTCGCTGGCGACGGGTGGTGGAGAGCGACAGTTTCCTGCGGCGGTGGTGCTTATGTTGTTTGCGTTTTTTGCGCAGCTGACAGCGGCGATTTTGCTTGGACAAAATCTGGTCTCGGACACAAGCGGCATCTTTGAGTCCTTCTCGAAAACAATAGAGAATGGCCTAAGTGCGTATGTCTTACAGTTTGCGCTCATTTTAATGAGCGTAGTGATGACGATTTTGAAGCGGAAAGATGTGAAAAGCCTGAAAAAACAATACGCAAGGCAAAGGGAGATGCAGCGCAAAGCAATTCATGAGCCTGGGCTTGCACAAGCCGTCATTCAAGACTCTGCGGTAAAAACAGCGCAAGATACGCCGGTGCCCACCGCTTTATCGGATGACATCGGCGAGCAGAGCACAAGCAAGTGAATGCCTAAAATTAAATAGTGCTTAAATAAGCCGTATACCTGCTAAAAGTGGGATGTGCGGCTATTGTTTTTATTTGCATCAATTTTCATCGCCTAAATGAAATCCAAATCCTCTTCCTCGATGGGTGCAAATCCTGCGTATGCGGTAATGAGCAGAATGAGAGCGATAAGCCCGACTGTAAAAATACCCATTTTGAATCCCTTTCTATTGAGAGCTGTTTGCGTCAAAGAGCGTGAAATGAAAAGGCAAAATAAATATGGTGATGAAGTAAGCAAATAGTAGCATTGCTGTGTGGTGAAAAAAGTCGAA
The DNA here is from genome assembly GCA_964370045.1 of uncultured Oscillospiraceae bacterium. Lineage (GTDB taxonomy): Bacteria > Bacillota > Clostridia > Oscillospirales > Ruminococcaceae > JAAYCI01. The sequence goes on from CAYJGZ010000014.1 coordinate 3,454, forward strand.
GCACAAAGGTAAAAATGACGATAATTGTGAAAAAATCAGTGAATGCATATGATTGAATAGCTATATGCGCGCATGAATATGCAGCGCAAAAGAGGGTGTTTTTTTGAAGGATGTTCGCACAATGATGCACTATTTTGAGGATAAGTGAATATGATGCTGTGGTGATACACATGGCTGCTGAAACATTACAGAATAAATATTTATTCATATAGTGCTTGACTTTATGAATAAATATACATATAATACAAGTAGCAAATTGTTTGTCATACAACACAAAGTGAGCCGATTACAAGAGGAAGGCGCTATTATGAATAAATATACAGTATACATTGACGGTGCGGCAGGAACGACGGGCTTGCAAATCGAACAGCGCCTTTCAGCACAGCAAGATATAGAGCTTATTACATTGAATGAGGAAGTGCGCAAAAGCCTGTCTCATCGCCTTGCGGCGGTGCGGCAGGCAGATGTGTCGATGCTGTGCCTGCCGGATGCCGCCGCAAAGGAACTGGTGCAGTACGCACAGGCGCAGGATAAGATATGCGATGCCAGCACAGCACACCGCACAGCGCCGGGGTGGGTGTATGGATTTGCAGAGCTTGAGGGACGGCGAGAGCTACTGAAAGGTGCACACCGTGTGGCTGTCCCCGGGTGTCATGCCGGTGCGTTTTTGTCCGTTGTGGCACCGCTTGTACAGCGTAATATACTTTCGCCGGATGCCCATGTTACCAGCCACTCACTTACGGGATACTCGGGCGGTGGCAAAGCAATGATAGCGGGGTATGAGAATAAAGAGCGTTCTGTTTCATACGATGCTCCGAGAATTTATGCCTTGGGTCTAACACACAAGCACCTGCCTGAGATGATGGCCATTAGCGGGCTTGATACCCCGCCTTTGTTTAGCCCGATAGTGGCGGATTATTATAGCGGCCTTATGCTCAGCGTGCCGTTTAACGCCTCACAGCTGACGCAAAAGTACCGAAGTGTGCAGGCACTTTTTGAGTTTTACAGTGAGTACTATGCGGGCGAGCGGCTGGTGCGGGTGATGGACGAAAGAGACCTGCCAAGCGATAATATGCTCTGTGCAAGCGAGATGGCAGGTCTTGATGAAATGCAAATTTACGTGCTGGGCAATAACGAGACGCCGCTTGTTGTAGCAAGAATGGATAACTTGGGCAAGGGTGCGGCAGGCTCTGCGATACAGTGTTTGAACTTAATGCTTGGCAGAGACGAGTACGCAGGGCTTCGCATGAGCGAAAAAAATAGTTGATGAAAGAGCACTTGTAGCTTTGAGCAAGCACAAAATATACGACAAACTAAAGGTGAAACCATATCTTTGTGATGTGTTTTTATGCAATATGGAGGAATAAACATGCAAAATTACGAGAGCGTGCAGGGCGGCATTTGCGCCGCCGCAGGGTTTAAGGCGGCAGGGGTTCATTGTGGAATCAGGCCCAACAAAACAAAAAAAGACCTCATGATGGTGCTTAGCGATGTGAATTGCTCTGCGGCGGCTGTGTACACGCAAAACAAGGTCAAGGGTGCACCTTTGACGCTGACACGCAAAAATATTGCAGATGGTTACGCAAGGGGAATTTTGTGCAACAGCGGAAACGCAAACACATGCGCACCAAACGGGCTTGAGCTTGCACAAAAATGTGCACAGCTTGCGGCGGATGCGACAAGCCTTGCACCGTCCGATTTCGTCATTGCATCGACGGGAGTTATCGGGCAGGAAATCCCCATAGAGCCGTTTGAGGCGGGCATACCCGAGCTTGTGAAGAATTTGAGCTCACAGGGAAGCGCCGACGCAGGCATGGCGATTATGACAACAGACACAAGACTGAAAGAGTTTGCGGTTCAGTTTGATATAGGCAGCAGAAAGTGCCATGTGGGCGGCGTGTGTAAAGGCTCCGGAATGATAAATATCAACATGGCAACGACACTTATTTTTGTCACTACGGATGTTGCCATAACGCCCGAGATGCTCCAAAAGGCTATTGATAGAGTGGTGCCGCTCACGCTGAACCAGGTGTGTATAGACGGCGACACCAGCACAAACGACATGGCGGTGGTGCTGGCGAGCGGCCTTGCGAACAACGCCGAGATTACGAGCGAGGATGCCGCATATGATGTTTTTTGCGGTGCATTGCAGGATATTATGTGCAAAATGTCTCGTTCGCTTGCGGGTGACGGCGAGGGTGCAACAAAGCTTTTGGACTGCACGGTGAGCGGTGCAACAGACGATGCTACGGCAAGAGCTATTGCCAAAAGTGTCATTTCGAGCAGCCTGTTCAAGTCGGCAATGTTTGGTGCAGATGCAAACTGGGGCAGGGTGCTGTGCGCAGTGGGCTACACTCCCGGCGACTTTCCCGTGGACAACATCTCGCTCACGCTAAAGAGTAGCGCTGGTAGCATAAAAGTGTGCGAGGCTTCTGCGCACTATGCCTTTAGTGAGGACGATGCAGCGCATGTTTTGTTCCAAGACGAGATAGAGGTGCTCATAGATATGGGCACGGGAAGCGGCATGGGCAAAGCGTGGGGTTGCGACCTTACGTACGATTATGTGAAGATAAACGGCGACTATCGCACCTAAAGTTCATCGGGAGTTTTGAAAAAAGAGTGGACATATAGCGTTGATTTAGAAGTAAAGTTAAACGTGAAAACTAAGCCGCCGCTTTTGCACACACTCAAAATATACATGTATAAAGGAAGCTCGTATTTTTGTAGCAAAGGACAGGATTATTTATGGAGCAACCCAGAATAAATGTGATGGCAGACGTGATGGCGGAGGCGATGCCATACATAAAAAAGTACAAAGGTAAGACGATTGTCGTGAAGTACGGCGGCAGTGCAATGGAGAGCAAGGAGCTGAAAGCCGCCGTAATGAGCGACCTTACACTGCTTGCACTTACGGGAATTAGAGTGGTGCTGGTGCACGGTGGCGGCCCTGAAATATCACGCCAGCTAAAGCGCATCGGCAAGAAAAGCGAGTTCGTGAACGGCCTGCGTGTGACGGACGAGGAGACAATGCAGGTGGTTCAGCAGGCGCTGGCAGGCAAGGTGAACAAGGACCTTGTGGCACTGCTCGGCGGAAAAGGCATAGGCCTTTGCGGCATGGACGGCGGTATGTTGTTGTGCAAAAAACACGTAAGCACGCCGGACCTCGGCTTTGTGGGCGAGATTGAAAAGGTGGATACGCAGCTTTTGAATTTTGCGCTAAACTCTGGATTTATACCCGTTATCGCCACTATTGGTGCGGACGAAGAGGGCATTGCGTACAACATAAACGCAGATACAACCGCAGGCAAAATAGCGGTGGCACTGGGTGCAACAAAATACATCACCATGACGGACGTGGCAGGGCTGTTGCAGGATAAAAACGATGAAACGTCCATTATCACCGATGTAGATATCGGCAAAGTAGACGAGCTTATTAAGCAGGGTATCATTGAGGGCGGAATGATACCAAAGGTGCAGGGCTGCGTGGAGTGTATACAAGAGGGTGTGAGTGAGGCTGTCATTATAGATGGGCGTATGCCACACTCCATACTGTTGGAGATTTTTTCCGCAAGGGGAAGCGGCACATTGCTACGAAAAAAGAGTTAAATTCGGCGGTAATAAATTGATGTAGTTTATTCATATGTAAAATATTTAGATGTATAATTGAAATATGATGATTTTACATCAATAAATACATTAACAACAAAACACACGAACAAACGAGGAAAATTTTATGACAAGCGAGAAAATTAAGGCGATAGATTCGCAGTATGTACTGCCTACATACGCAAGGCAAGATTTGTGCCTTGTGAAGGGTAAGGGCTGTCAAGTTTGGGATGCCGAGGGCAACGAGTACTTGGATTTTGGCAGTGGCATAGGCGTGAACAGCTTGGGCTGGGCGGATGACGCATGGCAAAATGCGGTGGCACAGCAGGCGGCCACGCTACAGCACACAAGCAACCTTTACTACACCATCCCCGGCGCAAAATTGGCCGAGGCACTGTGCGAAAAAACAGGCATGGACAAGGTGTTTTTTGGCAACAGCGGCGCTGAGGCAAACGAAGGCGCTATAAAGGCGGCACGCAAGTACAGCCACATGAAATACGGCAAGGGAAGGCATGTTATTGTTGCATTGCAAAACTCCTTTCACGGGCGCACCATGGCAACACTCAGCGCCACGGGTCAGGATGTTTTTCACCAGCACTTTTTTCCGTTTGTGGAGGGCTTTGTGCACGTACCTGTGGGAGATTTGGCCGCACTTGAGGCGGCACTCACGCCCGAGGTGTGCGCTGTTTTGGCGGAGCCAATCCAGGGCGAGGGCGGTGTTGTGCCGCTGGGCGCAGAATATCTGCAGACAGTGCAGGCGCTGTGCCGTAAAAAAGACATACTGCTCGTGATGGACGAAGTTCAGACGGGCGTTGGGCGTAGCGGTGCATTCTTGGCAAGCACCAAGGCAGGTATCTCACCCGATATAGTCAGCCTTGCAAAAGGACTGGGTGGCGGCCTGCCCATAGGCGCCGTACTGCTTGCGAAAACATGTTCCGACGCACTGGGCAAGGGCGACCACGCCACGACTTTTGGGGCAAACCCTGTTTGCTGTGCGGGTGCGCTGCAGGTGATGGAGCGCATGACGGACGACTTTTTGGCGCAGGTAGGTAAAAAAGGCGAGCTACTGCGCGAAAAGCTGAAAAGCCTGCCGGGCGTACAGCAGGTGAGCGGCGATGGCCTGATGCTGGGAATCACGTTTGAAGAGTCTGTCGAGGCAGCAAAGGTGAACAGCATGGCGATGAAAAAAGGCCTTTTGTGCCTCACCGCAAAGCACCGCCTACGCCTTTTGCCCCCGCTTGTGATAACCGAAGCGGAAATAGAAAAGGGCATAGCCATACTTGAGGATGTGCTGAAAGAGCTTGCGAACGGGTAGTGCTCGCATCTTTTGATAAATAAACTGCGACATTTGCCTACAAACACCGAAACGGAGGTTAATAGTTTGAAACAAGTTTCAAACTATTAACTCTAAAATCTTAACTCTAAAATCAATAATGCTCTTATCATTCCTTGTGCTTCGCATGATAAGAGCCGCATATTTAATTAAATTTTGTGCCGATGCGAAGCGGCGGAATGGAGCATTATTATGACACAAAAACATCTTTTGACACTGCTGGACTGGACAAAGGAGGACATAATCCAAACGCTGGACCTTGCGGACAAGCTGAAAGCGGAACAAAAGGCAGGGGTTGTAAATCGTTCTTTGGTGGGCAAGTCTATTGCGCTGGTGTTTAGCAAGTCTTCCACACGCACACGGTGCAGTTTTGATGTGGGTGTCTACCAGCTGGGCGGCCACAGCGTGACACTTAGTAGCGCCGAAAGCCAGATAGGCAGAGGCGAGCCGATACAGGACACCGCAAGGGTGCTGGGGCGCTATTTTGACGGCATTATGATACGTACCTACAAGCAAAGCGACATTGAGGCGCTGGCAGAGTACTCGGGCGTGCCTGTTATCAACGGCCTTTCGGACGATTACCATCCCTGCCAAATTCTTGCGGATTTGCAAACTATCCGTGCGCACAAAGGCCGCCTTGAGGGGCTAAAGCTTGCATGGATAGGCGACGGCAACAACGTGGCGGCCTCCATGATTATAGGTGCGCTGAAGTGTGGCGTGCAGGTTTCGGCGGCATGCCCAGAGGGATATACTCCCTCGGATGCGGTGCTGAACTTTGCAAAAGAGCATGGTGGCTTTACGCTCACGCACGACCCAAAAGAGGCGGCGAAGGATGCGGATGTGCTCGTGACGGATGTTTTTGCAAGCATGGGCCAGGAAGAAGAGGCGGCAGCACGCCTAAAGGCGTTTGAGGGCTACCAGCTGAACAGCCAGCTAATGCAACTGGCAAAGGCGGATGCCATGGTGCAACACTGCCTGCCCGCACACCGTGAGGAGGAAATCACCGCCGAAGTGTTTGAGGCGCACGCAAAAGAAATATTTGACGAGGCGGAAAATCGACTGCACGCCCAAAAAGCCGTAATGGCACAGCTGTTTGGCAAAGTGTAACCGCTGAAAAATAGCAATATAGTGTGTTTTAGAGAAACCTTGTGGGTGCTACTACGTGCTCGCAAGGTTTTTTATGAAATGCGATGAAAGTGTTTTACATAGTAGTGGTATGGTGATTATTTAGCGATATTTCGCTGGGAGCGGATACATAGAAATGGTTTAGAATAAGCTAAGTGCAAGAAGAAGGCGCTATCTCCGCCGCAGGCGGCGGAGATAGCAAAAAACTAAATTACCGCATTTGCCCACATATTTTCGATGTGAAAAGATGACAATGCCGATGAAATTGTATATAATAAGAATATGTATGACAAAACTTACTTCGTTGTGTACTTTGTGAGAGTGCAGCAAAGAAAGGAACTCGCAAAATCATGGACAATAACTTTAACCCGAATTTGCCTCAGGGAAACTACGGCCAGCCTCAAGACGCTCCGCAACATAATTTGTCCCAGCAAAACCAGGGACAGCCGTCTGTAGCACCTGCACCGACGCAAGCACAACAGGGCGCTTACGGAGCACCGCAACAGCGTCCGCCTGTTTCGCCTGCGCCGACGCAAGCACCACAAGGCGCTTATGGAGCACCGCAACAGCGTCCGCCTGTTTCGCCTG
>CAYJGZ010000014.1:10205-71074 GCA_964370045.1 uncultured Oscillospiraceae bacterium
CGTCCGCCTGTTTCGCCTGCACCGACGCAAGCACCACAAGGCGCTTATGGAGCACCGCAGCAGCAACCTCCCGTAGCACCTGCGCCCCAGCAAGCACCACAGGGTGCTTACGGAGCACAGCAGCAGCCCCCATCCTCGCCGATTCCTGCGCCGACACAGAGCCCCCCAAGCTCTACACCGACACAGCAGGGCATGGCAGGCGGATACGGCGGCGGAAATTACCCCCCTCCACCACCTCCGCCGCCCCTTCGCAAAAAAAGCAAAGCGCCCATGATAATCATAATATGTGTGGCGGCCGCTTTGCTTGTGGGTGCGGCTGTGGTATTGTTCGTTATGTTTGGCATGGGTGGCGGCTCGACATCTACGGGTACTGCAGGTGGCGGCACTGCGCAGGGTGGGCAGGCAAGCGGCTCGTACAACGAGCTTGTGAGTACAATTTGTTCAGCACAAACACCCTCGGAGGTTGTTTCCTATCGCAGTGTGCTTGATGGGTTTGTGTCCGCAAACCCGAACACTACGGTGAGCAGTGAGCTATTTGACCTAATGGAGGCGAGCGAGCGATATATGGCGGCATCCTCGGATGATGAGGCACGGTATATCGATATGCTAACCGGGATGAATATGCTTCAAGGCTCCTCAAATTCCGAGATTGCGCAGTGTGCGAGTGTGATAAGAAGCTATGTGGACAGCGAGTATGACGCTTACCTCGCCTCAATTCATACAGCGCCTACCCCTGCGCCTACGCCGACACCCACCCCGACGCCCACCCCAACACCAACCACTCCGACGGATACGGGTGAAATTCCGTATACGGAGGAGGACCCCTTTGCGGAGGTTATCGACACCGAAAGCGGTGCGGGTGGGTATTCGTTCACCTTTACGAACACGAGCGATAAGACCATCGTGTACTTTGAGGTGATTACGGTTTGCTACGATGAAAACTATAATCCCATCACAGGGTCGATGTGGGGAGACTACAACATTGAGTGGGGTGCGGATGACCCGGTATTAGGCCCCGGAGAGCAGCACACCCCCGATGAGCATGGATACTGGGAGTTTGAAAACGCATACGGCGCCGCGATAGCCGTTCCGTTTATCAACTATATCGAGTATGATGACGGCAGTAGCTGGGGCGTTACAAACCCTGATGCGTTTGAGCTGGATTCGGCCATGATGTCCTTTGTTGAGGAGTGCATTGCGGTGTCGGATATGCTGGTGTACGGTTAGTGGCTCAATAATCGCTGTATAATGTTTACACAAAAAGTCACCCCTAAAGCAACGCACAAAGCGGATGCTTTGGGGGTGTTTTTTGCTTGAGCGCAAGGCGGATTTTTTTAGCGCAATAGCGTCACCTAAAATGCTTTTCCCATGTGGCGAGCTGCCCGAGCAGGGGCAGGAGCGCCTTGGACTTTTCCGTCAAAAAATACTCGACACGCAGGGGCATTTCGGCATATTGCACACGGGTAATCATGTTGTGCTTTTCCAGTTCTTTCAAGGTGGAGGCGAGCATGGTGTCGGTGATGCCCTGCACCTTTTTGGAAAGCAGGCTGTAGCGTGCCCCATTGCTGTTTGCGATTACGCATATAATCGGAATTTTCCACTTGCCGCCTATAAGTTTCAGTGCGTTTTGAAGCGGACACAGTGTGTCGCACGGGCAGGCATTCTGTTTGCAGTCACTCATGTTTAGCTTACCTCCTACTAAAAAACTGCGATATTGCAAATAAGCACTTGCCATGTTATAAATATACTTACTAAGAAAAACAAAGTCAATAGTAAATTCTTAGTAAATATATTTTAGGAGGAAGAGCAAATGAAAGGCTTGGAAAATGTAAAGGCATTATTCACAGACCCTGCGGCCGCAAAAATTATATCCACAATTTCGGCGGATGGAGAACTGCACTCAATCGTGGCAGGCTCGGTGGCTGTATTGGACGATGATACGCTTGCTTTTGCGGAAGTGTTCATGAAAAAGACCTCGCAAAACCTAAAAGACAACGGAAAGCTTGTCATCCTTGCGGAAAAGGGCATGGAGTCCTACCTTGTGAACGCAACACAGCCAAAACGTCATACGGATGACGAAATTTTCAAAGCACTGGCCGCAAAGTTTGCCGAGATGAAAATTCCGGTAGCCGCCGTGTGGACCTGCACAATAGATAAAATCTTTAATCAAGGGGCAAACCCCGAGGCGGGAACACAGCTGTATTAAAACATTCGGGTGTGGTTAAACACAGTGATTTTTTTGGTATATCCTCCCCCGCCTACGGCGGGGGAGGATATACCGTTTTCTTCTCGCATTTAGCGTATTCTAAATGACCTTTATGTGTCCACTCACAAATATTCTACAAAAAAGCACAAGCAAAGGGCAGGCGGTAAACACACCGCCTGCCCTTGAGTTTTATTCGCACTATCGCATTAAATTATCCCTCACCGCTCGTCACCGAGTAGGCGACACCCGCCACCCGCTCCACTGCGTTTAGGATGTTTTGGTAGCCTGTGCACCTGCACAGATGCCCCGAAATAAGCTTGCGCAGTTCCTCGCGTGTGTATTTTTTGCCGCTACCCACAAGCTCCACCGCCGTCATGATAAGCCCCGGTGTGCAAAAGCCGCACTGTATTGCCGCCTCATCCACAAAAGCCTGCTGAACAGCGCTAAGCTCGCCGTTTGGCCCTGTGATGCCCTCCACAGTGAGGATGCTCTTGCCCTCTGCCCATACGGCAAGGTAGATGCAGCTGTCGATGCTTTTGCCCTCAACAAGCACGGTACATGCGCCGCACTCGCCCACTTCGCACCCTTTTTTGACGCTCGTAAGCTGTAAGCGATTGCGCAGTGTGTCCGCAAGGCTCTCTCGCTCATCCACGGCAAGCTCACATAGCTTGCCGTTTACTGTCATGGAAATAATTTTCACAGTGCCACTCCTCCCGCCTTGATAATAGCCTCTCTCACCGCCCGAGCGGACAGCTCGTATATCAGCTGCTGACGAAACTCCTTGCTTGCACGCCAGCTGTCACGTGGACTTGTTTGCTGCAAAGCACCCTGTCCCACCTCGCAAAGTAGCTGTGGGCATATGCTCGCCCCACGCAGCTTTTCCTCGATGGCACGGCATCTAATGGGCACAGGGGAGGCCACGCCGAACGCAAGCCGTAAATCGCAAATGCTCTTTTTGTCCTGCGAAAGCTTTAGGTGCACCGCACAGCTTAGCGTTGCGATATCCATTGCGTTACGACGTGCATACTTTGTGTAGTGGCCGAAGTAGCCCACGTAGTCTTTTGGTGCGATGCGTATGCCCGTGAGAAGCTCGCCCTGCTTTAGAGACACACGGGAAGGCCCCTCGTAAAACTCCTCCTGCGGAACATGCCGCACGCCCTCTTCGCCCGTGATTTCCAAAACTGCGTTCAGCGTGAGCAGGGTAGGGGCGGAGTCTGCACTGGTGACACCGTTGCAGATGTTGCCGCCTATCGTGCCGATGTTGCGCAGCTGTGGGCCGCCTGCTTGGTCGGTGGCAAAGCCGAGGGTGGGGATGTGCTTTTGCACAAGCGGATGCTGTGTCACCTCCGCAAAGGTGGACAGCGGACGGATAAGTATACTGCCGTCAGCCTCCTGTGATATGCCCTTTAGCTCTGGGATTTCACGTATAGACACAAGATTTCTGCCTGCGAGCTTTCCCTCGCGTATCTGTATCAGCACGTCGCTTCCGCCTGCTATTATGAGCGCCGAGGGGTCCTGCACAAGTGCGTTTACAGCTTCGTTTACGCTGTTTGCGATGGTGATGTTTTCTATGTCAAACATTTGCGCCGCCCTCCTTTTGCTCGCTTGCAGGGGTAATCAGCCCTGCCTGTGTGAAAGCCTCCACCAGCCTTTGGGGGCTTAGCGGCAGGCTGTCCACCGCAACACCCGTTGCGTGCAAAATTGCATTGCGAATGGCAGGTGCGGCGGGGATGGTGGGCGGCTCGCCAAGGCTTTTGTTGCCGTAAGGGCCTGTAATATCGTTCGTCTGCACAAAGTCTGCGCACAGCTCGGGTGTGTCCATGCTGGTGGGCAGCTTGTAGTCGAGCAGGTTTGCGTTGAGCGGCTTTGCGTCGGCCGAGAACAAAAGCTCCTCGCTCAGCGCATAGCCCAGCCCCATGCTCATACCGCCGTGCACCTGCGCCTCGGCCAGCTGTGGGTTTATCAAAATGCCCGAGTCGTGCACATTTATTATGTTTAGCACCTCGACTTTGCCCAGCGGTATATCCACCTCAATTTCCGCAAAGCACGCTCCGAACGAATAGGCATTGCGCTCGCAGTGGTAGGTGCTTTCGGCGGTGATGTGCACATTATGCGTGGTGCTGTAAAATGCCTGCATTGCCACCTCCGAAAGGGGACACAGCGGCTTTCCGCTCGCCTTTTCGGTGATTTGGGAGTTTTCAACGTTTAGCTCCTGTGCCGTTTTACCCAGCAGCTCGGCGGCGTAGTCGAGCAGTTTTTGCTTAAAAATCTCCGCCGTCTGCTTTAGCGCATGTCCGCTCACATATGTTTGCCTGGAGGCGTACGCACCCGTGTCAAACGGGGTCACGTCGGTGTCCTGTGAGGAGATAATATGCACATCATCTAAGGAAATGCCGATGCTCTGCGCCGCCATCTGCGTGAACACGGTGTCCGCTCCCTGACCTATTTCGGTGGCGCCCATCTGTACCTGCACACTGCCGTCCTGGTTTAGCACAATGCGGCAGCTTGCGGTTTCAAGCGCTATGGGCCACACGCCTGTCTTGTATGCAAAAACCGACATACCCACGCCACGGCGCAGGGCGCCCTGTTCGTTTTGGTACGCCTTGCGTTTTTCGTCCCAGCGGATGTACTCCCGCCCCTTCTGCATACATTCAGCAAGCCCGTTCGAGTGGCAGGCGATGCCCGTGTGGGGGTCCACATAGCCCAATTTCATGTGGTTCTTTGAGCGAAAATCGATGGGGTCCATGCCTAAAAGTAGCGCTAAATCGTCCATGTGGCTCTCCGACGCAAACGAAACTTGCGGTATGCCGTAGCCACGCATAGCGCCTGCGGAGGGCAGGTTGGTGTATACTGTGTACGCATCAAAGCGGTGCGACTTTTCGTCCTGATACAGCATGTGATGGGCGGTGGCGGCGTTGGCGACAATGGCGTGGCCGTGGCTGGCGTAGCCGCCCTGGTTTGAGTGCGCAACAGCCTTTCGGGCTATCAGCCTGCCCTGCTTGTTCACCGCCGCATTCAGCGTAAAGCGGATGGCGTGGCGTGTGCGTGTGCAGGCGAACGTCTCCTCCCGAGAAAGTTCCAGCTTCACCGTACTGCCGCAAAGCTGTGTTGCCAGCCATGCGCACAGCGGCTCGTACAGCACCTCCTGCTTGTTGCCAAAGCCGCCGCCGATGTACGGCTTTATCACCTTTATCTTGCCGAAGGAAAGCCCTGTTGCCTGGTGAATCACACGGCGCACGATGTGCGGAATTTGAGTGGAGGATACCACGACCACACGGTCTTTTTCCATGTGGGCATAGCATATGGGCACTTCGATGTGGCAGTGCTGTACCACCTGCGTGTGGTAGGTTTTGCACAGGCGAATAAGCCCCTCGTCCGATGCGGCCGTCTCAAAATCCTCATCGCCGATGTTGTGCGAAGAGTGGCAAAGTAGGTTGCCGGGGAACTCCTCGTGCAGTATGTTGTCCGAGGCGAGCGCCGCATCCACATCTGTTAAGGCGGGGTACTGCTCGTACTCCACCTGCACAAGGCGTGCCGCTCTTGCCGCCGCCACCTCGTCCTGCGCCACCACCACCGCAATGTCGTCGCCATATATCCTCACACGGCGGTTCAAAAGAAGCCTGTCCGCCACGTCCCTGTGGCCTTCGTCACAGCTCCAGGGGTGGCCTGCCGTGGGAAAGGGTGTTTTGGGCACGTCAAAGCAGGTGAAAACCTTCACAACGCCCGGTAGGCTCTGCGCTTTTGACGTATCAATGCTTTTTACAAGGCCGTTTGCAATAGTGCTACGCACCACCTTTGCAACAAGCGCATTTGCGGGGGCGAGGTCATCCGTGTACATTGCACGTCCGCACGCCTTTTCGTAGGCGTCTACACGGGGGATACTTTTTCCGACACTCATACGCAATTCTCCTTTTTGGCACTCGAGGCACAGGTATCTTTGTCGCCTACTTGCAACCTCGCGAAAAATATATAGCAACAATATTTGGGAAAATTGTAGAATTAAACTAAAAACAGTACTATAATAATAACACAAGAAAATACGTAATTGCAACAAAAAAGCATTTCTCGCTCGCTTTGAGGGTGCTTTGATTCAAGGAACAGCACATGGTGCAACATGTCACGGTTTGTCACATAGGCAAATGGGTGTATTCAAGGAGGATTTTTTTGATGGGCAGAGATTACAGATTGCCAAACATGGGAGGGAACACTATATCCACTCGTCTTACGGTGCGGCTGATAGAGGAGCTTCGCAGTGGTAAGTATTCCGAGTGCAGACGCTTGCCCAGCGAGATGGAGCTGGCGGAAAAGTACGGTGTTTCCCGTACAGTAATACGTGATGTTTTGGGGCATCTTGAGCGAGAGGGATACGTGGAGCGGGGCAGGGGCGTGGGCACGATTGTAAACCAAGAGGTGCTCAAGTTGAAAAGCCGTCTTGACCTAAAGCGGGAGTACAGCGAGCTTATATTTGAGATGGGGTGTGTGCCCTCGGTGGACTTGATGCGCCTGAGCATACAGCCTGCAAGCGCAAAAGTAGCGAGTAAATTGCAGGTGGATGAAGGGACAGAGCTGATTGTGAGTGAAAAGCGAATGCTCGCATCGGGTAGGCCCATTATCTTTTCGACCGACTACCTGCCTATAGATATTTTTGAGGGCTCGCAATGGAAAGCACTGGACTGGGGAAGCTCTGTGTTTGAGCTTTTGCGCACAAAGTGTGGCATTGTGGTGGACACAAATATTACCGAAATCAGCGCCGTGTGCGGCTCTGACGAGGTGAGGAAAAAGCTAAACACACAGCAGGATGAGGCACTTATGTTGCTAAAAGAGATAGGCTATTGCAAGCTTTCCAGCCCGATTTTGTACAGCGTGGGATATTATACCAACTTTTTGGGTTTCACCATGCTGCGAAAGCTACTTTAGATATTGAGTGAAAAGGCGTTCTCGATAAAAAGAGCGTTAAAAAATCCCCGCAACAAGCGGGGATTTTTTGTGGGTTTGGGCACGCAGTGCACAGTATTATCTCATTAACCTAATGTCATTGCCGAAAAAGCGCATCCTGTGGCATTCGCCCAAAAGGCGAGAGGCTATTTTCTCGTCGTATCGCTGGTTTAGCACGTCCTGCCGGCATATATTGGTGGTGTAAATAGTGGGGCGACGGTGCATACGGCCGTTTACAAGCTCGTACAGGCGGCTTCGTGTGTACGCATCGAGGTACTCCGTCCCAAGGTCGTCCAGCACCAAAAGGTCCGCTTGCAACATTCCCTGCAGGGTGCGAGCGCCTGCAACGTTTCGCTCGGCGGAAATGCTTGCAAATGCGCTTTGCGCGCTGACATAAAGCACGTCAAAGCCTGCGCTTAGCACCTCCGAGGCGATGGAGAGCGCAAGATGTGTTTTTCCAAGGCCAGCATCCCCGTACATAAAAAGGCTTTTGCTTTTTGGGCCAAACTCCGCCGCCCAGTCCTTGCAGTCGGTAAGGATGTCCGCCATGGCTTTGCGTGGGGAGAAGTGTAGGCCTTCCATTTTTTCGGGGTACTTGTCCAGCGAGAAGCTTTCAAAACGGCACAGGCTTAGTGCACCGCCGTCCTGAATTTCCTGCCGGCGTATGCGCTTTGTTTCCTCCAGCACGCAGTGGCATGTCCTGCTTTTTACATAGCCCGTGTCGTTGCAGGCGGCGCAGTGATATTTTGGTGAAAAAGCATTTTCGTCCTGCCCAAGCTTGCGCAGTAGCTCCGCTTGCTTCTTTGCAACGGCGTGCATTTGCGCACGCTGCTCTTGTGCTTCGTTCATCATGCCGTCGGCGGCAAGGCGTGCGGCACAAGCACCCGCCTCGCTCTGCTTTTGCGCAAGCTCTGAAAGCCTCGGCTCTGCCTGCATAAGGCGTGTGCGAAGCAGTGCGGCCTGCACTTCGGCGGCCTGCCTGCGCTGTGCCACTATCTGCCGTGCGGCAATCTCTGCCTGCTTGCGGCTCATGATTTTTCCTCCCGTCTTAGCGGCACATAGCTGCTGGTGTTCATTAAAATATCCTCCTGCGGCGCTACTCGTCCGCCTGTGACTCTAAGGTTTTGTCCGCCGCCGCTTTGCTGTACATCCTTTGCGCTCTTGTAGCCGTGAGCATTCCACTTTTTCAGTATTCCCGCAAGATAGGGTATATCCTTGTTGCGCTCGCCCGCCGAGATACGTGCCGCCTCGATAATATCCCACCCGTAGCCGTATTCCTCAAACCACAGGGTGATTTTTTTCTTTTCAGCCAGCGTGAAAGGGTCCCACTCAAGCCCCAGCTTTTGTGCGAATTGACGCAGGGTCTCCTCCCTGTGGGCTATTTGTTTTAGGTGTTTGTCGGCGGCGGCACAGTCCTCTATGCCCTCTTTACGCCAGGATAAAAGCACCTTTTTTACGTATGCGACACGGCTTGTGTCATGAGCCATTGCGTGGGAGGCGGCCATTAAAATAAGGTCTGCGGAATACTGCTCAACCACAAAAAGATTGATGTAATCGCTTGCCTCTTTTTCACCTAAAGCCCTGCCAAACACCCGCTGAAGCTCCTGCAATAAAAAACCCAAAAGCGGGTTTGCCTCGCCCATGCGCACGGCCTCGCGTATGCTGACGCGGTGTGGTTTTTGCTCCTCTGCCGCTAAGAGCACAGGGGTCTGTGGCTGTCGCTCTATAAGCCCTGCACCCTCCCAGTAGTGCAACGCCGCTTGTACCTTTTCGAGGCTGAGACCCAGCGCCTTGGCGACATCCTCTGCCTGTGCGCCGCCCGTACTTAAAATATATAGCGCAACCCTAAAATGCCCCTCCTGTGCTCCCGACGTTGTCAGACGAGAAAAAACGAGCTGGGGTACCGGCAGTGAATCGCCGTCGATTTTTAGGGGCTTGTACAATGGGCATTCCTCCATGGTGTTTTTTTGAGCAATACACTACTCATTGTATCATAAAATGTGCACAGAACAAAACAATAAATTTGCAAGGGTATGGCCAAACGAAGTGATTTAGCTTTTGCTGTATCCTCCCCCGCCGTAGGCGGGGGAGGATACAGCGCTCTCTTCCTGCGCTTAACTTAGTCTAATCACCTCTATGTGTTCACTCCTATTTGCAAGGGTGTGAATAAAGGGGTTGGGTTGCTTTTTTTAGTGCCGGCACCCACCAAAAGCAGGGGATATGCCACATTTTTTCGTGCTTGACGCTATAATAGCTCATCTCTAAAATCAATGATACATATCCTTGTTCTGTTTGTAATATTGAATTGAAAGCTTGATGGGTGTGGCAAGAGTTTTTTTAGTGTGTGTTTTGTTTGTGTTCAAACTTTGAGGATATGTGAAAAACATTTACTTTTTTTGGGTGTTGGGATATAATTAAGGTGGGTAAAAAGAGTGATGTTTGCACACTTTGCCCTTTGGAAATGGCTTGTTTTGTATGCACATTGAGTATGAATTTGAATGGAGTTTTGATGAAAGAAAAAACAGATAGTGCATATATGGTGGGAGATGTACAGCAACCTTCGAGTGCGCTCGCACTGCTGATGGATAAGTCCGGCATGGGTCTGTGGGAGCAAAACTGCCTCACGGGCAGACAGCTGTGCAGCGAACAACTTGTCATAATGACAGGATACACAGCGCAGGAGCTTGAAACAGCAAACGACCTGCGTGGTTTTTTGGTGCATGAGGATGACAGACACTACGCAAAAGAATTGTATGCGAAGTGCGTTGCAGGGAAAATTGAGAGCGACACCTATAAAAATGATATGCGTATTGTGTGCAAAAATGGTGATGTGAAATGGGTTGCGGAGCATACGGCGGTGACAAGCCGCACACAGGACGGTAGTGCAGAACATACCATTAGTATGTTTTGCGACATCACGAGAGAAAAGCAAACCGAAGAAAGGCTGAGGGCGCAGGCACAACACTGCGAACAAACAAACGCTTTTGCGGGCTTGATTATATGGGATTTTGATATTGCGCAAAACTACATTGCATTCAATGATAGCATAACAAAGCTACTGGGGTATGAAACCGGCGAAGTGAATGGAACTATCGGAAACCTTGCCAAGATAATGCACCCTGAGGATTTTGAAAAAGCGGACATAGAATTCAAAAAATATATGGCCAATGCAAAAGGCAGGCACCGACAGGAGCCTATTTTGCAGATGTTGCGTCTAAAGCATAAAAATGGCGGATATATGTGGGTGCGCAACATGGCAAGCATTGAACAATGGGACGAAAAGGGCGAGCCCATAAGCATACAGGGTGGTATGTGGAGTGTGGATGAAGTAGTGCGCACGGAGCAAAAGCTGAGCAGCGTTAAGGTGGAAATCGAGAGTCAAAACCAAAAGCTGCAAAATGCGGTGCGCAGCGCTGTTGCGGAGCTTGAAGCGGCAAAGAGCATTAGCACAACAATGTTTGAGGGAAACCCTCATATAAATATTCTTTTTAGCCTGGATGAAAAAGTGCTGGACTGTAACCCTGCGGCGCTTAGCTTCTTCGGCTTTTCCTCAAAGGAAGAGATGCAGAACGGAATGGGCAGGCTGATGCGTGAAAGCACGCCCGAGTACCAGCCGAACGGCACGAAGTCTGTGCCGATTGCAGCACGTATAAAAAAGGTGTTGGAAAAGGGGTACATAGAGTTTGAGATGCTTTTGAACCTGTACGGGGAAGAGCATCCGCTAAACGTAATTATGAAGCGTATTCCCTATAGCGGCGGCACAGCTGTTTTGGTGTACATGGTGGATTTGGCGGCGCTACGTGCCGCACGCAATGAGCTACAAAGGCAGGATGCGCTTCTGCTAAACATTAACAGCATCTCAAACAGTCTTGCGTCGGCGCATCCGGAGTCTTTTGAACATGCTGTGTGGCAAGCGCTGGGTACGCTGGGCACTACTGTTCAGGTAGACCGTGTGTATGTGTGGGAAAACAGCGGCGAGGGCGACAAAATCTACATGACACAAACGCATGAGTGGAGCGAGGGCGCACAGCCGCAACAGGGTGAGAGCTTTTCCATTATGCTGGACTATGACGAGATGCCTTATTGGAAAGAGACTTTGCGCTCGGGTAAGATTGTCAATTCGCTTGTGAAAGACCTGCCAAAGGGCGAACAAGATGTTCTTGCACCACAGGATATTGTATCGATACTTATTGTGCCGGTGTTTATAGAGGATGAGTTTTGGGGCTTTGTTGGCTTTGACGACTGCAAGGCAGAGCGTCGCTTCTTCAAATGGGAGGAAAGGGCACTGCAGTCGGGAAGCATTACCATAGTGTCCGCAATACTGCGTAACGAGATGACAAAAAACCTTCTGCTTGTGCAGGAAGAGCTGGTGTACAGGGATGTGCTACTGAGTGCCGTAAATACGGTGGCTTCGCTCTTGATGAGCGATGAGACGGAAAATTTTTCCGACTTGTTGTATCAGTCTATGCAAGTGCTGGGCGAGAGCATGAGGGCAGACCGTGCGTATGTGTGGCACAATACTGAGGTGGATGGCAGGCTGTGTTGTAGCCAGCTTGTAGAGTGGGACAAGGGCAGGCCCTCCGACCATAGCGAGGTGGCGGCAATATGCCTGCCGTACGATGAATATGTGCCAAACTGGCGGGAAATAATTAGCGGAGATGTGCCTATTACCTTTGATGCGGCTGAGTTTGAAAGTGTGTTTGAAAACTTCCCCGGAACGGATGATGTGAGGTCGCTTTTAGTTATTCCCATCAACATGGGAGGGGAATTTTGGGGCTTTATTGGGTTTGATGATTTGTACAATGAGCGTACATTCACCAGCCTGCAGGAGGATATACTGAATAGTGCGGGAATGTTGGTAGCGGCGGCGGTACTGCGCAATGAAATGACCAAAAGCCTGATAGTGGCAAGGGAAGAGGCGCTTGCAAGCATGAACTCCAAGAGCGAGTTTTTGTCCCGCATGAGCCACGAGATACGCACGCCCATGAATGCCATCATAGGCATGACAAACATTGCCCATAAAACGGATGACATAAAAAAAATACATTACTGTCTTGAGAAGATAGATGGCTCTTCCCGTCAGTTGCTTGGTATAATAAACGACGTGCTGGACATGTCTAAAATAGACGCTAATAAGTTTGAAATACACAACACTGAGTTTGACTTTGAAAAGATGATGCAAAATGTTTTCAATGTCGTGCAGGTGCGTCTTGATGAAAAGCATCAAAATTTCCAGTTCCACTTTGAGGAGCCGTTCACACGCAATATTATCAGTGATGAGTTGCGCTTGTCGCAGGTGCTGATTAACCTTTTGACAAATGCGGTTAAGTTTACGGCCGAGCGGGGCGATATTATGCTGCGTGTGCTCCAAACACCGCTTGAGGACGACCGCTCGCTACTGCGTGTGGAGGTTGTGGACAATGGAATAGGTGTTGCAAAGGACAGACAGGCCAACTTGTTTACATCATTTGAGCAGGCCGATGGTAGCATTACACGCCAGTACGGCGGCACAGGGCTTGGCCTTGCGATATGTAAAAAAATAGTGGAACTTATGGGCGGTCGTATATGGCTGGAAAGTGAAAAAGGCGTAGGTTCTCACTTTATATTCGAGGTTGCGGTGGGGTGGGGAAGCTCTCATGTCACGAATACCGATATGAATAAGAACCTGCATGTGCTCGTGGTGGATGATAGTGAGGATGTACGCACCTACTTTGCAAATATAATCAGAGGATTTTCACTGCAGTGTGATGTGGCAGAGAGCGGAGAAGCGGCGATAAAGATGGCGCAGGCTCAAAAAGATGCGGGAACACCGTATAATATGCTTTTTGTGGATTGGAAAATGCCGGGAATGAATGGCGGCGAGACTGCGGAGCAAATAAGGCGTGCTGCGCAAGAGGATATTATTGTTGTGATGATTAGCTCTTGCGATTGGGCAGATATTGAGCAAGACGTTAAAAAATATGATATATCAAACTTTTTGGCAAAGCCTGTACTACCCAGCATGATATATGATACATTTGTGTGCTTAAGTGAGAGTGCGCGCAATACTCCAAAATGCACAGGCACAGAGAGTGTGAAAGACTGGCGAGGAAAGACAGTGCTGCTTGTGGAAGACATAGATATTAACCTTGAAATTCTTATGACCGTATTGGAAGAGACGGGTGTGAACATGGAAACTGCTTCGAACGGTGCTGAGGCAGTGGAGAAGTTCCGCTTTTCCGCAGGGAAGTACAGCCTTATCATGATGGATGTGCAGATGCCTGTGATGGACGGGCTTGCCGCCACCAGAGCAATTCGCAGCATACAGAATGTACCGGGTGCGAGCAAGATACCCATAATTGCCATGACGGCAAACGCATTTAAGGAAGATGAGGAAAACTGCCTTGCGGCGGGAATGAATGCGCATGTGGCAAAGCCGCTGGAGGTGGAGGCGTTGTTCTCCACACTTGGGAAATGGCTGGATGATAAGTAGCACAAGGAAATTGCTGTTATGTGCAAAAATGTGCATGTATCTGCAAAAAGTTTGTGATAAGCTTAAATCGTTTGATATACCGCCGAGTATGGCTGTGAAAAAGCAATATGCAAAAAAAGGGGGGATAGGCTGTGCCTAAAATACTGAAAATATTACTTACTATTGTTGCGTTGATAGCGGGTATAGTGCTGATACTGTTTATTATTTCCATAGTTGCGGGCTTTGAGTCCTTGGGGGCGATGATGAGCCACATTATGAGCTATCTTAACTTCATTTGGGAAGAGCGCTTTTTGAGTTGAGCGTTGTGTGTCATGAGCTATAAAAAGATAACATTTTTCGCAGGGGGATAAAAAATGAAAATTTTTCTCAAAGTGCTACTATGGGTAGTGCTTGTGGTGATAGTAGTGATTGTTGTTATGGCGCTTGCTATCGTTATTTCGGGGGAGTTCAGCAGCTTTGGCGATTTGTTTGAGTATTTGTTTACTCGCTACGATGAGGGAGATGGCATTTTGCGTATCATCTCACCTTTTGTACGAATGTAAAGCTATAAACTGGTGTGAAATCGATTTGTAGTCGTTAATGAACTGAAAAAGCTATCCTGCAACAGGGTGAGTTGTTGCAGAATAGCTTTTTAGTTTGCAATTAAACTACACATGAGTGAATAAGTGCAATTTAATATACATATAACAAAATAAGAGGTGTAAATAATACTGCATTGCTTTTGGTGAAGAATAACAACGCTAAATCGATGCATTTACGAATGATACTCTACAATGTTGCAACATGCCTGCTTTGGTGTGTCAGCCCGAGTGCAGGCACACGGCTGAGCAGTAGCGTAGCCACCAGCACGATTAGAACATCAGGGCCGGACCAGGTGATGTTGTAAAGGAAAGAGTGAACCACTGCGGAAGTGCCTGCGCCGGGGGGCCAGATGAGAATGCCGGAGAAAAAGCTACAAGTAAAGCGCATAATCCCCGTGAGCAGAATGCCAAATGAGATTCCCAATGTGGCATTTTTGAAGCGCCTTGCAAGAGGCCCTGTGAGCGCAAGACAGCTATATGCGAGAATGTAATCCAGCAGTATGCACAAAAGTACAGCCCACCATGTGTGCAGATAACTAAGGTTTTTAAGCCCTTGGAACAGCTGCAACACGCTGTATAGCCCTGCGGTGGCAAATCCCCAGTAGATATTGTGTCGTAGGCTCATCAGGATAATGGGCAGTGTGGAAAAGATGGTGACGCTACCGCCCAATGGCATTTCAAAGCGGTAGATGCTGGACAGGCCAAACGCCAGCGCCACCATCAGTGCACCCTCTACGAGGATGGCGGTTCGGCTCATTTGGGATGGAGCTTTCATGTGTACATTCCTTCTTTCAAATAGTGTGACATAAGGGAAAAGCTAAAAACCCGGTGTGGGCAAACGAGGTGACTTATTTGCTATATCCCCGCCGCAGGCGGGGATATAGCGCCTTCTTCTTGCGCTTAACGTATTCTAAATCACCTCTATGTGTCCACTCCCTAAAAACCCACGCACAAAAAAACCTGCGGAATAAAAACCGCAGGTCGTAGTTATTTTGCAATAAAATAGTGGCAAAACTTCCTACGCCGGCATTACCCGGTTCAGGTCATAGGGTCCTCACCAAAGGTGAATCTCAGCCGTTTGCACAGCACCCCTGTTTTTATGTCCAAGGTAATTATAGCGCAGTGGGGCAGGGCTGTCAACAAAAAAATGGGATAGGAGGTGGCAAAATCGTTGTTTTTTTACATATAGCAAACCGCTACGCAACACCCTTTTTGGGGCACAGTTCATTCAGCACACACTGCTCGCAAAACGCAGTGCGTGAGGTGCACACCGCCCTCCCGTGAAGCACGCACCTGTGGCAAAAGTCGTTGCTCTCCTCGGGTGGGAGCACACGCCGTAGTGCGGTTTCCACCTTCATGGGGTCTTTGCTGGCAAGAAAGCCAAGGCGGTTTGCCATGCGAATACAGTGTGTGTCCGCAATCACAACGCCCGGCGTGCCGAAAATATCCCCAAGGATGAGGTTGGCGCTTTTACGCCCCACCCCCGGCAGGCGCAGTAGCCCCTCCATCGTGTCGGGCAGGCGGCCATCGTATTCCTCCACCACCATGCTAAGTGCGGCGTGAATATCCCGTGCCTTGCTGTTGCCAAGCCCGCAGGACTTTATTCGCTCGCACAGTTCCGCCTCGCTAAGCGCCGCAAGCGCAGCGGCAGTGGGGTAGTCCTCAAAAAGCTTCTCTGTGACAATGTTCACACGTGCGTCGGTGCACTGCGCAGAAAGCCGCGCAGCTACGAGTAATTGCCACGCATTATCATAGTCGAGTGAGCATATGCCCACAGGGTAGGCATCCTTCAAAAGCTGTACAATTTTGGCTGTGTCTGTTTTTGTGCGCATGTGTTTCCCCTTGTGTAAACAATGTATAACAGCGCTATTTGATTATTTTGCGCATCCTGCGCCAGTTCTTCAGCAAAAGCCACAGCGCCTTGAAAAGCCCGCCTCTTCCGTTGCAGGTGCGCAGCAGTACCTCGGCGGTGTCGTGGTCTATTGCGCCCTGTGAGAAGGACACAACATTCTTAAAAGGCAGGTTTTCCATGTTGCTACGCAGTAGTTTTTCATTAGCGAGCGGGTCGTCAGAAAAGTTCATCTGCTTGCGTGCAATGGCCAGCGAGCGCTTTATTGCAAAGCGCACAAGGCGGCTTTCGTACATTTCACCGAGGGCTGTATCCATCGTGTACTCGCCCTTTTTGCGCAGGGTGTTGCCGATGAAGTTTTTGCCGTACAGCGGCGCAAACATCTCCTGCGAAAAGCTGTTGTCGGCGATAGCGCCGTAGGGGGAATCTTTAGCGTACTGCGGCGCACAGCTTAGCGTAACACCCTGCAGCTCCACAGGCATTACAAGCGGCAGGTTGCGGCTGCAGCCACCCACCTGTATTTCACAGCGTCCGCTCTCAAGCGCAAGGCCGCCGCTATTAGGCTCGTAGCACAAAAAGCTGCGTGCTGAAATTGTAATGTGCACCGTCTTTTTTTCGCCTGCCTGCAAAGACACCCGTGCAAAGCCGCACAGCTCGTGCGCAGGCTGCCACATGGCGGAGGACTTGCGAAAGAGGTACACCTGGCACACCTCATCGCCTGCCACATCGCCCGTGTTTTGCACCGTGAAGTAGACTTGCAGGTCCTCGCCGTTTGAAAGCGTATCCGCACTAAGGCGCATTTCACCGTACTCAAAGCGTGTGTACGAAAGCCCAAAGCCAAAGGGGAACTGCACAGAAACATCCGCTGTATCGTAGTATCGGTAGCCCACATAAAGGCTTTCGTTGTAGGTGACCTCTTTTGGACCCATGGGGTAGTGGTGGTAGCATGGGGTGTCCGAAAGCTGTAGTGGCCAGCTTTCCGCCAGCTTTCCTGCAGGGTTGCACAGCCCAAACAGCAGACGGCGCACGCCCTCGCCCACCGCCTGTCCGCCAACATAAGGGCACAGCAATGCCCTTGCGCCCTCGAGCCACGGGGTCTCCACCGCACTGCCACAGCACAGCACAACGCATATGTTTTTGTTCACAGCGCTCACGGCCGCCAAAAGCTGTAGCTGAAAGTCGGGCAGGCGCAGGTGCTCCCTATCGTAGCTTTCGCAGTCGTAGTAGGGGGGCAGGCCCACAAACACAGCCACCTGTCCGCCTTTTTTTGCCGCCTCCACCGCCTGCTGTATCATTTCGGGGCTTGTCTCATACCCACGATAGCCGGGGATGTACTCAAAGCTTTGCCCTGCGTTTTGCAGGGCCTGCAAAAAGTTTGTGCGTTTTTTGGCGTTTACAACAGAGGAGCCAGCTCCCTGAAAATGCGGCTTTTCGGCCATTTCACCGATGACACACAGCCGCTCCGTAGCGCTAAACGGTAGCAGTGCATCCTCGTTTTTAAGCAGAACAGCACTTTTTGCAAGCGCCATCGCCGCAAGCTCGTCGTGTGCGTCGTAGTCGCAAGGTGCGCTTTTGCTCTTGCCCACATGCCGTGCCACCAGCCGCAGGATATTCAGGCAGGCGGTGTCCAGCGCATCCTCTGTGAGACGATTTTCACGGATGGCCTTTAGTATAATGTATGCGCCGTTGCCGTAGCTGGAGGGCATCTCCAAATCCAGCCCTGCCGCAATGCCCGCATCCCGCTTGTCCTCTGCGCCCCAGTCGCTCATCACAAGGCCGTCAAAGCCAAAGCGCAGGCGCAGTATCTCGGCCAAAAGGCGGCGATTGTTGCAGGAGTACACCCCGTTTATCTTGTTGTAGCTTGCCATCACGGTGTGCGGCTTTGCGCTTTTTACGGCTATTTCAAACGGCTTTAGGTAAAGCTCGAACAGCGCGCGCTCGTCCACGGCGGCGCTTACGGACATGCGCCGTGTCTCCTGGCTGTTCACCGCAAAATGCTTTAGCGAGGCGGACACGCCTTTGCTCTGCACGCCCTCTATCCATGCGGCGGCAAGCTGCCCTGAAAGCAGTGGGTCCTCCGAAAAATATTCAAAGTTGCGGCCGCAAAGCGGACTGCGCTTTATGTTTGCGCCCGGCCCCAGCAGGACATCCACATCCTGTGCCGCCGCTTCGATGCCCATCGCCTGCGCCACCTCTTTCATTAGCTCCACGTCCCAGCTGCTCGCCATTGTGACAGCAGGGGGAAAGCAGGTGGCAGGTATGCTAAGGCCGCCATTTTGCTCGACATTCTCCTTGTCCTCACGGCGAACACCGTGCGGCCCATCCGCCAAAAATATGGCAGGAATGCCCTTTTCGGGGTAAGCTTTCGTTTCCCAAAAGCCTACACCACTGCACAGCTCCGCCTTTTCTTCAAGGCTCAGCTCGGCTATAATATCTACGATATTACGTCCATTTAACTCTGTCATTTACGTGTTACCTCTCTTTGGCTGTATCGGCGGTGCACCTGCTTTGTGTGTGGCAAATTACCCAAACTTTGCCCTTATCTGCTCCCAGTAGCTCTTAAATGCCTGCTCGGTTTTGTTTTCGCCAAAGCTGTAATATTCTCTATCTGCGAGCGTATCGGGCAGGTACTGCTGTGCCACCCACCTGCCGGGTGCATCGTGTGGATAGCGGTAATGCTGACCCTTTACCTTGGCATCCTCGCCGTCAAAGTGCTTGTTTTGTAAGGTGCGTGGGATGGGCCCGAAGTTGCCGTTTTTCACGTCTTCACGTGCCATTGCAATGCCGAGATAGGCGGTGTTGCTCTTGGGCGATAGCGCCACCATCACCACCGCATCCGCAAGCGGTATGGCGGCCTCGGGCAGGCCCACCTGAAGCGCTATGTCCACCGCCGCCTTTACGATGGGCAGTATCTGCGGATAGGCAAGCCCCACATCCTCCGCCGCTGTTATCAAAAGGCGACGGCAGGCGCTGGGCAGGTCCCCTGCCTCCAAAAGGCGTGCAAGATAGTGCAGTGCGGCGTTTGCATCACTGCCCCTCATGGACTTTTGGTAGGCTGAAATAATATCGTAGTGCTCGTCCCCCTCGCGGTCGTAGCGCATACTGCTTTTTTGCGCCACCTGCGATGCGGCATCAACGCTGAGCGCAAGGTTGCCCTCTTCATCCTTGGGTGCGGCGCTGATGATAAACTCAAGGCTGTTCAGCGCCTTGCGCATATCGCCGCCGCTTGCGGTGGCAAGCTTTTGCAGTGCGCCGTCCTGCGCTGCAGCGCTGATGCCCTGCAATTCTTGAATTTTCCCGAGCGCATTTTCAAGACCCAAAAGCACATCCTGCGCAGTGAGCGCCTTAAACTCAAACGTAGTACAGCGGCTGAGTAGTGCGCTGTAAATGTAAAAGTAGGGGTTTTCGGTGGTGGAGGCAATCAGCGTGATACTGCCATCCTCTATGAACTCAAGCAGGCTTTGCTGTTGCTTTTTATTTAGATATTGTATCTCATCAAGGTAGAGAAGTACGCCGTTTTGCCCCGAAAAGCTGCCCACGTCCTTCACTACATCTCGGATGTCACCTGTGGAGGCGGACGTGCCGTTCAGCTTGTGCAAAAGCATGTTGCTGTTGTCGGCAATTATGCGAGCGACTGTTGTTTTTCCGCAGCCGGACGGCCCGTAAAAAATCATGTTGGGCACAACACCCGCATCCAAAGTGCGCCTGAAAACAGCATCGTTGCACAGCAAATGCCGCTGACCCACCACCTCGCTTAGGGTGCTTGGGCGCAGACGGTTTGCAAGAGGTGTTTTTTGCATAAAAGCCTCCCTTGTGCACGGCAGAGTGTGTTGCGCAAAACCTATGGGTTCACTTCGGCCGACCAGTCACGCTTTTTTCGCTCTGCGTAGCCGTCGCCCTTTATAAAGCTTACAAACTCCGCAAAGCTTCTGTCGCAAAAGCTCCACTCGTGCAGGCCCTCCCACTCCATGTAGGTGTAGTCGAGCGGCAGGCTTTCGGCGCACTGCTTAAAATGCAGGTTTTGGGTGCGGATTAGTATTCTGTCGTCGTCATCCTGCTCCCCACATGTGCAAAGGATGCGTGGCTGTTCGCTCTTGGGCAGGGCGGACAGCTTGCTTGCAAGCGTGCACAGTGATTCTTCCTCGGGGGGCATGAAGCCGTCCCCCCAAACGGGTGCAAAAAAGCTGCGAGGAAGTAGCGTGTCGGAGGAAGTTTTGAATATAGGTATGTGAAGTGCCCCCGAAAAGCTACCTATGGCGGCGTAGCGCTCGGGGTGCATCATGCCTATGCGCAGTGCGCCGTAGCCGCCCATCGAAAAGCCTGCGATAAAGTTTTTTTCACGTTCGGTAGGCAGGCGAAAAATCTTGTGCAGCTGGCGTGGGATTTCCTCGGTGATAATGCTGTACCAGGGCGCACCGTAGCACATGTCGGTGTAAAAGGAGTTGCTTGCGTCGGGGCACACCAGCACATAGCCGTTATCGGCGGCATAGCGGCAGACGGCCGTCATGTACATCCAGTCGCCGCTGTTACTGCCCATTCCGTGCAGTAGCGTGATGACACCCTTTACCTCGTTGCCCACTATGTCGGGCAGGTCAGTAGGGTAGTAAAGCCGTACTGCCAGCGTGCGAAAATACTCGGGTATTTTTATCTCTGCGGTGATAAACGCCATGTTCACAGTCTCCTCTTGTGTGTGCATTAAAATCGTTATTTGTGGCAAAATAAATGGTGAAAGCAATACTTTTACACATGATATATTATACACCTAAATGGACATAAGGCAATAGTGGGTGGCATATGCCAAGCACAAAAAATCCCCCACAGCTCGGGGTCTCGAGGCTGTGGGGGATACATATTTGCCTAAAAATAAACTGAAGTCAAATCACTTCAAAGTTGGGATGCAGACAAAAGTGTTGATGTAGTTTGTGGTCTATACTCCTCCGCCTGCGGTGGGGGAGTATAGACCACATTCTTTTCGCACTTAAAGTATAGCATTTACCTCTAAATAAATGCTATGCGTCCGCTCTTCAAAATTACTCGTACAGAGGGAATTTTTTGGTCATTGCCTTTACTGCTGCAATGTTTTCCTCTTTGGTCTCTTCGTAGCGGAACACGCAGTTTGCAATGCACTTTGCAATTTGCTTCATTTCCTCTTCGCCAAAGCCACGGGTGGACACAGCGGGTGTGCCTATGCGAATGCCGCTTGTCACGAAAGCCTTCTCGGGGTCGTTGGGCACGGTGTTCTTGTTGCAGGTGATGTGAATGGTGTCAAGGCGTTCCTCAAGGTCTTTGCCCGTAACGCCTGTGCCACGCAGGTCTACTGTCATCAGGTGGTTTTCTGTGCCACCGCTCACAACCTTTAGGCCCTCGCTCATCAGTGCGGCGGCCAGTGCCTTTGCGTTGTCCACAATCAGCTGCTGATACACTTTGAACTCAGGCTGTAGTGCCTCGCCGAAGTTTATCGCTTTTGCGGCGATAACGTGCATGAGCGGGCCGCCCTGAATGCCGGGGAAAATTGCCTTATCAATGGCCTTTGCGTACTTTTCCTTACACAGGATAAGCCCGCCACGGGGGCCACGCATGGTCTTGTGGGTGGTGGAGGTAACCACGTCGCTCATGGGCACGGGGGAGGGGTGTAGCCCTGCCGCCACAAGCCCTGCGATGTGAGCCATGTCCACCATCATGAGAGCGCCCACTTCGTCCGCAATAGCACGAATTTTTTCAAAGTCGATAACACGGGAGTAGTTGGAAGCGCCCGCAACAATCATCTTGGGCTTTTCTTTAAGTGCAAGCTCACGCATTACGTCGTAGTCCAAAAATCCGTCGTCGTTTACGCCGTAGGAGATAAAGTTGAAGTACTTGCCGCTGATGTTTACGGGCGAGCCGTGGGTGAGGTGGCCGCCGTGGGAGAGGTTCATGCCCAGCACGGTGTCGCCGGGTGTTAGCAGTGCAAAATAAACTGCCATGTTGGCGTTTGCGCCTGAGTGGGGCTGTACGTTTGCGTGCTCTGCGCCAAACAGCTTGCACGCACGCTCACGTGCGAGGTCCTCCACAATGTCCACATACTCACAGCCGCCGTAGTAACGGTGGCCGGGGTAGCCCTCGGCGTATTTGTTGGTGAGCGCACTGCCCATGGCAGCCATAACAGCGGAAGAAACAAGGTTCTCGCTGGCGATAAGCTCTATGTTGTCCCTTTGGCGGCCAAGCTCCAGCGCCATGCCCTTGCCCACGGCCTCGTCCCATTTTGTTACAAACCCAATGGTATCCACAATTTCCTTAAACATAACTGAACAATCCTCCCTAATATAGTCTTTTTATGAGCAAATGTCGCAACATTTAATACAAAACATGTGTAGAAATGCCTACGACATCGCTGTAATACCCTGTACAAAATTTCGACGAACTCGCAAAAATATTCATACATTAAAACAGTATTATACTTTGTTTTTGTGTAGTATACAAGACATAAATACGAAAAATATTTAGTTAAAAGGCAAAAAAACTTTTTTTGTGTACTAAAAATGAAAGAAAAATGCGAAAATCCCTCGGAAATGCAGGGTGCATCTCCGAGGGAGGTGTGAGCAAAGAAATTAGTACATGCCGTCCATGCCGCCCATGCCGCCGCCTGCGGGCATAGGCATAGGTGCTTCGGGCTCGTCTGTCACAAGGCTCTCGGTGGTGATAACCATGGATGCCACCGAAGCTGCGTTCTCAATGGCGTTGCGCGTTACTTTTGTGGGGTCCACAATGCCAATCTTAATCATATCGCCGTACACTTCGTTTTGTGCATCAAAGCCGTAGTTCTTTTTGCCTGCGCTACGCACTTTGTCGATGATTACGCTACCCTCAAGGCCTGCGTTGAGGGTGATTTGGCGCAGAGGGCTTTCCATAGCCTTCAAAACGATTTGAGCGCCTGTCTTTTGGTCGCCCTCAAGTGTCGCTGTGAGCTTCTCAAGTGCGGGGATAATCTCCAGCGCAGCTGTGCCGCCGCCTGCAACAATGCCCTCCTCAACAGCCGCCTTTGTTGCGTTGAGTGCGTCCTCAATGCGCAGCTTCTTCTCCTTCATCTCCACTTCGGTAGCAGCACCCACGCGGATAACGGCAACGCCGCCGGCGAGCTTTGCAAGGCGCTCTTGCAGCTTCTCACGGTCAAAGTCGGAGGTGGTGTTCTCAATCTCGCTGCGAATTTGGTTCACACGGTTGTCGATGGCATCCTTGTCGCCTGCGCCGTCCACAATGATGGTGTTCTCCTTGGAAATCTTCACCTGCTTTGCACGGCCGAGCATGTCCATGGTGGTTTCCTTAATGTCGTAGCCCAGCTCCTCGCTGATGAGCTGACCGCCGGTGAGAATAGCGATGTCACGAAGCATTTCCTTGCGGCGGTCGCCAAAGCCGGGAGCTTTTACCGCAACGCAGGTGAATGTGCCACGCAGACGGTTCACGATAAGGGTGGACAGCGCCTCGCCCTCTACATCCTCTGCAATAATGATAAGCTTTTTGCCCGACTGCACAATCTGCTCAAGCAGGGGCAGGATGTCCTGAATTGCGGAAAGCTTTTTGTCGGTGATGAGAATGAGCGCATCGTCGATAACAGCTTCCATCTTTTCGGTGTCGGTTACCATGTAGGGGGTGATGTAGCCACGGTCGAACTGCATTCCCTCCACAACCTCGCTGAATGTCTCGGCTGTCTTGCTCTCCTCAATGGTGATAACGCCGTCGGCGGAAACCTTCTCCATTGCGTCCGCAATCAGCCTGCCGATGGATTCGTCGGAGGAGGAAACGGTGGCAACACGTGCGATGTCCTCGCTGCCGTTTACCTTTTGGCTGTTTGCTTTTAGTGTTTCCACAGCGGTGGCCACTGCCTTTTGGATGCCCCTTCTCACGTCCATGGGGTTTGCGCCTGCGGCAATGTTCTTCATGCCCTCGTGCACCATAGACTGTGCCAGCAGTGTGGCTGTGGTAGTGCCGTCGCCTGCTGCGTCGTTTGTCTTTGTGGCAACTTCTTTTACGAGCTGTGCGCCCATGTTCTCAAAAGCGTCCTTTAGCTCAACATCCTTTGCAATGGTAACACCGTCGTTTGTGATGGTGGGTGCGCCGTACTTTTTGCCAAGGACAACGTTGCGGCCTTTGGGGCCGAGGGTGATTTTTACGGTGTTTGCCAGTTTGTCAATGCCGGCGGTAAGCGCCTTGCGGGCGTCCTCGCCGTATATAATCTGCTTTGCCATGAAATATCTCTCCTTTTGTTGTAGTGCATCCGTTAGATGCGCAGACTTTGTGTGTCATGTATATAATAAAGGCGAAAATACTGCTAATGCGCTAACAATTACTCTACGATAGCCAAAATATCGCCCTGGCGCAGAATGGTGTACTCCTCGCCATCAATCTTCACTTCGTTGCCCGCATACTTGCTGGCGATAACCTTGTCGCCTGTTTTTACAACCATGGTCACTTCCTTGCCATCAACAAGGCCGCCTGGGCCCACCTCGACAACTTCGGCAATCTGGGGCTTTTCCTTGGCGTTTCCGGGCAGGATGATGCCTGCGGTGGTGGTCTCTTCCGCCTCTACGGATTTTACAACCACGCGGTCTGCAAGAGGTTTAAGTTTCATTGTTTACCGTGCTCCTTACTTAAAGTTTTATGTTGTTTTTGCATGGTGGCTACCTTTGAGCAGTGCACTTTAGCACTCATGGCCACCAAGTGCTAATAAACATTTTAGCGTCTTGATAACGAAAAATCAAGAGGAAAAGCAAAAAAAAATGTATTTGTTTGAAAGTGAGCGCATTAAGAGTGGAGCAAAAAAGCGAAAAAAAGTGTGTTTTGGAGAAATGTGCAAAAAGTGTGTAACAATAACGGCACACGAAAGAGCAATAAAAAGAAATTTTTAGTAGCGTATTTACAAGCGTAATATAGATGTATATAATAAGCGATAGTGCACAGGGGGTGTCCTTTGGGATAGTGCAGTTGTCCGTGTGAGTGAATATGCTCACGTTGGGGTATTTATTAACAAGGGGTGAGGCAAAATGAGTGCAGGAATTGGTGCGCCGATGGGTGCGCAGGCAGAGGGCCTGAAAAAGTACGGCGGAATTTTTGCGGCGCTGTTCTCGGCGTTTATTTTCGGTGCGGCGCCTATTTTGGCAATGTTTGCCTACGAGGGCGGTAGCAATAGCATAATGTTTAACTTCACAAGAGTGGGGTTCGGCATTCCGGTGCTCTTTGTTATACTTCTTGTGAAAAAAATACCTATAGGCATCACGATAAAAGAGCTGAAGGATGTCATCATTGTAGGCGCAATGGGCGCTGCGGCAACCCAGCTGCTGCTATATGAATCCTACAATTATATCTCGGTGGGCATGGCAACGACACTGCATTTCATATACCCCGTGTGGATTACGCTGTGCGGTATGCTGTTTTTTAAGGAGCGTGCGGGCATTATCAAAATGCTGGCACTGGTGATAGGCGTTGTTGGTATAGCGCTGTTTTTTGAAGGAGCAGATTCCACGGGATTTGCGGGAATATTTATGGCGCTTTTGTCCGGCATAACCTACACAGTGTATGCGGCGGGCGTAGAGCGCACCTCGCTGAAAAAGATGCACTTTTTTAAGCTGTCTTTTTATATTTGTGTTGTGTGCCTGTTTGTCTCGGGGATTTTCGGGGTTTTCACAAGCCAAATCACCATAGAGGTGTTTTCCAATATGACGGGCGAGGCATGGATATATTCTTTTATAGGTGCGATACTTCTTTCTGTGTGTGGCATCACGCTGTTCCAGCACGCCATCACGCTGATAGGCGCTACCACTACCGCAATTATGTCAACACTTGAGCCGATTACGGGCGTTGTGGCAGGGCTGATATTTTTGAGCGAGAGCATCACGGCGATAAAGCTTGTGGGCTGTGGGCTTATTTGTGCGAGTGTTTTGGTGGTTACGTTTGCGCAGGTGCGAGAGCAGCGCAAGCAGGTAAAAAAGCCCTCGGGCGGCTCTATGACAATAGCACCGTGATGATTTAAGGCGGATAAATTAGCAAAAAACTCTCCGATGATTCGGGGAGTTTTTTTGCGTGAAAATATTTATTTTTCCAAAAAACAGGTAGCTTTGTGCATGTGTGCACAGAGCTACCTGTTTTTTGGGCGATATACAGTGTGTTTTGCCTGCTGACAAATATCGACGATATAGAGCAAAAGCCTATTGGTTGTGACAGCATTTGATAAAATTTGCACAGGTTGTGAAATATAATGTTGTTCCATAAAAGGAAGGTAAATAAACAAGTTTTCAGCTGTGGAGTATCTGTGGATAAGCGCTGTGAAAATGAGTGGAGGTATGGAAAATGTTTGGATTTTCAATAACTAAAGTGAAAATGAAAGCACTGCTAAAAAGGGCAAAGCAGCAAAAAAATCATACGCATACGGGAAAAAGATTTTTTGACATGAAGGAGGTGATGAAGTGTTTTTCTGAGGAAAAATACGAGTCCGCACCCTTGTCGGAGACGAGTGTATCGGTATTGGATGAGTCTGTGCTTTTGGCAAATAGTGAGTATGCTATTTTGAGAGGAAGCCCGGGCGCCGGCAAAACGGCGCTGGCGCTGAAGATGGCGCTGGAAATGGCTGAGGCAGGCCAAAGGGTGCTGTACGTGACGCTGGAGGCAAACCCGCAAACACTGATGGACAGGCTGATGACGATTTACTGTGGACTAAACTACAACAATGTTCGCAGGCACAATATGCGCACCGAGTGGGAGAAGGTATCATTTGGTGCTAAAAAATTGGCCGACTACAAATTAAGTATATTGTGTGCGGGTGGTAAATCGATAGAATGGATAAAAAAGCAGATTTATCGGCGAAAGGCTACATTTGTATTTGTAGACTATATAGAGCTACTGCATTGTGCGCCTGCAAAAAAGGAGTTTGTGCCTTGTTGTGAGCGCATGAGTTTTGTGTCCGCACAGCTGTTGAATGTGGCAAGGCAGATGAACACTACCGTTGTGGGGCTGAGCCAGCTGGTGTGTGAAAAGGCGTGCAAAGCATACGGCGTGCGGGAAATTCCCTGTTATGCTCATTCGGAGCAACATGCGGATATGGTGGTGGCGCTGAATATGGTGGGAACAAGTGGTGAGAGAAGATTAAGCGTGGTGAAAAACAGGGAGGGTAAGTGCAGTGAAATTATACTGCACTTTGATGGAACATATCAGGCGTTTTTCAGGGTGAATCCTGTACGGGTGTAGCGCTGTAGCGGCGGTAAATTAAGCGGTGATTGCAGCAATTACACTTGAATAAAAACTTTACAAGCTCTCGTCAATGTTTTTTTGACGTTGTCACACATGTCTTGTATAATTAAGGGCAATGGGTACAGGGGAAATATTCGCCGAAGCAAACATTAAAACAGCAAGAGGAGGCGTTTTTTATGCAGGTGTACTACTTTACAAGAAGCGGAAACAGCGAAAAAATTGCAAATGAAATAGCGCAGAGCCATGGCATTACTGCGCACAAAATTTCGGACGGAATGGACTGGAGTGGCAAAAAGAGCTTTATAAAAGCGGGGGCCATGTCCGCAAAGAAAGAGGTGCTGAAGGTGGAGCACCATGAGATTGAACAAAGTGGGGATGTAATCCTGGTGTTTCCGGTGTGGGCAGGAACGCTCCCACCTGCGGTGCGTGGCTTTTTGCAGGGTGTAGACGCAAAGCGCATAACGGCGGTTTCGGTTAGCGCCATGTCTTTTTTGAAGGAAAAGGACACGGAGATGTTCAAAAAAACCTACGGAGTGAAGGGCAAAGTGATAAGCGCCCCGAGCGAAGTTTTAGGCACAGCGGCGCAGTAGGCGATGGGTGTGGGCAAATATAATGATTTGGTCTTTTTGGCATATCCCCCGCCGAAGGCGGGGGATATAGTGCCTTGTTTTACGCTTAAGGCGTTCTAAATCACCTTAATATGTCCACTCCTCATCATAAAAAGCGGCTATTTATCAGCGTGGCAACGGACGATTTAAGGTTGTCGAGATTGTCCTCGAATTTTTCCTGCCGTGCCACAATAATGTCCGCACTGCGGGTGTATATTTCACTGCGTTGCTCGTACAGCTTTTGCAGGTGCTCTATGTTTGCGGCGACGGGGCGTGCAGTGTTTAGCACAAGCTGCTGTGGAGTGCACGAAAGGTAAAACAGCAGGCCGCCGCTTCGCAGTGCATCCACGTTTTGCTCCCGCAACACAGCGCCGCCGCCGGTGGCGATGACATATCCCATGCGTGTGGACAGCTCGGATAGCGTTCGGCTTTCCATGTCCCTAAAAGCGGCTTCACCCTGCGATGCAAAAATGTCGGGGATGCTCTGCGCTTGTTTTTCCTCAAGGTATACGTCCGCATCCACAAATTGCCTGCCTGTTTGACGTGCAAGCTGTTTGCCCAAGCTGCTTTTGCCGCTACCCGGCATTCCGATAAGCACAATATTAACCCGCCGCTCATAAATTGCACGGTGAATTTGCGAGATGGCGCTGTTTGAAATTTTGCGTGAAAAAAAATGTTCGGCGGCCGCCTTTGCCTGCGCAACCAACATGCCAAGGCCGTTCACATACTTTACGCCCATTGTGCGAGCTTGCAACAAAAGCCGTGTGCACAGTGGGTTGTATATTATATCAACCACCGCCGTAAGCTTCGAAAAGACGCTTAGGTCTATGGGGGAGGCCTCCGCCTTGGGCGACATGCCCACAGGCGTTGTGTTTATCACCACCTGCACGTCGGTCAGCTTTTTTGCGTCGTCATAGGATATAAGCCCCTCGCCCACGGTGCGGCTTGCCACGTGTATGCCCCCCGCACCCTCGTCCTGTGCCACCACTCGTGCTGTCGCAGAGCTTCCGCCGCCGCCGAGTATCAGCACGTTTTTTTTGCGTAGCTCAACCCCGTTTGTGCGCAAAAGGTACACAAGGCCGTCATAGTCGGTGTTGTAGGCGTACAGCTTGCCCTCTTTGTTTACTATCGTGTTTGCCGCACCGATGCGCCTTGCACGCTCATCCGGAACATCACACATCTCAAGCGCAAGCTTCTTGTAGGGTATGGTGATGTTGACACCCTTAAAGTCTCGCCGCCACATAAAGTCCTTAAATTCGGCGGAGGAAAGCTCCTTTAGGATGTAGTCCTCGTTTCCCAAAGCACGATGTATTTCTGCGGAAAAGCTGTGCCCAAGTTTTTCGCCCACAAGCCCGTAATTCATCTAAAATAAGTCTCCTTTTGAAAAAATGCTAAAGTGTCATCCTGATAAATTATACCAAAGAGGGTATATTCACACAAGACTGCGAAAGGATGTACACAGCATTTGCGCCCCTGCTGTCAATTCTCCCTTGCGCACGCACCACAAAGAGGCTATAATATGTAGCGAGTATCACAAACATCGCTACTTGCGCACAAAGGGGAGAACACTGCTGGGAAATTGGCTTACGTCCGACGGCCTTATGCTGATTGCACGTGTGCTCGGCTTTTCGCTTGCAGTGCCACTGCACGAGGCGGCACACGCCTTTGTGAGCGACAAGCTGGGCGACCCCACCGCACGCCGCATGGGCAGGCTGACGCTAAACCCAATAAAGCACATTGATGTCTTTGGGCTTTTGGCAATGATGCTGATAGGCATTGGCTGGGCAAAGCCCGTGCCGGTGGACCCAAGGTACTATAAAAACCGCAAGGTAGGCATGGCGCTCACGGCGGCGGCAGGCCCTTTGTCCAACCTAATTCTTGCGTTTTTTGCCATCATAGTGTACAAAATTGTCTACTACGCATTTTTGTGGAGCGCAATAGACAGCGGCAGTGTAAGCTTTCCCGAGTGGAACATCGCCGTTGTGAACATCCTGTTTTACTTTGTGCTTATCAACGTGACGCTGGCACTTTTTAACCTGATACCCTTTCCGCCGCTGGACGGTAGCCGAATTTTGGGGCTTGCCCTGCCAGACAGCGTGAATATGGCGCTTGCCAAGGTGGAGCGCTATACGATTTTTATACTATTCGGCGTGCTTTTTTTGGTGCCACAGCTCACCGGCTTTTCGCCGCTCAGCTGGCTTTTGGGCGATGCGACAAGCTACATCACCTCTGCGATAGACTGGCTCACAGGCTGGGTGGATATGATATTTACGGGCATAATGCAAAGCATGTATTTGGTGGGCATACCTACGCCACTATGATTTTTTAGGGATACAATCCGCATGTTGAAGGCTGTGCGGCATCACTTTAGGAGCGCTTCATGGAGCAAAACATACAGTTTCACATAGAGGACTTTGAGGGCCCGCTGGACCTTTTGCTTGCGCTTGTTCAAAAGAACAAGATGAGCATATACGAAATAGAAATAATGACGCTGATAGACCAGTACATGGACATTGTGGGCAAAATGAGCCCCGAAGCGATGGAGAGTGCCTCCGAGTTTATCACCATGGCGTCCCGCTTTGTGCAGATGAAAAGCGCCCTGCTACTGCCACGCAGTGAGGAGGGCGAGCGCATACGTGAGGAGCTCACAGGCCTTTTGGTGGAGTACAGCGCCTGCAAAGCAGTTGCGGCAAAGCTGAAAGAGATGGCGGCGGATGTGTATATAGTCGCCCGCAAGCCGATGGAACAGCCGGAGGACAAAAGCTACAAGGGAGTGCACAGCGTAAAGGAGCTGTCGGCGGCGTTTTCGGGAATTGCAGGCAGAGCCATGGCCAAGCGTGCACCCGAAAAAGAACGCTTTGACGAAATTGTTACCCGACCGTTTGTGTCGGTGACGGGCAGGGTGATACACGTACTACGTGGGATGAAAACAGGCTCTTTTTCCCATCTTGCACAGCTTTTTGCGCACTGCGACGGCCGCAGTGAGACCGTCGCTACGTTCTTGGCGGTGCTGGAGCTTATACGTGGAAGCCGCATCACCATTGATGAGCAGGAACGCCTAAGCCTTGTGGAGCGCTATGCAAGGGCACAGCGCAGTGCGAAGGAGACAGGTAGCGTGCCGGCATCATAGGGGCAAAAGCCGCACCGAAAAATTAACCCTACCCCTTTGTCCACACTAAAAAACACACCGAAAACCGAAAGCGATTTTGCGCTTGGCACAGCTTTCGGACAAAGGATATATTTATGGAACTTAACGAGCTTAAATCTCACCTTGAAGCGGTGCTTTTTGCACATGCGGACCCACTGCCCACTCAGCGCCTTGCGGAAATTTTGGAGGTGGAGCAGGCCATTGTAGGTCGGCTTTTGCTAAGCCTTCGTGATGAGTGTGAGGCACAGCACCGAGGCATTCAGCTGTTGCAGCTGGATGGAGGGTGGCAGTTCACCACCAAGCAGTCCTCCGCAGTGATGGTGAAAAAAGCGCTGGACAGCCGCCGCAACACGCCGCTGTCCCCTGCGGCGCTGGAGGTGCTGGCGATTATAGCGTACAACCAGCCCGTGTCTCGCTCCTTTGTGGAGCAGGTGCGTGGGGTGGACTCTTCCTCCACCGTGGCGTCGCTTGCGGAAAAGGGGCTTGTTGCGGAGGCGGGACGTCTGGACCTGCCCGGCAGGCCCATTGCGTTTCGCACCACGGATGCCTTTTTGCGTGCGTTTAACATTACCTCGTTAAGCGAACTGCCCGCACTGCACACAGCAGAGCAGGCGGATGCCCAAGAGGGACAACTGACGCCGGTGCTACCTCAGAGCGAAGAGGAGACGTCTTTGGCCGGCGAGGAAGATTTTGACGGCGCCACTTCAACTTTACAGTAACCACAACACTATAAAGGAGAACGGCATGATTTGGTCTGTTATCGGCTGGTTTTTTTTAGGCCTTTTTGCCCTCGTTGTGCTTCTGTTTGTTCTGCCGCTCACGTTTTATGTACACTTTTCGGGCGGGCAGTTCAGCCTGCGTGTGAGGGTGCTGTTTGTGCGGCTGAACATATTCCCCCGAAAGCCGTCCGAGCCAAAGCCTAAAAAGCCTAAAAAGAAAAAGCCGCCTAAAAAGGACGACAAGCCAAAAGAAAAGCAGGATGAACAAAAGCCCAAAGATGGCATGTCCTCCAAAGTACAGCGCATAAAGCGCATAGCGAATGCAGGTATTTGTGCACTTAAAGTTTTTATTAGACATCTTCGCATAAAGGATGTGCGGCTGGTGCTACCGATACATGCCGCAGATGCCGCGGATACCGCACAGCGCTGTGGGCAGGTACAGGGCATAATAGGCGGTGCAAGGGCATTTTTGGACAGCCGACTAAAAGTGCGATACAAACAGCTTGAGGTCTTGCCCGACTTTGTGGGGCAGGCGAAAGACGAGCTACACTTTTCCTGCAAAATATCCTTTTGCCCGGGCATAATATTCCCGATGGCGTTTGCGTTTTTCAGGAAGTATAGGCAGGGCAAGCGCCGCTATAGCAAGGCTGTATGCAAAAGAGCGCTTGCACAAAAAAAGGCGAGAGCGAAAAAAGCGCAGAGCACAAAATCGAAGCAAGATTAAGCTCATGTGGCATTATTTATCCGCATGTTAATTTTAATTTATGAGCAATAGGAGGAAATACAATGGCAAACGGTGAGCATCCCATAAACGGGCTTATGAGCGTCACGCTTGAAAAAATTCGCCAGATGGTGGATTCCAACACCATCATAGGCAACCCCATCCACACCGCCGACGGCACGACCATCCTGCCGGTGAGCAAGGTGAGCTTTGGCTTTACGTCGGGCGGTAGCGACTTTGTGAGCAGTAAAGCGCCAAAGGAGCTTTTTGGCGGCGGCTCGGGCGCAGGTGTTTCGGTGACGCCCGTGGCGTTTTTGGTGATTAACAATGGCAACGTGCGCATGATGCAGATTGCGGAAAAGGGCAACGGCATGGAGCGTGCGCTGAACATGATTCCCGAGCTGATGGACAAGATACAGGGCTTTATAGGCAAGAACAAAGACGGTGCGAAAGCGGCAGAAAACACACAGCAGGACGCACAAAACACACAAGATAGCGCCGATGATATGGAGAATAATCAGTGAAAGAACGCATTCAAAAAGTAATGGCGGCACAAGGAATGTGCAGCAGGCGTGCGGCGGAGAGCATGATTGCCGCAGGGCGCATAAAGGTAAACGGACACCCCGTAAAGCTGGGCGATTCGATGGACAGCGCAAAGGATGTGTTGAGCGTGGATGGGGTGACACAGCAATTCAAAAAGCGCAAGGAACTGCTGTACATAATGCTAAACAAGCCGAGGGGCTACATCACCACCTCAAGTGACGACCGAGGCCGTAAGACGGTGATGGAGCTGCTGGACGAGGTGGATAGCCGAGTGTATCCCGTGGGGCGGCTGGACAAGGACAGCGAGGGCTTGCTGTTTTTTACAAACGATGGTGAGTTTGCAAACCACATAACCCACCCGGGCAGGGGCGTGTCCAAGCTTTACCGCACCACCGTGCGCCCACGTGCG
Organism: uncultured Oscillospiraceae bacterium; assembly: GCA_964370045.1. Lineage (GTDB taxonomy): Bacteria > Bacillota > Clostridia > Oscillospirales > Ruminococcaceae > JAAYCI01. The sequence goes on from CAYJGZ010000014.1 coordinate 43,614, forward strand.
AGTGAGGCGCAAATTGCGCTACTTGCCTCGGGGGTCACGCTGGACGACGGCAGCCGCACCATGCCCGCAAGCGTGCGTGTTACAGCCGAGTACGACGACCGCAGTGTGATGGAAATATCCATAAAAGAGGGCAAAAACAGGCAGATACGCCGCATGTGTGAGGCGGTGGGGCTTTCTGTAGTGCGCCTGCGCAGAAGCTCGGTGGGCCCGATAAAGCTGGGTATGCTAAAGCCGGGGCAGTGGCGAGAGCTTAGCACACAGGAGGTGCGTGCGCTAAAGGCGGCCGCAACAAAGAGTGGAGGCGCTGTAAGCGCACAGCCCGAGCCGTATGCAAAGGCAGAACGCTCAAAGTCTGCCGCTAAAACCGAGCGCGGGCCATTCGGCAAAAACAGCACACGCAAAAATGATACACGTAAAAGCTTCACACCAAGGGAAAACTCACAGCGTCAGAAAAAACGGTGAGTGGCGGGGGAAATAAAGCGCTGGGTGCGACTTTGCGAGGTGGCACCGACAAGCTGAAATACGCCATAGTTGCGTTTGTTATTTTGCAGAGCGTTTTGTATGTGGCGTTTCTTGCGTTGGACTTGCTAAATATATTTTATCAGCTGGGCGAGTATGTGAAGTTTTCCACCATAGCAGTGTGCGCACTTATGGCGATTTTTCTGTGGCGGTGCAAAGGCTCTGCTACAGTGGCGCTCTGCGCAGTGCTTACACTGGTGGCGGACGTGTTTCTGCTTTTGATAGACAGATACTATGAGGTGGGCGTTGCGCTGTTTTGCGCAGTTCACCTCTTGTATTTTGTGCGCATTGCACGCTTGCGTGGGCGCATACCCTTGGCGGATGCCCCTGCACAGCTTTTGCTCACTGTGGCAGCATTGGCGGCTGTATTTATCGCAGGAATGTTAAATGCGCTAACAGTACTCTCAATAGTTTCATTCACGCTACTGCTGGGCAATACACTGAGAGTGCTACCGCATGTTGCAAAATCCGGCGTGTGGCGGCTTACGTTTATGGGGCTTGCACTCTTGATGTGCTGTGATGTGCTGGTGGGGCTTGGCAATTTGAATGTCGCACCCCACGATAGCCCTGTGGGCTTTTTTATTTCGGTGGGCATGTGGTTTTTTTATCTGCCCAGCCAGGTGTGCCTTGTGCTTGCAGGGCAGTATAAAAGCACAAAAATTTCTTAGCTATGAGGAGCGACGCATGAAACTTTCAAAACTTCTCTCTGTACTGCTGGTGCTCTCGCTCGCTCTTTTAGCGTTCACGGCGGCTGTGGCGGTGCCCATTCTCTGGCGTGGGTTTTACTACCTGCACATCGACCTTTTGGATATTCCGCAGACCACAGGATACTCACCTGAGGTAATCCGTGCGGCGTTTGATGAGATGCAGGATTTTTGCGTGTGGGGTATGCCGTTTGGTACGGGGGAGCTGCGCTACTCACAGGAGGGATACAGCCACTTTGTGGATGTGCGCTACCTGTTCATGCTGGACCTTGCGGTGTTGGCGGTAAGCGCTGTAGTGACAGCGGCTATTTTGCTGGTGCACCGCATAAAAAAGCGCGCAATAGCAACGCTCTGCTCACGCTCGCCCTTCTTTTGGGCGGGAAGCTGTACCATGGGTTTTTTTGTGCTGGTGGCGGCGCTTGCGGCGACGGATTTTTCACGTGCGTTCGTGGTGTTTCACAATATATTTTTCCCCGGCAAAACAAACTGGATATTCGACGCGCAAAGGGATGAAATTATACGCATTTTGCCCGAGACTTTTTTTATGAACTGCGCTATTCTGATAGTAGCCGTTTTGGTGCTGATATGTGCAGGGTATGTCCTGTACGGAATACTCTCTATGCGCCGCCAAAAGGCGAAGGGTGATGTGTCAAAATAAGGGCAACTGTTTTTTTGCATAATGTGGCAATTAGCTATTGTGTTTTTGTGGGCGCTGTGATAAAATAAGTAGGATTTTCACACACGTGATGCGCTCTCCTGTGAGTGTGTCGGGTGCAAATCAAATAGGGCAGGTACGGCATCAGCGTGCCGTCCGCATATCGGGGTGTAGCGCAGTTGGTAGCGTGCTGCGTTCGGGACGCAGAGGCCGCGAGTTCGAGTCTCGCCACTCCGACCAGTGTGACGCTGGACTCAACTTGTTTTGAGTTCAGTGTCATTTTTGTTTTTTATGCAGCTAAAGATGTGGTGGCTTTTTAGGGGTGAAATCTTGTGATTTCACCCCTCTTTGTGTATTTAGCTGGAAAGGTGCTTCAAATGTTTTTTGATGCTAATCTATCAAAAAATTAAATGCGTAATTTTAGGAAGAAAAGTTTACGCTTATTGCGTATAATAAAGATGAACAAAGATAAATTAAGACGATTGAGAAAATCAGAAGCCTAAAGCGGCGGATAGATACAGATAGGTTCACAGCAATCGCAGAGCTTAATGAGCTGAAAATTGACTGTTTTTGATAAAACAAATATTCAAACTGGTGGTAAAAACAATGTATGAACGAGAAACCGAAATAAGAAAGCAATTATTTGCGCTTAGCGATGAAAAATTTAAGAAATTTGCAACTTCGCTTATCCCGGGCTGTGAAAACCTCATGGGTGTGCGTATTCCTCAGATTAGAAAAATAGCAAAAAAAATTGCAAAAGATAACCCGATTGATTTTCTTGACAATGCCGATGATGTATATTTTGAGGAAACTATGCTTAAAGCGCTTGTTATCGGCAATATGAATGAAGATATTGAAGTTACCTTGGAGCAAATAGCGTTGTTTGTTCCGAAAATCACAAATTGGTCGCTGTGCGACAGCTTTTGCAATGAACTTAAAATCGTGCGCCTACATAAAGAGCGAGTGTGGAAGTTCTTGCAACGATACCATCAATCAAATGAAGCGTATGAAATAAGATTTGCCGTAGTTATGTTGCTCTTTCACTATGTGGAACAGCAGTATATAGATGACATTTTGTTTATTTGTGATGTGATAACTCACGAGGATTACTACGTAAAAATGGCGGTTGCATGGTGTTTGCAAGTGTGTTTTGTAAACTTCCCCGCCGAAACGATGGAATACCTTAAAGATAACAATTTGGATGATGAAACGCATAACAAGGCTTTGCAAAAAATCAGAGAGTCACTTAAAGTGGACAAAGCCACAAAAGAGATTATTAAAGCTATGAGAAGAAAGTAGGTGTGCAAATGAACAATAACTTTAATATGACACCCCATGAAATGTATGATGCAGTAATTTCAAATGACGAAAGCTATGACACTGTGTTCTTTTACGCAGTGAAATCGACAGGTATTTATTGCAGACCTTCCTGCAAGTCCAAAGCACCGAAAATGGAAAATATTGAGTTTTACAAAACGGCAAGCGAAGCTACAAAAGCAGGATATAGGCCGTGCAAAAGATGTAGAAGTGATTTGCTTGACTATAAGCCGATGAAAGAGATTGCCGAAAAGCTTAAAAATCTCATTGATGATATGTTTAGCGAGCTTGAAACCCTAAACACTGAAATAGACAAGCTTGGGCTCTCGCGTAAGCGGATGGTGGAAGTTTTCAAAGAGGAATACGGAGTGACACCAAGCGGATATGTTAATGATTTGCGATATAAAGAGTCTGTCAGGCTTTTGGAGTGTACGGATGATGAAATAATTGATATTGCGTATTCTGTTGGGTTTAGCAGTCTGTCGGCGTTTTACAAATTTTTCAAGGAAAGGGCGAATATGTCTCCCGCAGCCTATCGGAAAGGAAACAAAAAATGAAAGATTTTGCGATTTATGAAACAAAAATGGGATACTTCAAAATGAAATATTCCGGTGGAAACATCACCTTTCTCAAGAAAATATTTGATGAAAGCATAAGCGACTTCGGTACAAAAACTGAAATTACCGACAAAGCATATAAAGAGCTTTCGGAATATTTTGAGGGAAAAAGAAAGCAGTTTGATATTCCGTATAAATTAACAGGCACAGATTTTCAAAAGAAAGTTTGGAGTGCGCTTTGTGATATTCCGTATGGTGAAACGAGAAGCTATAAGGACATTGCCGCAGCTGTCGGAAATCCAAAGGCGAGCCGTGCTGTTGGCATGGCAAACAACAAAAATCCCATAACAGTCATTGTGCCCTGCCATAGGGTTATCGGAGCATCGGGAAAGCTTGTCGGCTATGCAGGTGGCCTAACTATGAAAGAATTTTTGCTTGATATGGAGAGTGAAAATAAATAATGCCGGCCGAATAAACCCCTGAGGGCATTTGCTTAGCCCCATCGCAGTAATAGATTGAAATGATTTTGATAATGGTTATGAGATGGAAGGCGAAAAATGATTGTAAATATAAGTGGCAGAACAGATATAGTAACTTATTACTCTGATTGGTTGTTTAGGCGATTTGAAGAAGGCTATGCCCTTTCTCGAAACTCATTATTTCCACGTCACATTAGGAAATATGAGCTTGTGCCTGATAAAATAGACTGTATTATCTTTGGCTCGAAAAACTACGAGCCTGTATTGCCGCGAATTTATGAGATAGCAGAGCGATTTGCAACTTATTTTTACTACACCATCACCGCATATGGAAAAGATGTAGAACCCGGTGTGCCGAGCATAGACGAAAGCATAGAAACACTGCTTAAACTCGAAAAAATAGTTGGAGCAAAGAAACTTGCATGGAGATATGACCCTGTTTTACTTACTGAAAAATATACGGTAAGAGGGCATCTGAAAACATTTGAGGATATGTCAAAAAGGCTCGCAGGACATATAGACCGATGTATATTCAGCTTTGTGGAGATGTATTCAAAACATAAAACAAACTTCCCTGAACTGAAACCCATTACAAAAGCTGAAATGGATATTTTGTCGGAGGGTTTTGGGAAAATTGCAAAAAAGCAAGGGTTTATACTACAAACTTGCGGCCCCGAAGAAGACTATGCAAAGTTTGGAATAAATTCTTCGGGGTGCGTTACTTTGGATATACTTGGCAGAGCGAACGGCTTAGAGTTTCGCAATCTCAAGCACAAAGGTTTTCGAGAAGGCTGTCACTGCATAGAGAGTCGTGATATTGGTATGCTGAACTCCTGCCCAAGTGGTTGCAAATATTGTTATGCCAATAAAAGCATGGCACAAGCTGTGCACAATTATAGAATGCACGACCCACTGTCGCCACTTCTCATAGGCAACATAAAAGAGGGGGATGACATTAAGCAGGGCGCACAAAAATCATTTTTGAAAAAGCAAGTAATGAAATGATAGGGCACGGACAAAAGTAAAGCAACGCATTTGTCCATGACGGAACTCAACCTTTTTTGTTGAGAAAATGCGCTTGACAAGACCTGCAAGTTGTGATAACATTGTTATTAAAAGTATGTGTGTTATGTGAGGTGATGTGCTTGAGCTACTCCTCAGAGCTTACTAAAGAACGAATTATCGCCTGTGCAAAGGAAGAATTCCTAAAAAAAGGCTTTGCAGGCGCGAATTTGCGAGAAATTGCAACAAATGCAAAAGCCACAACCGGAGCTGTCTATAACCACTTTAAGGGAAAAGACGGATTGTTTGAAGCGATAGTAGGAGAGTTTGCGGATAATTTGCGGGCACTATATAAAAGAGCCCACGAAGAAGTAGAAGGACAATATGACTTTGACAGCGCCGGCATTACCGAAAATATGGGAAAAGGTACAAATGTGGTGCTCAACTACCTTTACTCTGATTTTGAGCTGTCAAAACTGCTGTTTTGCTGTTCTGTTGGCACAAAATACGAAAAATTTGTGGATGAACTTATCGAGGTGGAAGAAAAATCCTCCTTTGTGTTTATGGAAAATGACAATTTTAAGCCGACAAAGATAAACAAATTTTTTGTTCATGTCATTTCAACATCAGGGATTAACAACATGCTTGAAGCCATTCATCACGACTTGAGCAAGGCGGAAGCCCTTGAGTATATAGGTAAAATTCAAAAGTTTTATTATGCAGGAACAAAAGAAATACTCGGAAGTTAGCGGAAGATTTTTGAAGCATTGGGGCAAAACCCCAATGTTTTTTTGGGGGAACAAGTTAGCCAAAACTAACTTAAATATAGCATTAAAAGGAGAAGTTAATGGAAAAGCAAAAGAAAAAATCGCTGCTCTCAAAGCTAAATGCCTTTGCGGGAAGGTATAAGCATCTCACCACTTTGGGGATGGTTTTGTCGGGTGTGAGCGCAGTCATGACACTACTACCGATTATCTTTATATGGCGAGGTGTGAGTGAAATTATTTCGATTTATCCAAATATCACGCTCACTGATACCATTATTACAAACGCATGGCTGGCAGTTGGCACTGCTGTTGGGGCTATGATTGTATATTTAATAGCACTTATGTGCACGCATATAGCGGCATACAGAATTGCTAAAAATATGCGAAAGACAGCGCTTAATCACATTATGAGCTTGCCTCTTGGGTTTTTTAATAGTGTAGGAAGCGGCAAACTTCGCAGGATAATTAACGATAGCGCGGGGGCAACCGAAACATACCTTGCCCACCAACTGCCCGATTTAGTTGGTGCATACACAACACCGATTGTCGTGATTATAGTGTTGTTCGTGTTCGACTGGCGACTCGGACTCATCAGCCTCGCGCCTCTTGTATTAGCAGCAATCTCTATGATGTCGGGAATGGGAAAAGACCAGCCTGAGAGAATAAAACAGTATCAATCGGCACTTGAAAATATGAACAATGAAGCAACGGAATATGTGCGTGGTGTCCCCGTTGTAAAAACCTTTAATCAGTCGGTGTTTTCGTTCGAGCGCTTTCACGGCGTGATAAATTCTTACAGGAAATATGTTTCCCGGTACTCATACCGTATGAGAATGCCTATGACGATGTTTCAAGTGTTTCTTGCAAGTACCCCGATATTTTTAGTGTTGTCCTCCATTTTTATCATAAGCGGCCAAAGCGATATGACAAGTTTCTTTCTGAGCTTTTTCTTTTATCTCATATTTACACCGATTGCCTCGCTTATGCTGATGAAAATCATGTGGGTGATGCAACACTCAATGCTTGCAAATGATGCGGTAGAACGTATAGAAAATTTACTAAGTGAGAAACCGCTTGAAAAGCCGGCTGCACCAAAAGCTCCGAAAACAGCAGACATTACAATGGAAAACATCTCTTTTGCATACCCCAATGCGGACAAAAAAGCAGTGGATAATGTAAATATCAGCATTAAGCAAGGTCAAACTGTTGCGTTTGTCGGCCCATCGGGTGGGGGAAAAACCACACTTGCAACACTTATCCCTCGCTTTTGGGATGTGGACAGCGGCAGTGTGAAAATAGGCGATGTTGATGTGCGTGATATTGATAACACAGAGCTCATGAAAAATATATCCTTTGTCTTTCAAAATACAAATCTTTACAAAGCGAGTATTTTAGACAACCTGCGTGAGGGCAAGCCAAATGCCACAATAGCTGAAGTAAACAGGGCGCTCAAAGCCGCAAGGTGTGAGGATGTTATCGAAAAATTACCCAAAGGGCTTGATACGGTTTACGGAACAAAAGGCGTTTATCTTTCGGGTGGCGAGGCACAAAGAATTGCGCTTGCAAGAGCGATTCTCAGAGATGCTCCGATTATCCTGCTTGATGAGGCGACAGCTTTTGCAGACCCCGAAAACGAGCATCAAATCCAGCTTGCATTTAATGAGCTGACAAGAGGCAAAACGGTCTTAATGATAGCACATAGGCTCTCAACAATTAAAAGCGCCGACTTGATTTATGTTATAGCGGATGGGAAAGTTGCAGAACAAGGCACGCATAATGAGCTTGTGGCGAAAGACGGATTGTATTGCTCCATGTGGAAGGAATACCAAAGCGCATTTATTTGGAATGGGGTGAGTGCATAATGAAAAAGTATTTACAAAAAACTTTTGCTCTAACTGAACTTGGAGCAAGCGAACTACTAAAAGCAAGCATTATCACTGTGTTTATAAATATAGCTGTTATGGCAGTGAGCGGTATTTCCTACTTTTTTATACAAGATACGCTTTTGCCGCTTTTGGAAGGCAACGCACCTGTCTATACAGTTTTGGCTTATGTGGGCTATGCTGTTTTTATCCTGGTTTTACTGACCGTTCTTTACTATTTTCAATATAATTTCTGCTATATTTCAGCTTATGATGAAAGTGCAAATATGCGAATTTCTCTTGCGGAAAGGCTTCGCAAGCTACCACTTTCGTTCTTTGGTAAAAAGGATTTGTCCGACTTAACCTCAACTATTATGGGCGATGTGACGATGATGGAAAACGCCTTTTCGCATTTTATTCCCGGATTTATCGGCTCAATCATCTCGACAATAATAATGGGCATCGGTATGTTTTTGTTCGACTGGCGGCTTGCGCTTTCGCTCACATGGGTAATACCCGTATCATTTTTTATGTGTGTCGCCAGCAAAAAACTGCAAGACTATTTCCTGCTGAAAACAAAGGCAATTCAGCTGACATACCTTGATAAAATTCAAGAGTGCCTTGAAAATGTCAAGGATATTAAGGCGAACAACAGGGAAGATGCACATCTGGATATTATGGAAAGCCATTTTGACAACCACGAAAAAGCGAGCATTAAAGCAGAGTTTGCCACAGGAACATTTGTAAGTATGTCGCAGATGATATTAAAGCTCGGAATCGCAACTACTATGATAGTCGGAGTTGCGCTTCTTGCAAGCGGTGAAGTTTCGCTCTTGACTTTTCTTGTGTTTTTGATGATAGCTTCAAGAATTTATGACCCACTTGCCGGGGCGCTCATAAATCTTGCGGGTATATTTATCTCGCTGAAAAGCGTTGAACGGATGAAAGAGTTTGAAAATACAAAGATTCAAACAGGCAAAGAAACTATGTCGCCGAACGGATATGACATTAGCTTTGATAATGTGCAGTTTTCCTATGATACAAGCGAGACAGTGCTGAATAGGGTGAGCTTTACAGCAAAGCAGGGTGAAGTTACTGCCCTTGTTGGCCCATCGGGTGGAGGGAAGAGCACAGCTATGAAACTTGCCGCAAGATTTTGGGATATAGAGAGCGGTAAAATCACCATAGGCGGTGAAGATGTGAACAGCATTGAATCCGAAATACTGCTCAAAGAAATCTCAATCGTGTTCCAAGATGTGACGCTCTTTAATAATACTGTTATGGAAAATATCCGCATAGGCAGAAAAAACGCCACTGACGACGAAGTGGTTGAAGCTGCAAAAAATGCACAGTGCCACGAATTTATTATGTCTATGCCGGATGGCTATAACACCCTTATCGGTGAAAACGGCTCTAAGCTTTCGGGTGGTGAGCGCCAAAGAATATCTATTGCAAGGGCACTGCTCAAAGATGCGCCTATTGTATTGCTTGATGAGGCGACATCCTCGCTCGACATTCAAAATGAAAGTGCTGTTCAAAAGGCGGTTTCAAGGCTTACAAAGGATAAGACGGTTATAGTAATTGCCCACAAAATGAGGACTATCGCGGGGGCGAATAAGATTGTATTGCTAAAAGAGGGCAAAGTGCGTGCCGAGGGTACGCACAGTGAACTGCTAAAAAAATCTGCCGACTATGAGAATATGATAAAGCTTCAAACCGAGAGCATGAACTGGGTGTTGTCGTAAAATGGTTTGTTAAGAAGTAGTGAAAAAATGGGTGTGGACAAACGTAGTGGTTTGTTTTTTGCCATATCCTCCCCCTATCGCAAGCGGGGGAGGATATGGCGTCACTTAACATATCCCAAATCACTTTTATGTGTCCGCACCCGAAAAAGGCTAATAGCTTGAAAGGAGATGTGAAAATGGCAAACAATCAATTTTTGTCACAAGCTAAAAAGTTTTTAATAGAAGCATATGGCGAAGAAAAAGGAAAGTTAATTATAAGCTCATCATTTGCAAGGTTTGAAGAAATTTGCAGAGAAAATGCGAATGAGCCAAAAGCCATGCACAGTCATACAAGAGCAAAAATATATCCTTGCATCTCGGTGCTTGATGCACAGATAAAAAATGGGGTTGCAAGGGAGGATGCACTTGCCTTCAATTTTAAGTTTATTGAGTGGAGAAGCTACAAAGGGGCGAAGATTGTCTCAAAGCTTATGAAAATACCGGGAATTTACAAAAAAATGCCCGTCATGTTTGGAAATATGACAAAGAAAAAATTTGGTATTAAGCAAAATTTTGATGCGGTATTTCACGAAATATCAGCTAAAGAAATGCGCTTTGATATGACAAAATGCCCCTACTCGGAGCTGTGTGCAAAATACGGCTATCCCGAAATCACAAAGGCCTTTTGCAGAGGTGACGACATAATTTATGGCAATATGCACCCGAAACTCGCTTGGGGAAGGACCAAAACCATAGGCGACGGCGATGAGTATTGCGATTTTAAGCTGACGGTAGTGAAATAAATCACCGCATTTGGACAATCCCCCCTAAATAGCAATATTGCAAAACCTATAGACTTGTGCTATGCTTTCAGAGATGGATACAATAGAAGCAAAGTGTGGAAATGTAGGCAGGTTGGTTTGTTCTTCGTGTTGAAAATCTTCAAAGATGTTAGAAACTGGCATGTTCTACAATATGACACCGAACCCAATGTGTTTTGGGTTCGGTGTTGACTTTTAATCATCAAGGAGATGACTTCATGAGGGAAAATAACAGCGATAAATTGGGCAGTATGAGTATACCGAAGCTTTTTGCTACGCTTGCACTGCCTGCAATAACAGCACAGCTTATCAATATTGTGTATACCATAGTGGACAGAATTTACATAGGCAGGCTGCCAAATAGTGAGCTTGCAATGTCTGCGCTTGCGATATCGCTTCCTGTTATCACCTTGATAACGGCGTTTAACATGCTTTTGGGAACGGGCGGTGCTCCGCTTGTGGCGATGCGCCTTGGGCGAAAGGACCGTGAGGGCGCAAATAAAATACTTACAAATGCTTTTGTGATGCTTACGGTAGTCGGAATACTTTTGACGGTGGCGTTGCTTATTTTTCAGCAGCCGCTGCTTTATCTTTTCGGTGCGGTGGATGAGAACATAGCCCTTGCAAAAGACTATGTGGGGATATACGCCTTGGGCACTCTTTTTGTGATGTATGCAGTGGGTATGAACCCGTATATCAGCACACAAGGGCGCGCTACGCTTGCTATGTCTACGGTGGCACTGGGTGCTGTGCTGAATATAATTCTCGACCCTATCTTCATATTTGTGTTTGACATGGGGGTGAAGGGAGCTGCGCTGGCGACAATAATCTCTCAGTTTGCCTCTGCTGTTTGCGTATTGATGTTTTTCTTTAAGGGTAAATCTGAAGTAAAAGTGAAAAAGAAATATATTATGCCGGACATGAAAATTGTGGCGGGGATTTTAGCGCTGGGCGTCTCTCCTTTTATAATGAGCGCCACAGAGGCATTTTTGCAAATATCTTTTAATAATCAGCTGAGCCTTTACGGGGGCACGCTTGCTGTAGGTTCTAAGGCAATATTGGCAAGCTTGCACCAAGTTTTGTTGCTCACAGCGATGGGCATGTCGCAGGGTGCACAGCCTATTTTGAGCTACAATTTTGGTGCGGGAAATTTTGAAAGAACACGCGCTGCCTTTAAGTTTTTACTTAGGTGTATGATGATATTTGCGGTTGCTTTTGTGGGATGTCTTCTCCTTTTCCCAAGCTTTTTTGCGGCGATGTTTACAAACGATGCGATGTCCATAGAGTTTACATCATGGGCAATACGGCCGTTTTTTATGGGCGGAATGTTCTTTGGAGTACAGCTTGCCTGTCAGCAGAGCTTTATTGCACTGGGGGAAGCAAAGAGCTCCGTTGCAATGGCGGTGTTTAGGAAACTTGTGCTTCTTATACCGATGATTTATCTACTGCCTACGCTTATAGGGGATAGCGCATTTGTCACAGCTATGGCGCAGCCGGTAGCGCACATGGTGTCGGATGCGGGCAGGGTGTTTGCGGTGCTTTTTTCGGAGAGCATATCCGACATACTCGCCGCAACGCTCACGGGAATTATATTCTTTAGATTTTACAAGAAAAACCTGTGTGCACCAAAAAATAGTGTATAATTAGTATTATAATGTTGCAAAAGCCGGAACAAGTGAGCAGGGGAGGGGCATGTGGAAAACTACAACAAGCTTGATGTCGCCGCAAAGCTATTTCCCTCGGTTACGGGAAGGAATAACTCATCCGTTTTTAGGATGTCTGTGCTTTTGACCGAGAAGGTTGACGCGCGGCTGTTACAGCTGTCGGTAAACATGATATACGAGAGATTTTCCCTGTTTTTCTTGAATCTGAGACGGGGTGTATTTTGGAACTATTTTGATAAAAACCACGTTCACTTTACGGTTGAAGAGGAGCGAAAATCGCCCTGCAGCACCATAGTCTCTACCGAAAGCAAGGGCTATATAATAAAAATTCTCTATCATGCAAACAGAATATCCGTTGAGGCTTTTCACTCTATTGCGGACGGAAGCTCGGTGGCAGAGCTTTTGAAGTCGCTTGTGTACTATTACCTGTGCCTAAAGTATGGGGAGTTTGATGCACAAGGGAAGGTGCTCTTGTTTGATGAGGAGAGCAAAAATGATGAGGATAGCTTTGAAAAGCACTTTGGACGATTGAAAGGCAAAGCTAAAAAGTCTGAAAAAGTGAAAAAAACTCCGCAGCCCAAAGAGGAAAATGCCTTTAGAATAAAAGGGAAGCCTTTTCGGCGAAAGGGATTAAGTGTCGTAAGTGCGGTGTTTTGTGCGGACGAGGTGAAAAAATATTGTAAAAGCAGTGGCTGTTCCATTACAGCGTTGCTGGCGGCAAATTTGATTATGGCAATATACGAGCGAAGCCAAAAAGCTTCAAGCGATAAAAGAGCCATAGTGGTGGCGGTGCCGGTGAATTTGCGCAAAATGTTTAGTTCGCAGACGCTGAAAAATTTTTTCGGTGTTGTAAATGTGGGCTGTAAGCTGGACGAAAGCGTAACATTTGAGCAGCTGCTTTTGTCTGTTTCGGAGCAGATGAAGAGCGCCTCCGACCAAAGCTATCTTGAGGAAATGTCACGAAAAAATGTTGAAATGTCGGGAAATCTTTTCTCTCGGCACACGCCACTTGTTCTGAAAAATATGGTGGTATCCATAGGGTTCAACTATATGGGCGAGCTGAAAAAAACCATGGCACTTTCAAATGTGGGTGTGGTGGGCTTTCCCGATGGAGCAAGGAAGTACATTCGCCACATGGAGTTTTTGCTGTACTCCACACCCAAAAGCCCGATAAACTGCTCTGTGTGTACTTTTGGGGATAAAATGTGTATAAGCTTTACAAGCTCGGTGGTGTCTGTGGGGATTATAAAAGAATTTGTGACATCATTGTGCGAAAAAACGGACACAGATGCGCAGGTGTATTCCAACATGTGGGGCGAAGAGTATGAACAGATGCAAAGAGTGTAATGTGCAGGTGTACGAGAGTGAAAGAAGATGCCCCCTGTGCCATGCGGACATGGGGCAGACAAAGCCCACTGAGGTGGTTTACCCCGAATACAGTGACATCATCACGCTGAGAAGCCCACTTAGAAATCTGCCGCTGTTTGTGAGCCTTACCTCAATCATAGTGTGTGTGCTGGTGAACTGGTACACATATGATGCGAGTGAAATACTTTGGGCCGGCATTGTGACGGCAGGTGTTTTGTACGGTTTTGCCATGTACAAGCTAACACGTACACGCAAAAAAAACCACGGCGCAAAGATGCTGTACAGCTACATCACAACAGGCCTTTTGCTACTGGCAATAAACCTTTTTGTGGGTGGGTTTCTTTGGTCGGTGGATATAGTTTTGCCGGCGCTTAGCCTTGCGACAATAGTCTACCTCACAGTATGTGCACTGCGCAACAGGGAAAGGTTTTCGGAGTACTTCGGCTATATTATGGCGGTCACGCTAATAGGCATTGCGGCGCTGGTGGTGTGGGGAATATTTATTGGCGTTGCGGTGGGTGTTGTGATAGTGCTGGGGCTGTATTTGTTTGCGGACAAAGGGCTGAGAGAGGAAATAAGAAAGAGATTTCATAGATAGGTAAATAAAAGCGTAAGTAAGCGTAAAAAAACAAAAGCCTTGCACAAAAAGTGCAGGCTTTTGTTTGGTAATGGATAAATGATGGTTGCTTAATTTGAAAAACAGCGCAAGATGTGATGTTTTTTTAAGTTGAGTGGCTATATGTACACTCTACAACATCTGCTTATACTGCAATCCCCACTCGGCCATTGCACGCAAAACAGGCTGTAAGCTTTTTCCAAGCTCTGTCAGTGAATACTCCACACGGGGCGGCACTTCAGCGTAAGCAACACGGCTCACAAGGCCGCACTCCTCCATCCTTCGCAGGTTTGAGGTAAGCACCTTTTGGGATATATCACCAATGGATTTTTTTAGCTCGCCAAAACGCTTTGTGCCGTCGCTAAGGTCACGAAGTATCAGAATTTTCCACTTATCACCAATTAAATTCAGCGTGGTTTCCACAGGGCAGCGGGGAGTTTCTTCTCTCATGAGTGCAATTCCTTTACTATAGTTTCTAAAGTATACCAGCACACTGTGAGGTACCTACTTTACAAATGGTTGTTAAAAATATAATATTATATCATGTTGTTTTTGTCAATGACATATAGTTTGTGCTCGTCTCAAATAAGGAGGGATTGTTTTTGAAAAGAATTATTGCGCTGTTTATAGCAGTGGCCACCATGTCTCTTGCGCTGGCAGGATGTTCTGCGCCTGCGCAGGAGCAGTCTACAGCTCAGCCGCAGGCGTCAAGCATGGCTACATCACAGTCGAGCGAAGGCAGTGAGGGAGATGTTCTTAGGGTAGGTATTGACCTAAAGTTTCCTCCGTTTTCCTACATAGGGGATGATGGCGAGCCCATGGGGCTTGAGCCGACAATAGCGTATGCGTTTGGCGAGTTTTTGGGCAGGGAAGTGGAGATTGTAAACACAGACTTCTCCCTGCTTATCCCTGCGCTGCAGACGGGAGATGTGGATATACTTATCCCGGACATGTCAAAAACGCCCGAGCGTGCCGAAAATGCGGATTTTTCCGAGCCGTATAGGTATACACAGTCGTTGGCGCTGGTGAATAAAGAGTACGCCGAGGCAAATGGCATCACGGACGAGATGACGGCGGAGGAGTTTTTTGCGCTACCCGGGCAGGACTTTATAGGGCTTTCGGGTACGTTTGGTGTTTTGGTGCCGCAGGAGTACGGCGCTGAGGTAGAGGAAGTTACCGAGATAGGCCTTGGCATATTGGAGGTTTCGAGCGGCGGCGCAACCTCGCTTGTCGCATCGAATGAAATTCACCAGTTTCATGCGCAAAACCCCGACACAACCGTAGTATTCAGTGGCATTGGCAACTGGTCCGGCTCCTGCTTTGTGGTGAAAAAGGGCGATGCCGAAATGCTGGAAAAAGCGAATGAGTTTATTGCGAGCATGTACGAAGAGGGTGGCCTTTTCGACCAAATACGTGCGGAGTACGACGCAATAATAGCCGACTTTTTGCAAAATGATGAGTACGGCCTGGATTACATAATTCAGCCGCCCGAGGGCTGGACAGAGTAGCATGAAAAAATCCGTACTTACGCTGATACAGTATGTTCTGGTGATAGCACTTTTTGCGGTGGGGATATACTTTGCGCTGTTTTACTCCACCGACACCGCCCCGAAATATGACATGATACTAAGCCAAAGCGGCCTTCTGTGGCAGGCGTTTTTCGGCACGATTTATGTAAGCGTCATAACGCTTTTGGTCTCGCTCGTGCTGGGATTTGTGCTGTTTGTGATGATGCGCTCGAAAATTGTGATTTTGCGTGCAGTATCCAACGTGTTTAATGAAATCATCATGGGAACGCCGCTTTTGGTGATGATATTTTTGGTTGTGTACGTTTTTGGTGCGGTGATTAACTACGATAACAAGCTTGTGCTGGGCATTTTTGCGCTGGTGCTGTACAACGGGCCGTACATCGCAAACGCATACGAGACCACCGCCGCAGTGGTGGATGCGGACCAGCACACCGTGATGGAGCTGTACCGCTTCAAATGGTATCAAAAGTATCTGTACGTCATCATTCCGCAGATGGTAAAGCCGTTTATCCCTTCGCTTATAAACAACCTATCCAGCTCCATCAAAAGCTCCTCGCTGCTCAACATAATATCCATCACCGAAATAACCTACGTTATTACGGCTATTGCCCAGAGGAACTTTGCGTTTATCGAGGGATACTATGTGATGTGGATAATGTACCTGCTTGTGACGATACCGCTTTCTTTGCTGGCGAAGTACATCGGAAAGAAGGTGGCGTAGTGCAGATGCAAGTGGAGGCTCTCACAAAAAAATACGCAAAGCAGACGGTGCTAAACGACCTTTGGCTGAACATAAACGGATATGGAGCTATCGGCATCATAGGGGAGTCCGGATGTGGGAAATCTACGTTTCTTCGCCAGCTTTCGGGCATAGAGCAGCCGGATGTAGGCAGCATAGTGATAAACGGGCTTTCGCCGATACTAAACAAAAAGCAGTTTTTGGAGCGAATAGGCGTTGTGTTTCAAAAGCACAATCTATTTCCGCACCTAAGCGTAAAAAAGAACATCACGCTGATTTTGCGCAAGATAAAAAAGATGGACAAGGCTGCCGCAGAAAACAGGGCAATGGATATACTCACCCAGCTGAGCATCCATAACGAGGCGGACAAAAAGCCGCACGAAATTTCGGGAGGGCAGGCGCAAAGGGCATCCATTGCACGGGCGCTTGCCACCGACCCACAGCTGATATTTTTGGATGAGCCCACTGCGGCGCTGGACCCTATTCTGACGCAGGAGGTGCTGAGCGCAGTAACCTACCTAAAGCAGGGCGGCAGGGACTTTGTGTTTGTAACGCATGAAATTGCGTTTTTAAGGGAGTTTGCGGATTATGTGATATTCCTAAAGGGCGGCAGGATATTTGAACAGGGGGATAAGGAGTGCCTGACAAACCCCAAAACCGCAGAGCTTGCCCGATTTTTAAGCGTGCAGAATGGGTGAGTAAAAGTTGTAGGCGTTATAAAATCCCCAAGTAAACTATGGAGTGTCCAAATGCGGTGATTTATTTGCTATATCTCCTGCCTGCGGCGGGGGATATAGCGCCTTTTTTTGCGACCAGCGTATTCTAAATCACCTCTATGTGTCCACTCCCGTAAACCAAAAAACCTCACAGGTGCAAATGAACTGCACCCTGTGAGGTTTTTGCCTATTTCAACAAGTAAAGTCAGCTGATGATTCTTGGTGAATCACTACTGAAAATAAGGTCCATGACCCATGCGTTTATATTTGTGTCTATGCGGTAGATTATGCCGTTTTCCATGCTGATGGCGTAGGTGGCAAGCAATAAATCGTTTTGTGAAGTGTCGATGCGGTGTACTACGTAGCAGTCATCGCCGTTTAGGTGTGTGTCCTCATCTCTTTGGATTATTTCAGGCTCCTCAATTCCGTAGCGGGACGAAAGAAGAGAGATGGCTGTTTCGTAGCTTACACGGGTTGCGCCGCTAAGCCAGGGGCTACCGGGTACTGCGTTTTGTGCGTCCTGTAAAGCGGCCTCCACCCCCGGGAAGAATGTTGATATGGATTCTCTTTTCACGTGTAGACCATCGTAAAAATCGGAGTACACAGTGCCTGCCACAGCCGGGTTGTAGCTGCCGTACAGCGGAATATTGTTTTGTAGCGCAAAGTCTGTAATCCACGGTTCAGTGAGGAAAAACCCAGGGTATTGCTCGGCGTTTTCAAAAGCATGTTGGTACATATATGGGTGATAGGGAGAAAGAACTATTATGACGTTTACATTGTTATCCTTTAGATAGGAGATGAAGCGCTCAAACACTTCAATTAAGTCAGCGTCAGGCTCGACATATCCGTCCATATGAAGAAACGTGGCAGACTCCAAAAAGGCACGGTCGTTTATGTTGGACTGGGAGTCGTTGCGAAAGTGTGGGGGATATAGCGCCGAGCCATCGGGAAGCTTCACCATAAAGCTGCTGTCGTATATATCCTCCTCGATGATGGGCGGCGGTGTGCCCTCCCATTCATCATGAACCCAGCGGTTGAACTGCCCCCAAAACATGTCCGGCATCATGCCTTCGCTTGTGGTGAGCGTATCCTCGAGGATGGGCGGCTCTTGGTCGGATTCATAGCCAAGGCGCAGCTGCAAAAATTCTGCAAAAAGCTCGCCCGACGCAAGTGAGTGTAATGCCTCAGGGTTGAAAATCCACGGGTCAAGGCCGATTATAAGGTTTTCAGGAAGCACTCCCGATTTATCCAAAAGATACACCGAGTTCATAATATCCCGATAATCCGCACCACTCATACCGAGATTGTAAAAGCTGTCCGTGCCCACTGTCTCTGCCGAAAGCTGCAAAATACGGCTGGAGCCGATGGCTACGGTGTTAAGCGGCTCTCCCATATTTTCTATAACCATTTGCTGAACAAGGCGCTCGTTCATTTGGTCAAAGCGCACCAGCGACTGCCCGGACAAAAGAGCCAAGGCGGCATCTCGTTCGTACTGGTTTAGCTTTTTGTCCTCTATCTCCTGCGCGGCAACGCTGAAATTACCTGTAGCTGTGAAAATAGGCACCAAAAATGCAAAATTTAAGGCCAGCGCCAACAAGACAGCAATTATTTTAGGGATAGCGAGAATGGTTTTTAAGACGTTTTTTTTCATGAAAAAAGCTCCTTGGGCAGATTGAAAATGGCAAAGAATAGATAGTTGCGTAAGCGCAAAATGAATATTTCATCGACACGAATGTACAAATTTTGCGCATGTAGGTAAAAAAATAGTTTAAGTGCATTGGGACACGTCAAGATGTGAAAAAATCACGGCTTTTCGTGTGTTTTTTTCTGCGCTTGGGCATCCACTTTGGGTGCATCCTCCTGCGCAAGCTGTGCCTCAAGGCGGCGTACACGCTCCTCCAAAAGGGCCTGCGTCTGCGTAAGGCGAGATATGCGTGCGGCAAAGCCTGTGACAATGGTGGAAAGGCTAAGCAGTAAAAGAAGCACAAACACAAACAGCATCGTAAACACAAGGTTTGAGGGCATTTCTATATTAAGCAAATCTCGCAAGACGGCGACAATATAGGGGAAGCAGGCAAAAACAAGCAGTACAACGGCAGAAAACAGCCATATGAGCGAGTATTGTATGTTCAGCTTTTTGCGCCGTAAAAGCACCAAAATAATAGAAAGATACACAAGTGCACCGGCAATAAGTAAAACTTGCAGCTGCGGTGGGATGTTTAGCATCTGTTTTTACCTCGCTTAGTTCTTTTTAGCACAAGGCGGTAGACCATGAGCGATATGCTCACTTTTAGCATGTAGTAAACGCTCTTGAAGGGGCTGATGGAGCTTTTGCCGGCCTTGCGCTCCTCCATTACAACGGCGACTTCCTTTATGGAAAAGCCGTTCAAAACAGCCGAAATAACCGCCTCCGGCTCGGGATAATCCTGTGCGTAGTGCAGTGCGAAAAAGCTTAGCATATCCCTATTGAAAGCACGAAAGCCGCTGGTGACATCCTTTACTTTAGCGCCGCACAAAAGAAAAATAAGCACGCTCAAAAAGCGGATTCCCAGCCTGCGCATAGCGCCCGACTGAAAGCCCTCCTTTGTGATAAAGCGGCTACCCACGCACATGTCGCACTCGCCATCTGCCACGGGGCGGATGATGTCGGGCAGGTACTTTGGGCTGTGCTGTCCGTCGCCGTCCATCTGCACGGCGATGTCGTAGCCGTTTTCCAGCGCATACATAAAGCCGCTTTGCACCCCTCCGCCAATGCCAAGGTTTACAGGAAGGCGCAGGTGGCGATAGCCGTTTTTCATCAGGACATGCTCGCTATCGTCGGTGGAGCAGTCGTTCACCACCAGATAGTCCGCCGCAGGGTAGCTTTCCCGTAGCCGCTCAATGACAGGCGCTAAGTTTTTTTCTTCGTTGTAACAGGGAATAATCACTAAAGTTTTCATGTAGTTCCGTCCAGTATGAATGATTTCAGTGCACGTAGCACGTCGTAGCGGTTGAAGTGGCGCAGGTAGTATGCATGTCCTGCTTCGCCCATTTCCTTGCGCCGATAGGGCGTGCAGGTGCGAAGCGAAATAATATTTTTGGCAAGCGCCACCGCATCGCCCGCTTCGCTCACAAAAGCCGCGCCGCTCTCCTTTGCCACTCGTGCGCCCTCGCCGTCCATGGCCACAATGAGCGGACGAGAGGAGGCAAGATAGCTTGGGATTTTCCCGGGTAGGGTAAGGCCTAAATCCTCGCTCTTTGCAAGTCCTGCGAACAACCCATCCGCCGCATATGACCACGCAGGCACATCCGTGGCAGGCACAGGTGGACAAAACAAAAACGCATCGCTAAGTCCTTTTTTTGCAACAAGCTGCTTTATCGTATCACAGCTCATGCCCTCGCCCAGTATCACCGCACGCACATCCTGTGCATCAGGGCTTTTGCGCACAATTTCCATGGCGTTTACAAAGTTTTCAAGGTCTTGCGCAGGGCTGATGTTGCCTGCAAACAAAATATTAAAGTGCCCCTTGAAAAGCTTTGAGACGGCGGGGTCGCACTCCGGCTCGTCATAAAAATCTTCACAGTACTGTGGAATTACCGCAATTTCAGGTGGATTTTTAATGTCGCTTGTAATGGTGCGTAGCTTTTGCGCCATGCCCTCGCTCAGCGCTATCAGGCGCTGGGGGCGACGGTAAAACCACTCGGAGGTGCTCTGTGCAATATTTCGCAGTAGCGTGTTTTTTACGGGCAACACCGAGTATAAATTTTCGGGCCACAGGTCCATCACGTAGGTGGTGAGCGGCACGTTGTGTAGCTTTGAGTACATAATGGCGGGCAGTGCCATCAGCACGGGGCTGGTGTTGAAGCAAAAAACCGCATCGTACTTTCGGCCACGTAGACGTGGCAGGCTGAAAAGCGAGTAGAGCGGAAAGGAGACATAGTTTAGAAAAATCCTTGGTGAAGTGTTGTTTTTTCGGCGTATTTCCCCCGCTCGAAACACGTTTGCGCCCTGCCACTCCTGCCTACGAGGAGCTGTGTAGCTATATCCGTCAAACCACTCGCCATCCGGGTAGTTGGGCAGGCCGCACAGCACGTCTACCTCAATGCCGTCCTCCATAAATCCCTTAACAATATCGTTGATACGAAAATTTTCCGGCCAAAAATGCTGGCTCACCACAAGTATGCGCTTTGGGGAGGTGCCGTCACAGCTCACGTTCTTAGCAGGTTCTTGCTTTGCGCTAAAACCATGAAGCACATCCGATATAAGAAAGGGTTTACTGCGTTCAAGCTGTGCTCTTTTTTCCTTTAGCAGCGCTTTTTTTCTATCGATTTTTTTATGGCGATGCGCCTCGGCAGCTTGTGTGTTCACACTGTCGCCTTGCGAGGCGTCAGCGGTAGATTGTGACGATTGAACGACTTTTTTTGTTTGCTGCGCTCCTGTGTGCGATAGCCGCATACCCTGTATTCTCAAATCCATAAATATTTCGCACAGCGTTACATTCACAGCGTGTAAATGTGTGGCAGTGCCCCTCCTTCGCAGTTGATTTAGGTGCGTGGGAAAGTAGTGTGGAAATGTGTCGAGTGCAGGACAGCTTTGTGGTGGTCTTTGATGGTAAAATTGCATCAAAACAACAGATGTTAAAATTACATGTGTAAATAAATAAACTGTCGTAAATATACATATGTAAAAATAACTTATGTATAAATCAGCGTTTTAGCCACACTGTTTCATTTACGATTTTAGCGTAGCTTTGTATTATTTTGATGACTTTTGTGGACACATTAAGGTCGTTATAATCATGTGGCAGTCTGCTTTGTTCGCCTGCGTCTCGCATGGCTACTGCAAGCTCCATCGCCTGCTCCACCTCGTCGCCGTCGATGCCACCTATGACAATGCTCCCTGTGTCCAGCGCCTCGGGGCGCTCGGTGGAGGTGCGAATAAGCACCGCTGCAAAGTTCAAAAGTGCGCTCTCCTCGCTTAGCGTGCCCGAGTCGCTCAGCACACAGTAGGCGTTTTGCTGTAGCTTGTTGTAGTCCAAAAAGCCGAAGGGCGCAAGGCTTTGCACCAGCGGATGGAAGACAAAATTGCGCTGTTCAATATGCTTTTTGCTGCGTGGATGGCAGGAGTAAATAATCGGCATACCGTAGTTTTGAGCAATGCGGTTGACGGCGTTCATCAGGCTGAGGAAATTTTGCTCGTTGTCTATATTTTCCTCACGATGGGCGGACAGCAGGATGTAGCCACGGTCTTTCAGACCCAGCCGCTGCAGCACATCGCTTTGGGCAATTTGCTCCTTGTGCGTGTGGATAACCTCCGCCATGGGGCTGCCCGTTACAAAAATTGTCTTGCCATCAATGCCCTCGGACAGCAGATACCTGCGGGAATTTTCAGTGTAGGGCAGGTTTATATCACTTATGTGGTCCACAATTTTGCGGTTTATCATCTCGGAGACATTCCAGTCCCAGCAGCGGTTGCCCGCCTCCATGTGAAAGATGGGAATCTTCAGTCGCTTTGCGGAAATTGCCGAAAGAGCGCTGTTTGTGTCCCCTAAAATAAGCAGAGCATCCGGCTTTTGCTCCTGCATGAGCGTGTAGCTTTTTGCAATAATATTGCCCATGCTCTCGCCGAGGTTGCTCCCTGCGGCAGAGAGATAAAAGTCGGGCGCACGCAGGCGGAGCTGTTCAAAAAAAATCTGGTTCAGCTCGTAGTCATAGTTTTGGCCTGTGTGCACCAGCGTGTGCTCAAAGTACGTGTCCGCCTTGCGCAATACCTCCGACAGGCGGATAATTTCGGGGCGGGTGCCCACTATGCTCATCAGTTTCAGCTTTTTCATAGTTCACCTCGGTGAGTCAGTTGTTGATGCCGTAAACGTAAAAACACCCGGACAAAAAGAACAGCGCCGTAAAGATGCGGTAGGCTTTTGCTTCGAGCGCTTTGTAGTCGCCTGCGGTTTTTGTGGCCTTGCGTACAGGCTGTGCAGGGGAAAAATCCGTCTTTGCAAACAGGGTAGTGTACACGCTTGCCATGAAAATATACCCTATAAGCAAGGCGGGAATTAAAAGCCCTGCCACCATGAAAAGTAGCGTGCTGTCGTCGTAAGCGACCGACGTGCGGCCGAGGCTCTGGCGTAGTGCCATGCCGCCCAAAGTGCCTAAAAAGACAACCGCCATCGCAGGGAGCAAAACGCAAAGTGTGGCAAAAACTTTTTTGGGCAGGGAAGAGATTTGCGGCACATTTTGCATACGGTGTATTCGCAAAAGGGTGATGTACAAAACCGCCGTGAGCAAAAGCACAACCACTACACCCACAATGTAGGCCACAGCGCTATACCTCCTCGTAGTATGTGTCGGGGGCGTCGGGGGTGTACGGCTCGTTTACCCACATTATGGTGACCAAATCCTCCGCACCTACGTTGCTTATGTTGTGCGTGTATCCGGGGGGAATCTCCACCACCTGCGGAGAAGTGCCCTGCACCGCATATTCTATAACCTCCGTACAGCCTATGGCACGTAGGCGAATGAGGCCACTGCCTGCCACCACAAAGAACTTTTCATTTTTAGTGTTGTGCCAGTGGTTGCCCTTTGTGATGCCCGGCTTTGTGATGTTCACGCTCACCTGCCCACGCTCGTATGTGCGGATAAACTCGGTGAAACTACCCCTGTCGTCGCTGTGCGCTGTGAGAGGGTAGCTAAAGCCGTCGGTGGGCAAAAAGCTGAGGTAGGTTGCCCACAGCTTTGAGGTGCACGCATCACCCGTGTCGGGCAGGGAAAGCGTCTGGCGCATACGGGGAAAGCTGCGGATAACACCGGCCAGCCAGCCGAGCGTCACCTCGTAGGTGGGGTCTATGCCTAAAATGACCTCATCGGCGGAGCGTGTTTCCACCACCTTTTCGGTATCGCCACAGCTTTCGCAGGGGGGGAGGTTAAAAAGCAGGCTCTGTGCTTTGTCTATAAATGTGCGCACCACGTCATCTATGTAGCAAAGGGGAAAGGAGGTGGCAGGGTTGTGCACCTCAATGGGAAGCCCCCGTGCGATGTTGTGGCAAAATGTCGCTACAACGCTATTGTAGGACGGCCGACACCACTTGCCAAACACACCCGGCAGGCGGTAGACGACGGCAGGGCTTTGCATCGCCTTTCCGTGTGAAAAAACAGCCGTCTCCGCCTGCTCCTTGCTGAGGGCGTAGTCGCTGCCGTTGCCCACCTGCGAGGAGGAGGACAAAAGTATAGGTGCGGTATTTTTTGCACTACTCAAAAGTGAGAGCAGGTGCTGTGTAAAGCCGATGTTTCCGCTGTAAAATTCATCCGTTTCTTTAGGGCGGTTTACGCCTGCAAGGTGAAAAACAAACGCCGCACGTGATACATAATCGCTCAATGCTTGAGGCTGTGTGTCCACATCGCACAGCATAAGGTTTGTGTAGCCCTCCGCACGCAGTGTGGCGGTAAGGTTGCGCCCGATAAAGCCGTGTGCGCCTGTTATGAGTATCGGAACAGTTTTATCTGCGGGGGTTTGCGCTGAATTATGATTTGCCATAATCTGCAAGAGTCTCCTTAATGAAGTCGAGTTGTTGCAACTTTTGCACTACCTCGTCCACCGAAAGGCGATGCGTGTTGTGGCTGGTGTAGGGCTGTGGCTCTTCGGCAGGGGTAGTGCCCTGCACAAAGTATTTGTCGTAGTTTAGGTCCCTGTTGTCCGCAGGCACACGGAAGTACTGCCCCAAGTCTTCGCAGTGCATACGCTCTTCGCTTGTGAGCAGTGTCTCATACAGCTTTTCGCCGTGGCGGCTGCCTATGATGCGTATGCCCGTGTTTCCAAAGAGCTTTTGCATTGCAACGGCGAGGTCCTCGATGGTGGATGCAGGGCTTTTTTGCACAAACAAATCGCCCGGCATAGCGTTTTCAAACGCAAACTCCACAAGAGACACGGCCTCATCAAGGCTCATTAAATAGCGTGTCATGGCGGGATTTGTTATACTAAGCGGCTTTCCTGCGTGTATCTGCTCCGCAAATAGCGGAATAACACTCCCACGGGAGGCCATTACGTTGCCGTAGCGTGTACAGCAGATGGTGGTATCTGCGCCTGCTGTGCGTGCCTTTGCCACCACCACCTTTTCCATCATGGCCTTGGAAATTCCCATGGCGTTTATGGGGTAGGCGGCCTTGTCGGTGGAAAGGCACACCACCTTTTTCACTCCATGCGAGATGGCGGCATCCAAAACATTATTTGTGCCCATTATGTTTGTCTGCACCGCCTCCATGGGGAAAAACTCACAGCTGGGCACCTGCTTTAATGCGGCGGCATGAAAGATAAAGTCCACTCCTCGGGCCGCACTGTGCAAAGAATGTGCATCCCGTACATCCCCAATGTAAAATTTCAGCTTGTCGCTCGCCAGCGCCTTGCGCATGTCGTCCTGCTTTTTTTCATCCCTGCTGAAAATGCGTATTTCGCCGATGTCACCCGACAAAAATTTCTTCAAAACAGCGTTGCCAAAGCTACCGGTGCCCCCCGTTATCAAAAGGGTTTTCCCCTTGAATGCAGACATCAAAATCCTCCCTGTGGTGCATATCATTAACTGTGATATTATAACATAAGTAGTATCAAAAGCACAACTAAGGCATGTGCTTTTTGACCGATGCAGGGTAAAGGCTACCTTTTTGTAAGATGTATAGTTTTTGTGAAAGTGGCACTTGTTGTGAAATTGCAGATGAAAAATATGCTATACTATGTAAATATATAGCCATGTAGGAGGTAAAAAAGCATGGAGCTTTTGTTTGAAAACAAAATACTACTGGACAAAAAAACTTTGCTGGAATGGTATAAAAAAGAATTTGGAAAAGAGAACCGTGTGTTTTTCATTGTGCACATAGGTCTAATTGTGTTGTATGCGCTGATGGCCGTTATGTTCGGCGTTATCGGGAGCGTTTTCGCAAGCTCTGCGTTTTGGCTGGTGAGCGCACTTCCTGCTGTGGGCGTGGTGCTTGTTGTGCTGGATTTTTTGTTTCACTACAGGCTGTATGTGTGGCGGATAATACGCAAAGATAAAGAAAAAATTTACGATAAAAAGTATGTTACCAGATATTATGAGAACAACTTTACGGGAATGGCTCAGGACACAAATGCGCCTGAGATACAGCAGGTAAAGGCGCAGTTGCAACAGGCACAGCTATTGCAAGAGGAGCTGAAACAGGCGATGAGTATAGCGAAAGGCCACAGTGTGCAGGATGCTGAAAAGCTAAAAGAGTTAAGCGCAAACCTGCAGGAGATGGAGCAGCGCATGGAGCGCATAGCCCAAGTGACACAATACTCATACACCGAGGCGGAGTGTGAGTACAGCGAGATAAGTGAAATAGTGCAGACGGAAAACCTCTATATTATCCTGCACAAAGACCAAGTGATTGTACTGGATAAGCACGGTTTTGAGGTGGGAAATGTGGAGGAATTTGAAGCTTTTATAATAAAAAAGGCGAAGAAAGCGTCGAGAAGGTAGCATGGTGTGAAATTTTAATCCGAGTGCACAAGCTATATCGAAAATAAATTATACGACTCGCCATTTTTTTTAAGGAATTGCGGATGAGATATGCTATATTTATGCCATTAGTACACCATGAAATAATACGGATAACATCTGCAATAAAGAGAGGTTTTGGAAAATGAGCTTTGTGGACATGATTAAAAACAGACGTAGCATATATGCGCTTGGCAAAAATGTAGCTATTGGGCAGGATGAAATTAACGCACTTGTGAAGGAGTGTGTGGCAGGGTGTCCCTCTGCGATGAACTCGCAAACCTCCAAAGCTGTGATACTTTATGGCGACAAGCACGAAGAGCTGTGGAGCTTGCTAAAAGAAAAAATGCGTGGGATACTGCCACCCGACGCATTGGGCAAGACGCTTGAAAAAATAGAAGGCTTTAATGGGGCGTACGCCACAATACTATACTTTGAAAATATGCAGACGGTAGAGAGCCTTGAGCAAAATTTTCCGCTGTATGCGCACAACTTCAAAAATTGGTCACAGCAGGCGAGCGGGATGTTGCAGTTTGCGGTGTGGACGGGCCTTAGGGAGATGGGGCTTGGGGCGAGCATTCAGCACTACAACGAGCTGATAGAAGAGGATGTGCGGAGGATGTTTGGCGTCGAGGAAAAGTACAAGCTGATTTCGCAGATGCCATTTGGCAATATTGTACAGCTGCCCGACGAAAAAGAGATAAGCAATATGGACGAAAGGTTTTGTGTGGTGCAGTAGGGTTTATACAGAATAAGCACAAAAAAACAAGCGAGTAACCAAAAGGTTACTCGCTTATTTTGGAGCTGCTAACCAGATTCGAACTGGTGACCTCATCCTTACCAAGGATGTGCTCTGCCACCTGAGCCATAGCAGCAAACGAAAAATAAAAAAATGGCGACCCGGATGGGGCTCGAACCCACGACCTCCAGCGTGACA
>CAYJGZ010000015.1:0-65244 GCA_964370045.1 uncultured Oscillospiraceae bacterium
TCATGGTGATGTCCGCAAGGAAGTGTACTGTGCCTGTGATGCCGTTTTGCTGTGCAAACTCACGCAATTTTGCCAAATCCTGATGCTGTTGTGCCTCGCTTTGTGGGTTGATGTGCAGCGTGTTGCCGCTGGGCACAAGGGAGTCTTCGAGGTCTAAAGTGCCGTTTGGCTCAAGCGGCAGGGCTTCCTCGGCTGTGCCCACCACCGTGAAGGGCACGGCCAGTGTGCCGCTGTAGTTGCCCTTGCCTGTGATGGTAAGGGTGTAGCTGCCTGCGTTTGTGGCGGTGTTGCCACTCACGGTGTAGTCTGTGCCCTCGGCAAGAGTGAGGCCGCCCAGCATCACCGAAGCAACACCCTGCGTCTGCTGTGTGCCGTTTGCCACAAGCGGTGCGCCCAAGGCCACCTGTGCACCTGCCAGCGAAAGCGGTGCGATGCTGTATGTCGTTGTAGATGTGCCACCGCCGCCGATGTAATTAGTGCCTGCCACTGTGTCGTACACACCGTTTGTGCCCAAGGGAGGTACCGTCACGGTGAGGGCGTAATCGCCTGCGTTTGTGGCGGTGTTGCCGCTTAGGGTGTATGCGCCTTGTGTAAGGTTTGCACCGCCCAGCTTCACGACCACATTTTGCGTTTGCTGTGTGCCGTTGTAGGTTAAAGCAGGGCTTGGCGTTATGCCGATGCCGGGTGTTGCGGGGGTCGTGGTGATTTTGACATAGTCTGTTCCGGCGGCATAATCTTCGCTAAGCGCTCTTGCGCTCGCACTACTTTGGGCATCGCCTGCTAAGACAGTGACGCTGTAAAATGGATTTGTGGAGGGTGTGGGCAGTGCGATGGAAGGCTTTGAAGAAAGAGCAGTTGGGTTAATAAGCCCGATAGGGCTGTCAAGCGACGCACCTGCCGTGGCCGTTATGCTGCCGCCCGTGATGGCAAGCGTTCCGGGCGCACCCTGAAAGCCGCCGCCGATACCATTACCGATAATACCGCCTGTGGCGGACACCGTGCCGCCCGAGATGGTGACGTTGCCGCCTGCGCCATCATAGCTGCCGCCGATGCCTGCGCCTACGAAACCGGCCGCAGCCGTCACTGTGCCGCCTGAAATGGAGATAGTGCCGCCTGCGCCGCTTGCGCCGCCACCGATGGCTGCGCCTGCGGCGATTCTCGGGTTATCCTCGTTACCGCTCTTGGCCGTTATGTTGCCGCCCGAGATGGTAATGTTGCCGCCTGCGCCACCCATGCCGCCGGTATTGCCGCCACCGCCAATACCTGCGCCATCGCCGCCGCTATCTGCTGTCACCGTACCGCCCGAGATGAGGATGGTGCCGCCGTCGGCTGTGTTGCCGCCACCGATACCTGCGCCGCCGGTTATACCGCCATTTGCTGTCACTGTGCCGTTTGTGATGGTGATGACTCCGCCTGCACCCTCATCGCCGCCGCCGATGCCTGCGCCGTTAAAAGAGCCATTTGCTGTCACCGTGCCGCCCGAGATGGTGATGTTGCCGCCTGCGCCGCCCTTGCCACCGCCGATGCCTGCAGCATCGTTAATGCTCTCGGCCGTTACCGTACCGCCCGAGATGGTGATGTTGCCACCTGCGCCACCATCGCCGCCACCAATGCCTGCGGAATTATCGTTGCCTTTAGCAGTAAGAGAGCCGCTTGATGCGCTTGTGATATTAAGTGTAGCGCCGCTTTGCACCTGCAAGCCGGCTTTGTATCTGCTGCTTGAAAGGGTGTTTGTGCCCTGCAAAGTGATGTTCGCCACAGCTGTGCCCGCTATCTCAAAGGCGCAGACAGTGGTGGTAGGTAGCACATTAACATTAAGATTATCAAAGAGTATATCGTGCGTGCCGCTTTGCACCTGCACAAAGTGTTGGCTTGTGGTGCCCGTTAGGATTACTTTTCCCGTATAGGTTTGCCATGTGGTATTGTTGTAAGAAATTTGCTTGTCTGCGCCATTTTCTCGCAAATACACCGAAACAGCAAAAAGGCTTGCTACGGGGTTTTCATTGCCGCTTTGTGGGAGGATACTGCCGGTGCCGCTTATCTTATCTATGTTTATTATCATGCCATAGTTGTAGATAGTGCCGTCGTTTTGTATGCCGCCCGTTGTAGGCAGAGATATAGTGGTGTTGCTTGGCACAAAGAGGGATTTGCCGCTTGGCACTGTGAGTGTTTTGCCGTTTGGTACTACGAGTGTGCTACCGCTTGGGAGGAGGGTATCTGCTGTGAGGGATATATTCGGGGCACCATAAAGAGTGCCGGAGGTTCCGATGAAAATAATGCCGGACCAAAGATTCTCGCCGACCCTATCCGCAATGGAGGAGGCGATGATGAAGGGGGTACCGGGCGAGGGGGCTTGGAACGCGCCGCCAATGCCCTCGCCCAAAGTACTCGTGGCAGTTACTGTGCCGCCCGAGATGGTGATGCCGCCACCAATGCCATTGCCGCTGCCCGTATTTGTTGCTGTTACTGTGCCGCCCGAGATGCCTACCGTGGCACCGATACCGCCCTCACCGCTACCGATAGCATCTGCGAGTGAGCGGCTTGTAGCAGACACCGTGCCGCCCGAGATGCTTACCGTAACACCTGTGCCATTTTTGCCGCCGCCAATGCCTGCGCCGCCAGTAGTGGCGGTGACGCCCACAGTTCCGCCCGAAATGGTGATGCTTGCGCCATTGCCGTTAACTCCGCTACCGATGGCGGCACCGCTACCATCGGAGGTGGCGCTTACATTTCCGCCTGAAATGGTGATGTCGCCGCCTGCGCCACCATTTCCGCCGCCAATGCTCGCGCCGCCTGTGTGATCGCTGGTGGCAACTACAAGGCTGGCTATTTGGATGGTGCCGCCTGCGCCACCATTTCCGCCGCCAATGCCTGCACCACTCGCACCGCCTGTGGCATGCACGTCACCTGTGGAGGAGTTAATAGTAATGTTTCCGGCGGTGCCACCATTTCCGCCGCCGATGCCTGCAGCATTCCCACCGCCGATGGCATGTAGCTGTTGCGTGGAACTCGCCGAAATATTGAGGGAGGCAATGCCCAAGGCACCGTTGTTTTGCACCTCCAAGCCGGCTCTGTTGGCGCCGCTTAGTAGGTTGGTGGGAGCTTCCCCTATCGTTGTGATGTTGGCAACAGAAGCACCCTGTATTTCAAAAGCGCAAACATTGTCCTGTCCCTGCATATTGATGTACACGATGTTTAGCGTGATGTTGGCGGCGGCTGTGGGTGCTCCGCTATTTTGCACCACAATTCGGTCCGTTCTGGTGATTGTTACACCGCTTGCCATGGATATTTTTAGTGGGGCACTGCCCGTGATGGTGAGCACATTGTTTGCATAGTTGTAGTCACTGCCTTGTGTGCCGCCTTCCACAATAAAGTCGCCCACCTGCACGCCTGTGCTTGCAAGCGCAGGTGCGTGCGAAAGAGCCTCGCCTACCTGCACCTTTTGGCTGGGCAAAACAGCCTCACCCGAGAGGGTGTAGCCCGCCGCAAGTGTCGGCTCGTAGTAAAATTCTGCTTGTGCCGCAGTGGAAAATGCGCCGTCCGCCGTGCCGGCGTACACCAAGCTCCACTCGGTCACGGGCACGCTCTCGCCTGCCGTGCCGTTTACGGTGGCGGACACAGCATCGGGAAAGCTGTCTGTTATTTCCGCCTCGGTGCGTGTATCGCCTATTGCCACCTCGATTACATCAGGCTCAACGAATGCGGAGATGAGCGATATTTGGGGCGAATCGCCGTCATCATCGCCACCGCTGGCAAAGACGCTTAACGGCGATATGCCAAGCAGCATCGCAAGTGTTAAAAACAGGGCCGCAAATCTTTTAGTTTTCATAAAAAGTCCCCTTTTATGGATTGTATCGCAAACGCATAGCACATACATTGTAGATTATATCACAATAGATGGGCGAGGGGAATACACATAGTGCCTAAAGTTGCACATTGGTAACTTCACGTATGACACACAGCAATAGCAGGTGCGCCGGGTAAAAGACATAAAAGCCCCACTTTGCCACTGCGCCGCCCCTGCCCCGTGTGCCGTTGTAGAGTTTTAGTAATAAAAGCGGAATAAAATACGATAAGTATAACATAATCATGCCGATATACAGGGATAAACTTTGCAGTGAAATGCCATCACCAATGGCGTTCACAAGCTCACTGAATTTCACAAGCAACTCCGTAAGCACAATTACGGTGTAGCCAAACGCCTGCTTTTTGAAGTCGCCACGGAGGACATCAAACGCAAGTATGTATAAAATAGCCATGTAGTCCCAGTCGCCCCATATTGAAAGCGTAAAGCACAGCGCAATGGCGAGGTAGCGCAGGGCTATGTTTTTCACCTCGTGCAGTGCCCTCAGCGCAAGCAAGCCTATAAACAGCGTGTATATTACGTTAAGGTTCATCCAGTTTGTAAAGTTTGGTAGCTCTCCCGACGCAAACCACACAAACGGAAACCAGGACACAAGCGCAAATATCCCAAGGCGCAGGGTGTAGCGGCTTGCATTTCTTGTGTGGTGGTAGCCCTCCACCAAAAGGTAAAACATAATGGGTGCGGTGGTGCGCCCTATCATGTGCATGGCGAGTGTGGGCATAGCGTAGTAGTCCGCAGGAAGCAGGTACGCCGCATGGTCGATAAACATGGCGACTATCGCTATGACTTTAAGCTGATTTGCAGAAATCCCTCGGCTTACATCAGGGGGGATTATGCTGTTTTGCATTGAGGTGCTCTCCTTTTTGCGGTGGGTTTTCGGGGTGTGGCTCAACATTTACCGTATAAACTGTATATAGTCATCGTGAAAATACAAAATGTATATTATTTTGCGTGAAGTATCACAAAAAATGGGAGTGGACAAATAAAGGTGATTTAGAGTACGTTAAGTGAGAGAAGAAGGTGGTATATCCTCCCCCGCCGTAGGCGGGGGAGGATATACCAAAAAACCAAATCACTGCGTTTGGGCACTCCCCAAAAAATCAGGGTATTGGCACACCAAAAAAGGGCCTTACACACGCATAAACCACAGCATGTGCAAAGCCCTTTGTTTATATATTATTCCTCTGTCTCAAGCTCGGGGGATATGGTGGTCTCCTCCGCAGATGCGCTGGCTACCACAGTTTCCTCATCGCTTTGCTGTGGGGCTTCGGGTGCATCCAACAGCGCCTTTATGGACAGGCTCACACGGCGACGCTCAAAGTCCACGTCCAGCAGCTTTACCTCTACCTCCTGCCCAACGCTGAGTGCATCCTGCACCTTTTCCACACGCTCGTGCGAAATTTCAGAGATGTGCACAAGGCCGTCTATGTCGGGCAGTATGCGCACAAACGCACCAAACTGCGTAAGGCTTACCACCGGCGCAGTAAACGTACTGCCTATGGGGTACTGCGTGCGCAGTTTCTCCCACGGGTCGTCCTCTTTTTGCTTAAAGCCAAGCGAGACTTTCTGCTTTTCGGTGTCGATGTCCTTCACGTACACCTCCACCTTGTCGCCCACATTCACCACTTCGCTGGGGTGCTTTATGCGGCTCCACGAAAGCTCCGAAATGTGCACAAGGCCATCCACGCCGCCAATGTCCACAAATGCGCCGTAGCTTGTAAGGCTTTTCACTGTGCCCACGTACTTTTTGCCTATTTCCACATCGCCCCAGAAGGTCTCACGTGCGGCCTTTTGCTCATCTGCCAGCACCTCACGGATGCTGCCGATGGTGCGGCGAGGGGAAAACTCCTTGATTTTAACCCTCACGTGCGTGCGCACAAGTGCGGTGTAGTCCTCGCCCCTGCGCATAGTTGCTTGCGATGCGGGAATAAACACCTTCACGCCCTTTACGTTCGCAACAAGCCCACCCTTGTTGGACTCTGTTACGTACCCTTGCATGATGGTGCCGTCCTCTGCCGCCTTGGATACTTCCTGTGCACCCTTGCGAGCTTCCATCTGGCGCTTGGAGAGGTAAACGATGCCGTCCTGGTCGCTGACTTTTACAACAACAAGCTCCAGTTCCTCGTCACGTTTGACTACCTCGTCGGCACTGCGCACTGCGGGGTCGTCCGTCAGCTCATCCAGTCTCACGATTCCGGTTTGTTTAATTCCAATATCTACCGTAACCTCATTGGAAGAAACCGCCTCAACAACACCCTTGACAATCTGCCCGGCGTACACAGGTTTCATAGATTCATCAAGCATTTGCTCAAAGCTCATTTCCTCTTCGCGAATAACATCGTTCATTGTGGCCAGTACCTCCTCGATTGCAAACGACGGGGTGGACGCTCCGGCTGTGACACCGATGTACCTTGCCCCGGTTAGCATTTTCTTGCACAACTCCTGTGCGGATTCCACCTGATATGCACGGGTATGCGCCTTTACCACACCGAGTAGCTTTTTTGTGTTGGAGGAGCCACGCCCCCCAACTACTATCACCAAGTCGCTACGCTGTGCCAATTCTTGCGCTTCCCGCTGCTTAGACCAAGTTGCATTACATATTGTATCAAATATCTTTAAGTTTGTATACTCTTTTTTGATAAAATCAACACACTCTAACCAATTTTTAGTCTGAAAGGTGGTTTGCGCCACCATGAATGCGGCGGTATTGGGGGGGTAATTTGCCATTTTTTGGCGCAAATCTTCTGCACATGAAAACACAATTACCTCGCCCGATGTGTGCCCCACAATTCCCTGAACCTCGGGGTGCTGTGCGTCTCCTGCCACCAAAAAAAGCGCACCCTCTTTTTCACACATTTTCGCAATATCGTGAATTTTCGCCACAAACGGGCAGGTGGCATCGCACAGCTCTATGCTGTTTTTTAACGCTTCATCGTATATATTTCGTGGCACTCCGTGGCTTCGTATCACTGCGGTGGCCCCTTTGGGAACATCTCCTACGCTGGTTGCTATGTCTGCGCCTCGTGCCTTTAGCGCATCTACTACCTGTGGGTTGTGTATCAGCGGGCCAAGTGTTGCCACCCTTTTTCCCGCATCCAAAAGCCGCTCGGTCATGCGCACTGCACGTGCCACGCCAAAGCAAAACCCCGCCGTCGCCGCAAGCTCTATTGTGACATCACCCACGCAAAAAATTTTTGGAATTTTTTTTTGCTCCTGCGCAAAATTTGGTGAACAAGCATCCTTTTGTGCAGAACTGTGCGCCTGTGGCGGACGGCTCGCCGACACATTTTTCTTCGGACATTCAAACATATCACCCATGCGGCGGCTCTCCTTATGGCAATTTTAGATGCACAGAATACAATACAATTAGCTATATATATGCGAAAATAAACTTTTGGTAGTTAAGTCAATATATACTTTGAGGAGATTTACTTGCGATATATACCAAAAGGAGACAACCGAATCGCCTACATCCGCTCCCTCACCAGCGATAAAAGCTGGGCAAAAGACTCCTCAAAGCTGTTGCCGGTGGTGTCCAAAAGAATGGCATCCTCCGCCTGCTTCAGCGGTGCGGCGGCTCTGTTTGTGTCGTTGGCATCCCGTGTCAAAACGTCCCGAAGCACCTTCTCGTAAGCGGTGTCCTGCCCCTTTTGGCAAAGCTCCAAATGGCGGCGCATAGCCCTGTCCTCCGCCGTGGCGGTGAGAAAAATCTTTATGTGCGCATCGGGCAATACCACCGTACCTATGTCCCTTCCGTCCATGATGACGTTTTGAGTTTCGGCCATGCGCCGCTGTGTGCTAAGCAAAAATGCGCGCACCGCAGGGTGTGCGGACACATCGCTTGCCGCCATGCCCACCGCCTCGCGGCGGATGTCCTGCGTGACGTTTTGCTCGCCCAAAAGTACCTGCTGCTCGCCGCCTTCATAGCGCATACTCACGCTTATTTGAGAGAGCAAATCGGATACAGCCTGCTCATCTTTAGTGTTAAGCCCGGCATTCAGCGCCGCAAGCCCCACCGTGCGGTACAAAGCGCCCGTGTCCACATAAATAAAGCCGAGCTCCTTTGATAAACGCCGTGAAAGGGTGCTTTTGCCGGCTCCGCTCGGCCCGTCGATAGCAATGGAAATCATGAGATGTGTGCCTCCCTATGTTTCGGTTAGTGGTGCTATATTGCACGCAGAATAAATAGCTGAAAAATAGCGAAAAAATATCATTAAAATAGCTTGTTCGTTTTACTATTTGTTAAATACGGTATTTATATGGAATTTTGTATAATAATTATCGGCGGCTTAATCCTCGCTATATCGCATTTACTGCGGCATAGGCGGTACACCATGCGATTTGCAGGTTGTAGCCGCCGGTGTAGGCATCCACGTCGAGTATTTCGCCCGCAAAGTACAGCTGCGAGACGAGGCGGCTTTGCATCGTTTTGGGGTCTACCTCTCGCACATCCACGCCACCTGCCGTGATGACGGCGTGCTCGAGCGAGCCTTTTTTTGCGATGGGTATTGTGAAGTTTTGCACAAGCTCCACCAGCCTTTGCCGCTGTTGTCGGGTGACTTGGTTCGTCTTTTGCGCCTTGGGCACACCCCACATATCTATCATAACATCGCGCATACTGCGTGGCAATAGCTTGTCCAGGCAGTGAGAAACCTCGTGGTTTGAAAACAGCTCAAAATCACGCTGTATGCGGCTGTTCAGCTCCTCGGCGCTCAGTGCTGGCTTTAGATTTATGCGCACTTCGTAGCGGTGCGCCTCGCAGTTTTGCACAAAGGCGCTGGCGCTCAAAATGAGCGGCCCCGACAGCCCAAAGTGCGTAAAAAGCATCTCGCCCTGCTGTGAAAACAGCTCTTTACCGTCCTTTATGAGGTGCGCCGTCACGTTGCGCAGTGAAAGCCCCATCATGCGCTTGGCGATGTTGCTGCTTTCCACCAGCGATACAAGGCTCGGCTCGGGCGGAACTATATTATGCCCCAGCTGCTGCGCAATAGCATACCCAAGGCCTTGTGAGCCGGTGGCAGGGTAGCTTGTGCCGCCGCACGCAAGCAGGACAGCATCACCCGTAATGCACCTGCCGTCATTCAGCAGAACACCCGTTGCAACGCCGTTTTCGTGCGCCACGCTCACCGCCCTGCCCTGCACGGTTTTTGCGCCGTGTGCATACTGTAAGAGTGCGTTCAGCACATCCTGTGCGCGGTCGCTCTGCGGAAACACCCTGCGTCCACGCTCGGTCTTTAGGGGCAAGCTCATCTCCTGCTCGAACATCTGCATAAGCCGCTCGGGCGGCAGGGCATACGCCGCCGAATATAAAAACTTGGGGTTGCGCCGCACACCCTGCAAAAATGTCGGTACATCGCAATTGTTGGTTATATTACAGCGGCCTTTTCCCGTGATAAGCAGTTTTTTGCCGGGGCTTTGCATGTGTTCTATAAGCGTGACCTTGTGCCCAAGCCTTAACGCACTGCCAGCCGCAAAAAGACCTGCGGCACCGGCACCTACAACGACAATATGAGCCATATTTTCCTCCGAATGTGTGAGGGCAGGCGCTGCCCTGTCGGGTTGTGCTTCGCAGTCGCACAAAGCTTAATGTTACTAATATATAACATGTAGAGATGTGAAGCGAAGCTAATATTATAAATATATAACATCAAGGCCTTTTGGCAAGCAGAAAAGATGCTTTTTTATTGAAATAAAGGGCGATTAGGTTATAAATATATAACTTTAGCTGTGCATGCTATTAAATATCCTCCTGCGTCTGCTCTTTCCCAAAGACAGCCAGCCCCACAGCGCACAGCACAAGCAGTGCGGGCATGGCGGAGGAAAGGTACATAACATACGTGCCTATGCTAAATGAGGCGACCTCCATGTAGGCGGACACCACAAGGCGCAGCAGGTAGCTAAGCAAAAGCCCCAACATCAATACACCCAGCACAAGCTGTGGTGTGAGCTGTTTACTTTTGAATAAATCCACGCACCCACGCCGTAAAGCACGAGCCATCTGCCACAGAGCCAGCGCCAAAAGCGGCCATATTGCTATGCGGTACAGCCACACAATCACATCGCAAAGGATGTACACGCTGTTTTGCACAAAGCTGTACTGTGGTATGTTTTCCACTGTATATTGTGTGGGCGAGTGCAAAAACGTCGCAACATCGTTTATCGCCTGCGGTGTGCCCTCGCTACGGGGAGCGGCGGCGGAGGAGTCCCAAAAGGTGAGCGTCGCCAAAAGGCTGTTGCCCATTTCGGCGATGGTAGGCGATAAAAGCGAAGCATCCCACTTTGGCAGTATGGAGGTGGAGGGCGTTTCACTGTTTAGGCGGCCCTCGCTTACGGCAAGGGCTATTTCGGTCTGCACCTGCCGCCAGTAGTCCTGCGCCGCCTGTGCGGTGGGGGCAAGCCCTGCGTAATCCGACGCAAGCTTGAGCGCATAGTAAAAGCTTCCGCCGAACTCATTCTCTTGGGTGCGATGCTTAAAGCCGTTTTTCACCGACCCCTCCTCAAGGTGGGGCAACAGGGGCGCAAGCGAGGGAACTTCCGCACACATTTTATAAAGGCTATCCATACTCACGGGACGTTGGGCTACAAACTCACCCTCGCTTTGGGAGACGGCCGTCATGGCGCCATACGCCCCCGAAAAAGAGCCATCGGTCAAGTCGGTTGCCAAAAAAACACCGTAGTGCGCATAATTCATGCCCATGTACGCAAGGAGTGTAGCGCCCCATATCACGAGCGAGAGGAGAGCCAAGAGCGCTTTGCGTATGCGCAAAACACTGCTTTTGCACAAAAAAGCACCCAGCCAAAACACCAAAAGTGCACACAGCACAAACACCATTAGCACAATGCCGTCCTCGCGCAAGAGCCATGCGCCTGCAAGCCCTACGCCAACACCTATGGCGCA
The DNA here is from genome assembly GCA_964370045.1 of uncultured Oscillospiraceae bacterium. Lineage (GTDB taxonomy): Bacteria > Bacillota > Clostridia > Oscillospirales > Ruminococcaceae > JAAYCI01. Next base: position 10,764 of record CAYJGZ010000015.1, read on the forward strand.
AAAAGCACTGCCCAAAGTCTTTTTTTGGCAAAGGCGCAGGCACAGCCCCACCATGCCGGCAAACGCCAAAAGGCAAAATGCGGGGAAAATAGCATCCCGATAAGCACGCATGTTGAACTGTGCAAAGTTAAACGGCTGGAACACAAAAAAGCAAAACAGCACAAGTCGGCATAGCCTGCCGCGAAATAAGGGAGATAGCGCATACACCGCAAATGCGGCGCACGCCATGCCCAGGACGGCGTTGGCCACCAAAAGCGGAATGCCCAAAACGTGCAAAAGTGCCAGCCACACCGCAAATCCCATGTGCTTTGCCATGGTGAATGCGCCGTAAGCGCCCAGCCAGTCGCCCTCCACCATGCTCTGTGCGGCACGTACCATGAGCATGTCGTCCAGCGCAGAGCTCTCGGGGAAGAGCTGTACACGCTGTGCGTACGCAATCAAAAGCCTGCCACCCACGGCGGCGGCGAAAAGCAGTATGTAAAGCCACAGCGGCAGCTGTGCGCTCAAAAACCTACGCACGAGCCAAAGGGGGAGGGGCTGTTTTTTTGCTAAGGGCGAGGGCGCTTGTGTTTTGCTCATACGATTTTTTCCACCGACTCCACGAGATATTTTTGCCTATTAAAGGTCATTTCCACAAGTAAGCTAAGGTACTTCAGCACAAAGGCAAACAGCACAAACACCCCAAAAAAGCCACCCGTCATCATGAGCATGGTGGTGGTCCAGCCGGGGGCAGGCTCCACAAAGCCGCCAAAGAACACCACCGCAATGTACACAACAGCGCCCACCATAAATAACAGCATGACCAGCGCAATGATGATGGAGACTTTGTAGGCAAGGCTTGTGTATAGCATCAGCGAGTCACTCGCACGGGAAAAGCGGAGCTTTTGCGTGCCTGCGCTCAGCTTGCCCTCGTACAGCAGGGTGTGCATACGCAGGCCGCAGGAGGCATACGCCGCCTTGCGGTAGGGCATGGTGGGCGAAAGGCTGTGCACCCTGTTCACCGCCCTGCGGCTTAAAAGCCGAAAAACATCGGTGCGCAGTGAATATTTAGAGCCGCTGGCGGAATTAAACAGCCTGTAAAAGAGCGATGTGGAAAAGCTGCGGTTTTTTTGCGGCGACACCCTGACAATATCATTGCCCTCTATGCAGCTGTCGTACGCTTCGTTTATTAGCGAGGCATCATACGGCATCTCCATCGTGTCGAACTCATACACAAAGTCGCCCACTGCCGCATCCAGCCCTGCGTTCATCGCAAGCTCCAGCCCCTGCTTTAGGCTTAGGTGTATCATGCTCACCGGCGGCTTTTGGCTAAGTTCCTCCAAAAAGCGGCGCACCTCGCCCTCCGTGTCGTCGCAGGAGGCGTCCTCCACAAAGATAAGCTCGTAATTTTCAAACCTTGAGGATAGCGTTTGGTTAAGCGCCGTCAAAAATGCGTATGCGTGCTGACGCTCCTCCCCAAGGTAGATGACAGCGGAGACATAGTTTTTTTCTTTGTGAGTCACTACAGCACCTCCTCAAGGTCGTACACGGTGTTTATCTTACCGCTTAAAACGCTGATAAATTTCGGCTCATCGCACATTATTCGCACAAGCGTGGGACGAGAGTCGTCCACTTCGCTTGCCTTTAGTATCGGCTTCATGGAAAAAAGCGAGCCTTTGTACTCAAAGCCGTACTCCTCTTTTAGGTACTTGCGTGCAAGGCTGTTCATCTGTGGCCATGCGCTTTTGGGGCGGGCGGCGCAGGAGTTGCAGTTAGCAAGAAAGCTCGGCGTGCACCCTGCGTCGCTGTGCGCTTGACATGAAAAGGTGGGCAGTGCGTCCTTGCTCACCAAATGCGGCGTAAACGTGACGCTGGTGAGCGAGTGTAGCCCCGTGTGGCCGAACGGCATCACCGAAAAAAACGGCCCGTCCATCACCGTGAGGCCCACCTGCTTTAGCTTTTCTTTAGCATCGCACAAAATCATCTCGCACAGCTCGTACTTTATGCCAAACGGCGCAAAGCCTGCCAGGGCGTTCACCTCGTTCACCGAGGCGTATGTGGCATTTAGCAGGGTGGGGGCGCTCTCGCACTCCCCTTTTGCGGTGTGAACGCTCCAGCTTGTGCCGCCTTTTTCAATGCCCACCACCGCACAATTAAAGCGCATCTGCACGTTTGGCATCAGCGCAATTTCATCCAGCAAAATCCTGCGCAAAATCGCTGCATCGTAGGTGTACTCGGTGGTGATAAAAGCGCCGTCGCACATGCCGTCATTAAAGTACTTGCTCGGCGAAATCTCATCACAGCGGATGCTTGCCGCTGTGCAAAACCGCCTGAACTCGGCGGCGTTTGTCCAGCTGAAGTGTGCGCTTGTGGCGTATATTTTCTCAAAGTCGCTTTTTATACACTGCGGAAAATCCTCGACAAAGCGATTAAAATACCCTGCACTGTGTTTCGCTGTGTACAGGCTTCGGGGGTAGTGGTATCCCATGTGCACCCGTGCCTGGTTTATGGTGGTGGCACGCAAAAACGCACCCTCGTCCTTTTCGAGGAGCATCACACGCTGCCCCCTGCGGCCGCAGTGGCGCGCGGCGTAAAGGCCGTACAGCCCTGCTCCGATTATGATGATGTCGTAGGGCAAGGCGAGCCTCCTTTACGGCGCATTGTTAAATTGATTTTAGGTGTGATGTAGGACAAGATGACCCCCACCGCAGGCGTAGATACAATGCAAAAAAGCAAACAAGCTTTTTTGTTTGCGCTACGTTAATCCATGCACTTTCACGGCGCATACCTGCCCATTGCGTTGTGCATCAAAATTTTCAAAAGGTTCGCATTGCCGGATATGCCGTGTATTTTTGTGGGTACAGCGCCTTTTTGGGGGTATACTCTCGCCACGGGCACTTCGCAGGTGCGCATACCAAGGCGGCTCGCCCGTGTGCTTAGGTATGCCAGCAGCTCGTACCCTACAAACACGTCTCGCAGTGGCTGTACGCCCGGGTGGGTCAAATACCTGCGTGAGTACGCACGAAATGCGTTTGTGGTGTCGGTGAATAGCTCACCCGCGACAACGCTTGTAAAGGGCGCATGAATAAGGCGCACCGCCAAAAGCCGAGAGAGCGGTGTGTTCACCCCGATGCCGCCACGCACAAAGCGGCTTCCTTGCACAAAGTCGTAGCCCTCGTTTAGCTTTTTTATAAATCGGGGCAGGCTCTCTATGCTGTCCTTGTTGTTGCCATCTATGGTGAGCACGCCCTCGTATCCACGCTGTAGCGCCCAATATATGCCACACCTCAGCTGTGCGCCCTGCTTTCCCTCGCCCGTCTTTACAAGCAGGGTGCACACGCCCACATCACGCAGCTTTTGCTCCTCACAGCTTCCGTCGGTACTGCCGCCGTCGCATATGATGATGTCTGCCAGCCTGTGTATTCCTGCACGCTTTGCACGCAAAAGCTGCGCCGCAATGCGTCCGTTTTCGTTTATCACGGGGATGAGCAGGCAGTAGCGTGAACGCTTTTCAAAAAATACGGACGCCTCAAAGCTGGGCACTCCGCAAACACCCGATACGGTCATACATGCACCTCTGTGAAAAAGTAGCGATAAATCGCTGTATTTTTATTGCCTGTTTGTACAAATGCTATCGAAATATACAATGTGTAAAATTTTCGAGTGACCTACCCAAAAACTTCCGCCACATACTTTGCCACTTCCAAGACAGTTTCCACAGGCTGTTTTGCCTGCTCGATGGAAACATACCCCTCGTAGCCGCCACTGCGCAGGCGCTGTGCCACCTCGGCGTGAAGATTGCGCCGTGCCGCATCGCTACCCACCGCCGCAAGGTACGGCTCGCTCACGTGCAGGTGGTTCACAAGGCGCACCACCTCCTCGGTGAGCAACTGTGCGCTCTCGCCGTTTTGTAGCATGGTGCCTATGTCGAGGTTTAGCCTAAAGCCCGGGCGGTTTACCCTTTTCACCATCGCAATGGCATCGGGGGTGTTTGTTATAAAGTTTGTGCCGTATATTTCGGGGTTCGCCTCCAGCGCCAGCACCGTGTGGCAGCGTGCGGCGGCGTCGGCCAGCTCCTCAAAAAAAGGCACTGCCGCATCTGCGCTCTCGCCCTGTGGCAGCGTGCGGTTTTTCGGACAGCCGAACACTAAGTTTTTGCAGCCCATGCTCTGCGCAAACACAAACGCTTTTTTTGTGTACTCCAAAAAAAACTGCCGCTCTGCGCCGAAAATACTGCCGCTTTGGCCGTACCATATGCTCTGCATACTGCACACCGAAAGGCCGTATTTTTCCTTCATGTCCGCCGCAAAGCTCGCCGCACGCTGTGGTGCATCGTAAGGCTCCTGCCCCACGGCGATGGTGGGCGCTATCTCAATGCCGCAAAAGCCAAGCTCGCTGAGTGCCGAGAGCACCGCAGGCCCCTCCTCTGCCGCCCAGCCTATTTGGGATGCGCAAAGTTTCATTTCGCACCTCCAAAGTAGCTATTCGCAAACTTTGCAATGTCCGCCGCCACCTGCTTGCGGCTCGCAAGATAATCGCCACTGCCGCCAAGAACACCTGCGTGTCGGGTGCGCATGTCGTACTGCGGCGGTGGCTTGGGCAGCTCGTTTTTGAACTGCTTGCCAAAGAGTTCTTCGTACAAAAACGCCGCCTCGATAGGCTGTGTGGCAAGGTTCACAAGGCGAAGCTCCTTCGCAAGGCACAGCTGTATGTGCTCCCACAGCCGCTCAAGGTTGTAAAACTGAAAAACAGCACGGCTGTCCGTAAAGCACAGCGCATTAAAGTCGCTGTTTTTGTAAAACTCTCGCAGGGCGCTTGCCTGCTCGCTTTGCAGGGGCACAAGGCGGTAAAATCCGCCTGCATCCGCCCTGTAGCTTTGCGCCACAAGCTCGCTTTTTTTACAAAGTTGTGCGTATTTTTCCGCCGTCAAAGCGGAGGGCGTGAGCGTGAAAGCATCAAAGATAAAGTTCTTCTTCAGCCCCGCCCCAAATAGCCCCGGCAGGCGCAGTATGAGCGCATCTGGGTACTCCTTGCGCACCCACTTTTCCAGCTCATAGCGGTTTTTGCCGTAGGCGGCGTTGTCCTCCTCGGCAGGGCTGTCCTCGTACACCTCGTATGGGCGCTTGTACACATCCACCGTGCTTATGAGCACCAGGCGCTGGGGGCGCATCCTGCGGATGTTTTGCAGTGCATTCTCCGCCTGCGCAAGGTCCGCCTTGGGGTTTGAGTTCGCCAAAAACTTTTCGCTGGGCATACCGCTGTATACCACAAGGCCGTTGTCCGCGCCAAAGCTTTCGGATATGTCGGACGAATGGTACGCCGCATCAAACTTGTGCGAGCGCAAGAGGTTTCCCCCCACAAATCCGGTACATCCCACAAGCGTGTGTTTCACGGTATTTCCCCCTTTTTTGTGCTGAACAGCGGTGCTAAATGCACTGCGGTGTTGCCCTAAGGCTTTTTACAAATTATACCCATAAAGGGCAAAAAAAACAAGGTGGTGGGCTTTGTGGGCTACACCTCCTTGTGCGGTATGTTTTGCTTGAGCGGACACATCCCCTACACGTCCGCTTTCGGCTTTTTCTTTTTGGGCTTTGGCAGGGGGGTGTTCTCTACCAAAATAGGTATAATTTCCTCGCACAGCTCGCCGTCCTCAATGTCCAAGATATAGTGCTCCTTCGCACTTTTATAGGGAATGCCGCAGGGGGCATCCTTCATTTTTTCCTCGAGCACCGCAAGCTTTTTTACGTACACGGTGCTCTCGCACACAAGCAGTATGGGCTTGTCCTGTACATACACCATGTACTCGCCAAACATTTTTCTGTAGCGCACGTCCCATGCGCCCTTTATCTGCTCGCACACAAACTCTATGTAATCCTGCGAAGTTGCCATGGTAAAAGCTCCTTTTGGTTTTTGGTGGGGTGAAAAGTTGTGTTGCGGATAAAGGTGTTTATTCGTGTTTCCTCCCCGCCGCAGGCGGGGAGGAAACACGGTTTACCCTATTTAAGATTAGCAATACCTGTGTGGAATAATTTCAGCAGGGACACATCAGCGCCTGTTTTGCCTGTAGCTGTCCCTTGTGTAGGTCTTTTGGGGTGGGCGGCGGTGGTATCCGCCCGATTGGCTCGCCTTGGTGGGCAGGGGTGGCAGGGGCTTTGCATAGGAAGTCCTTGCGTAGGAGGTCTTTTTGGGCAGCGGCTTTCGGTAGGGCATGGGCCGTGCGTCGGTGTATATCTGCGTTTGGGCACGCATTGTCTCAAGTCGGCGCATACGGCGCATACGGCGGCGGTGGCGCACATACAAAATGCGCATGACACAAAGCCCCACCACAAGCACGCACACTATGAGCACCGCCCACGGCCATATGGCTTGTTGCGGTTGTGTGGGAGCAGGGGCAAGCTCGCCCTGCTGTACCAGCACCTCCTCAAGGCCGCTCCAGGTTAGCGGCACGCTTGCCACATCCCCCTCCTGCTGAAAGGGTGCCGCCTGCGTGATGTACAGGGCGGTGGCAGGGTTAAACGCTTCGCCTATTATGTAGCTCTGCGGAACATCATACCGCACACCTATGTTGTCTGCGTTTAGGTTATTGTGCATCATGAGCGAGATGCCGCCGGGCGCATACACGCTCATCTCCCCCAGCCGCTCGCCCTCGCCTGAGTATATGCCCAAGGGCCCCGGGCTGAGAGTTTGTGCGGATATATCCACCCTGCGGAAGTTGTCAAACACATAATCGAGCAGTGCGTTTGTGGCGTTGTACTTTTCCTCGTTTGTGGCGCATTTCAGCACCACGCAGATAAGCTCTGCCTCGCCCCGTGCGGCGGTGGTGATTAGCGTGTACAGCGCATCGTCCGTGTAGCCTGTTTTGCTGGCGGTGACGCCCTCGCAGTAGTAGTCGGAGTAGGAGTGAAGCGCCATGTTGGCGTTGTTTAGCTCCCTTGGGGCGGGGCGTATGTTTGTGGCCTGCATTTGGTGCTGTGTGGCACTGAACAGCTCCCGAAAATAGGGCAGGGACAGCGCCCACCGTGTGATAACAGCCATGTCATGCGCCGTGACGTAGTGGTTTTCGTCCGGCTGTCCGCTGGAGTTTGTAAAGTTGCTGCCGCTCAGCCCCAGCTGTGCCGCCTTGTCGTTCATCATCTGCGCAAAGCCTTCCATGCTTCCGCCGATATACTCCGCAAGAACATGTGCGGCATCGTTTGCGCTTTCCACACAGGTGGCGTACAGTAGGTCCTCCACCGTCACCTCCTCGCCCGGAATAAGCGCCACCATGGAGGCCCTTGGTATGAGCGCATCTATGGCGCTTTGGCTCACGAGTACCTTTTCCTGTGCGACAGCGGGATAGTCCAGCACCTCCAGCGCAAGCCCCACCGTGAGGATTTTTGTGATGCTCGCAGGGTACAGCGCCTGCTCGGCATTTTGGGAGAGTATCACCTGCCCCGTCTCTGCGTCCATTACCACCCACGCATCCGTGTTTTGAATAGTGGGGGGCATTCCGTCGGAGGAGGGCTGTGTGCTGCGCAGGGTAACACTCTCGTTTGGCGATAAGCTCTGCAGGGCGGCTTGCGGCAAAATTGGCGCACTAAAAAGCAGAGCTACTGCCAAAATAGCTCCAAGCGCAATTTTCACCCTGTTAAGCACCTGCCGCCTGCCGTTTTTCGTTGCTGTCAAGCCTCCTTAGCTGTATGCGCTTGTATTTTTTGTAAAGTTTATTTTGCATAAAAATAGTGTTGACACTATCCCAATAATAGCCCCAACAGCGCCGAGTAGTCAAGCAACCTGTGGACATGGGAGTGTCCAAATGCGGTGATTTATTTGCTATATCTCCGCCTGCGGCGGGGATATAGTGCCTTCTTCTTGTGCCCGGCGTATTCTAAATCACCTTTATGTGTCCACTCCCGTGGACATTGTTTGCTTGGCTCAAAATGAAAATTGAGCATCCCCCTCGCATTGCGCAGGGCAAGATGCTCAAAAATAGTATGCCGTGTAGTTGAGATGAAAATGTTTGCAAACAAGACGTGCCATTAGTTAAAAGCGGTACTCATCCTCTGCGTCGGGTGCGGAGGAAGGCTCTGTGGGTGGGTAGGCAAAGCGGGGCGCGGGCAGATAGTGCTCGAAAATAACTATCTCGTTTTTGTCCTCCTGCACGTCGCCGTTCTCCTGTGTGTTCACCGTCCACGCCGCACGCATGGCAAACTGGCACGCCAGCTGCATAAACATCGGCTTTTTGCCCTCTTTGTAGGAGATAAAGTGCGGGCGGCCCACGCAGTTTAGCAGGCCACAGCCCAAAATCAGGCCGCCTATCCCTGCGTGAAGGTCGTGCGGGCTGGCAGACAGCTGGCCACGCAAAAGCCCCGGCACATTCTTTTTGTACCAGCGCACCATGAGCGGGTTAAAGCTCTGGATGCAAATGTCGCCGTCGTACAGCCGCAGGTTGCGCCATGCTTCCTTGCACAGTGCCTTGTTGCGCTTGTTGCTACTGCTGTGCTTTAGCTCTATAATCAGCGGCACACGCCCCTGCACCAGCTCCAAAACCTCCCACAGTGTGGGTATGCTTTGGTCGGTATCGTATAAGCGCATCTCGCGCAGCTCTTCCAAAGTGCACTCGTCCACGCTTTTGTCCACGCCGCACATGCGCTGTAGCGTATCATCGTGGAACACTATCACCTCGCCGTCCTTCGTAAGGTGCACATCCAGCTCAATGCCATACCCTGCGTCCACCGCCGCAGTGAAAGCGGCCATGCTGTTTTCGGGCACAGAGCGATCCTTTGTGTGAAGCCCTCTGTGTGCATGGTTCACACCCCAAAATGGCGCTCTTTGAACGGCACTGCTCTCGGCAGGCAGTATAAGAAAAAACACAAACACTCCTATGGCGCACAGTGCCACCAGTATCGCAATCAGCAAAATTACGTTCCCTCCTTGAATATCTGTAAAAAGTGCGCAATCGCACATAATTAAATAAACATGTATACTTCAACAAAACAACCTACACAGAGCACGAGGGCGACCGAATAGTTTGCAAACTTCCCCGTGTACATAATATAGAACACCATTTTTTGCAAAAAGGCAAGCCTTTTAAGCGTTTTTTTACAAAATTCATACAAAGTTTTATTTTGTTTTTGATATAGAGTGTGGTAAAGTGTTGTTTTTGCGCAAGCAGAGCAGGGAGAAAAATTAAAAAAGCAATGAGTATGGTTTTGAAAGTTTTTTTCGACACAAATACAACATATACTGCTATTATTATATAGATAAGTTTATTGCTTTGCATCAGGTTTATTTATATAAGCAAAACAAACGGGCAACAGCCCTTTAATGGGAGGAACGCATATGGTTAAGATTCTTATCGTGGACGACGAGCCCCGTATAAGGGAGCTTATCCGTCAACATTTGGAACACGCAGGGTACGACTGCGAGGAGGCTGGCGACGGAAGCGCCGCTTTGGTAGCGCTTGCCAAAGGTGGCTTTGACCTTGTGATTTTGGACATAATGATGCCGTTTATGGACGGCATGACAGCCCTGCGTGAGATGCGTGTGCGCAAAGTGGAAACACCGGTGATTATGCTGACGGCGAGGGGCGAGGAGTACGACAGGGTATCGGGGCTGGAGAGTGGCGCAGACGACTACGTGATAAAGCCGTTTTCACCAAGGGAGCTTGTGGCGAGGGTGAAGGCGGTGCTGCTGCGCACACTGCCCAAGGAAAAAAGCGAGGGCGAGAGCTATGTATTTGAGGGGCTTGCGCTGGATACGGTGTCGCACACGCTGAAGATAGACGGCGAAGAGGTGGACCTCACACCAAAAGAGTTTGACCTGCTTGTGTTTTTGGCGGCGAACAAGGGCATTGCGCTCTCACGTGAAAAGATACTGCAAAAGGTGTGGAACTACGACTACATAGGCGAGGACCGCACGGTGGACACGCACATAAAGATGCTTCGCAGTCACCTTGGCCCTTACCGCAACTGCATCGCCACCGTGTGGGGCATCGGGTATAAGTTTGAGCCTGAGGCGAAGTGATGCGGTTTGCTTTTACGGCACACAGCGCTTTTGTGGCTTAATTTCAAACACGCAAAGGTCGGGTATATTTAATTATGCGCAAAATTTCTCCCCCCTCACCAAGGGATGTCCAGTGGATTTCGGGTAGCTTACGCCGCAAGCTCACGCTGTTTGTGGTTGTTTTGCTCACCTTTGTTATAGGGCTTTTTTGGGTTTTCAGCGCAGTGCTCTTGCAGCCTGCGTACGAAAATTCTATCCGAAACTCAATGAGCGAGACGCTGGATGCAGTGGAAAGGGTGCTCGTCACCGCATATGCAAGCAACGCTCCGATGGTGAGCACCACCGTGACAGCGCAGGGTGCTTACAGCGAGATGAGCGGCGAGGTGGTGGGCCTTTTGCAAGGAGCTGCGCAAAGCGGCTCGCTAAACCTCAACGAGCGGTGCCTTGAAATAGCGGACACCTCCACGAACAATCTGCTTTTGTGGGATTACCTTGAGCCAAGGTGCTACCTGCACCCAAGCTTTGAGACGGGTGTCACGGCGCACGGGGTGATAATGGAGCAGAACCCAAACAGCGAGCTTGTGGGCATTATTCGCCAGCAGGTGCTTGAAACCGGCTCTATTTACCACATAGAGCGTGGGCTTATAATTATGGGGCGCAGTGTGCTTGGGGGCAGTTTCTCGGTAGTGCTTACCGCCAACATGGAAAATATTCCGCAGGCGGTGAATGTGCTGCGCCAGATGCTTTTGCCGCTGTCACTGCTACTTATAGTGGTGTCCATGCTACTTGCGTGGGTGTTCAGCCATTGGTTCACCCGCCCTGTAATACGCCTTTCCGCCGCCGCAAAGGAGATGGCAAAGGGCAACTACGATGTGCAGGTAAACGATGCAGGGGATGATGAAATAGCGGAGCTTTCGCACGAGTTTAACATTATGGCGCAGGAGGTAAAGCGCAGTAGCGAGATGCAAAAGGAGATTTTGGCGAATGTGAGCCATGATTTGCGCACGCCGCTTACGCTGATAAAGGGTTATGCCGAAACGGTGCGAGACCTAACAGGAGACAACCCCGAAAAGCGCACCGAACAGCTGAACGTAATAGTGGACGAGACGGACCGCCTTGGTGCGCTGGTGGGCAGCGTGCTGGAGCTGACACGTGTTGCCAGCGGCAACGAAAAAAACGAGCGGGTGCGCTTTGACCTAACAGAGCTGTGCGAGGAGGTGGCGTATCGCTACGAGATGAGCGCACAGCAAATGCAGTACAACTTTGTGTTTAGCGGCGAAGAGCGGTGCGAAATATTGGCAGACCCCGCACAGGTGGAGCGCGCACTGCACAACCTTTTGGGCAATGCGCTAAAGCATGTGGGAGAGGACGGCTACATAGGCTTTAGCGTGGCACGCACAAAGCACAGCACCGCCCGTGTGGAAATAACAGACCATGGCAGCGGCATACCCGAGCAGGAGCTACCGCAGATATTCGAGCGATACTATCGCAGCCGCAACAACGAGGGCAAGCCGGGCACGGGGCTTGGGCTGTCCATCACAAAGGCACTGTTCGAGGCGAACGAGTTTAAGTACGGAGTAGACAGCGAGGTGGGCAAAGGCTCGGTATTTTGGTTTGAGGCAGGGCTTTTGAGCTATTAAGGCTATCGGCTTGGGGAAATTTGGTGAAATGCACAAAGAGCAGGGCGTATATTTTGCACACTTTACATGTGTTTTGCCACAAAGTACAGCCCACACAGCGCAGGGATACATGCCATACGCCCTGCGCTGTTTTAATTGCACAAGAAGGCTGTGTTTTTTTCACCGCATTTCGTTGCAATATTATTTTGTGTTTGATATAATGATGTGTGTATCGGGTGTCATTCGCTCCCGAATATTGCGGCACTCCGCAAAAAAAGGGGGCATAGCACAGCGCTATGAAATTTGGCTCGGTTAAGTTTTTTAAGCGCTTAATAGTGCTTTCGGTTGTGCTTGTTCTGCTTGTGCCTGTTGTGCTTGCGGTGGTGTTCGGTGTTTTGTACTTTAACCAAAAACAGCTTACGGACGAGCTGTATGCGCTGAACAACACGCTAATATCTGCGCAGGACACCGAGCAAGGCGCAGTGTTTGCTTCGCCTCAGTATGTGCCTGCGCCCACTTTGTCGGGCGCACAGGATGCGCCTGCGGCCTCCTTTGAATACCAAACACTCTACCCCGAAATGTACGCGGTGCGCCAGCCCACCGAGCTTACGCAGGACAAGGTGTGCTACCTTACCTTTGACGATGGACCTACGGCAGTAACACAGGAAATTTTGGATACGCTGCAAGAGGAGGGCGTGAAAGCCACCTTTTTTGTGACGGGGGAAAACGCCGAGCAAAACCCCGACATTCTTCGTGCGGCGGCTGATGCAGGCCACAGTATAGGCGTGCACACCTACTCACACGAGTACGAGGAAATATATGCGGATGTGGATTCCTTTTTGGAGGACTTTCACAAGATGTATACGCTTATAGGGGATATTACGGGAAGCTTCCCCACTATTTTCCGCTTTCCCGGCGGAAGCATAAACGTGTACAATCAGTCGTTTTACACCGAGATTGTGGCGGAGATGACACGCAGAGGTTTTGTGTTTTTTGACTGGAATGCCTCGGCGGAGGATGCCGTGCAGGGCGGGCTTAGCGCTCAAACGGTGGAAAACAACGTGCTGTCCAGCGCATCCGGAAGAGAGCGTGCCATTGTTCTGATGCACGACAGCCGATACAGCGGCACTACGGCGGATGCCCTGCCCAACATAATTGAGGAGCTTAGCCGACAGGGGTACAGCTTTGCGCCCTTGACATCACAGGTTCAGCCCATTGCGTTTTACCCCGAGTGATGCGGCGGCGCATAGTGGGTAGTAGCATAAAGTAGCTTTGCGGTAAGATATAATATTAGACTAAAAGTGAGGAGATAGATAAATGAGCGCAAAAGAAAACTTTGCACAAGCGATGAAAGAGCTTTTGAACGGTGGAGAGGGTGCGCCTGCACAGGAGGAAAAAAAGGTGCCCACAAGCTCCTTCTCCTCCTTCAACCAGCCAAAGCCACCTGCTGAGCAGGAGAGCGAAAAAGAGATAGAGCAACTCATAGAGGAGCAAGAGGAGGAGAGCGAGGAGGAGGATAGCGCTGTGAGCACCCCCGAGGAAGCGCCTACGCCTGCTCCGACACCTGCGCCTGCACCCGCACCTGCACCTGCGCCTGCGGTAACACCTATTGCGGTGTCTGCGCCTGCACCTGCGCCTGTTCCGCCAAAGCCCCCTGTGCTGGAAGAGCCTGTGCTTCCTTCTATGCCCACAAGGCCTGCGCCTGCGCCTGCACCAGCACCTGCTCCTGCTCCTGCTCCTGCGTTTTCCGCACCGTCGGCGTTTTCTGCGCCTGCGCCTGCGCCTGCACCTGCACCCATAGCACCTGCGCCTGTATTTTCCGCACCTGTTGCGCCTGCGCCTGTGTTTTCTGCGCCTGCCTCTGCAAGCCCCACCTCCGCAGAGACTACCGTAATTGCGGCAGGTACTACCGTCATGGGCGATATTGCCACAGCGGGCGGCCTGCGCATAGGTGGTAGCGTAAAGGGCAACCTGAAGGTGGCCAGCATGATGGAGCTGAACGGCAAGGTAATAGGCGACATAGAGGCCTCCGACGCTGTGATTACCGGCTCTGTGATTCGTGGCAACATCACCGTGAGCAACATACTTACCATGGATGGCGAGACCACTGTGGTGGGTGATGTTTCCGCAAAAAGCGTGGACAGCAACGGCAAGATAAAGGGCAACCTTACGGTGGAGGAGCGTGCGCACTTCCAAGGCAATGCAGTCCTTGTTGGCAACCTTATGAGCGGCACTGTGATAATCGACGAGGGTGCGATGCTCAAGGGAGACATCTCCATCACAAACATCCAAACAGACCATGTAACAGTGGACGAGCCGGAGTTTGATATTTAAGAGACTCGTGCTCACATAGCAAAAAACAAGCCTTTCGCAGATTGCCTTGGAAAACCAAGGCTTTGCGAAAGGCTTTTATTTTTGGGGACAGGGGAATATTGAGCCGATTTAGAGGGAACGCATTATGCAGTAGCTGCGAAAACGCACCAAAAAGCGTAGCAACACTACTGCCCGCTCACTATTTTCATAGCCTCCTCGTAGCGGCACATTTCAAAGTGGGGCATTGCGTTTTCTATAAGTATGCGTCCGTAGGAGGGAATGCCATATCGGGGATTGCCCAGCGAGCCGGGGTTGAACAGGTGTATCCCATCTCGGATTTCATAATGGGGCATGTGAGTGTGGCCGAAAAGCGCAACATCTGCGCCGTGTGCCTTTGCCTCGCCGTACAGGGCGTTCAGGCTGTGCTTCACACAAAATTGATGCCCGTGCGTGCAGATGATTTTCAGCTCACCCACGTGAATGATTTTACATGACGGCAGGTACTCGCTCACATCGCAGTTGCCCCTCACTCCGTGCACGGGCAGCTTTGGAAACATCTCTTGTATTTTGCGCACATCCTGCTCTCCATCGCCCAAAAAAAAGCAGGCGGTGACATCCCTTTCCTCCGCAACAATGTTCGCCATGCGTACCGCATCGCCGTGTGTGTCTGCAAATACCAATATTTTTTTCATTATGAAGCCCTCAAAGGTGGCCGTGGCAGCCTTGGTTGTTATCAAACAAAGGCATATTGTCACGATGCGTAAAAGCAGTGACGGCACACATTCGCATAGCAAAGGCACATCTTGTGTAAAATATAAAATATCCGAAACGAAACAAGCACAAACATGCTTGTTTTATTCTGCTTTATTGCGAATATGTGTGATGGGCAAAAGCGCATATGCAAAAGTACCACCGTGGTGCAAACCACAGCGCAAGTTGTTCTGCTCATCAAGTTGTTGTTATGATTAGTGTATCATGTTTATGTGCATTGGTCAATATAAAAACTCAAAATACTTCAAAAGGGTTCAAAAACAGGTGCTCTCGCTATTTTGCAACCATCGCCCTGTATACTTCGCTTTTGCTATGCCCACTACTTGCGGCCGCTTGTTTTGCGGCGACACTTGCGGAAAGGTTCTGCTCCTGCGCAAGCCTTTGTGCAAGCTCTGCCGCCTGCTCTATGCTCATTGCAGGGGTGTCTTGCGCCTGCGGCGGACAGCCTGCCACCACCAGCACAAACTCCCCCCTTGGGGTGCTTTGGGTGTATCGCTGTAGCGCCTCGCTAAGTGTTGTGACAAATATTTCCTCGTGTAGCTTTGTAAGCTCTCTGCAAACACTCATCGGCCGCTCGCCGCCGAAATACTCGCACAAATCCTCCAAAGATGTGCGCAATTTGTGCGGTGCTTCGTAAAACACCATCGTGCGCTCCTCCGCTTGCAGCTGCTGCAGGCGTTCCTTGCGTGCCCTGCGGTTTTGCGGCAAAAACCCCTCAAAGCAAAAGCGCCCCGTGGCCAGTCCACATGCGCTCAGCGCCGTTACCACAGCGCTTGCGCCGGGCACAGGCACTACCGTGATGCCCATCGCCAGCGCATCCGCCACCAGCAGCTGCCCGGGGTCGCTTATGGCAGGCGTGCCCGCATCACTGCACAGCGCACAGCTCTCCCCCTTGGATATTCTTTCTAAAATATCCGCCCCACGCTGTACTGCGTTGTGCTCGTGGTAGCTTATCAGCGGAGCTTTTATATTTAGGTAGTTGAGCAGCTTGAGCGTCACACGGGTGTCCTCTGCGGCGATAAAGTCCGCCTTTAGCAGTGTGTTTTGCGCACGCAGTGTGATGTCCTCAAGGTTGCCTATGGGCGTTGCCACAATGTACAGTGTCCCCGACATGTTTTGCTCCTTTTTGTGGTGGTTTTTAGGGCAAATGTTTCCTAATAATGCACGGCGTCCCCCGGCGGCAGTATTATATCCGGCAGGATGTGCAAGCCCTCGCCCCCCATGCGGCGTGCATCTATTAGCGCAAGCCAAGGGGGCTTTTGTGTGCTTTTGCGCACAAGCTGCATACGCTTTGGCGCAAGGCCGTTTGCACACGCCGCCTCAAAAAATGCCGCCAAGCGCACCGCAGGCAGGCACACGCACAGGCTACCGCCCGTCTTTAGCAGGCGCTTTGCGGCGGCGCACACATCGGCGAGGTTCATGCTGTCGTCGTGGCGTGCGGTGGCACGCCCTGCGTTTGGGGAGTGCATACCCTCGCTGAAGTAAGGGGGGTTGCTTACCACAAGGTCAAAGGAGTGGCCGCTTGAAAACTTGCGTACATCGCCGTGTACTGCCTGCACATTTTCAAGGCCTGCAAGCTTGATGCTACGCTGTAACAGCTGTATGCCCTGCGTGCGCACATCCACCCCCACAGCCCTGCCACGCAGGCCTCTATCTATAAGGCGCAAAAGTATAGGTCCACTGCCCGTGCCAAGGTCGCAGGCACTGTGGCGCGGGTGCATTGGGCAAAAATCCGCCAGCAGCAGTGAGTCTGTTGTGATGGGAAACTCGCCCGAGGTGAAAACGGGTGTGCCGTTTTCAAAGTACTCTGTCCTAATGTCCATTTTTTGCACGTTCCCCCTGCGGCTGTTTGTGATGTGTGAAAATGTGCCTGTAATGTATATCCTACCAAAAAATAGCTCTACCGCCAAGATGTGCGGCACCGATGGCTTCACGCACCATGCAGTAGATACTTTTCCTGCCCTACAAGCGCCCATTTGAGGATTATACCACATTTTCAAACGTGTACCATGGCTGTTTTGACATTTTAGGGCGCTGCTTTATACCTGCAAAGTGTTTTGTGGTGCTTTAGTCTACTTATGCAAAAAGGCGCACTTGAACATGCCGCATCTCATTGCTTAAAAAAACTTGCTACTTGTGCGTATTTTTGCTAAAATTAAAAAAATGTGTATGAAAGAGGGGAGCGCCATGCCCAAGTGCTTTGCTACGTCTTACGACGGCTTTGCCTGCTACCCGATTTCTTCGGGTTTTTTACCTTTTCGTTTTTGCACAGCCCGTGTTCAGCTTTGTGCCTAAAGCCTGAACAAAGAGGCTGTTTTTTTATGTCATGCGCACGCTGTTGTGCGCCGTGCCAAAAATATTTACCAAGCGGAGAATGTGTATGAAATTGCTTTTCAAGGACGCTAATGTCTACTCGCACGGCAAGCTTTTTGCCGCAGATGTGCTTGTGGAAGAGGATAAAATAACGCAGGTTGGTGATATTTCCCCTGCGGATGCGCACAGAGTGGTGTACGCAAAAGGCATGGTGCTAAGCCCTGCCTTTGTGGACCTGCACGTGCACCTGCGCCAGCCCGGCTTTGAGCAAAAAGAGACTATCCAAAGCGGCACGGCCGCCGCCGCCGCAGGTGGCTTTGGCTGTGTGTGCTCCATGCCAAACCTTTCGCCCGTGCCGCACGATACAGCGGCGCTGAACGTCCAGCTTGATGCCATCCAAAAGGATGCCCTCGTGCAGGTGCTACCCTACGGTGCTATCACGGTGGACGAAAAGGGCGAGACGCTCTCGGACATTGCGGCGCTCGCTACGCTTGTGGTGGGCTTTTCGGACGATGGACGAGGGGTGCAGAGCGAGGAAATGATGCGCACCGCCATGCGTCAGGTGGCGGACGCAGGCAGCTTTATAGCCGCCCACTGCGAGGTGGACAGCCTTTTGCCCAAAAGCGGCATATGCGTGCAGGAAGACAGCGATTTTGCACGTAAGCACGGATTTAATGGGCACTCGAACGAGAGCGAGTGGAAAGAGGTGGAGCGGGACATTCGCCTGAGCGAGGAGACGGGATGCCCCCTGCACATATGCCACGCCTCTACGGCAAAGACGTTTGAGCTGGTGCGAAGTGCACAAAAAAAAGGCCTGCGTGTGAGCTGTGAGGTTGCGCCGCACCACCTACTGCTAAGCTGTGACGACATCACCGAGAACGACAGCCGCTTTCAGATGAACCCACCACTGCGCACGCCGCAGGATGTGGCCGCCGCTGTGGCGGCATTGGCGGATGGCACCGCCTGCTGTGTCGCCACCGACCACGCACCGCACACCCAAAAGGAAAAGCAGTGCGGCTTTGAAAAGGGCGCAAACGGCATTGTGGGCTTGCAAACGGCATTTGCCTCCCTGTACACAGGGCTTGTGCTCAGGGGCAAAATATCGCTCGAAACGCTACTTCAGCGCATGACCGAGGGGCTGTCCTGCGTGAAAAAAACCGCCCCCGCCCACATAGCACCGGGGCAGGACGCAACGCTTGTGCTGCTAAATCTTGACACCCCCTACACGGTGGATTCGCAAAAGTTTAAGGGCATGGGACGCTCCACACCCTTCGAGGGCAAAACCCTGCGTGGGCAGGTACAGCTTGCACTGCAAAAGGGCAGGATAGTGCACGAAAACATGTGAGTGCACACGCAAAGTGAGTTTTGTGTGTTTGTTAATACTGCCTTATGACTAAATATTCATAACGATGTTTTAACACAATATAAGCTATATTGCCATTTTAGTTTGTTAAAACACTTGTACTGCTCGGCAGGATTATTTTTGATATTTAACTTGATTTTATCCTAATTAAAGCATTTTTTAATACGGCACTGTGCTAAACACACACTGCCTTTCACAAAGATATACAAGACAAGGAGGTTTTGCGTATGATGAGGCAGAACGACAAAAAGCTGGTGTTTGAAAACGGCACCGTTTTGTACGGAAATGGCTTTGGCGCGAATGTACAAAGCGTGTGTGAGGTGGTGTTCAACACCGCAATGGTAGGCTACCAGGAGATTTTATCCGACTGCAACTACAACGAACAGATGGTGTGCATGACCTACCCTATGATAGGCAACTACGGCATGGCGGCGGAGGACTACGAGAGCCGCACACTGCGCATAGGCGGCATGATAGTGCGTGAATACAACGACTCATTGGCAAATTTCCGTGCCGCAAAGACGCTGGGAGAGGTGATGGAGGAGCAGGGCGTGCCCGGCATTGAGGGCGTGGACACCCGCCGCATCACCCGTATGCTGCGTGAAGAGGGCAGTATGCGTGCGATGCTGTGCGATGCGTCTTTTTCGGAAGAGCAGGCGATACAAACGATAAAAGGCACGCCTGCGCCACACTCCCAGGTAGCGGCAGTCTCCTGCAAAAAGAAGTGGTACGCACGTGCCGCAGGGGTGAAATACAACGTTGTTGCAATAGATTGTGGCATAAGAAACAGCATTATACAGAGCCTTTTGCGCAGAGGGTGCAACGTGACCGTAGTGCCCTACGACACGACGGCGGAGCAGGTGCTTGCACTTGCGCCAAACGGCCTTGTAGTATCCAACGGCCCCGGAAACCCACAGGACGTGCCGCAGGTGAGCGAGCTTATAAAAAGCTTGCAGGGCAAGCTGCCCATATTGGGCATTTGCCTTGGGTATCAGCTAATAGCGCTTGCCAACGGCGCTACCTGTTACAAGATGAAAGCAGGGCACAGGGGTGCAAACCACCCGGTGAAAAACCTTACCGGAGGCAAGCTTGAGATTGTGAACCAAAACCACAGCTATGTTGTGGACGAAAAAAGCCTTGAGGGCACGGGGCTCATCGTTACCCACCGCAATATTTTGGACGACACTGTGGCAGGCCTTGCAAAGCCGCAGGATATGATTTTAGGCGTACAGTTCCAGCCTGAAAGTGCAGAGCATTCACAAGATTCTGCTTATTTATACAACGATTTTGTGCAAATGATGCAACATAACAAGGGAGGTGGCCTACATGCCTAAACGCACCGATATAAACAAAATTTTGGTTATAGGCTCAGGGCCTATAGTGATAGGGCAGGCAGCGGAGTTCGACTACAGCGGCACACAAGCCTGCCTTGCGCTAAAAGAAGAGGGCTACAAGGTGGTGCTCATAAACTCAAACCCTGCCACCATCATGACCGACATTGACATAGCGGACAGGGTGTACATGGAGCCGATAACGCTGGAGTTTGTGGCACGTATCATCCGCAAGGAGCGCCCCGATGCCATCCTGCCCACGCTGGGCGGCCAGACAGGCCTTAACATGGCGATGCAGCTTGCCAAAAAGGGCATCTTGGAGGAGTGTCGGTGCGAGATTTTGGGCACGGGCTTTGACTCCATCTCAAGGGCGGAGGACAGGCAGCTTTTCAAGCAGCTGTGCGAGGAAATAGGCGAGCCGTCACTGCCCAGCTACATCGCCCACACGGTGGATGAGATACGCCAGCAGGCACACGCCATCGGCTATCCTGTGGTGCTACGCCCTGCGTTTACGCTGGGTGGCACGGGCGGTGGCTTTGTAGAAAACGACGAAGAGCTGTTTGAAATTGCCGAAACTGCGCTGCGCTCCTCCCCCGTTTCACAGGTGCTGGTGGAAAAGAGCATCAAGGGCTACAAGGAGATAGAGTTTGAGGTGATGCGGGACAAAAACGACACCGCCATCACCATATGCAGCATGGAAAACGTCGACCCCGTGGGCATTCACACGGGCGATTCCATCGTGGTGGCACCCAGCCAGACGCTCACCGGCTACGAGTACCAAATGCTACGTGCAGGCTCATTGCGGCTCATTCGCGCGCTGGGCATAGAGGGCGGGTGCAACGTGCAGTTTGCGCTGGACCCCTTCTCCTTTGAGTACTTCGTCATCGAGGTGAACCCCCGTGTGTCCCGCTCCTCTGCGCTTGCGTCCAAGGCGAGCGGCTACCCCATCGCAAAGGTGTCGGCGCTCATCTCGGTGGGCTACCGCTTGGATGAAATTCGCCTTGCGAACACCCCTGCATCCTTTGAGCCATCGCTGGACTATATTGTGGCAAAAATCGCAAGATTTCCGTTCGATAAGTTCGATAAAGCGTCACGACTGCTCTCCACCCAGATGAAAGCCACAGGCGAAGTTATGGCGATAGGCAGAACATTTGAGGAGAGCCTTTTGAAGGCGGTGCGCAGCCTTGAGGTGGGCGTGTCCCACCTGCACCTGCCCAAGTTCGAGGAGCTTACCGCCGCAAAGCTGTGGGGCTATGTGCAAAATCCAACGGACGAGCGAATTTATGCAGTGGCGGAGCTTTTGCGCCGAGGTGCGGATGCAATGCGCATTTCGGATGAGTCCAAAATGGACAGCTTTTTCATAAACAAAATACGCCGCATTGTGGAGATGGAAAACACTCTGCGCCAAAACATAGGCGATGTGCCGCTTTTGCGCAGTGCAAAGCGCATGGGCTTTGCGGACGTGACAGTGGCGAAAATGTGGAACATGAGCGAAAACGACGTGACTGCGCTAAGAACTCAAAATTATATTCTGCCCGTTTACAAGATGATAGACACCTGTGCGTGTGAGTTTGGCAAAAGCTATGTGCCCTATTTTTACTCCACCTACGAGGACGAAAACGAGAGCATCGTCACGGATGCCGAGAAGATTCTCGTGCTGGGCGCAGGGCCTATTCGCATCGGGCAGGGCGTGGAGTTCGACTATTCCACCGTGCACGCCATCTGGGCCATTCGCAAGGCAGGGTACGAGGCCATTATCATAAACAACAACCCCGAGACGGTCTCCACCGACTACACCATAAGCGACAAGCTCTACTTCGAGCCGCTGACGGTGGAGGATGTAATGAACGTCATAGCGCTGGAAAAGCCCAAGGGTGTGATAGTGACGCTGGGCGGACAGACCGCCATAAACCTTGCGGCGAAACTGCACGAGGCGGGCGTGCCCATAGTGGGCACGGACCAAAAAGCGATAGAGCTTGCGGAAAACAGGGACAGTTTTGAGCGCCTTTTGAAGGAGCTGAAAATTCCCCAGCCACCCGGAAAAGCTGTCACAAATATTGAGGAGGGTGCGGCCGCCGCCGAGGAAATCGGCTATCCCGTTTTGGTGCGCCCGTCCTTTGTTTTGGGCGGTCGTGCGATGCAAATTGTCAACAGCGAGACGGCACTGCGCCACTACCTCACGCAGGCGACGCTCGCCAGTGCGGACGCACCTGTCCTGGTGGACCGCTACATCTCGGGCAAAGAGCTGGAGGTGGACGCCGTGTGCGACGGCACCGACGTGCTGATAGCAGGCATCATGGAGCATGTGGAGCGTACGGGTGTGCACTCGGGCGACTCCATGAGCGTGTACCCCACCTTCCGCACCTCGGACAAAATCAACGATACTATAATAG
Source organism: uncultured Oscillospiraceae bacterium (assembly GCA_964370045.1). Lineage (GTDB taxonomy): Bacteria > Bacillota > Clostridia > Oscillospirales > Ruminococcaceae > JAAYCI01. The sequence goes on from CAYJGZ010000015.1 coordinate 32,830, forward strand.
ATTATACCGTGCGCCTCGGCCTTGGCATAGGCATAAAAGGCCCGTTCAACATTCAGTTTATTGCGGACGATGAGGACAATGTGTACGTCATCGAGGTGAACCCACGCTCCTCCCGCACCGTGCCGTTTATCTCCAAGACAACGGGGGTGAACCTCGCCGGGATAGCCGCACGTGTGGCGCTAGGTCACAGCCTGAAAGAGCAGGGCTACTCCACGGGTGTTGTACCCAAAAAGAACTGCTGGTACGTGAAATATCCCGTGTTCAGCTTTGAAAAGCTGAGAGGTGCGGACACATACCTTTCCCCCGAAATGAAAAGCACGGGCGAGGCAATAGGCTACGATGCTACGCTGAACCGTGCCATGTACAAGGCGCTGAAAGCCGCAGGCCAGCGTGTGGACAACTACGGCACCGTGCTCGTGACCGTGGCGGACCGTGACAAGCAGCGTGCTTTGCCGCTGGTACGCCGTTTTTACGAGCTGGGCTTCAACATTGAGGCGACGAGCGGCACCGCAAACTTCCTAAAGGAAAACGGTGTGCGCACACGTGTTCGCACAAAGCTGAGCTACGACAGCGAGGAGATACTGGACAGCCTGCGCAGTGGGCATGTGGCGTACGTGCTGAACACCCAAAACCCGGGCAGCGAGTCCAACCGAAAGGACGGCTTTCTCATCCGCAGGGCGGCGGTGGAAAACAACGTAACCGTATTCACCAGCCTTGATACCGTTGAGGTGCTATTGGACGTGCTGGAGGAAATCACGGTGGGTGTTTCCACCATCGAGGAGTGCGACGCTTCGGCATCTGCTCAATAGTAGCATAAGCTTAAAACGCAAAATATTTTGAAAGTTTTGATGTGTGTTTGCGTGAACTGCTTTTTTACACACTTACAGTGTGCGGTTTTTTAGGGAAAATAATTCCGCAAAAAAACATAATTAAATGTGTGAATAAAGGATAGTTTAGCTAACCGCAAAACGCATAAAAGATATTCTTTCGGAGGTGAAATATGGCAGAAAACGCAATATATACCGTAAAAGAAAACACTGAAATTGCGAATAACACCTACTTGTTGCGTCTGCTTGGCCCTACGTCCGAGCTGAAGGTGCCGGGGCAGTTTGTAAACATAAAACTAAGCGGCTTTTACCTGCGTCGCCCATTTTCGGTGTGCCGCTGGGATGCGCAGGAGATGGACGTTGTGTACAAGGTGCTGGGCAAGGGAACTTCCCGCATGACAGCACTGCAGGCGGGCGAGCAGCTGGACGTGCTCACAGGCCTTGGCAACGGCTTTGACACCGCCGCCGCCTTGGGCAAGCGCACGCTGCTCATCGGGGGCGGCGTGGGCGTGCCACCCATGTATGCAGTGGCGGCAAGCCTTGCGGCGCAGGGTGCCCCGCCTGCGGTGGTGCTGGGCTTCAAAACAAGCGATGAGGTGTTTTTTACGCAGGAGTTTGAGGCACTGGGATGCGGTGTTGCCACCGCCACGCAGGACGGTAGCTTTGGCATGAAAGGGCTTGTCACCGCGTTGATAGAGCAGCTTGAGTTTGACTACTACTTTGCGTGCGGCCCCACCGCCATGCTGCGTGCGGTGTACGAAATGTGCGAGCAAAAGGGTGCACAGGGACAGCTCAGCTTTGAGGAGCGCATGGGCTGTGGCTTTGGTGCGTGCATGGGATGCAGCTGCCACACCACAAAGGGTGCGGCCAGGGTGTGCGTGGAAGGCCCCGTATTTTCCTCACAGGAGGTGATATTCGAGTGAGCATCACATCGCCCGACATAAGCGTAAAATTATGCGGCCACACGATGAAAAATCCCGTGATGCCCGCCTCGGGGACGTTCGGATTCGGCTGTGAGATGGCCGAGTGGTACGAGCTGAATATTTTGGGTGGCATCGCTCTGAAAGGCACCACGCAAAGCGCACGCTTTGGCAACGCCACCCCACGCATCGCCGAGTGCGAGGGGGGAATGCTGAACGCTATCGGCCTGCAAAACCCGGGTGTTCAGCAGGTGGTGTCGCAGGAGATTCCACAGCTGCGCGCCTTGTACAATGGCACAGTTATCGCAAATGTGAGCGGCTTTTCGATAGACGAATATGTTTATGTTGCGCAGATGATGGACGAATGCCCCGGCGTAGACATGCTGGAAATAAACATATCCTGCCCCAACGTAAAGCACGGCGGCATGGCGTTTGGCACGTCGGATGTTGCGGCGGCGCAGGTGTGCACCGCAGTGCGCAATGTGGTGAAAAAGCCCATGCTCATGAAACTCAGCCCAAACGTCACCGACATTGTGAAGATTGCAAAAGCGTGCGAGGCGGCAGGTGCAGACGGCCTCGTGCTGATAAACACCCTGCTTGGTATGCGTATTCACCCGGCGAGCGGCAAGCCCATTGTTTCCACGGGTAGTTGTGGCTTTTCTGGGCCTGCTATAAAGCCTGTGGCACTGCGTATGGTGCACGATGTGTGCGCCGCTGTGGCACTGCCCGTTGTGGGCGTGGGCGGCATTGCGAGCGCAGGGGACGTGCTGGAGTTTGTAAGTGCGGGCGCTACGGCCGTGCAGGTGGGTGCGCAAAACTTGGTGGACCCCTACGCCTGCCCTCGAATTATAGAGGATTTGCCGCAGGTTATGTCCGCTTTTGGCATTAGTAGCCTTGATGAAATTAGGGGGAGGGCACATTTATGAGACGGGACGTTATAGTTGCGTGCGATTTTCCAAATACGGAGCAGACGCTGAAATTTTTACAGCTTTTTTCGGACAAAAAGCCGTACGTAAAAATAGGTATGGAGCTTTTTTATGGCGAAGGTACGGACATTGTGCGCAAAATAAAGGATATGGGGCATCCCATATTTTTGGACCTAAAGCTACACGACATTCCCAACACGGTGCACAGCGCAATGAAAAATCTTGCAAAGCTGGGCGTGGACATGACGAACCTTCATGCGGCAGGCGGCAGTGAAATGATGCGTGCGGCGGTGGAGGGCCTAAGCGAGGGTGCACAGGGCGAGCGTCCCTCGCTCATAGCGGTGACGGTGCTCACCAGCATCGGGCAGGGCATGATGAACAGCGAGCTGCTCATTCCGGGCGAGGTGCAAAAAACGGTGGCGCATTACGCCAGCGGTGCACAGGCCGCAGGCCTTGATGGTGTCGTGTGCAGTCCGCTGGAGGCAGGCATTGTCAAGGAGTGGTGCGGCGGCGAATTTTTGTGCGTCACGCCCGGAATACGTTATCCCAGCGGCGATATGGGCGACCAAAGCCGTGTAACTACGCCCGCGCAGGCGGCGCAGATAGGTAGCGACTACATCGTGGTAGGCAGGCCCATCACAAAGGCGGACGACCCCGTCGCCGCATATGAGCGTGTGCTTTCGGAGTTTGTGGGTGCATAATTATACATTACAATGCACACATACGATGGCATCTAAAAAAACTCTCCATCGGAGGTAAAATGATATGGATATTACAAAACAGCAAATTGCAAAGGACCTTTTGGACATCGGCGCTGTGTTCTTGCGCCCAAACGAGCCGTTCACCTGGGCATCGGGCATAAAGTCGCCCATATATTGCGACAACCGCCTCACGCTCTCCTATCCTGCGGTTCGCACACGTGTGGAAGAGGGGCTGGCACAGCTTGTGCGCAGCGAGTACCCGACGTGTGATATTTTGGCCGGCACCTCCACCGCAGGCATAGCCCATGCGGCGCTTGCGGCGGCTATTTTGGACAAGCCTATGTGCTATGTGCGCGCAGGTGCAAAGGACCACGGCCGTGAAAACCTCATAGAGGGCAGAGCGGAAAAAGGGCAAAAAGTGGTGGTGGTGGAGGACCTAATCTCCACCGCAGGCAGTGTGGTACAGGTGGTAGATGTACTACGCAAGGCCGGCTGCGAGGTGCTGGGCATCGTGTCCATATTCACCTACGGGCTTTCGGCAGGCCTGCAAAAGCTTGCGGATGCAAACGTGCGCAACACTTCGCTGTGCGACTACGACACGCTGGCTCAGGTGGCGGCGGATGCAGGTATTATAAAGGCAAAGGACATGGCAAAGCTGCAAGCTTTCCGCCAAAATCCAAGGGATGCAGGCTGGATGGATGCATAAAAGTGTACCGCCAAAATGAATATTTACTTGATTTTATGCAAAAATCATGTATAATTATACCCAAGAGGCACTCGGGAAGAAGTATGCTTGGCCGAGCTGTGCAGCATAATATAAAATGCTAAAATGCGCAAACTTTGCGTATCAGACGAAAGGATGTTATTATTTTATGAGCGAAAAAGCAAAAAGCTACAAAAAAGTAGTGCTCGCCTACTCGGGCGGGCTGGACACTTCCATCATCATTCCGTGGCTGAAGGAGACGTACGGCTGTGAGGTTGTTGCGGTGGCGGGCGATGTTGGCCAACGTGACGAGCTGGACGGCCTTGAGGCAAAGGCTATTGCCACAGGTGCGTCAAAATTGTACGTTGCGGACCTTAAAAAAGAGCTGGTGGAGGATTTCATCTGGCCGTCGCTGAAGGCAGGCGCAAAGTACGAGGGTTACCTTTTGGGCACAAGCTTCGCACGTCCTCCCATCGCAAAAGCACTTGTAGAGGTTGCGCTCAAGGAGGGTGCGGACGCCATCTGCCACGGCGCTACAGGCAAGGGCAACGACCAGGTGCGCTTTGAGCTGACGATAAAGGCGCTCGCCCCCCAAATGGGCATTATTGCACCTTGGCGTGAGTGGGATATTCAAAGCCGTGAGGAGGCCATTGAATATGCGGAGGCACGCAAAATTCCGCTAAAAATTACCCGTGAGACAAGCTACTCCAAGGACAAAAATCTGTGGCACCTTTCGCACGAGGGCTTGGAGCTGGAGGACCCCGCAAACGAGCCTCAGCTGGAAGGGATGCTTGAGCTGGGCGTTACGCCTAAAAGCGCCCCCGATGCTGAAACCGCCATTGCCATAGACTTTGAGGCGGGCGTTCCCGTGGCGCTTAACGGGGAGAAAATGGACGGTGTTGCGCTGATTGAAAAGCTCAACGAGCTGGGCGGACAAAACGGCGTGGGCATCACAAACATTGTGGAAAACCGCCTTGTGGGCATAAAGAGCCACGGCGTGTACGAGACCCCCGGCGGCAGCATCCTCTACCACGCACACGAGGTGATAGAGAGCATCTGCCTTGACAAGGAGACCGCTCACTTTAAGAGCCATCTTGCGCTCAAGTACGCAGAGCTTGTGTACAACGGCCAGTGGTACACCCCCCTGCGCGAGGCGATGGATGCCTTTGTAAACGAGTGCCAAAAGAATGTCACGGGGCAGGTGCGCCTAAAGCTGTACAAGGGCAACATCATCACCGCAGGCGTGCAAAGCCCTTACAGCTTGTACGATGAGGACACCGCAAGTTTCACCACAGGCCAAAACTACGACCATGCGGACGCAGGCGGCTTTATAAATCTGTATGGCCTGCCCATAAAGGTGAAGGCTATGCTTGACGCAAAAAGAGGCATTAAATAATATTTATTGATTAAATTGTATTTATAATATGTTATTTCTGCGCGTTTCTAACAATGCCGCACAGTGTGAATTTTCGCTGTGCGGTGTTTCTTTTTTTGTGGGGATGTACCAAAAAAACAAACTACCGCTTTTGTCTGCACCCTTTTTTTGCTGGGAGGCGCTATTGCTTTTTTTGCGTATATAATGTATTATTGTTAGTTGAAGCATTGTAAAATATATTTGGCAAAGTTGTTTTTTGTCTGCATGTTCTCGGCCATGTACCGCCGCACTTTACAAAATAGGCGGTGCTTGGTACAAAAACCTGTAAGGAAGTGCACGACCTTTGAAATATATTAGCATTTTTTCGAGCTTTTTTCGCAACCTGCTGAAAAACAGAGGGCTTTTGTGGAAGCTGTCCGTGGACGACTTTAAGTCTCGCTATGCCTCTTCGTTTTTGGGCGTTGCGTGGGCTTTTTTACAGCCGATACTGCTGCTTGTTACCATGTGGTTTGCCTTTCAGGTGGCACTGGGCAACGGCGACCAGGGCGGCTTTCCCTTTATTTTGTGGTTTGCCCCCGGCCTTCTTGCGTGGAACTTTTTTTCCGAAAGCATAAACTCAATGACAAGTAGCATCCGAGGGTACAGCTACCTTGTGCGCAAGGTGAACTTTCGGGTGAGCATACTGCCCATCGTAAAGATGGTTTCGGCCTTTTTTGTGCACGTAGGTATGCTGTTTATAGTGGTGGGAATAATGCTGTTTTATGGGTACGGCCTGACGATTTACACCCTGCAACTATTTTATTACCTGCTGTGCATGTTTGTGCTTTTGCTGGGGCTGGGCTGGCTCCTTAGCGCCATTTCCCTTTTTGCGCCGGACGTTGTATCCATCGTGGGCATTGTGCTGAACATGGGCTTTTGGGCCTCGCCCATTGCGTGGAATCCGGACTTGTTTGCCTCCAGCCCCACCGCACTTGCAGTGCTTCGAGTGCTAAACCCCATGTTTTACGTCATAGAGGGATACAGGGACACTTTCCTCGGTCGTATGTGGTTTTGGGAGCGCTCACTCACCTCCACACTCGTTTTTTGGGTCACGGCACTGCTCGCATTTTTGGTAGGGTCTTTTGTGTTCAACCGCTTGCGTCCGCAGTTTGCCGACGTACTATAGACCTTAAGCAAAAAAATATTATTGCGATTTTAGACTTGAAGTGCATATAAGAAAGGAGAGGCAAATGGCACAAGTGATGATAAGCGCCTCTGATATATGCAAGGAGTACCCCTTGTACGACAAGGTTGTGGACCGCCTAAAGGAGGCGCTGGACCCTCGGCGCAAGGTGCGCCACAAGGTGTTCCGCGCGCTTAAAAATGTCAATTTTAACATAGAAAAAGGCGAAACCTTTGGAATAATAGGCACAAACGGCAGTGGCAAAAGCACATTGCTTAAAATACTTACAGGTATTGTCACGCCTACATCAGGCGAGTTTGCGGTGAAGGGCACTGTCTCCGCACTGCTCGAGCTTGGCGCAGGATTTAACCCCGACTACACAGGGCGGCAAAATATATTCCTCAACGGCTCCATCATGGGCTATTCTGAGGCTGAGATGCAGGAAAAAGTACCTGAAATCATTGAATTTTCCAACATTGGCGATTTCATAGACCAGCCGGTGAAAACATACTCCAGCGGCATGTTTGCGCGCCTTGCCTTTTCGCTCGCCATAAGCGTACACCCCGACATCTTGGTGGTGGACGAGGCGCTGAGCGTGGGCGACGTGTTTTTCCAAAGCAAGTGCTTTCGCAAGTTCAAGGAGCTGCAAGAGCAGGGCACTACTATCCTGCTGGTGAGTCACGACCTCAGCAGTATCACGCAGTACTGTTCAAAAGCACTGCTTCTCAACAAGGGCGAGGTGGTGGCCTTAGGCGAGCCAAAGCAGGTGGTGGACCTGTACAAGAAAATTCTTGTGAACCAGTACGACCCCGAGGCGGAGCAAAACGCCGCAAAAACAGCAGAAACAACAAATAATACACTCGAAGATGGCGAAAAAAGTGCTGAAACGTCCGCTGAAAGTGTATCCGAGACTTTGGACAGCACACAGGACGCACTGCCGCTTTCTGCGAATAAAAACACGCTTGTAGTGCCGCAAAACTACAGCGACTCCGACTGGAAGAGCCACCTGCAGATAAACGAGCAGCTCTCCGAATATGGCGATAAGACAGCGGAATTTATCGACTACGGCGTGCTGGACGAGCGTGGTGTGGTGAGCAACCTTATAGAAAAAGGCACGATGTTTAGCATAAAGGTGAGGGTGAAGTTCAACCAAGCGGTAAAGCACCCGATTTTTGCGTTTACCATCAGGGATATAAAAGGCAGTGACCTTTGCGGTACAAACACTATCATAGAAAAGCAGGACACGGGCTACGCATCCAAAGGCGATGTGTATACTGTGCAGTTTACACAACATATGGACTTGCAAGGTGGCGAATATTTGTTATCTCTGGGCTGTACGAACTTTAACAGCCGTGGAGACCTGGTGGTGTACCACCGTCTTTACGACCTTTGTAGCATTGCAGTGGTCTCGGACAAAACCACTGTGGGTATATACGACCTTAACTCGGCGGTGAGTATAGGCACACAAAAGGGGAAGGTGTAGCCTTGTAGGCTACACGCGCAGATGGGGTGGAAAGATGACGTTTGATGTGTGCTTTGTCACATACAATTCCGAAAAATGGCTGAGGGGTTGTGTTGCCGCCTTTGCGGCGCTGAACTATGAAAAAACAAGCGTTCGGCTGTACTTTGCGGACAACTCCTCGAGCGATGGCACCGTAGAGTGCCTGCGTAAGCTGCAAAAGGAACACGAGGGTGTTTTCGGCGCTTTTGAAGTTATCGAGACGGGGGAAAACCTCGGCTTTGGTGCAGGCTCCAACCGTGCGGCGCAGGCAGGCAATGGCGATTATGTATTTTTATGCAATGTGGACACAGAAATACATGCGGATGCCCTCACCAATTTGCAAAAGGCAATAGCCGAGGCGGACGAAGGATTTGCGGCGTTTGAGCTTAGGCAATTTCCCTACGAGCATCCAAAATTTTACAACCCCATCACGCTTGAGGTAACCTACGCCAGCGGTGCGTGCTTTGTGCTTCGCCGGGATGTTTTTGAGGCGCTGGGCGGCTTTGATGAAAGTTTATTCATGTATGCGGAGGATGTGGACCTGTCCTGGCGGGTGCGCCTTGCAGGCCACAGGATACGTTACGTTCCAAGCGCAATAATACAGCACTACGCCTATAAAACGGCAGGCGAAATAAAGCCGGTGCAGTCGGCAGGGAGCGTTGTGGGCAGCTGGGTGCTACGTGCAAAGTTTGGCACACAGCAGCAGCTAAACGAATGGGACGGCAGCTTTGCAAGCGTAAAAGCCTTTTTTGACAGTATGCCCGAAATTTGGGAGCACTTCGAGCGCATGATGCAAAAGGCAAAGGAGCATTTCGAGGAGTATCGCAGTTTTTATGAAAATCATGTAAAAAATAGCGACATCAAACCCGACTTTTACGGCTTTGACTTTTGCTTTGCAAGAAGTGGGCCGTTTCACGAAAATACACTTCCCACCGCAGAAAATGCGCCTTTTTTCAGCGTGATTGTGCGCACGTACAAGCGCCCTGATATCCTGCGCTTTTGCCTGCACTCGCTTACCCACCAAACCTACAAGAACTTTGAGGTCGTGGTGTGCGAGGACGGCGAAGAGCCTATTTCGGAGCATGTGGCGGCGGAGTTTGAGGGGAAACTGCGCATAAAATACCACGCCATGCGTGCGGCGTCGGGGCGTTGCCTTGCCGCAAACAAGGCGATAGAGCTTGCGAGTGGCGACTTTTTGAACTTTTTGGACGATGACGACTACTTTTTCCCCGAGCACTTTGAGGTGATGGCAGGGCAAATACAGCAAAACCGAGGCATTCGCATGTTTACGATGGGTGCCGTTGCAATAGAGCTGGACTCGGACGTTGAGAGCACGCTGGTGTTTGAGCCGCAAGCTTTTTTGAACCTAAGCCACGAAAAAATAAGCCTTTTGGATATTTTCACGGACAACCAAATGCCCATTCAGGCGGTGGCTTTTCACAAAAGCTTGCCGCAGGAGCTGGGTGCTTTGGACAACACCTTTATCAACGGCTACGAGGACTGGGAGCTGTGGGCACGCTACATGACACACACAAAAAACTGCGTGTCCCCAAAGGCGACCAGCTGTTACCGTGTGCCCACAAACAGCGACTTCAAGCACAAGCGCGCGATCTCATTGCTTGAAAATATTCCGCTAATTCGTGAAAAGTTCAGAACATATGAAATTTCGGTCAATGCGGCGGAGCTGTTTGATTTGCGCTATAACGAAAGTGCCACAAGTAATATTATAAATTCGAGTAATGAGCTCTTGGCTTTGCGTGATGTATACTCGCAAATAATCGCTTCTTCAAGCTGGCGGAAGATAAACTGGCTACGCCGCATAAGCGGAGCTATTTGGAGGGGTATCTGGCATTGGTCCAGCGGAATGCACCACCTGTCGGACAAAATGTACGGCCCGCAAAAGTTTCACGACCCCGAGCAGGCTCCTGCCACAGAGCTGAACTCTTTCATTTCACTCACACGCAAGTCATGGGCGTGGCGCTTTACGCAGTGGCTGGCAAGAAAGCGCAAGTAAACTTTTTAGGGGTGGGCATTGTCCGCCCCTTTTTGGTACATTCGCAAGGCTTTACAAAAAAGGGGGGGCGACAGTTGAGCATACTCCAAAAAGATATATTTAAGCGCAGTAGCACAAAATGGCTAATCGCCTTTGGGTGCACGCTAACGGTCTTTTGCGCCACACTGCTTTTGTTTGGCATACGCTACGATACAAACGACGATGCCACCATAAGCAACATCGCCGCAGGCGCATACGGAGAGCACAGTCAGTATATTGTATACTCTAATATACTTTTAGGATATTTGATGAAGGCGCTGTTTGCGCTTTTTCCGAGCGTGAGCTGGTATGTTGTTATTCAACTTGCGCTTGTTGTTGTGGCGTTTTCGGTGATACACAAGCAGTTTATGAACCGCTTTGGCGCAACATGCGGCGGAATTATGGGCCTGTGCTTCACGGTGTTTTTCGGCTACCATCTTTTCCACCGCTTTCAGTATACGCAAAATGCCGCCGTGATAATAGCGGCGGGCCTTCTATTGATAGCGGGCAACCTCGGACGCATAAATATGCAAACAGTGTGCGGCATACTGCTTGTTTATGCAGGTGCAATAGTGCGTATCGACAGCTTTTTCATGGTGGGTGCGCTGAGTGCGGCTTTGCTTATTTTGCGCTTTATTCCGCTTTCCAAAAAAGAAAAGTATATCGCCGTAGGCAGCATGGCGGCGGTGTTCATAGGGGTGTTTGCGCTGGAAGCGGTAGACACCCTTTCCTACACGCTAAGCGCCGAGTGGGGCGAATACTACAGCTACAACGCCGCACGCATGGAGTTTTCGGACAACCGTGCGATGTTCCTACCGCCCGAAAACATATTGCAGTCGCTGGGCTACTCCCAAAACGACTACGCCATGCTCCAAACGTGGAACTTTTTTGACACGGGTGTGTTCCCCACCGAAAGCCTCCGTGCGGCATCACAGCTTGCTCCCTCGCCCTCGCTGGGCAGTACGCTTATACTCGCCGTCGCAAACACTGCAAACATGCTATTCGGCAGTGCGTACAGCTACTTTTTCCTGTTTTCCTCGCTGGCGCTTGTTGCGGTGTGCACGCTAAAAAGGCTTTGGTATGTGCTAAGCACATATTTTGTGTTGTTTTTGCTCGTTGTGTATTTGTCCTCTGTGGCACGTATGCCCCAGCGCATAGAGGTGTCCTTGTTGCTTGCGGCGCTGTTGTTTGCGCTGTTTTGCGCCGAGGTAAAGACGGGCAAACGCTACACAAAGCCCACGCTTGCCGCCGCATTGAGCCTTGTGCTGATACTTTCAGCCCCCTTCTTTTTCACCCTGCGCACCGAAGCTACAGGCTACCTTGCCGACCGAATGGCCACAAACGGCGACTACGACGCCATAAGTGCCGATAAGCAAAACCTGTACGTCTGCTCGGTGGATGAGTTCAACACGCTCGCAGGCTTTGATGTGTTTGCCCCAAGGGAAAAGGGGTATTTTTCAAACATTGTCACAACTGGCGGCTGGCTTAGTAACTCGCCCTTTTCAAACGATGTGCTCGCAAATTATGGCGTTTCATCGCCGCTTTTGGATAGTGTGGACGCCCCGAATGTGTATGTGTCCAACATAAACTTTCACATGACCTCCGTTTATATTGAGGAGCACAGCGGCACAGCTGTTGCCTCGGCAGAGCCTCACCCCACGCACGAGCAGTTTTCACGCTTTGTTTCGGCGTAGAGTGTGCAGGGCAAACCTGTAAAAAAAGCCTAAAAATTGGCGGAAGGCACGGATGAAATTTTACATGTTAGCCAAAGCTACCTTTGTTGAAAATATAACAAAAGTGTGATACGCTTATTTTGTGGTAAGGATAGTTTCCCCACAACAAAACAAATACGGTGCACCGTAAACTATGGCGCACACATAAAAAGGAGAGTTTTACTATGGCTTACAAAATTAGCTCTGATTGTTCATCTTGCGGCTCTTGCGTGGGCGAATGTCCCGTAGAGGCTATCAAAGAGGGTGCTTCCCAGTACGAAATCAACGCAGATACCTGCATCGACTGTGGCTCTTGCGTTGGCGTTTGCCCCGTAGAGGCTATTTCCGAGGGTTAATCGCTACTGCTTAAAAACAAATAAGGTGGACATGTTTTATGTCCATCTTGTTTTTTTGTAAATGGGATTAAAACGCACAGATAAGCAGTAATATCGAACTTTTTCAAGCTTTTATGAGCGTTTTTTGCCAAGTAGGGTTTGACATAGCAACGAATTTATGATATTATGAATGAACTGAAAGACATGCGCTTTGTGCGGCTACTTTGCCGTAGCGCTTGTGCTTTCTCAATATCGCGGGGTGGAGCAGTCCGGTAGCTCGTCGGGCTCATAACCCGAAGGTCGTCGGTTCAAATCCGGCCCCCGCAACCATAATGAGCACTCATAAAGGGCTATGCCTTTTGTGAGTGCTCATTTTTATTGTTTAATAGCATTTCAAATGCACACACTTTTTTCTCTGGTAGCACCGATAAGGTACGACAAATTGTGCAAATTGAAAAATAGAAAAAGATAAACATAGTTTGTAAGCTCAAGTGGAATGAAGTTATCACACCATCATTCTGAAAGGAGCAAACAAGCCATGTCAGAGAAAATTGTACAATTAAACGAGGAAATAATTAAGACCCAATTGAAGGACTTGGTGCGGGAAAGTGTATATTGTAACCTTACACAATTATTTTGTTTGATAAAATAAGGGCGTGGACACATAGAGGTGATTTAGAATACGCTGGGCGCAAGAAGAAGGCGCTATATCCCCCGCCTGCGGCGGGGAATATAGCAAATAAATCATCGCATTTGGACACTCCCTAAAATAAGCTTCCCTTGCAAAATTTCACATTGTATGATATATATTACCTGTTATCAGCATAAAGCAAAAAGGGGGATATTCGGTGAATAATTCAGCTACAATAAAAACAAAAAACCCATATTTTAAGGCGGTGCTAAATAAAGGGCCTTCCGCAGGGGATAGGGTAGTGACAAAGGGCGGCGTGTGCGCAAAGATATTATATTTTTTTCTTGTCAACTTTGCGGGTGTTGCGGTGTACATGGCCGGTGTTATTCCCCAAAGCCTTCAAATACCCATAGCCATCGGCGGGCTTATTGTTATGCTTATACTATCCATAGTCACTGCGGCAAGCCCCAAATCAGTGCCCTTCTTCGGCACTATTTACTCGGTGATACAGGGCTACCTCATAGCGTGGGCGGCGGCGATGTACGCCTCTGAGTATTATGGCATTGTCCCACTTGCGGCTGTTATCACGGCGGCCGTTGTGCTTGTTATGCTTGTGCTATATGCCAGCGGCATAGTAAAGGTGGGGCATAGGTTTCGGGGTGTTGTGTCGGGGATGTTCCTTGTAATTATTGTCGTTGCGGGCATTACCTTTGTAAGCTCCTTTTTTACACCCATGCTTGCGAATGCACTTTATGGCGACGGCCCCATCGGTCTCATCTTTTCTGTAATATGCACTCTTGTTTTTGTGCTTCATCTGGCAATAGACTTTGATAACATCTCCTACGCCATTGAAAATCGCTCGGACAAAATATACGAGTGGGCGCTTGCAATGGGACTTGTCACTACTATACTCATGTTGTTTTTGCGCATACTTGAGCTGCTTTCACGCACAAATGATTAAATATCCATCTGCCAAAAAAGCTCCCCTGCATGTAAGGGAGCTTTTTTGCGTGGTGTGGCGTGGTGGATACACACAAACAAAAACCCCGCACACCGAATTTCGGCGCACGGGATTTGCTTTGGATATGTGATTAGATAGCCTCTACTTCTTGAGCGTCCTCTTCGGGCAGCTCTTCGACATCCAGCATGTCGTCAAAGTCCTCGCTGAACAAAAGCTGCTCGTATTCGTCCAGCTCCCTTTCGCGGCGAAGCACATAGCAATAAAGCGCCGCAAGCGCACCGGCCACGGCGGCAAGAACCACAAGTAATGCAACTACAGTAGATTTTTTCACTTCAATAACCTCCCGGGTTTTCTTTTGTTTTTTTGTTGAAACTACAACATCTTTAACGTTTTTCGCCCTTTGTTTCACGGCACTTGCGCTATCGCCCACAAGCAGTAAAAGCCCTGTGGCTCCTGCAAGCGCACCTTTGCGTGCACTGCCTATCTTTCGTGATACGCCGTACAGGTGTTTTTTTGCATTTTCCAGCTGCGCTGATATGTTTATATCGGGCATTGTGGTAGCTGACCCCCCATCAAAAAAATTCGCATTAGAGGTTTGCGGAGATTGTTCACCAATATTATACTTTGTTTCAAACCATTTTACAACTGTGTTTTTTTGTTACTTTTTGGGTTTTTTAGATACTTTATATGTGGTTTTTGTCTATGCCTTTGCCAAAGGTTTTCTAAATCCCTCCTGCGGTGCGGGGGAAGGGGATGACATCCCGTATGTTTGCAATACCCGAAAGGTACATCAGTAGCCGCTCAAAGCCCAGGCCAAAGCCGGCATGTTTTGTGCCACCAAAGCGGCGAAGCTCCAAAAACCAGCGGTATTCCTGCTCGCTTATGCCCGTTTCCCTCATGCGCTCACGCAGTACGTCCTCTCGTTCCTCGCGCTGGCTGCCACCTACCAGCTCCCCCACACCCGGCACAAGCATGTCCATCGCCGCCACTGTTTTGCCGTCGTCGTTTAAGCGCATGTAAAAGCTCTTTATCTCCTTTGGGTAGTTCACCACAAAAACAGGCTTTTGGAAAACCACCTCGCTTAGGTATCTCTCGTGCTCTGTTTGCAGGTCCTTGCCCCACTGGGGCTTGTACTCAAAGGCATCACTGTTTTTGCACAGTATCTCTATCGCCTCGGTGTAGCTTATGCGCCCAAAGTCCGCCGTCACAAGGTTTTCAAGGCGCTGTATGAGGCCTTTGTCGTAAAACTTGTCAAAAAACTCTATCTCATCACCGCAATGCTCAAGCACATACTCGGTGACATACTTCACCGTCTGCTGTGCAAGCTCCATGTTGTCCTCAATGTCCGCAAACGCTATCTCCGGCTCTATCATCCAAAACTCCGCCGCATGACGAGGGGTGTTTGAGTTTTCCGCACGGAATGTTGGCCCGAAAGTGTACACCTTTCCAAAGGCAAGAGCCATGCTCTCCGCCTCCAGCTGGCCGCTCACCGTGAGGTTTACCCCCTTGCCGAAAAAGTCCTTTGAAAAGTCCGCACCGCCGCTTGGCAGGGCGGGTGCGCCTGTGGCAGGCAGGGTGGTAACACGAAACATCTCCCCTGCGCCCTCCGCATCCGAGTGGGTGATAATGGGCGTGTGAGCATACACAAAGCCGTTTTCGTTGAAAAATTTGTGCAGTGCGTATGCCGCTGTGCTCCGCAGGCGAAATGCCGCAGAAAAAGTATTTGTCCGTGCACGCAGGTGGGGCATCCTGCGCAAAAACTCCGGTGAATGACGCTTTTTTTGCAGAGGATAGTCGGGGGCACATTCCCCTTCTATATCAATAGCCTCTGCGTGTATCTCCAGCGGCTGCTTTGCCCCCGGCGTAAGCACCACGCCGCCACGAACACACACAGCTGTTCCCACTCCCACTTTTGATACCTGCCCAAAGTTCGGCAGGGTGTCGCTTAGCACTATTTGTAGGTTCTTAAAAGCGGAGCCGTCGTTCAGCTCTATGAATGCAACATTCTTTGAGCTGCGCAGTGTGCGCACCCAGCCGCACACGCACAGCTGTGCGCCCTCCTGCGGCGGCGTGCGGTATATATTGTATATTGTTTGTCTTTGCATTGTCTTTTCTCCTCTGTACACAGGGGGATTGCCCTACCGCTATGTCGTTTTCAATATTATATCATGTCAATACCCTGTTGCCACTTTATTTTCACATGCTTTCGGCAGGATTTTATTACAAATTATTACACAGTGTGTTTATTTTGATATATCGTATATTTTGGCAACTGTCTTTCTCTCAAGCACACTTTTAAGTAGAGTAATTTCGGCAAATATATTCAAAAGTAACAAATTGTTTACTTGTGGAGAAAATAACGCAAATATGTTTATTTTCTGCCGATTCTTACAAAATTATGTACGAAAAGTGAAGTTTTGGTGAAATGCACGAATGTTTCGGCTAAAATTTGACAAAAACATAGAATAAACGGCATATTATTGACTTTCTTCAAACAAATAACATATAATTTCATCTGTTAGACGGTGTGACTACGGTGTCAGCTGTGTTTTGTCAGCAGTGACTACGGTGTCACCGCAAGGTTGATTAAAAAGGGATGTTTCTCATGAGGAAATGTACGGCTGATACCCGTACGGGTGCGCCGTGCGAGAGCCGAAAGCTACCCACGTCCAAGGATGTGGCACGCAGGGCAGGTGTCTCGCAGTCCTCCGTGTGTAGGACATTCAGCGAAAAGTGGAACGGAAAGCTGAGCGAAGAAATACGCACAAAAGTGCTCAGTGCCGCAAAAGAGCTGGGCTACAACCCCAACGCTATTGCGCGTAGCCTTACAGTAAAGCGCTCCGGCATTATCGGGGTGATACTCTCGGATGAGTTCAACGAGTTCTACTACGATATGCTCTGCCGCTTTACCAACCTTATACAGCAGCACGGTATGCGTGTGATGGTGCTGAACAGCCGTGTTTTCAGCGATGTGAATTCGGTCATAGCACTTTTGCAGGAGTACCGAGTGGACGGTATTATTGTCTCGGCGGCGGCACGTGGTAATGGCGTGCCCGAGCAATGGGGGCAGTGGGGGCTTCCCATAGTGCTCGTAAACATCTACGACAAGGAGCTGCCGCTCACCAGCGTGTGCAGTGACAACTACAGCGGTGCTTTTGAGTTGGCAAGTGACCTATGTTCACGAGGGTGCAAAAGTTTCGGTATAATAACCGCACAAAAAAGTAAGTACCAGGATGTTCCGGAGCGTGTGCAGGGCTTTACGGACGGGCTACATGCAAGCGGCATTACCGACTACACGGTGAAGCACTGCGACTACACCTACTTGCGTGCAAAGGATGTCGCTCGCTCTCTATTGCGCAAAAACCCCGAGATTGACATGGTTTATTGCGTAGGTGCGCGCATAGCGCTTGCCGTGATGGATGTTGCACGGGATGAGTTTGGGCTACGCGTTCCGCAAGACATTTCGGTGGTGGGATACGGGGACTTGCCCTGTGCGGCCGAGCTTGACTGCTACCGCTTGACAACACTGGACCAGCCCTCCGAGCTGATAGTGCAAGCCGCCGTAAATAGCCTGCTTGAGCAAATAGAGACGGGAGTTTGCACCCCGCAGCGGATTTTATTGCCCCTGATGCTGAACGAGCGCGGTTCTGTGCGCAGCGTCGCAAAAACGGTGCGTCCCACCTTTTCGGCACTACTAAAAGCGTTTGCGAAGTAGCGATACTTAAAGTTTCTACTTATAGTATTTGCTACTACAATAATATAGTTTACTAAATTTTAGCTTTCGGATTTGCCGCCATTTGATACCATCGGCGCAGAGCCAAACATGACATGAGGAGTGATTCATAAATATGGCAACAGTATCATTGAAAAATCTCGGGAAAACTTATCCCAACGGTGTTTCTGCCGTGCATGGTTTTGACATGGACATCGCTGACGGAGAGTTTGTGGTACTTTTGGGCCCCTCGGGATGCGGCAAGTCTACCACACTGTCCATGCTTGCAGGCCTTGAGGATATCACACAGGGCGAGATGCTCATAGACGGCAAGGTGGTAAACGACCTTACGCCCAAAGAGCGTGACATCGCCATGGTGTTCCAAAGCTATGCGCTTTTGCCCAACAAAAACGTGTACGATAACATCGGCTTTGGGCTTACCATTCGCCGTGTTAAAAAGGATGAAAAGGACAAGCTTATCCGCAAAGCGGCGGCTATTTTGGGCCTTACGGACCTGCTGAAGCGCAAGCCTCGTCAGCTGTCGGGTGGCCAAAGGCAGCGTGTTGCCATTGGGCGCTGCATAGTGCGCGAGCCAAAGCTGTTCTTGTTTGATGAGCCGCTTTCAAACCTTGATGCAAAGCTGCGTGTGCAGATGCGCAAGGAGCTTATAAAGCTTCACAAAATGCTCGAAACTACCATCGTGTATGTTACGCACGACCAGGTAGAGGCCATGACAATGGGCGACCGCATTGTGATAATGTGCAAAGGCGATGTGCGCCAGATAGGCACACCGGATGAGGTGTACAACAACCCCGCAGACCTGTTTGTGGCAACATTCATCGGCAGCCCCAAGATGAACATTATGGAGGGCGTGTTCGAGTCTCACAGCTCGGCCATTGCGCTCACCTGTGGCACTACAATAAAGCTTAGCGATGCACAGACAAAGTCACTTGTGGACGCAGGACAGGGTGGCAAAACAATGTATGTGGGCATTCGCCCCGACAAGGTAGCTCCGCTTGCACCAGGCGCTACCACCGACATGCCCACAATCAAGGGCGATGTAAACCTTGTGGAGATGCTCGGCTCCGAAAAGTACATCTACTTTGAGTGCGACGGCCTTGCGCTGATAGGCAAGGACGACGGCGAGGAAGCGTTTGAGCAGGAGACGGCAGAATTTACGCTGGATACCAGCGAGATGGTATTGTTCGACCACGAAAGTGAAAAGCGTATTTTTATTTAGTCGGATGTTCAATGTATTCGTTTTGTGCACAGCTCCGTAGCTTGAACAGTCTTGCTAACAAAAAGGCAAAGCATCGCAAAATAGCTCCGACAAAAAACACTGTGTATGGCTTTTGCGGCGCGTATCACCACAGCTACTTTACAAACGCACGGCATACTTTGAGTATAGGATTGTGCCAAAAATCAACACCTACACACTAAAGGAGGACAACACATTTTGAAAAAGAACAAAAGTGCACTTTTAGTTGCTTTGCTCTTAGCGGCCACAATGATTCTTAGCGCTTGTGGCGGCTCTGCATCCTCTTCTATGGCATCGAGCGCAGCGCCTGCTTCCAGCGGCGCTACCAGCACCGCAGCAAGCGGTAGCACAGCACCTGCTGCAGAAGGCATGATGACAATGCCCTTCAGCGGCAACCAGTTCCCCGCACCCGCAGAGACCATTAACTTTAGCTATGTCGGAATTCCCAGCTCTTCCTCCGATGTACTTATGGACCTTGCAGGTCAAATTGGCGAGATGGATGAGTATGACTCCAGCTCCAGAACTTTCCAGATAAACGAGCTGGACACCCAGCTGAACCTTGCGCTTACCTCGGGCGGTGAATCCCCTTATCAGGCGCTTCACCTTTCCCTACGCCAATATGGCTCTATGGCTCCGGACGGCCTTCTTATGCCCCTTAATGACTATATTGCCGAGTACGAAGATGTATACAACTTCAGCGATATTCCCGAGTCTGTATGGGATTCACTGACAGTGGACGGTGAAGTTTACGGCATTCCCATGGCAACAAACACCCAGCACCTTTTCTATCGTACAGACCTATTTGAAAAGTACGAGCTGGAAGTGCCTACCACCATTCAGGAACTTTTGGATGTGTGTGAAGTATTGAAGACAGCCGAAGAAATCGAGTACCCCTTGGCGCTCGTTTACGGCGCTGGCAACGACATCGCTACAGAGTTCACAAACATGATGGCTGCACTTGGTGGCGTGTTCTTTGACGAGGACAACAACCCCACCTTCAACGGCGAAATCGGCGTTGAAGCAGTGGAGATTATGAAGCAGCTTTACGCTTACATGCCTCCCTCTGCTACTTCCTACACAAACGATGACGTTATGGTGCTTTTGCAAACAGGCGCTGTAGCTATCTCCAACATCTGGGCAACTCGTGCTCCCATGATGGACGACGAGGAAGTTTCCAGCGTTGTGGGTCTCATCGGCTATGCTCCCGCTCCCGTAGTGGAAGAGGGTATGCCCCCCATGAGCTACCTGGGTGTTGAGAGGGTTTCCCTTCCTGCAAACCCCGGCCCCGACCCCGAGGCATCCTTCCTTGCACTTGCTGAGCTGACAAGCTACGAGGCAATGACAGTGATGTACGAAACTTTGCCCGTTATGCGTCAGCAGGTTGTTGCAGACAACCCGCAGGTGCTTGAGATTAGGCCGAACTTTGCAGCTGCTTCTGAAACAGCCGCTCTGGGCGCACTAGCTCCTCCCGATTATCCGTACTTCGCTAACGTAACCGGCATTATCGGCACACAGGTTGCCCGTGCTGTTGGTGGTGAGGTTTCCGCACAAGAGGCACTGGATGCCGCTGCTGCAGAGTGCATCGTTCTTCTTACAGACGAAGGATACCTGTAGTAGATACGCATTTTTGTATAGTATAGTACGCTATATTAGCTTTGTGCGTAGTTCATAGCTTAAATGTGCCGTGCGTTTGTAAAGTGTCTGTAGCGGTATGCGCTGCAAAAGCCATACACAGTGGTCTCGGTAAGCAGAAAACTTTTTGCGCCCTTGTTGGTGCTACTTCTTCCGGGCTTTGCCTACAAACGAAATGTTTCGGCTTTGAATTATGTCAAAAAATATACATTTTTTCTAAACAAGGAGGAAAAATCATTTTGAAAAAGAACAAAAGTGTACTTTTAACTGCTTTGCTTTTGGCAACTACAATGATTCTAAGTGCTTGTGGCGGCTCTGCGTCCTCTTCTACAGCAGCAAGTGGCGCTACCAGCACAGCAGCAAGCGGTAGCACAGCAGCCTCAGGGGATATGATGACCATGGCCATTACAGGCAATGAGTTCCCCGCACCCGCAGAACCCGTAGACTTTAATTACACTGCAGTTCCCAGCTCTGCCACGGACCTGTTTTCCGACATGACAGACCGTCTTGGTGAAATGGAGCAGTACAACACTGGCAGCAAGACCTTCCAGGCGGACGAGTTTGACACTCAGGTAAACCTTGCGCTCACCTCGGGTGCCGCTTCCCCCTATCAGGCTATTCACGTAAACATCCGTCAGTACAATTCAATAGCTCAGGAAGGCCTTCTTATGCCCCTTAATGACTATATTGAAAAGTATGAAGACGTGTACAACTTCAGCGACATTCCCCAGAGTTCTTGGGATATGCTGACAGTGGACGGCGAAATTTACGCCATTCCCGCAGCAGCTAACAACCAGCACCTTTTCTACCGTACAGACTTGTTTGAAAAGTACGAGCTGGAAGTTCCCACAACAGTGCAGGAGCTTTTGGATGTGTGCGAAGTGCTCAAGACAGCTGAAGAAATTCAGTACCCCTTGGCACTCGTTTACGGCAGTGGCAACGGCGCAGGCACAGAGTTCTTGAACATGATGAGCGCAATGGGCGGCGTGTTCTTTGACGAGGACAACAACCCCACCTTCAACGATGAGACTGGCGTTGCGGCTGTGGAACTTATGAAAGAGCTTTATGCTTACATGCCTCCCTCCGCTACATCTTACACGAATGACGATGTTATGGTGCTTTTGCAGACAGGCGCTGTGGCTATCTCCAACATCTGGACAACCCGTGCACCCATGATGGATGACGAGGAAGTTTCCAGCGTTGTAGGCCTTATGGGCTACGCTCCCGCTCCTGTAGTGGAAGAGGGGATGCCCCCCATGAGCAACGTGGGTATCGAGATGATTGCTATTCCTGCAAACCCCGGCGCAGACCCTGACTCCGTGTTCCTTGGACTTGCAGAAATGACAAGCTACGAAGCAATTTCGGAAGTTGCTCAGATTATGCCTGTTTTCCGTCAAGAAGTTGCGGCAGAAAGTGCAGAATCATCCGAGAACCCGAACTTTGCGGCTGCTAATGCAACAACCGCTATGGGCGTGTTGCCTCCCCCCAACTACCCCTACTTCTCCTCTGTGATGAACCTTATCGGCACACACGTTGCCAGCGCCTTGACGGGCGAGCTTACCGCACAGCAAGCACTGGACAACGCCGCCGCAGAGTGCATCGTTATCCTTGAGGACGAGGGATACCTGTAATAGACGCACGTAATCATCGCTTAAATGTGCCGTGCGCAGGCAAGGTGCAAGTCAGGTAAGGCCATCGACAAAAGCATTGCGTAGGGCTTTTGCGGCGAACACTACCGAAAGCACTTTGCAGGCGTACGACATACTTTGAGCGTTGGATTGTGTCAAAATATACATTTTTTCTAAACAAGGAGGATAATAACATTTTGAAAAAGAACAAAAGTGTACTTTTAACTGCTTTACTTTTGGCAGCTACAATGATTCTAAGTGCTTGTGGCGGCTCTGCGTCGTCCTCTGCACCGGCAAGCACAGCGGCAAGCGGTGCTACCAGCACTGCTGCAAGCGGCAGCACAGCACCCGCTGCAGAGGGCATGATGGTTATGCCTCTCACCGGCAACGAGTTCCCCGCACCTGCAGAGACTGTAGACTTCAACTACGTGTCTGTACCCGGCTCTACCCCCGATGTGTTCATGTCCATGGTGGACCGCATTGGCGAGCTGGAGTATTACAACACCGGTAGCAAGACCTTCCAGGCGGACGAGCTGGACACTCAGCTGAACCTCGCTCTTACCTCGGGTGGCGACTCTCCCTACCAGACATTCCAGATTTCCATGCGCTACTATAACGAGCAGGCTTCCAGCGGCCTTCTTCTGCCCCTGACCGATTACATCGAAAAGTATGAAGATGTGTACAACTTCAGCGACATCCCCCAGGCTACATGGGATACGCTGACAAAGGATGGCGAGATTTACGCTATCCCCACAGCTTCCAACAACCAGCACCTTTTCTACCGTACAGACCTTTTTGAAAAGTACGAGCTGGAAGTTCCCACAACAGTGCAGGAGCTTTTGGACGTGTGCGAAGTGCTGCAGACAGCTGAAGAAATTCAGTACCCCTTGGCACTCGTTTACGGCAGTGGCAACGGCGCAGGCACAGAGTTTGTAAACATGATGAGTGCATTGGGCGGTGTGTTCTTTGACGAGGACAACAACCCCACATTCAACGATGAGACAGGCGTTGAGGCGGTGGAGCTTATGAAGCAGCTTTACTCCTACATGCCTCCCTCCGCCACAACTTACACAAACGATGACGTTATGGTGCTTTTGCAAACAGGTGCAGTGGCTATCTCCAACATCTGGACAACCCGTGCTCCCTTCATGGACGACGAGGAAGTTTCCAGCGTTGTAGGTCTTATCGGATATGCTGCCGCTCCCGTGGTGGAAGAGGGTATGCCTCCTATGAGCTACCTGTCTCCCGAGATGCTCTCCATTCCTGCAAACCCCGGCTCAGACCCTGAGTCTGTGTTCCTTGCAGTGGCTGAAATGTCCAGCTACGAGGCTCAGACAGAGCTGTTCGACACAGTTCCCGTAACACGCCAGCAGGTTATCACAGACAGCGCTTCCATTCTGGAAGAGCGTCCGAACCTTATTGCTGCTAACGAAACAGCTGTTATGGGCGCATTGCCTCCGCCCGACTATCCGTACTTCTCCTCCGTGATGAACCTTATCGGCACACACGTTGCCACCGCCTTGACGGGCGAGCTTACCGCACAGCAAGCACTGGACAACGCCGCCGCAGAGTGCATCGTTATCCTTGAGGACGAGGGATACCTGTAGCAGACGGCGTACTACTTTAGAGCACAACCAAAGAACGTAAAGTTTTAGGCACTTGTGTATGCGGCGGCATCTAAGCGCCGCCGCATACATTTTTATTAAGTCTTTTTATTATTGGGTAGTATTCTTCGGGCGGGCAACACCTATACAAACGGATGATACTACCTAATGATAAAAATGAGATGAGGGTTATGCTATGAAACTGCGAAAAAAAGAGTTCATTGCTTTTGCTGCACCCAGTATGATTACCATGATTGTTCTTATGATTATCCCACTGATTGTAACGCTGTTTTTGAGCTTCTGTACATTCCAGCTGGGTGGTAGTCTTGAGTTTATTGGCTTTGGTAACTATGTAAATGTTTTTGAGAATCCCCGCTTTTGGAACAGCACCGGATTCACACTGCTTGTTACATTTATAAACGTACCTGCACGTCTGCTTATAGGTATGGGCCTTGCCATTATCCTCTACAATGTCAAAAGCAGAATTTTTACAACTATCTTTATCAGCGGCATCTTGCTACCATTTGTTATCACCCCTGCGGTGAGCACCCAAATGTTTTCTTGGTTGTTTAAGGATATATATGGCCTGTTCCCCCATTACCTTTCGGAGATGGGCATAAATATCCAGTGGTTTGCGGATGTTATCCCTGCAAGGGCGCTTATCACCTTCCACACCATATGGTCGGGTGTACCGTTTGTAATTATTACACTTTATGCGGGCCTACAGGCTATGCCGGTGGACCCCCTAAAGGCCGCACAGGTAGAGGGTGCTTCGTGGCCGCAAAAGATTCGCCACATTCTTATTCCTTACCTTTCCCCACTAATTTTGTTTACCACCATGATAAACATAATGGACATCTATCGTCTGTACGACAGCGTGGCTATTATGACAAAGGGCGGCCCCGCACAGTCTACCGAGACAATTCAGTTTTACAACTACCAAGTTGCTTTCCAAAACCAGAGTCTTGGTCAGGCGGCCTCCATCAGCGTGCTTACGGTTATTAGCATATTCATACTGATGATGCCGTTCCTGTTCATCATGTATCGTGAACAAGCAGAAAACAAAAAATAAAGGAGGTGCATGATATGGAAAGCTCCAAAATGACTCGCAGAGCTAAAAAGATTATTATCGGTGTTATCTTAGGTGCTATTTTGCTATTTTGGTTTTTAGTGAGCGTATTCCCCTTTATATGGACCACCATGACCTCTTTGAAGACCACCATCGATGCTATTTCCATTCCGCCCGTGTGGCTTTTTGAGCCAACGTGGGACTATTACGCAGAGGTGTGGGCAAACCCGGACTTCCTTGACGCCTTTGGAAACTCCATCATCGTGTCCGTATCCAGTGTGTGTATCTCCATCGGCATAGGTGCGCCCTGTGCGTATGCACTTGCACGTAGCGGTAGCAACAGCAGCTTCTTCCTGCTTTGCCTCTCGCTGGTGTTCCGTGCACTTCCCCGCATGGTTTTCATCGTGCCTTACTACTACATTGCAACAGCACTGGGCATTTACGACACAGAGTTTTTGCTCGTCATGGTTATGGTGTCCATCAACCAGCCATTTACCATCTGGATGCTACGAAGCTTCTTTATGACCATTCCACATTCGCTGGACGAGGCGGCCATGGTGGACGGATGCACACGTTTTCAGGCATTTAGGAAGGTTATCGTGCCCATCATGGGTACAGGCATAGTAACATCTGCCATATTTACACTTCTGCTTGCGTACAACGAGTTTATGCTTCCTTCCGCTCTAACCAGCACGAACGCTACCACACTGCCCGTTATGATTTCCCAGTTCGGTACAGAAAACATCCGCTACTGGTCCGTTTCAGCCGCAGGCAGTATCTCCATAGCCGTTCCCATTATCATCATCACACTTGTGTTGCAAAAATACCTTGTACGAGGTATGACTAGCGGCTCGGTGAAAGAATAGGGGGGATAAAACATGGCAACCGTTTCGTTTAAGCAGGTTTGCAAGAGGTATCCTAAGAGCGATACCCTTGTGGTAAACAACCTTGATTTGGAAATTGCGGACAACGAGTTTCTTGTGCTTGTAGGTCCCTCCGGATGTGGAAAGAGCACCACACTTCGCATGATAGCCGGTCTTGAGGATGTCACCTCCGGTGATGTTTACATCGGCGATGCAAAGGTAACAGACTTACAGCCAAGAGAGCGCGATATATCCATGGTGTTCCAAAACTATGCGCTTTATCCCCACCTTGATGTAAGAGGTAACCTTGCTTTTGGCCTAAAGATGCAAAAAAAGCCAAAAGAAGAGGTAGAAACCAAGGTGAACGAAATCTCGGATATGCTGGAGCTTACCGAGCTGATAAATCGCAAGCCTTCCGAGATGAGTGGTGGTCAGCGCCAGCGTGTGGCTATGGGCCGTGCCATTGTGCGTGACACAAAGGTTATGCTCATGGACGAGCCGCTCTCAAACCTTGACGCAAAGCTGCGTGTGCAGATGCGCTCGGAGATACTAAAGCTGCACAAGCGCATTCAGCGCACGGTGGTGTACGTGACGCACGACCAGGTAGAGGCAATGACTATGGGCGACCGCATTGCTGTTATGCACGATGGTATTATGCAGCAGATAGACAAGCCCTCTGTTGTGTACAACAACCCGGCCAACATGTTTGTTGCGGGCTTTATGGGCTCACCCCCCATGAACTTCATGAAGTGCACCATAGAAAAGCAGGGTGAGGAGCTTGTTGCAAAGACACATGATTTCAGCATAGCGCTTCCTGCGGCTCTTGCCGAAAAGGCAGCTGCATATGTGGGCAAAAAGCTTATCTTGGGCGCTCGCCCCGAGCACGTTGCGTGTGAGGAGGAGGGCAAACTGCCCGGTAATACCTTTGATGCCGTTGCTGACGTGATAGAGGTGCTCGGCTCGGAGGAGCTTATCAACATCACCGTAAACAGCGAGGACTTCACCGTGCGCACCAAAAAGAACGCACGACTGAAGGAAGGAAACACTCTTTCTTTCCGCTTGAACCCGAACAAGCTGTGCCTTTTTGACCCCGAGACAGAAAAGAATATCATGAACTAAATACGTTACATTGGGCACATGTTTCCGTAAAGGGGCATGTGCCCTTGTGGCGAAGGTACTTTGCCACACAAATTTGCTTTGTATTTTGCAGTGCAAAATAATTATAACTTGTCAATTTTTTAGGAGGATTAGAATCATGGGCTTTTCGGAGCAAAAGGCTTTAGTGCGCAAATATTTTGACGCACTGGAAGCCGCAACACCCGAGCAGGTAGAGGGTGTTTTGGGTGAGTTTTACTCGAGTGAGCACGACTGGATGGCGTCTTACCCCTTTAGGGAGCTGAAAGGTAATGCACAGGTGGCAGGCGAGTTTTGGGTGCCGCTGAAAAAGTCTATTACCACCATGCAGCGCCGCCAGGACATCTTCATCGCAGGCAACAACGAGTTTGACGAGAATGAAGTATGGGTTCTGAGCATGGGGCACTTCATGGGGCTTTTCGACACCGAGTGGCTGGGCATAAAGCCCACACGCAGGCTTATATCCCTTCGTTACTCCGAGTTCAACTGTGTGCAGGACGGTAAAATCACAAAGACGGGTCTTTTCATCGACCTTATCGGCTTTATGCAGCAGGCGGGTGTGAACCCACTGCCGCAGTCTCTGGGTCAATACTTTGTGTATCCAGGCCCTCGTGAGCACAACGGCCTTTTGTTTGAGGATGCCCCGGTAGAAGAAAGCCAAAAGACTCACGACGTGATGATTCGCATGATTACGAACATTGACTCCAACAATAAAAGCGGCCTTATGGGTGCGCATCCCATCGAGGAGGCTCTCGCTCCTTTCTGGACACCCGACATGCTGTGGTACGGCCCCTGCGGCATAGGCGCAACCTACACATGGGAGCGCTACCGTGACCAGCACCAGCATCCCTTTAGGGCTCACCTGAAGGACAAGAAGTTCAACGGTCACGTTTGCCGTTTTTCGGAGGGTAATTTCTCCTGCTTCTTTGGCTGGCCGAACCTCACAAACACGCCCATCGGCGGCTTCTTGGGCCTGCCGGGTGGCGAGTGCCCTGCGGACATGCAGGTGGTGGACGTATACTGCCGCAAGGGCGACAAGCTCTCCGAAAACTGGGTTACCATCGACTTTCCTTGGTGGCTCAAGCAGCAGGGGCTTGACGTGCTGGAGCGCAACCGCCAGCTGAACCCCTAAAAAACATGTGCGTGAGTAGTGCTATCACGGGAAAATATAACGATGTTTAGCAATTGTTTAGGAGGAGTATCCATTATGGGATTTTCAGAACAAAAGGCTTTGATTCGCAAATATTTTGATGCAATGGAAGCCGCAACACCCGAGCAGGTAGAAGGCGTTTTGGGTGAATATTTTTCGGACAACCACGAGTGGAAGGCATCCTATCCTTTTAGAGAGCTGAAAGGTAATGCACAGGTGGCGCAGGAGTTTTGGGTGCCGCTGAAAAAGTCCATTACCACCATGCAGCGCCGCCAGGATATCTTCATCGCAGGCAACAATGAGTTCGACGAGAATGAAGTGTGGGTAATGAGCATGGGGCACTTCATGGGGCTTTTTGATACCGAGTGGCTGGGCATAAAGCCCACACGCAGGCTAATATCCCTTCGCTACTCCGAGTTTAACTGTGTGCAGGACGGCAAAATCACAAGGACAGGCCTTTTCATCGACCTTATCGGCTTTATGCAGCAGGCAGGTGTGAACCCACTGCCCCAGTCTACCGGACAGTACTTTGTGTATCCCGGCCCTCGTGAGCACAACGGCCTTTTGTTTGAGGATGCCTGTGCGCAAGAGAGCCAGAAGACTACAGATGTAATGAACCGTATGATTAACAACTGTGATTCCAACAACAAAATTATGGGTGCACCCCCCGTAGAGGAGGCTCTTGCTCCTTTCTGGACACCCGACATGCTGTGGTATGGCCCCTGCGGCATAGGCGCAAGCTACACATGGGAGCGCTACCGTGACCAGCACCAGGACCCCTTTAGGCGCTACCTGAAGGATAAAAAGTTCAACGGCCACGTTTGCCGTTTTTCGGAGGGGCACTTCTCCTGCTTCTTCGGCTGGCCAAACCTTACCAATACACCCATCGGCGGCTTTTTGGGCCTGCCCGGCGGCGAGCGCCCTGCGGACATGCAGGTGGTGGACGTATACTGCCGCAAGGGCGATAAGCTCTCCGAAAACTGGGTTACCATCGACCTTGTTTGGTGGCTCAAGCAGCAGGGGCTTGACGTGCTGGAGCGCAACCGCCAGCTGAACCCATAAAACGCCACATTATCGCACAAAACATTCTGAATTTTACTTTCGCTCCGCCTTTATTCACTTGGATAAGGGTGGGGTGTTTTTTTGTTTGGGAGTGAACACATAGAGGTGATTGGGAATACGTTAAGCGCAAAAAGAGGGCGCTATATCCTCCTTCTGCCTGCGGCGGAGGGAGGATATAGAGAAAAACAAAATTACTGCGTTTATCCACACCTTTTTATTCTTAAAAGTAGTGATTTTTGCAAAAAATGTGCTACAATACAAATTGGTGCTACTGCTTTTTACGTAGATAAATCGTGCCTTTGTAGCAGGAGGATGTGCGCTGCCCTGCAATCATGCGGCATGTCCTGCCAAAGGGTAGTTTTAGCATCACACGAATATATTCAGCAGTTATTTAGGAGGAGTACTATCATGGGTTTTTCGGAGCAAAAGGCTTTAGTGCGCAGATATTTTGATGCGATGGAAGCCGCAACACCCGAGCAGGTACAGGGCGTTTTGGGTGAGTTCTTTTCGGACGACCACGAGTGGAAGGCATCTTACCCTTTCAGGGAGCTAAAGGGTGTTCCACAGATAGCAGGGGAGTTTTTTGTGCCGCTGAAAAGGGCTGTCAATGCCATGCAGCGCCGCCAGGACATCTTCATCGCAGGCAAAAACGAATATAACAAAAGCGAAGTGTGGGTAATGAGCATGGGGCACTTCATGGGGCTTTTTGATACCGAATGGCTTGGTATCAAGCCCACACGCAGGCTAATATCCCTTCGCTACTCCGAGTTCAACTGTGTGCAGGATGGTAAAATCGTAAAGACAGGCTTTTTCATGGACATCATCGGCTTTATGCAGCAGGCGGGCGTGTACCCACTGCCCCAGTCCACAGGACAGTTTTTCATATATCCCGGCCCCCGCGGGCATCACGGCCTTTTGTTTGAGGATGCCCCCGAAGAGGAGGGCAGAAAGACCTACGACGTGATGGCACGCATGATTGAGGGCATCGACGCCAACTACAAAACAGGCCGCATGGGTGCGCACCCCATCGAGGAGTCGCTCGCGCCTTTCTGGGCACCCGACATGCTGTGGTACGGCCCCTGTGGCATAGGCGCAACCTACACATGGGAGCGCTACATCGAGCAGCATCAGCATCCCTTTAGGGCGCACCTGAAGGATAAGGACTTTAAGGGGCATGTCTGCCGCATTTCGGAGGGGCACTTCTGCTGTTTCTTCGGCTGGCCAAACCTCACCAATACGCCCATCGGCGGCCTTATGGGCCTGCCTGCCGGCACAAGCGATGTGGGAATGCAGGTGGTGGACGTATACTGCCGCAAGGGCGACAAACTTTCCGAAAACTGGGTTACCATCGACCTTCTTTGGTGGCTGAAACAGCAGGGGCTGGATATTTTAGAGCGCAACCGCCAGCTGAACCCATAAGCCAATGTCCTGTGTGTTTTGCAAGTGTACGGTAAAATCTTAGGTTTTATGTCTATATAGTGTCGACACTATAATAAGGCATTTAATTATTTTTTTCACCCTTAGGAGGAGCATTATCATGGGATTTTCGGAGGAAAAGGCTTTAGTACGCAAGTATTTTGACGCACTGGAGGCCGCAACACCCGAGCAGGTAGCGGGCGTTTTGGATGAGTTCTACTCGAGCGAGCACGACTGGAAGTCGTCCTACCCTTTCAGGGAGCTAAAGGGCACCGCACAAGTGGCACAGGAGTTTTGGGTGCCGCTAAAAGAGGCTATCACCACCATGCAGCGCCGCCAGGACATTTTCATCGCAGGCAAAAACATGTTTGATGAAAATGAAGTGTGGGTAATGAGCATGGGGCACTTCATGGGGCTTTTTGACACCGCATGGCTGGGCATAAAGCCCACACGCAGGCTTGTGTCGCTTCGCTACTCCGAGTTCAACTGTGTGCAGGACGGTAAAATCGTAAAGACAGGCCTTTTCTTTGACCTTATCGGCCTCATGCAGCAGGCAGGTGTGAACCCACTGCCCCAGTCTACCGGACAGTACTTTGTGTATCCCGGCCCTCGTGGGCACGATGCTCTTTTGTTTGAGGATGCACCGCCCGAAGAGGGCAAGATAACCCAAGAAGTGGTGAACAGCATGATTAACAGCTGTGACACCGACTACAAAAGCGGGTTTATGGGCTCACCTCCCATTGAGCAGTCGCTCGCGCCTTATTGGACACCCGACATGCTGTGGTACGGCCCCGCCGGCGTAGGCGCAACCTACACATGGGAGCGCTACCGTGACCAGCACCAGCATCCCTTTAGGGCTCACCTGAAGGACAGAAGGATTGTCAGCCACCTTTGCCGTATTTCGGAAGGCAACTTCTCCGGGTTTTTCGGCTGGCCAAACCAGGTAAATACTCCCATCGGCGGCTTTATGGGCTTGCCCGGCGGCGGACAGTCTGTAGGGATGCAGATAGTGGACATATACGCTCGCAGGGGCGACAAGCTCGCCGAAAACTGGGTCACTATCGACCTGCCCTGGTGGCTGAAGCAGCAGGGCCTTGATGTGCTGGAGCGCAACCGCCAGCTGAACCCATAGGCAAGCTTGCACATGCTCTGTTTTGTTACATAAAAGCATTTCAAATGCTTGATTTTATCAGCCAAAGCCCTGCATTTATTCACTTGGATAAATGCAGGGCTTTTTTTGCGTGTGAAAGCTAACATTTTTTGCAAAAGATGTGCTATAATATAAGTTGACATTTCTTGCTTTTTTGGTTAAGTGACTATAGATGAACGGCAAGATATACACATGTCCGCCAAACAGTGCGGATTTTCAGGGAGGCAAACTTATGGCCTATTGTTCAAATTGCAAAGCACCGCTATCCAGCAGCGAGGATACGCTCTGCGTAAATTGTAAGCCTACTAAAGAGGGCGCTGTGTCCGAGTCCTCTGCCGGGACGGATATTTTAAGCTTAATCGCAAAGGCACAGGCGGGTGTCTCCTCACAGCGTGAGGAGGAAAAAGCCGCGCAGTCTGCTGCACAAAATCAGCCGGGCGTGCATATTCCTGTGATACCTGCGCCTAATAGCGATATGTCATTAAGCAGCGCTCCTGCGCCACAGGGCGCCTCCTTTGGCGTTGCGCCCGTAGAGCCTTCGGATAAGCCGGAAGCCGCTTTGGGTAGCACCGACATAGCGAAGGATTTTAGACGTGAGAGCGTTACCCCTGCGCAAAGAGAGGTTGCACCAACACCAAAGCCAAATCTTTTTGCGGGCGCACAGTTGCATCCCACCACTCCTGTGACTAATGCACCCCCTGCGCAAAATCTCTTCGGCGAGGGCGCACCGCCTGCGCCACAGCAGGCGCAACCTGCACCGCAGGAAAAGCCACAGAGTGCACCCCCTGCCCAAAATCTCTTTGGGGAGAGCGCACCGCCTGCGCCACAGCAGGCGCAACCTGCACCGCAGGAAAAGCCACAGAGTGCACCCCCTGCCCAAAATCTCTTTGGGGAGAGCGCACCGCCTGCGCCACAGCAGGCGCAACCTGCACCGCAGGAAAAGCCACAGAG
>CAYJGZ010000016.1:0-16909 GCA_964370045.1 uncultured Oscillospiraceae bacterium
GTGCTTTTTCTCTTTTTGTTTTTTACTACTGTCCAATATGTATTGTAACCTTACAATAAACCTCAAGCGCTAACAAAAACTTAACTTGCATATTTTGCTAAATCTTAGTATTATGTGTAGTGATGTGTTGATAAAGTGAAATGTGTATTGTTGCATGTAGTTTGTTCGTTGGGTATGGGTGCAGTGTGCGCATGATATGAAGATTTAACGTAGCAAAAAGAAATAGTGCCATCGTGACAGCAGCGTTTGTTGCTGTCACGGGCAGAGCAAGCAAGCGAAGAGTTTGTTTGTTCTGCCCGTAGCGTGAAAGGGCCTTGGCAGAAAACAGGCGCAAGGCGGTTAGCTTTTTTGTAAAATAAAAAGTGGGGGTGCGGGATGATTAGTTTGCGACGGCTGAACAATACGGAATTTGTTTTGAACTGCGATTTAATCGAAACCGTGCAGGAAAACCCCGACACCACCATTCGCCTAACTACGGGAACATTACATATAGTAAAAGAGAGCGTGGACGAAGTGGTTCAAAAAACTATCGACTATAAACGCAGTGTGTTTAGCGGCCTTTTGAGGAGGGATGAGCGGTGAACGAGGAAGGCGGCAAGGGCAAGAAAAAGGGTGCCAAAAAGGGTATTGATATTTTAACCATTCTGGGTCTTCTTTTGGGGCTTGGGCTCATTTGGTTCGGCATAAGCTTTTCGGTGGAGCCTGCTGCGCCCACCGAGGAGGGCTTTACGGATGCGCTGGGCACATTTGACGAGGCGGGCTTTAACGATGCGGTGACGGCGTTCGAGCTGGAATATGCCACGTGGGAAGCTGCGGGCGGCATGTTTAACATGGGGCAGTTCAGTAACGCATTTATCGACGTTCCGTCCATAGCTATTACCATCGGTGGTACGTTTGCGGGACTTATGGTGGCGTATCCGCTGAATATATTTGCGAAATTACCCACGTATATTTTGATAGCTATTATGCCAAGCAAGTTTGACCCGTCGGAGTATATCGAGCAGATTGTGGAGTTTGCAAAAGAGGCTCGTGTGAAGGGACTTTTGTCGCTTGAGGACAAGCTGGCCGAGGCAAACGATGAGTTTTTGCGCTCCAGCCTTATGCTTGTGGTGGATAGTGTGGAGCCTGAAAAGGTGCATGAGCTTTTGCAGGCGGAGCTGGGCAAGCTGGACGAGCGCCACGGCATAGGTAAGCTGTTTATGGACTCGGGTGCGGCGTTTGCGCCCGGATTTGGTATGATAGGTACGCTTATAGGCCTTATAAACATGCTTGGCAACCTAAGCGACCCAAACTCCATAGGTCCTGCTATGGCGGTTGCTCTTTTGACTACGTTGTACGGCTCGTTCCTTGCAAACCTTATCTTTACGCCTATTGGCAACAAGCTGGGCATTCGCCACAACGAGGAGTACCTGTGCCGTGAGCTTATCACGGTGGGTGTTGAGGCTATTCAGGCGGGTGAAAACCCCAAGTTCATTGAGGAAAAGCTGAACCTACTTGTCGTTACCAAAAAGAAAAAGGGCAAGAAGGACGCCAAAGCTGAGGGATAATATAAAGGCTTTGTGATTTTACGGCAACATGTATCCGTGCGTAAAGCGAGGTGAGGGGCGTTGGCAAGAAAAAAGGTAGAGGGAAAAAAGTACAACTATATGGACACCTATGGTGACCTTGTTACGTTGCTCCTTTGCTTTTTCGTGCTTTTGTTTGCGATGAGCTCTGTTGATGAGGTGCGCTACAATGCCTTTGTGGAGGCGCTAAGCCAGCACTTTGGCCCCACACCCACAGCACTTAGCTCGGTGGAGACGTCCATGTCCTCCCCTATATCCGACTATGGCTCTACGCCGCCGCAGGGCGAGGTGCTTGCGCCCGACCAAACACTGCCCGAGGACTTTAACCAGCTGGCGGAGGCGATTGAAAAGTTTGTGGAGGAAAACAACCTCGAGGGTGAGGTTGAGGTGCAACAAGGGGAGAGCGGTGCTGTTTTTATCCGCCTTTCAAACAACCTACTGTTTGACGGCGACTCCTATGTACTAAGGCCGGATGCGCTGTTCTTCCTCGACTTTTTGGGCGATGCGTTCCTTGCGGTAGAGGACCAAATATTTAACACAAACTTTATCGGCCACACCGGCTCTATACCGGGTAGCGGCACGGACGACTGGGTGCTTAGCGCACGACGTTCGGGCGGAGTGGCAAGCTATTTTGAGCGCACGGTGGGCTTTTCGCCCTATAAAATAGAGCTTACGGGCTATGGGCGGCTTTATCCCATTGCGGACAACGCAACACCCGAAGGCCTTGCGGCGAACAGGCGCGTGGATATAGTTGCGGTTAGCAATAATGCGTCGACACTGTCGGCGGCACTGGCAGAGGCGGCACAGATTTACTTCCCCGATGACAATACAGAGTTCTTTGAGGGAGCGCCCGAGGAGCTTCGTGAGAATGCGCTGGCGCAGATACCACCCTCGGGTGAGGGCACTGCGGACATCACAGGTCTTACGGACGAGGAGCTGCGTGCGCTGTACGAAGAGGCACAACAAGCGGCGGAATAGTAGCGTATGTGTAAAAGTGACATGAAACATATAGCATAAAAGTGCGATGATAAAGGATTGTAGGCGGCAGGGTTTGCCGCGGCAGCCGACGAAACGGGGTGATGCTAATGGCCGAAGTACTGAGTCAAAGCCAAATTGATGCACTGCTGAATAGCATTGGCTCGGGTGAGGAAGTGGAGCTCACCGAGGAAAAAGAGGGCGCAAATATCAGGGAGTACAACTTTTACTCCCCAAAAAAGTTTACCAAAGAGCAGCTGCGAACGCTGGACAGTATGCATGAAAATATGGGGCGTGTGCTTTCGTCCTACTTTTCGGGAATTTTGCGGGTGTTTTGCGATGTAAGTGTTATGCAGGTGGAAGAACAGCGCTATTATGAGTACAACAACGCCCTGCCGGACACTGCGCTGATTGGCCTTGTGGATATGAAGCCTTCAAACATAAACCTGCCCGATTCGA
Organism: uncultured Oscillospiraceae bacterium; assembly: GCA_964370045.1. GTDB lineage: Bacteria > Bacillota > Clostridia > Oscillospirales > Ruminococcaceae > JAAYCI01. Next base: position 3,000 of record CAYJGZ010000016.1, read on the forward strand.
CGCTGATGCTGGACTTGTCAAACAACCTGTCTTTTTTTCTGATAGACCGCCTACTTGGCGGCGAGGGCACAGGCTCTATACTTCAAAGAGACTTTACGGATATAGAGCTTGCCATCATGGACGACATTTACCTAAAAATCACCGAATACATGGTGGATGCGTGGAAAGACCATTTGGATGTGTCGGGTGGGCTTAGTAGCATTGAGACAAACCCTCGTCTGATTCAGGTGTATGCACCGGAGGACATTGTGGTTATTGCGGTGCTCAATGTGAAACTGCGGGATACAGAGGGAACGCTTTCGGTGTGTATTCCGGCGATGGGGCTTGAGTCGTACTTGGGTGAGTTTACCTCGAAGTATAACCGTGCCTCAAACAAAATATCCAACGAGCGCCTTGACAACATGCGCAAGGACCTCATACAAGGGCATCTGTATGACAGCAACATTGTGATGCGTGCTGTTTTTGATGAGACATATATGGATGTGTCGGATGCGTTGCGGCTGCGGCCTAACGATATAATTCCACTAAACAGGCCACTGAACGGTGTGGTAAAAGTAGAAGTGGATAATGTACATTGGTTTAACGCTCAGCTTGGCTCGGCGCGTAACCGAAGAGCGTTCAAAATCATTGAACTGGTGGAGGAATAAAGCTTATGGGGACAAGTGGAACCAATGGCAATATGGGAGAGATACTTTCACCTCTTCAAATAGATGCTATCGGTGAGGTTATGAATATCAGCATGGGCTCGGCGGCTACCGCTGTGTCCAACATGCTGGACAAGCAGGTGGAAATAACAACACCTACTGTTGCTGTGCACAAAATGGGCGATGTGAAGTACGACAATTACGAGCCTGCCCTGCTTGTGAAAATAGTGTACACTGTGGGCATCACGGGTGCTAATGTGATGGTGTTCCGTCAGAATGACATACAGATAATTCTGAACACGCTGATGGGCATTGATGAGCCGCCGAGGGATGACTTTGAGTTTGACGAGCTGTCCATTTCGGCCGCCTGTGAAGTGATGAACCAAATGATGGGCTCTTCCGCAACAGCTCTGGCGGACTTTTTGGGCAAGACGATAGATATATCACCGCCCTCTGCAACAGTGATGAAGGATGAAAACACATTTGCAGAATCGATGGAGCTTGCGCCGGACACGGATGTTGCGGTTGTTACATTTAGGCTGGTGATAAAGGACATGGTCGAGTCGGAGTTCATCAATGTGATGACTATCGACCTTGCAAAGGAGATTATAGGGCAGGTTATGCCCGGGGATGAGATACCTACCACTCCTGCTGAGCCTGCACCTGTGGCTGCTGCACCGCCTGCGCCCGCACCTGCGGCTGATGCACCGCCGCCGCCTGCACCTGCTGCGGCCGCACCGCCACCGCCACCGCCTGCGCCTGCTGCGCCTATGCCCGTAGCGCCGCCTGCCGCACCTGTGGCAGCTGCACCGCAAGCGTATGCACCGCCACCACAGCAGGCATATGCACCGCCTGCGCCTGCGTATCAGCAGCCCTATTACCCGCCACAGCCACCGGTGGATGTGCACAGGGTAGAGTTTCCCGATTTTCCACAGGGGGGATACGCGGATACCGTTCCCGTGATGGGCAACAACATGGACCTTATCATGAATGTACCGCTGGATGTATCCATTGAGATAGGCACTACACGCCGTAAGATAAAGGACATCATGGGCTTTACCTCCGGCACCGTGGTGGAGCTGGACAAGCAGGCGGGTGCACCGGTGGACATTGTGGTGAACGGCCAGCTGATTGCACACGGTGACGTTGTTGTTATAGACGATAATTTCGGCGTTCGTATCACAGAGATAGTGGGAACGAAAGAGCTTTTGAACACGTTGAGCGAGCAGGGCTAAGCTTGTAAAAAAGCTTGAAACATGTACAGGGTGCACTTGAACGCAGGTAGTATAGGCGTTTGTAAGATAAATATAACAGTTGATGTCGCATAGCCTTAGCAAAGGCGAAGCGATGCCACCCAAACTCAAAAAAAGAAAATGCAAAGGGGAAGATGACAATGCAAGACAAAAAGATAATGATTGTAGATGATGCGGCTTTTATGCGCATGATGATTAAGAACAGCCTCACAGGACAAGGATTTACAAACCTTATTGAGGCAGCAGACGGCCAGCAGGCGCTGGACACCTACAAGGCGGAAAAGCCGGACCTTGTTATCATGGATATTACAATGCCCAACATGGACGGCCTTCAGGCTTTGCAGGCTATTAAGGCGGCAGACCCTGCGGCGAAGATAGTGATGTGTTCAGCTATGGGCCAGGAGTCGATGGTTGTGGATGCTATTCGTTTCGGTGCGCTGGACTTTATCGTAAAGCCCTTTAAGCCGGACCGTATTTTGCAGACCGTGGAGAAAATTTTGGGCTAAAAATCATCGCCTGCCATTTGGCAGGTGGGGAAATTGAGCCAAGCGGGAGGTCGATGCCTTTGTGGGATATGATGCTACAAATACTCGGAGCCATTTTGGCATTGATTGTGGTACTTTTGCTGGCGTGGCTGCTATTGCGCTGGATGAACAAGCGTGTGCCCGGCATGGGCACAGGCTCCGCTAAAATGATTAAGGTGCTGGACCGTGTGAATGTGGGCCGGACGACTGTTGTGCTGATGCGGGTTGAGAGCAAGGTGCTACTTGTGGCAATGAGCGAGCACTCAATCCAAAAGCTACAAGAGTTTGACGACCCAAACGGGGATATTGCACCTACAATTTCAAGCGTGCCGAGCTTTTCGGATACGCTGAAGGATGTAACAAAGCGAATGAAATTTGGCGGTGGCGACAAGGACAAGGGGGAGAAGCTGTGAAAAACAGAATACCCCGAATAAGTGACCGCCTGCAACACACCGCAAAGCTGCGCAAGCTGAAGCGGATTTTTCTGTTTTCTCTATTGCTCAGTGTGTTTTTGATGGGCATTATGGGCATCACCGCCGCCGCCTCCGACTTCACCATAAACGTGGAGACGGGCGACACAGATGGTAGCCTTGGCTCGCTTGAAGTGCTGTTTATATTTGCGTTTTTGGCGTTGTTGCCATCATTTATATTGATGATGACCTCCTTTACGCGAATTATAATTGTGCTTAGCTTTTTGCGAAGCGCAATGGGCACAAACCAAAGCCCGCCGAACATGGTGCTTATCGGCCTTGCGTTCTTTTTGAGCTTGTTCATTATGATGCCCGTGCTGGAAGAGATGAACGTGCAGGCATACCAGCCGTATACCGAGGGCACTATGACCTCCTTTGAGGCATTGGAGGCGGCATCCAATCCGCTGAAAAAGTTCATGCTGGAGCAAACGAGCACCGAATCGCTGAACATGTTCTTGGAGCTTGGGGGTATCGAGCCGCCGCAGGTGGCAGATTCCGCAAACCCGGTGGAGCTTTTGGAGCTGCCGCTCACGGTGGTGACACCTGCTTTTATCACCAGCGAGCTTGCGCGCGCATTCATGATGGGCTTTCTCATCTACCTGCCGTTTTTGATTATAGACATGGTGGTGTCCAGCATACTTATGAGTATGGGTATGGTTATGCTACCGCCGGCTATGATTTCTCTGCCCTTTAAGATACTGCTGTTTGTGCTGGTGGACGGGTGGAACCTTATGATGGGCACGTTGGTGCGCTCGTTTGAATGACGTAGCTACATAGGATAAGCTCGCCCACACAAAAGGGCAAAAAGGGGGGATGGCCTTGACTTCCGATGGCGTAATGGACGTCATGCAGCGCATGTTGCTTGTTGCGTTTCAGCTGGCAGGCCCTGTGCTTTTGGCCAGCATTGCGGTGGGTCTTGTCATAGCTATCTTTCAGGCGGCCACGCAGATTCACGAGCAAACGCTCACCTTTGTGCCAAAGCTTTTGGCCATTGCGCTTATACTGCTGATTTTGGGCGGGTGGATGTACTCGGCAATGAGTGAGTTTGCATATTACATTTTCGATTTGATGGCAGAAGTATGACCATAGATATTGGATTTGCAAACATAATGGTCTACCTTTTGGTGTGGGTGCGCCTTGCCGGCATGGTACTGTTTAACCCCATGCTGGCACGTAGCAGTATCCCCGCCATGGTGCGCATGGGCCTTGTGCTGTTTTTGACCTTTCTCATAGCGCCATTGCAGGGCGAGGAGCTTGCGGCCGCTGTGTACGGCCTTGGTGACCTTGGCTATATGTTTGCGATGGTGAGGGAGCTTCTCATCGGGCTTATATACGGCTTTGTGTTTCAGATATTTTATTACTTCATGTTTTTTGTGGGGGATATGATAGACACGGACATAGGCCTTGCCATGGCGAAAAGCTTTGACCCTGCGACAAATATCCAGACGTCCTTTTCCTCGGCGCTTGTGACGCTACTTTTTTCGCTGTACATCTTTGCAACGGGAAGCCACCTTACGCTGATAAAGCTTTTTGCGGATTCCTTTGAGGCGATTCCGGTGGGGACGTTTGCGCTCACAACCGACATTTTGAGCTTTGTGATAAACCTGTTTTCCTCCATATTTTTGCTGGCACTGCGCCTTTGGGCACCCATAATGGTGGGGGAGTTTGCCCTACAAATAAGCATGGGCGTACTGATGAAGTTTATCCCGCAGATTACGGTTTTCGTTATAAACTTCCAGCTGCGCATTTTTTTGGGCATACTTATGATATTTATGTTTGCTCCGTTTATAGGGCAGTTCATGGACAGCTATATCGACACCCTATTCGACACACTGTTTAACACAACATCTCAAATGGCGACGGCTTTGCCATAGGACACTGCCTAAGTTATAAAACCAAAGCGAGCGTAGCCGCTAAGGCGAGGGGGGATAGCTTTTGGCAGGTGGCGGCGGTGGCGAGAGAACAGAGAGCGCAACCCCTAAGCGACGACAGGACGAACGAAAAAAAGGTAATGTATTCAAGAGCCAGGAGCTTATTACGCTGGCGAGCCTGCTTGCGGCGCTGTATGCCATTCAGTTTTTCGGCAATATCATCCTACAACAGATAAGCGGCTCTTTCGAGAGGTTTTGGGGCCAGGCGGCGCTGATGAGCAGCATTGAGACGGGCGATGTATCCCAAATACTTATAAACGGCATCATAGTGTTTTTTATAAGCGCTATGCCCCCACTGCTTGCCGCAGGGCTTGCGGCGGTGATAGTGACGGTGGCGCAAACACGCGGCCTTATGACGTTTTCATTGCTCGCGCCCAAGGGGGAGCGTCTTTCTCCGCTAAAGGGCATCAAAAAGATTTTGAGTATGCGAGGGCTTGTAGAGCTGATTAAGAGCATACTTAAAATTGTGATTTTGGGATATGTGGTGTACGGCGCATATGTGGAGCAGATTGGTAGCTTCGCACGCCTCATGGAGATGGAGTTCTTGGAGGTGATTTTTTACGCCGCCGCCTTCGTCATGGATATTATCATGTCGGCCGCCATTATATTTGCGTTTTTGGCCGCTGCGGACTACATGTACCAGCGCTGGCAGTACGAAAAGGACATGCGCATGTCCAAGCAGGAGATAAAAGAGGAGTACAAGCAGACAGAGGGCGACCCGCAGATAAAGGGTCAAATTCGCCAAAAGCAGCGGCAGATGGCCATGAGCCGCATGATGGCAAACGTGCCCGAGGCGGATGTGGTGGTGCGAAACCCAACCCACTACGCCGTGGCGCTGAAGTACGAGCCGAAAAGCAACACAGCACCGATGGTTATAGCCAAGGGTGCGGACCTTATGGCGCTGCGTATAATAAAAGAGGCAGAGGCGCACGATGTGGAGGTGGTGGAAAATAAACCACTGGCACGAGGCCTTTACGATGGTGTACCGCTGGACGCCCAAATACCCGAGCAGTTTTTTAAGCCGATAGCCGAGATACTCGCCTTTGTGTACAGCAAGAGCAAAAAGGAAAAGCACAAGATGGTTACGCAGGATGCGGGCAAGTCGGCGAAGAGCTCTGCCAAAAAGGCAGGGGCGGCATCTGCCACAGGCTCAAAGGCATCGCCCGGCACTAAGAAGGGCGGCTCAAACAAAGCGACACCCCCTACCGACAGCGGCAAAGCACCGCCCGGCAACAGAGCATAAAGCACTTCATTAAAATAAGAGGTTTGAGCGTGTGAGGAGATTTAATCCCTTAAAAAACACCGTTGCAATCGCTGTGGTTGCAATTGTATTACTCATCATTATCCCGCTGCCTACGATGCTGCTGGATGTGATGTTTATTCTCAACCTTGCCATAAGCTTTATCATCCTGATGACGGCGATGTACATAAAAGAGGCGCTGGACTTTTCCATCTTTCCCTCGCTACTTCTTATCACTACGGTGCTTCGCCTTTCGCTGAACGTATCCGCCACCCGTCGTATTTTGTTTGCGGACGGCGATGCGGGTGCTGTTATACAAGCTTTTGGTGATTTTGTTATCCAGGGAAATGCGGTTATCGGTTTTGTTATCTTCTTAATAATCGTGCTGTCGCAGTTTATTGTTATTACAAAGGGTACTGAGCGCGTGGCTGAGGTAAGCGCACGCTTTACGCTGGATGCTATGCCCGGCAAGCAGATGGCCATTGATGCGGACCTAAACTCCGGCCTTATAGACGAAAATGAGGCCAGGGCACGCCGACAAAACATACAAAACGAGGCGGACTTTTTCGGTAGCATGGACGGTGCGATTAAGTTTGTTAAGGGCGATGCAATTATATCCATTGTCATCACCTTTATAAACCTTATCGGCGGCATTATCATGGGCTTTTTGGGTGGCATAGGCGACCTAAACCAAATTATCGACATCTACGCCACCGCCACCATCGGTAACGGCCTTATGAGCCAGATACCCTCACTGCTTATCTCGGTGGCGGCGGGCATGGTGGTTACTCGCTCGTCCAACAGCTCCTCCTTGAACGACGTGATAGGCAAGCAGTTTACAAGCCAGCCCATTGCGCTTATCATTGCAGGTGCGGCACTGCTGATACTTATCCCCATCGGCTTTCCCATGCTTTCGGTGATAATTATCAGCGCAGGGCTTATTGTGCTGGGTGCGATGATACTGCGCCGCAAAACCCAGCTGGAGAGCGTGCCCGCAGGCCCTGCGATGGACGCACCGCTGGAGGAGGTAACGAGCGAGGCTACCTACTACCGCAACATTGAAAACGTCTACACACTTTTGAACATAGAGCAGGTGGAGATGGAGTTTGGCTACTCGCTCCTGCCGCTGGTGGACGAGGCGAGCGGCGGCAGCTTTGTGGACAGGGTGGTAATGTTTCGCAAGCAGTTTGCGCAGGAGATGGGCATGGTTATCCCCTCGGTGCGCCTAAAAGACTCCGGCCAGCTGAACCCCAACCAATACACCATTCGCTTTAAGGGCGAGCAGGTGGCGATGGGCGATGTGCTCATAGACCATTACCTTGCGCTTGTGCCGGGCGATACAACCGAAAATGTGGACGGCATCGATGCCATAGAGCCTGCGTTCGGCATTCCGGCAAAGTGGATTAGCGAGGACAAAAAGGGCAGGGCGGAGCTTGCCGGATACACACTGGTGGATCCCACCAGCGTTATCATCACCCACCTTGCGGAGACGATACGCCAGCACGCACACGAGCTGCTTACACGGCAGGAAGTGAACAACATGCTGGCAAACCTGCGCAAGGCGAACGAGACCATAGTGGAGGACACCGTTCCGTCGCTGCTCTCGGTGAGCGACCTACAAAAGGTGCTGGGCAACCTTCTTCGGGAGGGTGTGCCCATAAGAGACCTTGGCACGATACTCGAAACGCTGGGCGATTATGCCGCCGCAGTGAAGGACACGGACGTGCTCACCGAGTATGTGCGCCAGGCGTTGAAACGCACCATCTCGCACAGGTTTGCGGAGGCAGGACAGCTGAAAGTAATCACGCTGGATGCGCAGATAGAAAATACCATCATGAATGCGGTGAAAAAGATGGAGGGCGGCAGCTACCTTGCGCTGGAGCCGGATGTAATTCAGGGTATTGTCACCGCCACAAATGCACAGGTGGAGCTTGTGAGGGAGCTTGTGCAGACGGTCATTGTGCTTAGCAGTCCCATTGTGCGAGTGTACTTCAAAAAGCTGATAGACCAGTTTTACCCCCGCATCACTGTATTGTCCTTCAACGAGATAGATACCGACATACAAATACAGGCGCTGGGGAATATATCGTTGAGCTAATCGTGGCGCAGGGTGCAAACAGGAGTGGGCGCGGAGCGTTGATTTAGAAGTAAAGTTAAACGTGTTTTGTCCACATCACCGATATATGGCCGGTATAGGAGGTGTTGCTTTGGCAGAGCCGCAAACACAGTACAGCCTAAAAGAGCCGGAAAAGGTGCTGGAGCAATACCAAAAGACGGGCGATGCCGAGCTACGCAATGCACTGGTAATGCACTACAGCTACATTGCCAAAAGCGTGGCACTTCAGATGCGTGGCATAACAGGCGGCTATGCGCAGGTGGAGGACATTGTAAACGAGGGCATCCTGGCGCTGATGGACTGCATAGACAAATACACCCCCGATAAGGGAATGAAGTTTGAAAACTATGTGTACATGCGCCTGAAAAACGCCACCATAGACTTTGTGCGCAAGCAGGATTGGGTGCCAAGGCGTGTGCGCCGCACAGCACGTGAGGTGAACACCGCTTACAACGAGCTTGCCACAAAGCTGATGCGAGAGCCGACAAATTCGGAGCTGGCAGAGCACATGGGTGTATCGGAGCAGACTATTCAAAAGCACCTGAGCGAGATGAATGCGGGTGCTGTGCTCAGCTTTGAGGAGCTGCTTTCGGGGGATATGCACGGCAGTATGGAGCTTGGAATGTTTGCCGCAAGCGGTGAAAGTATGCTACCCGAGTATGACCTTATGCAGGCGGAAATGCGCTTGCAGCTTGCGAAAGCTATTGAGATGCTGGGTGAAAAAGAACGGCTTGTAATCACTCTTTACTACTATGAGCGCCTAAAATTGCACGAAATAGCAACTATTATGGGCGTTAGTGAGTCCCGTGTGTCCCAAACGCACTCAAAGGCTGTTTTGAAGATGCGCAGGCACTTAGAGGCGTACATTGCAGGTGTGTAGGTACACAATTGACACATGTATTGTTAAGCTGAAAAGAAAACTTTGTGATATGAGGGACTGATTGATTTTTTGTCATATTTACGTTACAAAGCCATGATGCAGACAAGGAGAAAAAACTATGTTACAAGGCTTTTACAGCGCGGCATCCGGAATGCTGATGCAACAGCGCAACCTGAATGTAATATCCAACAACCTTGCCAACTCTCAGACACCCGGTTTTCGTAGCAACCGCCTTGTGTCCACCACGTTTGAGCAGTCATTTTTGGCACGCATTGAGTCGTACAACAGTGATTATATAGGCACGGGTGAGCCTATACGCATTGTGGACGAGGTGGCGAACCTTTGGCAAAACGGCGGCGTTACCGAAACGGGAAGGCCCTTTGACTTTGCGATTACCGACTACGGTTTTTTCAACATCCAAGGGGAAGACGGCGCAACCTACCTTACACGAAACGGCCAGTTTGACCTGGACGATGAGGGTTACTTGATTTTGCGTGACCAGGGGCGTGTTTTGGGAACGGGCGGTGCGCCTATACTGGTGGGTACCAGCAACATCAGCGTGAACGAGGATGGCGTTATTACAAACTCGGAGACGGGTGCGGCCATTGATGCGCTGGGAATCACGGTGCCCACGGCGGATGCGGTGGTGGAGCAGGCACGCAACGGAATGTACACCGCAACGGCCACCGAGGCGGCGCTGAACCCTATGGTGGTGCAGGGCGGCTACGAGCAGAGCAACGTGGACTACACGCAGGAGCTTTCCGCCATGATTATGGCCCAGCGCAACTTTTCCACTGCATCGCAGGCACTTCAGATGATAGATGAGACATATGCAAAAGCGGTAAATATTGCCTCGCTGTAGATGTGGCAAAGTATAGTAAGATAGAACAAAATATGGTATAATGTAAGTATTACTATAGCAGTGTGATTTGCATATGGTGCTTGCAAAGAGCTGAGATGCAATGCCGGTAAAAAGCACAAGCTCATCCCTGCGTAGCTCGTGATGCCACACCATCGGGTGGCGGAAAAAATATTGTAACAACGCACAGAAATATTACTTTGCCGAGAACACGCTTTGTTTTGTGAGCAATGGGAGGAAGACTAATGAGCACTATTGCATTTTATAACGGAGCGGCAGGCATGATTGCCTACCAAAATGCACTTAATGTGACAGGACATAACATCGCAAATGTGCAGACGAACGGATACAAAAATCAAAGAGCCGCCTTTGATGCGCTTTTGTACACTCGTATGAACACAAATGTAGAGGGCGAGCATCTGGTGGGTCACAGCGTAAAGCAGGAGTATGTGGACCAAATAATGCTACAGTCCAGCCTTGACCAGACATATCGTGAGCTGGATTTTGCGCTGGTGGGCAACGGCTTTTTCCAGGTGGAGGACGACGGACAGCTTGAATATACCCGCAACGGAAACTTTCAGCTGTCGGTGGAGGGTACCACCGCAACGCTGGTGACTAATGACGGTGCATATGTGCTGGGCACAGACGGCCAGCGCATTACCATCCCACAGCAGCCGGACGGCTCGTACGACTATGAGGGAATAACCCAGCGCCTTGGGGTGTATAGGTTCCCCAATCAATGGGGGCTTATTCCGCAAAACAATGCACGCTATACCGAAAGCGACAACTCGGGCGCGGCGGTGCTGACATCGCCTGCGGATGTTCCGCAGGAAAACCCACTGGAGGTTTTGCAGGGTGCTTTGGAGCGCTCGTCGGTAGACTTGGCCACAGAAATGGTCAACATGATAACGTATCAGCGTTCGTTCCAAATAAACTCTCGTGTACTGCAAACAGCGGACGAAATAGCGCAGGAAATAAACAACCTTAGGTAGTGCATAAAGCAGGAGCGCTTGGCATTTACTAACGGGGTGAAGAGCTTTGTGGGTAAAGTGCGAAAAATGTCGTAAGTAAGCATAAAATAATGTGCTATTGTCAAGGAGGAAACTCTATGGAGCTGTACGATTACAGTAAACTGAACGAAATGCACGTGGACATGCTACGTGAAATTGCAAATATGGGAACAGGAAATGCCGCAACATCTCTTGCGCAGATGTTACAGCGCCCCATAAACATACAAGTGCCCAAAGTTAGTTTTTTGGACTATGCGGCGGCCAGCGAAAATATGGGCGGGCCTGAGACGGTGATGGTGGGCATGATGCTCACGCTGAAGCGTGATGTTACCGGAATGCTTATGTTTGTTATGAAGGAAGAGTTTGCACACATGGTGCTAAACTCGCTACTTGGGCAGAGCTTTGCCAGTTTCACAGAGATAGACGAGATGGGCATGTCTGCCATGCGTGAGATAGGCAATATTATGGCTGCCTCTTATGTGAATGCTATTAGCCAAATTACAGGCCTTACGATAGATATTTCCCCGCCCGACATGACAGTGGATATGGTGGGTTCTATACTTAGTGTGCCTGCCATTCATTTTGCCAATATTAGCGATAAAGTGATATTTATTGAAGATGAGTTTGGTGGCAATAAGGATGAGGTTAGCAACATATTGCTTATTCCGGAAGTGGACTCACTTGAACTCATTTTGGAGAAACTGGGAGCCGGTTTATGAGCAACATTACGATAGGAATATCAGACTTGAACGTAGCAAGAGCGCCGGATGTGCTGGTGACTTATGCGCTTGGTTCTTGTGTGGGCATTTGCTTGTACGATGAGCATGCGAAAGTGGCAGGCATGTCGCATATTTTGTTGCCATCTTCAGCACAAATGCCCGGAAATAAAACGCCTATGAAGTTTGCAGATACAGCAATTCCCATGCTTATGGTGAAAATGCAGGCCATGGGCGCACGCCCTACACAACTGAGGGCAAAGATAGCGGGCGGTGCGCAGATGTTCGCCTCCTCCACAAACGATGCCATTGCGAATATAGGCGCACGTAATGTGGCGGCGGTAAAAGCAACACTTCAGCGCTTGCGCATCCCTATTATGAAGGAAAACACGGGAGAAAACTACGGACGTACGCTTTTGTTTAACGCGGTGGACTACAAGATGATAGTGAGAAGCCCTAAGCGTCCGGAATGGACGGGCTAAACCTTTATGAGTGCGGAAAGAGGTGGCCGAAATGTCGGAGATAAACGGGCAAGGCTTTGTAGAGGATGTTGTGACGGATGGCATAATTGAAGAGCAAAAAGCACATAGCGCAAAAATGTATGTGAGCATTAGTGAGGATGCACTGAGTGCGTATGCTCTAATTGAAGAGCCGGATGGCGAGGGCGCACACATCACAATGGAGGACATACGTGCGGCGCTGGAAAAGGCGAATGTCGTTTTTGGCGTGAACGAGTGGGCATTGCAAAAGCTTGCTGTGCCCACTTATGGTGAAAAAATACAGGTGGCGAGCGGTGTGCCTGCAAAGGATGGCACAGACGGGGTGTGCACCGAGTATTTTTCTCGCGAGATAGAGAGAAGCCAAAAAACACGTGATGATGGCACGGTGGACTACAGAGAGCTGAATGTCGTGCGGCAGGTGCAAAAGGGGACGCTGATATGTGAATGCACTGAACCTGTTCCGGGCGAAAACGGTACAACAGTGCAGGGCAAAGCCATAAAGGCACGTGAAGCAAAGAAGGCCATGCCGCTTGTAGGGGAAAACACACGAACCACCGAAGATGGCCTGCGCACAGAGGCCGCTGTTGCGGGGCACCTTGCGTTTCGTGACGGACGCTTTGTGGTGGAAGAGGTTTTCCGTGTGAAGGACATAGACTACGAAGTCGGAAATATAACATTCCTTGGGGATGTGCACGTGGGCGGCAACATGCAGGACGGCTTTGAGATACACTCGGGCGGCACGGTGACACTGTGCGGTCAGGTGGGTGCTGTGGTAATAAAAGCGCAGGACATTGTGATTGAAAAGGGTATAAACGGCACAGGCAAGGCGGAAATACGTGCCGAAAAGACACTTAAGGCAGGCTTTGTGGAGAGCTGTAACCTTTATGTTGGCGAGGAAATTAACGTTGCGTCTTTGATTAACTGCCATGTGGAGTGCGAGGGCGATGTAATTGTCACAGGCGGCAAGGGCGTAATATGCGGTGGTAAAATCACCGCTTTTGGCTCCGTAAAGGCTAAAGTAGTGGGCAATGAGTCGAACATGCTTACCACTATAGTGATGGGAATTACGCCAAAGCTTTTGGAGGAGCGCAAGTATCTGGAAAGCCAGCTTTCTGACGTGACAAAACACATTGACGAGATACAAAAGAACCTTGCATACGTGGAGCGCCTGCTGGAGGATGGCAGGCCGATACCGCCTGATAGAATTCAGTTTTGCAAGCGTGCACGTATACAGTTGCCAATGACTGAAAAAAAGCGTGAGCAGATACAGCAAAACCTACAAGAAATTGATGTGAAGTTATACGATGTGAACAGCTCCACACTTACGGCGAACCTTATCTATCCACCAACAAGGGTGAGTATAGGCTCGGCCAGCAATAACTTGATTGAGCAACGTAGCATGTGCCGTGTGTTCAAGAATAGTGATGGCGATGTGGTATTCGGCTCTGCGTGATGTGTGCGCAAAGCATGTGGAAAACAAAAACCTCCGTATATCGGAGGTTTTTTTGTGTGAAAGTAAAATTTTACATTAAAACAGAAGTGGTAGTGATACAAATCACTAATTTTTCTTGCGATACACTGTTTTTTTGATGGGCGGCCTTCCCCCAAAATCCGCTGGAGGCGTGGGGGAGCTTTGCGGCGTGGCACTCGGGGCTTTGGGCGCTTGCGGTGCGGTTGCACTCTTGAAAAGCTCCTCTTGCAGTGAGGCGCTGGGCGCTTTGGGCGCTTGCGGTGCGGTTGCACTCTTGAAAAGCTCCTCCTGCAGTG
>CAYJGZ010000016.1:17009-59237 GCA_964370045.1 uncultured Oscillospiraceae bacterium
AGGCGCTCGGCGCTTTGGGCGCTTGCGGTGCTTGTGGCTTTTTGAACAGCTCCTCCTGCAGTGAGGTGCTTGTAGCTTTGGGCGGTTGTGCAATGGTCTGCGTCGACAGCTTACTGTCATGCGATGTTGTGATTGCAGGGGCTTTCACAGGTGTGTCACTCACGGTGATTTCTGACGTTGTGTCGTCGTCGTAGCTTATCACTCCTTGGAAAAGAGGGCTTTGGGTGAGTGCGTCCTGCAGGGTAAGGCTTTCGGCAGGGGGGTGATATTCGGGGGTGACTTTTGCGTCTGATTTCCTTTTCTTTAGCTTTGGATAGGGCATGAACAGAGAAATAACCTTGAACAGTAGTACAATTTGCCTGTAGCCGAAGCTTGTGAGGATGCTGAAAAACAGAAGGTTCAAAAGGCGTCCAAAGGAGGGGGTATCGCTCTCTAAAATCTGTTGAGAGATTACCCCTGCCAAAGAAATAACGATGCTGAATAAAATTTCTGCCGCTAAAAATGTGATAAAAAGAGCAGAGTTTGCAAGCCCAAACGCAAAGGACAGCGGGATGGCGATGCAAGCGCCAAGCTCCAAAACGGGCAGAAAAATTTCAAATAGCATGGTGAAAAACATGTCCAGTGCTGTGCGCCCATAGTGAGGGTTCAAAATCATGCCACGGTTCATCCACAGCGTGCTCATTAGCTCGCGTTGCCAGCGGCGACGTTGCTTGAAGAGGCGGACAAGATTTTTAGGCGGATTTATGCGAAAAACAGGCTCGGCAAGCAGCTCCACCTCGTGTGAGACGTTGCGGTCGATAAGGCTTCTGTGAAGACGCACCACAAGCTCTGTCTCGCTGCTATTTTTCACAAAGCCGCCCCTACTTATGACGGTTTGCTTGCGAAATGCACCAAACGCCCCCGGCATTATGGGTAGCTTTGTCTGCCCGGGCACAGCAAGCCCCGCAGGGAAGGTGCTTAGATATTCTGCCTGTTGAAAGCTGGGAAGCAGGCCTCTTGCCATGCCGCTTCTGCCGTCCACACGGGGAAGTCCGCCCACTGCCACCACCCTGTGTGATTTTGCGAACGGCATCGTAATATCCACAAGGCCGTCTTTTTTAAGGGTGACACCCTGCGCAAGCACCACAAAAAGCGGATAGCGGGAGATATTTACACCCGTGTTCAGTGCATCGTGGCGGCCGGCTGAGGGCTTGTCCACTACAATAAGCTCGGGATGCTCGGAGCTACGGTAAACCCTGCTGACCTGCTCTGTCTCTAAAACACGGCGTATGGGCTGGCGCACCTCCACCATGTTGTACGCCTGCACAAGTGCATTCAGCGTTCGGCTACGGCGGCTGTCGCACACCGCTACTATCTCATATTCGGGGTAGTCAATTTCAAGTAGTTTGCGCACAGTCCGTACAGCGTTCACTTCCTCGTCACAGTCGGGCAGGATGAGCGTGGCGGGCATGAGGCTATCGTTGTCCACAAGACGCTCGTGAGGGGAATTGTGCAGAGCTTCAGCATAGTTTGCAAGGCGCAAAAGTGAAAACGCAAGCCGCACAAGGCCGTTGTAGTTAAGCACAACCACGGCTACGAGGCAAACAAGATTAAACACAAGCAGGATAGAAATAAGTGTATCTGTCATTTGTCCTGCCTCCACATCTTTGCCGTGTGCGCCATGTAGTCGAGCATTTCAATGGCGTACTTATCGCCGGTGGCAAGTACTTTTTGGCGAATTTGCTCAAAGTTCTCACAGCCGCGCAGTGCGGCGGCGGCGTTATAGCGCACCTGCCACTCACGGTCTTGCAGGGCATCCGCAAGAGTATCGGCATACTGCACCGGGCTTATGCTGGCCAGTGCGGTGGCCGCAACACTGCGCACTTCCCAGCGCTCGTGCTTTAGCAGCGCCGCTGTTTTTTGTGCGGCCGGAGCATAATGCAAAAGCCCCAGCGAGCGCACCGCATCTATGACTATATTGAAGTTGTCGCTGTCCAGCCAGGGCAGTATCTTGTCCGCAAGCGAGCGCATACCCTCAATGCCCGCACGCCGAATACAAATGCGCACCACGTACGCATCGGGCGATTCAAGCAGCTCGCTGTACAGCGCTGTTTTGTTGCCGGTGTATGCCTTCAAAAGCTGCTGTAAGCTGCGAAAGGAGAGCGAGCGCACAAAGCTTTCGTCCATGCACACCTTGGCGAGCTTTTCCTCGCTGCCAAGCTCCGCAAGCGTTAAAAACGCCTGAAACTGCAAATCTATGTTGTCGCGGTGCTCGTACATCAGCTCCACCACCCGAGCCTCCAGACTGACCAAGTCTAAAACGCCAACCATGCGTAAAATTTCCACAAGGTAGTCATCTGCGGCGGTGTTCAGCTGGTGGGAGATGTAAACAGCACCGCCCATATTTAGCACGATTTCTCGTAATGTTTGGCGGTTAGTATGGCTTAATGATTCATACACTTGAGAGAGAACGGAAAGCCCCTTGCGGTCGAATAGCTGTATGCCCGCAGAAATGCGCACAGCATCCCGCTCCTCCTTAGTTACGGCGGAGTTCGCACGGGTGATGGCTGTGAATATGGCGAGCTTTATGGAGTTTTTTTGTTGCACACGGGATGCGGAAATGCTGTAGTACACAAACTGAACCAAAAGCAACAAGCCAATGCCACACAGTAGTATGATGGCAAAATAGCGTGCCGTGTTTAGCAATGCCGCATCAATGGGCGAAACATCCTGTGAAGATACCGACATGTATGAAAGCATGGCAGCGCCTCCTTTTTTGAGGATAAGCGATGGTGCACCGAGATGTAAAATGGTGAGTAATATTGAAAAGCAAAAACAAGCTGCAGGTGCAAGCGGGTAGTGAACAAAGCCTAAAACAAGGTCACCTGTATGATTGTATCACACAAGTAGGTGAAATTATCGTCGTTAGGTGGATGGCGGAATGGATAAAACACCTGCTTTATAAAAATGCCACTTTATAATTCAAAGTCGCAGGAGGCACGCTCGCTTTTGTAGGTGGCGACAATGGCCTTTACTTTTTGGTGCGCAGGGTGCTCTTGGTATGCGTTTAGTGCGGCGGCATCCTCGTGGATGGTTATCAGGCAGGCATCGTATCCTTGGTAGCCTCGATGCAGTGAGAGAGATTTTATGCCAGGGATGCTCTCGCATATTGGGGCAAAAGCGAGCTGTAGCTCTGCAAATACCTCGTTTTTGTCAAACTCATCCTTGAAATTCCAAAAAACAATGTGCTGAACCATAATAATGCTCCATTCCGCCGCTTCGCATCGGCATAAAATTTAATGAAATATGCGGCTCTTATCATGCGAAGCACAAGAAATGATAAGAGCATTATTGATTTTAGATTTGTTAGTTTACAACATTTTGCGGCGTGCCATCCAAAAAGGAGCGCAGGTTTTGTGCCGCTATACCCATAAGTCGGGCACGGCTCTCGTGTGATGCCCAGGCGATGTGGGGTGTTATGATGCAGTTGTCTACATTTAGCAGTGGGCTGTCGGGCGGTGGAGGTTCCTGCGCCATCACATCAAGGCCTGCGCCTGCAAGCTTGCCGCTTTTTAGCGCATCGGCCAAGTCCTGCTCGTTTACAAGCGCCCCCCGTGCGGTGTTTATAAGCAAAGCACCCTTTTTCATCTTGGAAATAGCGTCCTTGTTTATCATGCCTTCCGTTTCGGGAAATAGCGGAATATGTAGCGATATAACATCTGATTTGGCGTACAAAGTATCAATATCCACATAGGTGGCAAGCGCCTTGCCCTCATCGGTGGTGCTCCTATTGTATGCCAGCACCTGCATACCTAATGCACGTGCTATGGCGGCGGTGGCCATGCCGATGCGCCCAAAGCCAATGATGCCCATTGTCTTGCCTGCAAGCTCGGTGAGTGGCGTGTCCCAAAAGCAAAAATCTGCGCAAGCACTCCAGCGTCCCTCTTTTACAGCACTGTTGTGATGCCCAACATGGTGGCATAATTCCAGCAGTAGCGCGGCCGTAAACTGCGCCACGGCGGCGGTGGAGTATGCGGGGATGTTTGTGATGGGAATATTGCGTGCCCGTGCGGCTTTGGCATCGGCGATATTGTACCCTGTGGACAAAAGCCCGATATAGCGTATGTTTGGGCAGGCGTTTATAGTGTGGGCGGAAAGGGGAGTCTTGTTGGTGATGACAACCTCACAATCCGCAATGCGACGTATAATTTCCGCTGTATCATCCACAGGCGTGCGCTCGTACACAAAAAGCTCGCCCATGCTTTCAAGCTCCGCCCAGCTCAAATCTCCCGGGTTTTCGGTGTGGCCGTCCAGCACTACGATTTTCATTGATGCCTCCTGAAGTTACGTATGAGTGTCCCGTGGGTTGCACGGTAATTTCTTGATAAAGCGACAAAACTACGCAAAATATGCGAGGTGAGTTGCGATAAAACTGTGACTATATTATCAATATAATTATAACAGTTATGTGCGGTCAAGTCGAGTGTTACGGGTGAGTAATTTTGTAAAAAAACATATTTGGCCGCAGGTGTGTGGCGGTGCTTGGTATAATTATGCACATGAAGTTTGACCTATTACACAACTGCTGGTAAAATGGTAAAGGTATCGATTTTGTGCTAAAAATACATAACTAACAGCGAAATGTGGGGCGTAAAACATGAGAGAGATGCTGAAAAGGGACATAGCGTTTGAAATTCCGAAAGAAACACTGCTACAGCGCCTGCACGCAAAGGACGGCTCGGAGGTGCAAAAAAGGGCGCTCGCGCTTTCGGAGCAGCTAAATGGCATATCACGCCCCGCATACCTTGTGCGGCAGGTGCAACTGCAAAATGTATACAGGGAAGGCTTTGAAATAGAGGGAGTGCGCTTTTGCAGTAAAATCGCCGCAAGCAAGCTTGCGGATGAGCCAAGGGTGTTTGTGTACATAGCCACGGCGGGCGAGGAGATTAGCGAATGTATTGCGCAAGCGCAGACCCCGCTGGATGAGTACATTACCGACCAAATCGCCTACACTGCATATATGAAAGCAAACACCGAGATGCTTGCGGACTTTGCGGCGGATTTTGAGGTGGACAAGCACATTCGCTTAGGCCCCGGCTCTGTGCGAGACTGGAGTGTGGAGGAGATAAAAAAGCTTTTTTCGCTACTGGACGGAGCGGACGAGCGCCTTGGCGTGAAGGTTTTGCCCAGTGGCCTCATGAACCCAATAAAGTCTACCTGCGGCCTTCTTGTGCAAACGCAGGAGGAGTTCGAGAGCTGTGCCATCTGTCCAAGGCAGGAGTGTGAGGGCAGACGCTGCGATTTTGACCTTGAAATGTATGAGCAGATGGAAATGCTGTAGCGTGAAGTGTTATAAAAATGTCTGTAAATAAGTGTGGTACAACATGAAAAAATAGTGATTTTGCTGATTTTTTCATGTATAGGGCTGTGTTCGGCAGAATTATGCGGTATTGCTATTGGCAAGCTGTGAATGTTGTGGTATACTGTATCGGTATCGCACAGATGGCAATGCTCGTTTGCGTTATACCACAATAAATGCAGGTGTAGTTCAATGGTAGAACTCCAGCCTTCCAAGCTGGCCACGTGGGTTCGATTCCCATCACCTGCTCCAAAAAACCACCAACCATCGCAGGTAATCCGGCAAATGAGTGGTGGTTTTTGTTTGCTTAATAGGCAAGCAAAATAATTTTAAGTAACATATGGAATGTGAGGAAAAAATTATGCTAAAGAAACTACTTGTCATGATGGCAGCACTTGTGTGCGTGGCGGCTATGGCGGCCTGCTCTTCCGCCGGCGCAAGCTCCTCTGCCGCACCCGCTTCGTCGGATGCCTCCGCACAGATAGTGGGCGGATACTCGGAGGACAGGGATGTAACAGACGATGACATGGCTATTTTTGACCAAGCAATGGCGGGCGAAGTAGGCGTGACATACGAGCCTGAGAAGGTGGCAACGCAGGTGGTGGCAGGCACAAACTACCGCTTTTACTGCAAGAGCACCACGGTGACCTCCGCCCCCGAAGAGGGCTACGCATATGTGTACATCTTTGTTCCGCTGGAGTCGGATGAGGTGCCAAGTGTCACAAGTATTGAGCCGGTAGAATAATATTTAGCGGTATATAGTGAATTTATACTACATAGTGTCGACACTGTGTAAACATAAAGCAATGGGGGTAGGGACATGATTGTAACAAGCAGTGGCATAAAAGACGGGATGATTGACGCAAAGTACGGCAAGCACGGTGAGCAGTTCAACGAAAACGGGATGCCTACGTATTCCCTGCCGCTTGAAATACAGGATGCGCCTGCGGGCACTGTGAGCTATGCGCTTGTTTTGGAGGACAAGGATGCGTTCCCTGTGAGCGGTGGCTTTGTGTGGATTCACTGGACGGCGGCGAACATCACCCGCACAAGCATAAAGGAAAACGAGAGCCAAACGGCCACCGACTTTGTGCAGGGTGTCAACAGCTGTATGAGTATGCAGGGCGGCTCGCAGTCGAGGGAGCTTTCCAGCTTTTACGGCGGCATGGCACCTCCCGATGCGCCGCACCTGTATGAGCTGCATGTTTATGCATTGGATAAAACGCTAAACCTTGAAAAAGGCTTTTACATGAACGACATGTACAAGCAGATGGACGGCCATATTTTGGCGCAGTGCACGCTGAAAGGCACATACAACAACTAACTAAAAGCAAAAAATAAAGCCACCAAAGACCCTCTGAAAATGAGGCGCTTGGTGGCTTTTTGCGTGATGGTTTTTTAGTATTCCTCGCTTGAAATTGACGCTGTGCCCTCGCACAAAATGGGGGTGGTGGTATACCCCACGCCCAGCCTTGCAACACCCATTTGTATGTAGCGAGCGGCCTCGTCGTAGCTGCGGATGCCACCCGATGCCTTCACGAGAATGCGCCCCTCTGCCGCCTTTAGCATTTGGCGCACTGCATTTTCGGTGGCACCATGCTGTGCAAACCCTGTGGAGGTCTTGACAAAATCCGCCCCTGCCTCTATTGCAATTAGCGTTGCACGGTGTATTTCTGCCTCGCTTAGCAGGCATGTTTCCAAAATCACCTTGAGGCAAATATTAGCAGGGCGTGCAATGTCCGTCACGGCGCACATGTCCTTTAGTAGGGCATCCCACTTTGCACTGCGTATCAGCGCATAGTTTGCCACCATGTCTATTTCCTGTGCGCCGTCTTGTATGTAGCAGGCGGCCTCGGCGCTCTTTACAGCCGGGGTGGTGCACCCGTGTGGAAAGGCGAGCACGGTGGAGACCTCGGTGCTTGTGCCCTCGCAAATGCTACGTGCCAAGGCAATGTCCATCGGGCGCACGCACACGGTTTTTACGTTGTGCTTTACGCCCAGCTCAATAGCGCTTTTTGCCTCGTCTTGGCTTAGCTGTGGCTTCAGCACGGCGTGGTCGATATAGCGGCTTATGTGCATAAATATTCACCTTTCGGGTTGATTGATGATTGGAAATCCACGTCAAAGCTTAAAAGGATGGGCGAGTAGCTCCCCCAATGTGTATGTCTTGATGTTGCCTTCGCCCAGTGCAAGCACCACGCAAAAGTCCTCGTCGCAAAATTCGCTCAGCGCCTGGCGGCACACGCCGCAGGGCAGGCAGTCGGGCAATGTGGCGAGCGTGTGTTCTTTTTTTGCGCCTGCAATCGCAATGGCGCAAAAGTCCTGTGCACCTGCCGCCACTGCGCTGAAAAGGGCGGTGCGCTCGGCACAGTTGCACACGCTGTAAGCGGCGTTTTCTACGTTGCACCCTGTGAAAACCCTGCCGTCCTTTGCCAAAAGTGCCGCTCCCACTAAAAAGCCCGAGTAGGGTGCGTACGCATTTTGGCGTGCGGCTATGGCGGCGCTTGCGAGCGCATGTGCATCGAATTTTAGCTTTGTAACGTGCATTATACCGCCCCCAGTGCCACTTGCATCATGTCCGTAAAGCTCTGCTCACGCTCGTGTGAGCTGGTGCTTTGAGAATGGCACAAGCTGTCGGATATTGTCAAAAGGCAGGCGGCTTTTTTATCGTTGACATGCGCATTGTGAAATAGCGCAAAGCTCTCCATCTCCACAGCAAGGCAGCCCTTTTGCTCCGAAAATATCTGCCAGTGGGGTGTGTCGGAACGCTCCTGCCTGTAAAACACATCGCTTGAATGTATAGTGCCCTCTGTCAGCTTTTTGCCAAGGCGTGCGGCACTTTGCCGAATGTTTTCGTTCAGCTCACAGCTGGAGGAAATAATGTCCTTTTCGCAGCCGTTTTGGGTGTGCGCATAGGAGGATTCACTCCATGCGGCATCCGCCAGCACCATGTCAAACAGCGAAAGCTCAGGGCTGTACGCCCCCGCAGAGCCGATGCGTATGATGGCATCCACCTCGTAGTGGGTGAAAAGCTCCCAGCTGTATATACCCATGGAGGGCATACCCATGCCGCTACCCATCACGGACACGCTCTTTCCCTCGTAAGTGCCCGTGTAGCCCAGCATCCCACGGACGCTGTTAAACAGCACTGCGTCGCTTAAAAATTTTTCGGCGATGAACTTTGCCCTCAAGGGGTCCCCCGGCATTAGCACCGTTTTAGCTATCTGGCCCGGCTGTGCGGAATTGTGCGGAGTGGACATGTACAACACGCTCCTATCTATAATGTTGTATGAGATGCGTTTTTGTTTGTGCAAAAGAGAAATTGCGCAAAAATCGCTGCAAATTGCGATTAAAAAGAACAAGTTAAGTATAACATAGCTTAAAAATGTGTACTATACCTCGGCGAAGAATTGTAGAATTTTTCTATACACACCTCGCCGCATTGTGAATACTCGCAATGCGTGCTATAATGATTGTGGGAAATGGTGTGCAGTCGCCTGAGGGAGTATTGTCGCAGGCGCGCAGTGCAGAGCAATCGGTGCTTGTTTTTGTTTTGTCGCAAGCTACACGGGGAGGAAAATACATGCGTGTTTTGGGCATAGACCCCGGGTATGCCATATGCGGATACGGCGTGGTGCAGGCATCGCCTGCAGGCGGCTGTGCGGTGGGCTTTGGCGCTGTGACCACACAGGCGCACACCTGTTTTGAGGACAGATTGCTTGAAATTTACGAGGACATAACGGCGCTTTTGAAGGAGTACAAGCCGGATGTAATGGCCATTGAAACGCTGTTTTTTAACTCGAACCAAAAGACGGCGGTCGCTGTGGCCGAGGCCAGAGGCGTGGTGCTTTTGGCAGCGAGGATGAACGGCGTGCCCATCTGCGAGTACAGCCCGCTTCAGGTGAAAATGGCGGTGACAGGCTACGGCAAAGCACCCAAAAAGCAGGTGCAGGAGATGATGTGCAGGCTGTTAAAGCTAAGCGAAATACCAAAGCCGGACGACGCCGCCGACGCGCTGGCCATAGCGCTGTGCCACCTAAACAGCGCACGGAGCAGGCAGTACGGCAGGGCGCTGACAAGGCGTGAAGAGATGGGTTACTTTTAAGGTGACACTGCAAAATGAAAATACCATATACCACAAGCACGAAGATGCCGGTACATCCTCCCCCGCCGTAGGCGGGGGAGGATGTACAAAAAAATCAAACCTGCTCTTTTGTACACACCCACTGCTCACTTGGGCTTGTGCCGACACTATCATAGCAAAGGCGTGGTAAATAAAAATGTTTTACTCTCTTACGGGAAAAATTGTGGATGTATCGCCCGGCTTTGCGGCCATAGAGTGCGGCGGCGTTGCGTTTGAGGTGAACATGCCCCAAAACGCTGTTCTGCCTGCCCAAGGAAGCACAGCTACGGTATACACGCACCTGAATGTTTCCGAAAATGCGATGTCACTTTTTGGGTTTGAGAGTCTCACAGATAGGCAGATGTTCCTGCTGCTCACGGGTGTTTCGGGTGTGGGGCCAAAGGTGGGGCTTGCTATTTTGAGTGCGCTGTCCCCCGAGCGAATCACGCTTGCCATAAGTGCAGGCGACCACAAGGCGTTTACGGCGGCGCAGGGTGTAGGGCCAAAGCTTGCCCAGCGCATTGTGCTGGAACTCAAGGATAAAATGCCAAAGGGAATTTCGGGCGGCGGCATTGCGATGGGAGACTTGGGCGGTGCAGTGCAGGGCGCACCGCAAAGCGCAGTACAGCAGGCGATAGAGGCGCTGACAGCGCTGGGATATACCCAAAGCGAAGCGGCGGCGGCGTGCATCGGGCTGGATGGTGAACTGCCCGTGGCCGAGATGGTGCGCCTTGCGCTGAAGTCGCTGGGCAAGTGGTAAAAATTTTACATGCCGTAGTGGTTTATAGATAAATCACTATATGTTAAGCGTGAAAAGAGGGCGGCATACCCTCCCCACCTACGGCGGGGGAGGATATGCCAAAAAACGTAATTAGCCTTTTGTTCACGTTTGCAAAAAACGACATTTCCACATGATAACAAACACTGCAAAAGAGGAAAGTAATGGCTATACAACCGTCAAATACACATATACCTGCGCCCGAGGAGGAGCGGCTGATTTCCCCAAAGCCCACCACGGCGGATGTTGATACGCAGGCGCTTTTGCGCCCAAGGACGCTTGCGGACGATGAGTTCATAGGGCAGAAAAAGGCCAAGGAAAACCTGCGTGTCTACATGAAAGCCGCAAAGCTCAGGGGTGAGGTGCTGGACCATCTGCTCCTCTACGGCCCGCCCGGCCTTGGCAAGACAACGCTTGCGAACATTGTGGCGCAGGAGATGGGCGCACAGTTTCGTGCCACCAGCGCACCTGCCATAGAAAAGCCGGGGGATTTGGCGGCACTTCTCACAAACCTTCAGGAGGGTGATGTGCTTTTTGTGGATGAAATCCACCGCCTGTCACGGCAGGTGGAGGAGGTTTTGTATTCCGCGCTGGAGGACTTTGTGCTGGACATAATGATAGGCAAAGGCCCCTCGGCGCAGTCCATTCGCATAAACTTGCCCCGTTTTACGCTGGTGGGGGCGACCACTCGTGCGGGTCAGCTCTCCGCTCCTTTGCGAGACCGCTTTGGCGTTCTTTTGAAGCTGGAGATGTACACACCGCAGGAGCTTGCGCAAATAGTGCGTCGCTCCGCTGATATTTTGCAAATATCCTGCGATGAGCAGGGCGCTTGCGACATAGCACGTTGCAGTAGGGGCACGCCTCGTGTGGCGAATAGACTACTCAAGCGTGTGCGTGACTACGCCATGGTGTCGGGCAATGACACAGTGGATGCGGACATTGCGGCGTATGCGCTAAAGCGTATGGAAATAGACGACATGGGGCTGGACGAGCTGGACAGGTGCCTTTTGCGTGCGATTGTGGACACATACGCAGGCGGCCCTGTGGGGCTGGAGACGCTGGCGGCACTGCTGGGTGAAGAGGCGGTGACGCTGGAGGATGTGTGCGAGCCGTACCTTATGCAGGTGGGCTTTTTGATGCGCACGCCCCGTGGGCGATGTGTGACGCACAAGGCGTACGCACATCTTGGCATTGCGCCGCCGCAGGAGGATGCGGCAGGCCGACAGCAGACACTTGAGCAGATAATGAGGGATAGCGCAGATGCTTAGCAATACAAACATTCGGCTTGCAGACGGATGGAAAGAGTACGAGCTTTTGGACACAAGCGGCGGCTTTAGGCTGGAGCGCTGGGGCAATGTGCTACTGCAGCGCCCCGACCCGCAGGTGATATGGGACACGCCCTATGCCACCCCGAAGTGGCACAGTGTGGATGCGGTGTACAGCCGAAGCGAAAAGGGCGGCGGCGGATGGGATTACCGCAAGAAGTTGCCCGAAAAGTGGCGCATAAAATATAACGACCTCACGCTTATTGTGAGCCCTACGGGCTTTAAGCACACGGGTGTGTTCCCCGAGCAGGCGGTAAACTGGGACAGCTACATGCGGTGCATAAAAAATGCGGCTCGCCCTGTGAGGGTGCTCAACTTGTTCGGCTACACAGGCGGTGCGACGCTTGCGTGTGCGGCGGCAGGGGCGAGTGTTGTGCATGTGGATGCGAGCAAGGGCATGGTGAGCTGGGCGAGGGAAAATGCGGCGGCGAGCGGCCTTGCGGACAGACCCGTGCGCTGGATTGTGGACGACTGTGTGAAGTTTGTCGCAAGGGAAATGCGCAGGGGCAATACATACGATGCCATTATAATGGACCCGCCCAGCTATGGCAGAGGGCCCTCGGGTGAAGTGTGGAAGCTGGAGGAAGCGTTGTGGCCGCTACTTGTGCAGACGGTACAGCTTTTGAGTGACACACCGCTGTTTTTTGTGGTGAACAGCTACACCAGCGGCCTTGCGCCGGGGGTGATGGGCTACATGCTGAATTCACTTTTGCAAAAGAAGATAGGCGGCAAAGTGCAATGTAGCGAGATAGGCCTGCCCGTGACATCGGGCGGCGCAATGCCCTGCGGGGCGAGCAGCCGGTGGGTTGCAGATGATGCCGACTTGGGCGAGTAGCAGGGCAAGCCCTTTAATTGAGAAGTGATTTGAAGGTAAAATGCTATACGTTAAGTACGAGAAGAAGCGCTATATCCTCCCCTCGCCGCAGGCGGGGGAGGATATAGCGAAAAAAATAAACCTACCCTTTTGTATACACCTGAAAAACACAGGCGCTTTTTTGCGCACAAGGAGAAAGCATAAATGTCCGATATGATTCGTTGTGATAATGTTTCGTTTCGCTATGACGAGGAACACCCGTATGTGATAGAACAGCTGAGCATCGCTGTGCAAAAGGGTGAGTTTGTTGCGGTATTAGGTGCAAACGGCTGCGGAAAATCCACACTTGCAAAGCACTTTAACGCTATGCTACTGCCCGAGGCAGGCACCGTTTGGGTAAAGGCGATGAACACGTCGGAGGATGAGCTTTTGTGGGATATTCGCCAGACGGTGGGGATGGTGTTTCAAAACCCCGACAACCAAATTGTGGCGACGGTGGTGGAGGAGGACGTGGCGTTTGCGCTGGAAAATTTAGGCGTGCCACCGAATGAAATACGCACACGTATAGATGAGGCGATGAAATCCGCAGGTATATATGCGCACAAAGACCGCCAGCCGCACAAGCTGAGCGGCGGCCAAAAACAGCGTGTGGCTGTGGCAGGCGTGCTGGCGATGAACCCCGAGTGCATTGTGATGGACGAGGCAACCGCCATGCTTGACCCACGTGGGCGGCAGAAAATTATGCGCACCGTCAAAAAGCTGAACAAGGAGCAGGGCATCACCGTGGTGCACATAACCCACTACATGGAGGAGGCCACCGAGGCGGACCGTGTGGTGGTGATGGACAGGGGGCGTGTGGCGTTTTCGGGCACGCCGAGCGAGGTGTTCAGCCGCACAAAAGAGCTGCAGGAGCTGCACCTTGATATTCCGCAGTCGGCGGAGCTGTGCGAGATGCTAAGCGAAATGGGGCTGGAAATGCCCAAAGGTGTCACTGCGGTGGAGCAGTGCGCACAGCTGATTTACGAAAAGCTCACGGGCAAAGCACCGCCCGAAAGGCAGGTGGGATAATGGCATCCATTGTGCGTGTGGAAAACCTTAGCTATGTGTACAACCCCGGTATGCCCGATGCCACCGCCGCAATAAGTGACATAAGCTTTGAGCTTCGCGAGCACTCTTTTGTGGGCATAATAGGCGCTACGGGCTGTGGCAAGTCCACGCTTATCACCCACTTCAACGGCCTTTTGAAGCCCACAAGCGGCAGGATATTCATAGATGGCATGGACATATGGGAAAACCCAAAGGACATCCGCAAGTTTCGTTTTTTGACGGGGCTTGTGTTTCAGTACCCCGAGTATCAGCTTTTTGAGGACACGGTGGCAAAGGACATCGCCTACGGCCCTCGTAACATGCAGCTGTCGGAGGGGGAGATAGCCGAGCGTGTGCAAAGCGCCGCCGCCTTTTGCGGCATAAGCGAGGAGATGCTGTCCCGTAGCCCGTTTGAGCTTTCGGGTGGGCAAAAGCGCAGGGTGGCCATTGCGGGTGTTTTGGCAATGCGGCCCAAGCTTTTGGTGCTGGATGAGCCTGCCGCAGGGCTGGACCCTGAGGGCAGAGACACCATACTTAACGAAATTAAAAACTTTCATCGCACCACCGGCACAAGCGTGGTGCTCGTGAGCCACAGCATGGAAGATGTGGCGAAGTATGCGGACGAGGTGCTGGTGATGCAAAACGGCGGCGTGGTGATGCAGGATGAGACAGCCACTGTGTTTGCCCGTGCGCAGGAGCTTTTGGAGATGGGGCTGTCCGTGCCGCAGATAACAAAAATTTTCCTGCGCCTAAAAGAGATGGGGCTGGATATTGACACCGACGTATACACGGTGAAATACGCCGCCGAAAAAATACTCGAATACAAAAACGGAGGTGGCGGCGGTGCTTCGTGATATTACCATAGGCCAGCACTTTCCGGGCACCTCCCCCCTGCACAGGCTGGACGCACGGCTGAAAGTAGTGCTGGTCATCGCCTACATAATAGTGCTGTTCATAGGGAGCAATCCTTTGGGGCTTGCCATCTCGGGAGTTTTTGTGCTGATAATGTACGTGGTTGCGAAAATTCCCATGCGCACGTTGCTACGTAGCTTTAAGCCGCTACTGCCCATTCTTATATTTACCACCATCCTCAACCTGTTTTTTGTGCAGGAGGGTAACGTGCTGGTTTCATGGTGGATATTTACCATCACGGACGGCGGCATTTACTATGCGGTGCGCATGTGCATACGCATTTTGTGTCTTATTGCGGGCGCAAGCCTGCTCACCTACACCACAAGCCCCATAGTGCTCACCGACGCAATCGAGAGCCTGCTAAGCCCGCTTGCGAAAATTCGCTTTCCGGCGCACGAGCTTGCCATGATGATGACAATAGCACTGCGCATGATTCCCACCATAATCGAGGAGACGGACAAGATAATGAGCGCACAAAAGGCTCGTGGCGCTCAGCTGGACTCGGGCGGAATTATTAAGCGTGTGAAGGCGCTTGTGCCGGTGCTTATTCCGCTGTTTTTGTCCGCCTTTCGCAGGGCGGAGGAGCTTGCCATGGCCATGGAAAGCAGGTGCTACCGTGGTGGCAAGGGGCGCACCCGCCTGCGCCGTTTGCACATCACGGGTGAGGATGTTTTTATATTTTGTGTGGGGCTTGCGATTTTTGCGCTGGTGGCGTTTTCGGACAGCATTTACACGTTTATTCGGCTGTGGATAGCGGTATGGTGATGCAAAATTATCTTTTGCGCATGGCCTTTGACGGCGGCGCATACCACGGCTTTCAGGTGCAAAAAAATGCTGTGAGTGTGTGTGAAACCTTGCAAGATGCGATGAGGGCGGTGTTTGGCGAAGCGCCGGATGTAAAGGGATGTAGCAGGACGGATGCTGGGGTGCATGCAAGGGAGTTTTGTGTTTCGTTTAAGTGTGAAACAAACATACCTTCGCAAAAAATACCCTTGGCGCTAAACATGAGCCTACCGCAGGATATACGTGTACTGTCCTGTCAAAAAGTCCCCGATGCCTTTCACGCACGCTACTCGGCGAGCGCAAAGCGGTACTGCTATGTTATACTCAACAGTGCGGTGGACGATGTTTTTGCGCAGAATCGATACCTGCGTGTGGCGGCAAAGCTAAACGAGAGCGCAATGCAGCAGGCGGCTTTGCCGCTCTTGGGAAAGCACGATTTTTGCGCGTTTATGTCCGCAGGCAGTAGCGTGCAAACCACCGTGCGCACCATAAAAACGCTTGAAGTAAACAGGCGTGGCCAGTGGGTGGAAATCTCGGTGTCTGCCGATGGCTTTTTGTACAATATGGTGCGTATCATCGCAGGAACTTTGCTAAAAGCGGGCGAGGGAAAGATGTCGCCGCAGCAGGTAGCTGAGGCACTGCGCACAGGAAAGCGGGGGCTGGCAGGGCCTACGCTTGCGGCAAAGGGGCTTTTTTTGGACAGGGTATTTTACCCGAAAGATGCGCTTTTCGACGTGTGCGAAAGCAGATAACTATAACAGTATAGGTGTGTGTATGGCGAGTAAAAAAAGAAAAAAAATACGGCACACAAAGCTGGTGCTACCGGGCGAGCAAAAGGCGGAGCAGGCAGCCGCCGCCGATAGAATGGGCAGAACTGCGAGCACGCCACCTGCGCATTCGCCACAAGTGTCACCCGAACAAAAGCCGAGCACAGAGGAAAAACAGCCGCAGGCCACAGCGCCGAGCGAAGCTGATGCACAAAAAATGCAGGACGACAGCGACAGCTCAAAGGACGGGCAGGAGCTACAGACCGAGCAGAATGATAAAGGTAGTGCGCAAAAAAAGCAAGGCACTGCAGATGGCCAAAGCAGTGTGGATGAGCCAAGGCCCAAAGCGCCACAAGATACTCAAAAAAAGCGTCAGGATGAAAAAAAGCCTGCGGGTAAAAAGCGTAAGCGCAGGCATCTGTTTTCGGGCGTAAAGCTAAGTGCGCCTACAGCAGGCAAGCAGGCGCAGGCAGATGAGCAGGCGCAGGAGGATGTGGATGAACCATACTCCAACCTGATAATGCTACCAAAGCGCAAAAAAAATAAGCTATCCCCCGCAAAGCGCAAGCGCAGGCGGCGCAGAATACGTATAGCGGTAGCTTTGTTTATTTTTATTGCAGGCTTTTTATTTTACCAGACGAGTAGCTACCTCACAGCGGCGACTTTTTTTTCGGACGTGTACGAGGATGTGCGCATTGCCGCATGGGGCGGCGAGGGCTTCCCCATGGATTTTGCGCTGAACGGCTTTATCAAGGCAGAGCCGATGGGAAGCGGTGCGTTTGCCGCACTGGGCGAACGTGATGCGGCGGTGGTATCCTCCGCAGGCAGGGAGACGTTTCGCACTCAGCACAACTATGCCTCGCCCGGCATGTCCGCAGGGAACAGTAGGATGGTGGTGTACAATAGAGGCGGGCGAGAGTACACGATAGAGAGCAGAGCTGGAAATATAGCAAAAATAACTACACTACAAGATATTTTGTTTTGCGAAATGAGCCCGGGTGGGTGGCTTGCACAGGTTACCACCTCTCGTTTCAGCTCCACAATGACGGTGATGGACACCACTTACAACACAAGCGAGCCGAATTTTACGTTTGAAATAGTGGATGAGACACCCATACTCGCTGACTTTCATGTCGATAACCGCAACATAGTACTGGGGTGCATATCCTCAAGTGGCGGCACAATGGGAAGCACTTTGTACATGCTCAATGTCGGCAGTAGCGAGGTGCAAGCGGAGGTGCGAGTAGAGGGTGCGCTGCTTTTGCAGGCGCAGTTTTTGTCGGGAAATCGCATTGTTGCGGTGTACGATAGCTTTACGGCGCTGTACGACGCAAGCGGAAATGAGCTTGCACGCTACGACTACGACACAAGACGTATTCTCACAAGTTATGTTAGCACAGAGGGCATAGCGCTGGCGTTTGGCAGTGCTTTTCAGGAGCAGGTGCAGGTGGTGCGCATAGACACACAGCTTCGCCCTTTGTACGAGGTGCAGATTGCAAGCAGTAGCACGCCAAGTCTGCTAATAGATGATGATACGTATGTTTTGGCGGCAGGCGAAGTGATGCACTACGGCGATGAGGGTGTGCTGATAAACAGCGAAGTGCCACAGCAAAAGGGATATGCGCTGGTGCAGGGAGATGAGCCGCTTGTGATATGCGCAGGCAGTGTGCTTGCGCTCAGTGATGTTTTTGATGTGTCGCAGGGCAGTGGCACTTCATCGGATGTGTCCGCTGAGGTGGCATCCTCTACACTTTCCTCCTCTGCTTAGAGCGATAACACGCAACTTTGCCACGCAAATCAGGGCGAGCCTTACGCCTTAAAAACCTGTGCTGTGTAAAGGATTTGTAAATATGAATATGTATTCCGTCGTGTTCGATTTGGCGGCGCTTGCCATACTAACATTGTGTGCGGCGTACTACGCACGCAAGGGCTTTATATCGGGGCTATTCAGCTTTTTTGGCACACTGATTGCATTTGTGCTTGCGTGGATTGCCGCAACAAACCTTGCGCCTGCAATTTTTAACAGTTTTATCCGTCCGTCCGTGGAGGAGCATGTGGCGCAGGCCATAGGGCAAAACGGCGCTACAAGCGTGCGGCAGATATTGGAGCAATCCATCGGCTTTTTGCCGGATAATATAATAGAAATTATACATCAGGCGCTGGACGTACAGCTGGATTTCAGCGCATCGGATATTGTTGTAAACGTGGTAAATTCTGTTATGGTGCCCATTGTTGTGCCGCTGATAAGCATAATTCTTTTCTTTATTCTGTTCTCGCTTTTCCGCGTACTTATGGGAGTTATTCGCACGCTTGCGGTGGGAATAGCAAAAATGCCCGCAATGAATACGCTCAATAGCGCACTTGGGGCGCTGGTGGGGGTGCTTATAGGAGCGCTATATGTTTTTATAGCGCTCAGCGCAATTTGGGCGTATGATTCGCTCAACCCGCAAAGCTCTCTCGGCGGTGCTTACTTTTCGGATTCTATAACGTGGGGGCTTTTGCAAGGATTCAACTTTTTCAGCTGACATGCCAGCAAATATGTTAGGAAAATGAAATTTTTAGCAGACGGGCATGGAGATTGCCAAAACGTAATGAATGGTGTATAATGTAGACATGCTCACAAAGGCACAGTGTCTTATAAAGGATACAAAATGCCGATAAAGCGTATATATAGGTGGTACAGCAAGTGTGCGTACTGCCGTAACCCCTGCAAGGCGTAAAGCACCGCAGGCTAAGAAAGGAAACAAACTATGGTTATGTGCACGCAATGCAAAAAGAGGCCGGCCATTGTTTTTATACAGCGAATGGACGGGCAGGGCAACCACAGTGACGGCTACTGCCTCACCTGTGCCCACGGTCTTGGGATTAAGCCGGTGGATGATATGATAAAGCAGTTCGGTATTTCCGATGGCGACCTTGAGGGGCTGGAGGAGCGCTTTGCCGGCTTTGTGGGTGAGGGCGGAATGGAGAGCCTGCAAAGCATGGAGGGCTTTGGCGATTTGCAGGCCATGAAGGATGCGGGCGGTGCCGAGGAGGAAGAGGAGGACTTTTCCCCCGGCGGAAGCGCCACCGTGCCGTTTGTGCTGAGCGGCGGTAAAAAGCAGGATGAAAAAAGCAAGGACGAAAAGGCAAAAAACGGCCGCTCGAAGCAGGGCGGTGGCAAGCGCAAGTTTTTGGATACATACTGTGAAAACCTCACGCAAAAGGCGGCGCAGGGCAGGCTGGACCGTGTGATAGGCAGAGACCGTGAGATATACCGCACTATTCAAATTCTCTCAAGGCGTCAAAAGAACAACCCCTGCCTGATAGGTGAGGCGGGTGTGGGTAAAACCGCCATAGCGGAGGGCATTGCACTGCGCATTGCAAATAAGGACGTGCCCAGCCGCCTGAAAGATAAGGAAATTTACCTGCTGGACTTGACCAGCCTTGTGGCAGGCACGCAGTTCCGTGGGCAGTTTGAGAGCCGTGTTAAGGGGCTAATCACCGAGGTGAAGCAGGCAGGCGATGTGATACTTTTCATTGATGAAGTGCACAACATCACCGGCGCGGGCGACTCGGAGGGGGCGATGAACGCCGCAAACATCCTAAAGCCTGCGC
Source organism: uncultured Oscillospiraceae bacterium (assembly GCA_964370045.1). Taxonomy (GTDB): domain Bacteria; phylum Bacillota; class Clostridia; order Oscillospirales; family Ruminococcaceae; genus JAAYCI01. The sequence goes on from CAYJGZ010000016.1 coordinate 36,533, forward strand.
TCTCACGTGGCGAAATACAGGTCATCGGCGCTACCACATTTGCAGAGTACCGTAAGTATATCGAGAAAGACCAAGCGCTGGAGCGTCGTTTTCAGCCTGTGAAGGTGGAAGAGCCAAGCATTGAGGACACAGTGGCGGTGCTCAACGGCGTGAAAGAATACTACGAAAAGCACCACTATGTAAAGGTGTCCGGCTACATAGTGGAGCAGGCGGTGCGCCTGTCTGAGCGGTATATCACCGACCGCTACCTGCCCGACAAGGCCATAGACCTCTTGGATGAGGCGGCGGCGTGCTGTAGCCTGCGCCATGTGGAGATTTCAAAGTGGCAGGACGGCGTGCGTGCGCTGTTTGACCTTGAGCAGGAAGAGGCGGAGCTGGAGCAGAAAGAAGAGCGAGACTACGAGCGTCTTGCACAGCTAAAAAGCGAGATAGCACGTCAAAAACCTGTGGTGGAGGAGCTAAAAGAGCAGGTGGACGGCATAGAGGTAACCATGCAGGACGTTGCACGTGTTATCGAGCTGTGGACGGGCATCCCTGCGCTGAAAATTGAGGAGAGCGAGTACAAAAAGCTGGCAAACCTCGAGAGCCGCCTAAGGGAAAAGCTGATAGGGCAGGACGAGGCGGTGCGCATGGTGGCGGGCGCAATAAAGCGCACACGTGCGGATATTTCGGGGCGCAGAAGGCCTGCAAGCTTTATATTCGTGGGGCCGACAGGTGTGGGCAAAACCGAGCTTGTAAAGCAACTTGCGTTTCAGCTGTTTGATTCGGTAGACCCACTCATACGCCTTGACATGAGCGAATTCATGGAAAAACATGCGGTGAGCCGTTTGATAGGAAGCCCTCCGGGGTACATAGGGTACGATGAGGCGGGACAGCTTACCGAGAAAGTTCGCCGAAAGCCGTACAGCGTGGTGCTGTTTGATGAGATTGAAAAGGCGCACCCGGATGTGATGAACATTCTGCTGCAAATTTTGGATGAGGGCAAAATAAACGACGCGCACGGCCGCACGGTGAGCTTTGAAAATACGGTCATCTGCATGACGAGCAATGCAGGCAGTGCGGACAGGGTGTCCAACCTCGGCTTTGACAAAACGGTGGCCGAGATGAGCCGTGAAAAGAACATAAAGGCACTGCGAGACTTTTTGCGGCCGGAGTTTTTGAGCCGTGTGGATGAGATTGTCACCTTTAGGCCGCTGGAGCTTGAGGATTTGTCCAAGATTGCGGGGCTGATGCTGGCCGAATACAAGCAGCCGCTGGCCGCAAAGGACATGGAAATAAGCTGGAGCGAAGAGGCGAGCGAGCTGCTTGTGCAAAAGGCGAAGGGCGGCAAGTTCGGCGCGCGTGACCTGCGCAGGGTGATACGCAAAGAGGTGGAGGACGCCATTGCCGAGGGGATTATCTCGGGCGAAAAGTTCAGCAGGGTGAGCGTGGGCACGAAGGATGGCGAGGACACACAGAAGGATATTGATGTGACGTTTAGTTGACGCTAAAGTTCACCTGTATATTTAACATAAAACTCCGTAGGGCAAAAAGCTTGCTCTACGGAGTTTTTTTGGGGAGTGGACAAATAGAGGTGATTTAGAATACGTCAAGCGTAAGAAGAAGGCGCTATATCCCCGCCTGCGGCGGGGATATAGCAAATAAATCACCTCACTTGGACACACCCAGATGCTTTACTTGCTTGATTTTTGGCAGTCGTTACTATATCATAAAGCTATTAAAAGTAAACAGGAGGCATCCAATGAAAGAAAAAATAGATGTATTAGACTACGCAAGTGGAATATTAAAAGCTGTAAAAACAGGGGTACTGCTCACAACAAAGGCTGAGGACAGGGTAAACTCCATGGTAATCTCATGGGGGACACTTGGCATAGAGTGGGGAAAGCCCATTTTCACTGCATTTGTTAGGGAAAACCGCTTTACAAAGCAGCAGCTGGACAAAAACCCCGAATTTACCATCAACATTCCTATCGGTGAGATGGATAAAAAAATATTTGCTGTGTGCGGCACAAAGTCGGGCCGTGATGTGGACAAGATAAGTGAGCTGGGCCTTGCGCTCGTTGAGGGCGAAAGCGTGTCGGTGCCTGCAATTAAACAGCTACCCTTGACGCTTGAGTGCAAAGTTATCTACAAGCAGGAGCAAGACCCTGCAGAGGTTCCACAGCAGGCTAAGGCGAAGTTTTACCCGCAGGATGTGGAGGGCAGCTTTTACGGTGCGAACAGGGACTATCACACCGCATACTATGGGGAAATAGTGAATGCGTACGCTTTGGAGGCGTATGTAGTAGAATGAGCATACATATGTGAAAAATCACATTGAGAAAGCAAAGTGATATGCAGACATTACCTAATCCACCCATTCTCTTTCCAGTGTGCAATGTCGATGGGATTGTTCATTTTGGGTTGTAGCTTTTTCATTAGATGAAAATAAAACCTGCCCTTGAGTCCTCGGTTTATTTTGTTAAGACGTGAAATTTTAAGGGCTATCTTATCTATGCGGCTGGCTATTTCGGCCTTCTTTTTGTCGCTGACACCCTCCCATCCCGTAGCAAAAACCGAAAAATGCAGGGCGTATGTCCTGCCTACACCCCACCATAGCATTTGGGTTTTGAGGGATTTTATAACACGGTTTGCCCCTGCGCCTGCCGCAGTGGAGATGAGCACAGCCACTTTGCTTGCCATAGACTTGTGCGGACGATGTACCATGTACCTATATGCCATGTGGTCAAAAAATGTTTTCAGCTGGCCGCTCATTCCCATGACATAGGTGGGGGAGTTTATTATTAAAATGTCCGCATTTTCCACGTCGGATGCTATGGGGGCTATCCTGTCTTTGTGAGGACATGTGCCCTCGCCTTTGAGTATGCAGTTGCTACAACCTGTGCAAAACTTTATGTCATTCACAAAATGTTCTTTTATGTTGACAGAACGTAGCTTTTTGGCTAAATCCCAAGAGATGTTGTAGTTGCTGCCGACTTTTCTGTTTTGTCCGTGTATTATAACAACATTTTTCACAGCTGATTTACCTTTCGTTTTTGGGTAATATAATGCACTACAAACTAAAGATGGAACATACAACTATAGTATAGCATACCTTCAAAATAAGACATACAAAAAAACGGCGAAGTATTGGGCACTACCCCAACACTTCGCCGTTTTAATTGTTTTCTAAATGAGCCTAAAAGATGACATCGCCCGGAGCGCCATATCCGCCACTGTATGCGTCAAGCGCAAGTGGAGCGGGTTGCATCATGGGTGCACCGGCGCCGATAGCGGGTGCGGAGGTGCCATCCTTCAGCTGGTACTGACTCACAAGCTGTTTCAGCAGGTTTGCCTGGCTGGAAATTTCCTCGCTCACTGCGGCAGATTCCTCGGCAGTGGCGGAGTTTGCCTGTATAACGCCCGAAATCTGCGTGATACGGTCGCTTATTTGCTCTGCAGCTGTAGCCTGCTCGTTTGAAGCCTGTGTAATCTTGTCCACAGATACACTCACGAGCATAGCGCCCTCTACAATGCTCTTCAGTGAGTTTGAGGTTTCGTCTGCTAAAGTAGCACCGCGGTTTACCGACTCAATGGAGTTGCCGATAAGTACATTGGTGTTGTTTGCCGCCTCTGCGGACTTGCTGGCGAGGTTACGAACCTCCTCTGCCACAACCGCAAAGCCCTTGCCCGCAGCACCTGCACGTGCAGCCTCAACAGCCGCGTTGAGCGCAAGAATGTTTGTTTGGAAGGCGATGTCCTCGATGGTCTTGATAATCTTGCTGATGTCCTGCGAGGAAGTCTTTATATCCGTGATGGCGCTGTTCAAATCATCCATCTGTGCGTTGCACGCTTCCACCTTCATGCCGGTTTCCTTAACAAGATTGGAAGCTTCCTGTGCGTTTTTGGCATTTTCCTCTATGCGGGAGGACACTTCCGAAATAGTGGCAGACAAATCCTCCACGCTGGAGGCCTGCTCGGTAGAGCCTTGCGCAAGTGTCTGAGCGCCGTCCGCCACCTGCTCTGCGCCAAGGGATACTTGGTTTGCGGAGTTGCGGATGTTGAGCAGGGAGCCGGACTGAAGCTCCACAAGGTTGCTAATGCTGTTGTGAACAGCGGCAAAGTCACCTGCGTAGTCGGACTTTTTCAGCTTGCTTTCCACGGCGAGATTGCCCTTGGTAATCTCGGAAAGTGAGTAACTCACGTCACCTATGACACGCTGTGTCTGTATGCACATTGTGTTGATATGCTTTACAAGCATACCCAGCTCGTCCTTTGCGTCGTAGTCGATAGATTGGCCGAATTCGCCGGCGCTCATGCGCATTGCGCTTTGCTCAATAAGCTTTATGGGCTTTTTAAGACTACTTAGAATTAAAATGCACATAAGCACACACACAAGCAAGCTCACTGCGGCGGCGGCAATTAAAATCAAGGTTGTGGTGGAGTTGAGGCTGGAGATTTCATCCATGAACAAGGCGGCATGCCCGTCCGATTCCGCCCCAATCTGCTCCACAAGAGCAGCAGCTTCGTTTGTTAGGGGGAGTGTCACCTGAAGTATCTGTGCGGCGGCTTCCTCGTCTTTTCCCTCAAGTGCCAGCGCAATAATTGCAGACTGGTGCACACCAAGCTCGGAAATCATGCTCTCAAGCGTGTCAATGTTGGAGGGGGCTCCGAGATATACCCCACGCATTGACTCAAGAGTCTGTACTACCTCTTCGCCTGTTTGAGTCATCTCGTTTATACTTTCCTGTACAACGGCGGCATCATCGTACAAAAGTGAGCGGTAAAGGTTCTTTTGTTGTTTTTCAAACATCGCAGACATATCTGCCGAAATTTCGTGCATTACGTATGCGGTTTGCTTATAGTAGGATAGAATTCCGTCGGTTTCTCTTATGTTGAGAATGGAGAAAAGCAGTGCTGTCAAAAAAACGACAATGATTATTGCAAAAGACAAAATCATTTTCATGCTGAGCTTTAAGTTTTTCATTTTCCAAAACCTCCAAGGCGAATTATTCGTAAGTCTGAGCTGTTTAGGCGGAAAAGATAACAAAAGTGCAAGTGAAAATGTGGCCGACAAGAACATTGCAAAGTACGCAATTTGTGTTGTGTTTCCTGTAGCTATAAAAAGCATACGACAGGAAATGCTATTAGTTTCATTATCACACCCACAGGGTAAAAAGTCAAGACAAAAGCTTTATAATAAAGCAAGTAAGCGGTGAAAAAGCAAAAGAGAACATGTGCTAAGTGATAATTAGAATGGTGCTTAAGTGAATAACACAACATAAACCTCATCGCTATGAGCTACGATTTTCGCTTGTTTTTTTCTTTTATGTCATTTTGCAGTTGAGTGATTTCAGCTCGCTTGAAGCTTGGGTCATCCTCGTACTTAAAATAAAGCAGATGCGCATTAAACTCTTTTATCTTTTCCTTGAAATATGGCTCTTGTTCAAAATGAAGATTAAGCTCAAAGGCCGGGTAGTAAACTTCTTTAGGCTCCGTAAGTAAGATTTCTTTTAGGCTCTTATCGGATAAAATTTCATTTTCAAGTATCCACTTCATCGCTACGAAATTTTGGTGATGTGGGAAGGCCTTTACACGGAACATTCCATCGAAATACTGCATGGGCTGTAGGTAAACTTTGATGGACTCTGTTGAAAAAATCTCATCAATGCCTATGTTGTAAGTTGCATCTAAAAACTTGATGTACCTCGAAATAGCCTTTTTTATCCCACAAATTTTACTCACAGCTTGGCTGACATAGTCAATGTGCTTCCATTCCCATATAGCTATTTTATTCGCACAAAAAGCACTTATCAAGGAGCCAAATACTTGAAAAGTTAAAAGGCGGATTCCCTCTCTTGACGACATAGCTATTCTTGGGTAATCGAAAGTCTCGGTGATATAGGAGATATCCCCGTCGTTTTTAGCATCTTGATAGCCCCTTGCGTACATAGTGAACTGGTCCTTTAAGTGTAAAAACAACGGGTCGGTAGCATCACTCAGTGTTTCATAGGTTTCGCGAAGGTCCTCAGCGACAATATTCCAAAGCAATCTTTTGTCTTCAAGAATTATCTGTGCGTCCAGCATATCATCCGTTTGATTTGCAACATCCAAAATTGCTTCGTAAGCCTTTTCTGTGCGCTTTTTGTAGTGTGATTTTTTCACATCTTCGTAAGGTACTCTATACTGTTCCACAAAAGTTTTGACAGAAACCACCCTGTCCAGTGGGCTTGAGTCTTCGGAGCTTGAGCTTGTTTGGGATTCTTTTTGCGCTCCTGCGGTGTTCTCCATTACGATTTTGGACATTAGATTCATGGACTTCTCTTGAAGCCCGGAGTTTGTATACTCGAGGTGGAACGCACCTAAATCATTGATACCCTCAGCAAAACGCATTACTTTTGCCTTGAAAGCCTCTACCTGAGATTTTTGTTCATCTGTTTTTATTTCAATATAATCAAAACCAACAAGCATTGATTTAGCCATATCTAATATCATGTTATTCATAGTCTCTCACCACCTCACACGCATAAGTATAAGAACCATTTTTATCTAACGGAGGAAGATATACCTCTGTCGCATACTTGATTCTTTTTTTGATGGCTTTTCCAAAAGTGGTTATATCGCATTGAAAAGCAAGTAATTCACTAAGCTCTTCCTTTTCTTTTTGAGCAATTTCTGCACATTCATTGCTATAATTAGGTGGGGCTTGCCTGAAAATCAAAGCTTCCTTTATGAATTTTTCGTAGGCATTATTATCGACAGGAATCATCTGCCGATATTCCTGCAGTTTAGCAACTTTCTCAAAGCTACCATCAAAGTAGCCCAGCCCTGTGTAGCTTTCAAAATCTTGGAAGTGCCTTAATAAATCTTTGTGGTAAGTGCCCTCGGTGCCGGGCAGCGCACAATTAAGCTCGGTATAAACTGTGAATATATTCTGAAAAGCTTGCATTTTATTAAGATACTTTGCCTTTAAGCTTACCGCAGTGTTATAAAATCCGGAGTCGGAATATATGCTCATTGGGTCTATGGAAGTCTCCTCTAAGGCGGACAGCCTGTCGGAATAAACCTTTGCGACATCGTCCATTTTATTTTGAAGCGCACCCTCCAGTAGCGCCTCGCATTTGTCCTTTATCATGGCAATGGCTGTTGCATAGTAGAGTGGAGACTTCTCCAAGTCGAGCATGAATTTTTCTATATCAGTATAGGTTTTCATCATATCTAAAATTTGCCTGTAGGCTTTTGCTAAATGCTTTTGTCGCTTCTCTGTTTCAAGCCGATTCGCCATTTTTGTGTATAATAGAATACTTTTTTCGAGTTGCGTCATGAAACCATTTTCCTTTCTGCTTTATAATTGTGTGGCATTGGCGCAGATATATTATTGATTATATTACGTTATCCGCTCAAATTCCACAGATTTCAAAAATAGGGAGTGTCCAAATGCGGTGATTTATTTGCTATATCCCCCGCCTGCGGCGGGGGATATAGCGCCTTCTTCTTGCGCCCAGCGTATTCTAAATCACCTATATGTGTCCACTTCCCAAAAATCCTCACCCATCATTTATTTGCTTACGGTCTTTAATTACACCTCTTTTGGTGCGATTGTCTACATAGGAGCTACTTGAAATTTGGGCATAAAAAATCGCCCATAGCAGTAAGCTAAGAGCGATATAGGGTGTCGAGACTTCTCGACATGGAGCGGATTACGGGACTCGAACCCGTCGCCTTCTGCTTGGGAAGCAGACGCTCTACCGGATGAGCTAAACCCGCACGCAGTGTGGTGGCAAATCTTTTGCCACCACACCATTTTAGCGAGTATTACAAAAAATGTCAAGCTGTGGTTTTGTGAAAAAAGCCGTTGGAACTAAGTACTTGAAGAGGAGGATGGCGCAGGGGTGGCATCGTCGTAGATGTGTATCGTCACAACGGTGGAAGCGGTGACCTCTGCGTTTACAACATAGTCTATATAATCAATAGTGCCGTTACGTGCGGAGTCGGTGTTTGCGGTGTAGCGGTAGGTGTAGCCTATTCCCTTTGAGTTCAGGAAGTTTTCAAGGGAGGTGGGGGACTGCCCACGTGCACCGTATGCGGTAAGGTCGGGCATGTAAAAAGGCCCGTACACATTTAGGTTTACTATGGTAGCTCCGGTGGCGATGCTTTCGCCTGCCGGTGGGTCGGTGGAGGCCACAATACCCACCATGTGAAGCCCTTCTGAGTTTGGCACTGTTTGCACACGATACTGAATTGATTGTTCGGTGAGTGTAGACTCCGCCACCGTCTGTGAAAGCCCTAACATGCTTGGCATGGGAACAAGTGCAACGTCACCCGCTATGTAAACAAGTACAGGGTTGTCCTTGTTGGGCGTGTACATTGTGCCCGCCACGGGGTCTGTCTCCAGCACCATGCCCGGCTCTTTTTCGCCCGTGTTGCTACGGGGGATAATTTGATATTCAATGTTGAGCTCACGCAGTTTTGTAATGGCATCCCCTTGGCTTATGGGCACTGTCACAAGGTCGGGTATTGCCACCGGCTCTGCGCCCTTGCTCACCACAAGCCTGATGGGGGTGGTGCCATCCCACGGGGTGTTTGCGGCAGGCGTTTGGGAGATGATGCGCCCCTCTTCTACCGTAAGGCTGTACTGCATTTCGGGCTCTGCGAAAACGTAGCCGTACTGTGTTGTGTAGGCGGCGTTGTCCACGACATCCTCATACTTTTTGTTCACAAGGTCGGTCATGAGGTGTAGCTCGGTGCTTGCGGAGGAGGATGCGGAGCTGCTGCCCGAAGCAGAGCTTGAAGCGGATGCCGAGGAATCATCTCCGCCACCCCCCGTGAAGATAGATACGAGCAAAATCACAAGGATTGCGACAATGGCAACCGAAATTGCACATGCGCCTATGATGATTTGTTGCCTTGTAAGGCCGAGCGAGCCACGGGAGTCTCCGCCGCCCTGTCCGCTTAGCGCAAGGCGCAAATCCGAGACGGTTTGGATGCGCTCTGCAGGCAGGATGCGCATGGCACGTGCGATGCCTGCGGATAAAAACCCGGGCACATCCTTTGAAAGCTGACGTGCGGGACGCAGGGCATCCTGCGCACGGCGCTCGTTTGCGGCAAATGGAGGATAGCCTGTGACAAGGCGGTAAAATACAGCGCCCAGCGCATAAATGTCGGTGTACCTGCCCTCGAATTCAGAGGCGGCGTACTGCTCGGGTGCGGAGTATCCTGCATACAGCTTGGGCTTTAGCTCGTTGCCCTGCTGGCGAAGCGCAAGCGTGCCAAAGCCACACAGCTTTGCGGTGCCGCCGCTTTCGAGTATTATGTTTTCTGGGCTGATGCCACGATGCACAAGGTTTGAAGTGTGCAGCATGTCCACGCCGTTTAGCACAGGGCGCATCAGTGCCAGCGCACGAGCCGGGTCTATGGAGCCTGCACGCTTTGTGAGATACTCCGCAAGTGTCGGGCCCTCCACCTTTTCCAAAACAGCGTAGGCGGTGTTGTTTTCCTCTACCCAGTCCAGTACCTGCACAAGACCCTCTGTTTGACCCATGCGAAGTAGAATGCTGTAAAGCTCCGAAAAATCAGCACGGGTGGTTTTGTACAAAACCTCACACCCGGGCTTTGGCTTTATAGCGCCCTCATCGGTGCGTGCGGCACACAGTGTTACGGGCATAAACTCCTTTATGAGCACCCGCTGCAGATTATTGCCGTCTATTGCCGAGTACAAAACACCCTCGCCGTCAATATCCAAGTAGCGGCCAATGGTGTAGCGACGTGCCAAAAGCCATCCGTTGGGTAGTGCCCCACCCGGATTTGTGTTTTCAAAGCTGATGCCGCATTTGGGGCATTTTTCATCGCTCATGGGTACGGGGCTCATGCAATTATCGCAAATTCTTTCTGCCATACACTTCTCCTTGTTGTGCCCGTCACAGCGATTGCTGTGTATCGGGTGCGTACTCTATAAGATGTGAAACATCGTAGCATAGTACGTTGTTAGCACACAAATTGAAAAATTACCTGTTTAGGTCCTGCTCGTTTTCCATGTTGTGCCACACGTTTTGCACATCCTCGTCCTCGTCCAAGTAGTCCAAAAGCAGTCTCATACGCTTTAGCTCGTCATCGGAGGAAAGTGTGCTTGTGGTGCCGGGCAGGTACTCCGCCTCTGCGGAGGCGATGGCATAGCCCTTGTCCGCAAGGTATGCGCTCACCTTTTGCACATCATTTGGGGCGCACAGTACCTCACAAAATCCGTCCTGCATTGTGAAGTCCTCCGCATCCGCCTCAACGGTGTGCTCCATCAGCGCATCCTCGTTTAGCGCATCGCCCTCTATTATGATAACACCCTTTTGGCTGAACAAAAACGCCACAGAGCCGCTCTGGCCAAGGCTTGCGCCGTATTTGTCAAAGTAGTGGCGCATGTTTGCGGCGGTGCGGTTGCGGTTGTCGGTGAGCGTCTCCACCAAAACGGCCACACCACCCGGGCCGTAGCCCTCGTACGTGATGTTTTCGTAGTCGTCCCGCTCGCCGCCCTCTGCACGCTTTATTACTCTGTTTATGTTTTCGTTGGGCACGTTAAGGCTCTTTGCCTTGGCGATAAGCTCACGCAGCTTGCTGTTGCTTGAGGGGTCTGCGCCGCCGTCACGCACCGCAACCGAAATTTCACGCCCCATCTTTGTGAAAATCTTCGCTCTTTGGGCGTCTGTTTTTTCCTTTTTGCGCTTTATAGTGCTCCATTTACTGTGACCGGACATGGATACCTCCGAAAAAATATACTAAAAAAATAGGGTGTGGACAAAAGAATGGTTTTTGTTATATCCCACGCCGTAGGCGTGGGATATAACGCCTTATTCTCCTGCCTAACGTAGTATAAGTCACTTTTATGTGCCCACTGCCAAAAAATGCACCGCCACAACACAACAAAACACATGGTAAAGAAAACCATGCGAAGGGTGAATATGCGTTGATATATTTGGTTTAGTCAAGAACTTGTTAAAAAATACACCGCTATTATATCACGTGGAGCGCACGATTTCAAACAATAAAGTGCGGATAATGCGCTGTGAAATGCGGGCAGGAGGGTGTTTTTGTGAAATTTGTAACATTAAACAAAAAGCCATTGCGAACAAGGGGGTGGATTGTCGATTTTTTTGGCTAAAGTGGCTTACTGCCCTTTATCTCCTCAAGGTAGTGCTCCCACATCACCTCAAAAAGTGTTTGGATGCGGGCCATGTCGCCCTGCAGGTACAGCCAGCCCAGCAGTGCCTCAAGGCCTGTGGAGGCACGATACTCCTGCGTGCTTGCGTTTTTGGAGGCGGTGGCCTTGTTTGAGTTGCGACCACGGCGCACCACCGCCTGCTCCGCCTCGCTCAAAAGCGGCTCTAAAAGGCAAAGTGCGGCAAACTGCGCCCTTGCGGACACTATGCGCACCGCCTGCTTGTGCAGTGCGCCCACAGGCAGGCGGCTTTGCGCCACAAGGCGTGAGCGCACCAGCAAATCAAGCACACCGTCGCCCACATAGGCGAGCGAGAGAACGGAGCGTTCATTCAGCGCAATGCCGCTTTTTGGGCAGGGGGGCAGGGTAGGGTTTTGCACAAAAATGCTCCATTCCGCCGCTTCGCATCGGCACAAAAGTTTAATGAAATATGCGGCTCTCATCATGCGAAGCACAAGGAGTGATAAGAGCATTATTGATTTTAGATTGTTAGTTTGAAACTTGTTTCAAACTAACACTTCGTGGGTTGTGTGAGTTTGTAGCGGTGTGCGAAATTGCACAACAAATCGTGAAACATACATAGCTAAGCGGATAGATAGTGCCAAAATATGCCGGCTGAACACCCGTGACGGCACTATCTAAAACACATAGTCGAACTCAAAGTCGCCCACACGCACCGTGTCGCCCTCCTGCACATCCTGTGCTATCAGCGCCTCCAAAACGCCGCCTGCTTCCAGCTGGCGCTGGAAATATTGCAAGCTCTCCCAGTCGTCCATGTCACTGCCGACAAGTATGCGCTCAAGCCACGGAGCATCCACCTGAAAGCTGCCATCATCAAGCTTTGTGATGCTGAACTGCCGTGCGTCCTGCGCCTTTTGCGGCACGTAGTCGGGCGTGTAGCGTACAGGTGGCGGAAGCTGTTGCAGACGGCTGTAAACCGTCCTTGGTATGTCCTTTAGGCCGCTGTGTGCCGCCGCACTTATGGGGGCGAAGAACAGCCCCTTTTCTTTTATATAGTCGGCGAAGTCCTGTATTTGCTCCTCTGTTGCGATGTCACACTTGTTGCCCAGCACCATCTGCGGCAACTGCGCAAGCTCGGGGCTGAACTTCACAAGCTCCTCGTTTATGCGTGCGAAGTCCTCCTTTGGGTCTCTGCCCTCACAGCCCGAAATATCCACTATGTGCAGTAGCAGGCGGCAACGCTCCACGTGCCGCAAAAAGTTGTGCCCAAGGCCTGCGCCGTCGGCCGCGCCCTCTATAAGCCCGGGGATGTCCGCCGCAACAAAGCTCTCCTCCTCCGCCACACGAACAACACCCAAAACAGGGGAGAGGGTGGTGAAGTGGTAGTTTGCTATTTTTGGCTTTGCGGCGCTGAGCACGCTTATAAGCGTGCTTTTGCCCACGTTTGGAAAGCCGATAAGCCCTACATCCGCAATTAGCTTCAGCTCCAGACGTGCGCTTATTCCTTCGCCCGCAGTCCCCGGCTTTGCAAAGCGGGGTGCCTGGCGTGTGGGCGTGGCAAAGTGGCTGTTGCCCCAGCCGCCTCGGCCGCCTTTCGCCACAACAACAGGCGCATCATCCGAAATGTCCGCAACAAGCGCGCCGCTTTCGTCATCAAAAATGAGCGTGCCCCTCGGAACACGTATGGTGAGCGTGGGTGCGCCCTTGCCGCTTTGTTTCTTACTGCGGCCATCCTCGCCGTTTTGGGCGGCATACTTGCGCTTGTAGCGGAAGTCCATCAGTGTGGACAGGTTATCGTCCGCAACAAAAACAACATCGCCGCCCTTGCCGCCGTCGCCGCCGTCGGGGCCGCCTGCTGAAACATATTTTTCGCGATGAAACGACACACAGCCGTTTCCGCCCTTGCCGGCTTGGATGGATATTTTGGCAACATCTATAAACATGGGGTATCAGTATCTCCTTTTTACAACCACTGTGGCAACGTCATGCGCAAAAATTTGCCCGGTACATTGCCGAGAAAAAACAAATACAGCGCCGAGCATTGGCCCGACGCCGTGTAGGTGTCTAAAAAGTGGGAGTGGACACATAGAGGTGATTAAATTTTTTTGCTGTATCCTCGCCGCAAGCGAGTATACAGCGCCTTCTTCTCGCACTTAATGTGCTATAAAATCACCACGTTTGTCCGCACCCAAAAAGTCATGCAAAGTAATCGGCTGTGGATTACTGCTTGATAGAAACCTTCTTGCGGTCACGTCCCATGCGCTCAAAGCGCACACGGCCGTCCACCAGTGCGAACAGGGTGTCGTCACGGCCTTTGCCCACGTTATCGCCGGGATGGATGTGTGTGCCACGCTGACGCACCAGAATGTTTCCGGCCAGCACAAACTGCCCGTCTGCACGCTTTACTCCCAGACGTTTACTTTCGGAATCACGGCCGTTTTTTGTAGAGCCTACGCCTTTTTTATGTGCCATTATGTATCCCTCCCTTATTTACTTCGTTTTAATTTCGGTGATTTCTACCTTTGTGTAGGGCTGGCGGTGGCCCATGCGGCGCACGCTACCCTTTTTGGGCTTGTAGGTGATGATGTTCAGCTTTTTGCCCTTGCCGTTTTTGAGCAAAGTTCCCTCAACGGTAGCGCCTGCAACTGTGGGATTTCCCACGGTCACTTTGCCCTCTTCGCCGATGGCGAGAACCTCTTCAAAGCACAGGGTGTCTGTCTCTTCTGCGCAGAGCTTTTCGATAAAAATCACGTCGCCCTTTTGCACACGGTACTGCTTACCGCCTGTTTTGATTACTGCATACATAAAAAACATTCTCCATATTTTCAGTCTCGCTGGATGTGACGCTACAAAGTAGCGGCATCAAGGGTGGCTGCCCAAAAGGGAAGCACTTGCGAACCCGTCCCAAGCGGCTTTACAACTATACCACACGCACACATGCTGTGTCAAGGCTGGGGTAGTGGGTAAACGAAGTAATTTGTTTTTTTGCTATACCCCCGCCTTAGGCGGGGGTATAGCACTTTCTTCGTCCACTTAACGTATTCTAAATCACATCTATGTGTCCACTCATCAAGAACGAAGTGTGACGCCGAGCGGCTCCAACTTTTGCAGGGATTTTGCGATGATGGCATCCGCATCCGTGTCGGTGAGCGTGGCGCTTGCGTCTCGCAGCGTGAGGCTGTACGCAAGGCTCTTTTTGCCGATTTCCATCTTTTCGCCCGTGTACACGTCAAAAAGCTGCAAAGCCTCCAGCCGAGCACCGCAGGCACTGCGCAGAGTGCTCTCCACCTCGGCGGCGGCAAGCTGCGCATCCATCACCAGCGCAAGGTCACGGCTTATGGCGGGGAAGCGGGGAAGTGTTTTGTACTGGGGCACATCGCCTGCGGCGGCGTAAAGCACGTCCCAGCTGAGCTGTGCCGCCACCACCCGTGTTTTAATGTCGTAATTTTGCAGTACATTCGGGTGCACTTCGCCTATTGTACCCCACAAAAGCGGCTCGCTTTCGCCTTTTACATAAAGGTAAATGTCCGCCGCGCGCCCCGGGTGGAATGTTGCGCCCTGCGTGTTGCGCTTTACTTCCCACCTGCCTGCAAATGCGGCGCTCAAAAGCTTCTCTGCAACACCCTTCAGCGCAAGATAGTCCCACTCGCCGCCGTACGCCGCCATCACAAGATGCTTTTCCTCTGTGGGCAGGCTCTCGGCGTTTTCGCTTGGCAGGTACACGGTAGCTTTTTCAAACACGGCGCACTCGGCGGTGCGAGCCGCCCAGTTGCGTGCGGCCACCTCCAAGATGCTGGGCAGTGCGGTGGTGCGCATTACGGAGGTCTCCTCGCCCAAGGGGTTCATCAGCCTTACGGGCGAGCGCAGCTTGTCCTCCTTTGGCAGAGCTATCATGTCAAAGCACTTGGGGCTGTAAAAACTGAACGTTTGGCACTGCCACATTCCGCATCCCACAAGCGCACTCACGCACATTTCATCAAAGCGCTGGCGGTGGGTGGGCAGAGCCTTTGCACTGCCGCTGAGAATGGTGGCAGGCAGTGTGTTGTAGCCCACAAAGCGGGCGACTTCCTCCGCTATATCGCAGTTTAGCGACATGTCCGCACGTGTGGTGGGAATGGTGAGCACATCGCCCTCTATGCCAAAGCCCAGCGGCTTTAATATGTCGGTCATCTGCTCTTTGGAAAGCTGTGTGCCCAAAAGCGTGTTTACCTTTTCGGGGCAAAGCGGAATGCTCTGCGCTGTGCGAGGGCTGGGGTATACGTCCAAAACGCCCCCGATGACATCCCCTGCGTTTAGCTCTACCACAAGCTCCAGTGCACGGCAAAGCGCAAGGCTTGCAAGGTTTGGGTCAAGGCCTTTTTCAAAGCGGCCGCTACTCTCGGTGCGAAGGCCCAACTTTTTGGAGGCACTGCGCACGGCAGGGCCGTCAAATGCCGCCGACTCAAACACTACCTTTTGGGTGGTGTCGTACACGCCCGAGTATTCGCCGCCCATCACGCCCGCAACGGCGATGGGTCCTTTTTCGTCCGCTATCACCATCATGTCGGCGCTGAGCGTGCGTGTAGCGCCGTCCAGCGTGACAATACCCTCGCCCTCGGTAGCGTTTCGCACGGTTATTTGGCCGCCGTTTACGTAGGCGTAGTCAAAGGCGTGCATGGGCTGGCCGTATTCCAGCATGACATAGTTTGTTATGTCCACAATGTTGTTTATGGGGCGCACGCCGGCATGGCGCAGGCGGCGGCGCATCCACAGGGGGCTTTGCGCTATGCGCACGTTGTCCACCATGGCGGCGCTGTAACGCATACAGCTTTTTTCCGCCTTGATGCCAACGCTCAAAAGCTGCGAAATATCCCCCTCGCCCTTGGGCAGCTGCGGCTGTGTGTCCTCAAAAGGCACGCCGAAGGTGGCGGCCGCCTCCCGTGCAAGGCCCCGAACGCTTAGGCAGTCGGGGCGGTTGGGCGTAATCTCAAACTCAAACACAACCTCGTCCATGCCCAGCGCCACCGCCGCATCATCCCCCGGGGCGATGCCCTCCTGCGACAGCACCAAAATTCCGTCTTCGCACGCATCGGGGTAGTCGTTCAGCGTAAGGCCAAGCTCTCCGAGACTGCACAGCATACCATCAGATGCAACCCCACGCAGCTTGCCTTTTTTTATTTGGGTGCCGTTTGGCAGCTTTGCGCCGTGCAGTGCCACGGGGCAAATGTCGTTTTCTTTTAGGTTTTGTGCGCCCGTAACTATCTGCACGGGTTCGCCGTCTTTTGCGCCTATGTCCACCCGGCACACCCACAGGTGGTCGGAGTCTGCATGGCGCTCAAGGCTTGCAATTCTGCCTATTATAACGTTTTTTATGTTGTCACTCTCGCTTTGGAAATATTCCACCTTGCTGCCGGTCATTGTCATTTTTTCGGCAAACTCACGTGGGGTGGTGCTAAAAGGCGCAAAGCTCTGCGCCCAGCTTAGGGGCAATTTCATGGTAATGCTCCGTTCTGCCGCTTCGCATCGGCATAAAATTTAATTAAATATGCGATATGTCACTTGCTTATACTGAACGGTAAAATGAATAAAAATAACAAATCGCACGAAATATTGCATTCAGAGAGGCTTTGAAAATCCTTGTTTGCCAAAACCTCTGATTAGGTAAACTGCTTTAGGAAACGCAGGTCGTTTTCAAAAAGCAGGCGCATGTCGTCTATGTCGTAGCGCATCAGCGTGATGCGCTCAAGGCCTATGCCAAACGCAAAGCCGGAGTAGACCTCGGGGTCTATGCCGCAGTTTTGCAGTACTTTTGGGTGCACCATGCCACAGCCCAGCATCTCTATCCAGCCCTCATGCTTGCACATGGAGCATCCCCTGCCACCACAGCGAAAACAGCTCATGTCCACCTCGGCGGAGGGCTCTGTGTACGCAAAATGGTGCGGCCTAAAGCGTGTTTTTGTGTCGGGGCCGTACAGCTGCTTGAAAAACATATCCAGCGTGCCCTTTAGGTCTGTAAAGGTTATTCCCTTGTCGATGGCCAGCCCCTCTATTTGGGTGAAAACAGGGCTGTGCGTGGCATCGGCGGCATCACTGCGGTACACCCTGCCGGGGCAGATGATGCGAATGGGCGGCTTTTGCTCTAACATCGTGCGTATTTGCACGGGGCTTGTCTGGGTGCGTAGCAGGATGTTCTCGGTGATGTAAAACGTGTCCTGCGTGTCACGTGAGGGATGGCTTTTGGGCATGTTGAGCATCTCAAAGTTGTACTTGTCATGCTCCACCTCAGGCCCCGTGACAACATCAAAGCCCATGCCCAAAAATATATCCGAAAGCTCGGCCAGCACCTTGTCTAAGGGGTGCATACCGCCCAGCTTTGGGGCGGTGCCGGGGAGGGTTACGTCAATGCTTTCTGCGGCAAGGCGCTCTTTTTGTGCGGCAGATGCAAGCTCACTCTTGTGGGAGGCCAGCGCCTCCTCCAGTGCGTTTCGCACGTCGTTTGCAAGTGCGCCCATGGCGGGGCGCTCCTCTGCCGAGAGCTTGCCCATCTGCTTTAATATGGCGGTGACTTCGCCCTTTTTGCCCAAAAAGCGCACTCGCACGGCCTCAAGCTCCGCCTCGTTTGCTGCGGAAGAAATTTGACTTAGTGCGTCGGTACGTATCTGTTCCAGTGCTTGTTTCATTTTTTCACATCCTATTGGTTTACGTTTAAGGTCGGTGGTTGAATACATAAGGTAATTGAGTGGTGCTAATATACTAACTGTATGGATTTTGGAATGGTTAGACTATAAAAAAATAAAAGCTCCGCCCCACAAAAATGGGACGAAGCGTATGCTCCGCGGTACCACCCAAGCTACTTGTCGGCTTGGCACATCTGTGAAGTTTGTGCCGATGCCAAAGGACAAGCCCTCTGCGCCCGTTTAACGGTGGGAGGCCGTTTTCGCCTACAAGCGCAGCTGCGCCTTCAGCAAAACCGCTCGAAAGGGAACTTCACACACTATACCCACGAAAACCTTTCAGCCAAGGGCTTTCTCTCTTGGGAGGGCAGGGCGGCTACTTTCCTTTGTCAATGCGTTTGCACAGTGAAGTATATCACCATAAAAGAAATTTGGCAAGTTTTTTTGGTGGATGGCGGTGTCAAAACGCGATGATTTAGAATGTTAGGTGCGAGAAGAAGGCGCTATACCCTCCCCGCCGCAGGCGGGGAGGGTATAGCAAAAAAACTTAATCACCTCGATGTGTTCACTCTCTGGCGGATGGGGGTGTGGAGATGCTGCCTTCTTTATGTCCCCTGCGGATGTGTGGTATAATAGAGTGCAATAAATCATCGGAGGGCAGGGCATGATTTTCGGCATCGGGGTGGACTGTGTAAATGTTGAGCGTATCGCAAAAAGTATGCAGAGGGAACATTTTGTGCAAAGGGTGTTCAGCGCAGGGGAGCAAGCGCACATTAAAAGCCTTGCGAGCGACGCACAAATGCGGCAGACAGCCGCCGCAAACTTTGCCGCAAAGGAAGCATTCCTAAAGGCGGCAGGGGTGGGGCTGGGTGGCTTTGCGCTTTCGGATGTTGCGGCATTGCGCAAAAAAAGCGGAGCGCCCTACTATGAGCTTTTTGGCAGTGCGGCGGAGTTTTTGGCACAAAATAATCTTTCGGCACACCTGTCGCTCACGCATGAGGGGGGCATCGCCACCGCCTTTGCGGTGCTGGAAAAGTGTACGTAACAGAGTGCTTGTTTGAATGTTGTAGGTGTGGACAAAAGTGTTAGGTTGTCTTTTGATACATCTTTCCCCACACCTATGGCGTGGGGAAAGATGTATCGGCTTCTTTAGTATTTGATGCGTAGCGTCGTTGCCTTTAGCAACGCACTTATTCGGACAAGGCTCAACCATTTAGCATCATGTGTGCGCATTTGTATATATCGCCGCACCCCAGCGTGAGGACAATATCGCCTGCCTTAGCGTGCGTCATCACGTAGTCGGCCACCTCACGCTGTGTCTCAAACCAAACGCTACCCGGTATTTTTTTTGCGAGGTGCTCGGTGGTGATGTCGTAGTCCTCCGCCTTTTCACGTGAGCCCATTATGGCGGTCATCACCACACGGTCCGCAAGGCTTAACGATGCCGCAAAGTCGTCTAACAGTGCGCTTGTGCGTGTGTAGGTGAACGGCTGGTGCACAGCCCACACAGTGGGCTGTGGGTGCATCCTGCGTGCGGCACAGAGTGTCGCCGAAATTTCGGCGGGGTGGTGTGCATAATCGTCCACAATCATCACGCCGTCCTTTTCGCCCAGTAGCTCAAAGCGCCGCCCCATGCCCGAAAAAGCGTACAGACCCTCCTCGCACTGCTCAAAGCTTGCGCCCAGTAGCATACAGCCTGCGCACGCCGCCAATGCGTTGTATATGTTGTGCTCGCCCGGGCAGCCAAGCTTTATTTTGCCCAGTGCTACGCCATCTTTTTGCAACGTGAACGCCCAAAATGCAGGCCTGTGCTCGTGCACGTCGCACGCACGCAGGGTGCACCCCTCGCCCATGCCAAAGCTAAGCAGTGGCAAGCCCAGTCCGTTTACAACATCGGCGCTGTGTGCATCATCGCCGTTGTAAATGACGGTACTCGTAGCGGCGGAGCAAAATGTCCTAAAGGATGCCTTTAGGTTGTCCATGTTGCCGAAGAACTCGAGATGGTCCGCATCTACGTTTAATAAAACAGCGATAGAGGGCGAAATTTTGTGGTAGGTGTTGTTGTACTCGCACGCCTCCGCAATGAAATGCTCGCCGCTTCCTGCCTTGCCGTAGCCGTCTATCAGCGGAAGCTTTCCACCTATAACAGCGCCGGGGCGCATGTCGGCCATTTCAAGTATCTGCATTGCCATGCCGCTTGCGGTGGTCTTGCCGTGCGTGCCCGCAAACGCCAGTGTCTGCCGATATAGCCCTGCCACGTACCCCAAAAGCACACTGCGCTCTACGCACGGAATGGAAAGGCGCTGCGCCTCACACCGCTCGGGGTTGTCCTCGCTGATGGCGGCGGAGTACACCACAAGCTGTGCACCGTGCACGTTTTCGGCACGCTGGCCGATTATCACGTTTACGCCCATGCGCCGCTCGCTGTCCAAAATAGCGCCCTCGTTTACGTCGCTGCCGCTTATGGTGTGCCCCTGTGCGTGCAATATCTGCACCAGCGGATACATGCCGCTGCCGCCCACCCCAACAAAGTGGACATGTGCGGAATTTTGTAGAATTGTTTTCAAATCTGCCACTGCAAAAGCACCTCACATGAAGTTTTTATGGTAAAATGATAATGAAAAATCTCGGGTGTGGACAAACGAAGTAATTTAGTTTTTTGCCACATCCCCCCGCCGCAGGTGGGTGGGTGGCTCCTCTTCTTGCGCTTAACGTAGTCCAAATCACCTCTGGGTGGCCACTCCCAAAAGCTCTTGTAAACAAGAGTATAGCATAACACGAAAAACAATTCACTACACACTGCATAAAAGGGGAACACAAATGTTTTTGCCACTGCCGGAGAATGTACAGAGCATAATGCGTGAGATTTCACGTGCAGGGGGCAGTTCGTGGGTGGTGGGGGGAGCGGTGCGGGATTTACTGCTGGGCAAGGCACCCACCGACTGGGACTTTGCTGCGACACTCACACCGACACAGCTGCTAAAGCTGTTCCCTGCGGCAAAGCAGATAGGTGGAAACTGCGGCACGGTGAGCCTTTCTCCTGCTGAAAACAGCACAAATGATAAAAGCACAACAGCGCAAAACGCAGGTGAAGTAAAAGCTGATGGTATTAAAACAGGTAAAATATACACATCGGATAAAATTACAGGTGATATAAGCTACGAAATAACGCCCTGTCGCACAGAAAGCGGCTATTCCGACGCAAGACACCCCGATGAAGTGCAGTTTGTGCCGAGCATCCTGCTGGATTTGGCACGCAGGGATTTTACTGTGAACGCCATGGCGTACGACGGCGAAATACTCATAGACCCGTTTGGAGGGCAAAGTGATGTGCACAGCAGAATTTTGCGCTGTGTGGGCAAGCCTTCTGTGCGCTTTAGGGAGGATGCACTGCGCATTTTGCGGCTGTTTCGCCTTTCAGCACAGCTGAATTTTACGGTGGACTGGCACACATTTTGCGCCGCTAAAAGCTTTATGCACAGCATATCTTTTTTGCCGTCCGAGCGGGTGCTGAGCGAAATAAACCGCATACTTATGGGCGAAAAGCCGCAGGTGCTTTGCGGCATCATCGCAAGCGGAGGGCTTTCGGCGTATGGGTTTCATTTTGCACCCTCCTTGGAGGCGCTGGCGAGCGTGCCGCAAAACTTGCTGTGCAGGTGGTGGGCGCTGATAGCGATGTGCGGTGCACAGCCGCAGGCGGTGGGGAAGGCGTTCGGCTTTTCGCGGGGCATGGTGGAAAGGCTGAACACCTGCTTTGCGCTCTACCGCAAAGGACCCTGCCAAAGCACTGTACAGCTTAAAATGAAGATGAGCGGAACAAAGCTTGACTATGAGCTCATCGCAAGGACGTTTGCGGCGGTGTCGCCGCCCTATGCGGCAGAGCCTGCGTTTTTTGCCTCGGTGTGTGCAAACGGCGAGCCGTACCGCCTGAGCGAGCTTGCGATAAACGGGGATATTCTTCGCCAAGAGGGCATCACGGGCGAAAAGTGTGGCCTTGTGCTGAACGCACTTTTGCGCCTGGTGATAAAAAACCCAAAGCTGAACGAGGAGAGTGTTTTGCGAAAGATTGCTAGAAATATTTGGGAGATATTGTAGCGTAAATGTGCGCTCTACTGTTGTAATGCTTTTGCCTACACCCCCCACCTTTGTGCGATATTACCCTATTTTCTGCTTGAGCAAGCATATTTTTAGGCAAAGAATTAAAAGAGGTGTGTTGCACTTGTGGGGGCAAGCATACTGTGATATAGTAAATTTTGTAAATACAAATGTGTCTGTGGGGTGTACAATATGGAAAAGCGCAGATACCTCTTGGTGGATGCGGCGGTACTGCCCGAGGTTTTTGAGCGGGTGCTATATGCGAAGGAATTGATAGCGAGCGGCGAGGCGAAAAATGTCTCCAAAGCGACAACAATGGCGGACGTGAGCCGCAGTGCTTTTTACAAGTACAGGGACAGTGTGTTCCGCGCGGATAACGACAAGCAGACGGCCATAATATCTGCAACGCTTTTGGACAAGACGGGGGCGCTGCAGGAGCTTTTGGCGGCGATATCCTCGGCGGGCGCAGGGGTGGTCACCATAAACCAGGGCCAGCCCGAAAACGGCATAGCTGTGGTGTCGGTGTCGGTGCGCACCGAGGGAATGCAGATAGGCGTGGACGAGCTGTGCTTGCGGCTGAAACAGCAAAAGCTGATTGTTTCCGCACACTGGCGCAAATAAGCGCGGGTGCAGCGCTATGCTGAAAATTTACATGTGTGCGATTGATTATCTCGGCACACTATCAATTCTAAAATCAATAATGCTCTTATCATTCCTTGTGCTTCGCATGATAAGAGCCGCATATTTCATTAAATTTTATGCCGATGCGAAGCGGCGGAATGGAGCATAGTTTGAAACAAGTTTCAAACTATTT
>CAYJGZ010000017.1:0-46137 GCA_964370045.1 uncultured Oscillospiraceae bacterium
ACCTGTGACCCTCTGCTTGTAAGGCAGATGCTCTCCCAGCTGAGCTATGCTCCCAAAGCCGACTGTGATATATTAACATATATGCAGACGATTGTCAAGTGATTTTTTTGAAATTTACAAAAAATCACTTCCAAATGGAGCGGCTTACGAGGCTCGAACTCGCTACCTCCACCTTGGCAAGGTGGCGCTCTACCAGATGAGCTAAAGCCGCAAAACATGCCTTGATATGCTATGGTTCAATGTGCGTCCCTCACATATCGTGGAATGTTATTTTAGCATGTTGTGTGGGTGATTGTCAAGATATTTTGCTTGAAAATATCGCATATGAATTAAAATTTATTTTGCTATGCTTTGGCTTTTATTTTAGCCTACTCTGAGCGAAAGGCTTTGTGCTAAAAGCGTGCCATCTACCATGGAAAGGCCCGATTCTGCGCCGTTTTCATCTACGCTGGCAAGCACCGCATCCACAAACTCAAGCTTAATATCATCGCCACTGCTCGCACTGTTCAACAATGTGAACTCAAGGCGCACAAGTATGTCCTGCGTGTCCTCTTGAAAATTTTGCGCACGATAGGACCTGTCCTGTGCCGTCATGTCTATGTACATGGCGTTTATGTTTCCGTTTTCGTTGGACAGCTGCGTGTTGCACTGCCATGTAGGAATCTCAAGGCTCTCTTGTGAGTTCAGCTCGTCACTCACCGTCATGTTACCTACGCTTATGCCCTCAAACTGCAGCTTTGTTTTGTCGAAATTCAGCGAAAAGCTTGCCGCAGGGTAGTGTCCTTCCTGTGGAAAGCCATCCACCTTTACATCAATAAAGAACTGTTCACCGCTCATTTCAGCGAGCTGTGTGTCAGTGTTTAGAGAGATGCTTGTTTTTGCGCCACCCTGCACAAAAAAGATAACCATAATAGTTGTGACTGCAGCAAGCACTAAAATTGCACTTATTATAAGCACAATTCCTTTTTTGGACTTCTTTTCCCGTTTTCCATATACTGTTTTGGTAGACTTTTCTGCCATTTTTTCACCCTCTTAAACATACTTGCGTTGCATTTACATTATATAATAGAAAAAACAATATCTGCGGGGCTATGACATTGCGAGCCATAGCCCCACAGCTTGTGCCTATCTCAAACCTATGCTTTTACTTTGATACAATATCCAGCTCTCTTGCGTTTACAAACAGCTCCATGATAGCCAAAACGTCCACGGTGTTTATTGCGCCGTCCGCATTCACGTTGCTTGTGAGTATCTGCGCATCGCTCTCGAGCGGTGTCTCTCTCAACCATAAAGAAAGTGTATTGAGCGAGTCCTGCGCATTGATAACGCCGTCCTCGTTTGTGTCCGCAAATGTTACGCTGCCGTGTGCTTCTTGTGTGATGGTGTAGCTTGCGATGTCATCAAGCTGTGCTGTGCTCACGGTGGTGTCTGTTATCGCAACATATGTTGTAACGCCCTTTTTAGCGGTGATTTCTGCAGAATAGAGCAGCTCTGTTTCGCCAAACATCACCTTGGAGCTTTCAGGCAGGTTCAAAAACTCCACCGCCACAGCCTGCTGTCCTTCCTCGATGAGGTCGGTGCCGTCGCCTGTGTATATCACCCTTGAGGTGGGCACAACCACCGGCACGGGCACTATTGCGTCCACTTCGCCCTGCGACTCGCTCACGTCCAGCTGTACTCCCTGTGTATCGCTACCTGTGCGCAGGCTTATATTGTCCGCTACTATGGCAAGCTTTGCATCTTCGCTGATTTCCTCGGTGAAGCGGAAGGTGATTGTCATAAGCTCTGCCGGGAATGTTGTGGCATTAAGCGCTACATCGCCGAGATTTCCGTCCATGTACGCAAAACGCAGCTTGCCCTCTGCGAGATTGTAGTTTACTTCGCCACCTGTAAACTGACTGCCCATTTCCACACCAGTTACTTCAAGGCCTGCAGGCACGCTGAACACGCCGTCGATAAGCTTTAGTGTATCCTCTGTCCACGAGCCCACCTGCACCACTGCGTTAAATTCAGTACCCTGTGCGCCCTCGATTTTTTGGGGTAGCGTTATGCTCACACCCTCTATAGGGAGCGCAGGCTGTCCCGGAATTACGGTGATGCCCGCAACGGTGGTGGCCGTTTCGCCTGCTGCGGCAATATAGTCGTAGCCTATGCCCGTTACGTTGCCCAGAATTTGAGTAAAGTTGTTCACGCCGCCCTGCGGCAGTGTCAACAGTGTGACCGCATCCATTGCGTTGTCAAAGGTTTCACGCAGGGTGGAATGCTGTGCAAGGATTTTATCCTTATCGCTTGCGGAGTTGATTGCGCCCAAAACCGCCACAAGCGCATCCTGGTCTGCCTGCAAATAATCAGGCTCTATTCCCCAGCCCGCATCGTAGCCAAGGTCCGCGCCGAAGTTTTCCAGCGTAAACTGCCAGCGGACAACATCGCCGTTTTGCGCCAAAATTTCGCTTGCGCCCACACTCGGAAGCCCCTTTGTGCTTGCGGTGGAGAACATCCAGCCCGCAAACATGCCGTAGCTACCCTGTCCGAGCTTGTAGTCGCCCTTGGAGCCTTCCTCGATATACTCCTCCTGCGTCATGCCGTAAATGTCCAAAATAAACTGTGGTATGTTAAGAAGCGCCGCCTGCTCCTCCTCTGTCCAGTCGGTTTTTACGCTTGCGAGGTTAAAGCCCTCTTCGGGCGTGCCTGTGGCGGAGTATTCCCTGCCGTTTTGCTCAAAGTAACGCGCTGTTACCTGTGCAACATTTTCACCCTCATAAAAGGGCACTTTCTGTGGCTCTTCAATAAAGCCAAGGCCGAGCGAGCTTGCTTCCAGCGACAGCGTTATGTAGCCGGCAGGCTGCTTTGTTTCCTGTGCAAACGCAGGCAGTGAAAGGCTCACCGCAACGATGAGCACCAATAGTAAACTTACCAGTTTTTTCATGTGTTTTTCATCCTCATTTCGAGGGAGCGGTGCTGACACCGCCCCCTCCAATCTTAAATTACCTTGTTATTATGTCCAGCTCTCTTGCGTTTACAAACATCTCCATGATAGCCAAAACGTCCACAGTGTTTATTGCGCCGTCCGCATTCACGTTGCTCACAAGTATCTGTGTGTCGCTCTCGAGCGGTGTTTCCCTCAGCCACAGCGAAAGCGTATTGAGCGAGTCTTGTGCGTTGATAACGCCGTCCTCGTTTGTGTCCGCAAATGTTACGCTACCGTGCACCTCTTGCGTAATGGTGTAGCTTGCAATTTCATCAAGCTGCGCCATGTCGGTAGCGGCATCCACTATCGCAACATATGTTGTAACGCCCTTTTTAGCGGTGATTTCCGCAGAATAGAGCAGCTCCGTTTCGCCCAACATCACCTTTGAGTTTTCGGGAAGGTTCAAAAACTCCACCGCCACAGCCATTTGGTTCTCCTCGATGAGGTCGGTGCCGTCGCCTGTGTACAGCGCTCTTGCGGTTGCGGTAACTTGTGGGACCGGCTTTGCCACATCCACTTCGCCCATCGCCCCGCTCACATTTAGCGCTGTGCCTGCCGCATCGCTGGACGAGCGCAGGTTTATGCTTTCCGCTGTGATGGCAATTTTGCCATCCGCACTCACCTCTTCGGTAAAGCGTAGCGTGATTGTCATAAGCTCCGCAGGGAAGGTTGCGCCGTTTAGCACTACATCCTCAAGGCCGCTGCTCATGTATGCAAAGCGCAGCTTGCCATCTGCGAGGTTGTAGTTTACTTCGCCACCCGTAAGCTGGCCGCCCATGGTGACATCCACCACCTCAAGCCCCTGCGGCACGCTGAACACGCCGTCGATGAGCTTTAATGTTTCGTCAGTCCACGAGCCAACCTGCACCACTGCGTTGAACTCACTGCCCTGTGCGCCCTCGACTTTTTCGGGAAGCAGAATGCTCACACCCTCATCGAGCGGCTGTGTTCCCTCAAAAGCATCCTGCATATCGTACAGTGCACTCTCACCTGCGTAGAACCTATCCAGCGCCACAAGTGCGTATGTGCCCTGGTCCGTCGCCATGCCGTCCAGCGAAGAGCCTGCCGTGTGGGAGAAGCCACCGCCCGCTATGGCGTATTTCATAATGGCATCAATAAGCGTGTTGCCGTTTTTGATAAAGCGCTCATCTGTAAGCGGGTCTATGCCAAAGCTTGTCAGCGCCACAGCCACCTGTGCGGAGCTTTCAATATTTTCAGTGCCCCAAGAGGCATAGCCACCCTCGGCCAGCTGTATTTCGGACAGCTTTGCAATAGCTCTGTCTGCCGCCGCCTGAACGCTTGCGATTAGGGCATTGTATCCGCTTTCGTCCGCGCCGAACTCCGCTCTCAAAAGCTCGTTGCCTGTGTAGTAGGCGCTGAACGCTTGCAACGCCATTGCGGTGATGTCAGGGTCCGCATCCGAGCCGCTAAGCGCAAATCCACCGCCCGCAATCTCCTTTGACAGGATGTACTCGAGCATTCGGGTTCTGCTGTTTTTGTCAGCCTCCGAAATATTTGTGAAGTATTCCTCTTTGAACACATAGCTGTTTGTGTCCATGGCGATAAGCCCGAATATAGGCCCGTTTATACCCTGGCGAATGGTCATTTGGTAGTCTGCCAGCGCCGCCAAAATATCGTAGCCGTTCATATCGTACGGCTCAAGGCCGAGAGCGCTCAGCGCCATTATCAGGCGGGAGTGCTCTGTAAGCTTGTTTCGGTCCAGCTTGCCGTCGTATTTTTCCATAAGCTCGGCCACTTCAAGCCCCACTCTTTCAAGGTAGCCCTCGTAGTAGCCCTGCGGAACGGCATAGCCGCCCCTTGCAAGCGAAATTATCGTCCACTCACCTGCGCCTGTGCCAAAGGAAGGCTCGGACACAAAGTCCGCCATAAACGCAAGCGTTGTATCAAGGTGAGCAAGCGCTTCGTCCTTAATTGGGTTTACAGGGTCGGTGGGGTCTGTTTCGCCGCCCAAGTCCGCCGCCTGCCCTGGGATTACCACAGCGCCGGGTAGCGTTGTTTTGGCAGTGCCTGCGGCGGCGATATAGTCCGCACCAACACCCGACATGGCGGAAAGCTCGCTTGTCAGCGTGTTTATTTGCTCCTGCGTGTACGCATCCAGCACAAGGCAAGCATTGAGCGCCTCGTCAAATTTTGCCCCGACACCCTCCTGCGCCAAAATTTCCGCCTTGTTAGATGCCGCATTTATTGCGCCGATTACGGACATAAGCCCGTCACGGTCAACAAACTCCACAATGGGTGAGGTTGCACCGCTGTTCATAGCCCCATCGCCAAGGTCTGCGCCAAGGCCGTACAGCGTGAACTGCCAGCGAATCACATCGCCGTCAACAGGGTAAACATTGGAAGCACCCTCGCCGGGAAATGCTTTT
The DNA here is from genome assembly GCA_964370045.1 of uncultured Oscillospiraceae bacterium. Classification (GTDB taxonomy): domain Bacteria; phylum Bacillota; class Clostridia; order Oscillospirales; family Ruminococcaceae; genus JAAYCI01. The sequence continues at coordinate 5,356 of CAYJGZ010000017.1, forward strand.
TGGCTTGCCACAGAATACATCCAGCCTGCCGACTGACTGTAGTCGAACTCATTAAGCAGGCCATCACTGCCGCCCCAGCTGATGTAATCCTCGTTACTTTGCCCTGCGGCAGTGAGAATATACTGCGGTATATTCATTGCGACCGCACGAGCATCCGCTGTTGCGTAGTTGTCCTGAACACCGCTTAGGTAAAATCCGCTTTCGGCAGTGCCTGTGTTGTCGTATGCTCTGCCAACCTGCGCAAAGTATCTTGTGGACAGCTGTGCGTAGTTTTCCCCTTCATAAAAGGGTATTTTGATAGGCTCTTCGATAAAGCCAAGCCCCAGCGTATTTGCCGCAACGCTTATAGTCACGTAGCCTGCGGGTGTGGGCGCAGTATCTGCGGCCATCGCAGGCATTGCAAGCCCTAAAAGCACGGCCATGGACAAAACTATACTTGCTAATTTTTTCACTTGTTCCTCCTGTAATTTCTGTCTAAAGTTGCTCTGTGTAATTTCGGACGATTTGTATTTGCGCCTCCTTTCCGAGATGTTTTCGGCTACAAATATCCGCTCGCACAAAGCAATATTTGCCACCATCTCTCCTCACCGAGAGATTATGTCAGACATGTGCGGCAGGTTTCCTGACTTAAACTTTCAGCAGACGCTTGTCATTCATCTGCCACCCTACTCCATCGCCTTCCCGACACTTAGCGTCAGTGGCTTTTGATGTTTCGTAAGTTATCACAGTAGAGAGAGCTGTTTTGGATTTTCACCAAATTCCCTATTAGGGCTGTAATCAACAGCCCACCGCATATGTATGTCTGTTATTTGCATTGTTACCTCAAGGCTCAAGCAGGCCGTATTTTGTCTTAATACGGTCTATTTTTTCCACCATAGGCCTTGCAAGCACAAAAAGAAATATTAGCGATGCCACACCGTGTATAAGGTCAAACGGCAGGCCCGAAATGTACGCCGCAATCAAAAGCTCTGTTTTGAATTCCGAGCTGAACATAAACACCGAGCCTATGTTTATAAGCCCTCCATATATCAGCCATGTTGCAAAAAAGCCGAACAGCGCAAGGATTACGGGCTTTTTTTTCAGGATGCCTTTTTTGAACAATATGCCTGCCAAAAAACCTATTATGCCGCCGCAAAACATCTGCCACGGTGTCCACGGGCCTTGCCCAAAGAAAAAGTTTGAGACAAAAAAGGAGAGCGCACCCGTTAAAAACCCTGCCTCTGCACCGAGTGTCACGCCTACGATGATGACTATCGCCACCAGCGGCTTGAACTGCGGAAGCCAAAAAAACGCACTGCGCCCCGCCACAGCTATTGCGGCAAGCGTGGCTATAAGTACCATCTCCCTCGCCTGCGGCTTGCGGTGTTCAAACGCCAGAAAAAACGGCAACATCGTCTGAACAACTATTGCCATGCTTATGAAGTAGTAACTTCTGTCATTTAGGACATAAATGCCGAACAAAATTGTGAGCGGAATTGTAATCAAAATGATAAAGCAGGACAAAAACGTGCGCTTATTCAGCTTTTTTTTGGAAATTTGAGCCCTTGCTTTTAGCTCGTTATCATCTTTTGCTGTAAGTTGTTTTGTAAACATAATTCGATAACTTCCTTTGCCAAAACTGCATTTTTGAATATGTGGCGGCTCATTCTGTTTGCGCTGGTGGTGTAAAAGCTGTTGCCTGAGAAAAACTCATTTGCACTACCCTGTGTCACGATGTTTCCGCCGAAAAACAGCGCGCACCTGTCGGCGTACATAGCGCAAAACTCCACATCGTGCGACACCATAAGCACGCTGACACCCTCTGCTTGCAGTTTTTTTAATATTTCCCCAAACTTTTGCTTGAAGCAGCTGTCCATTCCTTTTGTCGGCTCGTCCAAAAGCAGGATTTTCGGCTTTAAGAGCATCACCTTTGCAAGTGCCGCCCTTTGCTGTTCCCCTCCGCTTAGGTCGTATGGGTGAAAGCTTAAAAGATGCTCTATCTCCACCTTTTGCGCTATTTCCTCCACCGCCGCCTGCTTTTGCTCCTTTGAAAGCTTTTTACCGCTCAGCATGAGCGCAAGGTCATCCTGCACCGTCTTTTTAACAAATATAGACTGTGGATTTTGTGGAAGCACCCCAAGACAGCCGTCGAAAAGCTGCTCCCTTTTTATTTTGGAAACCTCCGTGTCATTTATGTGTATTTTCCCTCTGTATGGCTTTTGGATAGTGGAAATAAGCGATAATGCGGTGGTTTTTCCTGTGCCGTTGCCACCCAAGATGCAAAACAGCTCTCCCTTTTTCAGGCACAGCGACACGCCCGCCACAACATCCTTGCCCTCACGGGAGTACCTAAACCACACGTCCTTCATACGCAAAACGTCATCGCTTGTTTTGGTGTTTTGGGTATTTTGCCTTTGGCTAACCTCTTTGTACACAATCTCCTTGCTTTGGGAAATTTCGCTGAGCCAGTTCCTGCCGTCACGCACGGTGAGCGGACAGGCGGTGCCACTGTTTACGCCTGCAAACACCTGCATCGCCGTGGGCATGGACAGGAACATATCATGCCCTGCGCTCTTCAGCCCCTGCCCCACCCTGTGCGGCTCGTCCTGAAAAATAATGCCGCCCTTATCCAGCACAATCACCCTGTCCGCCGCAGGGAACACATCCTCCATGCGGTGCTCTGTGATGATGACCGTAGTGCCTATTTCCCTGTTTATGCGGCTGATTGTCTGCAAAAAGTCAGACGCCGCTATGGGGTCCAGCTGTGCCGTAGGCTCGTCCAAAACAAGCACCTGCGGCTGCATTGCCATGATGGACGCAAGGTTCAAAAGCTGTTTTTGGCCGCCCGAAAGCTCGGTGACATTTTTGTAAAACCATTCCTCTATGCCAAAATAGTTTGCCATTTCAGCCACACGCAGGCGTATTGTCTCCTGGTCGTAGCCAAGGCTCTCCAGCCCAAACGCAAGCTCGTGCCACACCTTGTCCGTCACTATTTGGTTGTCGGGGTTTTGCATCACAAAGCCTATTTTTTGCGCTTGGTCTCTGTCCGAAATAAGCTCCAGCGCCTGCCCGTCAAAGTGTATTTCACCCGTGCGTGTGCCGTGCGGTGTTAAAACAGGCTTTAAGTGCCGTAGCAGTGTGCTTTTTCCGCATCCGGACTTTCCGCAAATGCACACAAACTCACCCTGTTTTATTTCAAAGCTTATGTCGCTGAGAACTTTGCTTTCCCTCTCGGGGTATGTGAAGTTCAAATTTTTAACCGTAAACTGTGCCATCTTCTATCCTCTACTATGTTTATACTTACGGGAACAAGACAAAGTGCAAAGTACAAAAAGTATGTACCTATGCTCAAAAAATGCGTGTCGTTTATTAAAATCCTGGGAATATAGGAGGAGTAAACCGTCCTTGTGAGCACTGAGGCAACTATGCCTGCCACCGCCGTGAGCATCACCGAAAGCGCTATCACATCTCTGCGTTGCAGCGTAAAGTTTGAGAATGCTGTCCTTCCCTTTAGGCCGTAGCCACGGGATTTCATGGAGTCGGCGGTCTCTACCGAATTTTCAAGTGCCCACGTCGTCATTATGGACACTATCTCCAGCGAATTTTTTATGCGCCGCATTAGGCTGCCCGTGCCCACGTTTCTGCCGATACACTTTTGCGCATTTGACACTATTTTCAGCTGTGCTCTAAACCTTGGTACAAAGCGCAGGCACATGGAAAAAATCAGCGACATAGCAGGAATAACCTTGCCGAAAAGGTATATAAACTTGTCCGAGGTCATAACGCTGTTGTAGCAGGAAAACCACAGTATCACGCTGACAAACATCGCCGCCGTGACAACACCGTATATGATGGACTCAAGCGTTAGAGGGTTGTCGTTGATGTAAAGCAGTATTGTCTCTCCCCTGTGGTTAAAAGCAGGGTTTATCAGCGCCATAAGCAGTAGCGTTGGGATTATCATGAAAAGGTTGAACTTCCACGCACTGTTTCCTTTGAGATAAACCGAGTACACCACCGACGCAAAGAGGGATATTCCCAAAAATACAGGGTGCATCACAAACATGGATATACATATCACCGCCGTAAAATAGGTGAAATTCACAAGTGGATGGTAGGAGGAAAAGTCGTCTCGTTTCACTGTATGCCGCCCACCCATTCCGCACCGGGCAGGTCCCTGCCAAGGTCGCACGTGTAGCTCCACTCAATCACATCGCCGTCCTGTAGCATGTAGCGGCTACACCCGTAGTTTGGATACCAGCCGTTTACGCTGTACATCCATCCGCTCAGCTCCCCTGCGCTGAACTCGTAAAAGTTGTTGATGCCCTCGATGTAGTGGCTGTTGTACAGCGGCGTAAAGGAAAACTCCATGTGTATGCCGTTTGCCTGCGTCTCCCTCAAAAGCACGTCAAACACCGACTCCCCCTCGTAAAATGTAACCTGCTGTTGCTCGTAAATTACGCCCTCGCTTGTGGGGGATTCATCCAGCATGTACAAAAGCTCCGAATCCAGCTTGTCTATGTTGTTTAGTATGGTATCCATGCGAATGGACAGCGTTACCGTCTTTGCCGCACCCGTGTTCACCGTGACATCCTGTGGCTCTATGGGGGCAGGCCTGCCCTCGGGGGTGGGGTCTGTCAGGTATTGGTCAAGCCCCGTGGCATCGTCCCGTCCGTCGCCGTCCTCATCACTGAACGTGAAACCGGCGTCCTCGTAGTGATTGTATCCGCCCTCCTGCACAACTGTGCTGGTGTTGTCCTCGTACCGTGAGTAGTCCTCCTCACCTGCGGCGGCACCCTCAATCTCCTCAACGCTTATCATGTTTTCGGACGTACCACCTGCGGCAGTGCCCGAGGCGATGGCCTCCGAGGCTGTGCCCTGCATTGCCGCCGATTGCGTTTCGGGTGCGGAGGCTAAAAGGTCATTTGGGTTTTCTACCGAGCAGGCGGCAAAAAGCATCATCACAAGCATAAACGACATAAGAACGCAAACTATTTTACTTTTCATCTTTACTCCTTTTTTGCATGTTTATACAAGCCGTCTTGCTCTCGTGGCTACATTTTTTCATCCTCTTCAAAAAGCTTGGCTATAATTTTCGCAAATGGCCGTGTATTGTTTTTCTTTGGAACACTTTCATCAAATAATGTATTCGTTTGCTCCTCTTGAAGGCTTTGCTCTTCCTCCTCGCCCGAGGGTTCATCGCTCAAAATTTCATGCGCATACGCTTTTTTTCGAGCTTTTTTCTTTTGGTAACTTATCAAAAATACCGCAGTGCCTGCGCTTAGTAGAATTATCGCCAGCGTAACTACTACTATACCTCCACCGTCAAAAAATGCGTTAGCTCCCTGCAAAAACCCCGCAAACGGTGTTCCCTCAAGCGCAGTGGAGAGTGCTGAAGCAAGTGGCATCTGCTCCAAAAACGCAGCCGCCGCAAGCGGTGTTTGCTCACCCTCGGCATTAAGTGCATCGCTCGGCAGGGTGGCAAGGCTATCAAGGCTTGCGCTTTTTGCGATAAAGTAATCTGCATTTTCGCTCACTATAAAGCGCACAACGCCCTCTGTCACGCCTATTTTTTCCACCACTTCCGCGCGCATCTCCTGCTCGTTGTACTTAAAGAGTATGTACTCGCCGTCCGCAAGCTCCGACTCAAACTCAAGCAGTGCAACGCCGGGCAGTGTGCCCTCCTGCTCAAGGCTGATGGGCAGTGCCTCGGGCGAAAGCCTTAGAATGTTTTGGACATTTTCGCCCTGCGTTGTTATCCCTGCATCAAAGTCTGTCGGGTTTGTGACATCCTCGCCGTTAAAAATAAATGTGACCTGCTTGCTGGTGTCGTCAATTCTGCCGATGCCCTTTACGTTTTCGTCAATGCCTGCGATTTTTTCAAAGGCTTCTTTTGGAATTGTGCCGTTGTAGCTCTCGGTGGTAATCACTGTGGTGGTTCTTGCTGTAATATCGCTTGAGCTTGTCGGCCTTGGTATCACCGTGGTGGATGTGGGGGTTTTTAGCGATTCTGCGACGAAATATTCGCCACCCTCATACGTGCCAAACGAAAGCTTACCGCCGACAACCTCCACTTCACCCACAAGCTGTGCATCTCCCCCGTCAAAGTAATAAAGCTTGTGCACACCGTTTGAGAGCTGTGTCTCCACCGTGACGGTGGCATAGCCGGGTAGCTCGCCTTCCTGTGCAAAAACAAAGTACTCGCTCACCTCGTTCGCTATCCTTTCAATGTCGCTACGGCTTGAGGACGAGCCGTACATGCCCACCGCCATGTCACAAGGCCTGTCTATGTTCCTGCCATCAAATACTATGGAGTAGTAAAAATCCTCATCGCCCACAAGCTCATACTGCACCTGTTGCCCTTGTATCTGCTCAAAAAGCTCCTTTGGCACAACGCCCTCTTGCAGGCTTTGCATGATGGCATCCGCCAGCAGTAGGCTCTCCTCGTTTATTAGTAGGTTGCGGCTGTGCGTTGGTATATCCTCGTACATTCCCATAAGCTCGCTCACCGTGCTTTTATTTTGAAGAGTAAGCGGGCTTGTCTGATGGTTAATATACTTTTCAATCGCTTCATCGAGGTTAAATATCTGCTGCTGCCTGTTTTGTAGCTCCTGCAAAAGCCCTGCCACTTCATCAGACAAAAGCTTTGTATCCAAAAGTGCATCCTGTGCAAGGCTTTTTTCCTCGCCACTTGTGCCGCTTATAAAACGCTCAAGCTCCGCTTGTAAATCCTCAAGCTTTTTGCTTAAAAGCTCCACCGAGGACAGCTCGTCCATCTCTATGTCGGCCTTGCCCGGCAGGTCTTTCAGCCTATATTCAAGCTCCTCTTTTTCCCTCAAAAGCTCGTTCAGCGCATCGCTTGCGTTTGGGGTTTCGCCCTCGGTGGGCATTCCTGCCGCCTGCAATTTTTCAATGATGTTGTATATTGAATTGTGAAAGTTTATGTGTAGGTATGTGTAGGTTTTTTCGTAGGAAAAGTCGAGGTTGTCGTAACGCTCCTGCAACGCCTTCATTGCATCGTAAACAGCGTGTTTGTTTTGCTGTGTCACCTCCATGCTTTCAAGGTGTGCCGCCTCCAAAACAAGCGAGTCCGCCGCCGCAAAAAAGTTTGTCTTGGTGCTTATAGTAAAGCTTATGCGCCCGCCGTCCTCATTTACATAATAAAAGTTATTTACGGTGTTAGGTATAATTTCGGTGTGCCGTGTAAGGTTTGTGTCGGCAGAACTTGTGAAAGGAGTGCTCTCCACCATCAAGTTTTCTTGTCCAAACGGCACATCTATTACATATTGAGTTTTTCCCTCTTCAAAAACGACGCTGTACTTTTCGCTCTCTACATATTGCGAGTCGTAGCTCAGCGTTATGAAGGGGATGTGGCTAAAAACTCCGTCGTTTTCGGGAGCGGCAGGCTCGTCGTCCTCGTCATCGTCTGGCTGTGTGTCGCCGCTGTTCATGTCCGTAAAGTCGTATAGGCGTGTCATGCCGTTTATCAGCCGATAGTATGCAAGCAAAGCAAGCTGTGCCTGCTCGCTCGCCATTCTGTCCGACTTGCCCGCAACTGCGGCAGGGTTTTGCGGGTCATTTGTGAATGAATGGGCAAAGCCCCCATCCTCCATGAGGTACTTCAAAAGGCCGTCGATGAGTGTGTTGCCGTTTTTGATAAAGCGTTCGTCCTCGTATGGGTCTATTCCCAAAGAGCACAGCGCAATGAGCATCTGTGCGGTGCTCTCGGCGTTCATCGTTCCCCAGCTTGAAAAATCTCCGTCGCTGTGCTGTTTTGTCCCCATGACATTCAGCGCCTCGGCTATCACCTGCCCTGCTGTCTTTTGTGCACCGCCGTATGCCGTATAAGTTTTTTCGCTGTTTTCGTAGGGTGCAAGCGCCTGAAGTGCCATGGCTGTGATGTCGGGGTCGGAGGAATCACCGCTGAGCGCAAAGCCACCGTCCGCAAGCTGACGCTCTAAAATAAGCGCAATCAAGTCATCTCTTTGGTAGCTTGCGTTTGCCGGCACATCGTAATTTTTACTGTCCAGCGCTATCAGTGCCCATATTGGGCCGTTTATGCCCTGCCGCTCCACCTGCCCAGATGCGTTTTTTGGGTTGTATATGCCGTCTGCGATAAGGTTCACGGGGTTTGCGTTTAGGTCCTGCCCGATACTTGTGGGGTCTGCGCCCATGGCCGTCACCGCAAGCGCTATTCTGTGCCACTCTGTTGTCTTGTTTCTGTCCAATAGTGCGGATGTCGCATACTTTTCGGTGATGTCCTGCTCTATCGCATCAAGATAATTCCCGAATGTCTCCTCCTCGTATCCGTAGCGCTCCATGGCTATGGGGAACCAGTCGCCGTCTGTTGTGCCTGCACCCATCAGGAAATTCTCGTTAAGCAAAATCTGATTTCCCTGTTTAGCCCACGTGAAATTTTCAAGGATTATTATTTCGAGCGCATCCTCGTCAATTTTGCTCACCTCTGCCGCCTTTATTGGGGTGGCATAGCTTATACTCACAAAGACAAGCGCCAACAAAACAATAACGCTAAGCACACTTTTTTTCACAAAAAAATCCCCTTTCAAGTCTTACGCAAAGACGAGAAAGAGGATTTTTCGCAAAACAAAAGTCCAAAGAAGTAATACTCCTTTGGACGACAAGCTTTGCTCACTATTCACTTTTGGCGCTCATTTTACACAACCGTATGCGCAAAACACCCCAAAGCCAATGTGCAATCTTCCCTCACCGTCAGATATTGCAACTTTACGGGGCAGGTCTCCTGACTTGGCTTTAAGCCTACTCTATGCACCTTCCCAACATTACGTCAGTGGATATACATATTTCGTGGCCCCACAGTAGAAATGAGCTGTCTCGGACTTTGACCGAGTTCCCTTTTCAGCGGTTAAGCACCCAGTAAATTTGAGGCAACGCCGCAAAATTGATGACACACACCAAAGTCACTCAGCATTCCTCTGTATTCTATTTTCATGACCGAATCATACTACACAATTTTTCGCTTGTCAACACCCACACTTGCTAATCGCGGAAATATTTTGTGGGTGAAAAATATTTCCTTGCTCTTTTGCGCACTGTTTCACCCCTCGCAAGCCTCCGAAATTATCCTTTCAATATCCGCCTTTTCAAAACTGTATGTCTTATCACAAAAATGGCACTCCACGTCAACCTTTGGCTCTTCCTTGTGCAGGCGATGCAGCTCTGCACTGCCAAGGCTTGCGAGTACCCCACGGGTGCGCTCCTCGCTACACGAACAGCGGTAATGTACCTGCTGTTCATCCAGCACATTTGGGTTAAATCCTTTTAGCATCATCTCGGCCATGTCCAGCGGTGTGCCACCCTGCGCCAAAAGGTCTGTCACTGCGGGCATGTGCGAAATATTGCGCTCCAGCAAGGAAATTTCCTCCTCCGTAGCCCCCGGCAGGAGCTGTAACAAAAAGCCACCTGCCTGCAATATGCTAAGGTCCTTGTCCACCAAAACGCCCAGTGAGCACACGCTGGGCGTTTGCTCGCTGGCGGCGTAGTAGGCGGTGATGTCCTCGCCTATCTCTCCGCTGACAAGCGGCACCTGCCCCATGTACGGCTCTTTCAGCCCCATGTTTCGCACCACCGAAAGGTTCCCGTTTGTACCCACAGCGCCGCCCACATTAAGCTTGCCGTCACTGCGCAGTGGAATTTCCACCAGCTTATTTACAGCGTATCCACGCACATTAGAATATCCATCGCTCACCGCTACCATCGGGCCGATAGGCCCTTTGCCGTCCACCCGCAACGTGATGCTGTCATCAGCGCTTTTCAGCCAGCTGCCCATCAGCGATGCCGCCGTCAAAAGCCTGCCCAGCGCCGCCGACACAACCGCACTCGGTCTGTGCAGCTCTTCCATGGTTTTAACCATATTTGTTGAGTTTAGCGCACAAATAACAACGCCGCCGTTTTCCGAAATAGCACGCAACATATTTTTCATTTTGCACATCTCCATGTGTTTTGCACAAAACTATACAATAACAAGAATCATAGTTTTTGTGCAGTAATCATCATCCTGTGGCTGTCATTTTTCAGCTCTGAAAAGCTTTCACCGTCGCAAACCTCTAAGATTTTCATGCCGTTATTCGCAAATAATTCTTCTAAATACGCCAGTGAATATGTGTATTCTGTTATGTTTTCCTCAAACAAAAGCTCCTCGTCACGCCAAAGAGTAAGCTCAATGTCAATTTGTTTATCCTGCACATTATAGCGGTTGTCCCACTCGCAGGTTAGGTGCTCATCACCCGTCTCAAACACAAAGCTGTTGTTTGCTAAAACGCTTTCGTGTTTGTATGGTGTGTTTAGGTCCGCAACAAAAACCCCACCCTTTTCCATAAAAGTGGACACCCTGCCTATCGCCATTTCAAGCTGTGGCTTTGCAAGGTGATTCAGCGTGTCAAAAGTACATACCGCCGCATTTATTGTGCCGTACAAGTCCAGCTCTTGCAGTGCTTGGCAGAGCAGTAGCGTGTCATGTAGTCCCTGATTGTGCAGTTTTTCCCTCGCAATGCTGAGCATGTCGGCAGACATATCTACCCCTATCATTTCGTAGCCCTGCTTTGCAAGTCGCAGGCACATTTCGCCCGTGCCGCACCCGAGGTCCGCCACAATTCCCGCAGAAACGCCATAAGTATGCAGTATTTTTACTATTTCACCGCACAGTCGGTCGTAATCTGCATCCCCATTCAAATAGTCGTACCAATGTGCAAATTTTTCATATGCCATACTTATGCTTCCTGCTCGTCCTGTGGCAAAGCCGCCCTTAGCGCCTCTTGCAGTTCCTCTATCCCTGTGCCTTTTTCAGCGCTGGTAAGTAGAATACCCTTGCATCCTTTGTAGGGTGCAAGCGTTTTTGTAAACTCTTCAAGGCAGGCCGCCCTTTGGGAGGGCTTCAGCTTATCCGCCTTTGTCAGCGCCGCCACAAAGGGAATATCGTAGTGTTGTAGATATTCAAGCATCGCCATGTCATCTTTAGAGGGGGCGTGCCTGCAGTCCAGCAGCTGTATCAGTCGTGTAATATCACGGCTCTGCGAGAAATATCCATTTATTAGCTCATCCCAGCGGCGGCGCTCCGCAATGGAGGTTTTTGCGTAGCCGTAGCCTGGCAAGTCCACAAAAAACACATCCCCCACGCTGTAAAAGTTGATGGTGGCGGTCTTGCCCGGAGTGCCGCTGACACGTGCCAGCTTTTTACGGTTGCACAGCTTGTTTATCAGCGAGGACTTGCCCACGTTAGATCGGCCCGAAAACACGAACTCGGGCGCACTCGGTGCGGAAAGCTGGGAAGCTTTACCATATGATATTGTAAACTCGGCCTGCGCAAACTTTATCTCGTACATATTCATCCCCCAATGTCAGAAACACCGCTAATTATACATTATTTACACATAAAAAAGATTTTATATTGTTAAAACCGCAAGCAAACAAGCAAGACATGTGGGCAGAGCGAAATGTGCCCTACCCACATAATTTTGTCAATCCTGCCGTTATTTTACTACTTACTGCGGAATTTCCTTCACAGCGGGAGGCGCAGGCACTTCCACCACAGGCTCTTGTTTTGTGGTTTTAGGTACCTTTGCACCACCTCGTTTTGCCACCTTGCCCTGCTTTTGTATCAGCGTGTGCTTGAACACATCCTCAAGCGTTGCCACGGGTACAAACTCAAGGTTCTTTTTCACCTCGTCATCAACCTCGTATAAATCAGACGTATTACCGACGGGAATCAGCACTTTTTTCATGCCTTCACGGTAGGCGGCCATGCTCTTTTCTTTCAGGCCGCCAATGGGGAGCACCATGCCGTGTAGCGTGATTTCACCCGTCATGGCGACGTCCGAGCGCACCTGCCAGCCCGACAGCTTGGATATAAGCGCCGTTGCAAGCGTGATGCCCGCAGAGGGGCCATCCTTTGGCACTGCGCCCTCGGGTGCGTGGATGTGAATATCGGAATTTTTGAAGATTTCTGCGTTAAGATGATATTTTTTGGCGTGTACTCTCGCATAGGTAATAGCAAGGCGTGCACTTTCCTTCATGACATCGCCAAGGCTACCCGTCAGCTCTAACTTGCCGCTACCCTCAGGAATAACCTGTACCTCTATGGGCAAAATCTCGCCGCCCACACTCGTCCACGCAAGGCCGTTTGCGATACCCACCGCATTTGCCTTATTGAAAAAGGACGGCTTCACACGCTTAGGGCCAAGTAGCTTTTCAAGACTTTGCGAGCCTACGGTGATTTTTTCCTTTTCACCTGCGGCAATGCTCTTTGCACACTTGCGTAGCACCTCGGTGATAGTGCGCTCAAGGTTTCGCACACCCGCCTCGTGTGTGTAGCTGTCAATCAGGCCGTACATGGCGGCATCAGTGATGTTCACCTTGCCTTTCAGCCCATTTTTCACGAGCTGTTTTGCCAAAAGATGCTTCTTTGCGATGTTGTACTTTTCCACCCTTGTGTAGCTGGAAAGCTCTATCACATCCATGCGGTCGAGCAGAGGGCGTGGGATGGTGGACAGGTCGTTTGCGGTGGTAATAAACAGCACATCGCTCAAATCAAACGGCACATCTAAGTAATGGTCCTTAAAGGTTTTGTTCTGCTCGGGGTCCAGCGCCTCCAAAAGCGCCGCCGCAGGGTCACCTCGGAAGTCGCTTGCCAGCTTGTCAATTTCGTCCAGCAGTAGCAGCGGATTGCGGCTTTTGGCGGTGTTTATTGCGCTAATGATTTTGCCCGGCATTGCGCCGATATAGGTGCGCCGATGCCCACGAATTTCCGCCTCATCACGCACTCCACCAAGGCTCATACGTGCATATTTTCGGCCGAGCGTTGCGGCGATGGAGGTGGCAATGGAGGTTTTACCAACGCCCGGAGGCCCCACAAGGCAGATGATTTGGCTTTTCACATCAGGTGCGAGCTTGCGCACGCTAAGCAGCTCTAAAATGCGCTCCTTCACCTTTTTCATGCCGTAGTGGTCCTTGTCCAGCTGTGTTTGCGCCTTTTTTATGTCGAGGCTGTCCACCGTCACAACATTCCACGGAAGCTCCACGCACGTGTCCAAATACGTGCGAATAACCGCCGCCTCCTGGCTTGAGCCTTGCATACGTGAAAGGCGGTCCGCCTCTTTCAAAAGCTTTTCCTGCACGTCCTCTTCAAGCTTCAGCTCGAATATTTTTTCACGGTATTTCTCCGCCTCACCCCTTGTGTCCTCACTCTCGTCCAGCTCACCCGCTATAGCACGCATCTGCTCACGCAGGTAGTAGTCACGCTGGTTTTTGTCCATTTGGTCGGATACTTTTTCCTGTATATCCTTTTCAATGGACATAATTTCCGTTTCTTTTTGAAGCAGCTCCAATACTTTTTCAAGCCTGTCTATAAGTGAAGAAATGGATAGCACTTCCTGCTTATCGCTGTACTTAGACATTAAATTTGCCGGGATATACTCGGACAAAAACAGCGCATTTTCGCTGGAAAGTATGCTAAACACCACCTCTTTTGAAAGGCGGGGTGTCATGGAGAGATACTTTTCAAACGCTTCCTTTATGCTTCGCAAAAGCGCCTCACTGCGAACGACATCCTGCGGCTTTATTGGGCGTACGGGCGCGGATTTTGTACTTGCAAGCAAGAAGCGGCCGCTTGTTTCGAGCGAGACAAGCTTTGCTCTATAGCGTCCTTCCACAATCACCTTCACAAGGTCATCCGACACACGCAGTAGCTGCTTTACCTCTGCCACAACACCATAGTCGTACAAATCTTCCATTGCGGGGTTGTTTACATCTATGCCCTTTTGCGCAACCAAAAATACGCTGTTGCCGTTTGTCATGGCCCACTCAATAGCGGCTATGCTTTTGGGGCGCCCCACCTCAAAATGTATGATGTTTCCCGGAAATACAACCAACCCACGCAGTGCAATGGCCGGCAGACGCACCACTTCAGCCGCAGATTTAAGCTTAACCTTTATTTTTTCAGCCATTATGTCCCCCAGTCTTTTATTTACGACGGCCTAAGGTGGCCATAAAATTAGTCGTTATGTGTATATATGCGTATTATTTGCTAAAAAAACACGTCGAAATATGTTTTTTCTGCTGTGGCGAGCCTTTGGTGTATCTGCTGTTACACGCCACATGTTTTGAGTTAGCAGTCGAACACTGCGTCTGCTAACTTAACTATATTATACACAAGAAATATGAATTTTTCAAGTGAAAGTATTGTGTTTCTGTAACAAAGTAATAGCTTGTTTCAAAAACAGTTGCTGCACAATCACGCTAAAACAGCACTTAAAACAGAATGTTTCAAGCGCTGTTTTAGCGTAAATATATGGCAGTGAACACATACAAGTGATTTGTAATACGTCAAGTACAAGAAGAAGACGGTATCCCCCCGCCTACGGCGAGGGGATACCGAAAAAACACTCTTTTGTCCACACCGGCATATGTATGCCGCCCACAAAATTATCCAATGAGCGCAGGTGGAGATTTCACGCCCGATGCACCGCCGCCATTATTGTATCTTTTGCGCACAGCACCGTACTCAAGCGTGGGCTTTGTGCCCTTGTTTACTACGTTTTTGTCCACCGTCACCTTTATTATAGTGGGGTCGCTCGGTATTTCATACATGACGCTCATCAGCGTTTTTTCCATGATACTGCGCAGGCCACGTGCACCGCTTTTCATCTCAAGCGTCTTCTTTGCCACAGCGCGCAGTGCATCATCCGTGAACTCCAAGTCCACATTATCCAGCCGGAATAACATTTTATACTGCTTAACCAAGCTGTTTTTAGGCTCTTCCAGCACACGTATCAGCGCATCCTCATCCAGTGCTTCAAGCACTGTCATCACCGGAATTCGCCCAACAAGCTCGGGGATAATGCCATATTTCACTATGTCATCCGGCTCTATTTTTTTGAGCAACTTTTGTGTTGTCTTTTTGGCGTTTTCCTTGAGGGAAGAGCCAAAGCCAAGCGCCGAGTTGTCCGTGCGCTTTTGTATCAGCTTTTCCAGCCCGTCAAACGCACCGCCGCAGATAAACAGAATGTTCTTCGTGTTTATCTGGATGAACTCCTGCTGAGGATGCTTGCGCCCACCCTGAGGAGGCACATTGCTAACAGTGCCCTCGATGATTTTCAATAGCGCCTGCTGTACACCCTCACCGCCTACATCACGTGTGATAGAGGGGTTCTCGCTCTTGCGTGTTATCTTGTCAATCTCATCTATATAGATGATACCACGCTCGGCACGCTCAACGTCATAGTCGGACACTTGTATAAGCTTTAGCAGGATGTTTTCCACATCCTCGCCCACATAGCCCGCCTCGGTGAGCGTGGTTGCGTCCGCAATGGCAAACGGCACACCCAGCATCTGCGCAAGCGTCTGCGCAAGCAGTGTCTTGCCCACGCCCGAGGGCCCCAGCAAAAGCACGTTGCTCTTTTGCAGCTCCACATCGTCCACATGAGGGGTGAGTATACGCTTGTAGTGGTTGTACACCGCAACGGACAGCACCGTCTTTGCCTCGTCCTGCCCTATAACGTACTTATCAAGGCCGTCTTTTATCTCCTGCGGCGTCAATATTTTTATGTCGCTATTTTTCGAGGGCGAGCGGCCGTTGCGCTGGCGATTAGGCTTTGCTTTTTCGTTATGCGGCTCTGCACTGTTGTCCAAAAGTGAGTAGCACAACTCTATGCACTCGTTGCAAATATTCACGCCCGGGCCGATAATCATGCGGTCCACATCGTCCTGCGACTTTTCACAAAAACTGCATATCAACGTTTTATCTTTGCCCTGTCCGTTCTTACTTATAGTTGACATAAAGCTCCTTTACGCTCAGCGTGATGCAATAATTTTGTCAATCAGTCCGTACTCTTTCGCTTCTTCCGCACTCATGAAGTTGTCACGGTCGGTGTCACGCTCCACCACTTCAAGCGGCTGGCCCGTGGCGTCCGCAAGCATTTGGTTCAGCTTTTGGCGCATCTTCAAAATGCGCTCCGCCATAATCTTCACATCGCTCGCCTTGCCCTGTGCGCCGCCGCTGGGCTGGTGAATCATAATCTCACTGTTGGGCAGGGCAATGCGCTTGCCCTTTGCGCCCGCCGCCAACAAAAACGCACCCATGGACGCCGCCATGCCAATGCAAATAGTGGACACATCGCACTTGATATAGTTCATGGTATCGTAAATTGCCATGCCCGCAGTCACCGAGCCGCCGGGGCTGTTGATGTACAGGTTTATGTCCTTTTCGGGGTCCTGCCCCTCCAGGTACAAAAGCTGTGCCACCACAAGGCTTGCGCTAACATCGCTCACCTCATCCGTCAGCATTATAATCCTGTCGTTCAGCAGGCGTGAAAAAATATCGTAAGAGCGTTCTCCACGTGCGGTCTGTTCCACAACATATGGCACTAAATTACTCAATGTTTCACCCTCCACGGTTTACATAACAACACAGCATAACCTGCTTATCAGGATTATGCCGTGCCATCATAAATATTTAATTTTGGGAAGTGGACATACTGCGGCGGGGGGGATATAGCAAAAAACTAAATCACCGCGTTTGCCCACACCTAATTTTGAATACTACCTGTGTAGCACACTTAAATTGTACACTTATCCTGTAAGCATTTCATGAAAACAATCACTTATCCTGCGTGCAGAATGTGAAAGTTTTGTGAAAATGGTTTACTCGCCCTTTGGCTCGCTCTTTTCCTTGGAAGCGGCCTTCTTTGTGCTCTTTGCCGCCTTTTTCTTGGGGGCAGGCTCCTGCGCCTCTTCCTCCGAAGGCCTATCCTTTTCGTCCTTTTCGGTAACAGCCGCCTTGCTCTTGATGAGGTCAATCGCCTTGTTCACCGCAAGGTCCTTGGAAATTTCCTTAACGGGCATTACCTCGCGCACCTTTTCCTCTTCCATCTTGTACTTTTCGGCAATGCGTGCAACCTCTGCGTCAAGGTCCTCATCGGTGGTCACAATGTTTTCAAGGCGCACAACGGTTTCGAGCGCAAGGCGCATTTTCACCTGCTTTTCAGCCTGCTCCTTAAAGCCCTCACGGAAGGAAGCCATGTCCATGCCTGTGTACTGCATGTACATTTCAAGGTTCATGCCCTGCTGCTCCAAGCGGAAAGCAAAGTCACGCACCATCTCGTCCATGCGGGTTTCATACATAACTTCGGGAATTTCGCCCTCAATGGTCTCCACAATCATGTCCACCAGAACGTTCTCAAGCTCTTTATCTGCCTGCTCGTCGCTCTGCTCTTGCATCTCCTTGCGGATGCTGTCCTTAAGCTCGCTCAGTGTGTCATACTCGCTGACATCCTTTGCGAACTCATCGTCCACCTCGGGCAGCTCCTTTTGCTGAACCTCGCTCACGTGCACCTTAAACACTGCTTCTTTGCCTGCCAGCTCCTCCGAGTGATACTCGGTGGGGAATGTCACGTTAACATCAAAGTCCTCGCCTGCCGCATGGCCCACAACCTGCTCCTCAAAGCCGGGGATGAACTGCCCCGAGCCGAGTGTCAGGCGGTAGTTTTCGCCCTTGCCGCCCTCGAAGGGAACGCCGTCTACGCTACCCTCGTAGTCGATGGTGGCGATGTCACCATCCACCGCCGCACCCTCACGGGTGGTGATGCGGGAGTTGCGCTGGCGCATGCCCTCGATGCTCTGCTCTACTTCCTCGTCGCTCACGGTCTTTACGTACTTTGTGGCCGCAATGCCTGTGTACTCGCCTATTTTGAGTTCAGGCGCCACAGTAACGGTAGCAAGAAGCACTGCACCCTCCTCTGCACTTGCGGACACCAGCTCCACTTCAGGGCGTGCCACAGGCTCAAGGCCTGTCTCCTCCAATGCCTGCTCGTACACATCCGGGAACATGTCGTTGACAGCGTCAAACACAAACACGTCCGCACCGTACATTTTTTCAATCAGGTTTCGAGGGGCATGGCCCTTGCGAAAGCCGGGAACGTTGTATTTTTTACCCTCACGACGGAAAACCTTGGAAATTTCCTCCTTTAAGGGCTGTGCCGCAATGGCAAGCTCAAGCTCGTACGTATTAGGTCCTTTTTTCTCATTTTTTACAAGTGACATTATTTGTTCCTCCACATAATTGCAAATTACACATTATTATAGCACACTACTGTTTAATAAAAAAGCCTTTATTTCACACAGCATTAAATTTTGCTGTGGTTTTACAAAAAAATCAGCCAACCCTTCGCTCGAGGGGAATTTCAAGCGGTGAAAAGCTTATCGCATCTGCGCTGATAAGCGTATAGTCGATGCCGTCATGCACCCCCTGCACCGCCCTGCGAATAGATGCACCGTGCAGATGGCCATAGTAACAGCGTTTTACGCCGTACTGCTTCATCACGTTTATTATTTCCTCAAACGAGCCATCCGGGTAGAGCGGCGGATAGTGCAAAAAGGCTATTTTTTCGGCATCCGCATTTTTTTTGTGTGCGCACTGCAACGAATGCGCAAGGCGCTGTGCCTCCCTTGCACGCATCTTTTCGTCGTGCGCCTGCCCCTCCTCGAACATCCAGCCCCTGCTTGCGCACAGCATTGCGCCCTTATGCTCTGCGCAGTTGTTGTGCAGGATGTTCAGGCTCAAAAGTTCGTTTTGCTCAAAAAAAGCGCTCATCTTGCTGTGCGTATTCCACCAATAGTCGTGGTTGCCTTTTAGTATCCACTTTTCTCCCGGCAGTGCATCTATAAAGCGAAAGTCCGAAATCGCACCCTCAAGGCTCATCGCCCAGCTAATATCCCCCGCCAGCACCACCGTGTCCTCGGGCGATATTTTCTCTCGCCATGCGCTTTCAAGCCGCTGTACATAATCCTGCCAGCCTTTGAAAACATCCATCGGCTTGTTTGTGCCCAGCGAAAGGTGTAAATCTCCTATTGCAAAAAGTGCCATATACACCCTACCCTATTTTTTGGCTCTGAAAAGTCGATTTTTCTCTTGAAGTTTTTTCTTTGTATTTGCTCACTTTAAGAGGAGTGAACACATAGAGGTGATTGAATTTTTGCTATGTCCTCCCCGCCTGCGGCGGGGAAGACATAGCGCCTTCTTTTCGCACTTAACGTATTCTAAATCGCCGCTTTTGTCCACACCCACTTCAAGTTATTGCTCGCAAGGGTATGCCCGAAATTTCCTCCGCCTCAATTACCTCCGAAAAGCGCACGCTCTTTTCCGAAAGGCCGCTTAGGCAAACAGGCGCTGTTGTGCCTGTTTTTTGCTCCAGCATGCTCAGCGCCTCAAACGGGTCTTGCGGCACGGATATGTTCAGCGCCTGCAAAACATTTGCGCAGAATTTATACGGGCTTGCGGTAGATAGCACCACGCTGTGGTTTTCTGCCGCAAAGGGCATGTTTTGCATCACCTCAAAGGCGACGGCGGTGTGTGTGTCGCACAGGTAGTTGTTCGTTTTGAACATCTCCTGTATCTGTGCGCACACGCTCTGCTCCGACGCCCAGCCGCCCGCAAAGGTTTTGCGTATTTCACACATGATTTCCTCCTGCACACGGTACTCGCCGTCCTGCGTAAGCTGCCGCATATAGCCGCTTATTTTTTGCGCATCTTTACAGCTGTGCCACAAAAGTCGCTCAAGGTTTGAGGAGACCAAAATATCCATAGACGGGGAGCTTGTCTTGTGAAACTCCCTGTTTGTGCTGTACACGCCCGTGCTCAAAAAATCCGCAAGCACGTTGTTTTGGTTCGCCGCACACACAAGCCGCCCCACAGGCAGACCCATCTGCTTTGCGTACCATCCTGCCAAAATATCCCCAAAGTTGCCCGTGGGAACATAGTAGTCCACCTTTTCACCGTACGCAATTTCCTTTGCGGTGCACAGGTGCAGGTAGCTTGTAATATAGTAAACAATCTGCGGCACCAGCCTGCCCCAGTTTATGGAATTTGCGCTGGAGAGCTTCACGCCCCCCTTTGCAAGCTTTTCCGCAAGCTTCTCATCCGTAAACGCCACCTTGACACCACGCTGTGCATCATCAAAGTTACCCTTTACTGCGTACACACATATATTATCGCCCTGCATGGTGGTCATCTGCAGGCGCTGCAGCTCGCTCACGCCGCTCACAGGGTAAAACGCCGCAATCTTCACGCCCTCAAGGCCGCTGTATCCTGCCAGCGCCGCACTGCCCGTGTCGCCCGAGGTCGCCACCAATATAAGTGTCTCACCCTTTTCGGCCAGCATCCTGCGCGCCTGTACCAAAAGCCTTGGCATCAGCTGAAGCGCATAGTCCTTAAACGCGGCGGTGGGCCCATGCCACAGCTCCAGCGAGTGCACGCCCTCTTTCACCCTGTGCATCTTTGCAAGGCTCTGCCCGAAAGCCTCGCCGTAGCTTTGCAGTGTCGCCGACCTTAGAAACTCCTCATCATAGTCGGGCAGGTAGGCTTTCAGCACGGCAGTGGCTATCTCGGTGTAGCTTTCGCCCATAAGCTCTTCAAAATTCATCGAAGGAATTTGTGTGGGGACAAACAGCCCTCCCTCTGCCGAAAGCCCCTTCAAAATAGCCTCTGCGCCGCTCACACTCACCGAGGCATCCCGTGTGCTGGTATACTGCATTCCCTTAATCCCCCAAACTTTTTATGAGTTATATATTGCCGACAATAGTGTTCATGCGGCATATTTTATTAGTTTATCGCACAATTACTTTATTCAAAAAATCAAAGAGTAAACGCACCCTCAATGCGGTTTAGTCGCAGTGTGCCGTCACTGCACACCGTCACCTCCACCACGTCAAAGCGAGTGTACACATCGCAAAGCCCCTGCTCGGACAGGTATCCCTGTGCCGCCAAAATAAGCTTTTGCTGTTTGCGTTTATCAACGCTCTCTTTAGGCAGAAGTAAGGAGTTTTCACTGCGGGTTTTCACCTCCGCAAACACAAGCGTGCCATCGGGCGAGCACATAATAATATCCACCTCACCCTGCCTTGTGCGCCAGTTGCGGCATTTCAGCGTGTACCCTTGTGAAGCATAATCCCTAAGTGCCGCATCCTCGCCCACTTCGCCCCTTTTGCGGGCGGCGGCTTTTTCACTCGCATCAGCCATTATTTTGTGCGCCCTGCTTTGCAAAAAACTTTTTCAAGAAACTGCGGCGGTAAAAGTCTTGCACGCCGTGCTGTGCCAAAAGCTCATAATGAAGCTTTGTGGGGTAGCCTTTGTGCTTTGAAAGGGAGTACTGTGGGTACTTTTCGCTCAGCTCCACCATGTAGCGGTCACGTGTCACCTTTGCCAAAACAGAGGCGGCGGCAATGCTTGCGGATATGCCATCCCCCTGCACCACAGCCTCGCACGGCAGTGAAATATCGGGGGTTTTGTTGCCGTCCACCAGCACAAGGCTCGGCTGGACGCTCAGCTGCTCCACCGCCATTTTCATGCCGTACATCGTTGCGCCCAAAATATTAAGGCGGTCTATCTCCTGTGGCGATACAAGCACCACACTGTAGCAAAGTGCCTTTTGTACTATCTCATCGTACAGTGCATCCCGTTTTTTTTCGCTAAGCTTTTTGGAGTCGTTCAGTCCCTCGATGGGGTTTTGCACATTCAGCACCACCGCCGCAACGCTCACAGGCCCACACAAAGGGCCTCTGCCTGCCTCGTCCACGCCGCACAGGGCAGGCACATCATATTGCGCATCAAAGGCGTATAGGCTATTATGCTCTTTATCCAAGATGCACACCCCTTTTTGCAGTTTACGTTGTTGCGCAGGTCTCACTGCCTGCCCCCTCGGCGATTTGCTCAGCGGCATCGGGTGGCATCTCCAGCGTGACACGCCCAAGCTTTCCCGCACGGAACTCATCCAGCACTGTTATACCCGCACGCTCAAGATTTACTTCGCCTCCGCTTATGAGCATGCCTCTTTTGCGCCCCACCAGCTCCAAAAGCTCCCAGCCATCGGCAGGTGTACTACTTGTAGGTATCTTGTATCGCTCGCACACAATGGCGGCGTGGTTTTGCCACAGCTGAACCAAAAGGCCTGCCGCCATCTCCTCTGTGTTGAGGATTTTGTCGGGGATAGAGCCTATCAGCGCCAAATTTACGGCGGTATTGTCCTCGTCAAACTTTTTCCACAGCACACCCGGCATGTCCAAAAGCTCGTACCTGCCTGCGTTTATCCACTGCTCGCCACGTGTTACGCCCGGCTTGTCCGCCGCTTTAGCCTTGTTTGTGCCTGCCCAGTTGTTTATAAATGTGGATTTTCCCACGTTCGGAATGCCCGTAATCATCAGGCGCAGGGACGCACCCTGCATTCCCTTTTCCGCCCTTTTTTGCAAAAGAGCTTGCAGCGCATCGTTCACAGCCGCTCTCGCCTGTGTGAACGCACCCTTTTTTGTGCTGTTTATTGCCACGCACACGCTGTGCTCTCCGCTAAAATGCGCACGCCAACGCTCCGTTGCGGCGGGGTCTGCCAAGTCCACCTTGTTCAGCACATACAGCCGAGGTTTATTGCTATACGCCTTTTGAAGCTCGGGGTTTAGGCTTGCCGCAGGTATGCGAGCGTCCAAAAGCTGAACCACCGCATCCACAAGCGGTAGCTTTTCGCTCACCCTGCGCAGGGTTTTCGCCATATGCCCCGGAAACCAGTGTATCTGCTGCCTGTTCAGATAATCCGCCGCCATTACACCGTACCAAAATCATCTATGGGCAGTATGCGGAAAATTACCTCGCCCAAAATGTCCCTCTCGTCTATAAATCCTATGTCCGAGTGGCGACTGTCTTTGGAGTTCGGCCTGTTGTCACCCATCAAAAACAGCTTGCCCTCGGGCACTGTCAGCGGAAAGCTCACATCATAAAGCGACTGCACATACTCGGATATTGGCTCACTGCTAATGTACGGCTCGTTTAGCTTTTCTCCGTTTACGTACACCTCGTTCGTCTCAAGGTCTATGTTTATTTCGTCCCCCTCAAGCCCGATAACACGCTTTACCAGTGGCTGGCCGTAGGAGGTGTAGCCGTCCACCACCACAATATCCCCACGCTGTGGCTCATAAAAAATACTGCGTGCCAAAAGACGGTCGCCGCTGTATAGCGTAGGCTCCATGGAAGCGCCGTTCACATTTACAGTGCGCACAAAAAAAAGTAACATTACCAGTACAATCAACAGCGCAAAAACAAGCGCATCAAACCACTCTAAGATGCTCGTGTTTCTTTCACGTCGCTCCCTGTCCATGTGCCTTCGCCCTCCTCGCTATCAACAAATACAACTTTCATCATTATATACCCTTTAGCGTGATTTGCGCAATAAGAAAAGGGGAACAATTTTCATTGCTCCCCTCAAAAGTGACTGAAATATTACCAAATTACAGCTTTTGCTTAACTTTTGCGGCCTTGCCTGTACGCTCACGCAGGTAGAACAGCTTCGCCCTGCGCACTTTACCCTTGCGGATAACCTCCACCTTTTCCACAAAGGGAGAGTGTGCGGGGAACACGCGCTCCACGCCTACGCCGTAGGAAAAGCGGCGAACTGTAAACGTCTCGGAGATGCCGCCGTGCTTTTTAGCAATAACAGTCCCCTCAAACGCCTGCACACGCTCACGCTCGCCCTCTTTAATGCGAACAGAAACACGCACGGTGTCGCCGATGTTAAACTTAGGTAGTTCTTTTTTCATCGAGCTTTCGGAAATAATTTTCAAAGCGTCCATTTTTACCCATCCTCCATTTTTTATTAGACATTCATGCCGACGCACAAGGCGCAACAGAGGACTGCCCGATTGATATTTCGCAATCAACCCTGCCGATGGAAACCGACAGACTTAAATACCAAAAGATATTATCACATTTGCGGTGGTAATGCAAGTGTTTTTAGGAATTTTTTACACATTACCGTCGCAGTGGCTTTTTGCGCATATTTTTGCTACAATCATATCATAAGATACACCAATCATCAACAAAAAAAGCAAAGAGAGAGCATTCACATGTCTATCACAAAAAACAGCGTTATCACACTGAATATCAGCTCCATTTCGGGCGACGGAAACGGAGTGGGCCGCAGTGAAAACCAGGTGATATTTGTGCCGCACACCGCCGCAGGGGATGTGGTGCGCACAAAAATAGTAAAGGCGCACAAAAGCTATGCGTTTGGCCGCATCGAGGAAATTTTAAGCCGCGGCGAGGGACGCTGTGAGGATGCGTGCGCCGCAGGTGGGCTGTGCGGTGGGTGCTGTTTTGGGCACTTGGAGTACAGTGCCGAGCTTGCGGCAAAGCAGAGCTTTGTTACGGACGCACTGCGGCGCATCGGCGGCTTTGACACGGAGGCTCTGCACATTTTGCCCGTTATTGCCTCCCCTTCTCGCACACGCTACCGCAACAAGGTGCAGTTCCCTGCAGGCACAGACCAAAACGGCAGGCTAACGCTCGGCCTGTACGCCTGCCGAAGTCACCGCATTATCCCATGCGAGGATTGCCTATTACAGCCCTCCCTGCTTAACGAAATCGCCGCAAGAGCCGCACAGTTTTTGCACCAAAGCGGCGCTTGCGCATACGACGAAAACACAAAAAAGGGGCTTGTGCGGCACATATTTGTGAGAGAGGGCGCTCACACGGGCGAGGTGCTTTTGTGTGTCGTTATAAACGGCAAAAAAATCTCGGGTGAGGATGCGTTTGTCAGGGGCATGTGTACGGAATTTCCGCAACTTAAAGCTATTGTGCTAAACACAAACACTCAAAACACCAACGTTATACTGGGGAAAACTTGCCGTGTGCTTTTTGGCGATGGCAGTATTAACAGCCGCTTGGCAGGTGTGCCCGCAAAGCTGGATGTGTTTTCCTTTGCGCAGGTAAACACAGATGCAGCGGAGGGGCTTTTTGCGGTGGTGCGCAATTTTGCAGAGCCGGATGCACACACGGATATTTTGGATTTGTACTGCGGCACGGGTGTAATAGGGCTTTCGATGGCGCAGGAAGCTCGCTCGCTCACAGGCGTGGAGGCAGTGCCGCAGGCGGTGAGCGCCGCCGAGCACAGCGCCGCGCAGATGGGGCTTTCCTCCGCACGGTTTTTGTGCATGGATGCAGCCGCCGCCGCACAAAAGCTACAAAGCGAGGGAATGCGCCCACACGTGGCGATAGTGGACCCGCCCCGTAAGGGCATGGACGCCGAAACACTGAGCCCACTTGTTGCGATGAGCCCAAAAAAAATAGTGATGGTAAGCTGTAACCCCGCAACACTCGCACGGGATTTAGCGGCGCTTGCACAAAGCGGCTACGAGGTAAAAAAGGTACAGCCTGTGGATTTGTTTCCGAGGACGAGGCATGTGGAGTGTGTGGTGCTTTTGTCGCAGGCGGAGAAGCGAGAGCTTTAATACGGGTTATTTGTATAATAGGAAGAGAGAAAAATTGTGAAAAAAGTAATATTTGGTTCTACGATGTTTTTAACAGGGGTATTAAGTATTGCTGTTATTCTTGCTGGCTCAATGGCAAACGAATGGACAGTTAATGGAGAGCTTTCCTCAATTTGGAACATAACACAGTATGGGCTTATTCCTGTGCTATACATTTTCGGTGGAATTTCAATTGTTGGTATTGCACTAGCATTGTGGGGAACATTTGAAAAAAACAACCATACAAAATGAGCATAACCTTTATCGCAGGCAGAGAAACGAGAGCTTTAATACGGGTTAGTCATATACCCTTTAGTAATTGAATGGAGGGATTACAGTGAAAAAAATAATAAATATAGGTCTTGCAACATTTTTGGCAATAACACTTATCGGATGTCAAAACGAGATGAGTACCCTATCAAACTTTGAAAACAATGATGTGGATAAAATAGTTGTTACTCTTGCGATGGGAAACCCGGAATACGGTGCTGATAGCAAAACCATTACAGACAGTAATGAAATCAATGAATTTATCGAAGTTTTCAACGATGGACACTTAGGAGGTACAGTAAGTGACGATAATATTAGCATAGGTGGTGTGAGCACTTATGTATTTTCAAAAGATGAAGAAGTAATCCAATCTTTTTCATTTAATGTTAATGATACAAAAATAATATGGCACGATGATGAATGGCGAGATGTAGTTTATCCTGAAAACTCTTTATTGCCATATGATTTATATGAACAGTCTACATCTGAAATAGTCGTAGTTGATGTTGATGGCAATGAAATGGAGCGACCAGAATAAACAATTATTATGAGCATAACCTTTATCGCAGGCAGAGAAACGAGAGCTTTGATACGGGCAATTCACACAATGGAGGTAGTGACAATGCATTTGTTTGAATTAGTTTTCATGATTGCTATAGGAACTTTGTTTTGTGTTTTTGGTTGGAAAATATGGAAGAAAGAGCAAATTATGCTTATACACGGTTATCATCACACCAAAGTAAAAGAAAGTGATAAAAAAGCTTACACAAATTTAATGGGAAAAGCAATGCTACTAATTGGCGTAGGTATGTATCTAACAGGAATTATAGACTTTATAACTTTTACGTTTTATGGCTGGATTGCATTTGGTGTGAGCTTCATAGGTGCTCTTATAATAATGATATTGGCGCAAAAAAGATATAACAAAGGGATATTCTAAAACTACTCGGTTATACTTATTATGTATGGGCATAACATTTCATTGAGTAAAAAACAGAAAAAGGGGGGGGCAAACTCACGAAGAAGTTTTTTGACAAGCTGAAAAAGAAAAGAGATGAGCTAAGCAACAGTGCCACCCCTATGGATGATTTGGACCACACATACTTTGAGGGTGCCGATGCGGATGACGATAATAATGGCGACGACGATGATGACGACTAAAAACACTTGACATTGCTTTTACTCTGTGGTTCAGGAAGGGGAATCATCGTGAAAAATCATGGAGAGCACAAAAAACTAATCATTAAAGATGGTCGTTACTATATAGGTATAGACATTACTGTTTCTGAATGGAAAGAAATGTTGCTAAATCCATACATATTTGACGAAAACTCAAAAAATATGATTTTATATTGGTATCATCAGGAGGACTACCAAGCAACCTCAAAAACAATTACAACTTTGTATGAGCTACATCTGAATGCTTCACCTTATAATGGCATTGTTAAGGGACTGGGAAATAGAATATTAAAACATTTGAACTACCGGTTTTGGGTGGAAAGTTATGACAACGATGGCAAAGAATCGTTTTGGCCTATTCTTTTTGACGGGTGGCATATCGATTTTGACTCAAGCAACAATTTTGTTTGGAAACTTAGGGATGAGTTAATCACCGCAATAGAGCAAACCCCTAAGTTCACCGATGATTTCACTTCCAAGTCAAACGCAATCACCGAAGATTATTTCGTAAGTATTGTTCCCACAAAAGAGGGAAAGCAACATTTGGTATATAGCACTGTTTATGAGAGAAATCCCGACAACAGGCGTACTGCAATAAAACTATCAAGAAAAAAACATGGCTGCTTGCAATGTGAGGCTTGCGGCTTTGACTTTGAAAAAACGTATGGTGAACGAGGAAAAGACTTTATTGAAGTACACCATAACAAACCACTACACTCCGCAGGGGGAGAAACCACTGTTGACCCATCAAAAGACCTCAACTGCTTATGTTCAAATTGTCACAGAATGGTACATAGAAACAAAAGTAGTATTTTGACAGTTTTTCAGCTCAAAAAAATCATCCACGCTAACAAATAAACATAGCGTTTGCACCTTGACTCCACACAAAAATCCCCGTGAACGAATGATACATTCACGGGGATAATTTTTCCATTTTGTTGAAAGCTTTCACACTTTCACTCGTACTTACGCCAAAATTTCACCCTCAGAAGGGCCACCTGCGGCGTTGGACTCGTCCGTGTCGATGTGCATCGCGGGCGCATAGCTTGCGCTCACACGTGCCACAACATCGTCCAAAACAAGCTTGCGGTCTGCCGTGCCACATGACACCTTGACGACCTGACCATTTGTAAGGCCAAACTTTTCGGCGGTTTCGGGGTCGAGGTGTACATGGCGCTTTGCCACAACACATCCCTCTTTCAGCTCTACGCTACCGGCAGGCCCCACCAGCTTCACAGCGCCGGAGCCTGCAAGGTCTCCGCTCTCACGCACAGGTGCATTTACACCGATGCTACGTGCATCTGTAAGGCTGATTTCCACCTGTGTTGCCGGGCGGCAAGGTCCCAAAATGGACACACCCGCAAGCTCACGCTTTGCGCCCACAATATTTACACGCTCCTCACATGCAAACTGCCCCGGCTGCGAAAGGTCCTTCTTGGGTGTCAGCTTGTAGCCTTTGCCGAACAACGTCTCCAAATCCTGCTCACTTACGTGTACGTGACGTGCAGAGGTCTCCACCATGATTTTCTTCATTCATAGCCTCCAAAAATTAAATTGTGTGTATCTCATAACACGGCATCGCCGCATTAAATTCTCCACTAAATATTGTACCACAAAATGAAAAAACTGCAAGCGCCAAACATCTGTGTTATACTGTTTTTAGGCTGTGACAAGCTAAAAAAGACTACTAAGCTATGCTGTTTTACAACGAAAGAACAGATACCGCCGCATCTCGTTTCAAATACGCATCATCGTGTTATTTTGTTGTAAAGCCATTTTACTTTACTTATTTGTTTGACGTTTTAGCGATAATTATTTTCCACACTATAGATAGGGAGTGATTCGCTTTGAATGAATGGGAATCTTTGCGGGAGCAATGTTTGACATGTACTAAATGTGAGCTATGTAAAACCCGTACACAGGTTGTTTTTGGCATGGGTACTTCCAAGGCGGAAGTGTTTTTTGTAGGCGAGGGGCCTGGGCGCACGGAAGACGAACAGGGCCTTCCTTTTGTGGGACGCAGTGGCAAACTTTTGGATACTTATCTTGATGCAATCAACCTATCTCGCCACAAAAACATCTTTATAGCGAACATTGTTAAGTGTCGTCCACCCGAAAACAGAGACCCTCTTCCGGCAGAGCGTGAGGCGTGCATCACATGGTTGCGAGAACAGTTCCGCATTATGCGTCCTAAAATTGTGGTGTGCCTTGGGCGTATTGCTGCGCAAGTAATTATTCGCAAGGATTTTTCGGTGACAAAGGAACACGGGCAATGGAGCGAAAAAAACGGCATATGGTTCACCGCCACGCTACACCCGGCAGCCCTTTTACGCAACCCCAGGCAAAAGCCGATGGCATCTGATGATTTTATGTTGATACGTGAAAAAATCAATGAAGTGTGCGAACACACCTACTAATATTTTTCTTGTGGTTTCCTCATAGATAATAGCGCATCACTTATGTTCCGAGTGATGCGCTATTATCTATTTTGTCTTATTACCATATACAAATGAGTATGTGTTGTGTACTTTAGTGACAATTTCTTACTATGTGTTGAAATTTCACACATATATTTCGATACAATTTCGTGGATGTTTTGGTTGGTTTTTCCCTAAAACATAGATATTTGATTGCTTTTAGGAAGCCCTGCCAAAGCTCCTGCCTGCTCCAGCGACTCCATAACCGTGCTAGACACGCTCGTCGCCTGTTGCAATTCATCCATAGAAAGGTAGCTTTGCCCGTCGGTGCTCGCCCTTTCAAGCGATGTTGCCGCCGTGTCTCCCACTCCTTTTAGTGACATAAACGGCAGGCGTATTTTACCATCCTCAATTACATATTTTGCAGCTTTGCTTTTTCCTAAATGTATTGGTAAGAATTCAAAGCCTCGGCAAAGGTACTCGTTCACGAGCTGTAGGGACGTCATGCTGTCCTCATCCTTTGCGGTGCGCTCGGCACGCATCTTTTCCGTAAGGGTGCGTATGTGGGATTTCGCCACTTTTGCACCACCCACGGCCGCTTCATAGTCGATGTCTCTTCCGCGCACCGTGAAGGTGGTTGCATAAAACTGCAAAGGATAGTGAATTTTGAACCACATTAGGCGCATTGCCGCAATAAGGTATGCCACTGCGTGTGCCTTTGGAAACATGTATTTTATCTTGGCACAACTATCAAGATACCATTTTGGCACACCTTTTTCATTTAGTTTTGCTTCTACTTCAGGCTCAAATCCCTGCTGTGCCACCTTGCCTTTGCGGGTTTTTTCCATCACATCAAACGCCATTTTAGGCTCAATACCCTTGTGTATGAGGTAGGTCATAATGGAATCTCGAGTGCCTATAACCTCTGAAATAGTGCAAATTTTGTTTTTAATAAGCTCCTGTGCGTTGCCGTTCCACACATCAGTTCCGTGTGAAAGCCCAGATATTTGTATTAGGTCGCCAAAGTTTTTCGGCTGTGCTTCCATTAGCATCTGGCGTACAAATGATGTTCCCAGCTCCGGAATACCAAATGTTCCCGTCTCACTGGAAATGTCCTGTGGCGAAACACCCAGCGGCTCTGTCGAGGTAAGAAGCTTGATAAGTTCCGGTGCATTCATGGGCACTTGTTCCATTTTTATGCCTGTCATATCCTCAAGATGCTTATACATTGTGGGCACATCATGGCCAAGTTCATCAAGTTTTAGCAGCGTTTCGTGTAGGTACTTAAACTCAAAGTGGGTGGTGATAACCCCCTTATCCTTGTCGTCTGCCGGGTGTTGTATTGGACAAAAGTCGTAAATATCACGTCCTTTAGGCACCACCACCATTCCACCGGGGTGTTGGCCAGTAGTGCGCTTTACGCCTGTGCACCCTGCCACAAGCCGCTCTTCCTCAGCACGACAAACAACACGGTTACGTTCTTCTAAATACTTTTTCACAAATCCGTAGGCCGTTTTGTCCTGTAGCCCGGACACCGTACCCGCCCTAAAAACATACTCCTCTCCGAACAGTGTTTCTGTATATTTGTGTGCTTTTCCTTGGTATTCACCCGAAAAGTTCAGGTCAATATCCGGCTCTTTATCCCCATCAAAGCCCAAAAAAGTCTCAAACGGAATTTCGTTACCATCCCCCACCATGTCGGTGGCACATTTTGGGCACTTTTGGCTTACGAGGTCAAACCCACTGGCAACACTGCCGTCCAAAAAGAATATGCTGTGCTTGCAGTGTGGGCACAAATAGTGCGGCGGCAGGGGGTTCACCTCCGAAATTCCCGCAAAATACGCAACGGCGGAGGAGCCCACAGAGCCCCTGCTACCCACAAGGTAGCCGTTTTCCTCCGAGTTTTTCACAAGTTTTTGAGCGATTACATAAAGTACCGCATACCCATGCTTTATTATAGAGTCAAGTTCCTTTACAAGGCGTGTTTCTATGATTTCAGGCAGGCTTTCCCCGTAAAGATTTTTAGCATTTTCCATCGTTGTTGTGCGCAATATTTCCTCAGAGCCCTCTATGCTGGGCGTGTACATTCCCTTGGGAATTGCCCTCACATCGGCGCTTATCATGTCCGCTATGCGGTTTGGCGCATTTACCACAACATCCTGCGCATCGAGGGGGTCCAAAAAGGAAAATTCGTCAAGCATTTCCTGTGTTGTCCGGTAGTAAAGTGGGGGCTGATTATCCGCATCATCGTACTTTTGCCCCCCCTGAAGCACCGCACGATATATGGAATCCTCCGAGGACCAAAAGTGCACATCTCCTGTTGCTACCACCGGCTTGTTCAGCTTTTTGCCCAGCGCAATTATCTGCCGAACATGCTCCTGCAGCGCCTCCGTGCTGTCCACCATTCCCTTGCGCAGCATGAATTCGTTGTTGCCGAGCGGCTGTACCTCTAAAAAGTCGTAGTATGATGCAATTTCGAGCAGCTTGCTCTCCGCTTCACCTGCCGCAACAGCTCTGTAAAGCTCCCCCGCTTCACAGGCTGTGCCCACCAAAATCCCCTCTCTGTGCCTGTCCAAAAGGCTACGAGGCACACGTGGCCCTTTGCCGTGTCCCTGCACAAAGTAATTTATGTGGCTCTCAGATATAATTTTGTACAAGTTTTTTAGGCCTGTCGCATTTTGCACAAGCAAAATCATGTGGTTGTTTCTTTTGGTGATGGTTCTGCCGCTTGCAAGCGAGGAATTGATATACGCTATATCGTCTATATTTCGCTCTCCAAGCTCAAGCAACATTTTCGCAAACACCTGCGCAAGCGCTCGTGCATCATCCGTTGCCCTGTGGTGCTGGAACGGCGGAATTTGCAGGTAATTCGCAAGACTTTTCAGTGAATAACTTTTCAGGCCATTGTACAGCGACTGCCCAAGCGGCAGTGTATCTATACAGACAGGCTCAAAGGACAGCCCCGCACGCTCTGCCGCATTTTGTATAAAGCGAACGTCAAATTTATGTGCATTGTGCGCTATTAGCACCCTGCCATTCACAAAGTCAATAAATTTTTTCACCGCCACATCGGCGAGCGGCGCATCTGTCAGCATGTCGTCTGTTATTCCCGTTATAGCGATGATTTCGGGTGGAATCGGACGCTGTGGGTTCACAAATGTGTGGAAAGTTTCCACCTCTTCGCCGCCTTGCATCACCACCGCACCTATTTCGGTGATGGCATCCGACACAGGCGAAAGACCTGTCGTCTCTATGTCAAAAATTACGTAGGGTGTGCCCTGTACATCCCCCTTTGCACTTCCCATGAGCACCGGCACTTTGTCGTCCACATAATAAACTTCACAACCGTAAATCAGCTTAAAATCAGGGTTTGTTTTGCGCACCGCATCACACGCCAGCATCGCCTCGGGATAGCCCTGCACCACCCCGTGGTCGGTGATGGCAACAGCGCTGTGCCCCATCTGCGCCGCAAGGTGTACCGTCTGTGCAGGGTCGCACAGTGCGTCCATGCTGCTAAGCCGTGTATGTAGGTGTAGCTCCACCCGCTTTTTTTGCGCAGTGTCAATCTTTTTTTGCTTTTCCACACGCAAAACCGCGCTCGGGCGAAGCACATAGTCCGCCGCCCATCTATCCTCTGCAAACTCACCCATCACTATAAGCGTCTGCCCCACCTTGACGCTTTGCAGCTTCGCCTTGATTTGTGGCGGTGCATTGACACTTTTTACCAGCACAGAGCCGCTGTGGTCCGTAATGTATAGGTTTACAATTTTGTCGTTGCGCTCGGGAATGTCCACCTTAAACACATCCCCCCACACGGTGCACTTGCCTGTTGCCTCACACAGCTCACTAAGCTGTGTGAGTTTTTCGGGTGCAAAAAAATTGCCCACCAATACATCAATTGGTGCGTCCTCTTTTAGATGCAGCCCTACGCCTTCAGGTAGTTGCAATTTACGTTTAGGCGGCTTTTTTTGCTCTCTTATTTTGGATTTTTCCGCTATCTTTTCACGGATATCTCGCGGTGCTATATCGCCTGCAACCTGTAAATTCACGCTTACTTTTCTGTCGACGGTCTCAAAAATCAGCTCCTCAAGCGCCTTTGCAAAGCCCATTTCCTGTAGCATCATGCCGCCACGCTCGAGCACAAGCGTGATGTCATTTTCTCCCACTTGCACCTTGGCATTTGCAAGATAGCCGTTTAGCGGGTAGCCTCGCCGCTTGAGCTGTTCCGCCATGCCCAAAACAGCCGCCTCATTAAGCGCACTGTATGGGTAGCACAGGCACAGCTCCACCCGAAGCTGTGGAAAAACACCTGCCAAAACCTGCGTGATGCCAGCTCGAGTTTCCTCAGATATTGGCGCTGTAGCGTCGCATATCACGTCTACCGTCATACGCTCTTGATGCACCGAAACACGCTGTACAAAAAGGCTTTCGCACACAGGTGCACATATATTGTCTTCCCTTAATGATGGGCAGAGTATTTGAAGTGAGGGCTTCAAAAAAAGCGGCCTCCTTTTGTGGTGTTTTTTGTTTTGCTACTGTTAAAGCATCGTTATGGTGTGATTTTACTTGTATTTATAGCTTGCCCCATCGCTGCTCAATTTCCTCGATAAGCTTTTCTGCGTAGTCGCCGTGGACAGTGCCCAGCCGCTCGCCCTGCGCAAAAAGCACGGCACAGTCCTTGCCGCCTGCGATGCCTATGTCCGCCTGCTTTCCCTCGCCTATTCCGTTCACAACACAGCCCATGACCGCAACAGTAATGGGTTGCACACAGCTTGCAAGGCGCTTTTGCACCTTAAGCGCAATGTCCTCCACGGGTATACAGCATCTGCCGCAGGTGGGGCAACTTATAATTTCAACCCCCTGTGTCTTGTGCCCTGTAGCTTTGAGTATGTCAAAGCCCGCCTGCACCTCATCTATGGGGCTACCTGTCAGCGAAACACGCAATGTATCGCCTATTCCACTTAGTAATAGCGAGCCTATGCCCACTGCGTTTTTCACAAGCCCCGTAGGTGCCGGCCCTGCCTCGGTGACGCCCAAATGCAACGGATAGTCGCACTTTTGTGCCAAAATTTGGTAAGCTTTCACGTTGCTGGGAACATTGCTGGACTTTAGCGAGATGACAATATCGAAAAAGTCCTCCTCTTCCAAAATTGCAACGTGGCGCAGCGCGCTCTCTGCCAGTGCCTCGGCGGTGGGGCCCTCGTACTTTTCGAGCAAGTCTTTTTCAAGGCTACCGCCGTTCACCCCTATGCGGATGGGCACGCCGCGCTCCTTGCAGGCGCTTACCACCGACTTTACACGTTGTTTGTCACCAATATTGCCCGGGTTTATGCGTATTTTATCCACACCCTGCTCTATTGCGGCGAGCGCTATTTTGTAGTCGAAGTGAATGTCCGCCACAAGTGGGGTGTCCACCTCTTTTTTTATCGCCTTTATAAGGCGTGCATCTCTTAATTCCGGCAGGCTCACACGCAGTATTTCACACCCTGCTTGTTTCAGCTTAATTGCCTGCTGTACGTTTCTTTTTATGTCTGCAACGGGTACGTTCAGCATACTTTGCACCGAAACAGGCGCACCGCCGCCCACGGCAACACCGCCCACATTCACCTGTCTTGACTGCCTACGCATGAGTGCGCTCCTTTCGGCTGAAATCCGTTTGATTTAACCCTGCTATTAGGGTGTAGGCAAACGCAGTGATTTAGTTTTTTTGTATAGCCTTCTTCTTGCGCTTAACGTATTCTAAATCACATTTATGTGTCCTACTCCATGCTGTTATTATAACCATACACATGCGACATATTTGCACCGCTTGATGTGCTTGGCCGTTAGGGAAAAATTCTACATGATAAGCCGCATAATATCGTTAAATGAGACAAACAGCATCAGCCCTATGAGCAGCACAAACCCCACAAGGTTTATTATTATTTCGTACTTTTGCTTTATGGGCTTTCTGCGGATGCCCTCCACTATGAGAAGTAGCGTGCGTCCGCCGTCCAAGGCAGGTATGGGCAGCATGTTCACAACACCCAAGTTTATAGATATAAGCGCAAGCATATCCACCACAGGCTGCCAGCCGATGCTCGCCGCCTGCCCGATTTGGTCCACGATGCCCACAGGCCCCGAGAGGGAGTTTATGGGCACTCTGCCTGTTATTAGGTCAAACAGCGTGAGATATATCAACCGCGCGTAGGATAGCGTCTTGCCGCCAGCCTCCTTTATGACGGTGAAAAAGTTTTTTTCCACCGGCTCTACTGTAAAGCCGGGTTGTAAATAGCGATACTCCTCCCCCGTCGCCTCATTTATCATAGCTTCGCCCGTTTCAGGGTCTGTTATAATCTGCGAGTCAAAGCTCACATCGCTTAGCATTAGCTTTTCGCCGTCTCGTATTACCTCTATCTCAAAAGTGCCGTTTTGCGTTCGTGCAAACTCGTAAAAAATATCGTCCATCACAAAGTTTACCCGTCCGTTTATGCCCACAATTTGGTCGCCCACCACAAGGCCCGTGTCCTCGTTTGTCACGCTTGTGAGCGTGTTGCCCGCAATGTCTCCGCCTGTTGCCACAAGCAGGACAATCGCCAAAAAGCCGAGCAAAAGGTTCATCACAGCGCCTGCCACCGTCACCGTAATGCGCCGCCACACAGGCACACTCTGAAAGCTACGTGCGTCCTCGCTCTCCTCGTCCTCGCCCTCCATGCTCACAAAGCCGCCTATGGGTAGCAGGCGAAGCGCATAGGTGGTCTCCCCCTTTGTGAACTTCAAAATGCGAGGTCCCATGCCTATTGCGAACTCATTCACCTTTATTCCCGCCGATTTTGCGGTGATAAAATGACCAAGCTCGTGAAAAAAAATAACAGTGCCGAAAACCAGCACAGCTATCAAAATCATCACTACAATATCCATTTGATTTCCCTTTCAAAAAATTGTGCTACTTATTCTCCATAACATATCTGCGTGCGGCGGCATCACACGCATAAACATCGCTAAGTGTATAGCCGCCCGCATAGCTGTTCGCCTCAACACACCCAAGCACCAGCCTGCCAATGTCCAAAAAGCTTATTTCATCCCGTAAAAACAGCTCCACCGCCTGCTCGTTTGCACCGTTTGCGGCACAGGCCGCAAGCCCTCCCTTTTCGGCGGCGATGCGGCAGGCCGCAAGGCACCTAAACGTCTCCTCGCTCGGGTTACCAAAAGTAAGCTGCGATATTTTGCTAAAATCAAGCCGAGGGGTGTCGCACGCAAAGCGCTCCGGCCAGCTGAGCGCATACTGAATGGGCAGCTTCATGTCCGGCACACCCAGCTGTGCCAAGATAGAATAATCCTCAAATTCCACCATGGAATGTATAATACTCTCCCGCTGAACCACAATTTTTATCTCGCTCGGCGCAATCGAAAACAGCCACATCGCCTCGATAAGCTCAAGCCCCTTGTTCATGAGCGTGGCGGAATCGATGGTGATTTTCTGCCCCATGCTCCAGTTTGGGTGGCGCAGTGCGTCCTTTTTTGTGACGCTTGCAAGCTCCTCTGTGCTTTTCCCATAAAACGGACCACCCGATGCGGTGAGCCAAATTCTGCGCAACTTTTTCTTTGAAAATGGGTCTTGCAGGCACTGAAATATGGCGCTGTGCTCGCTGTCCACAGGTAAAAGAAGCGCTCCCGTGTCCTTTTGCGCCTGCATTATCAGCTCGCCACCCGCCACAAGGCTTTCCTTGTTCGCCAGAGCCACATGCACGCCGTTTTTCAAAGCCTCATATGTTGAGCTAAGCCCTGCGATGCCCACAATGGCATTCAGCACCATATCGGGTGTGCACTCACGCACAAGCCTTTTTGCGGCATCCTGCCCTGTGAAAATTTCGGGGGCTTTGGGCATGGACTGCAGGCGGCTTTTTAGCATCTCCGCCGCATTTTCATCCGACACCGCCACAAACGAGGGCGAAAACGCACGCACCTGCTCCTCCAAAAGGCTCACATTGCGCCCTGCCGCAAGCCCACACACCTCAAAGCCGAGTGCCCTTATTACCGACAGTGCATTGCATCCTATAGAGCCGGTGCTTCCAAGCAGTGCAATTCTCTTAGACATAGATTTCCCTTTACAAAAATACATTCACATCATTGACATACAAACAACAAAAAAAGGCTATAAATTTGCAAATATTGCACTTTAATGTGTTTGTTGTGCCGTAAAATGTCGTGGTAAAGCAAAATAACTTTACACAAAATATTCACGTACGCAACTTCACCCAAACAAAGCAACTATTGCAAAGTTTATATTCTCATTTGATAAAATAATGTGCTTACTACCATAAACACAAGCGGAGCTATAAATAGCACACTGTCGAAGCGGTCGAGTATGCCGCCGTGCCCAGGGAATATTGTACCAAAATCTTTTATGCCACACTGACGCTTTACCGCCGAGGCAAACAGGTCCCCTATAATACCGAGGACAGATGCCGCCGCCCCCACAAGCCCCACTATAAGGTAGTACATTGGGTGCACCTGCTCAAAGTTCATGAGGCTACCGACACCCTGCACATATCCGAGCGTAATTAGAACGCCAAGCAGCATAGAGCCTAAAACACCGCCCACAGCACCCTCCCACGTCTTTTTGGGGCTGATGACAGGCGCAAGCTTGTGCTTACCGAACGCACGTCCCGCAAAGTACGCACAGGTGTCGCCACCCCACGCATACGCTAATATCAAAAAGACGAAGTAGGTTGCGTCATTGCCGTATGTTGCGCTTGGCAGAAGGCTTTTGAGCTGAATGAAGGAGTAAAAACAATACACCACCACCGCCGCAAAAACGGCCATTCCGGCAAGGCGGGAAAAGTTCACCGCATCAAAATTTGAAATGACGCATATCGCCAAAAACAGCACAAATAAATATGTCGCAGGTACGACAAAAGGCCGTACTAACACACTGTCAGACAGCATAACGATAACCGTCATCACCGAAAATCCGACAAATATATGCGCCTGCTTTTTTGTAAACTTGTACGCTGTGAAAAGCTCAAATATCGCAATAATGCACACCGCCGTAAAAGCGAGATTGAACCAGATTGTCTCATAAAATACCATCACCAGGGACAAAAGCACCAGCCCAACCACCGCAGTGATAACCCTTGACTTTAAGCCTGATTTCAAATTAAGCCTCCCAGTTAAAATTCAAAACACAGCTATTTTAGCATGTTTAAGTCAAAAAAATAGTAACATTTTGTTTATTCAGCGTGCATTAGGTGGTGGGTACAACCCCTCCAAATCGACGCTCACGCCTTAGGTACTCCTCTATGGCAGCATCAAACTCCGCACGTGAAAAGTCCGGCCAGAGCACATCCGTAAACACAAACTCCGAATAGGCGGACTGCCACGTCAAAAAGTTTGAAAGGCGCTGTTCACCCGAGGTACGTATTATAAGGTCCGGGTCCTTTTGGCCTGCGGTGTACAGCTTTTGAGATAGCAGATTTTCATCTATTTCATCTATAGAGCAAATATCATTTTGCACATCCTGCGCTATCAAGCGTGCCGCACGCACCAGCTCCTGCCGTCCACCGTAGTTCACCGCCACGTTCAGTATCATGCCGGTTCTGTCCGCTGTCATCTCCTCAAGCTCGTACATCATCTTTTGATATTCGGGCAACAGCGGCGCTCTATCGCCCAAAAAGCACACACGGTTTTTGCGCTTTTTGTGGCGGTACAGCCGCTTCAAAAAGCGGCCGAACAGCGACATTATAGTGTCCAGCTCCTCTTTAGAGCGAGACCAGTTTTCGGTAGAGAACGCATAGCACGTTATGGCGGCAACGCCTATTTCATCAGCATAGTGCGCTATATCGTCAAAAACATCCGCGCCTTTTTTGTGACCCATCGAGCGTGGCAGGCCTCTCTTCTGCGCCCAGCGGCCGTTGCCGTCCATGATGACACCCACTGAAAGCCCCTTTGCAGGATGTACATTTTGCATATTATCCTCCGCCTGTTAAAATCCGAAACATACAAAGCAAATGCCGCACACAATGTGCGGCAATAGGCTGTACAGCACCGATTGCGGCAACAAACGCAAAATAAGCGCCCGGATACAAATATATCATGTGATTTCAGGCTCTTTACAGCATTTCACCGTTACGCCTTTGCACAAGGGCAATGTCTACAGCTCCATGATTTCCTTGTTCTTCGTATCACACATGCCGCCGATTTCTTTTATCTTCTTGTCGGTCAGCTTTTGGATTTCGTTTTCCAAATCCTTCAGGTCGTCCTCTGTGATGTCGCTTGTCTTCTTTTGCGCCTTAAAGGCGTCCATGGCCTCCCTGCGGATATTGCGCACAACCACCTTCGCATCCTCGCCCAGCTTTAGGACATCCTTGCTAAGCTGCTTGCGGCGTTCCTCTGTGGGAGAGGGGAACACAAGGCGCATCACCTTGCCGTCGTTGCTGGGGTTTATGCCCACGTCGCTTGTAAGTATCGCCTTTTCAATAAGCTTCATCAGCGAAGCATCCCACGGCGCTATTGTCAAAATACGCGCCTCTGCGACGGAAATCGCCGCCACCTGATTTATTGGGGTGGGTGTGCCGTAATAGTCCACCATTACCTTGTCCAGCACCGAGGGGTTTGCACGGCCCGCACGCACCGCCCCAAGCTCCCTCGCTAAGTGGCGCAATGCACCCTCCATTTTTTCCTCATACGGCTTTATTTTATCACTGGGCATATTATCCTCTCCTCATCTGCTACCAAAATATAGGGCAGTCCCCTTTTTAGTCGAACCACTTAACTTACTATGTTGCTGAAAAAAGCACCTACGCACGCTCGGTGACAAGCGTACCCTTCACTTCACCCGTAACAGCACGCCGTATGTTCTCGGGGTCTGCAAGGTCAAACACCAGCACATCTAAATTGTTGTCCCTGCACATGGTGGCGGCGGTGGAGTCCATAACCATCAGCTGCTTTGAGAGCACCTCGCTAAAGCTGAGCTTTTCATAGCGCACGGCATCCGCATACTTTTTCGGGTCTTTATCGTACACACCGTCCACCATGGTTGCTTTGAGCACAATGTCCGCATTTATTTCAGCACCACGCAGTGTCGCCGCCGTATCGGTGGAAAAATACGGATTTCCCGTGCCGCACGCAAGGATGACCACCCTGCCCTTTTCAAGGTGCCTAATGGCTCTATTGCGAATGTACGGCTCTGCCACCGCCTGCATTGTTATAGCAGTTTGCACACGCACCTCAAGGCCGTATTTCTCCAGCGCACCCGCCACCGCAAGCGAGTTCATCGCAGTGGCAAGCATCCCTATTTGGTCCGAGCGTGTGCGCTCTATGTCCGCACCGTCACGCCCACGCCAAAAGTTTCCTCCGCCCACAACAATAGCTATCTGGACACCCGTCTCGTGCGCTTTTTTGATGCCGCCGCATATTTCTTTTACCGTTTGAGCATCAATTCCAAAGCCGTGCTCACCTGCCAGAGCTTCACCGCTCAGCTTTAGCAGAACACGTTTGTAGCAAGATTCCATGTCGGCACCACCATTCCAAGGTTGTATAGTTACTCTCATAATTGTACAACAGTTCACATGTATTGTAAAGCATGTAATGGCTGGGGAGTGTC
The DNA here is from genome assembly GCA_964370045.1 of uncultured Oscillospiraceae bacterium. Taxonomy (GTDB): domain Bacteria; phylum Bacillota; class Clostridia; order Oscillospirales; family Ruminococcaceae; genus JAAYCI01. Next base: position 46,096 of record CAYJGZ010000017.1, read on the forward strand.
CAAACGCAGTGATTTAGTTTTTTGGTATATCCTCCCCCCCCC
>CAYJGZ010000018.1:0-44955 GCA_964370045.1 uncultured Oscillospiraceae bacterium
AAATTTTTGTGGTAGGCACGGCAGACGACAGAGCAATACTTTGTGTATTGCGATGAAGGATAACAACGCATACCGCAAAAATTTGATGCGATAGGCGTGCTTGGATTACATAGATTTGGCTGAGTGTTGTCAAAACTCGCATTCCACAAAGGAGTGCATCGTTTTTCCGCCGCGTATAGCCACTTAATTTGAAAAACAGCACAAGATTGCCGAGTAGAAATTTTGTTTAACAAGGCGGAGGAGTGAGCAATGCTTTATGCATTGCGAATGACGACAACGTAGATAGACGGAATTTATATCGGCAAGATGTGCCTGTTTTTAAGTTGAGTGACTATAAAACGAAAAAATTACTCAAAATCTGCTCGTTCGGGCTTATGACGACACTATCTATCAGGCGATTTTTTCAAAAGGGGGTTTCTTTTTTCATGAAGCTCAACTATCCTCGCACGTTTATTATAGGCCTTGCCTTTTTTTCCATCACTGCATTTTGGCAGCTGTACGACCATGTAGTGCCGCTGATTTTGAAATACACCTTTGATGCAAACGATGCGCTGGCAGGCGGCATTATGGCCATGGATAATATTGTGGCGCTTGTCATGTTGCCGCTGTTCGGTGCGCTCAGCGACAAAACACGCACCCGCTGGGGCAGGCGAATGCCCTACATAGTTTTGGGCGGCTTTTCCTCCTGCTTTGTGATGCTTAGCATCCCCCTTGTGAACAACGCCGCTTTGCAGGGTGCGGCATCGCTGGGGCTTTTCATTGCGGTTTTGGGGCTTACGCTACTGCTCATGTCCACCTACCGCAGCTGTGCGGTTGCGCTCATGCCGGATGTCACCGTAAAGCCACTGCGCAGCAAGGCAAACGCCGTTATAAACCTAACGGGTGCAATAGGCGGCATTTTCATACTGGTGCTTATAAACCTGCTTGTGCCGGGTGTTCCCTCCACCGAGGGCGCACAGGTGGTGTACACGCCGAACTACCTTCCTGTTTTTCTCGGCTGTATGGGAATTATGGCGGTTGCAATTATTATTTTGATGCTTCGCATTAACGAGCCCTCGCTTGTAAAGACAATGCACAGCGACGCAAAAAAATGGGGCATTCAGCAGGAGGATACACCTGCCGACGCACAGGACAACGACAGCCTTTGCCCCAATGCACCCCCAAGTGAAGCCTCGCCCAAAGAGCGCATCGCCCACAAAAAAAGCACCCTGCTCGCTTCAGGTGCTAAGCGCAGTATGATACTGCTTTTGTGCAGTATTGCTTTTTGGTTCATGGGCTACAACGCCATCACCACCTCCTTTAGCAAGTACTGCGTGGAGCGCTTTGGCATGGGGGCGGGCGCATCGGCACTGGTGCTTATGCTCGCCACCGGCGCCGCCATCCTCAGCTACATCCCCGTGGGCATTTTGGCCACACGCATAGGCCGCAAGCGCTGTATACAGGGCGGTGTCCTGCTACTTGCGGCGGCTTTTGGCATAGGTGCGCTTTTTACCGAATTCAATGTGTTCATCTACCCCATCTTCATTGCGGCAGGCGTTGCGTGGGCGGCCATCAACGTAAACAGCTACCCCATGGTGGTGGAGATGACAGGCGGTGCGGATGTGGGCAAGTTCACCGGATACTACTATGCGGCCTCCATGTCGGCGCAGGTGCTCACACCCATTTTATCGGGCGCGGCACTGCAATATATCGGCTACGAGACGCTGTTCCCCTACGGCGCACTGTTTGTGGGGCTTAGCTTTGTCACGCTGCTGTTTGTAAGGCATGGGGACTCAAAGCCGCTTAGATAGTGTCTACACAAGTGTTCAGATGGCATATTTTGGCTATTTTCCCGTCCTACTGTGTCCTCAAAATTCACATTCCACCAAGGAGTGTATCACTTTTCCTCCTTGTAGGGCAAAAAAACAGCTCAAAATCTGCTCATTTCAACTCGTGTAGACACTATCTATCAAAAAACAGCGCAAGTGCCTAACACTGTGCCGCTGTGATATAGCCACAACCAAACCAAAGGACACTCCCTGAAATCCCGAAGGATTTTTTGAGAGTGTCCTTTTTATGTGCGGACAAAATAGCGGATTTCGCTTTTTAACACATCCTCCCCCAAAAAAGCACCTGCCCGTCACCACACCTACTTGTGCGGCATTTGCGTGCTTTGCATCTGCGAAAGCATCACCTGCGGCAAAAGCTCCTTTTGCACCTCGATGCTTTGGGTAAAGCTTGCCACGCTCGGCCCTAATGCAAACGGATTTTGCACCGGCAAAGTGCTTTCTTGTGAAGCAATAGCGACTTTGGGCAGTTTTACAACAGGTGCATTTTTTTGCACGGCTTTTTTCTTTTGCTCTGCGGCCGCATTGCTCTCATAGCCTTTACGCTCCAAAAGGCGCTGTATTCGAGGGCGGTTGTACCGCTGGGCTATTATGCAGGGCAGGTTCACCGCTAGCGCATACACCAGCATGTACAGTATCATCTCGGGCGGCGAAAAAAGCCCAAACACCCAAAACGGCGCAATGCCCAGCCAGTGCACCAGCTCCGCCCTGCGAGACTCCAAAAGAAATCTGCTTAAATTCTGCCGTGACATATCCGAAAGGTGCCGCTTTGAGTACCCACCCGACAGCGCCCCGCCGTCGGGCAAAAGATGCTTCCAGCGTCTTATGCGAAACACTTTTTGGTAAAGTGCTCCGCCTTTTTCAAAGCTGTGCGGCTTAAACAAAAAGCCATCTTTGCCCAAAAATCTATCAGGAAGCTTTAGGCACAGTAGCGCACTGCCCCCCTGAAAAACAAACCACAGGACGAAAAACAGCAGAATCATCAGCCAGTCGGGCGGGTAAAATATGCGCATACTAATCCCCCGTAAGGACATCCCGCCCCTTCCAGCGAACGGGACGGCGAAACACTTTTTTGATGGTCGAAAGGCAAAACACAAACAGAAATACCACAAGCGGAATGGGGTATAAAAGCAAAATCCATGTGCGGAACGTGCCTATCTTTCGTGCAACCGCAAAAAGGTGCACGCATAATAGGAGGTAAAAAATGCCCCCCACAAGCAAAAAACTTACATCAAGGCGAAACGCCGCAAGTATGAGCTGCAGGGGCAGGTTTGCCAGCGCAGACACCCACAAAAACACCAGCACAAAAAAAGTAAAGCTTGAACACTTTGCGCCCGAGGCAAAGTTTTTTGTCCAGCCTTGCAGCATACTGCGCACGCCGCCCGAATACATGCGGTAGCTCACCCCCGCATCCCCCATGCAGCAGTATGGCTTTTCGCCTATCTGCCCAAGACATCGCCCAAGGCTTATGTCGTCAAGGATGCTCCCCCGCACGGCGCTGTGCCCTCCGCACTTTTTGTAGGTGTGCACCGGTATAAAAATAACCGGCCCGAAAAGGCCGTGTGTCTGCCGCCCAAGCAGTGTGGGGCAGGCTAATGCTGCGGCGGCAATCATATTAAAAAACAGGCAAAGCTGCTCGTAAAATCTTTTTGCGGTGTGTAGCGGGTGCACCGAAACAACGCCACCCTGCTTTTGCGAAGCGCTAAATATTCGCATTAGTGCGTGCTTTTCAAGGCGCACATCCGCATCCAAAAACAAAAGGTACTCCCCCTTTGCGCTACTTGCCCCCACGTGACATGCGTAGGACTTTCCCATCCAGCCAAACGGCTTTTGCGTAACGCACAGCGTTTTTGCCCCCTCTTTTTGCGCAAGCTTTGCGCTGTCATCCTCCGAGGCATCATCCACGCAAATCACCTCCAAAGGCGCAAGGCTCTGCCTAAAAAGGTCCTTTAACAGCAGTGGTATGTTGTGCGCCTCGTTGCGCATGGGGATAATCACGCTTATGGTGGAGCGCTGTGCTTTTCGCCCTTTGTCGCCTGTGCTTGCAGGCGCAAGAAAGCGCATGTTGCGATACAGCATAAGCCCCGACAGCGTGCCCAGCACAAAAAGAACATAAAAACCGACCATGGTGTGGTGTCTCCCTTGTGTATGAAAGCTTGCAGACACTTGCACAGGATGCTATGCGTCGTCCCTACTATCAAGTATAGGAAAAAACTTCACAAAAAGATGTCGATATTCGGTGGCGGCCGCACAAAATAAGCCTCTTGCTGCAAAATATCCGTTTATCTGTACTTTTTCAGGGCAACATGTTAAAATATATTTATACTAAGGTGCGCTTGTTTTATACCACAAAGCTAAAAATGCACGTCCAAAATTTTGTAACACATGAGACATGCGACCACATACAACATACATGACACATGAGACATATGTTGTCAGACATCACCTTTATCCGCTTACACAGGAGGAAACTTCGCATGAAAAAAAAGCTATCACTATTTGTTTTGGGCACACTGCTTTTATCCGGCTGTGCCGCAGCTTCCTCTTCCTCCTCCACTCCGAGCGATACCTCCACGCAAAGCACCTCCGTGCGAATAACCGCAGAGCAAGCAAAAGCGATGATGAACGAGCAGGGCGAGTATACACTTTTGGATGTGCGCACCCAGCAGGAGTATGACGAGGAGCACATTGAAGGCGCAATGCTTATACCAAACGCAGAGCTTGCACAGCGTGCCGAGGCAGAGCTACCAAACAAGGATATGCTTATTATTGTGTACTGTCGCAGTGGCGGCCGCAGTGCCATGGCGGCGCAGACACTTTTAGGCCTTGGCTACACAAATGTTTACGACATCGGCGGCATCACAAGCTGGCCGTACGGCACGGTAAAGCCGTGATTTTCCCGGCTGCCCCACTTGAGCAAACAGCTTTTGAAAGCCGGCACTTTGCCCACACCCGAATTTTCGCAGCTAAAATTTGTCTGTATTTCTTGACTTCACGGCGGCTTGTGCTACAATATTAGGAGCACTTTTCGCTTTTTATGCGCCAGTAGCTCAGCAGGATAGAGCATCTGCCTTCTAAGCAGAGGGCCGGGGGTTCGAGCCCCTCCTGGCGTACCAGCATGACGCTGAACTCAAGTTGTTTGGGTTCAGCGTTTTTTCTTTTTATAATGCCGTCAGCAGAAATGTGCAAAAGATATGCAAAAAAATCAAGCACTGCGTTTGTTCACATCCTCTTTATGGGGAGTGGACACATAGAGGTGATTAAGTTTTTTGCTATATCCCCCCGCCGCAGGCGGGGGGATATAGCGCCTTCTTCTCGCACCTAACGTATTATAAATCACCGAGTTTGGACACACCTTCTTTGTGCAGAGCATTGAGCAAACGCACAAAATATGGTAAAATAAGGCTTGTTGGCACTGCCTAAGTAGTGGATTTACTCGAAGGCCTCCACTCCCCAAAAGGTGCACGAAGAAAGGCTTTTTACATGGAAAACCACCACGAAAAACTTTACAGTCTATTTAACCTTAACGTGCGCTCCGCCATTCCTTTACCCGAGGCGCTGTGCATAGAGGAAAACTCACCCGACGCACCCTGCTGTGATGTCACGGTGCGCTACGGCGATGTCAAGCGCCCACGGCTCTCCTCTGATGATGCAAAGCCCCTGCCCTTTTACTTTCACAGGCTAAGCGAAAGCCACATGGTGTTTTGTATGCCGGGTGGCATGTATGAAATGTGCGAGGGTGCACGCATTACCGTAGAGCCTGCAAAGGATGCCACCGACGCCACCGTGCGCACGTTTTTGCTCGGCTCTGCGTTTGGCGCATTGCAGTACCAGCGTGGGCGCATTCCGCTACACGGCGGCGCTGTTGCATCGGGCGGCAAGGCGGTGATGTTCACCGCGGCGCAGGGCGTGGGCAAGTCCACCATGGTGAGTGCACTTGTTGCGCAGGGGCTATCCTACCTCACGGACGACGTAGTAGCGATAGAAATGCAAGATGGCACACCGCTGGCAATGCCCTCCTACCCACAGCGCAAGCTGGTGAAGGATGCGTGCATACGGCTGGGCTACAGCCCCGAAAGCCTGCCCCTTGTGGATATGAGCCGCCAAAAATACGCCATACGTGACGCAAAAAGCTGGCACTCCTCGCCGCTACCGCTGGGCATGATTGTACAGCTCATCCCCTCACCAAACGACACGCTTAGCGTAAAGGAGCTAAGCGCCACCGAGTGCATCGGCCTGATACAGCACTGCCTGTACAGGCCATGGCTACACATACAAGACGGCCGTATACCGCCCAAAGAGATGAAGCGCCTTTTTGAGATTGCGTCGTGCGCGCGAATGGTAAGCGTAAGCGTGCCCCGCAATATTGATAAAATTTCGGAGATTGCGGCGAGGTTTTGCGAGGCACTAAAGCTGTAGACAAAGCCGATGGCACACACATTTTCGGCAAAACATCTTCACAAAAACCCACCCCCCAAGCGAGGTATTTTTAACCATGAAAATTGCGATGATAGGCCACAAGCGTATACCCTCCCGTGAGGGTGGCATCGAGATTTGCGTAACAGAGCTTGCCACTCGCATGGCAAAAGAGGGCCATGATGTCACCGTGTACAACCGCAATGCAAAGGGCTTTCCAAAGCAAAAGCGGTACGAGGGCGTAAGGATAGTGAACACGCCCACCATAAACACAAAGAGCCTTGATGCGCTGATTTATTCGGCGTTTGCCACGCTACACGCCCTTTTTTGCGGGTATGATGTGATACACTTTCATGCGGTGGGCCCCTCTGCGATGGTATTTTTGGCAAAGCTTTTTCGCCGCAGGGTGGTGTGCACGGTGCACGGGCTGAACTGGCACAGCGACAAGTGGGGTGGCTTTGCCAAAAAGTATCTGCAGTTTGGCGAAAAGATGATTGCCAAAAAGTCGGATGCGGCCATTGTGCTTTCGGAGAATATGGCGGAATATTTCAGAGCGACGCACGGCCGCCAAACGGTATTCATCCCCAACGGCGTGAACAAGCCCACCGTTCGCCCGGCTAATATTATCACCGAAAAATACGGGCTGAAAAAGGGCGGCTACATACTGTTTTTGGCGAGGATTGCGCCGGGCAAGGGGCTGGATTACCTCATAGATGCGTACAAAACCCTAAACACCGACATTAAGCTTGCCGTGTGCGGCGGCTCCAGCCACACGGACGAGTACCTGCAGAGTATGAAAGAGCGTGCGAAGGAGGATGCACGCATAATATTCACCGGCTTTGTCGGCGGCGAGGAGCTGGACGAGTTTTACTCAAACGCATTTTTGTACATCCTGCCCTCCGACAGCGAGGGAATGCCGCTGAGCCTTTTGGAGGCGCTGAGCTACGGCAACTGCTGTGTGGTCAGCGACATACCCGAGAGCACCGAGGTGATGGCAGAGCACGGCTTTGTGCACCGCAAGGGGGATGTGCAGTCCATTCACGACCTGCTTCAGCACCTTTTGGACAACCCACAGCTTGTACAGCAAAAGGCGCAGGGTGCGGCAGAGTACGTGCTTCGCCGCTACAACTGGGACGACGTGACACAAAAAACACTGGGATGCTATGAGAGTGTTGTGAAGGAAAAGAGGGAGGTATAAGCTATGCATTTAAGCTATGATGAATTTGTTGATAGGCTTAATTCAAAAATCGTCAACGGCGAAGAATTTTATATAAATTTATTAAAGGTCATTATAGACAATCCCACACGATATACCGGCATTTTTAGGGTTAGTAGTGCAAAAACCAAGCTTATACAGAATGTCACTCAAAGCAATGAGATTAAATTTGGCGACTTTATCGAGGACATAGTTACAGAATACATTTCGCTTTTGGGGTATACTAATTTAACTAAACTTGTCGGCGAAAGCAGTAGTGGTGACAGACTGAATGCCGACCAATTATTCACTTCCGCCGATAATCAATTCCTTTATCTGATTGAGCAAAAAATCCGAGACGACCACGACAGCACAAAAAAGAGGGGACAATTTAATAACTTTATCTACAAGGTGGAATTTCTCAAGGAACAGTACTCAAATCATAAACTATTTGCTATTATGTGGTTTGTTGATGATAGTTTACGAAAAAACAAAAATTATTATGCAAATGAAATAACCGCATATATGGATTTACACCATGATATTACTTTGCGGCTATACTATGGCAAGGAGCTATTTAGCGATTTATTCGAGCGTGATGACGCATGGTTTGAAATAACTCACTATCTAAGGAAAAACAAGCAGGCACGCAGTAAGGAGTTACTATACATTCCCGATTTTGACACCAGCACAGAAATACGCAACGCCTTAAAACAGCTTCCTCAAAGGTACAAAACCAAATTGATGTCAAACAACGAAAAGTATGTCCAGCTGAGAGCTGAATTATTCCCAAGTGGAAAAAATTTATCTGATTTGTAGGCGATTTTTAATTTTACCACACCCAACATCTCACAAACCGCAATCACAGAGGAGTATTTTTATGGAGCTAAATAAAATTATTTGTGGTGATACAATCGACATAATGCAAGCTTTGCCCAACCGTTCAGTTGATTTGATTTTTGCCGACCCCCCATATTGGATGCGAACAACAGGTATACTCAACAGAGTTGAAGGGACAGCCTATGACGGATGTGCCGATAGTTGGGATAACCAATTTACCACTACCGAGGATTACAACCATTTTACCGAAAAGTGGCTAAAAGAATGCTATCGTATTTTGAAACCAAATGGTTCTATTTGGGTTATCGGTGGAATGCAGTGCATATATTCGATAGGTGCTATTATGCAAAAACTGGGATTTTGGTTTATAAATGATGTGATATGGCAAAAGAAAAATCCCACCCCAAACTTTAAGGGAACACGCTTAAACAACAGCCACGAAACGTTGATTTGGGCAACAAAATCTCAAAAGTCAAAGTTCACCTTTAACTATAAAACTGCGAAAGAACTAAACACCGATACGGTATCTAGTGCAGAATTTGAAAAGGGAACAAGAAAACAACTCGGGTCGGTATGGAAAATAGGCATTTGCCAAGGTAGCGAGCGCCTGAAGAGAGATGACGGAACAAAATTACATTCAACACAAAAACCCGAAGAACTACTGCGACGAGTCATTGCAATCTCTTCAAGCATCGGCGATTTGGTTTTTGACCCTTTCGGTGGTACAATGACCACTGCAGCCGTTGCAAAAAAAATGGGCAGAAATTATCTTACTGTCGAGCGTGATTCTGACTACTGCAAATACGGTCAAATTCGGGTTGAGCATACAGCAACTTTTATCAGTGATATAGAAATTGCATCATATGATATTAAGCCAAAACGAGTGAACTTTGAAGAAATGATTGCGGCAAATTTTTTCACAGTAAACGAGGATTTTTATCTTAAAAACAATACTGCATACGGCAAGCTGACACCAGAGGGCAAATTAAATGTGAATGGAGAAATCGTGGATATACACTCTGCCGCTGCAAGGGCAAAGGGTCGAAAGGCTGACCGATTAAACGGCTTTGATGTATGGTACGTAAAAAGAAACAACAAACTCATCGGCATAGATGAAGTTCGCAAGGAATACCGCAACACAATAGGAGGATAATTGAAAAATCCACTGCGGCTTTTACACAGCTTTTTATTCAAAACAAAGCGCCGAGGCCTTACCCTGAAAACGGTTTGGCTTGTTGGTGTTGCACGCTTTAGGATTTACTTTTTCAAAAGCTCCAAGCTACAAAAGTACATGGGTACGCCGGGCGAGACACCTTTTGCCGAAATCACGGACAACACCGCAAGGCTGAACATGTTTTTTGTGGCGGACAGGGTAAAGCGTGTGGCCAAAAGAATGCCCTGGCAGAGCAAGTGCCTTGCGCAGGCGATGACGGCACAGCGGCTTTTGAAAGGGTACGGCCTAAAGTCCACCCTCTACCTTGGCGTGGGCAAGGACCCGGATGACGCAAGCAAGATGGTGGCACACGCATGGGTGCGCTGTGGCACTGTGTATATCTGCGGCGGAAACGGCGAGCAGTACGCCGTGGTGAGCAGGTTCGTGATGTAGCGTGCAATGCAAAAAAGCAGGCGTGGACAAAAGCGGGCCCTTAGCTTTTTAAGTCAAATGACTACATCTCCCCCGCCTCATACAAAGCAAGCCCTTAATCAAACGCAAAAATCCCCCGAGTGCTCTGCTACATCGCAGGCCTCGGGGGTTTTACTTTTCTATTTTGCTATCCTTTGGCGGTGACTACGAACACACATCACATAATGTGCCGTGGCCGCCCTCCATGCCCAAAAGGACAAATACATCGCCGTAAACGCCATCGCTTTCCTTATCCGGCTGTGTTGAGTTGTTTGTTTGGCTAAGGCTCAGCATATCAACATCCGGTGTATTCCACTTCTTTTTCATAACTTAGTTTGCCCCCTTTTTTTACGAGCCGCACACAGGTAAGCTCATCAGCTTAAACACATGGCTTGCAAGCAGTTGCTCGTCATTATTCATTTTTATGTGGCATACCCACTAAAATTTTTATGAGTACGCAGGCACTTCAAAGCACTGCACATGGTCCAAATAATATCCGTCTACATCAGTGCCGGTAAGCGTTTGCATCTCGGTCTTTGAAATGTCCACGCTTATTACAGCAGGCGCTTCCCATACCTTTTTTGTCTTGTTGCCCATTTGTGTACTTCCTCCCGCAAATATGATTCGCCCTACACCATGAAGGCGATTGTGAAATATGCTTGATGTGCAAAATTACTGTACATCATTAAATATGTATGCATATTATCAATTCTTTCACATTTTTTCAATATTTATAACAAAACTGATATAATTTCAATCTCCGGCATATCCCTGCTCAAAATTCGTAATGTGACCATAAGCTAATTACCTTAACCACTTTTTCCTGCTCATATGCCTGATACACAAGCCTGTGCTTTATGTTTATCCTGCGCAAAAATGCACCTTGCAGGTCGCCCTGTAGCTTTTCAAATGTCGGTGGGCTTTGGTATGGGTTTTCCCTTAAAAGCTCCACAAGTTTTTTTGCCTTGGCATCAATCCCCGCACTTTTAAGCTTTTGAATATCTGCCACTGCCCTTTTGGTGAACACTATTTTATAGCTCACCACTCCACCTCGTTTTCATCCACACATTCTTCGAGCGAAGTGTTTAGCCCCTGCACTATTTTGGCCTTTAGCGGCGGATTTGAGCTGACATAAACAGTTTCCATAAGGCCGTTGTAGTCTTCCTCACTTAGTACAACAGCGTTACCCTCTTTAGTGCTGATATTCACCGTCTCGTTGAACTTTATAGTTTGTTCAAGTAGGTTGAAAATATCTTTTCTAAAGTTTGTTATGTTTGTATTTATCATAGCGCTACCTCTTATGTACATTATGGCGTACATCTATTTAAGAATCAAGCATACTTCGCTTTTGAAGTGTGAGCAAACGCAGTCAATTTGCTCCTCATAAAGGGAGTGGCCAAACGCAGTAATTTGGTTTTTTGCTTTACCCATCCCCGTCGTAGGCGGGGCGGATATAGCGCCTTCTTTTTCTACTTAACGTATTCTAAATCACCTCTATGTGTCCACTCCGCTCACAAAAACAAAACCCAACAAGCAAAAGACAGCTTTCACTTGTCGGGTTATTTGTGTATATATTTTCAGCTTTGGTGCACTCTACGTGAGCTCCTGCTCCACCACTCGTGCAATCTCCTCGGCCGCAAGGTTTATGGTGGCCTCGTCCTTGCCTTCCACCATCACACGGATAAGCGGCTCTGTACCCGAAACACGCACAACCACACGCCCCTCATCGCCCATTGCGTCGTGGTGCTTTTGCACAACCTCACGCACCACCTCGTTGTTGTAAAACGCAAGCTTGCCCTTGGGCGACACACGCACGTTTTTCATCACCTGCGGATAGTTTGTCATCACACCGGCCAGCTGGCTAAGCGTCTTGCCGCTACTGCGCAGGTGGCACAAAAGCTGTATGGCGGTAAGCTGTCCGTCGCCCGTGGTGGAGTAATCCCTGAAAATTACGTGGCCGCTCTGCTCGCCGCCAAAGCGGTAGCCCTCTATCTCCATCGTCTCCAAAACATACCTGTCGCCCACCTTTGTCGTCTCGAGATGGATGCCGTTTTCATCGCAAAACTTGTGAAAACCCATGTTCGTCATAACAGTGCCCACAACAGTATCCTTGCGCAGCTTGCCACGCTGTTTCATGTCCAGCGCACATATCGCCATGATAAAGTCGCCGTTTATTATTGCGCCCTTTTCGTCCACGCAAAGGCACCTGTCCGCATCCCCGTCAAACGCAACGCCTGCGTCCATGCCATGCTCCAGCACATACTCCTGCAGGCGCTCCATGTGCGTGCTACCGCAGTCGGCGTTTATGTTTACGCCGTCGGGCGCGTCCGCCATAAAGTCCACCTTTGCGCCCAGCTCCGAAAAAAGCTTCGCCGCTGTCACCGACGCACTGCCGTTTGCGCAGTCCACCGCAATGCGAAGCCCCTCAAGCGAAGTGGGCACTGTGGACACAAGGTGCTCCACATAGTCGTCCACCGCAGTTTTGCGGTAGCTCATTGTGCCCAGGTGCTCGCTTTGCACCAGCTTTATTTCGTCCTGCGCATCCAGCACATAACGCTCTATGCTACTTTCCAGCTCGTCCGGCAGCTTAAATCCATCCCCCGAAAACAGCTTTATGCCGTTGTAGTTGAACGGGTTGTGCGAGGCAGAAATCATAATGCCCGCATCCGCCTTGTAGTGCTTCACCAGCCACGCAACGGCCGGGGTGGGTATCACCCCCACAATAATTACATCCGCACCCACGCTGCACATGCCTGCGGCAAGCGCACTTTCCAGCATGTCGGAGGAAAGGCGGGTGTCCTTTCCTATTACCACCAGCGGCCTGCGCCTGCGCCCCTGCATCAAAACGGCCGCCGCCGCCCTGCCTATGTTCATCGCAAGCTCCGCCGTCATCTCCTCGTTGGCAATGCCTCGCACGCCATCCGTTCCAAATAATCTGGGCATAAAAAAACCTCACTTAAAATACGAATTAAATACATGGATAGCGTCGTCACGAGTGTTCAGCCGTCATATTTTGGCAATTTTTCCGCCATACTACGTAGTCAAAACTCGCATTCCACAAAGGAGTGCATCGTTTTTCCGCCGCGTCTTGCGAAAAAATTACTCAAAATCTACTCGGTTCGGGCTCATGACAACACTATCTAATAAATACCTGAATAAATACCTGAATAAATACCAAATAAATCAGCGAAAAATACCCCAAAAAATATGTGTAAAATACCGCCGAAAGCAAATCCCTTGCCCTATTCTTTTATGGGCACAACCTCTGAGTTCGACTTTAGGATACTGCCCTGCGCCACCTGCCCTCTCACAAGGCTAAGCGGATACACCCGAACGTTTTTACCCAGCACACAGCCCGGACACAGCACGCTGTTGCAGCCCACGTCCGCATTGTCGCCCACAATAGCCCCCACCTTTCGGCGGTGGGTGTTCAGCGCTTCGTCCTGCGCTTTTATGTGCACATCGCTGTTGTCGCTTTTCACGTTGGAGGTGATAGCCCCTGCGCCAAGGTGCGCATGATAGCCAAGGATGGAGTCTCCCACATAGTTGTAGTGGGGCACCTGCACGCCATCGAAGAGTATCACGTTTTTAAGCTCGGTGGAGTTGCCCACCACCGCCTTTTTGCCCACGATGGCATTGCCCCGAATAAAGGCACAGTGGCGAATCTCCGCCTCTTCATCTATGATGCACGGCCCTGTGATACAGGCGCTTTGCGCAACGTTTGCGCTTTTCGCCACCCACACGTTTTCGCCGCGCTTTTCGTACTTCTCCTGCGAGAGCGTCTCGCCCAGCTGCAGGATATGCTCCCCTATGTCGGAAAGCGCCTGCCACGGATATGTGTGCCTGCGCAAAAGCTCCTGCGCAATCGTTCGGCTTAAATCAAAAAGCTGGTCAGTTTTGTACACCGGCATAGGCCTTTCTTCACTCCTTGAATATACATATATTGTTGATTATATGGTAACTATGCGCAAATTGCAATGAAAAAATGCCGTTGGGAGTGTCCAAACGCAGTGATTTGGTTTTTTGGTATATCCTCCCCCCGCCGTAGGCGGGGGGAGGATATACCGCCTTCTTCTCTCACTTAACGTATTCTAAATCACCTCTATTTGTCCACTCCCATGCCGTTGCCCACTTGAAATTTTTTGTGCTCTACTCGCAAGCATACAGCGGTGACACATCGCCTATCATTATGTGCATCGCAACATCTTTAGATGAGGTTTACTGTAAATACTGCCTAAATAAGTACCGTTTTATTTGACAAATATGCCCCATAAACGTATACTATGCTTAGAGTGGTATAATCATTCCCTATCTATATTATGCCCTGCTGTGTCAGTGCGTCTACACACAGCTGTACGGGGCATCCCTCCTGCGGGCGTATCAGCTGCACCGCCTCGCTTTGGGCGGCGGCACGCAGTATCGCCCCCATCTTTTCGGCAGGTAGCCCGCCCTGCTCGTAAAAAGGCTTTCTGTATAGGTTTCTGTGTAGCAAAAGCAGTGCGTCCTTTCCGCCTTTCGGGTACACCGTCGGCGAAAAGCTACAGCCGTCCTTTCGCTCTGCCGCCACAATCTCCACTATGTATTTTAGCGGCATCGGCTGTGCGCACCACTCGCTTTTCTCCTGCACTGTGTATTTTTCTCTGCCGTCCTCCGTTATTTTTTCAAGGCTTTGGGCATTTATGCACAGCTGCTTTGCCACATCCGCAGGCACCTTGCGCTGTGGATATGCAGGCAATATCATCTGCACGCCCTCCCTTTCGCACAGCACCGACACATCATCCGCAAGGTAGTGCACACCCCTTTGGATAAGCGCCGCCGACAGGGCGGACTTTCCCGCTCCCGAAGCGCCCACAAGCACAAGCGCACCGCCACGGCACTTTAGTGCAGTGCCGTGCAGTGGCACGTCCCCTCTTTGCATGAATAACGCACCAAAGGCTGTCCCCAGCAAAAACGTGTGCAGTTTTATACGGTCATATGCTGTTTTAGGCGGATGCACCAGTATCTGCTTCCCCGATAACACCGCAAACTCAAAGCCGTCCGCACAAAACACAAGCGTGTTTTCGTCCGCCTTGCAAAACACAAACCTCTCCTGCAAAACCACCCTGCTCGGGTGCTTTTTTATATCAAACGGCATCTCGCCAAAGCACACACGCACCTGTGGCGCATGTGCACGGCTCGCAACACTTGCGAAGGGTATTTCAAATTCGCAGGCCACCAAAAGCCCGAACAACCTGTAAAAAAACATATGCTTTCACCCCGAGTACGGTGCGCACAGGCACCTGTAATACGTGCCGTCATTATATCACGACGCTACCACACGCACAACACACTTTACGTTGTGCACAAGGCGAAAGGAGCTACTTATGGAGCAGGACAAAAACATTCCCACACAGCACACAGGCACACCCCCGGGCGATGCCCCGGCGCAAAAAAACAAAAAGCCGATGATGATAGCACTAACACTCCTGCTTTTGGCCTCGCTCTTTGGCAACGTGTTTCTTTTTGTTTTGTACCGCAGCGAGAGCGAAACTGCGCAGCGCTTCGAGCAGGCTTTTTCGGAGGAGTTTTTCCATTACAACTCGCTCACGGTGCAAACATTTGAGGACATGGTCGCAAGCGGCGAGGACTTTGCGGTCATCGTCTCCCGCCCCGACTGCGGCGCTTGCATTGCGATATACGAGGACGTGATGGCATTCACCGAGGAGATGGGCATAAACGACGATGTATACTTTTTGAATGTTCACCACCTGCGCAAGGACGAGCAGGCTTGGCAGGCCTTTAAGGAAAAGTACAACCTCGAGGGCACGCCCACCTACGCACGCTACGCAGACGGCGCTCAGCTTTCACGTGCACAGTGGGACGAGGAGCGTGGCCTAAACGCAGAGGATGCGCAGGCATGGTTTGAACAGCAGAGCGAGCTTTGGGATTAGTTCCAAGTTGATACCTCCTTCATTTTAGATACTTTCAGTATAAACGCCATATTTTATCACAAAACTAAGGGGTTTTTATGTCTGCAATATGGGGATGCGTGGATATGGCATCGGGCGAGATACCGCCGCAGTGCGCAAACGAAATGCAGGCGGCTTTCGCCAAATTTAGGATAGACAGGTTTTCCGCTGTGTCAAAGCCTTCTGCCGTAATGGGCTGTGCACTGCAATACATCCGCAGTTACTCGCAAAACGAAACGCTACCCATTTACGATGAGGAGCGCAGGGAGATGTTCACCGCCGACTGCCTTGTGGACAATCGCTCACAGCTAATCGCTCAGCTGTGCCCGGGCGAGGCGTCCATTCCCGACGCCGCACTGCTTTTTTTGGCATACAAAAAGTGGGGGGCCGAGATGGCACGGCGGGTGTACGGGTGCTACTCCTACGCTGTGTGGAACACACACACCAAAACGCTCCTGCTGGGGGCGGACCACACCGCAAGCAGAGCCATATACTACAAGCGGCAGGGCAGTCGCATCTACTTTGCCACACGCATGGAGAGCATCCTAAACGCCTGCGGCCAAAAACAGCTGAACGAGGAATGGCTTTGCCTTTTTTTCGCCATGAAAAACCTCACCATCCTCGCAGAGCCGCTCGCCACACCCTACAAGGATGTTTTTCGCATCGAAGCCGCCCACTATAATGTTTTCACAAATGAGGACACAAAGGCGGTGCGCTACTGGAGCTTTGAGGACGTAAAGCCTCTTCGCCTTGGGTCGGACAACGACTACAAAGAGTATTTTAGAGAGCTTTTTACACAATGCGTAAACGAAAGCATCGCCGATGTATCGGGTCAAACGGGCATTTTGCTGTCGGGCGGCTTTGACTCCACCGTCACGGCGGCGCTCGCCGCAAAAAAGCTTGCCGCCCAAAACAAAAAGCTTTACGGCTACACAAACGTACCCATAAAGGGCTACCGCTCGCCCTACAAAAAAGACTTTTTCACGGCGGACGAGACGGACACCATGCTGCGCTTTTGCGAAATGTACCCAAACATCCTGCCGCAAACATTTTCCCTGCCCGAGTGCGACGGCTATTCCAACGTGCGGGATATTTTAAGCGTGTACGAAACACCCTACAAGTCGCTCACAAACGTGGACTGGCTGCACTCACTGTACAAAAAGGCGGGCGAGCAGGGCTGTCGGGTTTTGCTCACAGGCCAGTTTGGCAACGCAACGCTGTCCTGGGGCTCGGTGGAAGACTATGTGCACGAGATGCTTCACAAAGGACGGCTTTTGCACGCCGTCACCACCGTAAACAAAGCCTGCAAGCTGTATGGCTTTAGCCGAAAAAATTATTTCAAGAGCCTGCTAAAGTCCTACCTATCTCGCACGGACAAAAACGAGGACCTGCTTCAGTACACGTGGGTAAGGCGCACTACAGCACAGCGGCTGGGTGTTTGCGCAGGGGATGCGCGCCTTTTGTACAACAGCACAAACCCAAAGCTTGCCCGTCTTTCCTTTCGCAAGCACCGCCGCATAGCCATAAACCCCACCGCATTTGCGCACATTGCGGATGTGGAGACGCAAATGTCCCTGCAAAACGGCTTTGTGCTTCGGGACCCCTCACGAGATATACGCGTTATCGAGTTTTGTAGCGCAGTACCGCTTCAGTGCTTCGTGAATGCACAGCCGCAGTCTCGTCGGCTGTCCCGTGCTTACTTTGGGGATTTGCTGCCCGATTGCATCACCGCCCAAACAGCGCCGAGGGGCAGGCAAAGCGCCGATGCACTCGAGCGTCTTTTGCCCCGCTGGGCGGAAATTCACAGCGACGCTATGCGTGTGTTTGAGAGCGAAGAGCTACAAAAATACCTCGATGCCGAGCGCCTGCAAAAGTCATTAAAGGACTTTCGCACCATAGACACAGCCTCTACGAACGCATCGGAGCTTTTGCCCTTTGGCATAGCGTATGTGGCAGGGGTGTTTTTGGAAATGCAGGGGTAGTGCGCACACAGTTTGCACTAATGTTTGATGTATAATATCGTTGCACACTTTCTATACTTCACTCTTTGCCACACCCCACGCACCTGCCCTCCTTGAAACCTTGGCTCTCTTATACTATAATTAACGTATCACACTGGGTGTGGTGTACCATTTGCCACCCTCCGAGCACACACTTTTCCCGCCACACGAAAGACACTTTTATGGATACCTGCCACACTATTGTTTTTGATTTGTTGCGCTGTGCCATCAGCAAGGAGCAGTTTGTCCCCAAAAGGGACATCTGCTCGGATTGGTCTGCCATTTACGATATTATTCACAAAAACAAGCTGCACGGCATCATTTATCCTGTTGTGAAGAATTTTCAAGAAAGGCTTGCACTACCGGATGATGTGTATAAAAAATGGCAGCTTCAGGTGTTACAGCGCTCGGCATACCAGCAAAGGGCAAACCGTGAAACTTTGGCTTTGCTCAGCGCCGCACATGCGCAGGGCATTGATGCACTCACGTTCAAGGGGCTTGCGCTGGCACAGCTGTACCCCTTTGCGGAGACACGCTTTTCGGGCGACTGTGACATTTTAGTCTCGGATGAACATTGCAAGCGCATGGAGCGGCTTATGACAGAGCGCAGCTACTCATGCAACAAGGAGCTTTCAAAGCAAAATGTACACATATGGCTTTTGCCGAACACCCTTTTGGTGGAGCTTCACCTGCGGCTGTGGGAGGACTTTGACAACGAGCACACCGCAATACTGCACCGCCTGCGCCTCGACGCAGAGGAAACCCGCCTGCTGACACAGCAGGACGGCGGCCGCTTTTACACGCTGGGGCACTGGCAACACCTCGTGTACCAGATTTACCACATTGTAAAGCACCTCACCTACAAAGGCATTGATATTGTTCATTTTTCGGACATAACGCTATTTGTAAACAAACACATTCAAAATATAGACATGCCCCTATTTTGGCAGGCGATGCGGGAGCTTGGCTACGATGTGTTTTGTGAGTTTTTTTTCCGCACCTGTGTGCAGTACCTCGGCATGAGCCCCGACGCACTGTGCCCGGCTCTTGCAAGCACACCGCTTGCGCTGGGCGATATTCTGGCGGAGATTTTGCAGGTGGGCATAGTACAGCACGGCTCAAAGCAGGCGGACGATGCCTCCGTCACCGTATACCGCAGCTATTACCGAAGCGGCAAAAAGTCCCGCTTTGCGCTGTTCACCCAGCTTATTTTCCCAAAGCCGAGCGAGCTAAACAGCCGCTACAAGTACGCACAGCGCTGTGTTGTTCTGCTTCCCGTAGCGTGGGTGCACAGGGCGTTTGTGCGCCTTTTTGGCAAAAAAGAGACAAACGGAAGCCTTAGCGAGCAGATAAGCGGCAGTATGGACATCGCCACGCGCAGGCTTGAGCTTTTGAAGGACCTTAGGCTTATGTAGCGTGCGCAAAATATCTTGCACACCTTACTCTTCACCCCCCCACAGACAGTCAAACCACTCGGAGCTTAAAATGACCTTGTTTACCAAAAATCGCCACCGCCCAAAAAAAACACCCGTGATACGCCTTGGGGGAATTTTTTGCGCCCTCATGTTTTTGTGCGCCTGCGGTGGCAAAGTAACTGTTCCCTCCGTAAGCACAGCTACGTCCTCGCAGGGCAGTGCACCTGCGTCCTCACAGCAGGCGTCCTCCTCTGCGCCCCAAAGCAGTAGCTCACAGCCTGCGCCCACCCCACCCGAGGTGCTGAGCGATTACATTCAGGTGCACGACGGCGCTTTGTGGGACGAAAACGGCGAGGAATACATCATCTACGGCATAAACTCCCCCGATGTGTGGTCGCCCGAGTTTCAGACGGAGTCGCACAGCCTTGAGTTTTACGAGGCGGTGGCGGCATACGGCATGAACACGGTGCGCATCTGCACAAATTATAATAAATACGAAACCGTTCACGAAGACGGCACTTCCACCCTGCGCGTCGAAGGCTTTGATGCGCTGGAAATCAGCATAGCAAACGCCGCCGCCGCAGGCATACGTGTAATTATAGATATGCACTATCCCCCCGGCGGTGCGCACGCATACAACGAGGGCACCGCCCTTTTTTATGACGATGCCCTGCAAACAAGATATTTTGCGCTGTGGCAGGAGATGGCACGCCGCTTTGCAAACAACCCCACCGTCATAGGCTACGGACTTTGCAACGAGCCTGTCGTGCCATTTTACGGCTCTGTCGAGGCCGCACTAAACGGCTACACACAGCTTATGCAAAAGCTCGTGGACAGCATCCGCAGCATAGACAAAAACCACGTGCTGGTGATACAGCCCCCCTACGGCTACTTTGACGAAACCGAAACGGGCGCACAGGTATCCAGCGGTGATATAACATGGGGCATTATGGACATGCCACAGCTTGTGGATGTGCAAAACAACATCCTCACCGAGTTTCACCTGTACAAATCGGCGGATGTGCCCTACGGCAGTGAATTTTTATGGGAAAGGCCGCTTTACCCCACCCAAAAGCAGGCGTACGCAGACAACATCCAAAGCGAGGAATATTTTTCGCTGGATGCCTGGCACGAGCTGGGCGCCTTTGCTACCGACGAGTGGCAAACCGTAAGCTTAGAGTACACTTTGGAGCAGGGCGACATTGCGTCTATGGCGCCGCTTTTGGCCATGTATGGCCTTGAGGGGGAGGCACGTGTGTACTTGGACGAGCTTTTAATCACCATACAAAATGATACGGGCACGCACACCGTGCTGGATATAGACTACAACGAAAGCTTTGTTACGGACTATTCCGGCCGCCTTATCCCCGACACATACGCCGTAGATAATCCCTGGCAGCAGGACGACAGGCTACTGATGTATGCCCCCGCCATAGAGCAGTACGGCGACAACCGCTACCTGCTGTCCCGCCATGCTGTCGTTCTGCGCCGTGGGGAAACACTGCGTGTCACCGCAAATGTCCGCACGGAAAACATGGGCGACATGCAGGGCAGTATGCGATTAAAGCTAAACATGGACGTGTTTACTTTGCAGGACGCTTCAAAGCCTATATTTTCCTTTGAAAGCAGGGACGACCTTGAGCAAAAAATCACCTACATGCAGCAGCAGGCGGCAATGTACGACTGCCCCGTTTACATAGGTGAAGTTGGCGCAAACAAGGACGGCCTTTCGCCCGAGCTAAACTACGAGCAGTGGTTTAGCGACATTAGCGAAATTATCGGCGAGCATAGGCTTGGCTTCACCTGGCATCAGGCAAACGGCTCGGGCAAGTACGGCCTGTGGCAGATTGCGCAGGATGGCTCACGCTCCGCTCACCCAATATTGGACGAAATGGTACGCACACATTTTATGAATATCGACTACGGAGATGCTTAATGTATCCCCTGCAATGGCACCCCAATTTATAAGACTGTAGGTATGTAATATGCAAAATGAGAACCAAACCACCTTTAGCAGCAGCGAAAGAACACACAATCTACAAATGCTGGATTTGTGGAGATGCTTTCAGGTGTGGAAGCGCAACATCCTGCTTACACTGCTAATAACACTGCTCGCTTTTTTGGTGTCTGTATTTTTGACACTGCGCCCTCGCGCCAATGTATACGAGGCATTCTCCACCATGTACAGCACCGCCAGCAGCGGCTATAGCCTGGACGAGGCGCTGCAAACCACCTCTGTCATGCGCCAGTACTCGGAGGTTATCACCAGCACAAAGGTGCTGGACCATGCGGCAGAGCTGATAGGCGACGAGGAGCTCACGGGCGAAATGCTGGGCGCAATGGTATCTGTCAATGCGCTGGAGGATTCCTCTGTTTTGCGCATAAATGTGCGCACCTCTGAGCCGGAGCTCGCCGTTGTGGCAGCAAACGCCGTGTCCACCGCCTTTGTGTCCGAAATATCCAATATCACAGGGCAGAGCAATGTTCATGTTTTGGATATTGCCACCGACTATGTAATGGTGGAAAACGGCGAGTCGGACAAAACTATGCTTCGCATTTTGCTGACAGTGGCCGCCTTTTTCATCAGCAGTGGGCTGTGGGTTGTTTTTGATGTTTTTTCCTCCAAAATTCACTCGCTGGAGGGCGCTTCCCTGGACGGCGAGATAGAACTGCTGGGCATAATACCCGACTTTGCGGCGGCGCAAGGCTCTAAAAGCGCAAAAAAATCAGCTCGGGCAAGGGGGGCTAACAGTGGAAGACCGTAAGGAAATATACAGCCTAAACTCTCCCATAATGGACAACGCCGTAGACCAAATTGTGGTGAAGCTTTATAGGCAAAAACAAAAGCACAATAGCAGGGTGTTTTTGGTGTGTGGGTGCGAGCCGGGTATAGGCACCACCACCATCGCCATAAACCTTGCGCTGTCCACTGCGGCGGCAGGCTGGAAAACACTGCTCATAGATGCCGATTTCCGCAAGGATTTAAGCTACAAACGCCTTGGCCGGGAAGGCCAAAACCTAAACGGCTACCTCATGGGGCATATCCACTCGGTAGACACACTGCCCACAGATACAAACCGCCCCAATCTGTGCTATCTGTCCAGCGGTGTTCCCACCATCAGCCCGCTCAATCTGCTTGGCTCAAAGCGCATGGAGCACCTTTTGGTAGATTTACGTGACCACTTTGATTTTATCATTGTGGATGCACCCTCGCCCCAAGCGGCGGTGGATGCGTGTGTTTTAACGCCACTTGTGGACGAAAACATACTGGTAGCAAGGTGGGAACACACCACAACAAAGCAAATACAGCAAGCTCACCTACTGCTGAAAGAGGCACACGGGCGGGTGATGGGCGTTGTGGTAAACCGCATAGAGGCAACCTCCTTCAAAAGGCTGAACCGCGACCACGCCTACTTTATTGAAAAACGATATACAAACCAAGGTAGTGCACAAATCGCAGCGGACCCTCTCCCCGAAAAAAAAGCGGCCACAAATGTTTATGTAGCCCCAGGCACAAAAAACACATCAGGCAGTAAAGGCGGCGAAAAATGAGTAAAACAAAAAAAAGAGGGATTTTGCTTAGCCTTCTGTTGGTGCTTGCTTTATCCCTTGGCGGAATAAGTGCGTATGCTACAGCACCGCCCGATGAGGACGATATACTTTCACAAAGTATCCCCGAGCTGGTGCTGCTTTCTTATGAAATCACAGAGGGCAGCCTTGTGGCAGAGCAGCAGGTAACCATTCAGTTTGAGCTACAAAACACCGATGAGCTTTTGCCGCTAAATGGTATCACGCTTAGCTTTGGCACGGACACAGATGGCCTTTACCCCGTGTTTGGCGAGTCCAACATACTGTACATTCCCTCCATTGCACCGGGCGAGAGCTATACTACACAAAAGCGCTTTAGCATTTCGGGCATTGCCGCCCAGCTGGTGGAGCTACCTGTGGAGATGAGCTACACCCCCTTTGGCGGCGAAAGACGCCTGAGCGAGGCGGTGGTCTATCTTCCCGTATTCGGGCCGTCCAGCTTTTATTCACAGCTGGATGTACCCTCCTCCGCCTATGCCGGAACACCGCTACTTGTCAGCGGCTTTTGCAACAATATAGGGCAAATGGACCTGCAGGACCTCACCATAAACATAGAGACCGTCCGGCCCGGCGGCGAGACAACAAACCTTGTTTCAAGCGTGATAGGCAGGCTCACAGCGGATGCGCAGGTATCTGTTTCGGAGATGTACACGTTAGATACGCCCGACACAACCCAAACGCTAAGCATATACTTCACCTTTACGGACACACAGGGCAACCTTTTTGAGCTACCCGCCACAACCTACTCGGTGTCGGTGCTTGACGCAAGCGAACAGCTGCCCACCCCTGATACGGAGCAAACCTCGTCCGAACAACTATCCTCGGACGAGGTGGGATATACCACACTGCTCATCGGCGGGCTTATTGTGCTAATTTCGCTGGCAATAGGCTTTATTTTACTGCGGCGCAAAAACAGAAGATAGGCATGTGTGGCAGGCGCGGTGTAAAAACAAAAAACACCCCGTTTTCACACGGAGTGCCCCTTTTTATCTTTCGTGTTTCGCCACCGCTTTGCCTACGCCTCGTGGCGCAGTGTTATGCACACAAGCTCCCTGTTATTATACAGCCTTGGGATAAATGACGAATCCCCAAGCCCCCTGCCCGACACCATGGTGGACGCCCCCTGCGTGAACACCCCACCGTCGTACTTCGGGAAAGGCTCGTTGTCTGTGCCCAAAAGCCCCCCTATAAACGGCAAGCGTATTATGCCGCCGTGCGTGTGCCCCGCTATCACAAGGTCGTAGTTCATCGGGGCTATCTCGTCAAATTTATCGCTGAAGTGGCTTAAAAATATGTTGTACTGCGAGGTGTCGTGCGGCGTGTGCTCGTAGTCTGTCCAAAAATCTCCCTCGCCGTTTGTCAGCATTTTTTGGCCGTACATAAATATTTGCTCATCCTCTGCGCCGCCCGGGGAGGATAGCACCGCACCCGCATCGTCCAAAAACACAACGCCGTTTGCCGCATACATCTCTTTCAGCTCGCTCAGTGCGTGCTGGTTGTCCAGCTCGTGGTTGCCGGATATGGCGTACACAGGCGCAATGCCCCTTATTCCCGCCAAAAGGTCGGATATGCTTTGATAGTCAAAGTAATCTCGGTTTATCATATCCCCTGTCAGCACAATAATGTCCGGCTTTAGCTTTTCAACTTCGCTTATCAGCTCCTCCTGCCCTTGCCCAAACACCCTGTTGTGCAGGTCCGTTATCTGCACAATGGTATACCCGTCGAATGACGGCGGCACTTTGGGGCTTGCGATGGTGTAGCTCGTCACCGAAAGCCCGTTTGTGAAAAGCCCTATCCCCAAAAACACCGCCATTGCGAAAATAACGCACATCACCACGATGCGCTTTGGGGAAAATTTTCCTCGTTTTCTTTTTGTGAATACTTTATTTTCGCCCCGGCTTTGTGCCGCATTTTCTGCGCCCTGCTCATTTATGCCTATATCGTCCTGTTCCCTATCGGGAAAGTACATGGTGTCACCTCTCATGTGCCGTATTGTCGAGAATTTCACCCCACCCGACACGGCAAAAGGTATCATATTTTTTGCGCTGTGTCAAGGTGATTTGCCCCTTTACCCTGTGCAATCAGCGCTATATTCACACCCCAAAACAAGCTTTCAAGAGGAATTTTTATGACACGAATTTTGCACTCCGTGAGCAACCTTGACCGTGGCGGCGTAGAGACAATGCTCATGAACTACTACCGCAACATTGACCGCACAAAGCTTCAGTTCGACTTTTTGTGCAATAAATCTGCGCCCGGCGCTTACGACAAGGAAGTGCGCCAGATGGGCGGCAGGATTTTTATCTCTCCCGGGCTTAATCCCGTGAACTTTCCAAAGTACAAAAGATACATGCGGGCACTTTTTGCCGCTCATCCCGAGTACAAAGTCATTCACGCACACAATGGCGAGCTGGCCGCTTATGCGCTTTACACCGCCAAAAAGGCGGAGGTTCCGGTGCGCATACTTCATGCACACAACACGTCCATGGAGCTTAACCTGAAAATGCCGCTAAAGCTGTTTTGCAAAAGCCGGCTGCCAAAGCTGACAACGCTAAACTATACCTGTGGCAAAATGGCTGCGGAGTTTTACTATGGAAAAAAGGCTGTGCAAAGCGGCAACTACACTTTGGTACCCAACGCCGTGGACACACAAAAGTTTTCCTTTTCTCCACAGGTGCGAGAGCGCTTGCGCAAACAGCATGGCCTTGAGGACAAGCTTGTGCTTGGACACGTGGGGCGGTTTTTCACCCAAAAGAACCACAAGTTTCTTGTGGACATAGCAAAGGCACTGCGAGCGCTTTGCCCAAATTTTGTGTTTGTTTTGCTGGGCGATGGCGAGCTTATGCCCTCCATAAAGAAAAGAGTTACTGCGGAGGGTCTTTGCGAACATTTCGTTTTCAAAGGCTCTGTGCCCAACACGCACGAGTGGTATCAGGCGTTTGATGCGTTCATTCTGCCCTCGCTTTACGAGGGGCTTCCCGTTGTGGGCGTGGAGGCGCAAACGGCCGGGCTTGCCTGCTTTTTTTCGGACACAATCACACGTGAAATACATCTTACGGATGCCGTGCAATTTTTACCCATAACAGACGCCTGTGTGTGGGCAGAGCAAATTCTCAGCGGTGTACAAAAACACAAAAGAAGCGACACACGGGATGCCATTGCAAAGGCAGGCTACGATATTTCCCTCGCCGCAAAAAAGTTAGAGCAGGATTATCTGGATATTGTGGGCAGGCTGTAAACGCACAAATTTACCCGTGTGCTTCACACTACGAGGAGGCTTTATGAGTACCGTCACACTTTTTTCGCAGAAGGAAAAATGCTGTGCCTGCGGAGCATGTGCAAGCGTATGTCCGAACGATGCCATCCGAATGAAGCCGGACAGCTGTGGGTTTATATACCCTCACATAGAGGATGCAAAGTGCATAAAATGCTTTCAATGCACAAAGGTATGCGCTTTTCAAAACGCTCCGCCCACACACACACCGCTTAAGACCTACGCCGCCGCCGCAAAGGACGATGCGCTTATACAGCAGTCCTCTTCGGGGGGGCTTTTCTCGGTGTTTGCGCTAAATGTGCTAAGGCAGGGCGGCGCTGTGTACGGCACTGCTTTGCAGCTTTCTGATGCGATGCTAACCGCCCGCCACATACGCATTGACAGCCCACATCAGCTTGAAATATTGCGAGGCTCAAAGTATGTGCAAAGCGATATGGGCGACACATACAGGCAGGTAAAAAAAGACCTTGCCGCACAGCGCAGGGTGCTGTTTTCGGGCACGCCATGTCAGGTTGGAGGGCTTTATGCGTTTTTGGGCAGCGAGTATGACAACCTGCTCACAGCAGAGGTCATCTGCCACGGCGTTCCGTCGGGCAATATGTTTAGGGATTTTCTTTCCTGCGAGCGGAAAAAGCTTCGTGCAAAGGAAATACTCTCTTTCTCCTTTAGGGACAAAAGCAAGGGTCAGCGCAGTGTCTGCCGCATAAAGTACACAGACTCCCATGGCGCTACCCGTCAAAAACTGTACGGCGGAAACCTGCTTTCATACATCCTGCTGTTTTACCGCTCGGCAATATGCCGCCCGTCCTGCTATGCATGTCCGTATGCTACGGGCAAGCGCTGTGCGGATATTACGCTGGGCGACTACTGGGGCTTTCATGCGGAGCATCCACAGCTTGAAGAGGGCATAAACCTCACCGACGCAAAGGGGGTTTCCTGCCTTTTGGTAAACACGCCCAAGGGGGCGGCGCAGGCGGAGGATATTGCGCAAAGCCTTGTGCTCCTTCCCTCCGAATTTGCAAAAGCAGCAAGGCACAACGCCCAGCTTTGTGCCCCTGTAAATATCCCTCAAAACCGAGAGGCGGTGCTAAAGCTTTATGAAGAGAGCGGCTACGCCGCAGTGGAGGCCTACTGCAAAAAGCGCTACAAAAAAGAGCGCATAAAAACTCGTATTGCAAATGCTCTTCCCGGCTTTTTGAGGTCTTTACTTTCAAAATAGCGCTGTGCGTTTTTGGGGGTGTTCAAATGCGGTGATTTATTTGCTAAATCATCTCTATGTGTCCACTCCCGCATTTTTTGATTTTGCTGCAAAACTTTGTTTTATCGCTATTTTTAATTCCATAAAAACACCCTTTAATTCCCTGTAAATTACGCAAAAAAATACTAATTTAATTGCGCAAAAAATCCAAGATAAATACCCGAATATTTCCGCACATTCCACACGCCCCCTCACCACAAACAACACCATAGGAGCATCCCCTCATGAAAGTTTCTGTCATAACACGCCACGCAGTAACGAACTACGGCTCTTTTTTTCAGACATATGCAACCCAGCAGGTACTGCAAAAGCTTGGGTGCGAGCCGGAAATTATCGACTATATCCGCACGGACGAGCACTACAAAAACATCACCTCCGTCCTTTTGAAAAATTCAAAAAAATGGAACGCAAATCCACTTACACGCTGTATGTACCGTTTGCTACGCTCTTATCCGGAGCGCAAGTCGGGAAAAGTGTTTGAGGCTTTCCGCAAAAAGCACCTAAAGCTCTCCCCACATACCATAGATAGCTTTGAGGGCTTAAAGGCTTTGCCCACGGGCACATACTGCACAGGAAGCGACCAGGTGTGGGGGGCTATTGGCGGCGATGCTTTTGACCCTGCCTATTTTTTGGCGTTTGCAAGCGAGGGCTCCCGCCTTATATCCTACGCCGCAAGCTTTGGCAAAACCACCTTCGATGAGCACACACTGCCCACCGCAAAGAAATACCTCTCCCGCTACGACTGCATCTCGGTGCGTGAAAAAAGCGCCGCACAGATTGTGGCGGACATGGGCTACTCCTCTGTGGCGCAGGTGCTGGACCCCACTTTGCTGCTCAGCGGCGAGGAGTGGGCAAGCATGATAAGCGAGGATATTAAGGGCGAGTATATTCTCGTTTATCAGCTTCATGCAAACCCCCAAATGGATGCCTACGTAAAGCAGTTTGCAAAGCGCAAAAAACTTCCGCTAATACGCATCACCCCCTCACTGCACCAGCTTTCCCGTGGTGGGCGCATGGTATACCTGCCCGAGCTTGGACAGTGGCTTTCCTACGTTAAAAATGCCACCTACATGATTACCGATTCTTTCCACGGCACCGCCTTTGCGCTGAGCTTTGGCACGCAGTTTATGAATATCAGCCCGGGGCTTACCTCCACACGCAATATGAGTATACTGCAGCTCACCGGCCTTGAAAGCAGGATGCTGCGCTCCTACGATGACTTTTCTCTGTTTGATACCCGCATAGATTTTGCACCCGTGCACGAAAAGATAGCCGCAGAGCGAGAAAAGTCTTTACAATGGCTAAAGCAGGCTATTTTTTCAGGGTGCGAGGACAACGCCGAATAGAGCACGCCGAACGCTTCACCAAATAAAATACACATGAATACATCACAAAAAAGGGGGGGTGATATTTTGAAGATTCGTATAAGAACGCCCATCTACTACATGAACATGCTTTTACTGCTTTCTTCATTTATGGCAAAAACATACGTAGATGCACTTTTTTTCACACAAGGCATCATAAACTGGACACTGCAGATAAAGTATATCATTTCGTTTGCGGGCATTGCTGTGGGCATCATTCAGCTTTTTTTTGTGAAGGACAAGGTGTTCAAAAAAGAGTTCACTCGGCTGTGTGTGTGCATAGGCACACTCATTGCCATGAGCCTTGCCATCAGCCTTTTTGCGGGCAGAATTTCCCCCGAGATAGGCGAGGATATATTCAAGCTTGTTTTCCCCGTGCTGTACGCATATGTTATTCTCAACCTTTTTAGCTACGAGGACATTATGTTTGCCATGAAGGCAATTTTGTGGATATGTGTTTCCAGCTATATATTGGAAATAGGTATCACAAACTTTACTCCTGCAAACTTTCTCTCCATGAACTTTGCCACCTCCTACTCGCCGTTTGAGTCCAACAACAACTCGGTGCTCTCCTTTGTTTTGGCAGCATTTTTCACCTATTTTCCCGCAGGCAGGCTTTACAAATATTCGAGCATAATCTTTGCTATAATGACCTTCAAGCGTGTCACCGTAATATTTGCGCTTTTCCTTTTGGTGGTTCCGATATTTGTAAACATTCGTGCCACCCTAAAGCCCATCTGGCGCAACTTGCTTATTGTTTCGTTCGTGCTTGTTCCCGTGGCATATCATTTCTTTCTCACAGGCGGCGGAGATGAGCTTTCACAGGCGCTGTTCGGGCAGGATATCGCCGTGCTTGTCTCGGGGCGCAACTACTTTTTGGACTCGCTTGCGCTGGCAGGCTACGAGAGCTTTGGCCTTGGCTCTTCCACCGAAATAATCAACCGCAATTTAGAGATGGACCTTGTCAAGTTTTATATAGAGCTTGGCATTGCGGGGCTGGCGGTGTTTGTGTACGGCTACTTCACCATTGCGGGAAACTCGCTGTACTCGCTGTTCTTAATGTTCTTTGTGTTCTTCAAGATGCTCACCTCCCAGTTTTTAACGCAAAACTTCCCCATGATTATCCTGTTTGTGATATATGGGCTTATGCTCTACAAAGAGCCTGCCGAAAACACACGCCCCGAGGAGTGTGCTACCATCTTCAAAAGACGAAAGCGACGACGACGACGAAAAATCTCTCCCCTGCCATAGTATCGTCACTACAAAAAATGCCCCCGACACAGGATGCTTTCATCCTACGTCGGGGGCTTTATATTTTGCTTTTTTAGCCGTGAACATATCGCATTGATTTAGAGATTAACTGCTATACGTTAAGCGCGAAAAAAGCGGTGTCTCCCCCGCCGCAGGCGGGGGAGACACAAAAAACGAACCTATCCTTTTTTGCCACACCCTGTTTTTAATTTAATTGACTATACTTTCAGCAGTTTGCCTTTGCGCTTATCTCTTTTACCCTCAGCGCAATCACGCAAATTCTGTTTAGCATCTCCTCGCTGTACTCCCACTCTGCGCTGCCTGCATTGTGCCGCATAATTTCATTTAGCGCAGCCTTTTTTTGCGCTGTACTTTGCAAGAACTCCGCTGCTGCCACACCCATAACACTCTTATATGTGGTGGAAAACCCACACGCAACCTCCGCAGGGGTAATGCTACATTCGGTATCCATCTCAAAGCTCACGCTGCTATTTCGGCGCATCAGCTCTATCTTGCGCCCCTCGCTTGCACTGTGAACATAAAAGGTGTACTCGCCGTTTATATATGTGTATCCAAAGCTCAGCGGCACAATGTACGCTTCACCCTCATCCACCAGCCCAAGGCGCAAGCACTTGCATGCATCTATTATGGCATTTATGCTTTGTGTGTCGCATACCTGCCTGTCCTTTCTTCTCATGCAAAAACCTCCATTTTGTGCTTGTTTGCTTTTCCCCAAAAGGCATAGCCATGAATCACACTCCGCTACACCTGTTCTTCGGACTCCTCAATGGGGCGTGCACGCATTCCCTTGATTTGCTCTTTGTTTATGTACATCTTTTTATCAACTACCTTGAAGTGCTCCTCAAACTCTTCCCTTGTGTCCCCGCGGAACTTTTCGTATCCCCATGCCACCGAAGACTCGTACCCGCTCTTTTTGTTTATCTGCTCAAACTTTTCGTTCATCAGCTGTACTCTTTGCTCAATTTGCTCCTCGGTGCACCCTGTCAGTATAGCTACAAACTCATCTCCGCCTATTCTGAATATCTTGCCATACTCCGAGAAACATTCCACCAGCACCCTGTACGTTCTTTTAATGGTGATGTCGCCCTCTATGTGCCCGAGCGAGTCGTTAATCTCCTTTAGGT
The DNA here is from genome assembly GCA_964370045.1 of uncultured Oscillospiraceae bacterium. Lineage (GTDB taxonomy): Bacteria > Bacillota > Clostridia > Oscillospirales > Ruminococcaceae > JAAYCI01. The sequence goes on from CAYJGZ010000018.1 coordinate 31,145, forward strand.
TGTTCATATCGAACATAATGCACCAAAAGTCCTCCGGCTCATGCCCTGCGCTGCGATGTGCAAATATGTCATCTATCTCATTGTGGTATGCCATTGCATTATAGCCCTGCGTAAGCGGGTCGCTGAAGGAATAGTTCAGCACCATCTCCCGCAGACGGTCCACACACTTTGCTATCAATCCTATCTCATCCTGCGTGAAAAAGTCCTCGGGTATGGGCTTTTTCATATCGTTCGTCTTCACTATCTGGCTTACAGACTCCTCCAAAAGCCTCATCCTGCTGCTTATATTGTCCGCAATCGACTTTGTAAAATAATACCCCAGTATCACCGCCAAAATGTTCGTGCCCACAACAACAAACAACACTATCATCGTGCTGGTCTCAGTGGCTGTAATAGCCTCGTTCATCAGTGCATTTTCCTCTGCGAGAAACTCATCTATGCTCGCAAAAAATTCCGTCGCCGTCGGTGTTACCGACTGTAGCTCCGCCAGAGCTTGCTCAAAGTTGCCCTCCTGTATCCATGTGTCCGCAGAAAGAAGCATATATTCCTTGTACTCATCCTTCAGCGCAACGATATCCGCAAACCTCTGCTTTTTTCCCTCCGAGACAAACGCCTCAAAGTCTTCCATGCGTGTATCCAAATCATCAAACGCCACAGCATACTCGCCATACATCTCCAGCTGCGTGTCCGGGTTATCTTCAAACAGAATATCCCTTCCAAGCACACGACATACATACATCGTGCGCACAATCTCATTTAGCTGTTCTGTTTTCCTAACGTTTCTGTTAAACACCTCGTTTGTCATGTTTCTTATGGTTGTAACAGACATCGCAGACACCACACCCATTACAACTATCAGAAGTAGCAATACTACCTGTGTGGGAATAAATTTTTTCTTAAACGGTGCATTTTTGAACCACTTTTGCATACCTAACACCCTCTTTTATTGTGAATCGAGCTTCACTTTTGTCCGCTGTACACAATTTACGCTTGTATGTATAGTTTTTCTTTGTGATATTTTACCTAAATTTTCAGTGCAAGTATTATATCATATATCCCACCATTGTTTCAAGCAAATTATTAGCAGTCAATCTTTATTGATATTTATTCTCATTTGCTATTGACTTTTATTTTTTTGTGGTGTATTATCTTGGCATCGGGCACTTTCAGCCCAATATAATTTTTTAGCTTTTAATATTATTTTATTATAGAAAAGAGGAAAACATTATGTCCATGATTGGAAAAGCGGTTGCGGATTTTACGGTACAAAGCTATATCGACAATACCTTCAAAGAGGTAAGCAAAAAGGACATTTTGGGCAAGTGGAGCGTGTTCTTCTTCTACCCTGCGGACTTTACGTTTGTCTGCCCCACCGAGCTTGAGGACCTTGCAGGCAAGTACGAGGACTTTAAGGCGGCAAACTGCGAAATATACTCCGTATCCTGCGACACACATTTTGTGCACAAGGCATGGCACGATGCCTCCGACACCATCAAGAAAATCAAGTACCCCATGCTTGCGGACCCCACCGCCGCACTCGCACGCGACTTTGATGTGATGATAGAGGATGCCGGCATTGCCGAGAGGGGCACATTCATCGTGAACCCCGAGGGCAATATTGTGTCGTATGAAGTTTTGGCAGGCAATGTGGGCCGCAACGCGGACGAGCTGTTCAGAAGGGTTCAGGCTCTGCAGTTTGTTGCACAGCACGGCGACGAGGTTTGCCCCGCAAAGTGGAAGCCCGGCGCAAAGACCCTAAAGCCCAGCCTCGACCTTGTGGGTATGCTGTAACTGTCAAACATACAGGCATCGCATAATTCTGACACACAGAGTTTTGCGGTGCCTGTTTTGTGTATTGTAAGGGTGTGTCCAAATGCGGTGATTTATTTGCTATATCCCCCGCCGCAGGCGGGGGATATAGCGCCTTCTTCTTACGCCCGGCGTATTGCAAATCACCTTTGTGTGTCCACTCCCTATTGTAATATAGCTTTTCAAATAAACAACGTAAGGTGGCGCGAAAATGTCTACTCTTCCAAATAATTTTTATGATGCTGTAATCATAGGCGGCGGCCCTGCGGGGCTATCCGCCGCAATATACACCTGCCGTGCAAAGTACAAAACCCTCGTTTTGGAAAAGGCAAAGTTCGGCGGACAGATAACCATCACCTCCGAGGTGGTAAACTACCCCGGCGTGTACCACACCAGCGGCGAGGAGCTGACAAAGGAGATGCAACGCCAGGCACAAAGCTTTGGGGCAGAGTTTTTGATGGCGGAGGTGCACGGCTTTGAAAAAAACGGCGATGTGTTCACGCTCAAAACAGACAAGGGCACATTCGATACGCTGGGCATAATAATAGCCGGCGGTGCGTCTCCTCGAATGGTGGGCTTTAAGGGCGAGGAAGAGCTGAAAGGCAGGGGCGTTGCCTACTGCGCCACCTGCGACGGTGAGTTTTTTGCGGGCAGGGACATTTACGTTGTGGGCAGTGGCTTTGCCGCCTGCGAGGAGGCGCTGTTCCTCACAAGATTCGCACGCAAAATTTACATGCTCATCCGTGGTGAGTGCTTCAGCTGTACGGGCAGTGTCACCGAGGAGGTAAAGGCGCACGAAAACATTGAAATTCACTATAACACTTCCGTGAGCGAGGTGTACGGCGAGGGCTTTGCGCAGGGCATTGTGCTTAACAAAAACGGCGAAGAACTGCGCCACTTTCAAGAAGAGGGCATCGGCGTGTTTGTTTTCGCAGGCTACTCCCCCGCCAGCGAAAACTTCGCAAACATCGTCGCACTAAACGAAAGAAAGTACATCCTCACCGACGAAAACCAAAAGACGAACGTAGACGGCGTGTATGCCGCAGGCGACATCTGCGTGAAAAACCTGCGCCAGGTGGTGACGGCCGTCTCGGACGGTGCAACCGCCGCAACATCGCTTGAAAAATACATAGCTTCGGAATATGATAGACTTAGCATCCCCAAAAGGGAATATGCCGCCCAGGCACGTGCGCAGCACACCCCCAAAGCCGAGCAGGATAGTAACGGCGATGACGGCGCTTTCATCTCCGCAGATATAAAGGAACAGCTGCAGCCTGTACTTTCCCGCTTTGAGAGGGGCGTTTTGCTAAAATATGCGCTGGACGAGCGGGATATTTCACGTGAGGTGCAAGGCTTCATGGATGAAATGTCCACTCTCAGCGATAAAATCACCTGCCAAAAGGAGGACAGCCTGCAAAGCGATGCTCTGCCTGCCATTGCGCTTTGCAAGCAGGACGGCACTGCCCACAACATCGCATTTCACGGCGTGCCGGGCGGACACGAGTTCAACTCTTTTATCGTAGGCCTTTACAATGCAGCAGGCCCGGGGCAAAAAATATCCGACGAGGATTTAGCACGCATTGCCGCCATAAAAAAGCCGCTTCGCATACAGCTTGCGGTGACGCTTTCCTGCACAAACTGCCCCGAGCTTGTCATGGCGGCACAGCGCATAGCAACAGAAAACGAGAACATTTCGCTGGACATTTACGACCTACCCCATTACGAGGAGCTAAAGAAAAAGCACAGCATCATGAGCGTTCCGTGCATGATAGTGAACGGCGAGCATGTGCATTTTGGCAAAAAGCCCCTGCCCGAAATTTTGGATATTCTCGAGAATATTTAGGCGCACACCCCCACTGTTCGCCAAGTTCCTCGCCGCCCATACCGCATACTATTCTTACTGATACACATTAAAAGGGTGTGAACAAAAGCGGTGATTTAGAGTACGTCAAGTGCGAGAAGAAGGCGCTATATCCTCCCCGCCGCAGGTGGAGAGGGTATAGCAAAAAACTTAATCACCTCTATGTGTCCGCACCCCATTAAAAGGAGCATCACCATGTCAAAAAGCATAATCGACCACATCAGCTTTTCGGTACCGAACATGCAGGAGGCTATAGATTTTTATGCGTCGCTCGGCTTTGGGCTTACGGGCAGGTACAGCGGCGACGGAATGGAATTTGTGTTTATTTCGGACGGCGTTACCACCTACGAGCTTTTGGAAAACAATATCCTCGGCAAAACCGTAATAGACCACGTAGCGTATGTTTCGCAGGATATTAAGGCGGACTTTGAGCGCTATGCGGCGCAGGGCCTTACCACAACAAAGCTTGGGGCTGTGGATTTTCTTTTTGAAAATGGCGTGCAGTACTTTTTCATAAAGGGCGCAGGTGGCGAAAAGATAGAGTTTTGCCAAAGGTGTTAATGGCGCGGTCTTATCTAAAAAGTTTTTGCACAGCTTTATGTTCATTATAGGTTGTACACTATCCGTTGAATTACACAGATGAAAGGGAGCATTAACATGAACTCAATCTTCACAAGACGCAGTGTGCGCAGCTTTACCGAAAAGCAAATCGAGGCGGATGCGATGGATAAAATCCTGCGCGCCGCCATGCAAGCACCCTCCGCAGGAAACCAGCAGCCGTGGGAGTTTGTGGTGGTAAGCGGCAAGCAAAACCTTGAAAAACTTTCAGCCTTCAACCCCTACGCAAAGTGCCTTGCAGGCGCAAACGCAGGCATTGTGGTGCTGGGCAACACCGAGAGGATGGCCATGCCCGACTTTTGGCAGCAGGACCTTGCCGCCGCCACCCAAAACATCCTCTTGCAGGCGGCGGAGCTGGGGCTGGGCGCTGTGTGGTTCGGCTGTGCTCCGCACGAAAACATGATGGACTTTGTGCGCAAAACCTGCGGCCTTGACGCAAAGCTAAACCCATTTTGCGTGATTGCGCTGGGCTATCCAAAGGATGCGGACGCAAACAAGTTTGCCGACAGGTACGACGAAAGCAGGATAAGCTACATAAAGTAGTTTTTAGCTTTGCAGTATGGTATAACGTCAAAGCCGCCCCCACCGAAATAAACGGTGGGGGCGGCTTTATACTATTCGAGATGCTTTTTACACAAAGAAACACATTTGTAGCACGGAGGCAAAAAAGCACCCTTACTTCAAAGTGCTTGTTCTATTTCAAGCCGGCAAAAAATTTCAAGCATCCCTCTTGTTGGCCACACAGCGGCTACCAATATGCACCAACTAACGGGCGCCTTTCGAATCCCACCAACTAAAAAAAGCCAAGATTACCTATGGTAATCTTGACTTTTTGGCGGAGAAGGTGGGATTCGAACCCACGTGCCCGTGAAGGCAACCGCATTTCGAGAATACACAACCCTTGTAAGACCCATAACAGATTTTGTCATTTTCTGTCAGTTCCCTACCTCGATTTTTGACGTTTTGAAATTATTTTTCACGTCATTTTCGCGATAAAAATCATAGCTTCAAGCATTCATGCAACATCGCATTTTGCAGTGATTTTTGATTTTTCGGCAGAACTTTGGGCAGAACTGACAGACATAAAAATGCTATTGATCGCCCTCCAAATAACTTCTAAGTCTGCGCAAAATAAGGTGTTATTTTTCTATAAATGCCGTTTCACCCTTATGTTGAGCACTTGATAATTGGAGGCAAAATATTCTATGGAAAATCAAGCAATGGATTGGTCCCTAGTTCCCGATGTTATAAGCAAAGAACAGTTATACAAGCTTTGCCATATCAGCAAGAAGCATGCACGTTTCCTGCTCCTCAGTGGAAAGATTCCTTGTGAAAAAACAGGGAAGAAAACTTGGGGTTACCGCATCAAAAAAGAGGACGTACAGCATTATTTAGAAAATCGTACTGTTAAGCCCAATTTATATACAGTTCCTGTTCATTTCTATAAAACCCAAACGATTTCTCCCGGTGAAAAACCAAGTCCCCATGAGCTCAGGGAGCATTATGAAGAACTGCTAAAGCAACAACCTGACACACTCAAAACAAAAGATATTGCAGTCATCACCGGCTATGGGCCCGAACGCATCTACCAATGGTGCCGTGTGGGAATATTAAAATGCTTTGTTATCAATCAAGCCTATGTGATACCAAAGCAACATTTCATTGAATTTCTCTGTGATGGGCATGTTTTATTCGCATCTCTTCATGGAACAGAGTCCATAGATTAGTTTGTTGGACACCTCGGCGGCATAGTAAAAATGCCACCATTTCTTTGATTCGTAAACTCTTTACTAAAAGGGGCATCCAAAAGCGATGGTTCTTTTATTATGAAAACAGTTTGCTGATTTGCTAAGAGTAGATCGAACATCATACTGTAATCAAAAGTCGATACCCTTAACTGTCTTTTTTCTGCACGGATTTGACAAACTAACCTAAATTAGTTTTTCATAATCTCGTTTTCCATAGATGATATGAAGTATATAGACAACCTTATTTTCTTCATCAATACGATAAATCAAAATATAATTTTTTATGACAGCTCTTCGATACCCAAGTATGCGTAATCTTTCATCTGCGCAATGTTCATATATCTTCGGATTACTCTTTAAATGCTCGTAGCATTTCTCGACTTCATTTAAGAAGTTTGTTGCTGCAACAGGGTTATTTAAGTTATTCGAAATATATATAAGAATGCTCCCAAGTTCTTCATGTAGCGCAGAAGTTAGTATCAATTTATACATTATACTTTTCCCTGAGCACTTTTAAGCTGTCTTCAGCGTCAAACACTTTTCCCTCTCTTATCTCATCTTCGGCTTGTGCAAGTTTTGCATAAACTTCTAACAGTGCCATTTTCTGCTCATACACATTTACATCCATAATCACCATAGAACCATAACCATTTTTGGTGATATAGATTGGCTCATTTGTTTCACTGCACATGGTGGAGATAAGGGCAGTGTTTTTCAAATCTTTAATTGGGATAATTTGCGGCATAATTACCATCCTTTCTGTAACAGAATTATACCATTATTGCCCCAAAAATTCAAATGGTTATCCTATTTTTCCCTTATTATCCTACCTTTATTTTTACACCGATTGCAGAAATAACAAGAAAATTAACCGGCACAGTCTACAAGCATAAAGATGAGCCAAATTACGAGCGCCAAAACAAACATCCATGGGCGTGGCTTTGATGATTTGATAAGCAAATAAATGATGACCAAAAATAATACTGTAAACATATTTTTCTCCATTTTGAAAGTACAAGTTTAACAAAGAACCCCCTTACGGGGATATTTATTTTTTATGGAAAAAACCGATTACATTGGAAAAACTGAAACCTTGGGCATATTCTTATTCAATGCTTATTTAATACACTTTTAATTGCAGTAGCAATTGCTATAACTTCTTCCTCAGTATTGTCTTTCGACAAAGAAATTCGTATGCTACCATGTGCATATTCTTCTGGAACTCTTATCGCTTTTATCACATGAGATAATTGTGAACTTTCTGAATCACAAGCCGAACCGGTCGAAATGCAGATTCCTTTTAAATCAAGTCTGTGTAAAAGAAGTTCACCCTCTACCCCTTTAAACGATAGACTGATATTGCCAGGTATATGATTAATATCTCCATTACGAATGTAATCTACATTCGCTTCAGTCAAACTATTCAACAATGAAGCTTCGAGAGATATTAAGTGCAATTGATGTTCTTGAATGCGTTGGCAATTAAATTCAAGAGCTGTTGCCATACCAACAATGCTAGCAATATTTTCAGTTCCCGCTCTCACTCCATACTCTTGGGAGCCACCATTTGTATGCGGTGATATAATAGTACCTTTTTTTATGTAAAGAAAGCCTACACCCTTAGGGCCATTGAATTTATGAGCAGAAGCAGATAACAAATCAACGCCAAAGGCTTTCACATCAACATTAAGATGACCAACAGCTTGAACTGCATCCGTATGAAAAAGTGCACCATGTGAGTGAGATATTTTTGCCAGTTCTTTGATGGGTTGTATAGTTCCAATTTCATTATTCACACACATTACAGATACCAGGCAAGTACGATCGGTAATCATAAATTCAAGACTTTCAGGTGTGACAATACCTGAAGGTGTTGCATCTAAATATGCAACAGGATAACCCAACCTTTCAATTGCTTCACATGCTCGTAAAATAGCATGATGCTCTATGGATGATGTGATAATAGCTTGCTTATCCCACCAGTTGGAAAAAGCAATACCTTTAATTGCCCAATTATCACTTTCTGTACCACCACAAGTAAAAAATATTTCATCCGGTGATGCATTGATACATCTTGCGATTGTAGCCCTTGCTTCTGCAAGAACTTTTTTAGGCTTTTTTGCAAATGAATATGGTTGAGATGCATTTCCGTACTCATCTGCAAGCCACGGCAGCATAGCATCTAGTGCCGTACTGTTTAATTTAGTTGTTGCTGCATTATCTGCATATATTATTTTCTTCATATTCATCACATAAACAAGGTGCAACCATCATCCCTGAATTCTTCAATTTTGTCTAAAAGATCTTGCGTAGTGCAACTTAAATTTTCCGCAAGACAATTCATACAATAGAAATTTATGATTGATTGCCCTAATAATTTTTTGTTTATACCGATAGTATCATTATTTAGTTGTTTTTTACCACATATGACACAATCAACATTCATTACAAAACCCCTTTAAACTAAACACAGGAATATCTTTACCTTTAAACTCACTATCTAGTATTCCTAGTTGCATTTTAATTATTTTTCTCATTTCAACAGCAGGACGCAAGCAATAACGCCTAAATTCACGAATATTCACGTCTTCAACGCTACGAACATTTGGAAATAATAACTTTAAGTAAGCTGTGCAAAGCCGCTTTACTGCCTCTGTGTCGCGAGTATCCGCTCGTTCTGGCACTTCTACTATCTTATCCACTATTGCACGATAACTCACATCTTCACGTAGCATATTCATTATTGTGCAAAAATATTCCGAATTTAGAGCCCACCCAGATATCTTCAAATCATCGTTCATTCTAGGAATATCCCATCCTTTGATAAAACCATGAAAACGATCAAGCAACGCACTTTCATGGAAAGTTTTAGGAAGCTCTGAAAACATACTTTTATAAACATCCATATTATCTTGGGCAATATTGCCAAGTAATATAATACCTGCGTTGGCAACTCCCTCATAAGTTCCAACTGTGAATATTCCAGATTCCATATAACCTTTTAACGCGGCTCTCATTTCATCTATATCTGTGAAAGAAATAGTTTGAACTTCATCAAGTGCAACATAATCGTTGTTGCACACCAAACCTTGTGTACGCTTACTTATATCATAGAACATTTTGGCTCTTGACATTACTCCACCAGAAGACAGCCATCCAAATTTACTCACTCTACCAAAAAGATATGACTTACCAGTTCCTTTTGGAGCAAGTTCAATTAAATTGAGCCTTTTCTCTACGAAAGGTAACAATCTTGCAAGCATTGTAAGTTTTTGTTTTTCATCATCATACCCATCAGCATTGTAATCTATTGCACCGAGGAGCACATCTATCCATTCAGTTATGGCAAATTCGCTGCGAACATCTTTATAATAATCAAGATCTATTGTGTATGGGCAAAAATTAGTAAAGTCAGTCAACTTAATCTTACCCAAAATTTTAGGCTTAACGCTATCATCAGGCAACCTATAACCTAATTCTACTACACCCCATGTTTCTTTTCCATTTACAAGTTCAGATTTACACTCATCCCATATATGTGGTTCTATTATTGTTTCTTTATTTGTCAATCCAAAGTCTGGCAAAGAAAAACTGATTTCTTGTGTTTTGATATTTATATCCACTTCAATTTTTGTAAGTATTTTCACTCGCTCATTTTCTACTATAATTCTATTCTTTATACTTACCCATTCATCTTTTTTGGGCAAATATGTGCTAATAAAATTTGTGATTTCATCTAAATCATATTTTCCAAAATCGTCACTAAATTTCCTTAGAAGCCAATCTCGAAGAAAAGAGGGTAGACTTAATGCCGAAAAGAAATTACTTTCTTTAAGGTCTTTATATACTACCATTTCATCAAAACATTCACGTAATTTCTCTTCCACCCGAGTTCCTCCTTACAGAATATCTTTTTCTTTAAAACTGTCTTTTTTTACATCAAAGGATAATTTTTCGGCTATTACATTCTCCCCTGAATATACCGTTGCGAAATAGGTCTTTGCTTTTTTTATTGACGGCATTTCTATTATATAGATATTTTCGTCAGAATTTGTAGCTTCAAAAATAATATCTTCAACACATATTTTGATATTGGGGAGTGGTACACTAATAAATAATTTAAGCGTAGCAGTTTTCTTGAAACCTGTTAAAACCTCTCTATCCACTAGAGCTACCTCTATTTTTTCTGGTTTCTTTACGATTTCAATTATAGGAACTACCACTTCCTCCAAAGTAGCTCCTCCATGTACTTCAACATTTGCTTTTCGGCTACCTTTGAATCTATCATAGTTAGCTAAAACCCAATAATCATCTGTTTCTATAGCGAATTCTGATTTTAAATCTAATTCATCCTTTTTACAACATCTTCCAGAGTGTTCACCTTTTAATGACATTTCCCAAATATTTTCGCTTTCCTTTATGACAGCCAATCTACTAGCACCATGATCCGAAATAATGATACACTTATTAAATTTATTTTGTAAGAGATTATAATGTATATTGTCAATTATTCCGTCGATAATTGCTAATTCTCTCACAATATGAATTGGCAGTTTTGTTTTTGTGTAATCATATTCATCAATGCCATGATGTTTTATCTCATCAAGGTCTTTAATCGATTGTACAGGCACATTGGACACATTAAAATCGTCTAAAAACTCTTTATTTATACTTGTTATTGTAGGTAGATTTGATTTACAAAGAATAGTGTTTACAAAAAGTCCCTTTTCTTTGCATTTACCTATAATGTATGATAAATATTCAACCCCTAGCGCATCAACAAAATAGGCACCTGTCTTTGTTTTGTCAATTTTTTCAACCTTAGTCGTCCTGTGTTCCAATAGAAGATTAAATGCTCTTTCAGTTGCTTGTTCATTGACCAATAATTCGAGTTCATTTTGAATATGATTGCGAACCTTGCTGATTTTATACATATTGAAATATTGATTTAATAGCGGAATACCATATTCAAACTTACTTAAATATAGGTATAAATCAGGATAAATTTGCTTTAGGGTTTCAAGTAATGTATCATCACTAATTTTTTCGCTATATTTATTTATTAGTTCAAATATCAATTCTTTTTCTTGTGTCGTTGCATCCGTTAAATAATATATCGCATAACTTTCTTTTTGTCGGATAATTTTGCAATAATCTATCACTTCTTCGATAGGATTATCAAGTGAATTTAATAGTTCTTTTCGCTGATTGTACACATCCGCAAATCTTTCGTTATCGTATTCTATATCCATAATTTTTCTAAAAACGCAGCGAACCAACTCTTTTTCAGTATTTGCTGCTTTTATGACAGTGTCTAGATAATAGTTACTTTTAGCACCAAAAATCTTTAAACCAGTAAAATAAAGCCATTTCTTCATTGGTTCATAGTTTTTATAACTAGAAACAGCTAAATGAAGACTGTCACAACTTCCGAATTCCTTGTTGAATAAGCTCCTTAATGAACGATTACTTTGAAGTAGTGAAAGAAAATATAGCCATTGTTCTTCAGTTCCATATTCTACATCGAGGATGTTAAGCTCTGGGTTACTAGCTACGACAGCATCAAAAGCACTGTCTATTTCACAAATAGTATATGCTGCGTTCGGAAAAGACCTCTTTGTTTTATGCGTTGATATGTTGATTGTAGTTGAAGCGCCTTGTTCAATGGCACTTCCAATATGATTAATGCCTTTCAAATAAGTTTTTTCATTGGCTTTTGGCAAATCTGATGACCAAAAGAACAATTCAGGAATAACTGTATTCTCTCCATCAACAATGATAATATTTCTTTGTAGACGTGGATCTGCGAATTCCAAATATTTTCTTAACTGAAAGGACAAGATAATAAGATGACCATCTAAATATGGCAAATGCAATATGGTATTTAATGCACTTTGTACCTCTGCAAAACCTAGCAATTTATATAAAGAAGTAAATCCAGTAATAAATAAGTTGTCTGTGTTACCTTGAAACTTATGTATTATATCCTCTAATTTCGGCAATTCATCTTCATTACAAAATGTAGATATATCGACACACTTATTTTCACTCACATTGAATTCTGTTAATATTGTGTCCAGGTCGCAAGAGTTTTGTACATCGACAATTAGAGGATTTGTGCCATCTGATTTCAAATATCTATCTATTCTCTTTAAGCTGGCATCCATTGTCATGGTAATTCCTCCTAATCATCTTCAATTATTGCCATTCCAACTGTCATATTATCTTGAATCAAATCTTTAAGATAACGTTTTACATCAGCTATATCCATATTATCTATTTTTTCTAATGCTTTGTCACAACCACCTTGATTATACTTTGCTTCTGCTAATTGATTTAGTTTCTTATCTACTTCAGGCAATGCGAACCAATCATATGGTTCAGCATCTATGCGTGAACTCAAGTAATCCTTTACCTCGTCAATATTTGTGAGCATGACTGCGTAATTCTTAATAATTGACTTCTTAAATGCGCTATCTCTATCAGTTTCACTGCTAAGCCTGTTGAAAAAATCAGCATTGGAAATAAAGTCAATCGCTCTATCAATTGAGTTGTTATCCGATTGCCTTTTATTTAGAACGCCGAATGCGGCCTTTGCTTTCTGAAGGTCGCCATCTTCAATCAAACAAAGGATAGGCATTTTGAATTTTTTAGACCACTCTCTAGGCGTTTCAGTATTGGTTTTTTCTTGCCACATTTTTCTTAAATTTGTGGATTTACTATTCCTTTTAAATTCATCAACCTTAGCTTCAACTAATTTCAAGTATTCTGCTTTTCCTTTTGTAAATGAATCAGCTGGTATACTCATATATATACTATTTATATCTTCATCAGCTAACCCATGCAAATAATGCTCACAAACTGATTTAAAGAGAGAAACTTGGTTTTTATAAAAATCATTAAAATTGTCGGCATTAGAGATCAGCAAATTATATAGCTTCTGTTTTTGAGAATCTAAAATGGTTCCAGCTTTTTTGATTGCGTGTAATATTTCTAATAGTTCTGCAATATCTGTCAAATAATTTTTCGCAGCGTCATAAGATATGCGGATATATTTGCACTTATCACACCATTCCTTTGTCATTTCGCTGATGTTATTTGTTTTGGAGATGACTTTATTACTTTGGGCAATTAATTTATACTCCAAAATAACTTCTCTAATTTTGTTATCTGCTGTTGAAGTATTCCATAGCCAATTTGCTGCATCTGAATCGAATTTTTTTCGCAAAACATTTATATATTGACCATTATCTGCTATTTCCTCTGCAAGTGGTCTTGCCCCCCAGAATTGTACCAGTTACAAAGTTAGTAAACATATGTTAAACTAACAATGGAGGGAAGAAAAAATGGCAAGGAAGAAATACACAATAGAACAGATTATCGTAAAATTGCGAGAAGTAGAGGTGCTTTGTAGTCAAGGCAAGAGCATAGCAGAAGCCGCCCGTCAGGTAGAAATTCCTGAACAGACGTACTATCGATGGCGAAAGGAATATGGCGGGATGAACAGCACCGAGGCAAAGCAGATGAAACAGTTAGAGAAAGAGAATGCTCGGCTGAAAAAGCTTGTGGCTGAACAGGCGCTGGACATCGCTATATTGAAGGATGTAAACTCAAAAAACTTCTAAGCCCGGTTAAGCGAAGGGCGGCTGCTGTCTACGCAATGGAGAGCCATGGCGTTGGAGAGCGTCGAGCTTGCCGGGTGTTAAAGGTAAACCGGACAGCCTACCGATATGAGCCGGTGCGTCTGGCAGATGAAGATGAAGTGCGTGCAGATA
>CAYJGZ010000019.1:0-39211 GCA_964370045.1 uncultured Oscillospiraceae bacterium
AAAGCGGTACGCGAGCTGGGTTCAGAACGTCGTGAGACAGTTCGGTCCCTATCTGCCGTGGGCGCAGGATATTTGATGGGAGCTGTCCCTAGTACGAGAGGACCGGGATGGACGCACCTCTGGTGCACCAGTTGTCACGCCAGTGGCACAGCTGGGCAGCTACGTGCGGAAGGGATAAACGCTGAAAGCATCTAAGCGTGAAGCCCCTCCAAAGATAAGATATCCCACTGGGTTAACCAGGTAAGACCCCTTGTAGACTACAAGGTTGATAGGCTCAAAGTGTAAGCATGGTGACATGTTCAGCTAGTGAGTACTAATAGGTCGAGGGCTTGACCAAGTATTTGGTTCTACAATGTCAATGAAAGTACTTGTTTTGCAGTCATTGTTGGGTTGTCAATGTGTACGTGACAACGTTTGAAAAGTGAATATGTGCTTTGTTAGTTTTGCGGCAACGCCGCTTACTATATAGCCGGTGCTAATGACGCCAAGGTTCCACCTGTTCCCATCCCGAACACAGTAGTTAAGCTTGGTTGTGCCGAAAATACTTGGCTGGTGACGGCCCGGGAAAATAGGTAGGTGCCGGCTCTTCCCAAAAGTCCGCCCGTACGCGGGCGGGCTTTTGTGGATATATGAGTATCTTATGGTTAAGTTTGGTTTTTTCTTGGATTTATTTTTGTTTTTTTAGTGTTTATTGCCATTTAATTATGGCCCCTTGGTCAAGCGGTTAAGACGACGGCCTCTCACGCCGTAAACAGGGGTTCGATTCCCCTAGGGGTCACCATTTTTTCTTAGTGTGCATACGCACATAACATGCGCTTTTAGCTCAGATGGTAGAGCAGCTGACTCTTAATCAGCGGGCCCCGGGTTCGAGTCCCTGAAAGCGCACCATTAAGCCACTGTTGTATCGCTTTTTAGCGGTTGCAGTGGTTTTTTTTGCTATTTTGAGCGATATACTTGTGCTTGTTTTTTACAGAGGTGAATTACCATAGTTCTTTAAGCCTGAAAATCCAACATAACTAATGCCTACTGAATAAACCCATACAGCGCTTTTATGGGGCATATCTTGATGCCATTCACTGTGTTTTCGCCCCCTATAGTAAACTGCGAAAACAAAAGTGCACGGTTTTTGTGTGAAAAACGGGAAAAACCTTGCACTTTCCCAAACAAAAAATGATATTTTATAATATGTAGGTGTTATTTTTTGTTTGTTCAGTGGGCATTAACTAAGAGTTATAATGTTAAAGCACCTACATAATGTAGGTGCTTTAATTTAATGCAATTACTTCTGAATTTGGCTTTTAGTTTGTGAGCTTCTTAGACGTGTATATACCTTTGCTACACGGCAAAGTTTGTATACACTATCAGGTGGCGCTGTAATATTCACTGATATAATATTCCCCTATGATATTACCGCCATTATCCATATGTAGCAGAACATAGCTATTGTAGTCATCGCTGGTAATTATCAAAGAGTCTCCGCCGCTTATAATAAGCCCATAAACCTCAATTTCATCATTCTCAAACTCTACAAGTACATCATACTCGCCGCTACCGGGTAGGGAGTAGTAAGTAGATTCCCCGATGTAAAGCATAGCACCCTCTAAAACATCGCTGCCCCATGAACTGTCGGTGGAGGGGCTTATAAACATACGCTCAACACTGGCACCATAGCCGGCAAAAGCAATCTGATTTTCGATGTATACTTCGTCGCTTGAGTTTTGGCCACTTGGCTGCGGTGTCCCACCTGAGCCACCGCCTGAGCCGCCGCCTTGCGGTAAATACACGCCGACACCACTACCGCTTGTGTCGTAGGTAGACAGCCCGCCGCCCGAAGAGTCTCCATCAAATACTAAAGAGTAGCTATCCTCTATGTAAACCTCGGGGAAAACAAGTGTATCTGAATTATCAAACTGTAAAATAACATCGTAATAGCCGTTGTCCGCAGAAAAGTCAATGTACAGTTCTTCTCCGGCGGATAAGATGTGGCTACCGAGTAAATCGTCACTACGGTTGTCCGAGCCGGCAGAGGCTAACATAAAGTAGTATATGTCTTCACTGCCTGCGTTGACTGCAATAAAACCGCTCATGGTTGAGGATGGCTGGTATCCGCCTCCACCTGTGCCACCTGTGCCGCCTGTGCCACCTGTACCGCCTGTGCCACCTGTACCGCCTGTACCGCCTGTGCCGCCTGCACCACCTGTGCCACCCGTGCCACCCGTACCGCCTGTGCCACCCGTACCGCCAGTACCACCTGTACCGCCAGTACCACCTGTACCGCCTGTACCGCCGGGATAAGTGCCACCGCCTCCGTTACCTGTGCCGTTATTATTGTTATCGGGGTAGTCATCGCCGCCGCCAAAGTCCGGCCAGCCTGAGGTGAGCCAATCAGGCAAGCTTATGTCATCGCCGCCAAGGCCGCCAAGCTCATTTTCCAGCCAGTCTGTCAGCGCGCCACCCTCCACCAAAGCATCCTCGCCAAGAGCTTGTATGCCGCATACGGCACAGGATGTACACGCATCGCCTGCAGTGCACGCTGTTATACTTAGGGATAATAGCGTGATACATATTAGTAAAATGGTTTTTTTCATGATTATGCCTCCTCATATCACAAAATTTTCGGAATACCGTGAGGCTCTATTTTGTGTTTTAACATATCCACAGTGGTGTAGAGGATAAGCAAAATTTCCCACACGGTATACTCACTCCTACGTTAAGATTACCACATTGTAAAGCGTTTCACAAGTTTATCACAATATTTTTCACAATAACGAACAAATATTAGCTCATTAAATCACTGTTCAAACGTAAATAAAAGCTCTAAGATTTGAAAAAATTTAACAACCATAAAAGCGGGTGCTTTTTCACCCACAAAAATAATCTTAATACATGTAAAAGGTTTATACTTTTTAACATTAAATTAAAAAGCATAAAAATACAAATAAAAAACTAAAGAAAAAAATAAAGAAAAAATACATATATAAAAACAATTAAAACAAAAAACTGGCAAATATAATAAAAGAAAACAAAGGACGAGCAATAAAAAAATAACGTATTTACATATTGAAATATGGCAATAATCGCCGTATAATTAAACGGATATGGCGTAGGAGCTTGTGCATTAGATAAGTGAGCTTTACGCTGTATTATTATGCACCTTAAAAAAACATATATGCGTAATGTGTAAGGTGTGACTGCTTGAAGGCAGTGACATGTAATTGAGTAGAGCTGATTTTTTTGTGAATGGAGCAGGTAGTTTCCTGCGGGGGCGGTGGGCCCTTTTTCTGCTACACATGGCGTAGGTGCATAAAAGATGTATAAAAAACGAATAGGAGGCGTACAAAAATGAAAGCGCAGGAAATTCCAAAAAGAGCGATGGCGTGTGTCTATACCGCTCCCGGCGAGTATGAGATACGAGAGGTGGATGTGCCCGAGATAGGCCCTACCGAGGTGCTGTGCAAAATAGGTGCGGCGGCCATTTGCGGGTGTGACCCTGAGATTTTACGGGGGGATTTGGCGGGTAGCTGGCCGCCGGCATACCCACACATCGCAGGCCATGAGTGGTCGGGCGAGGTGGTAGCCATAGGCGCTGCTGTGAACGACATCAAGGTGGGCGACAAAGTAGCAGGACAGGCGCACAAGGGCTGTAGCCGTTGTGAAAACTGCAAGAATGGCCGCTATACGCTATGCCTTAACTATGGCGATGTTTTAATGGGGCACAGGCACTACGGCTTTGTGGTGAATGGTGCGTTTTGCCAGTACGAAAAGTACGAGAGTGAGATGCTCACCGTGATGCCCAAAAGCATTAGTTTTGCAGAAGGCTCTATGGTGGACACTATCGGTGTTGCTATGCACGGCATTGACCTGTCGGGCGTTACGGCGGGCGGCACGGTGGTTGTCATAGGTCCGGGGCCGATAGGTATAAGCACCATGCGTGTTGCAAAGGCGTGTGGCAGCGCAAAGGTTATCGTTATAGGTAGGGGCGAGCGTCTGCAAAAAATATCCAAGATGGGTGCAGACCATATTGTGGACTTCACAAAAGAGGATATTTTTGAGGCGGTAAACCGCTTGACAGGTGGCCTTGGAGCAGATGAAGTGTTCGAGTGCTCGGGGGCTAAGGGAACGTTTGAGCAGTCGGTGCGCATGGTGCGCAAGGGCGGTAAGGTGGTGCTGTTGGGCGTGCCACCCGAAAGCGTTAGGGAAGAGGTGTCCTTTAAGTATATCGTGCACAACGAAATTGCTATTTTCGGCTCACGTGCGAACCCTAACGTCAGCAAAAAAGTGGTAAACCTTATGGCGTCGGGGCAGGTGGAAATAGCGGATGTTATCACCCACACTTTCCCGCTTGAAAAGTTTGGTGAGGCGATAGAGACCTTTATTACGCGAAAGGACGGCGCAATGAAGGTTGTGTTGTTGCCGAATGGTGAAGAAGATGTCTAAAGAAAATATGAACCTGATGGCAATAATGGAAAAGCCCGGAGTACTTTCTTATAAGGAAGCGCCCATTCCAACACCCGGCGAGGGTGAAATTTTGGTAAAAAGCAAGTCGCTTGGCATTTGCGGCTCGGACATGCACATGTACCTCGGCACGTACAACTGCCCCTGTATCTATCCCGTGCGTATTGGGCACGAGTGGTCGGGCGAGGTGCTGAAAGTCGGCGAAAACGCAGGCGACTTCAAAGAGGGAGACAGAGTAGCCACCGAGGGTGTTATATGGTGTGGTGAGTGTGACAACTGTGGCAAGGATAAGAACATATGTAGCTGCATTAAAAAGAGCGGCCAAACGCAGGATGGCTACGGCGCAAAGTACCTTCTTGTAAAGGCAAAACACACACACAAGCTGCCCGATAATGTGGACTGTGAGCTTGGGAGCATGACAGAGCCGTTCAGCGTGGCGCACCACGCCATAACAAAGACGTTTGATGGCGTTCCAACCGAGGCGGATGCTCAAAAGCGTGTGCTTATTATGGGCGGCGGCCCCATAGGCATGGCAATAGCGATGCTACTCATAAAAAAGTACAATTTCCAAAATGTTTTTGTGAGTGAATTGTCCGAGTTCCGTGCGAGCTTTGCCCAAAAGATAGGTGCGAAAAAATATACTCTGCAATTAGAGGATAAATATATTGCACAAGACTATCACGAGATGTATAATATGGTGGATGGGTTTGATGTGGTGTTTGAAAGCACGGGCATTTCGGCCATTCTTAATAAAATGTTCCGCATCATAAACCCACTTGGCACTATTGCCACACTTTCGCCCACGCAGCAAATAGAGCTTACGGACGGCCTTTTGGTGCTAAAGTCTTGCAAGCTGGTGGGCTGTATTGGGCACGGGGGAGAGTTTCCCAATATACTGCCCACATTTGAAAAGGACCCTGAATATTTTAAGCAGATGGTTACGCATCGCTTTAAGTTCAGCGAGTTTGAAAAAGCGCTCGGCGTTCAAAAGGATGACCCAAACAGGATGCAGATAATTCTCACGTTCGACGAGGAATAGGCGGCTGAATACAGCTGCACACCTAAATTTGCTTAAGAAAAAATTTACATATCTTAAGAAAGACACTTAAAAGGAGGTTTTGTTAGATGGAAAAAGGTATCTTGGAAATTCGCGAGCAGTATGAAAAGTACGTCAACGAGTGCGAGCTGAAAACACCCGAAGAAGTGGCAAGATTGTTTTTTGAGTACACAATGCTGATTTGGGACCACAAGCTGGTGGGCTATTGCAACTTGTTCTACAATGAGGACACTGTGGTACACCGTGAAAACTGTGTGGACCTTGTGGGCTGTGAGGTTGCCATTGCAGGCACTATGGCTTTTGAGTCTGCAGTGCCCAACCTAAAGTTCCGCTTCACCGATATTTTTGCGGAAGAGGACGGCAAAGGCGGCTACAAGTTTGCTCAGGCACTTTATTATGACGGCAAGAATGACGGCTACTCCGCAATGGGTGAGCCGAGCGGCAAGGCAATGTCCGAAGAGGGCAAGTACTGCTTTGGCCTGTGCTGGGTTAATGTTGAGAAAATCAACGGTGAGTGGAAAATCAGCGAGGAATGGCTGGTGCGCGACAGTGCTGCCATCAATGAGATTTTCACAAAAGATAAAGTAGCGGAAAAATGCGAATGCAATCAGGAGGTGCAATAACATGACAGCATCCCAGAAAATGGCTAAAATTGCAGAAATCACAGCCAAAATAAAGGCAAACCCCATGGCGAACAAAGAGGATGTTCGCACCTGCTATAAGGACATCATGGAGCTTGTTGTAGATTACAAGATGATTGGCAATATCTATGATTTTGTCAACAATGATGTGGACTATTACAGGGGCAACAGAACATACACAAAGGGTGTAGAGCAGCTTGTGACAGAGGTTATGGCATTTACAACAGCTTTCCCCGATGTTATTGTTGAAGTTGAGGACACTGTTGTGGCCGAAGATGGTACCGGCGGCTACAAAATTTGTGCAAGACTTCGCTTCAGAGGCACAAACGGTGGCGCTTCCTATGTGGGTGCACCCACAGGCAAGAGCCTTGAAGAGGGCGGCCTGTCGCTACACTTTATATACATCTCCAAGGTGAATGACAAGTGGGGCGCATACAAGCTGATGTTTGCGGACAGCACCGAGTGGATTGAGAAGACCATGACACCCGACTAATTATAGTTGCCTTAATACAAAAAATAAAACCTCTGATATAGGGTAAAAATACCTTGTATCGGAGGTTTGTGCTTTGAGCATGGATTTTTTGAAAAATACCGGTATTGCAATAAAAGGAGGCATTCTTCGATGGAAAAAGGTATCTTGGAAATTCGTGAGCAGTACGAAAAGTACGTCAATGAGTGCGAGCTGAAAACACCCGAAGAGGTAGAAAGACTGTTTTTTGAGTACACAATGCTGATTTGGAACTACAATCTGGTGGGATATTACAACCTGTTCTATGATGAGACCACCGTGGTGTACCGTGAAAACTGCGTGGAGATTGTGGGCTGTGAGCCATCTATGTTCGGTACTATGGCATTCCAATCTGCGGTGCCCAACCTAAAGTTCCGCTTCACTGATATTTTTGCGGAAGAGGACGGCAACGGCGGCTACAAGTTTGCGCAGTCGCTGTACTACGACGGCAAAAATGATGGATACTCTGACATGGGCGAGCCAAGCGGCAAGGCATTGTCCGAAGAGGGCAAGTACTGCTTTGGCCTGTGCTGGGTAAATGTTAAGAAAATCAATGGTGCGTGGAAAATCAGCGAGGAGTGGCTGATTCGTGATAGTGCAGCTATGAAGGAAATTTTCACAAAAGATAAAGTGGCGGAAAAATGCGAATGCAACAAGGAGGTGCGATAACATGACAGCATCCCAGAAAATGGCTAAAATCGCAGAAATCACAGCCAAAATAAAGGCAAACCCCATGGCGAACAAAGAGGACATCCGCACTTTCTACAAGGATGTCATGGAGCTTGTTGTAGACTATAAAATGCCCGGCAACCTTTATGATTTTGTACACAACGATGTGGATTATTACAGGGGTAACAGAACATACACAAAGGGTGTAGAGCCGTTTGTGACGGAAGTTGTCGCATTTTTGTCTGCGTTCCCCGACGTGGTTGCGGACATTGAGGACACTATTGTAAAGGCAGACGAGACCGGCGGATACAAGCTTTGCGCAAGAATTCGCTTCAGAGGCACAAACGGTGGCGCTTCCTATGTGGGTGCACCCACAGGCAAGAGCCTTGAAGAGGGCGGCCTGTCGCTACACTTTATATACATCTCCAAGGTGAATGACAAGTGGGGCGCACACAAGCTGATGTTTGCGGATAGCACCGAGTGGATTGAGAAGACCATGACACCCGACTAATATTTTCGGCTCTTAAATGCAAAAAATAAAACCTCCGATATAGGGCGAAAAATGCCCCGTGTCGGAGGTTTTGCGTTTTGGTTTCACACTTAATGGATAGTATTTTACCTCTAAATAAATGACATATCTCTGCACAAAAAATCCCCGAAAAATTGGGGAAATAATCATTGGATTAAATACATAAAAAATATCAATAAATGAAATAAAAACTTAAAGCATATCCTTGATTTTTACGGCTCAGGCTTTAGCAGCTCCCGCAAAGCATCCCTCGCCATGCCCTCGTTGACGGTCAATGCCGCAAGCATCAGCTTGTACACTTCACTACCGTGTTCGATGAAGGCTTCACGTGCGGCATTTGCACACAGCGCATCCGGCATGTAAAGCTGCATCTGAAATAGGGGAGAGCAGGCATCATCTCCGATGGAGCAGTGCACCGCAATCTGCCCGTCCTGTGTCTGCACGACCTCACAGCGATGCTCGGCTTTTTTTGCGGCGTACTGCTGTGCACGAATCAGCCCTCTCACAGCGGTGTCACGCACGGTGCGTGGCACATCATCCGCAAGTGTGCGCCCTACTGTGCACCCCTTTTCGGTTATGGTGTACACCCCATCCGAAAGTGTGATGAGCTCCTGCTCTTCAAGGGCGGCAAGGCTTTCCGCCATGGAGAAGTAATTGACGAGCGCTTCCTCCAAGAGCACCTGCTCCAGTTGCTCTTTTGATACAGGAGCGTTTAGCGCACTTAGCAGATAGCACAGTAATATTTGTACCTCCTTGCCGGAGGTAAGCCCACCGGGGCGAACGCCCTCAGAAAAGTCTTGTACAGCCATAAACAGCTCCTTAAAATATCTAAACTTAAATATTAAAGTGACGTATCGTGCAATGCAAAAACAAGTTAATTGAACGATATAAAGCGTGAAATATCTGTAAAGCTAAATACATTTACAGCGAAATCCGCTCATGGACAAGGCGAATACTCACACACCCTGTGCAAATACCAAAAACGCACAATAGGTGCTGTACACATCCAGCTTGGAGGTTACTTCAAACGGAGAGTGCATGGAAAGCACCGGCACACCAACGTCCACCACATCCACATTTCGGTTGGCGATAAACTTTGCTATGGTGCCGCCGCCGCCCTCGTCCACCTTGCCAAGCTCACCCGTCTGCCACGCTATTTCGTTTTCGTTCAGCATTTGTATTATGCGTGCCATGTATTCGGCGCTTGCGTCGGATGTGCCCGACTTTCCCCGTGCGCCGGTGTATTTGGTGAGCACAACACCCCTGTTTATGAAGCTGCTGTTGTTTTTTTCAAACACGCTCGAAAATGTGGGGTCGTAAGCGGCGTTCACATCCGCCGAAAGGCAGAAGGAATTGCGCAGAATTTTGCGGTAGTTTTCACCCTGCGCCTCGGCCAAGTCCTCCACAAAGTGGAAAAGATAATCCCCCGCAAGGCCGGTGTTGCCGTCCGAGCCGGTTTCCTCCTTGTCGGTTAGCACGCAAACAGTGGTGTATGGGGGCTCTTTAGCGTCAATTTCCGCACGCAGTGCGGTGTATGCGCACACACGGTCATCCTGGCCGTATGCACCCAAAAGGCTTTTGTCAAAGCCAATATCCGCCGCCTTGAATGCAGGCACAAACTCTATTTCCGCACGCACGAAATCCTCTTCGGTGATGCCGTACTTTTGGTTGAGCAGGTGCAAGGTTTGCAGCTTTACACCCTCTGAAAACTCTTCCTCCTCGAAAGGCAGCGAGCCCACCAAAATATTCAGCTCTTCCCCTTTGATGCCCTGTGCAAGGGTGCGCTTGTTTTGCTCTGCGGCAAGGTGCGGCAGAAGGTCCGTTATGGTGAATTGTACGTCGCCTGCATCCTCACCGATGCAAATATTTACCACTTCACCGTCTTTTTTTACCACAGCACCGTGCATGGAAAGCGGAATGGCAACCCACTGGTATTTGCGTATGCCGCCGTAATAATGCGTCTTGAAAAAGGACATCTGCTCCGCTTCGTACAGAGGGTTTGCCTTGAGGTCAAGGCGAGGGGAGTCTATGTGTGCGATGGAAAAGCGCAGGCCATCCGCCAAAGGTTTACTGCCGATGGTGGCGGCTATCACCGCTTTTTTTCTGTTTATCAGGTATACCTTGTCGCCCTGCTTGTATTTTTTGCCTGCGCTAAAGGGAACATATCCCGCCTTTTTCAGCATATCCACCGAAACATTTACAGCCTCACGCTCGGTTTTGCCTGCGTCCAAAAATCGTTTATAACCCTCACAAAATGTTAGTGCATCCTGAAAATCTGCAGGCTTTTTGTACGCCGTATGTTGTTTTTTTACAAAAAGTTCTTTAGCTCGCTTTGCGGCGGCGCTTTTTTTCTTGGATTTATCCGTCTGCTTTTCCTTTGCCATGATTAAAAGTTACCTCTCGTTATTTGTGTGGTTTTTACTGAATATTTTTCGTGTGAATAAAGTGCCGGTTTATCTTTTTGGTATACCTTCCCACCTACAGCGGGGAGGATATCCCAGCTTCTGTCCCTGTTTAGCATATGGTATTTTTGCGCTTTTTTTGCAAACCATCATGCGTACAGCGCCGTGTATTTTTCGTAGCTATCGTTTATTTTTGTGACATAGTGGCTCATTTGAGGGTAGGGGAATGTGTGCAGACGCACACCGTCGTGTGAATATTCGCCGCTTTCCAAAAGGCCGTCCACTGTGCCCCATCCGCTGTGGTATGCCGCCGCCGCAGTGGAAATATCATCGCCGTAGCGCTCGAGAGATATGCTCATGAGGTATGTGCCAAAGCGTATGGAGGTTTCCGGCGTGTATAGGTCGTCAAAGGTCAGCGCTTCGTCCGGCGCGATTTTGCTTTTCACCCAGTCGAAAGTATCCTCCGTCATCTGCATAAGCCCACGTGCCGCCGCAGAGGATTCGGCGTTTGGGTCAAAGCTACTCTCGGTGCTTATTATAGCGTACACAAGATACTCGTCCACGCCGTATTCGCTCGCCCAGTGGTTTACCTCACTGCCGTATTCCAAGGGGTAAAGCTGTTCGTCCACGTGCGAGAGTGCAATTACTCCCGCTGTTACAACAAGCAGGATAAGGCACAAAAATATTACGAGATACTTTTTACGGGAAGATGCCTTTTTTTGACGAGAGGATTTTGCTCGCAAAGGAGCATTGCGCCCATTTTTTTGCACCCTGTTTTGGGTGGTGTTTTTTTTGTGGGAAGAGCGTGTATTTGTGTTCAGTGGTTGTTCACCTCCGTAAGTAGCGCTGTGAGCACCTCGTCCGCCTTGTGGAGCAACTGTTTTTTGTCCGCATCGTTTTGGAGGATATAATCCGCCGAAAGACAAAGCTGCTCATCGTTAAGCTGAGAGGCAAGGCGTGTGTGCGCAAGCGTTTTAGAAATATTATCTCTCAAAACTATACGGCTGACGGACAGCTTTTTTGGTGCGCATAAAAGTATAATTTTGTCGCAATATTTTTCAAACGGCCCACCTATAATCATAGCGCCATCCGCAAAAAAAAGCTTTTCGCCTGCATTTTCTGCGGCATCTCTCCTGCGAAGAAATTCGTTTATTATGTGTGGGTGCGTGATTTCGATTAGCTTTTGATTGCTTTGCTTATCCGCAAACGCAAGGGCGGCAAGCGCTTTTCTGTTTAGCGAGCCGTCGCTTGCAAGTATGCTATCACCAAAGTGCGCCACAAGCTCTTTAAGGCAGGCGCTGTGGGGCGCTTGCACCGTGCGGCTTATCTCGTCGCCGTCCGCTACGGTGTGGCCCTTTTGCCTGAAATATGCGCTCACCGTGGATTTGCCGCTTCCCGAGCGGCCGGTAATGCCCACCGTAAACAAAATGCGTCACCTCGTTTCGGATTGGGAAGATATACAAAAAAAGCAAACGAATGTAATTGCGGGGTGTGTCCAAATGCGGTGATTTATTTGTTATATCCCCCGCCTGCGGCGGTGGATATAACGCCTTCTTCTTGCGCTTAACGTATTGCAAATCACCTCTGTGTGTCCATTCCCTAATTGCGCCATCATCGGATTGCAGATTGCACGGATTAAGCTACAAGCACACAACCCGAAAGGATGCCGCACGCAAAAGGCGGTTGCGCACCGCAATGCCGACGCCCTGCCCTTTGGGAGCTTGTGCAAACACCGTCTTTGCGTTTAGCTCATCCAGCTGTCTCAGCGCAAAAAATATATTTGCCGCCTGCTGTCGGTTGTCCTCTTGGCTACCGTAGCTTACAAAGTTTATGCCCTGCTGTTTTAATAAAGGGGCGGTCTCTTCAAAGCAGAGCGCAAGCGGCGCATCACTGCTATCGTCCTGCGTGAAGTGCCCCTTCATATATTCTGCTATGTATTGCACATATGCATCATCTTTTGCATCCAATATGGTGATGTTCGCCTTTGGCGCATAATGCTTGTACTTCATGCCGGGGCTTTGCGGTGCATCCTCGTGGGATAGGGGCGCCTCTACCGATGCGGCATAGGGCACACTCTGACCAAGTACACCCTCAAGCTCTTCCTTGGTAACAAACCCGGGGCGCAGAATGACAGGCTTTTCCACCACGGATAATACGGTGGACTCAATGCCCACAAGGCACGCACCACCGTCTAAAACAAGCGGTATGCGGCCGCTTAAATCCTGCGCAACATGCTGTGCGGTGGTGGGGCTGGGGCTACCGCTGAGGTTTGCGGAGGGTGCGGCAAGCGGCGTGCCTGCCTCTTTTATAAGCGCTCGTGCCACGGGGTGCGCAGGCAGGCGCACCGCAACACTGCTTAGCCCTGCGCAGACGTTTTGCGCCACAAAGTCGCCTTTGGGTAGCACCAGCGTCAAAGGCCCCGGCCAAAAAGCTTTCGCCAAAAGATGTACCTGCGGCGTTATGCCCTTTGCGATACGCAAAAGTTCCTCCTCACATGCTATGTGCACAATGAGGGGGTTGTCCTGTGGGCGGCCTTTGGCGCAAAAAATGCCATCTACGGCGGCAGGGTTGCATGCATCCGCCGCAAGGCCATACACCGTTTCGGTGGGCATCCCCACAGCCGCACCCTTGCGGATACACTCTGCCGCAAGGCGTATGTTTTCTTTTGTCGGCGCTAATATTTTCGTGTGCATACGTTTAATTTTCGGTAGCTTCACGCAATTTTTCCGCCTGGTCCGCCGCAATGATAGGGGAGATAAGCTCCTCTAAATTGCCCTGCAAGATGTTGTCCAGCTTGTAAAGGGTGAGGTTTATGCGGTGGTCTGTTACACGGCCCTGGGGGTAGTTGTAGGTGCGAATACGCTCCGAGCGGTCGCCCGAGCCTACCTGCGTTTTGCGAGCTTTGTCTATCTCGTCCTTTTGCGCCGCCTGTTTTTGGGCAAGCAGGCGGCTGCGGAGCACCTTCATCGCCTTGTCACGGTTTTTGTGCTGGCTGCGCTCGTCCTGACATTCCACCACAAGCCCCGTGGGCAGGTGGGTGATGCGTATTGCGCTGGAGGTTTTGTTTACGTGCTGGCCGCCTGCGCCGGAGGCACGGTAGGTGTCCACTTTAAGGTCTGCGGGGTTTATCTGCACATCCACCTCGTCCGCCTCTGCCATTACAGCTACCGTTACAGCCGAGGTGTGCACACGCCCCTGCGTTTCGGTTTCGGGCACACGCTGAACCCTGTGTGTACCTGCCTCAAACTTTAGGCGGCTGTACACGCCGTCCCCCTCCACCGAAAACTGCACCTCTTTCATGCCGCCCAGCTCGGTGTCATTCACGCTAAGTATTTCGGTTTTCCAGCCACTGCGCTCTGCGTACATGTTGTACATGCGGTAAAGGCTGTGCGCAAACAGCGCCGCCTCTTCGCCCCCTGTGCCGCCACGAATCTCCATAATAACACTGCGCTCGTCGTTTTCGTCCTTGGGAAGCAAAAGCAGCTGCAATTCCTGCGTTAAATCCACAATCGCCTTTTTGCTCTCATCAAGCGATTCCTTGGCAAGCTGGCGAAGCTCGTTGTCGCCGCCGCACTCGTCCAAAAGCTCCAGCGCCTCCTGCTGGGACTGTTGCGCCTTTTTGTACGCTTCATAAGCGCCCACAATAGGCTCCAGCTGTTTGTAGTCTTTCATGAGTGAAGTGTACTGCTGTGGGTCGCCTGCCACCGCCGAGTCCTGCAGGCGAAAGCCTATCTGCTCAAAGCGTTTTGCTATAACATCGAGTCTGTCAAACATCTGCGTCATCCTTGCATTCAGTATTTTTTTGCGGCTGACGAAGAGGGATGTCCTCTCCGCCTCGGCGCAATTTTTTTATATTTTTTTCTATTTTTGCCCTTGGCAGCATTACCTGCCGCTCGCACTTTGTGCACTGGATTTTGAAGTCCATGCCTACCCGCAAAACTAAAAACTCGTTATTTTTGCAGGGGTGCTCCTTTTTTGTCAGTATGTAGTCGCCCACACGCACATCCATATAGTACAGCATCCCCTTTTTGCGAAAGTTTTGCATTCACATTGTATTATACACCACACACGGAATTACCGCAACAAAAGACTGCCGATTTATTTCCCGAAGTAAATTACAATATTAAATACCGCAAAAATAAAAATAAATCTCTTGAAAATATGTAAAAAATATTTGCGAAAATATAAAAATAAAAGGGCGCACCCTATATAGTGTGGACACATAAAGGTGATTTAGAATACGTTAAATAGGAGAAAAAAGCGGTATCCCCCTTTCTCGGAAGATGCCGTCAAGGCACGAGTAGTATTTGCTACGCAAATCTCCACTCTTAAAGCCTTGCCAGAACCTTGATATGGATGTTTAATAAAATTATACATCCATATGAGGGGGGATACCAAGAAAACTGCGCTTTTGTCCACACCCGAGTTTATCGGGTTTATTGCTCTGGCGCACGCACCGCCTTCATGTCGCCGCTTGAGCGGTATATGTGCTTTTCAGCCGTGGGATTTTTTGCGCTACTCTCCTGTGCCGACGGCTCTGCCTTATAGATGGGATTTTGGGCAGTGCCTACGGGTGGGGTGGCAGGAGTAGCAGGCGCAGCAGGCGCAAAATTATTCACAGAGCTTGCGAGCGAAGCATCGGGTGAGTTACCCGAAAGGGCAGTGCCCTCACCGATAGCACCGACAGGGGAGTGTCCGCCACCTGTGGGAGGGCTATTGTCGGTGGGGGGCATGTCCTCGGGGTCGAGCTTTTTCTCCTTGCGGTTCATCGCGTAGTACATGGCAGGCACTACGTACAGCGTGAGTATAGTTGCGTAGATAAGGCCGCCCACGGCTACAATGGCAATAGGCTGCATCATTTCGGAGCCTGTGCCGATGCCTATCGCCATGACGGACAAGCCCAAGATGGTAGTGAGCGAGGTCATCAGGATGGGCCGCAGGCGGGTGAGGCCTGCTTCGACGACGGCATCCTTGCACAGCTTGCCCTCCTCACGAAGCAGGGCGATGTAGTCCACCAGCACAATGCCGTTGTTCACTATGATACCCACCAGCATGACAAAGCCTATAAGCGCAATAACCGAAAGCTCCATGCCTGTGATGAGCAGTGCGAGCATACCGCCCGTAAACGCAAGCGGTATGGTAAACATAACGATAAAGGGGTTTTTGAGCGACTGGAACTGCGCCACCATGATGAGATACACCAGCAACAGCCCCAGCAAAAGCATCTGCACAAGGTCATTGAAGGAGGCCATGATGCTCTCGTTTTCGCCGCCGTACTCGATGGACATTCCGGGCGGCAGCTCTATTTGCGCAAGCCGTGTCTCTATGTCCTGCGCCACAAGGCTCACGTTATACCCCGGCTGAATGGCGGTGGAAATATTTATGTATCGACGCTGATTATCACGTGCGATGGAGGTTTTAGTCTCGGTCTCCACTATGTCCGCAATGTCACGCAGGTATACCGTTTCTTCTTCGCCCTCACGGTCGGTGACGGTGAAGCTGTAGTTACGGATGTATGTGGGGGTTAGCGTGTCTGTGCCTTTGGCCACTATCACGTCGTAGGTTTCGCCGGGTGCTTCGAGCGTTGTGGAGGCATTTTCGGTGGTGAGTGCCGCCGCTATTTCTGCGTACACCTGCGCCGTTGTCAGGCCGTATTCCATCGCCTTGTCCTTGTCCACCACAAAGCGGATTTCAGGCTCTACCTCGCCTATGCCGTCGGACACATCCATAGTGCCCTCCACCTCTCTGAGGGCGGTGGCTATCTCCTTTGCGGTGCTTTGCAGCAAATCAAGGTCGTCGCCGTATAGGCTGATGGAAACACCCGAGCCTGCAAGCGCATCAGCGGACATTCCGCCCGATTGTGATACGGAGGATTCAATGCCAAAGCTCTCGCTTATGGCGGCTATTTCGTCCGTGATGCGGGAGCTTTCGACAACATAGCTGTCGCCTATGACGATGTAAAGCGAGATGCTCTCAACATTGTTTGAGCCGCCGCCAAGGCCGCCACCCATCAAAAATCCGCCGCCACCGGACATTGCGCCCACAATCTCAACACCCTCTATGTTTTGTATCTGTGCAACAATGTCATCGCTTATTTCGGAGGCATCCTCCAAGGTGGTATCCTTTGGCATTTGCAGCGTGGCGCTCAGCTGGGGAGTGCCCATGTCGGGCATGAAGGAAAAGCCTCGTGAGAGCACCAGCGCAATGCTACCCACCAAAAACACAAGGCTTAGTATCAGCACAAGTGCCTTGTGGCCAAGCACCCAAATAAGGCTTTTTTTGTAGCCTGAAAGTGCGGCGGTGTATATTTTGCCGTCGTAGGTTTTCGTCTTTTTGAGTAGCTTTGAGGACATGGCGGGTACGAGCGTGAGCGCCACGATGAGGCTTGCCAAAAGCGCATAGCCCATGGTGAGCGCAAAGTCGGTGAAAAGCTGACGTGTAAGCCCTTCCACAAACACGATGGGTAAAAACACGCTGACGGTGGTAAGCGTAGAGGCGAAAAGCGCCCCTGCCACCTGTATTGCGCCCCGTATGGCGGCCTCACTGCGTCTTACGCCGATGTTTCGCAGGCGGTAGATGTTTTCTATTACCACCACGCTGTTGTCCACCAGCATACCCACAGCCACCGCAAGCCCGGACATGGATATGATATTCAGTGTGATGCCGCTGAAGTACATGAGCGATATGGCAAACACGACGCTGATGGGAATGGAGCACAGCGTGATGAAGGTGGGGCGCAAATCACGCAGGAATAAAAACAGTATAATTATGGCAAAAAGTGCGCCGAAAATGAGGTTGCTCATTATGGCGTTTATTACAAGATAGATATAGTCACCCTGGTCCATCAGCGTGCTGAACTCAAGCCCCGGGTATTCCTCTGAAAGCTTCTCAAACTCCGCACGGATGCTGTCCGAAACGGTGGCGGTGGCGTAGGTGCTCTGCTTGTTAAAGGAAATCAAAACGCCGTCCTGGCCGTTGATGTTTGCGTATATTTCGGCGGAGTTGTCAATCATGCCCACATCCGCAACATCGCTCAGCTTGATGGGCTCAAGCCCCTCCAGCCCAAGGTCGAGTATGACAAGCTGTGAAAGCTCCTCCTGCGAGGTGATGTTTTCGCCCACGCTGATGAGGTAGGAGACGTTTTCTGCATCCTGCACATAGCCTGCGGGCATGGAGAAGTTTTGCGCCGTTAAAATTTGCGCAAGCATCTCTGTGGTGATTATGTCGTATAGATTGGTCGCATCCAGCGCATCCGTCTCCGCCTCGGCGAGGCTCTCAAGGCCTTGCTCCACCTCGGTAAGTGCGGCGGCAAGCTGTGCGTCGGCCATTGTCAGCTGGGAGGAAGCGCCGGATATTTCCACCTGTGCGGAAATTTTCGCCTTCTCCATCTCGAGCATTGCGGCATCCAGCGTTATTTGCCCTGAATCAAGCTGTGTGAGCAGTGTGTTCATCTGCGCAATGCCCGCATCCATCTGCGCTATGCTTGCGGCGGTTGCTTGTATTTGGGCATCAAGGTCCGCCTCGCTCGCAATGCCGAGGCCTTCCAGCTGTTGCATTATGGGGGCGATAATATCCCACTGTGTTTGCGTTTTTATCGCATCAAGAGTGGATTGTGCGGTGGCGGCTGTCAGCGTTGCCATCTGTGCGGCATTTAGCGGAGGCGTTGCCACATTTTGCAGGAAAGTTTCGTTTTCGGCGGTGAGCGTGCCGGTGGTGTTCAGGCTTTCCACCACCGCCGTCCAGCCCTCCACCTGCACCTTTGCGGTGGTGTAAGTAAGGTGCATTGCGGCGTAGGTGGGCTTTACAGAGGTGAGCGTGCTTTGTAGCGTCACAAGCGCTAAGCGCTGTGTCTCAAGGTCGCTTATCTGCTGGGTCAGCTCCATTTGACCCTCCACCATCGCACGCTGCTGCTCATCCAGCATGGCAGAGCCGCTTGCCAGCTGGTTTGCCATTTCGGCAATTCCTGCATCCAGCTGTGCAATCTGCTCGTCAATAGTGGCGATTTGCTCGTTTAGCTCCGCCTGCGCATCCTCCAGTTCAAGCCTCGCCTCTGCAAAGCTGTCCGACACAGCGGCGGCGATGAGCAGGTTTGTCTCGTCCATCTTTTCGTCGTTCAAAAGCACCTGTATCTGCTCTTCCAAAAGGCCGCTGTAAGAGATGCTCGCCACACCCTCAATGCCGTCCAGCTTTGCGGCCAAATCGTTGTTCACAAAATAGGAAAGCTCTGCGTAGTCCATGCCCTCCATATTTACGGCGCTTACCATTATGGGCAGCATGTTCGGGTTTAGCTTTAGAATGATGGGCGTGCCCACCATTTCATCCCAGTAGCCCTCAATCTGGCTTATGCGCTGGAGAATATCCACCGTGATGGCTTCCATGTTCACATCCTCCGAAAACTCCAGCGTAATCATGGAGGAATTCTCGGAGGAGGTGGAGCTGATGTTTACAATGTCATCCAGCGTCGCAAGCGACTGCTCCATCGGCTTTGTAACCTCCGTCTCCACACGCTCGGGGGTGGCGCCGGGGTAGGGGGTGGAGATGAGTATATACGGCAGGTCAATGCTGGGAAGAAGGTCGGGGGTCATGCCGGTGAAGGATACAAAGCCGAGCACCAAAACGGCGATTACCGCCACAAATACGGTCATCGGCTTTTTTACGCTGAATTTTGCCATAGAATACACATTCTCCTTAAAGTTGGGTAGAGTGCTAAATAGGTGCAAAGTGTGAGCCTGAAAAAATAAGAGTGTCAAAAATGCACACGTGTATCATTATACAGTAACACCCCTTTTGCAACAATCAAATTTTACAATATTTCAAGAATGTTTCACATTAAGCTCACATATCATGTTGATACACAGGCAATTTGCAAGAAAATACAGCAAATGTATGTATTATTCGCTTGTTTTGCGCAGTAAGTGCCGATGATTTTGATTTTTTTGTATTTTCAGCTCATTTTATGCACATAATACTTGTGTAGCCTTTGTGTGTTGTGGTACACTTACTAAAGATGCACTGCGGTGCGTTTGTCACAAAAATGCGTCGTCGCTTTTTGTGTTAAAATGTACGAGTGCGTGTTGCTCTAAAATCAAATGTTATTAGAAATGGGGTTTAAGTAGTATGAGTAGAAAAACTGCATTGGTAACAGGCTCTTCAATGGGTATCGGCCGTGCGATAGTGTTGGAGCTTGCATCCAAGGGCTATGACGTGTGCATCAACTGCTCCTCCAGCGTGGACAAGGCAGAGATTGTGCGCAAGGAAGCCGAGGCACTGGGTGCAAAGGCTATTGTTGTGCAGGCAAGCGTGCGTTCGCTGGAAGACATCGACCGCATGTACGACGAGTTCTTTAAGGTTTATGACCACATCGACGTGGTGGTAAACAATGCGGGCATCACCCACTTTGTTCCTTTCCTCGAAGTTACTGAGGAAAACTGGAACGATACTATCAACCTTAACTATCGTGGCACATACTTTTCCTCCCAGCGTGCCGCTAAAAGCATGGTGGAGACAGGCACAAAGGGTGTTATCATAAACATCACCTCCATCCACCAGCAAATCTACTTCCCCCATGCAAGCATCTACGGCTCTGCAAAGGCAGCTCTCATGAAGCTGACAAACCACATGGCGCTGGAGCTTGCTAAGTACGGCATTCGTGCTGTGTCCGTAGCGCCCGGCTGCACCATCAACAATCCCGAGCGCCGCGAGCTGGACCGCACAAAGATGCTCGCTTCCCGCATTCCTCTGCGCCGCTGGGGCGAGAGCGAAGAGGTGGCAAAGACTGTTGCGTTTATCGTATCGGACGATGCCGCATACATCACCGGTGTTACAATACCCATCGAGGGTGGCTCGATGCTTCCCCCGCTCATCGACTACGAAGTATACTAATAGACAGGCTTTTTGCACAAGGAAGCCCCCGACAAAATGTCGGGGGCTGTTTTGCGTTTTGGTTTAACCATAGCGGTGGTTTTTGTAAACTACTGCAAAAATTTTAGCAGCTCCTCAATGCCCTCGCCTGTTTTACTGCTGATGCAAAAAATCTCCTCTGCACCTGCCAGCTGTAAAATTTCCTTCATTGTTTCAAGCTGTTCCAAGGGAGGGGCGAGGTCTATTTTGGTCAGTACGCCTATCATCGGGCGGTTGAACATGCACTTCATGCGTGGGGAGAAGCTACACTGTGTGTCGGTGCAGTCCTGCAAAACAAGCACGCAGTCCACCTCTGCGGCGGTGGTCACCAGCGCACGATAATACTGCTTTAGCTCCACATACTCGCCCGGCGTGTCGATTATGTCATCGTTAATCACCTCTATCGCCTGCGTCTTGTGGTCCTGAAGTTTAAGCCCCATAATGCGCTGGGAGAGGCTGGTTTTTCCGCTGGCAATTTTGCCTATAAGCAGTATTTTTTTCATAATAATGCTCCATTCCTTGCGCTTCGCATCGGCACAAAATTTAATGAAATATGAGACTCTTATAATGCGAAGCGCAAGGAATGATAAGAGCATTATTGATTTTAGATGAGTTAGTTTGAAACTTGTTTCAAACTATAGTTCCTTTTTGTATAAAGCGTAAAACACAAAATACAGGGTGTTTTTTGCGGTGTGATACTAAATGTTGTCGCTAAAAATATATGCAAAAATACCGAGAAAATCGCACTAAAATCAGGGTGTGGAGATAAGATGTGGCTTATTTTTCAATATCCCCCCGTCTTCGGCGGGGGATATATCAGCTTCTTTTGTATTTGCAGTATGGTGTTTTTTCTAAATTAACTTAAAATTATTTAATTAAGTTTTTGTTATTTCGCAGGGCGCAAAGCCGAGGATATTTTGAAGCACCTCTAAAATATCCTGCAAAGCGGCAAGCACGCTGGCGACATCTCCGCACACCACAAGCGAGCCGCTAAAGCGGTCCACAAAAATAATGTCCACGTCCGCAGCTTTTGAGGCGACATCTGCGCCTATTATGGCCGCCTCGCTCGGCGTGATGGTGAGAATGCCCAGCGCACCCCTGCGTGGGGAGATGACACCCAGCTTTTTGTAAAGGTCATCGTTTGGGTTTGCGATGAGATGCGCCATTGTCACCTGTTTTCCGGGGACAAATTCCTGTATAATTCTTTGTTTATCTTCGGGCATGGTTTACCTCCGTGGTGCATGTGATGTAGGTAGTGGACATGTAGAGGTGATTTAGAATACGTTAAGCGTAGGAAGAGGGCGCTATATCCTTTCCACCGAAGGTGGGGAAGGATATAGCAAAAAATCAAACCACCGTGTTTGTCCACACCCATGATGTGAAATTTAGAATGCTCGTTTGAAAAGCATCTACAAAAGCGCCTCGAAAATTTCGGGGGAGGGGTTTGGGATAACAACATGCGTCACCGTGAGGCCCTCTTCGCTTGCTTTGGCAACGCCACAGCGTGTCGCCTCGCTCACGGCGGAAACATCGCCGCACATTGTTACAAAAGACTTGCCGCCTATGCCCGTGCCAAGGCGCACATCAAGCAGCTGCACCTCTGCCGCCTTTACTGCCGCATCCGCCGCATACACCGCCGCCGTTATGCTGAAAAATTCCATCACGCCTATTGCGTTTGGCTCTGTGGGGGTGGTGGCGGCGTTTATTGCCTGTATCACCTGTGGGTGCACCATGGGTATGACAACGCTGTCCACCACATACTGCTCGCCCAGCGCAACGCCAACTTCAAGCGATGCACTCACTGCGGCAACCTCGCCGCTTATCATAATGACAAACTTGCCCGGGCAGATAGCCTTTGCAAAAAGAAGGCGTGTATCTGCCGCCTTTAGCAGTGCGTCCGCAACCTGCACTCCCTTTGCGATGCTGTTCAGCTCCAAAAAAGCTATGGTGTGTAGCATGTTTAATTCGCCTCCTCGCCGATGATGTTAATTGCGCCCTCGTCAAAAGATATGCGCCCCGATATGGAGGCGTGTAAGTTTGCGCCAAGCGCATCATCGGGACAGCGGGCTATCAGCTGGCCTTTTTGCACCTGTTCGCTCTGCTGTACGGCGGGAACACTTGGTGCACCTATGTGCATTTTTAGGCTAAGCGACACAGCTTTCGGCGTGTGTTCTTTTAGTGTTTCGGCAGAGCAAGCATCGTAGTATTTGTACACGCCTGCCCTTGCGGCGGCTCTCTTTGTGGGCACAAAGCGCTCGCTCCTTTGAGCGTGCGGCTCTTTTTGTCCACTGCCTTTTTCGTAGCGAATGCCCGCCTTGGCAAGCTCTTTTTTTAGCATTGCGTTTATACGGCGAGGCTGTAGCATCATGGGGCAGGCGTACAGCTCGCACACGCCACACTCACAGCACAGCGCCGCACGGCGAATGTCCTCATCCTGCAAAAACTCCTCGGTAAAGCCGTCCGACAGGGAGGTTTTGCGCATGATGCGGTGTGGTTGCAGGGGATGCCCCAGCAGATAGCGAGGGCAAAGCTGTGTGCAGTAGTTGCACTGAATACACGCACTGCGTGCACGGTTCATCATATGCTTTGTTGTAAGCTTTAGGCTGTTTGCAATGGCGCTGTCCTGCGGCAGTACCAAAATGCCGGAGGTGGTTTTGCTTACATAGCTTTGCATAGCCTCTTCTTTTGTCATGCGTGCGCCCATCATAGGGCCGCCGCTCACCACCATGTAGTCCTCGCTCAGTGCGCCGCCTGCAAGCGCTATACACTCTTCAAAGGAAGTGCCCACAGGCACTTTCATCACGGTGGGGCAGGCGACAATGCCGTTGACGGTGAGGTATTTCTCGGTGAATGGTATGCCGCTTAGAGCATCCTCAACGCACAGCATGGTGGCAACGTTGCTGACGATACAGCCCACGTCCGGCGGAATGCCCCCTGCCGGAACAACCCTGCCCGTAACCTGCGCCACAATCACCTGCTCGTCGCCAGCCGGGTAAAAGCCGGGCATTAGGTGAAGCTGAATGCCATCGTCAAGCTTGTTTATCGCCGCAGTAAGGGCGGAAATCTCCTGCTTGTAAGACTCTTTCAGCGCAATGTAGCAGGGGATGCCCCCTAAAAAGCGGCGCACCTCGCTAAGCGCATGAACTATCCGCTCGGCGCTGTGGCACATCAGATAGCGGTCGGTGCGAAGAAGCGGCTCGCACTCCGCCGCATTTAATATGAGGTAGTCCGCTTTGGCGCTGAATTTCACGTGTGTGGGAAATCCCGCACCGCCACATCCGATGACACCTGCCTGTTTTATCCGCTCTAACAAATCCATTTTTTCACCTTTTGCAGTTGTTTTTTAGGACAACACACCACATAGAACCTATCGCTATGTGTCCGCCTGAAGGGGTGTGGACAAACGCAGTGATTTGTTTTTTGGTATATCCTCCCTCGCCTGCGGCGGGGGGATATACCGCCTTCTTCTTACTCTTGATGTATTCCAAAAAACCGCTATGTATCAGCCTGAAGGGAATCTATAATACCCACAATGGCGCAATCAATGGGGCAGGTTTCGTTATCGCTTACGGCAATGCGGGCGGTGCTTCCGCTTACCACCAGCACGTTTTCGCCGAT
This sequence comes from uncultured Oscillospiraceae bacterium, assembly GCA_964370045.1. Classification (GTDB taxonomy): domain Bacteria; phylum Bacillota; class Clostridia; order Oscillospirales; family Ruminococcaceae; genus JAAYCI01. Next base: position 23,780 of record CAYJGZ010000019.1, read on the forward strand.
GCCTGCGCCCACGCAGTCCGCCGCAACAAACACAGCGCCGCCCTTTTCGGTGGTGTGCGTCTCCCGCACCACCAGCAATTTTTGGCCGCTTAGGGCAGGCTCTTTTTTTGTGGCCCAAACATGGCCTATCACTTCACAAATAAGCATGAGCTTTCTCCTTTTTTTGTCGCTGTACGGCAAATATTTGTAGCACTAAGACTGTATGATATAGCTTTTCTTCGCCGCATAAAATACATCCTTTGCGGAGGGGGTAAGGATGCTACCACGCTCAAGCGTTACGCATTCGCCCTTGCACTGCGCCACAAGCTTTTGCGCCACAGCTTGTGTCACCACAGTGCGCTTTGCAGGTGCGGCACTGCTTTTGCATTCGCCGCTCGGCAGAGGGCTATTTTGTGTGGTGGGCGCTTCGTAGTCGCAAACTCCGAGAGCATACAGCTTTTGTGCGTACTGCTCGTACATTTCGTACAAAGCGGCAGGCGCTGTTGCAAGAAAACTGCGGTGAGAAAACGCCGCAGGCAAAACCTGCACGGGCATTCCGCACAGCAGTGCGTTTAATACAGCACATGCGGCACCCTTTGTGTCCCGTCCCAGCGCTATGTCGCAAAGCTGTGCAAGGCTCAATGACGCAATCAAAACACCGCTGTGCTTTTCAAGCTGTTTTGGCCCTTCATACTGTGAGATAAAGCTGAGGGCGGCATTTTCGCAAAGAGCTTGTGGCAAGTCGCTTTGCGTGCCCACCACCAAAAGGCTTTTTGAAATGGGCAAAGCGGGCGCATCGGCGCTCGCCTTTGCATAGCGCTTTATTACCTCCGAGACAATCTCCTCAATTTGTGCGGCGTTAAGAGTGTTCATGTGTGCCACCTTTCGATGTGGGCATATAAGTAAAAGTGTTGATTAGTTTTTCGTTATCCCTCGCCTGCGGCGGGGGATAACGGCTTTTTTATGCTCGCCGTACAGTGTTTTGCTTCTAAATCAAATTTGTGTGTCCACTCCCCGATGTGGGTGTGGGTAGGGGAATAGCGGCTTACTTTTGATTTTTGTTCGCAGTGTCGGCACTATGTGTGTCCACTCCCCGACGTGGGCAGAATGCTGATACGTGTGTCCTTTTCGTAAAAGCAGGCGTTTGCCTCATCAAAGTCTATGTGCATTGCGGGCGCAAATTTGTCGCTCACACGCACTGCAATTTCCTCCAGCGTTATGGGGCGTACGCTGTGTATGCGCACGCTCACCGCCTGGCCGTCCTGCACGCAAAGCCGCTGTGCCACAGTGGTAGTTAGGTGAAGGTGCGCTTTTGCAATGATAACACTGCCCTTTGCGTTTAGTATGCCGTGGGTGCCTATCATCACAACATCCCCTGCGTTTTGCAGGTTGCCCGACTGGTTTACGGGGGCTTTTATGCCAAGTGCTTTGCAGTCGGTGGCGGACAGCTCACACTGCACTGCCGCTCGTGCAGGCCCTAAAACCGCAACGTTTGCAATTTCCCCCTTTGAGGTGACAAGCTTCACACGCTGTTCGCTCAAAAACTCACCCGGCTGGGAGAGTGCACGCTTTTCTTGCAGTTTTGCGCCCTCGCCAAAAAGTATCTCCACCGCCTCCTGCGTAAGGTGAACGTGCCGTGCGGACACTTCAAGCGGGATGTCCTCGCTGGGGGCGGCGCACTCCTTAGTCGGTTGCTGTGCGGTGTCCGCTAAGGTGTCGGAAAGCTCCTGCGTTCTTATCGCCTTTTGGTAGCGGCTGACAACCTCCTGCACAATAAAGCCAAGCTCGTCCTTGTCCATCTCTAATCCTCCTGCTGAATGTTCACTCTTTTCACGCTGTGCCAAATGACGGCATAGCAGTATGTACACAGCGCTGGAAAGGCGGTTTAACGCCAAAATAATGTCCGAACGCTCGCACTGCTCCCCATTTTTGTAAAAGGCAACGGCGGCGCACAGCTCGCACCTTCGCACTTCGGTGCGAAGTAGGTTCAGTTGCAGGGCGAGCGTGCCCATGTCATGGTGCATTTTAGGGTGGGGAATACCTATCTCATCCTTGACATTGTGCGAAACACGCCGCAAAGCGGCTGCATCAAGCCCAAGCAGAGTGGGGGGAGAAAGCACCGTCCCTTTCACCTGTGCGGCGAGAATATCACGCACCAAGGCCAAAAGCTCACCGAGCTGTGCCACCAAGTCCGCCTGCTCTTGCTCCTGAGCCAGCGCCTGTGTGCACAAAATGTGCGCTTGCAGGCTGTCCAAAGCGCCCCGAAAAGCAATGACAGCATCCGTTTTTTCGGTGAGCACATTACCGTACAGGTGGGTCATGTGCTCCGGCTTTTTTTGGTAAACAACCCCCGTTTTGGCATCCACATAATGCGCAGGCGGTGCGGTAGCACCAAAGCCGCCCTCTGCTTGTATGGTGGCCTGCGCCGAAACACTTTCGCCGTCTGAGCTTACGACACGCACAATCCGCACACCCTTGTCACGCAAAAACTCCTCCGCCAAGGGTGTCACAAAGGCGTTGTGTGAAACAACATATTCACTTGTGTGAAGCTGCGCACAAGCTGTGCGCACCATCGCCTCGGTGATGACCTCCATGCGGTGTATCCTCTTTTCTTAACAAGAAGTATTTTGAAGTTTAGCGCTGTAAAAATCCGCAAGAAATACCCGCCACACACGCTTTGTGTGGCACATGTTTAGGTAAATAAGCAGGATTGTCTATTTATCCGAGCCTGCAAGCGTGGGCAGAATGCACTCCACATCGCCGTGGGGGCGGGGGATTACGTGCACCGAAACAAGCTCGCCCACTTTGCCTGCCGCCGCCGCACCTGCGTCGGTAGCCGCCTTAACAGCGCCCACATCGCCACGCACCATAACGGTGACAAGGCCGCCGCCCACGTGCACCTTGCCGATAAGCTGTACGTTGGCCGCCTTTACCATTGCGTCCGCCGCCTCAATAGAGCCGATAAGTCCCTTTGTTTCCACCATGCCGAGTGCTTGTAAGTTTTCAGCCATTTTAATAATCTCCTTTTTTATGGGTTCATTTTCGGTTTTTGCGCTCGCTGTGGCCTCTGTCTTTTTTGCGGCGGAGCTGCGAGGCTTGCGCTTTGGGTTTTGTTCTGCCATTGCTTAAACGTCCGAGCCTGCGAGCGTGGGCAGGATGCACTCCACATCGCCGTGGGGGCGAGGGATTACGTGCACCGAAACAAGCTCGCCCACCTTGCCTGCCGCCGCCGCACCTGCGTCGGTAGCCGCCTTAACAGCGCCCACATCGCCACGCACCATAACGGTGACAAGGCCGCCGCCCACGTGCACCTTGCCGATAAGCTGTACGTTGGCCGCCTTTACCATTGCGTCCGCCGCCTCAATAGAGCCGATAAGTCCCTTTGTTTCCACCATGCCGAGTGCTTGTAGATTGTTTGCCATTTTTTGTTCCTCCTGTAATATAATTTGGGGGAGTGGATACATAGAGGTGATTTAGAATATGTTAAGCGCAAGGAGAAGGCGTTATATCTTCCCCGCCGCAGGCGGTGAAGATATAACAAAAAACTAAATCACTGTGTTTGTCCACGCCCTAATTTGAGTGTAAAATCAGCGTAAAATGCTTGTTGTAAATAAATTATATCGTTATTTTGTGAAATTTTTTAGCGCAAAAAACCAACGTGTGTAAGCGAATATTTTCTCTGTGTGTAGAAAATTTAATTCACATAAAATGCAAATTAAATGCGAAGAAAATTTTACTATTAAATCATCCGCCCAGCCGCTGGAGCACCGCCTTTGTAATCATCTCGATGGTTTCTTTGGACAGCGAGCCGACAGCGGATGCGCTCTCGGTGCTTGTGTCGGGTGCAAGTGGTGGGGCATCTGCGGCGGCGAGCGTCACGGGTGCGGTGGGGTGAGGGGGAGCAGGGTGTGCGCCACGCAGAGCCTCAAGCTCTCGCACACCGTACGCCACACGGCGGATGTTTATAAGGTTCAGCGGCGTGATGTTGTCCGAGGTGGCACTGCCGCCCACCGTGCCGCACCCAAGGGTGAGCGCAGGGGCAAGGTTGGTGGTAGCGCCCACGCCGCCCAGTGCACCGGGCGTGTTCACCAAAAGGCGAGAGACGGGCTTTTTAAGTGCAAACTCACGTATCACCGCCGCATCCTGTGCGTGGATGGTCATGGTGTGCCCCTTGCCCTCTATGTTGAGAATCTCAATGCAACGCTCGCACGCAGTATGCCAGCTGTCCTCCACGTAGTAGGCGAGGATGGGGCAGAGCTTTTCACGTGCGTAGGGGTTTTTCTTGGAGGCATCGCTCTGCCGTGCTATCAAGACACGTGCGTTTGAGGGCACCGAAATGCCCGCAAGCTGTGAGATGTGCGCAACCGACTTGCCCACGATTTTTGGGTTCATCGTGCCGTTTTCACGCAGGATAAACCTGCCGAGTATCGCCGCCTGCTCCTCTGTCAAAAAGTAGCCGCCCTGCCGCACAAGCTCCGCTTCCACCGCATCCGCAACGCTTTTTTGGGTAATGATGGACTGCTCGGACGCACAGATAGTGCCGTTGTCAAAGGTCTTGCTGTCCAAAATGCGCTTGACCGCAAGCGGAATGTCGGCGGACTGCTCGATGAACGCAGGGCCGTTGCCCGGGCCCACGCCGATGGCAGGGTTGCCGGAGGAGTACGCCGCACGCACCATCGCCTCGCCCCCCGTTGCAAGGATAAGCGCAACATCACGGGACTGCATAAGCTCCTTTGTCGCCTGCACTGTGGCAAGCTCTATGCACCCGATAGCACCCTCGGGTGCACCTGCCGCATACGCCGCCTTTTTTATTATGGATACAGTCTCCAGTATACATTTGAGTGCGCCGGGGTGGGGGCTTATTATTATGCTGTTGCCCGCTTTTAGGGAGATAAGGCACTTGTACATCACGGTGGACGTGGGGTTAGTGGAGGGAATAAGCGCCGCAATAACACCCATAGGTACGCCTATTTCGGTGATGCCTGCGGCGGTGTCCTCGTGCAGAATGCCCACCGTGTTCATGTTTTTGATAGCGTCGTATGTCATGCTACTGCCCAGTAGGTTTTTGAGGATTTTATCCTGCCACAGGCCAAAGCCCGTCTCCTCCTCCGCCATCTTGGCAAGGCGCACAGCGTTGTCCGCACAGGCGGCGGCCACACTGCGCACGATGTCGTTCAGCTGCTGCTGGCTCATCTGCGCAAGGCAGGCGGCCGCTCCTTTTGCGTCCGCAATTAGGTCACGCACCTGCTGAATAGACTGTAAATCTTTGTCAAGCTTCATGTATTTCACCTCACATAAAAAATGGGGAAAGTTATTTTGTGGTAATTTTTTGCCGGTACAGACTATCTAAAAGCTAAGCGGCGATGCCGCAATGTCGCATACGGTTTGGGCAAACGCCTCACACGCCGCCACACATGCAGGTTGCTCGCCTGTGAGCAGGCCGCCTGCAAAGTTGGTTTCGCTGGGTGGGCCGTAAAAAACGCTAAGCGCAACATCGGCGGCTTTCAGCGCCGCATCAAGGCCCATCATCGCCTCCAGCGGCGGCGCAATGAGGTAGGCCATGGCAGTGCCCTCGGGCACACTCGCCTGCTGTGAAAGATAACTGCCCGTGCGTGAGATACAGTGCGCAAAGTACACAATGCTGTCGTCCTCGTTTGCGCTGTAAAAGTGTGCGCTCTGCTCTATAAAAGCGGCGGCGGCATCAAGACCTGCACGCACCTGCTCGGGGTTTGGCCCTGCCAAAATGCCAATCCACTCGCCCGCAAGCTTTGTGCTGGCGTTTGCCGCACCTGCGTACAGGCTTTTTGCGTAAATCACACGCACATCCGCTTTTTTTGTCGCCTCATCCAGTGCCGCATAGCTCACATCGTCGCAGTCGGTTGTCAAAATGCCAAGGCTACACTCGCCATCTTGTGCGCCCAGCGATTTCAGCAGTGCCTCGTCCGCTCGGGGAAGCATTTTTACGGATAGGAGCGTTGTTTTTTGCGCATCGCCTTTCATGTTATCGCACCTGCCTTTTGCCTGAATAAAATTTACGTCGAATGGATGTTGTTTTTTGCTATATATTCGCCGTGTGCGGTTAGGTATAGCAAAAAACAAACGAACACATTTGTCTATACACTTTGGCTTAAAAAATTAAAGCTACTTTTTCAGCTCTACGCCGCTCGCCTTTTTTTGCAGGATGTTCTCTATAACATCCGCAATGTACGCCCCTGCCTCCACGGCGTTTATGCCCTGGCTGTGTATGTTGGAAACAACGGTGCGGCGTGCTTCGGGCATTCCCACCGTGGCCTTGTAGGCGATGTATGCGCTCATACTTTCGGCGGTGGCAAGCCCCGGGCGCTCGCCGATGAGCACACAGCACACGGTGGGGTTTAGTATTTCGCTCACATGGTCCATTGTGCCCACACGCCCGTATCGCACAAAAAACGGCGTACCCACGCTTAGCCCTTTGGCACAAAGCGCATCCGTTAAGATGGGCAGTATCTGCGCAAGGTTTGCGTCTATGGAGGTGGAGGAAAGGCCGTCGGAGGCGAAAATTTGCACGTCCACGTCATGCTTGCATTTGGAGGATACCTCCTGCACGCCCTCGGGCGAGAGCACACGCCCTAAATCGGGCCTTGTGAGGTACTCATCCTTTGTTTGGCACATTGTCTGCACGCTGAACAGATTAAATGCCTTCAAGATTTCCTCGCTCACGTCCTTGAAAACGGCATCCCGTGCGGCGGCATGGTCCGCACGCAGTGTCAAAAGGCTGCGGGTGTTAAGGCGAAGCCCACAGCGCCCTGCCGCAATACGTGCGTTGGTGCGTGCTTTCATGCGAAGCAGTGCGTCGCCGTCCTCGGCGTTTTGCACTAGCACCTGTGCTTTGGCAGTGGCACTGCGAATGTCCTGCATCGAGCCGTCCGCCCCTACAACAGTATCCGTTTGCAGGATGGGGCGGCAGTCGGGCGGAGGCAGGGGTGGGGGAGCCGCCTTTGTTTTGGAAACCTCCGTGCGAAAAGCGGCGCATTTTTCGGGCTGTGGGTGCTGTCCTCTTTCGCACAGCACTGCCTGAATAATATCACCTATCAGCTTTGCTTGCTCCTCTCGCCTCATGCGTTTATCCCCCCTTGTGTGAAGATGGAGGCATCGCCCGCTCTTGCGGTGAGCATTCCCTCTTGCATGATGCCCATTTTTTCCAGCCATGTTTCAAACTCACGTATCGGCCGCTTGCTTAAAAGATTGCGTATGGCGTTTACGTCGTGGTAGGCGTTTGTTTGGTAGTTTAGCATCACATCGTCTCCGCAGGGCACGCCCAATATGTAGTTTACGCCTGCACTGCCCAAAAGCAGTGAGAGGTTTTCAATGTCGTTTTGGTCGGCCATCATGTGGTTTGTGTAGCAGCAGTCGCACCCCATGGGAATGCCCGAAAGCTTGCCCATGAAATGGTCCTCCAGCCCAGCACGGATAACCTGCTTGCTGTCATAGAGGTATTCAGGGCCGATAAAGCCCACAACGGTGTTCACCATGAAGGGCTTAAAGTGACGTGCGTACGCATAACAGCGTGCCTCCATTGTCACCTGGTCTGCCCCGTAGTGTGCATCGGACGAAAGCTCGCTGCCCTGTCCCGTCTCAAAGTAAAAGAGGTTTGGGCCTGTTGCGGTGGCGTATTTTTTCAGCAGGTATTCCGCCTCTAAAATTGTGTCGGTGGAAAATCCAAAGGCGGTGTTGCCCTTTTCACTGCCTGCGATGGACTGGAAAATCATGTCCATGGGTGCACGCCTTTTCAGCGCCTCAATCTGTGTGGTTATGTGCCCCAGCACGCAAATTTGCGTGGGGATGGCGTAGCGATTTTTCACCTCGTCAAAGCGGCGGAGTACCTCACTCAGGCTCGCCTCGGTGTCGTTCACGGGGTTTAAGCCTATCAGCGCATCGCCACACCCGTAGCTAAGCCCCTCAAACAGCGAGGCGGTGATGCCCTGCACGTTGTCGGTGGTGTGGTTTGGTTGCAGTCGGGTGGCAAGCGTGCCCTTTTTGCCTATGGTGGTGTTGCAGTGGGCAGTCACTTCCATCTTGGAGGAGGCGCATATAAGGTCGAGGTTGCCCATTAGCTTTGTCACGGCGGCCACCATCTCCGCTGTGAGCGCAGGGCTTACGTGGCGAATGTCCTCGCCTGTGGTATTCGCATCCAGTAGCCACTCACGAAATTGCGCCACCGTCATGTTCTTTATGCTGTCGTACACCGTCTCGTTCAGGCCGTCCTGGTTTATGCGGGTGACCTCGTCCTCCTCATAGGGGACAACGGGGTTTTCACGCAGCTTTGCAAGGCTCATCTCGGACAGTGCCTGCTTTGCGGCGATGCGCTCCATGTCCGAGCTTGCCGCAATACCGCAAAGCACATCACCCGATTTCTTTTCGTTCGCCTTGGCGAGCACCTCTTTGATGCTATCAAACTGAAATACCTGCCCGGACAAAAGCACTCGCTCGCTCATTGCGGGGCCTCCTTACTTAAAAAATGGGTATTTTGCAAAAAATAAACTGTAAAGCAAAAATACTTAACATCTAAAAACTACATACAATCGAATAAAAAACACAACAGATGAAGTTACCATAAAAATGACCCAACAATATGCACTACCCGAAAATAAGCGTTTTTGTCACCACAGGCACCACAAGCCCCTCCATTAAGGGTCTGCCGATGTCAATGTAATCCCCCTCCTCGGGGTCTACGGCATCTATGCAGACGACTACACGCTTTGGCTCAAGCATTCGGTGCAGTGTTTGCCCCAGCGCCTTTGCGATGTCGCTTTGCACGCATACAAGCAGTGGTGCGCTTGTGGGCAGAGCTTCATTTGCCCCACCTGCGAGCACTGCGGCGAGCCGCTTTAGCATCTCGTAGCTTGGGTTTTGTAGCCCCTGTAAAGCTATCAAAATTAGGCCGCTGTCCGTCTGCTCGCACATCCAGCGTATGCGCTGTGCCAAAAGCGTTTGGCCACCGCTTTGGTATAGGGCGCTCTCCTCCTCGGGGGATAGCTTCAGCACGGGTATGTTTTTGAGGGGGAATATCCCCTCGTCGCTGTAAAAGATGGTACTGCCCGAAAGGTTGGTGGTGTGGCTTCCTGCGCCCACCACGGTGGCACGAATGGTCTGCACGCCCTGCCTAATGGGAAAGCTTTGGCTGATGCGCCCCGTGGCGATGGCCCGGCCCAAAAGCACGCCGATGTCTCCGTAGCTTTGCCAGGGCACCTCCTGCCCGTACACTGCGGCGGCCACACCTCCCGAAAAAAACACGGTGGGTGCATCGCCCTGCCAAAAAAAGCGTGTACTGCCGGGGGTCTCGATGGAGGAAATCAGCTCATCCTGCCCCGAGAGGATGTAGCGGAAAAGCAGTTCCTCCATTTTGTCGCACAGCTTTTTGAGTGTAGTGAGGGTGGTGCGCTCGCCCTCTTTCAGCATAAGCCCACAGGATTTTGCGATAACCGTTGCGCTGTCGCTGACATATTGCAGTGTAAGCTGTTCATCAAAGCGCACAAGCCGCCCACCTATATCAAGGCATCCTTTGGCGAGCGTCCTGCCATCCTTGAAAAGCGCATAATTAGACGTTCCACCGCCTATATCTATGTTGAGTGTGGCACATTCATTGTCCACCGAGTATTGAAAAGCGCCACTGCCTTTGCCTGCGATAACACCCTCAAGGTCGGGGCCTGCGGTGGATACCACAAACTCGCCTGCAAGGTCGCTGAGCGCCTCCAAAACTACTTTTGCGTTTTCCTTTCGGGCGGACTCACCCGTTATTATCACAGCGCCGGTGCTCAGCATGTCGGGGGTGATGCCTGCGCTTTCATAGTCGGAAAGTATCAGCTTGCGCACGGCCTGTGCGTCTATGAGCGTGCGGCTAAGTAGGGGAGTGGTGTGGATGTCTCCCTCGTAAAAAAGCTCCTTGTCCACTATGCTGACACGTGGCACGCTGAAATATGAGGCGGTGTTTTGCATGTGTAGCTTGGAAAAAACCGTCTGCGTGGTGGCAGTGCCAAGGTCTATGCCCACACTCAAAATTGCCTGTGATGAAATGCGAGCACCCCCCAAAGCATAGTGTGAAAAAGCGGAGTGGACACATAGAGGTGATTTAGAATACGTTAAGTAGAAGAAGGCGCTCAATTAAGGGGCTTGCCCCGTATTCAACGTGGCAACAGCGGGTTTTAAGCCGCTGAATATTTAGTGGGCGATTGTACGCTCACTAAATATTTAAGATGACCCTCGTCGTCTGTGGAGGTAAGGGTCATCTTGCCATACGCTATATCCGCCCCGCCTACGGCGGGGGCGGATATAGCAAAAAACTAAATCACCGCGTTTGGTCACTCCCTAAAAAAGCGTTCATGTGTAAAAAAACAAAAAAAGCCAAAACCATATGCGCCTGCGCATCGGCTTTAGCCCTGTTGCTTTTTTGTGTGTACCCTATTGTACACATCTATTTTACTATAAATATGACACAAAATGCAATAGGTGATGGAGTTATTTTTTGGAGATTAAATATTTTGGTTTGTTCGGTGGGCATTAAATACCCTGAAAAATATAAAAAAATAGTGAAAAATTCATATTAAAATGCAAATAATCACATTTTAATAGTGAAAAAAGCACGTGTGCCATTTTCATCCGACAGCGCCGAAAACCGCCCCTTTAGCTTGTCCTTAACGGTGAGGTTCACCAGCGCAAGCCCAAGGCTTTGCTCCTGTGAGCTTTGCGAAATGTTGTATCCACAGCCGTTGTCCTGCACGCTCACGGTGACAAAAAGCTCGCCACGTTCAACATTTACAAGGATTTCGCCGCTCTGCCCCTGCGCAAAGGCGTGCTCCAGTGCATTGCTCACAAGCTCGTTCACCACGATGGCCACCGAGGTCGCCACATCTGCATTTACATGCACATCCTCACCGCCCGTGTGGATGCTCACCTGCTTTGCGCCGCCCGAAATAACACGGATGTTGCGGCAGATGCGTGCCAGCAAATACTGCAAGCTTGCGCCCTCGCCGCAGCTGTTTGCGGTGAGCAGCTCGTGTATGGCGGAGATGCTCAAAATGCGTTGGACCTGCTCCTTTAGGGCGGTGCGCACCTGCTCGTCTTTGCTATGGCGCATTTGTAGGTTCATTATGGAGGCGACCATTTGCAGGTTGTTTTTCACCCTGTGGTGTACTTCTCGCATGGATATGCGCTCTTCCTGCGGTGCGTGGTGTGTGCTGTTAAGCGTTTCTTGCGCAAGAGCGTCCTTTTCACGCATGAGATGGGCAAGCTTTTCATCGTTTCGCAGTATGTCTGAAATGTCCTTTTCACGTATGAGCACGCCAATAATTCGCTCGCCCTCGCCGAAAATAGGCACTGCGTCCTGCCGCACAAAAACGCCCTCCTGCGTCAGCGCTTTAAGCTCTCGCACGGCGATGCCGTTTTCCAGCGCCCTGTACACGGCAGGCTCACGGCTGCGCAGTGCATCCCTGCCCACAACGCATTTTTCGTATGCGGACGTACCGCTGCTAACACCTGCTTGTGCCAGCACAACAGCGGTGTTCCGCTCGGTGTCCATGCCGTCAATGAACACATCTCCGCCGCACAGTTCAGCCATTTGGGGCAGACATTCCGACAGTTTTTGAAGCCGCTCAATGTCAGCCTCTTGCAGGCGGCAACGCTCCTTGCACAGGTCAATGGGTATCATTCAGCCTGCCCTCCGCCGCCCTGCGCCAAAAGTGTTTTTGCGGCCTGCAAGCGGTCTGTGCTTGTTTTTTTTGCAAGCGCATCAATGGCATCAAACGCCTCCTGCTCGCTGATACCACGCTGTGACATCAGGCGCAGCTTGCACTGTTTTACTGCGTCGGTGCTCTGTGCCTGTTCCACAATGGCGGCGGCAATCTTCTCGATACTGCAGCGCTTATCCATGGCAAGGCGGCGCATTTCGCTGTACGCTTTTGAAGTGTCAATGCCCTTTTGTTTTGCCAAAACAGCCTTGGCACGCTCTATTAGCTTTGTGTTTTGCACCTGCTCCTCGGCGCTTTGCTTTTCACTGCGAAGCTTGCGCAGTGCCTGCCCTTGCGCAAAAGCAACCTCCAGTGTGGGCAGGATAAGGCGGCTGTCCAGCGGCTTTACAAGGTATCCCGTTACCCCTATTTTACCGGCACTTTCGACAAGCTCCCTGTCCGAAAAGGCGGTGAGCAACACCACACAGCAGGCAAGGTCCTGCTCTAATATGCTTTGTGCGGCGTGAAGCCCGTCAAAAACAGGCATACGTACGTCCATTAAAACAATGTCCGGGCGGTGGGTGCGGCACTCTTCCACAGCGTCGTAGCCGTCTGCGGCCTGCGCCACAACGCAAAAGTTCAGCTCTTGTAGCGTCTGGCAAATATCCAGCCGTGTAATCGGCTCATCGTCCACCACAACAACTCTTTTCATTTTAGCTCCTTAAAAAAGTGGGATACTTGCACGCAAAAAAGTGCTTTGAATGTATGCACAAAAAGCGGTGCTACTCGGGCGGTGCAAGCCAGGGCACATTCTCCACCTCGATGGAATCGAGCCGTGCTTTTCGGTAGGAGAGTGGCTCGAGCATATGCTCTTTTTTGAACAAGCGTGAAAAGTAGTTTGTGTCCGAAAATCCACATTCCATAGCTATCTCGGTGACGGACAAGTCGGTTGCTTCCAGCAAAAAGCACGCACGCTCCATGCGAAGTGTGCGCAGGAATTTTTGAGGCGTGACATCGTATATTTCTTTGAATTTTCTGTCGAAGTGGCGAGGAGAGGTGTGCGCAAGCGCAGCGAGTGACTCCAGCGTCAGCTTTTCATTAAAGTGACAGCGCATGTACGCCATTACCTTGCTAATATTTACAGGAGGATTGTTCGCAAAAAGCTCCTTGTCTGAATAAGCTCTTGAAATAACAGTGATGAGCACAAAAAACATGGAGTTTAATATCTGTTCATGTCCCGGCTCTTTTTCGCGCTGCTCCAGCTCCATGCGTGCCAAAAAGAGCTCCATGTCCGAAAGCAGGTCATCGTCCGCCTGCAAGCGGTCCTTAGTTTCGTACTGCTGGGCAAGAGGATTCTCCACAAAAAGGCGCTGGTAGCCCTCGAGGCGGCGAAATGATGCCGCACTGCGACGCAGGTGCTCATCCTTGTAAAACACCGAACATAGGCTAAGGCGATGTGCCTGCGTAATTTCTTTTGTGTAGTTTCCGGTCAAAACAAAGACATCCCCACGTTTTATGGGAAAGCTTTTGTTGTTCAGCGTGAAAACGCCCTCTCCATCCTGAACAACAATAAGCTCATTGCCCCAAAAGGAGAAATCGTGGAATATTTTTCGCCTGTGGCCGTCCACAAACTGCCTTAGAACATCATAAGGAATAATGAATCTTCCATCAGTCAATTTGTATATTCTCCCTTCGCAACCATAGAGTATTAAATATAAGACATTTTAGCATAATATAGACATGATTTTCCAGTGAAATTTAAGTGGGCACCCTGTTTTTTTGCAATCAAACGGTAGTGCGTGTCTTTTTTGTTACTTTATTTGGCTGTTTTATACACACTGCTTGTGCTGTATGGATACACAAGGCGATAATATTGGGTGATAGAGCAGGTATTAAAATGTCCATAAAATTCACGATAATGTCGGTGGTAAGTATAGTAAATACTGAAAAATTGCGATATAATCAGACGCAAGGTAGCGTCAGCATAGAGAAAGGTGGCTGTGCGATTGCACACTAATTATGATGACGCAAAACATGCAATGCTACGGGAGGATGTTGAGAATGTCGTTTCAAAAAGAGAAAAACTTCGTGCGCGAGTACTTCGCCGATTTGGAAGCGTGTAAAACAGAGGATACCCTCAGTGTTCTGAAAAAGTATGTGTCGGATGACTACACATGGGAGGGCGTGTACCCCTTCATGGATATTTCCGGCGCCGAGGCTGTGGTGGAAAAGTTCTGGGCACCCGTGAAAAACTCGCTCAAGTCTATGCAACGCCGTCAGGACGTTTTTATGGCGGGCGAGGGCACCGACAAGAAAATTTGGGTTATGAGCATGGGTCAGTTCATGGGTCTTTTCGACGAAGAGTTTTTGAACATTCGCCCCACAGGCAAGATGCAGCACCTGCAGTATGTTGAGTGGGCACGTGTGGAGGATGGCAAGATAACTCACTCCGCAATGTTTGTGGACCTGCTCGGCTTTATGAAGGAGGCTGGATGCTATCCGCTACCTCCCGAAACGGGCCACTACTTCGTGTACCCGGGCCCTCGCGACCACAACGGCCTGATGTTTGAGGAGCAGCCTGCGGAAAAAGCGCCCGTGAGCTTTGCCATTGTGGATGATATGATAAACGACCTTGACAGCATCAACGCAGGCTACGAAGCACCCGCCGACATGCTGAAAAAGTCTTGGAACGACGACATGATTTGGTACGGACCTTGCGGTGTTGGCGCAAGCTATACCATTCCCCGCTATCAAATTCAGCACCAGCGTCCCTTTAGGGAGAATATGAGCAACAAGAGCGTAAACGAAATAAAAGGCTACTTTGCCGAGGGTGATTTTGTTTGCTTTTTCTGCAGCATGAACACCAGCCACGACGGCGGCTGGCTGGGCATGACAGGCAACGACAAGATTGTCAACCTGCGTGGTGACCTTGATGTTTACTATTGCAAGGACGGCAAAATCTCCGAAAACTGGTGCTTGTTCGACATTCCTTACTGGCTGTACCAGCAGGGCTTTGATGTGTTCAAGCGCACAGCGTCCATTTTGAACCCATCATTCTAAGAGTGTAAAGAAAAAGTTTGTTCCCCCTAAAAAATCGCAGGTTGGCGCTTTTTTAGGGGGATTTTGCATATGTGTGTTAGCGTAGAGTAGGGAGCGATAAATAATTGTGTGCGGAGCTGATAAAATTGCGAGTGGATTTGCAAAAAAATCACTTGACATTTAAGAGACTTTTCTATAAAATAATAATGTTGCCAAAAGATACGGCGATAGCGTAATTGAATACGGAGAGATGGCTGAGCTGGTCGAAGGCGCACGATTGGAAATCGTGTATACCCCTTAAAGGTATCGAGGGTTCGAATCCCTCTCTCTCCGCCAATAGAAAAGCACCCCTTTGGGGTGCTTTTTTATTGGCGGAAACACCGGGGATTCGAAAGGCGGCTCTTGAAAACAGCCTGAATGGCTGTTTTAACCGCCGTGGCTTTTCCGCAGAAAAGCGAATCCTATACTTTGTGATTTACTGTGCCCCTTTGGGGTGCTTTTTTATTGGCGGAAACACCGGGGATTCGAAAGGCGGCTCTTGAAAACAGCCTGAATGGCTGTTTTAACCGCCGTGGCTTTTCCGCAGAAAAGCGAATCCCATACTTTGCGATTTACTGCACCCCTTTGGGGTGCTTTTTTATTGGCGGAAACAATGCAGGGATTCGAAAGGCGGCTCTTGAAAACAGCCTGAATGGCTGTTTTAACCGCCGTG
>CAYJGZ010000020.1:0-33582 GCA_964370045.1 uncultured Oscillospiraceae bacterium
GAGGAAGGCACAGAGGAAGGCACAGAGGAAGGCACAGAGGAAGGCACAGAGGAAGGTGCGGCCGAAAGCACCACGACGGAAGATACAACGGCGGACATGGGCACTGCGGAGGATGCACAGCAAACAGAGCCTGTGGAGAGATATGTGCCCCAGGCAGAAACACCCGACATAATTCTTGCGCCCGGCCTTGCAAACGGCGTGTACGTTCCCATGCAGCTTGCGGGGCTAAGCAGTACGGCGGCAAAGCCTGAAATAGCGCAGAACTTTATCCGCACGCTTTTAAGTATTGAAGTGCAACGGCACAATATGGGTGGCGGCCTGCCCGTGACACGTGACGGCTTTGAAGCGCAATACGAGCGATACACACAAAGCGCAGGATTTATGGAGGACGACTTCAGCCTTATTGATTTTGATTACGAGGGGCTGATAAGCGGCCTTGCAACGCCCTACTACAACAATGAATACCTGCACTCGATTATAAGGGATTCCGCACAAGACTACTGCATGGGCGATGTGAGCCTTGAGGATGCGGTGGCGCAAATTGTGAGTGAAACGGAGCTTTACTTTGCCGAAAGACAGTAAAAACACAAAACCCGTGCGCATAAAGCGCCGCCACAGAAACCAAAAAATAAGCACAATATTGTTGTTTTTACTGCCAAGTCTCTTGGGGGTGAGCATTTTTGTGCTCATTCCGTTCATAGACACGGTGCGGCGCAGCTTTATGACAACCATCGGCGGACGCTTTGTGGGCTTTGACAACTACCTGTCGGTGTTTCAAAACCCCGGCTTTCAAATGGCGGCGGCAAACACGGCACGGTTTATCTCCATTTGTGTGCCGCTACTCATTGTAATCAGCCTTGTGATGTCCATTTTTGTGCGGAGATTGCGCCCGAACACGGGCAAGTTTTTCAAAACCACCTTTCTCGTCACCATGGCCATTCCGGTGGCGAGTGTGGTGCTTTTGTGGCAGGCGCTTTTTTCGGACATGGGCATACTGAACAACCTGCTCGTGAATGTGTTCGGTGCGCAAAGCGTGGACTTCATGGGCAGCACGGCGGCGTTTTGGGTGCTGATTTTCACCTATCTGTGGAAAAACTGCGGCTACGACATGATACTGTGGCTTGCCGGATTTGACAGCGTAAACCCTAACTTGTACGAGTCCGCTCGGGTGGACGGCGCTTCTGAATGGAAGGTGTTTCGCCATGTGACACTGCCCGGGCTTTTGCCCACGCTGTTTTTAATCAGCGTGCTGTCGCTTATAAACACCTTCAAGGTGTTCCGTGAGGCGTACCTTGTGGGCGGCGCGTATCCCGAAAGCGACAGCATCTACCTACTGCAACATCTTTTTAACAACTGGTACACCCAGCTGGACATCAGCCGCCTTTGTGCGGCGGCGGTGATACTGGCGGTGGTGCTACTTTGTGTCATCCTACTGCTAAAGCGTGTGTGGGGTGATGAACAGCTATGATAAAAAAACGTGTTGTCAACCTTTTGGTGAGCATAGTGCTTGTAGCTATGGCGCTTTTGGTGCTGTGGCCGCTGTGGTTTATGCTCACCGCCGCCATCACCTCCTCCTCCGAGCTAAGCGCACACATAGGCGCTGTGTTCGGCGAGCAGGCGCAGGAATACGCCACATGGCCGCTGTTGCCACAGTACCCCACGCTCCAGCCGCTGATAGAGCTTTTGATGGATACACCGCAGTTTTTTGTGATGTTTTGGAACACCTGCGTGCTGGTGTTTCCGCAGATGCTCGGCCAGCTTTTGGTGGCAACACCCGCCGCATGGGCGTTTTCAAAGTTTAAGTTTCGTGGTAAAAAGCTGCTGTTCACGCTGTACATTGTGCTCATGCTCATGCCCTTTCAGGTGACAATGGTGACAAGCTACCTTGTGAACAGCAACCTTGGGCTTTTGAACACAATATGGGCGATTATTCTGCCGAGCGTCTTTTCAACCTTTCCCGTGTTCATCATGACACGCGGCTTTGACATAGTGCCAAACGTCCTTTTGGAGAGTGCCGCCTTGGATGGCGCAGGCCCTGTGAAAACATTCTTCAAAATAGGCGTTGCGCTGGGAAAGCCGGGCATATTGGCGGCGATGGTGCTGTCCTTTTTGGAGGGATGGAACGCCATAGAACAGCCGCTGGTCTTTTTGGAGGACAGGGCGATGTGGCCGCTGTCACTTCTGCTTAACGACATAGCCACGCATAATTTGGCGCTGGCGATGGGTGCGTCGCTTTTGATGCTCCTGCCTGCGGTGCTGATATTTTCGTTTGGGCAAAAGTATTTGGAGCTGGGCATACAGGCAAGCGGCATAAAAGAGTAGCATGTAAGATGATACGCTTAAAAATTTACACGAGGTAACAAATGGGCAAGCTGAAAGACGGCGTGAAAAATATAGTCGGCAAAATAAAAGGTAGCTCGGACAAAAAGCAATCTAAGGCGTTTGTGCGCATAGTGCAGTTTTTTGCGGTTATGCTGGCGCTTACAATATTTGCACGGGGGGTCACGGGCGCTACCATGCCGCTG
This sequence comes from uncultured Oscillospiraceae bacterium, assembly GCA_964370045.1. Classification (GTDB taxonomy): domain Bacteria; phylum Bacillota; class Clostridia; order Oscillospirales; family Ruminococcaceae; genus JAAYCI01. Next base: position 2,526 of record CAYJGZ010000020.1, read on the forward strand.
GTGACAGTGGCGCCACTTAGCCAGCAAAACATACGTAATGACGAAGAATTTAGCGGAGTAATTCACGCGACAAACAGCGTGGACGAAGAGCTTCCCGTAGGGCTTACGGTGGAAAAAGTGTTCGTGTCTTCCGGCAACACCGTGCAGGTGGGGGATGACCTTGTATCCTTTGACACCGACGCAATGGACATGGACCTTACGACAAAGCGCATAGAGCTGCAGGAGCTACAGCTTGCGCTGGCAGAGCTGCAAAAGCCGTTTACGCAGGATGACACAGCGCTGACAGCGGCACAGCAGGCGCAGGCCGCCGCACAGCAAGGCTACGACAAGGCGGTGCAAGCTTCCCAAACAGACATAGAGGCGGCACATGCGGCGGCGGCGAGTGCACAGGCCGTGGTGGTGGCGTTGCAAAATGAGATTGCGTCGCTCTCGGCGCTAATCCCCGCCGAGACGGACCCGGACGAGGTGCGCCGTATGCAGGAGCGTGTGGCTACAGCCACCACAGAGCTTGCGACGGCGCAGGAAAAATACAGCGCCGCTCAGGCAAATGTGCAAACGACGCAGACCTCCGCAAACGATAGCATATCGGCGGCGCAGAGCACGCTGAGCGACGCAAACACAGCGCTCAGCGAGGCGCAAGCGGCTTACAACGAGGGCACGCCTGCCTTTAACCTGGAGAGCCAAAAGCGTCAGCTGCAAATCACCCAAAAAAAGCAGGAAATAGTGGAAAAGCAGGAGGAAGTGGACAAGCTCACTGCACTTGTGGCGAGCGGCGGCACGATAAAGGCGACGGTGGAGGGTGTCATTACAGATGTCACGGTGGCAAAGGGTGCGCTGACAACCGATGCGGACTATGTGCGCATTTCTACCGGGGCAGAGGGCTACCTTGCGCAGTTTTCGGTTAGCATCGACAATGCGAGAAACCTGCGTGTGGGCGATATTGTGTCGGTGACGACGGAGGATAGCTACGGCGTGAGCGAGGCGAGAATTACAAACAAGAGCGTGCCGGATGAAAGCGGCATGGTGAACATAAGCGCCCAGCTGAACGACACAGGCTACAGCGAGGGGGATGCCGTAAAGGTGACGGCTATTTTCAGCGACTCCACCTACTGGACGTGCGTGCCCCTGCAGGCGGTGCGCCCCGATAGCGGCGGATATTATGTGCTGATGCTTTCGGAGCAGAGCAGTGTTTTGGGAACGCAGACGGTGGCGCAAAAAGTTCCTGTAACAATTATTGCGCAGGATGAAACGTATGCGGCGATAGATGGCATATACGAGCAAAGCGCACGCATTGTGGTGTCCGGCACAAAGCCTGTCAGCAGTGGCGACGCGGTGCGTGTTGATGAGGAAAGCACCCAATGAGCCGTTTTAACAGCACCAAAAGCGGCGAAGATGTGACAAGTGATGCTCAAAATTTGCCCACACAGCCTTCGCTGAAGGACACATCGCAGGGTGAAAACACTACGCAGAAAAAAACCTCCGCCCTGCAAGCTGAAAGCATTGCGGCGAAGATAGAGGCAAACGAGCAGGAAAGCGGCGAAGCACACCGCAAAAAGAAACGCACCGTAAAGACACAGGCAGAGCGCAAAAAAGCGTCACAGCGCAGAAAAAGAACGCTGAAAAGGGCGATACCCACACTGCTGTGCACGCTTGTTTATACGGTGCTCATGGTTTTCATGTTTGCAAATGCAGGAAATGCGGCTGTGCAGGGTGTGCGCATGAGCCTTAGGTATGACAGCGCCCCCCTTTCGAGCGAGGCGGTGCACAGCGCAAAGTATAGAATGGGAAATCCGGACGAGCAGGCAGAGTTTAGCGCAAGCTACTGGAACGAGGTGCCCGACATTTCGGTGAGTACATTGCGCACCGAGCTAAGGGTGAAAGCGCTGATAGTGGACGGCGAGGTGTCCGCTGTGGTAAGGCCAAGCTATATTTTTGGCGGTGAGCCGCCTGTTTTGCAAAAGCAAAGCGCCGCAGTGTCGGAGCAGGTGGCGTGGGAGCTGTTTGGCGGCACGGACATTGTGGGGGCGACATTCACCTGGGACGAGCAGGAGTACACCGTAAGTGGCGTGTTTGAGGGTAGCGAACTGCTTGTGATAGTGCAGGTGGATGCGAGGACATCGCCGGTGCAGAGCTTTAGAGGTGTACAGCTGAGCGGAGAGCCAGAGGGCGACGCACGCACGGCGGCGCAGGAATATGCAAGCACGGCAGGCCTGGGCGATGCACAGAGCATCATAAACGATGCAAGCGGCGCTACACTGCTTGCGATGATGGCGTGGCTTCCTGCGGTGGTGGTTGGGGTGTGGTTCGCCGTGAAAATGCTACGCCTTTTGCGCCGTGCAAGCTACCTTGCGCGCAACCTTACGTGGTTTGCGCTTATCATATCGCTGGCGTTTGTCATTCCGTGGGCGCTTAGCCTGTTGCCCCCATGGGTAATCCCTGCCCGATGGAGCGACATGGAGCACTGGCGCATTTTCTTGGAGGAAATAAGCGCACGCATAACCGAGTGGATGTCCGTAAACCCAAACATTGCGGATGTTCATTTGCGGCAGGTGATGATAGGGCAGGCTCTGCTTATGGTGCTGGGGCTGTTTGCAATAGTAGGCGCTATGCGAAGGTGGAGCGCATATATACGGCGTGGGGAGGCGAAAGCGGCTTTTTTGCGTGGACATGTGCAAAAAGATGCAGCAAAACAGCAGGATTTACCCGAGAGTACACCCTCGCAGGAGCAGGGCGAGCAAAGTGAACAAAGCACAAATGAACGCCGAGTGTACCGCAGAGGTGACGGGGAAGCCTAAAATGGGTAAGATATGGCAAAAAAACAAGCATACTTTTTGTCTACACCCAAAACCGTACAGCGGTTGACGCTTTATATTTGCAGTGTATATAATATGGTATGCTTGTTTTGTAAGGACAATATGTGGCGCACAGAAAAACTGCCAAGCTGAAAGGTGATATGCTGTGAGCGAAATAACAACGAACATATACAATACATTGTACGCGCGACCCACCGTGCGTCTTGTGGGGTACGAGGCGTTTCATTCGCTGAGCGGCGAAGTGCTGGCGTATCTAAACTATGGCGGAGCTACGGGAAGCGCAAAGGATGCGCTGGCGGAGGGGATGCTGGCGCTTGCGATGGAGCGTGGACAGCTAAAGCCCGGCCAGCCTATTATAGAGGCGTCCAGCGGCACGTTTGCGGTGGCGCTTACCATAGCGGCGATACACAGCGGCCACCCCGTGCACCTTGTGATGCCCGGCACGGTGACACCCGACAGGCAAAAGACCTTCGCACAGCTCGGCGCAAACGTACTGCTTACGAATTATGTTTACGGCAGGGTGGGCACGGTGCACCGTGCGCAAAAGCTGGCGGAGGAGCTGGACGGATATTTTATCAATTACTTTTCCAACGACGACAACCCCGAGTTTCACCGCAGGGTGACAGGCCCTGCCATACTGAAAGCGGTGAATGGGGATGTTTCTGCCGTTGTGGCGGGCGTGGGTAGCGGCGGCACCATAACGGGCGTGGGCGAGTACCTAAAGGCGTGGGCAGGCAATGTGTGGACGGTGGCGGTACAGCCGTTTGAGTGCCAAAACCTCACGGGCGGCTTTACGGGAAGGCACGGCATTGCGGGCATAGGCTCGGGCTTTGTGCCGGACAACTACAACCCCTACATCGTGGATGAGGTGCTCAGCGTGAACACGGGCGATGCCATCGCCGCCGCAAAGGAAGTGCTCAGCACGGACGCCGTGCCTGCGAGCGTCTCGTGCGGTGCAGTGCTGTGTGCGGCAAAGGAGCTGCAAAAGCGCCGCTCGGGCAGGATACTGTGCATATTCAGCGGCATGATGATGTATGAGTAGTACGGTGCTATATATAATTTCTGTATGTAGTAAACACCGTCTGGCTTCAAAGCCTCCCACAATTGTACAATTGTGGGAGGCTTTGAAGCGTTTTAATTAATACATTAGCTGTCTTTTCATATTGAGAGATAATGCATGTGAAGTACTCGCCTATATTTTTGCACAAAATAAAGACACTCTTGATTTTTCAAAAGTGCCTTTATGTAGAAAGTGTTCTATTTATACAGTTGAAATCCCTGCCTTTATCAAGCGTATTGTAGGGAAATTCTTGCTTCTAATCTTCAAATCTTTTCGGATGTAAATAGCAACATTCGTTAAATACTGGTCGTGAAAATTGCTTGCTTTTCCAACAGCTTCATTTTCATAGGTGAGAATTGACTTTACGACATCTTCGCTTGCGATAATGAACAGTTTATTTCGGGATAGGGCATATTCTTCCAAAAAAATTTCATTTTTACTGTCTTTTGCTAAGTTGTGAATGGCTTGAAAGTAATTGATGTAATGACCTTCTTTTAGCTTGCGATTTTGCATATGTATATTTTTGGAATTGACATAAACGGCTCCAAACATAACAGCAGTAATTGATGCTACAGCACCGATTATAGCAATCATTATTTCCATAAGGCAAGAATACTCCCTTCGCGGTTTTTCTTGTTAAAGTAAATCAGTATTTGAAAGCGAACAAATAAGTGGCAAGAATTTATGTTGATACTTTTTGACAAATGTAACTTTGGAATTGGCAAATTTACTGCTCGCACACTAAAATCAATCCTCACGGGAAATTTGTATGTTAAGTTTCCTCTTTTTCGCCTTGGCCGGCATACCCGTTATGTAGTTGTTGTTGCCGATTATATCCAAAAGCTGGTGCTCGTCAAGCTCGCCCAACAGGTACTGCTCGGCGGCGTTTACGCAGATGCCGCCCGTCTGCTCGGCTAAGGCCAAGACCTCGTTTAGCGTCAGGTTCATTTCCTCGCCGGTGTGGGGGTTTTTCCAGTTTTTGGGCAGAGACTTTAGGCGCTCGCCCGGCTGTGATTTGCAGGACAAAGGCCCACCGTACAAAGCAGAATATTTTGGAAAAACAAACCTTGTGCGAAATTTATTCAGCATACCCGATGTCGAAAGCATACGGCGTATGTTGAGGTTGTCATGAAACATATCCGCCAAAACAACCTGCGAAATATCCTGCCCATACACAAGCATCAGCACATTGCGCAAAAGGCTTGTCACCTGTGCCAGCTCCTCCGTAATCAGCACGGGAGTGCCTGCGTGTAACGGCACCGAAAGCGTCTTGTAGTTGCGAAAGTAAATCTCCGAGTCCAGCGCCGTAGCCAGCCTGAAAGCACCTAAATGCTCGTTGTAAGGCATGTCGGTTGCGGTCATGGCCGCAATGTAGGGGTTTAGCGTGCAGCTTGTGGTGTAGTTAGTCACAAAGCCCAGCGCATAGCTTTGCTGAACGGAGGTGGTGGCGTTGTGCAGCAGCGCCAGCAGGAAAGCGCCGGTGCTTTCCCGCTGCAAGCGTGCGCCCAACACTCGCATGTTTGGCGATGCGTTTTTGCGGTAATATTGATACATAAAAAAAGGGTCGGCACCGTTGGCACCCGCAATAAATGCCGGCTGGCTGGCAATGGTATAGCCGCTGCGCATCAATGCCTGAATCCCAAGAAATACATTTGTGTAGCAGTCGGGCATGAGAAAGCCTCTTTTCCTGAAAATGAGTGTCGCAAAAAGGAAAATAAAGAGAGCAAATGGCGAAACAACGAAAATTTTATCCAAAAATGTAGCATAAGCACATCTACATTATTTTATCACAAAAGTGAGGGTAAATCAAACAGTAAAATATGTTTTGATTGCATTAAAAAATGCCCCGAGCAAAGCGGGGCGTGAAGATACATCGTACATACAGTGTTTGTCCCACTGCACAGCTATTTACAGTATATGTGAAGTGCTGTATCCGCACAGCAATCTTTAGCTTAGTACAGTGTTTCGCCCTTTGTCACACATTCGGTGAGGTCCAGCCAGCCGTCCTTCAAAAGCTCCTGCTGGGCACGCGCCATATCAAAGCTGTCAGGCACGGCCAGCGTTAAGCGCTTGCCGCCCTTGCTGCGATACACATGCGCAATAATGACAGGCCCTGATATACCATCGTTAAAGTCTGAGTGCCTGTAGCTGGTGGGAAAACCATTTTCCAAGAACTTTACCCGATTGGTCTGTGCAACACGTGTGCAGTTATCCATTCCAACATACATAATTCTCATAATTTCCCTCGCTTTTGTTATGGGGTGTATTGGCGGGCGAGCTAACAGATAAATAAGGTGTGGACAAAAGCGGTGATTTGGAGTTTTGGTATATCCTCCCACTTAACACATTCTAAATCACCTATATGCGTCTACTCCAAGCAAATAAACTCAACACCGAGTAGTGCGAAAATTCCACATAGGGTGGTACTATCCGTTCTTTTCAGGGTGGAAATGCAAATATACAGTTCTTGCGGCGGATTTGCTCACGCCTTTCACAGCGCAAAGCTCCTCCTCGCCTGCGGTGGCAATGGCCTTCAGCGTCTTAAAATGTCCCATCAGCGCCTTTGCGGTGGCAGGGCCTATGCCCGGCAATGTGGTGAGCACGGAGGAAAAGGTGCGCTTTTTTTGGCTACTCCGCTGATAATTTATCGCAAAACGGTGGGTTTCGTCCTGTATGGCGGTGATGAGCGTGAAGGAGTTGCGGTGCAAAGACAGCTGAATTTCGCCACCGTCGGGTGAGATGATACCACGTGTGCGGTGGTGAGCGTCCTTCACCATGCCGAATATAGGCACGCTTGAAAGCCCCGTGTTTGCAAGTGCGGCAACACCTGCGTGTACCTGCCCGATGCCTCCATCCAGCAGTATTAGATGAGGAAGCTCGCCAAACTGACCCTTTGCGCCGCTGTCGTATTCGGAGGCTCTGCGCAAAAGCGCCTCGGACATGCTGGCGTAGTCGTCCGTGCCGGACACACTCTTTATCTTAAACCTGCGATAGCCCGCCTTTTTTGGCTTGCCATCCTCAAAAACTACCATGCCGCACACGCTTGTGCCATCGCCCCAGTTGGATATATCGTAGCTCTCAATGACGTGTGGCGGTGCACTAAGCCCCAAAAGGCCCGCAAGCTCGTTCAGCGCTTTATCTTCCTTGCGCACACGGCCGCTTTCCCTTGCAAGGCGGTCCACAGCGTTTGTGTAGGCGGTCTCCACCAGCTTTTTGGTGTCGCCTCGCTCGGGTACGTACAGCTGTACCTTAGAGCCTTTTTTCTCACAGAGCAAGCGCTGTAAAAGCTCATGGTCGGGCAGGCGCTTGTCCACCGCAACTACCTTCGGAATATCCTCGTCCTCTCCAAGGTAGTAGCTGGGCACAAACTCCTCCCTAAGCGCATGTGTGCTACCCTCATTATAAAACAAAAACTCACGTTTGTCGAACAAAACACCGCCCCTAAAGCGCAAAACCGCCACACATGCCGAGCCTGCACCCTGCGCAAATGCGATGACATCAAGGTCCTTTTCATCACTGCGGATGACCTTTTGGCTGTCTCCCAGCTTTTTGATGGCCGCAATTTGGTCCCGCAAAAGCGCCGCACGCTCAAACTCAAGGTTTTCAGCGGCCTCCTCCATGCGCTGGGCGAGCATGTGGAGCATACTTCCGCCACCGCCCCGTATCATGGATAGGGCATTTTCCAACGTTTCGAGGTAGAGCGCATGGGGTATTTTGCCGGTGCACACCGCCATGCACTTGCCTATGTGAGCATAAAGGCAGGGGCGTTGCTTGCCAAAATCCTGCGGAAACTTTCGGGAGCAGTGGGGCAGTAAAAAGGCGTCCAGTGCGGCGCTTATTAGGTTGTTCACGCCGTGCCCCGAGATGTACGGCCCCAGCCACTCGCCGCTTGCATTTTCCGGCTTTTGCTTTTCGGCGGTGATGTGCGGCCATTCACCGGGCGAAATGCGAATATAGCGGTAGCCTTTGTCGTCTTTTAAGAGGATATTATACTTAGGACGGTGTATTTTTATCTGGCTGCATTCCAGCACCAGCGCCTCGAATTCACTGTCTGTAACGATAATATCAAAGTCTGCGGCGGCGGCTATCATGCGGGAAACCTTTTGGTCGTGCGGCACACCCGGGCGAAAGTACTGCGATACTCTTGTGCGAAGCACCTTTGATTTACCTATGTAAATGATAGTGTTTTTTGCGTTGCGAATAATGTAAATACCGGGGAGCTTTGGAAGAGTGGTGGCTTTTTTGTAAAGTTCCTGCGTGGTCATAGCTCTTGTGAGCCTCCATTTTGTGTGTTTGTAAAAAGGGGAGTGGACATATAGAGGTGATGTAGAACACGTTAAGCGCAGGAGGATATAGCGAAAAACTAAATCACTGCGTTTGCCCACACCTGTAAAAAGCAAAATACGCCACCCGAAAACGGGCGGCGCAAATAGTGGCAAATGGTAAACTTACTCGCTAAATCCAGAGCTGACAAGCTTTACCAAAGCGTCAACTGCAGCTTGCTCGTCTGCACCGTCCGCAATAACACGTATGGATGTTCCGCCGACAATACCAAGGGATAGCACTCCCAGCAGGCTCTTGGCATTTACACGGCGCTCTTCCTTTTCAACCCAAATTGATGCTTTGAACTCGTTCGCTTTTTGAATAAAAAAGGTAGCCGGACGTGCGTGCAAGCCTACCTGATTTTCAACTGTAACCTCTTTAACATACATAATGCGGTTCCTTTCCCCCATGGAGCAAAATAAATAGTACTATCGTTACTTATATTGTAAGCTAATGATGTGCTTAGGTCAACTTTTTGATAAAAATTTGAAACTTGTCACAGAAACAAGGGCAAACTTCAAAGTGTATTTTGTGGAATAAGGACAATTAGTTTTCAACATCACTGTCATATTGCACAGAAATATCTGTCTGTTTTTGGGATGTACTTTCGCTTTTTGCAAACGATTTCTTCCGCCGTGCCCTTTTTGCGGTGGGGCTTGCCACCTGTTGTTCGAGTGCTAAGTACATTTCGGGGCGACGCTGCCTTGTGCGGCGCACGCTTTGTCCTGTGCGCCACGCCTCGATATTGGCGGCGTGGCCGCTTAAAAGTACCTCGGGAACTTTTTGCCCACGCCACACCTCGGGTCTACTATACTGTGGATATTCCAAAAGACCATCGTAAAAGCTCTCCTTTTCAAAGCCCTCACTGCTTTTCAAAACACCCTCCTGCAAGCGCAGAACACTGTCTGCCACCGCAAGCGCCGCAAGCTCACCACCGCTGAGCACATAGTCGCCTATGCACACCTCTTCGTCCGCATAGCTGTCGATGACACGTTGGTCTATGCCCTCGTAGTGTCCGCACACCAGCACAAGGCCGCTTAGCTGTGCAAATTCCTTTGCCTTTTGCTGGTTGTACACGCCGCCGCACGCAGTCATAAAGCATATTTTCGGTCGCTCAAGGCCATCCTGCTCGTACCGCTCCAAAATAGCATCAAGGCATCGAGCAATGGGGTCTGCCTGCATCACCATGCCGTGGCCGCCACCGTAGGTATAGTCGTCCACACGCCGCTGTTTTGAGAGCGTGTAGTCCCGTATGTTGTGGCAATAAAGCAGAAACTTGCCGCTTCGGCGCGCACGCCCCATGATGCTTTCGCTCATCACTTCGTCGCACATTTGCGGAAACAGGGTAACAATATCTATGGTAATCAATGCATGCTTCCCCTCGTATAGGTATCAGTCCTCAAACATTCCCGAAATGGGCGAGACGAAAACAGTCCCCGCCTCGATGTCTATGCGGCTCACAAAAACAGGAGCGGCAGGAAACAGCACAATACTGCCGTCCTCACGCTCTATTTCGTACACGTCGTGCCGCCCGGGGTGGGTGATGGCACGGATGTGACCGTACAGTTTTTGCGTTGCGTCGTCCACCACCGCAAGCCCCAGCAAATCCTGAATAAAGTGCTTGCCCTTTGGCAGTGCGGCCTGCTCTCGGGAGATGTACACCACCTGACCTATGAGCGCACGTGCCTGCTCCACCGAGCTGATGCCCTCGATTTTTGCGATGCAGATATTTTTGTGTGGGCGAATCTGCTCCACCTTCAGCGCTCGTTGCCCCTCGCTATCGAGGTAAAGCGTGTGAAAGCGTGACAAAAAGCTGGTGTCGTCCGCCCAAGGATAAATGCGCAGCTCACCTGCAATGCCGTGTGTGGAGACAAACTCTCCCGCCTCTAAAAATTGCTTTTTCACGAGGGATTCTCCTTTTCCTGTGCGGAAATTTCCTCGGAAAAAGCCGCATCGTCCGGTGGGGCTTGTTTTTGCTGTGTGGCACGGCGCTTTATAAAAACAAGCCTTGCCACTGTCACGGCAGAGACAATAAGCACCGCAAGCGCAGGAAGTATAAGCACATACAAATACATGTTAAAATGCCCCTTTCCGAAAGCTGTGGTGCGGCAAACAAGATGCGTTGACAAAGCTAAATTGTCAACGCTGCATGTCCACTCTCAAACAGGAAAACTACATCACAAAGGATGTTATTATCTTAATCTATCTCCACACGAGAGCGTTTTCCTTGCTTTGCGGCAACGGCGCTCATCACGGTGCGAAGGGCACGGGCTTTGCTACCCTTTTGCCCGATAACACGTCCCTTATCATCCTCTGCAACACATAGGTGAAACACAACTTCCCGTGGGTTGCTATCGTCCGTTGTCACCTGCACGGCATCGGGGTCGTTCACAAGCCCTTTTGCCATTGCAACCAAGACCTCTTGCATGTGAAATCTCCTTTACAGAATCTCTTTTTTCTTCAAAAGAGCGCGTACGGTGTCGGTGGGCTGTGCGCCGTTGGAAATCCACTTTTTGGCCTTTTCGCCGTCTATCTCAACAACGCTGGGGTTCTTTGTGGGGTCATAGTAGCCGATTTCCTCGATGAAACGTCCATCACGGGGGAAGCGGGAGTCCGCCACAACAACACGATAAAAAGGAGCTTTCTTGGCGCCCATGCGGCGCAGACGAATTTTAACTGCCATAAAAAATACCATTCCTTCTTTTGTTTATTTTTCTTCGTATCAGTGCAAATGTAATGCAAATATTTGTAACGGTTTCCCGTGATACAACAGTGTGAAACGGCGGTAGCCTCAAAAGCTACATGCCCTCCATGCCGCCCATGTGCCTTGCCATGCGTGCGAGCTTTTTGGGGTTTTTGCGGAACTGCTTCATCATTTTGGAGGTTTGCTCGTACATTTTGAGCAGCTTGTTTACATCCTCCACACGTGTGCCACTGCCTGCGGCAATGCGCCTTTTGCGCTTTGGGTCGATGAGCGAGGGCTTTTCCCGCTCGGCGGGTGTCATGCTGTAAATGATGGCCTCAATGCGGGTGAAGTGGCTGTCGTCCACGTTGTCCGTGTTCACCTTGTTTGCGCCCGGAATCATGGAGAGCAGTGCCGCCGCTCCGCCCATCTTTTTCAGCTGCGCCATTTGGGAAAGCAGGTCGGTCATGTCGAACTTGTTTTCCATCATGCGCTTTGCGGTGCGCTCCGCTTCCTTTTCGTCGGCGACATCCTGTGCCTTTTCAATCAGCGTGAGCACATCGCCCATGCCGAGTATTCGCCCTGCCATACGGGAGGGGTGAAAGCTTTCAAGGTCGTCTATTTTTTCGCCCACACCCGCAAACTTTATGGGCTTTCCCGTCACCTCACGCACGCTCAGCGCCGCACCGCCTCGGGTGTCGCCGTCCAGCTTTGTGAGAATTACGCCGTCTATGCCCACCGTTTCGGCAAAGCTCTTTGCCACATTTACGGCATCCTGGCCCACCATGGCATCCACCACAAGCAGCGTTTCGTCAATCGCAACATCCTGCTTTATGCGCTGTAGCTCGCCCATGAGCGCCTCGTCTATGTGCAGACGGCCGGCGGTGTCCACTATGATAATGTCGTTGCCGTGGTCACGTGCGTGTGCATACGCTTTTTTTGCGATTACCTCCGGCTTTTCCCCCGGCAGGGAAAATACCACCGCACCTGCCTTTTCGCCCACCATTTTCAGCTGGTCCACAGCGGCGGGGCGGTATATGTCCGCCGCCACAAGCAGTGGGCGATGCCCCTGCTTTGCAAAAAAACGTGCCAGCTTTGCGCTGTGGGTGGTCTTGCCGCTACCCTGCAAGCCCACCATCATAATCACGGTGGGAGGGGTGCTATTTAGGCGGATATATTCGTTGTCACTGCCCATGAGGGCGGTGAGCTCCTCGTTTACTATCTTGACAACCTGCTGTGCGGGGGTGAGGCTGTCCATTACCTCCGAGCCCACAGCACGTGCGCTCACCGTCTCGATAAAGCTTTTGGCGACCTTTATGTTTACGTCTGCCTCTAAAAGTGCGATGCGTACCTCGCGCATGGCGGTTTTGATGTCGCTTTCGTTCAGCTTGCCCTTGCCGCGAAGCCTTTTGAAAACCTGCCCTAATTTTTCGCTTAAAGACTCAAACGCCATGCGGCACAGCCTCCTTTATAAAACGTGGTTGAAAGTAAAATGCTTTTAGATAGTGTGAACACTATTTAGTCGGACAGCTTGCCAAGTAGCTTTAATATGCCTTGAACATTGTCCGAAATTTTGTCCGAGTGGGAGTAGCCGGTGTTGTTCTCAAAGTCTATCTCCTGCACAAGCGTCTGCAAATCGCCCAAAGTGGCCTGTATGTCACGGTGGCGCTGTGCAAAGCCCACCTTTTCTTCAAGCTCAAGCAGGATGGCCTCGCCCCGCTTGATGGAATCCCTTGCGCCCTGCCGTGTGATGCCGAAGTTTTCCGCAATCTCCGAAAGCGAAAGGTCATCGTTGTAGTACTGCTCCATCACATCCTGCTGCTTTTGGGTTAAAACATCCCCGTAAAAGTCCAAAAGGTAGGAAATGTCTAAATTTTTCGGCATTTGGGTACCTCCTTTTGCGGGTGATGTAAAGCGAAATGCTTTACACAACAAAATAAATTATAACTTTTAGTCTGCTAAAAGTCAATACAAAATGTATATTTTTTGTGCGGAGATTTGTCGCTGAAAATTTTCACATAAGACCCTTGTGCAAGTCATGTGCAAAAAATATTGATAAAACGACAAATACAAGGTGTTGGACAAAAGAAAACAAAGGTGTTTCGGCTTGACAATTTAGGGCGGAGCAAGCATAATAACGTAAGGTAAGATGTCCGCCACCTACAGAGGCGGCGGACATCTTGAATATTCAGCGACTTTCAAGACGCTGTTGCCACGATGAATACGGGGCAAAGCCCCTTAATTGTAAAGGGCAGAATGGAGGGTGGCGTCATGCGTGTTATTGCGGGGAGTGCACGGGGAAAAAGCCTGGCCACGCTGAAAGGTGATGCCACAAGACCAACGCTGGAGCGTGTGAAAGAGGCTATGTTCAGCGCAGTATCCCCATGGATAGGCGGCGCAAAGGTGCTGGATATTTTTGCGGGAAGCGGCCAGCTGGGGCTGGAGGCGCTGAGCAGAGGGGCAAAGCACTGTGTGTTTGTGGACGGAGATAAAGCGGCGCTGTCTGTTGTTAGCCAAAACATCGCATCGCTCGGTTTTGGCGCACAGAGCAGGACGGTTTTGGGCGATGCACTCGCCTTTTTGGGCAGATGCTCCGACAGCTTTGACATGGTGCTGATGGACCCGCCGTATGAAAAGGACGAGCAGTACATCGGCCGCTTGCTTAGCGCGGTGTCCGAGCGGTGCAGTGCGGGTGCTATTGTCATGTGCGAGACGCAAAGCGACAAAATATTGCCGCAAAATGTGCGAAACTTAACCTTGTTCAAGCAATATAAATACGGCAAGGTGCTCCTAAGCCGCTACCATGCGCCCAAAGAGGAGGCACTCTTTGCAGGGGAGGCACTATGAAAATTGCTATTTGCCCCGGCAGTTACGACCCTGTCACAAAGGGTCACATCAGCATTATAAAACGCTGTGCCGGGATTTTTGACAAGGTGATTGTCACGGTTCTCATCAATGCGAACAAAAAGTATTCTTTCAGCAGTGAAGAGCGTGTGCAGATGCTTCGCACTGTTGTTGCGGATATTCCGAATGTGGAGGTGGACGCATACGGTGGCCTTGTGGCGGAGTACGCAAGGCAAAAGGGTGCGTGTGCACTGGTGAAGGGCTTGCGTGCGGTGACCGACTTTGAGAACGAGTTTCAGATGGCGCTGATAAACAAAAAGCTGAACCCCGAGCTTGAGACGATGTTTCTTATTACCGATTCGGAGTATATGTATCTTTCTTCCAGTGCTGTCAGGGAAGTGGCGAGCTTTGGTGGAGAGTTGTCCGATTTTGTGCCCAAAGAGGTAGAGCAGACGATTATCGAAAGATTGCGTAAGGACGAGGAGGTTTAGCTTATGAATATTGATGATTTGCTGGATTTGATGGACGAGACGCTGGAGGATGCCTTCACGGTGCCGCTAAGCGGCAAGCGCATGGTGGATGCGGAGAAGCTGCGGGATATTATTGACGATATACGCCTTAGTATGCCCACTGAAATTCGCCAGGCCAAGGCGATAGTGCGGGACAGGGCGGATATTGTGGATGGTGCTCGCAGGGAGGCGGATGCCATTATAAAAAAATCGGAGGAACGTGCGCGTGTCATTGTGAGCGAGCAGGAGATTGTGAAGGCTGCAAAACAACGTGCAAGCGAAATTTTACAGAGTGCACAGCAGCAGGCAAAGGAGATGCGTGGCTCGGTGACGAGCTACTGTGAAAACGTACTGCGTCAAACGGAGGAGCAGCTCATGCGAAGCTGTTCCGAGGTGAAGCATGTGCGCGCTACGGTAAGGCAAAAGGAAAAGCATCAGATATAAATAAATCGCTATTTGCGGCGCGTAGCATGAAATGGTGAGCTACAAGTTTATAAACATATATGTAAAGATTTTGCAGACACACAAAGCGGTGTCTGCTTTTTTGTTTGGTAATATAGCGGCGGTGAAAATAGGAAGCTGTGCTTGTGTACTATTTGTACACGGGTGAGGCTTTTTATTTTGTGTGTTTTTGCCGTCTTGTACAGTGAGAGAATAAAACACACGTAAATTCGACAGAATATGATTTTGTGTAATTTCGAAAAGATAGCTTGTACACTTGATTTTGGTGTGAATACCCTGTATAATTGGGTGCACAAGACCATAAAGTGGGTAAAAGTGGGTAAAAGTGGAGATAAAGGTTTTTAGTTAAACGCCCATTGATGAAGATTAGGGAAAGGGGGGGCTGCCGTGCTGATAGGCGAGTATCGCTGTGTGATGGATGAAAAGGGCAGGCTCAATTTCCCCGCCCGACTTAGGGAAGAGATGGGAGAAAGCTTTATCGTCACCCGCTGGCTGGACAACTGCCTTGTTGCGTTTCCGCAGGAGGAATGGGAGCGCATATCGGCGGCGCTGGCCGAAAAAAGTGTGGTAAAAAGCAGGGACATCCAGCGCTTTTTGTATTCGGGTGCAGGAGAAGTGAAGCCGGACAAGCAGGGGCGTATTCTTGTTTCTACGCACCTTAGAGAGCACGCAACACTGAATAAGGACGTTTTGGTGGTGGGCGTTGGACGCCACGCCGAAATATGGGATGAACAGGCGTGGAAGCGCATGAACGAACGCCTTGACAGTGCGCCCATTGCGGCCGCCATGGAGGAGCTGGATTTCTAATGGAGTTTACGCACCTGCCCGTAATGCTAAGCGAGTGCATAGAGGGGCTGAACATACAGCCCGACGGAATATATGTGGACGGCACAGCCGGGGGCGCAGGCCACTCGGCGGCTATTGCTCACCTTTTGGATGGCGCAAAGGGCGGGCATTTGTATTCGCTGGATAGAGACCCGGATGCTGTTATGACCGCAAAAAAGCGCCTTGAGGCTTTGCCTGCCACGGTAGTGCATGCGAACTTTTGCGATGCAAACACAGCGCTTAAAGAGCTGGACATACATGAAATAAGCGGGGCACTTTTGGACTTGGGTGTTTCGAGCCACCAGCTGGATACGCCGCAAAGGGGCTTTTCCTACATGGAGGATGCGCCGCTGGATATGCGCATGAGCCAAAGCGGCACCACGGCGGCACAGCTTGTGCAGCAGCTCGAGCGTCAGGAGCTTAGCGACATACTGCGCACGTATGGTGAAGAGCCGTATGCCTGGCAGATAGCGGGAAAAATTGTGGGGCACAGGGAAAAAGAGCGCATAGAGACGACCAAACAGCTGGCGCAAATTATTGCATCGGCGCTGCCGCCGGCTGTGCGACGCAAAAACAAAAACCCTGCACGACGTGCGTTTCAGGCACTGCGCATTGCGGTAAATGGCGAAATGGACGCACTGAGCGAGGGGCTAAACGGCATATTTGAAATGCTAAAGCCGGGTGGAAGGTTTGCGATTATCACCTTTCACTCACTGGAAGATAGAATGGTGAAACAGCGCTTTCGCGCGTGGAGCACGGCGTGTACCTGCCCACCGCAGTTGCCCGTGTGCGTGTGCGGCGGTGTGGCGCAGGCAAGGCTTGTGCACAGGCGGCCTATCGTTGCAAGCGAAGCGGAGCAGGAGCAAAATCGCCGTAGCAGAAGCGCAAAACTGCGTGTGCTGGAAAAGCTGTAGCGGATATATTGAGCAAAAAAGAGTACTAAAAAGGGTAATCTTATCGGATGGTGTTAGCATATCGGATAGTGTTGACACAAGTTGAAACGAGCAGATTTTGAGGGGTTTTTTTGTTCTACAAGGAAGAAAAACGACACACTCCTTGGTGGAATGTGAGTTTTAAGGACACAGTAGAACGGAAAAATAGCCAAAATATGCCGTCTGAACATTTGCGTTGACACTATCAAATAAAAGCAGGGGGGATTGATTATTATGGCACAAGTAGCGTACGAGCTGGAGCGTTTCGCGCCCGCAAAGACAGCGCCCGTAAAGCGCAGTGCAGTGCCTGCCGTACGGGTGGTAAAGCGTGTGCAAAACATACGTCACATACAGCGCATGAAGATGATACGCACCCTGCTTACGGTGGCGGTGCTGGTGGTGCTGGTGTGCGGAGTGTTGCAAACACAGGCAACGCTCACCGAGGTGCAGAGCAACATATCAAGCAAGGAGGCACAGCTCACGGAGGAGCAGGCGCTGAGCGCATACCTAAACTTTGAGTTTGAAAACATGTCCAGCCTAAACAAAGTGGAGGAGCTTGCCACAGGCATGGGCTTTGAAAAAATCACAAATGGGCAGATAACCTACTTTAGAATGGAAGAGGATAACAGCATACAGGTGCGTGAAAATCCTTTGCAGCAGCTACTAAGCGGAATATTCGGTGAGGGTGAATAGCGCAAGCTTTGGATAGTGAGGATGCTTATATCAACACTATCTGAACAAAAAAAAGGGGGATTCGCTTGAAAAAGCAGGGGGAAAACAGCCCGAAACAACTGCATAAAAAGGGCGATGAGCCTCAAAACACACAGACGCAAAAGCAACAAGAGGCGAAAAGCCGCTCGCTGCTTTTGCGCTGTATAGCGCTTGTTACTATGTTTGTGGTGGCGGCGGGTGCGCTGGGCTTGCGCCTGTCCCAGCTGCAAATAGAGCAGGCCAGCGAGTGGGAGGCACGTGCCGCTCGCCAGCAGCTGGCGTCTATTGAAATAGAGCCGCTACGTGGTAATATTTACGACGCAAACATGAACCTAATGGCACAAAGTGCCACCGTGTGGACGGTGGAGTCGAGCCCGGATGTGCTGAGCCAAAGCAGAATACCGCAGGAGTCTGCGGAAAAGGACCCTGCCCGCATAGCCGCACGGGAGCTTGCGGCTATATTGGAGCTGGATGAGCAGGAGCTGTACGAGGAGCTATCGGATGAGGAAAGCATGTATCATCTGGTAAAGAGCAAGATAGAAAAGCCGGTGGCGGACATGATTCGCACCATGATGGACACGTACAACCTAAGCGGAATTTACCTTACGGAGGACACAAAGCGGTACTATCCATACGAGAGCTTGGCCTCCACTATACTCGGCTTTGTGGGAAACGACAACAACGGCCTTGAGGGCATAGAAAGGCAGTACGAGGAGACGCTGGCAGGCGTGCCGGGGCGAACAATTATCGCACGGGATGCCTACGGGCAGGAGATTCCCACAGAGGGGGACGGCACAACATATCCTGTGCAGGACGGCAGTAGCATTGTGCTCACGGTGAACATGGATATTCAGCGCAGCTTGGATGAAAATTTACAAGCGGCGGTGGAGATGTACCAGCCGGAGCAGCGTGGCATGGCCATTGCGATGGATGTAAACACGGGCGCTATTTTAGGTCTTTCGGTCTACCCCAGCTACGACCCCAATAGCCCCTACGAAATAATGGACACGGCAAGCCTTGATGCGATGGAGCTTTTGGCAGAGGGTAGCGACGAGTGGATACAAATGCAGGGCGAGGCACGCACGCTTCAGTGGCGAAACAAGGCGCTTGCGGACACGTACGAGCCGGGCAGTATAATGAAAATTGTCACGGCGGCGGCGGCGCTGGACTCGGGGCTGTACACACAGAACAACACATTTGCTTGTGGCGGCTCTATCATGGTGGAGGGCTGGGACAGCCCCATTCGCTGTGCGGGGGAGACCGCCCACGGAATGCCCGACCTACGTAATGCGCTTATAGAGAGCTGTAACGTGTCCTTTGTGCAGATGAGCGCAGGTATGGGTGCGGATGTGTGGTATAGCTACCTCAATGCTTTTGGGCTGACAGAACCCACGGGCATAGACTTGCCGGGCGAGCCGAGCCAGGCGGCGGTGGACAACCTTGTATACTCGCTGGATGAGCTTGGGGCGGTTGAGCTGGCAAGCTGTTCTTTTGGGCAGAGCAACAAATACACCATGGTGCAGATGATAACCGCAGTGTCGGCGGCGGTAAACGGCGGCAACCTTATGCAGCCTTACATAGTACAGCAGGAGCTGGACTCTGCAGGAAATGTGGTGGCGGAGTACGAGCCTGTGGTGAAGCGGCAGGTTATCAGCACCCAAACGAGCGAAGAGATTTGCGACATTTTGGAAGAGCTTGTATCCAGCACGCCAAACGGCCAAAACGCATATATCCCCGGGTATAATGTGGGCGGCAAAAGCGGCACGAGCGAAAAGCTGGATGTGGTAAAAGAGAGTGAAGATGAGGAGATATACATATCCTCATTTGTGGGCTTTGCCCCTGCGGACGACCCGCAAATTGCGGTGATTTTGGCGCTGGATGAGCCGATAGACCCCACCGGCCTCGGCACATATTTTGGCGGACGCCTTGCAGGGCCGTTTGTGCGTGAAGTGATAGCGGATGCGATGGACGTGCTGGGCGTAGAGCCGCAGTACAGCACCGATGCGGAGCTTGCACGTACCACCGTAAGCTGTCCCGATGTCACCGAAAATGACATAGTGAGCGCGCAGACCATCGTGAACAAAGCAGGGCTTACAGCGAGAGTGGTGGGCGAGGGCGACACTGTAATAGGGCAGTATCCGCAGGCGTACACACAAATCCCGTATGCGGGCGAGGTGATTATGTACACAGATGCCTCCGCTCCGCAGGAGCTGGTAACAGTGCCAAACCTTGTGGACAGAACACCCGAAAACGCCATAGAGTTGCTAAAAAGCCTTGGGCTGAACGTGCTGACAGAGGGCGCACCCGACTCGGGAGACGGCGTTGTGGTAATAGCGCAGAGCATCCTGCCCGATGAAGAGGTGCCGCTGGGCAGCGTGGTGGTGCTGACAATGGAAAATATTACAGACGTGCAGGAGTAGTGGCGCAAAAGCGAGGAAAGGGGTTTGCACATGCGATATAGCGAGCTGTTAAATGGTGTTGTGCACGATGGCACTATCCCCGAGGGCGTGGCTACGAGTGTTGCGCAGGACAGCCGAAAGGTGCAAAGCGGCAGTGTGTTTGTGTGTGTGAAGGGCGAGACGTTCGACGGCCACGAGTACGCACAAAAGGCGCTGGATATGGGCGCAGGCATGGTTGTCACCCAAAGAAAGCTGGGGCTGAAAAATGAGGTTGTGGTGAAGGATAGCCGCAAGGCTTACTCACTGCTGTGCCAAAACTTTTTCGCTCGACCTGCGGATAAAATGACGCTGATAGGCGTTACGGGAACAAACGGCAAGACCACCGTGTCCACCGTGCTGTGGCAGGTGATGAAAAGCCTTGGGATAAAGTGCGGCCTTATAGGCACAAGCGTGTGCAAAATAGACGAGCTTTCGGTGCCGGCAAAGTTCACAACGCCCGAGGCGTGGGACTTGAACGCACTGCTTGCGCAAATGCACAAGGCAGGCTGTACGCATGTGGTGATGGAGGCGAGCAGCCAGGCGCTTGCACAGGACAGGCTGTACGGTCTGCGCTTTGAGCTTGGGATATTTACAAACCTCACGCAGGACCACCTCGACTACCACGGCACAATGGAAAATTATTACAGAGCAAAAAAGATACTGCTGACACAGAGCGAAAACGTACTGATAAACCACGATGATGACGCAGGGCATCGCCTGCTAAGAGAGCTTGAGGATGGGGAGAAGTACAGCTTTTCGTTAGATGATAACTCTGCAAATTTTATGGCACGTAATATAGTCGAAAGGGCGGCGGATGTAAAGTTTGCCTTTTTGGGGGATGGCTTTTTGCACCCTGTAAAGTTTGGTATGCCGGGGGCGCACAATGTTTCAAATGCGCTTGCGGTGGCAGGGGCGGCGGTGATACTGGGGCAGGACGCAAAGCTTGTGGCAAATGCACTTGGGCAGGTGAAGGGCGTCAGCGGCCGCAGTGAGGTGCTATATAGCGGAGAGTTTACGGTAATACGTGACTTTGCGCACACAGGCGATGCGCTGGAGAAGCTACTGTCCTCCCTGCGGCCGCACGTGCAGGGAAAAATGATAGTGCTGTTCGGCTGTGCAGGGCAGAGGGATGCGGCAAAGCGCACGGCCATGGGCGAGGCTGCCACACAATATGCGGATGAGATATTTTTGACGGCGGACAACCCCCGAGAGGAAAGCGTGCAGGACACGATGAAGCAGTGTATCAGCCTGCTAAAAAGGCGCAAGAAAGCGTTTGCGGTAGAGCCACAGCGCAAAAAAGCGGTGCAGGATGCACTGAAAACGCTGAAAGAGCAGGACATGCTACTGCTGTGCGGCAAGGGGCACGAAAACTATCAGGTGATGGACGGCTACACGGTCTACTTAGATGAGAGCGAGATTGTGGCCGAGTGGCTTGTGCAAAATGGATTATTGAGGTAAAATTAAGCTTTACGGATAGAGCTATCGGGGTGAATTTCTGTGCTGAAAAATCAGGCACAGCTTTGTGAAAGTAAGCACTTTGTAAAAATACAAACCTGTGTGCAAATAGCGTGACATGCCTGCACACAACAAAAAAGCGGGGTATTGCTCATGAAAAAGAAGTTTGTCAAGTTTGTGTCGTTAATATGTGTGTTTGTGCTGTTTTTTCAGGTGATGCCGATGGCGGCAAGCGCACGCAGTATTGATGATGTCAAGGGTGAAATTGACGAAAAAATGCAGCTGCTGGACTCGTTGCAGGACAGCATCGCCGCAAATGAGGACAACAAAGAGGCGTACGAGGCGGCGCTACTTGAGTATGAGCAAAACTATGAGGAGCTTGTCCTGCTTATTGACGAGCAGGAGGTGCTCATAGCCGAGACGGAGGACAAGCTCATAGCGGCGACGGATAGGCTGTCGGATGCGAACACACGCATACAGAGCAACCAAGACCTGTACGCACAGCGCCTGCGTGCTATATACGAGATGAACAGCACAAACTCCATGCTCACCACCCTGCTTGCGGTGGATGACTACGGCACTTATGTGCAGATAGCGGATGCACTCGGCCGTATTTCTCAGCATGATACCGAGATTTTGGAACAGCTTTCGGTGGAGACGGCGGAAATTCAGGACTCGGCGCTGGTATTGCAAACAACCATCGACGAGATGACGCAGGAGATGCTTTCTCTTCAGGAAAACCGCCAGTGGGCGCTTGCCAAAATGGAGGAGATGACAGGGCTCATTGCGAGCGCAGAGTTTCAAATAAGCCAAAGCCAGGAGCAAAGTGCGGCTACCGAAGCGGAAATTGCGGCATTGCAAGCGGAGTATGCCGCCATCTTCCAGCAGCTGCAACAGCAGGGCAGCCAGTCTGGCGATGGCTCGGTGCGCTATGGCGGGCCTTTGAGCTGGCCTGTGCCGGGCTACTCCACCGTGAGCAGCTGGTACGGCGACCCCCGAAGCAACACGGGTAGCCACTACGGTGTGGACATCCCTGCGCCGGATGGCACACCCATAGTGTCTGCGGCACCGGGCACGGTTATCACCTCCCAGTGGCACTACAGCTACGGCTGGTATGTGGTGGTGGACCACGGCGGCGGCCTGCGCACGCTGTACGCCCACTGCTACCAGCAGGGTGTCCCTGTGGGCTCCTACGTAAATATAGGCGATACCATAGCGCTTGTGGGCAACACGGGTCAAAGCTTTGGCTCTCACCTGCACATAGAGGTGCACGACAACGGCTCTCGCCAGGACCCGGCAGGTGCAAACTACCTTGGGATTTATTAGGGTACGTTGACATTGTAGGGGCGACCCTGTGTGGTCGCCCGAATAACCCCTGCGGTTGCCATTGGATTGCATTGTGGGGCAAGGGCTCTGCTCTTGCCGACAGACCCTTGCGGCTGATTTAATCAAAAATTTTGGAGGTGAAAATATTGCAGGAAGTGTCCGCACGGGTTCTTTTCAAAGGCATTTGTCCTGCGGTATCCGAAAAAATCACCATTACCTCGGTGGTGACGGACAGCAGGCAGGTGTGCGAGGGGTGCCTGTTTGTTGCCATAAAGGGCGAGAGGGTAGACGGGCACAGCTTTGCGGCGGCGGCGTACGAAAATGGGGCGGCGCTGGTGATGGGCGAGCGAGCCGTGCAGGGCGTGCCGCCCGACAGAATGATAGTAGTACCGGACATATTAGATGCGATGATTTGCCTTGGGGGCAACTACCGCTCGTTGTTTTCGCCCGTTGTGCTGGGTGTCACGGGCAGTGTGGGCAAAACCACCACAAAGGAATTTTGTGCGGCGGTATTTTCCGCATTTGGGCAGACGCTAAAGACAATCGGCAACCAAAACAATGAAATAGGCCTGCCCAAAACGCTGTTTTGCATGGATGAGGGCACACACTATGCCGTGGTAGAGATGGGTATGCAGGGGCTTGGCGAAATAAGAAAGCTCACACTTGCCGCACGCCCCGATGCCGCAATAATCACAAAAATAGGCAGGGCGCACATAGAGCAGCTGGGCAGCGTGGAAAATGTCCTGCGTGCGAAGATGGAGATAGCCGAGGGTGTTAAGCAGGGCGGTGCGCTCGTGCTGAACGGCGATGATGCAATGCTGTGCGGCGCAAAAATACCGGGGCATGTACGGCCTGTTTACGCAGGCATCCAAAACAGCGAGTGCGAGGTGCTGGCACAAAATATTGTAAGCTGTGACGGCGGTATGAAATTTGAAATAATGGATAAGCAGTTTGGCGAAGTGCAGGCGTTTATACCGACACTTGGCCGACACAATGTACAAAATGCACTGCTTGCGTACACGGCGGCCACGCGCCTTGGGCTGAACGCACAAAAGGCGGCAAAGGCGCTGAGCGAGTTTCTTCCGCCGCAAAACCGCCAGCAGCTTGCGCAGGTGGGTGGCGTTACGCTGATAGAGGACTACTACAACGCAGGCCCCGACTCCATGCAGGCCGCCCTAAATATGCTGGGCGAAATGCAGGTGAAGGGCGAGCGAATTGCGGTGCTGGGCGACATGCTGGAGCTTGGCGATGTGGCACAAAAGGCGCACAGCGAGATGGGCGAGTGCGTGGCAAATGCAGGCGTGAGCCTGCTGCTCACAGTGGGGGAGCTTGCGAAAAACATAGCGCAGGCGGCGGCAGAGCAGGGGACTGAAGTGCACTGCTTTGAGCACAATACGCAGGCGGCAGAGTTTTTGTGCGGGCGGGCAAAGAGCGGAGATGTCGTTTTGCTCAAGGCGAGCAGGGGCATGAAGTTCGAGCAAATAGCCGAGGGTTTCACACAGCGCTTCGGTGAAGCACAGGTATAAGATGTAGGAAAAAGCCTGCATCTGTTAAGGCTGAAAAGTGGCTTTGTTTTAATAGAAAAATACAGCGTGCAGGGCGTAAGCGTTTTGTGCGCCAAAGGGGGATTTTGTGGAGAGGTATGCGCTAATTATAGCGGCGGTTGTGTCGCTTGTGGTGACAGCGGTGAGCGGGTTTGTGATTGTTCCGCTTTTGCGCAGGCTAAAGTTTGGCCAGACAATTAAAGAAGTAGGCCCTACGTGGCACAAGGGCAAGCAGGGAACGCCCACCATGGGCGGATTTATGTTTGTGATAGGCAGCTGCCTTGGGGTGCTAATGGCATATCCCTTTATTGCGGCGGCCGTCAGCCAGACGGATATGGGCGGCTTTGAGCTGATGGTACTGGGCATCATCACCGCACTTTGCTTTGGTGCAATAGGCTTTGTGGACGACTACCTAAAGGTGGTGCGCAAGCAAAACCTTGGCCTGCGTGCGAGGGTGAAAATTATATTCCAAAGCCTTGTGGCAATAAGCTTTTTGTCCGGATTGCACCTGATGGGAAGGCTATCCACGCTTGTGCGCCTGCCGTTTTTGGATGTGGTAGACTTTTCGTGGAGCTTTTACCCCATTGCGTTTTTGCTTATTCTGCTCATAGTGAATGCGGTGAACCTCACCGACGGCCTCGACGGGCTGTGCTCCAGCGTGACGCTGTGGGTGATGTGCGGCTTTTTAATGCTGCTTACGCTTTTTGGGCGCTACCACCTAAGCATATGGGCGGCATCGCTTGCAGGCGGATGCGTGGGCTTTTTGCTGTGGAATTTTTACCCCGCTAAAATTTTCATGGGTGACACGGGAAGTATGTTCTTAGGCGGTGCGGTCGTGGCGATAGGCTTTTGCATGGGGCGGCCGGACATCATGATAATACTCAGCACGGTGTATATTATTGAGGCGCTGAGCGTGATGATGCAGGTGAGCTACTTCAAGCTGACAAAGGGCAAGCGCATATTCAAGATGACACCCATACACCATCACTTTGAGATGATGGGCTGGAACGAGATGCAGGTGGGTGCACTTTTTAACTTTGTAACGCTTATTTGTGTGGTGCTTAGCTACATATACTCGTATGTGCTGGGGTAGGCTGAAAACCGCGGATTGAACACTTGTGCCGGCGCTATCAAAATAAAAAAAGGGGGGGTGAAAATATGGCCACGTACAGCGAACACAAGCAGGCGATGCAAAACGCCGCAATGCAGGCGCAGGAGCGCAAAAAGCCTAAAAAAAGGTTTCGCTTTGGCTATATTGACATTCCCCTTTTAACTATTGTGTTCATCATTCTGCTTTTTGGGCTGGTGATGCTTTTTTCTGCCTCCTATCCCAGCGGGCACATCCGCAGGGGCGACAGCTATGCCTTCATAGAAAATCAAATCACCTACGTTATTTTGGGGCTTGCAGGCATGGCAGCCGCCACAATATTCGACTATCGCATCCTGAAAAAATTCGCATGGCCGCTTATGGTGCTCACCTTTATATTGCTCACTGTGGTGCTGTTTATGGCGGAAAAGAACGGCGCAAAACGCTGGATTTGGATAAATCAGGCGAGTGAGCAGGGCTTTCAGCCGAGTGAAATTGCAAAGTTTGCGCTTATTTTGGTGTTTGCCAAAATGATACACTCAAACCGAAACAGAATGAACACCTTTAAGTACGGCTTTGCGCCGTTTATGCTGGTTTTAGGCTCTATGGCGCTTCTTTTGGTTTTGGAGCCGCACCTGTCCTGCACCATACTTATTATAGGCATAGGCCTGTCCATGATGTTTACGGGTGGCGCATCGCTGAAATGGTTTGGGCTGTCCATACTGCTTGTGGTGGGGCTGGTGGTGCTGGTGGTCACGCAGTTTCCCGAGCTTGTGCCATCCTATGCGTACGAGCGCATCGCCACCTGGCAGGACCCATTTTCCGTGCCCGCAAGCGAATCCCATCAAACAATACAAAGCCTTATTGCGGTGGGTAGCGGCGGCGTGACGGGCAAGGGCATAGGCCAAAGTGTGCAAAAGTTTCTTTACCTGCCCGAGGTGTACAACGACTACATCTTTGCGGTGGTGTGCGAGGAGCTGGGGCTTATAGGTGCGCTTGTGGTTATCGGTTTGTTTTTGGCACTGCTTGTGCGCTGTGTCATCATTGCGGTGCATGCGGAGGATAAGTTCGGTTCCATGCTGGTGGTGGGCATTGCGGTGCAGATAACCCTTCAGGTGATGCTACACATCGCAGTGAACCTAAACGCAATCCCCTCCACCGGAATAAGTATGCCGTTTTTTAGCTACGGT
This sequence comes from uncultured Oscillospiraceae bacterium, assembly GCA_964370045.1. GTDB lineage: Bacteria > Bacillota > Clostridia > Oscillospirales > Ruminococcaceae > JAAYCI01. The sequence goes on from CAYJGZ010000020.1 coordinate 28,728, forward strand.
GGTACGTCGCTCACCATGCTGATGGGTCAGATAGGCATTGTGCTGTCCGTCTCAAGGCGTTCAAGAAGCAAGAACGAGGCTATGTTGCCACAAAGCGCACAGGACAGTCCGCCACAGCAGGGTGTTCCGCTTGCGCAGGAGGTGGGATGATGTCACAGGAAATGAGAGTGCTGATTGCGGCAGGCGGCACAGCAGGGCACATAAACCCTGCGCTTGCCATTGCGCAGGGAATAAAAGAGCGCTGGCCGCACGCAGAGATACACTTTGCAGGCAGGAAATCGGGCATGGAATATCGCCTTGTCACGGCGGTGGGCTATCCGTTTCACCACATAGAGGTGAGGGGAATACAGCGTAGCTTTTCGCCCAAAAGCATCCTGCGAAACTTTGGTGCGGCGTGGCATTTGGCGTTTGCGCCTGCCGCAGTGAGCCGCATACTAAAGCAGGTGAAGCCCACCTTGGTGATAGGCGCAGGCGGATATGTGAGCGGCCCTATTGTGCGTGGTGCGGCCAAAAAGGGCATTCCCACCGCAATCCACGAGCAAAACGCCTACCCCGGCATGACAAACCGCATTTTGGCAAAGCAGGTGGACCTTGTAATGGCGCCCAGCCAAGGCGCTGTGCAGAGGCTTGGCAACCCCGGCAAGACGTATGTTGTGGGAAATCCTGTGAGGCAGGAGTTTTCGGTGCGCAATCGTGCGGCGGACCGCGCGGCACTAAGCGCAAAAGACCGTGTTGTGATACTTAGCTACGGCGGTAGCAACGGCGCACAGCGTGTGAACGAGGAGATAGCAAAGCTTGCGGCGTGGCACACAAAAAACCGCAACTTTCTGCACATTCACGCCACGGGTAGCATAGAAAAAGAGGCGTTTGCGGCTTTAAGCAAAGAGCTTTGCATAGAGGGCGACAGCCACCTGATAGTGCAGGAGTACATAAACGATATGCCGCTGTATTTAAGCGCCGCAGACCTTGTGATATGCAGGGCAGGTGCGCTGACGCTGGCGGAGCTTGCCATGGTGGGGCGTGCGGCGGTGCTCATCCCCTCGCCCAATGTTGCGGCGAACCACCAGTATTTTAATGCGATGGAGTTCAGCGATGCAAAGGCGGCGCTGGTATTTGAGGAAAAGGAGCTTTTGCAGGACACGCTGATAAAAGCGGTGCAAGAACTTACCCAAACACCCGAGCGCCTAAAAGAGATGGGCGAGTGCGCAAAAACGCTCGCAAGGCCGAATGCGATTAGTGACATTGTGGACTTGCTTGCGGAGCTTGTGCAAGAGTAGTGCACTTGTGCCCGATGAATGTGGGAGAGTGGATATGCCAAAAAACTAAATCATCGCATTTGCCCACACCCAATGTAGGCATTGCAAAAAAAAGGGGGGTGGCGGCAGGCATGAGAAAAAAGAAAAAGAATGCTTTGGGGCGAAAAAAAAGCTTGCCGCCGGCAAAAGGAGCGCAGGGAAAGCGCAATGCGAACGAAAAAGCTCAAAATGGCGAAAACTCTCGCAATGCCCCTACGCAAGAAAAGCAAGCTTTGCGGCGTGCAGTGGGCGGAGTGCCCCCTGCGGATGCGTTTGACGGAATACCAAGGCGAAAACCTCCAAACTTAGCAGGCCCTGCAAACACCCTGAGCGCACAGCGCAATAAAGTAGAGCAAAAGACAGACAATGGCCCAAAAGTTTTGGTACTGCCCACAGCACAGCCTAAAAAAGAGGAAGCACCACCAAAAAAAAAGAGCAAAAAGCGCAGTGTGCCCCCGGCTAAGCGCAGGCGTAGGCGGCGCATTTTGGCGGTTTCGTTTATTGCACTGCTCGTGGGGGTGGCGGTGTGGCTCACCGTCACCATGCTATTTAAGATAGAAAGCTTTGAAATTGAGGGCGAAAGCCCCTATACGTTGCAGCAGGTTGTCGCTGTGTTCGGCCGCTCGGAAGGGGAGGGGATGTACGGCTTTTCCGAAAGTGCGGCAGAGCAGCGAATTCAAACATCGCTTCCCTATATAGAAACGGTGGAAATACACCGTAGACTTCCCTCCACCATTCAGTTTCGGGTGAGCATTGCCACCGAGATGTACTATATGGAGTGGGGCGGCGGCTATGCGGTGCTGAGCGATAAGCTAAAGGTGCTGAAAACACAAGAGGAGCCGCCGCAGGGCCTTGTGCTATTAAAAGGGCTTACAAACATGTCGGTGGTGGTGGGCGAGCAGCTAAGTGTTTCGCAGGAGGTGGTCGTATCCATCCCCACCGTAAACGATGATACGAGCGTGCAGGACAGCTCGGTTTCTGCGGCGAGTACCCCCGAGGCATCTTCAGTAAGTGCGGTAAGTGACGTATCTACGCAAAACGCCTCCCAGCTGCAGGGGGAGGATGCTTCAAGCGGTGATGTAGCACAAACCTCTGATGAGCTTCAGCCCACAGCGCCGTCAAGCAGTGATGCACAGCAAAGTAGCTCCTCTGCAGATAACACAGAGCCTACCGCAGTGGATACAGGGCAGGACACCCTACAAAATGCGGATGATGCACAAATGGGGGATGATACTGCCGATGCTTCAAACGGTGCGAGCAGTGAGGCATCCAGCGAAGCGCAAAGTGTAAGTATGCCTGTTTTGACCACAAATTCGCAAAGCACCCAGCCTGACGCACCTATGCAAACAGTGCAGGAGATTGCACAGGAGAGTTTTCAAACGATGCAAACCCTTTTGCAACTTTTGGAGGACGAGCAGCTGAACGAGCTAAGCTGGGTGGATGTCTCAAACCCGCTGGATATTATGTTCAGCTGGGAGGGGCGGGTTACGGTGCGCCTTGGGGCGGACACCGGCTTTGAGGAAAAGGTGGAAACTGCGGCGGTATTGCTCACCAGCACAACGCAGGACCTGATAGGCCCGCAGGATGAGGGCGTGCTTGACATGGGGCTGTATCTTTCAAGCGGCAACGCAGTGTTTACCCCCTCGTAGGGGTGTGGGCAAACGCAGTAATTTGGTTTTTTGCTATATCCTGCCGCCGCAGGAGGGGGCAGGATATAGCGCCTTTCTTCTTTTGTTTAAGGTATTCTGAATTGCTTTTATGTATCCACTACTATTTGTAGCAAACCTGCAAAGTCTCGACAAAGCTTGATTTAACCACTATATTTTGTGTCACTTATTGGTAAACTGCAAATATTTGGTGCTTTTGTGGGGTAAAACCCTTGAAATTATGGCATGTTTCTGATATTGTATAAAATAGCGAAGTATAATCCAATAATCATAACTATACTAAGGCGTAGTGCTGTGTGTTACGCTATGTTCGGGAGGAACAACTATGGCCTTTGTCCTTGATGAAGAGATGCAAAACGTAACGAATATTAAGGTTGTCGGTGTGGGCGGTGGCGGCGGAAATGCCGTGAACCGCATGATAGAGTACGGCCTGCAGGGTGTGGAATACATCACCATGAATACCGACCAGCAGGTGCTGTTTAGCTCTAAGTCCACACAAAAAGTGCAGCTTGGCGCAAAACTGACACGTGGTCGAGGCGCAGGCGGAGACCCCGAAATAGGCCAGCGCAGTGCGGAGGAAAGCCGTGACGAGATTGCCGCATCGCTGAAGGGCTCGCAAATGGTGTTTATCACAGCGGGTATGGGCGGCGGCACGGGCACGGGTGCGGCTCCTGTTGTTGCGGACATCGCAAAGGAGATGGGCATCCTTACTGTTGGCATTGTGACAAAGCCGTTTGCGTTTGAGGGCAGGATGAAAATGAATAAAGCTATGGATGGCACACGTGCGCTTTTGGAGCGTGTGGATAGCCTTATTGTGATTCCCAATGAGCGCCTAAAGCAGATAAGTGCAGAAAAAATCACGATGGCAAATGCTTTTGCGGCGGCAGATAATGTGCTTAGGCAGGGTGTTGAGAGTATTTCAAGGCTGGTGAACCTGCCCAGCTTTATCAACTTGGACTTTGCGGATGTGCGCAGTGTCATGCGTGATGCAGGCTATGCGCACATGGGCACGGGCGAGGCGAAAGGCGGAAACATGGCAGAGGATGCCGCAACAGCCGCCATCACAAGCCCGCTGCTCGAGACGAGCATTTCGGGCGCACGTGGTGTTATTATCAACATCACTACCTCCCCCGATGTTGCGCTGGAGGACGTGGAGCTTGCGGCGAACATGATTACGCAGGCGGCGCACCCCGATGCGAACATCATTTGGGGTACTGCGTTTGAGGAGGGAATGGTGGACCTTATGTCCATCACCGTCATCGCAACAGGCTTTGACACGGGCAACACGTCTCAGAGCTCCACCCAGGGTAGTGGGCTTGTGTTCAAGAGCGAGGGCGGCGAGGAAAACCAAACTGTCCGTAGTGATGATGACTACTACAACGATATACTGAATATCCTGAACAATCGTGGCGGCTAATTATTACGTATAAACGATGAAAATACTGAAAACTCCTGCGTCTCTTCAAAGAGGTGCAGGAGTTTTTGGTTTTGATATATGAATTTAGATAATATAATTTAACAATATATATTAAAAATACATATGTAAAAAATATGCAAAAAACCGCCGCCCATTTGCAACTTGAGCGGCAGTAAAAGTATGAAAATAAGTTTGTTGAACAAATCCCTACGTTATAGCTATATGTCACTTTTTATTTACTCAGTGGGCATCAAATAAATTGGATTAGAACTATTATAGGCGGTTATTGCAAAAATCACAAACTCCGCTCGCACTGTTTGTTGTTGCCTTGCAGGTGGGGCAAACCACCATGCCGCCTGCCGGAGCACCCTGTGGTGGGTAGCCTGTGGGAGCGCCGTAACCTGCGGGAGCACCCTGCGGAGGGTAGCCTGTGGGAGCGCCGTAACCTGCCGGAGCACCCTGTGGTGGGTAGCCTG
>CAYJGZ010000021.1:0-32688 GCA_964370045.1 uncultured Oscillospiraceae bacterium
GTGAAGGCAACCGCATTTCGAGTGCGGCTCGTTATGACCACTTCGATACTTCTCCGTGCTATAGATAACATACGCAGTAGATTATCTGACCGTACAATAATACCACTAACAAGCACATTTGTAAAGCTGTATCTGTGCCACATTGTAGCGGAATTTTTTCTGCTTTCGAGCACTTTTGCTTTTGTTTGCGGCGAGGGGGCTATATAGTTCATTAAAAGCGCGGTGAATGTAAGTAAAAGCAGAAAAGGGTGCTGTGTATGAGCGTAGCGAAAATTAACGGTGTGGCAGAAAAATCAGCAGAGAAGCAAGCACAGGGCAAAAGCCTGCCCAAAGAAAAGCCTCCAAATGACAAGCACTTCAAAAGCAAGTACCCTGCCATAGGCTTTTTTATGGGTGTGCCTCGCAATGCCTACCTGCGGGCAAAGCGCATAACATCCTACTTTGGCAGGCGGCACAAAGACTGTGCGTGTGTTCCACATGCTTACACGGTGCACAACAAAAGCACAACAGACGGGCAACTGGCCCTAAACGTAGTTAGCGGAAAACTGCCGCAGGACATAAAGGGCAGCGTGTACATATGCCAGTGCTTGGGAACGCCCGAGGCATATATGATGGGCGACACCAACCTTGTGAAAATAGGATTTTCGGCAGGTGAGGCACAGCTGCACAATCATTTTATGTGGTCACCGTGCAGCATCGCAAAAGCGGCCTTGCGAAAAACAAAGCACCGCTTTCGCAACTTTGGGCTTATGCAGCTGTCGGCCGGGCTGGGCATGTCCTGCTACACCGAGGGGGTTTATCTTTTGCCCGACGGGCGGCTTGCGCTGACAAGCGATGTGGACAGGCCGTGGATTGTGGACAGAGCGTTCATGCGTGTGCGCACGCCGCTGGGAAAAAGAAGCGAGTGGCTACCCATGATGACGGGGGAGACGGGACGCATAATGGGGCCTGTTTTCACAGGGCACAACACCTCCCACGCCATGTATGCCGACACTCACACGGGTGAAACATTTTTAGTGAACTATCAGGGTAAACAGCCCGACGGCACCCATCCGTGCAGGCTGATGAGGTGGCGTGGCGAAGGGGAGCTTGAAAGCTGGAAAGTGTGCGACGAGAGTGGCAAGGACATTCGTATACGCCAGAGCGTGCACGAGCTTATTTTCACGAGGGATTATATCATTTTGGCGGATGCCGCCTTTGCGGTGGGCATGGGCTTTTTGACACCGTGGAAAAGCACGCCGCTGCCTTCCCAAAAGACGGACGTGTACATTGTGGACAGGCGGCAGCTTGTAAGCGGGCAAAAAAGCGTGTGTGCAAAGCGTGCGGAAATAGACGAAGCGTGCATACATCTCGCCGCAGAATACGAAAACCCACAGGACGTAATCACGGTGTACATGCTACACACCCCTGCCACAAACACCGCCGAAATTATACGCATAGACGATAAAGATTTGGGCGGTGTGCACTTTGCAAAGCATATGGTGGGCTACGGCACACTGCCTGTGATGGACATATCCGCAGTGGGCAAACACACGCTAAACATAAAAAACAGTGCAGTGCACGTAAAGTCCGAATATATACAGGACGAGCGCTACTGCTGGGGGCCGTATATCTACACCTACATGGGCAGGCAGACACGCCCCCTGTGCGAGCAAGATTTGTTTGTCATGTTCAAGGGATTTAAGCGGGAGCTGTTGCCAAGGCGAATTTACGAGGCGCACAAGGATATGCCGAATCGCAAAGTGCCGCTTGAGCGGATGGTGTCCCCTGTCCAAAACGGAAAAAGCGCAGGGGGCATAGACGTAAACAACTGCATTGTTCGCATAGACAAAGAGCGCTTTCAAATAGCGGACGCATACGAGATGCCAAACGGTGTGTACCTGCACACAATAGCGTGCATAGAGAGCAGCGATGAAAATGCATGTGGGTATGTCTTGGCGGGAGTTGTGCGGGATGTTGAGCAAAACGAAAAAAGCTCGGGGCACGAGTACTGGCTGTTTGAGGCGGACAAGCTAAGCTGTGGGCCTATATGCACGCTGTCGCACCCTTTGCTCAACAACTCCATACTTTTTCATGCGCTGTACCTTTCGCACAAGCAGGAAAAACTACTGGATAAAAAGGACGCCACCTACCATGTTTCACTGCGGGAGGACTTCCCCAAAGAGGAGATAGAGCGCTACAACCCCGAGGTGATGCAGGTGTTTGAAAAGGTTATCTGGCCGTATTTCGGGCAGGAGGAAAAAGCATCGGAGCGCAGAAGCGCCGAGAGGATTTTGGCGGAGCTTGAAAAGGTACGGTAGAAAAATTCTCCCACCGCTTTGCTCAAGGGTATTAGAGCCGCTCTTTATCCACACATCATGTATGGGGTTAAAATTTCGGCGGCATATATACTATGATTTCTATCAGCGAATGCGCTGCAGGTGCCTGTAAGAACTGCGGCTTTAGGGGGTTTCCACGGAAACCCCCTTTACCATTGTCTAAAAATGGTGTGCACAGTGGATAAGCGAGATACACAAAAAACTTTTTCGTGTTATGGTGAATAAACAGAAAAACTTGCTAATGAATTGCGCCTAAAATATTAGCTATATCGCATGAAATGCACCCGATTTTTGTGCCAATCAAAATGTTAATGTGTAGCTTTTGCTTGAGAGGCAACCGAAGTGGCGGTTGCCTCTCGCTCGTGTTCAGGATGGTATCGGCACAGTGCTTTGTGGTGCATTGCTTTTGTCGGCTTGCCATACCTTTACTAACTTTGTAATTGACACACCTTTTGAGCGGCAGGAGCATCCACCTTCAAAAGCAGTGTGGCAAGAGGGCGCAGCAATATGATTTTTTGTGATGTGCCCTTTTATTTGCTTGGAATTATACCCATAGCCGTATATAATAATATGTAGGTTTGGCCATTTTTCCACACCTGAAATGTCGTTTGTGTGCACAGCGCAGGACGGCTTTGTACATTTATACCGAGCAAGCGCCACAACACATCCGCACCCACACACAAAGAGAGGAAACGCAAATGCAAGAGAATATAAAGTGTGGCATTTACCGCCACTATAAAGGCAACAACTACGAGGTGCTATACACAGCACGACACTCCGAAACATTACAGGACATGGTGGTTTACAAGGCGCTGTACGGCGAGGGGGGCATATGGGTGCGCCCTGCCTGCATGTGGAGCGAGCTGGTTTTGGTGAACGGCGAGCAGGTGGAGCGCTTTACGCATATTGGCAGTGAGCAAAAAAGGGACGAGAAATAAGCTTGCCTAAAATTAGCAGAGGATGACAAGGGCCATGAAAAAGCGCAAAAAAGCACTAATAATAATTGCGGTATTTCTCGCAGTGCCGATGGTTTTACTTGGCGGCGCTGTGGTGTATATCAATATAGCGTATCCGCACATACATGCGGAGTTGCGCTTGTTCGGCGTTATTTCGGATATGTTTGTGCAGTTTGAGGACGAAGAAGGCCTTAGAAGCTTGAGCGAAAACATGCCCAGCCTGCCCACAAGGCTAAGCGAAGGGGTGAGCATGGAGGAAGTGTGGATACAAACACAGGACGGGGACGAGCTGAAAGTTTTGGTGATGCGGCCGACAGAACAAACAGAGGCCAAAAATGCGGTGATATGGCTTCACGGTGGTGGGTATGCAATGAAGTCGCCGGAAGAGGAAATAGCTTTTATGGAAAAGTTTGTACAGCGCAACGGCGCCGTGGTGGTTGCGCCCGAGTACACTCTTTCGGTTGAAGCGCCATACCCCGCCGCGCTGAACGATGCATACGACACGCTGCTTTGGGTAAAAAACAGCGCAGATACGCTACGAATAGACGAAGAGCAAATTTTTGTAGGCGGTGGCAGTGCAGGCGGAGGGCTTACGGCGGCGCTTTCGCTGTACGCAAGGGACATGGGCGAGGTGAACATTGCGTTTCAAATGCCACTATACCCCATGGTAGACCACACCACAGTGCCGAGCGGTGAAACAAGGGACATGCTTGTGTGGGATTTAGAGCGCAACGAGGTTGCATGGCAGCTCTACCTTGGGGAGCTTCACGGCACACAGGACATTCCCGCATACGCATCTCCCATTATGGCGGAGGATTTTGCGGACCTTCCACCCACATGTACATTTGTGGGCACGGAGGACCCGTTTTACGAGGATACCCTTGAGTACGTGCAAAAGCTGCAAGAGGGCGGCGTGACAGTTGACTGTCATGTGTACGAGGGCGCATACCACGGCTTTGATATGGTGGTGGCGAATGCACAAATTACACAAGAGGCGTGGGAAAATGTGCTGAGCAGCTATGACTATGCGGTGCAAAATTACCGAACGCCACAGCCGTAATGGGCGTCAAAAAAGAGGGGGGATAGCTATGCAAAAGTACATCCTACTTTTGCGAGGTATAAACGTGGGGGGCAAAAACAAGGTATCAATGCCACAGCTTAAAGCCCACATTGAAAAGGCAGGCTTTACGAATGTGAGCACTTACATAAACAGCGGCAACGTTATTTTCGAGAGTGGCATAGATGATAAATTAAAGCTCATTGAGATTTGCACCAATATAATGACAGAAAAGTTTTCGCTGTATATCCCCGTTACAGTGGTGAGCGCCGAGGAGATGCGAGATGCTTTGGCGCACGCTCCCGAGTGGTGGGATGCACCGAGCGAAACAGAAATGGTGCATCAGGCGATTTTTGTTATTCCACCGGCCACGGCAGAGCAAGTTTGCAAGGCGGTGGGCGAGGCAAAGCCGGAATACGAGCAGGTGGCGCACCACAAAGACGTGATATTTTGGTCTGCGGCAAGAGCCACGTTTTCAAGAACAAGGTGGAGCAAAATATCATCCTCTGCGGCATATGGCAAAGTGACCGTGCGCAATGCGAACACCGCAAAAAAGCTGGCGGTACTTTCGGGTGAGGGATAATACACTTAGGGGGAGTGTGGCGAGAAATTCGAAGGAGTGAAAATATATGAGTTATACTATAAGAAAAGCGCTTGAGGCGGATAAGAGCGCCGTGCTCGCCCTTGGCCGAAGGATAGTGGATGTATACGAGCGCACCCACCTTGGTGATGAGATGGCGGACGGATATATCGGGAGCGGCGCTTGTGATAGTGATTTGTCGAAAATATACGACAACGCCACTGTTATTTTAGAGGGCGAGGCTGTAGCAGGCTTTTTGTTCGCGCATGACAATGAGATACAAGGCTTGTCCGTAGATGTTCCGTATTGGGGCAAAGGAATTGCGCAAAAGCTGATTGCCTATGCCACACAAAATCTGTTCAAAGAATATGAAGAGATACAGCTTGAATGTTTTGTCACTTCCCCCCGTGCGAATCGGTTTTACCAGAAAATGGGCTTTGCACGCTGCGGCGTTGTGCAGGGCGACGGCGGAAATAGGAATCTATACAAACGGAAAATCGGCGGCGAGCTAACCCCGAGAGAAACACTGCTAAACTGGATAGATGCTTTCAACAATGCCGACGCAAAAAATTTAAGTGAGTTTTACACAGAGGATGCGATAAATCACCAGGTTGTCACCGAGCCTATCAAGGGCAAAAAGGCGATTTTTAAGAGATTTGCAGAGGAATTTGCCACCGCCGAGATGGTGTGCATACCGCAAAACATTTTTATGGACGGTGAGTGGGCTATAATGGAATGGAAAGACCCCAAGGGATTTTGCGGCTGTGGGTTTTTTAATATAGTTAGCGGAAAAATCGTGCTTCAAAGAGGATATATGGATAAGCTGAGCTTTCTCAAAGCAAACAGCTTGCCGACTGAGTGAGGTGGAACAATGCCCACGGAAGATTTAACATTAGACGAGCGAAAATTCGGCTTTACAGCAACTATCTGCGAGGGTAGCGGCGGTGGCGCTTTTGTTGCTGTGCCGGTTGATATCAAGGCGGTGTACGGCAAAGGACGGCTAAAGGTAAATGCCAACTTTGATGGTGAGCCATACCGTGGAAGTATTGTGAACATGGGTGTTAAAAATGAGGATGGCTCGGTCTGTTATATTATCGGAATACTCAAAAGTATACGAAAAAAATTGGGCAAAGATGTAGGCGATAGTGTGAATGTTCGGATAGAGATAATAGATTGACGAGTAAAGCGAAAATTGCGGAGGCTCCCAAAATGAGCACACACAGCGTTTACACATTCAAATGGAATGAGATGAGAAAGCTTTATATAGCAAAAGCCGAACGAAAAGGCAGAGCTGCCGGCGAAGTGGATGAAATAATCTGCTGGCTTACCGGATACACAAAAGATGCGCTTGATGCCCTCGGTGATGATGTTGATATGACAAGCTTTTTTGAAACAGCACCAAGCCTAAACCCAAACAGAGCGCTAATAAAGGGCTCTGTTTGCGGCGTGAAAATAGAGACCATTGACGAGCCGATTATGAAAGAGATTCGCTACCTTGATAAGCTGATAGACGAGCTGGCGAAGGGCAAAGCGATGGAAAAGATTTTGAGGAAGTGAGCAGTTAAATCATGAGTAAAATTGTAGTGCTATTTGAAGTAAAGCCCACAGCGGTGGGCATGGAAAAATATTTAGAGCTTGCGGCGACGCTAAAGCCGATGTTTAGCGCCGCCGAGGGATTTATCAGCGCAGAGCGGTTCAAAAGCCTGAATGAGGAGGGCAAGCTGCTCTCGATGAATGTGTGGGAGAGCGAAGAGGCCATAGAAAAGTGGCGCAATAACCTACAGCATAGGCTAAGCCAAGCCGAGGGGAAAAGCAAACTTTTTGAGAGCTATAAAATAACGGTATGCAAAGCGGTGCGTGAATACACCGACACAAATCGCGAAAATTCCCCTTCGGATTCAAACGAATATCTGCTATGATAATAAGTGCAAGCAGGCGCACCGACATTCCCTCTTTTTATGGGCAGTGGCTTGTAAACCGCCTGAAAGATGGCTATGTGCTTATTCAAAACCCATACAACAATAACCGCTACTCAAAGGCGCACCTTGCGCCGAGCGATGTGGATGTCCTTGTTTTTTGGACAAAGAACCCCATACCGTTTTTGAAGCATCTGCCCGAGATTGACAGCATGGGCTACCGCTATTACTTCGAGTTTACGCTCACCCCCTACGGAAAGCAGACCGAGCGAAACCTGCCCGAAAAGCGGGTGCTTTTGGATACCTTTGTAAGCCTTTCCGAAAAACTTGGCAAGCACCGCATGGTGTGGCGGTACGACCCCATAATTATTGATGAAGTTTACACGATAGATTATCACGCAGAGCGCTTTTCCCGTATGGCAAGCCGCCTAAAAAACAGCACCGAGCGATGTGTAATAAGCTTTGTGGACAGCTATAAAAATGTGATGGCGCGAATGGGCAAGGACCCTGCTTATCATATGACAGGGCGAAACATCCACCGGCTTGCGGAGATTTTCTCGCAGATTGCAAGGGAAAATACTATTGAAATTTATACTTGTGCCGAAAAGATAAGCCTTGAGCAGTATGGCATAAAGCATGGCGCTTGCATTGACAAAAGCATTATCGAAAAAGTTTTGGGATGCAATATCGCCCACACCAAGGACAAAAACCAACGCCCCGAGTGCCTTTGCCTTGAGAGCATTGACATAGGTACGTACAACTGCTGTGCAAACGGGTGCAACTATTGCTATGCACTGCAAAGCGAGAAAGTGGCGCTGGCGAACATGGACAGGCACAACCCAAGCGCCCCTGTGCTTGTTGGCGAGGTGAACAGTAGCGCCATAATCACCGAGCGGAAAAGGGATAGTGTTGTTATAAACCAGCTGTCGCTGTTTTAGGGAAGTGATAATATGCCGATTGAAGCTTATTTGAGCATGATTGATGACAAAGCAAAAGCTCAGGTTATGCCCATAATTTTATATATTGAGGACAACTATAAATCCGCTGTTTTGGATGAAAAGTATTCCGAGAAGACACTTATTCCTACATGGCGACTTAACGGAAAATATGTTGCGGTGGCTTGCAGAAAGAAATACATCAGCGTTTATTTTGCAAGTGTTGAGGCTGTGCAAGCGGTGGCGTCCAACACCACTTCGCCCTATGTTGTGGCGAGAAAGGGCTGTGTGAATATCTGCTACAGCATAAAAGAGATGCCCTATGGTGCGATTTTCAAAGGTATTGATATTTGCTTTGGGTGAAAGGAAGTAAAATGGATTATTTTAGTGAGCGAAAAAATGTTGACTTGTACAGCAGCATGATGGAGGGCTACGACAGCAGCTTTATTGTGGGTGAAGTTGCAAAGCGGCTGCCCAAGGGCGCTACACTGCTGGAGCTTGGCATGGGCACGGGCGCTGACTTGATTGCGCTTTCTGAAAAATACGAGGTAATCGGCAGTGATACTTCGCCGCTTTTTGTCAGCGACTTTAAGCTCAAGAGTGACATAGAGGTCCAAACTTTAGATGCGGTCACTGTGGAGATAGATAAAAAGTTTGACTGCATTTTTTCAAACAAGGTGCTCCAGCATCTCTCAAAGGATGCCTTTGTGACCTCCCTTAAAAACCAAAGCAAACACCTAAACGAAAACGGCATGCTTTTTTTCACCCTTTGGCATGGCACGCCCCGGGAGGAGTTTGAGCTTGAGGGGGCGCTTCGGTTTGTTTATTACGATAAGGCGACACTTGAAAGCCTTGTGCCCAAAGAGCTTGATGTGGAAAATATTACCTATTACGCAGAGTTTGAGAAAAATGACTCGATGATTGTGATTTTGCGAATAAAATAAAATTAAAGCTGGGATACATTTTATAGTATCGCAGCTTTAATTTTTGCAGGCTGTTTGTTTTAGATAATTATCCCCTCGCAATGGTCCATTTCATGCTGAATTATCTGCGCTGTGAAGCCTTTGAAAGTCTTAATCCGCTTTTGCATTTTTTCGTTTTGGTACTCAATCTTAATGGTTTTATACCGCTTGGTTTTGCGCGTGCCCACAAGGGATAGGCAAGCTTCCTTTGCATCAAACGGCTCGCTGTGCCTTAAAATTTTCGGGTTTAGCAGTACAAGATACTCTCCGTCATCCTCCACAGCGATTATGTTTTTCAGCTCGCCTATCATGTTGGCGGCAAGCCCCACACAGCGGTCTTTGTTTGCTTTTAGGGTGTCCAGCAGGTCGGCGGCAATGTGCAGGTCGGCCTCGGTTGCGGCTGTGCTTTTTTGGGAAAGGAAGCTCTCGTCCTTTACAATTTCTTTTACCATATGGCCCTCGCTTTGCTTTGATAAGCATATTATATCATAAAAGGTGGGGGGTTCTTTTGCGCCCAAAATCAAGCACCGACAACAAAACAATTGCTTCCACGGCCGCAAAACAACACAAAATGAAGAAATTATGTGGTATTTTTGAGTAAATAGACCTCGCTTTTATTGTAATCAATAAGGCCATCTTTTTTCATTTTCGATAGCTCGCTCGATAGGGCGCTTCTGTCGGCACACAAAAAACTTGCAAGCTCTTGCCTGTTCATTGGTATGGTTATTTTTTTCAGCCCCCTACTCTCGTAATGCAAGTAGGTGAGTATTTTATCTCGCAAAGTTTTTTTAGAAATCACATCCACTCTTCTGTTGAGGTAGAGGCTTTTATTTGCCACTTCCTTTAACATGTTAGCAATTAGCTGGCGGTGAAACGCACAGGATGAACTACAAGTTGAAAGTATCTTCCTATAGTCAAAAAACAAAATTGTGCTTTGTGTCGCCGAAATAATTGATACAGGGCTTTTAGAAATTTCGGCGCACGCAAAAACCTCGGCAAATATGTCGCCCTTAGCAACTTCGCCTATAATTACTTCGTTGCCATCATAGTCTGACTTGATTATCTTCACAGCGCCCTCAAGTACCATCCCAACAAAATGTATGCGCTCGCCCTCGTTTAATATAACTTCGTTCTTGTCGTAGCTTTTGTCAAAGGCGCCAAGGCAGGTAAGCATGGAAGAAAAATCTTTTTGAGGAATATTATTAAAAAGCCTATTGTCTATAAGCTGAGCATAATTTTTTTGCACAAAAACTCCTTTTGTTGTCTAAACAACGAAACTGCTGCTTTGATTATATTATAATAAAGTGGAAATAGTCAAATAAAACGGGTGTGTCCAAGTGCGATGATTTATTTGCTATATCCCCCGCCGCAGGCGGTGGATATAGCACCTTCTTCTTGCGCCCAGCGTATTCTAAATCACCTCTATGTGTCCACTCCCAATAAAACAGCTTAGGAAGGGCGGAGCAATGAGCAAGAAAATCATTAAAATTGATGAGGAAAAATGTGTGGGCTGTGGGCTTTGTGCCACTGCGTGCAAGCAAAGCGCTATTGAAATTATAAACGGAAAAGCAAAGGTAACTCGGGAGGACTATTGCGACGGAATAGGAAACTGTCTGCCCGTTTGCCCTGTAAATGCCATTAGCTTTTCTGACAAAAATATAGCGAAAGAGAGCGCAATGCCACTGCCTTGTGGCTGCCCGAAAAGCCACTCAAAACAGCTCACACCAAAAGGGCAAGGCACAGGCCACTTTGCAAGCAAGCCTGTATCACAGCTTAGGCAATGGCCTGTGCAGATAAAGCTTGTGCCGGAAAATGCGCCCTACTTCAACAACGCGCACCTGCTGGTTGCGGCTGATTGCACAGCGTATGCTTATGCAAATTTTCACGATGAATTCATGAAAAACAGGGTAACTTTAATCGGCTGCCCAAAGCTTGATGCTGGCGATTATACCGATAAGCTAACACAAATTATCGCAAACAACAATATCAAAAGCGTCACTGTGGCTCGCATGGAAGTTCCCTGTTGCGGTGGAATTGAAAACGCCACCGTAAGCGCTCTTAAAGCAAGCGGAAAGTTCATACCTTGGCAGGTGGTAACTATTTCCGCCGATGGAGTAGTTTTGGATATATAACAAGAACTAAAACAAAGGAGAAATCAAGATGAAAGAGATGTTTTGTTTTCAATGTCAGCAAACGGCTCGCAACAAAGCTTGTGAGGGAAAATCGGGCGTGTGCGGCAAAAAGTTTGACAGTGCGAATTTGCAGGATGAGCTGACAGGGGCGTTGATTGGCCTTGGACGTGCTTTGGAGGGAAACACCTGCCCGACTAAGGACACCGCAAAAATCGTGATAGATGCTTTGTTCACTACTGTTACAAATGTGAACTTCAACAATGAAACACTCGGCAAAATGATTAACGCCGTAAACAACGAAAAGGCAAAAATCGTGCCCGAATGTAATTCTTGCGCCTGCTCCTGCACAAGAAACGATAGCTTTAATATGGCGGAAATTTGGGAGGCGGAGGAGGATATTCGCTCGCTTAAAGCGCTGATTCTATTCGGCATTCGCGGCATGGCGGCGTACGCACATCATGCAATGGTTTTGGGCTATGTGGACGAGGAAATCAACAAGTTTTTGTACAAGGCCTTGTTTTTTATCGGGCAAGACTGCGGAATAGACCTTCTTTTGCCAATAGTGCTTGAAGTAGGCGAAGTCAACCTTAAATGTATGGCGCTTTTGGACAGGGCAAACACCGAGAGCTACGGCACACCTGTTCCTACAACTGTTTCGCTAACAATAGAAAAAGGCCCATTTATAGTTGTGAGCGGCCACGACTTACACGACTTGAAGCTGCTGCTTGAGCAGACAAAGGACAAGGGCATTAACATCTATACGCACAGTGAAATGTTGCCTGCACATGCCTACCCAAAGCTTAAAGAGTACCCACACTTAAAGGGCAATTTCGGAACAGCATGGCAAAGCCAGCAAACCGAATTTAGCAACATTCCTGCGCCGGTTTTGTTCACAACAAACTGCTTAATGCCCCTGCGTGAAAGCTACAGCGACAGAGTTTTCACAACTTCGGTTGTGTCATACCCAAATCTTGTGCATATAGGCGAGGACAAAGACTTTACACCCATAATAAACAAAGCACTTGAGTGCAAAGGGTATGATGAAGATAAAGAAATGACGGGCATAAACGGTGGTAAAGCTGTCACAACAGGCTTTTCACACGGAACGGTTTTATCTGTTGCGGACAAGGTTGTAAGTTTAGTTAAAAAGGGTGACATAAAGCACTTTTTCTTGGTTGGCGGCTGCGATGGTGCGGCCACAGGACGAAACTACTATACCGAATTTGTAAAACAAGCCCCCACAGACAGCATTATTTTAACTCTTGCCTGCGGCAAATATAGATTTAACGATTTAGACTTGGGCGAAATAGGCGGCTTGCCGCGAATCATGGATATGGGGCAATGCAATGACGCATACTCTGCGATTAAAGTTGCCCTGACGCTTTCGGATGCTTTCGCCTGTTCTGTAAATGAGTTGCCGCTATCCATGGTGTTGTCCTGGTACGAGCAAAAAGCAGTGGTCATTTTGCTAACACTGCTTCACTTGGGAATAAAGAACATTTATTTAGGCCCTACTCTGCCTGCTTTCGTCTCGGAAAATGTTTTGAAAATATTGGTGGATAATTACAATATTTCACCCATCAGCACACCGCAAGAGGATTTGCGGAAAATTTTGGGATAAAAAGCAGCACTACTTGTGCGTGACAAACAAAGCAACACAAAACCCGATTCCGCACAAAAAGAGGCGGCGAAAAAGCACAAAAAGAAAAAATCATTAAAAATAAAGGGGAGTATCCGTCTTTTGGATACATCCCCTTTTTTGTGTAACTTCTTTCAGCTAAAGGCTTGCCCTAAGTTATAGCATCTTTTTTGCAAAGCACGTGGCCTATCCTTCCTCTAAAAGCAGCTTTTCAAAATCGGCCGCCGGCATCGGCTTTGCAAAGTAATACCCCTGCGCCGCATCGCAGCCGATTTTTCGCAAGAATTCCACCTGATATTTTTCCTCTATTCCCTCTGCCACGGTGTGCATTCCCAGCTCCCCTGCCAGCTTCACAACACTGCTCACCACAATATCCCCTCGGCCATGGCTTTCCTCCTCGTTCAGCTCCACAAAAAAGCTTCTGTCCAGCTTTAGCGTATCCACCCTAAAGTTTTTCAGCATACCAAGCGAAGAGTATCCCGAGCCAAAGTCGTCTATTGAAACAAGGAATCCCGCTTTGTGCAGGCTATCCAGCAAAACAACAAGCTCCTTTTCATTTTCCATAACAGTGCTTTCGGTAAGCTCTACCTCTATATACTCAGGGCTTACACCGTAAGATGCCACAATATCCGCTAACTCGCTGACAAAGTTCCTGTTTCGCAGGTGCAGGCGAGAAAAGTTTACCGAAACAGGTATGCACGCTTCGCCCATGTCATTGCGGCGTTTCAGCGTCTCGCACACGCCCCTTAGCATGTACTTGTCCAGCTCCACAATAAAGCCATTTTGCTCAAAAAGCGGAATAAATTCGTTTGGAAAAATCATGCTTCCGTCGTTTTGCACCCACCTCACCAGCGCTTCGGCACCCTCTATTTTTTCCTTAGCAATATCATACTTCGCCTGCAAGTATACCTTAAATTCCTTGCTTTGCAGTGCCTTGTGCATCTTGTTTGCTATTTCGGCATCCCGCAACACTTTCTTTGTAAACTGCTCGTCATAATCCCATATATTGCTGCCGCTTCCGTCGCCCTTCGCAAAAGAGTGCGCAATGTTTGTTTTGTTCACTATATTGTTTACGTCGGTTTCGCCTTCGTGCAGGTAGTAGCGACCATATCTAAATGAGAAAGTGTGCTCCTCCAGCTCGGGGACATATGTTTTGAAACGAGCTTCATAATCTTTTGAGCTTTTGTCCAAATGCTCAAACAGCTCCCCTTCGCTAAAAAACATAAACTCGTCCGCAGAGGTTCTCGCCTGAATGAAGAACTTATCCTGCACATTTTTGCCCACATTTGCAATGGCGCATATCACCTTGTCGCCCATATCATAGCCGAACATCTCGTTTATCGCCTTGAAGTTCACAAGGTCCATCTTAACCATAACATACTTTGTGTTTGGATTTTTTGCAATGCTCTCAGCCACAAGCATCTTAAACCTTAAAAGGTTGGGTATCCCCGTAAGCTCGTCATAGTACGCCGCCTGCTCCAGCACCTTTGCGGACTTGTTTTTTGATACAACAATGTACACAACAACGATAAAGCCGAATAGTATAATAAGAACACTTGTAAGTAGCATACTGTTTGAAATGTTTTGAACACTCTGTACAAGACTCTCCTCCGAAATTTCAAAAAACAGCATCCAATCGCTTATGTTCATCGGCCGATATTCGCCAAACTTCCGCTCGCCGTTTAGCGTGTAGGATATGCTCCCCGAGCGCCTGTTGCGAAAGTCGTCCGTGACGCTTTCAAACGTCTCCCCGCCCTCAAACTCCGCCTGCTTGAAGGCATCAAAGCTTACCACAAATTCATTTGTGCTAAGTATAATCTCGCTGTCTTGATTGACTATTAGGTTAAGCCCGCGCACATCCGTGAATGTTGTAAGAAGCTCTGCCATATAGTCGGTGCAGTACTCCACCGCCAAAACGCCGTCTATCTCACCCTCCACAAATATGGGCACTGCCACCGTGAACACATTCTTATCCACATAGTCGGAGGGGTGTGACTCGGTAACATACGGCTGTCCCGTCATCGCTGCACGAAAGTACTCGGTGTCGGACAGGTCCGCCACGCCTCCATTGTCCAAAAGCGCCATGCCGTCAGTGCCTATCACCGCCACGGCATCAAGGTTCAACACGGTCTTTTTTTCGTTTATATACTCTAATATGTCATCTTGCAGGCTCAGAATTTCCTGCTGTGCATTGGGCATGTTTGACATTTCAAGTATAATTTCTTCCGCAAAGAAATTCCCCGCAATAATAGGGAGCGTCTCCGAAACACTCGACAGCGAAAACAACATGCTTTCCAGCTGCCTGTCCAGCGAAAGCTGCTGCTGGTTTGCCATGTCGGTCAGCGTGCCTCGCACAGACTTTTCCAGCTCGAAGTTCACCGTGCGGGTAAATGATATTGTGCTGTATGCTATGGCAAATAAGAACAGCACCCCAAAAATCACCGTCGCAATAAAGCTTTTCTTATTGGAGCTTGCACTGTATGCTTGCACTTTTTGTGTTTTGTTCACTTTCTTTTGCACACCATCTTCGGTAGGCATTCCGTCCGCTCCTTCCATCTTTCACATTCCCCTGCTCACATTTCTGTATCCTATCATCACTGTGCCAATATTTCCCACACAGCATTATATTTCAGCGATTAAAATTTGTATGACCATAAAGTGAATACACCTTGTTCAATTATATCACCTTCTACAATATAGAGCAATCTACAATGTGCAGTTTTACGCAATAATTCGCCCCCTTTATCCGCACAAAATTCTACCTGCCGAAAAACGCCGACACACCTTTTCTTTTTGTGTGAAATTTAGTATACTATTGTATTAGGCAATAGCCTGTGCATATAATTTTTGAGCGCCATACATTTTTGCATATTTAATTTGTATTTTTAAGCGGGTAATTTTCCGCAAATTACATGCAAGATTCATGTGTAATATCGTATTTTATTACATCTGAACATCAAAGGGAGAGATGACGGCAATGTGGAACTCTGCGATTGAAACCATGCGGGCAGACGAGATGCGTGCTTTACAGCTACAGCGCCTGCAGGACACCGTGAAATGGACATACGAGCGTGTGCCCATGTACAAAAAAAAGCTGGACGATGCAGGGGTAGAGCCTGCCTGCATAAAAAGCCTTGAGGACATTCGGCGGCTGCCTTTCACCGAAAAGGAGGATTTGCGCCAGCATTACCCATATGGGCTTTTCGCCGTACCCATGCGTGATATTGTGCGCATTCACGCCTCCAGCGGCACCACGGGCCAGCCCACCGTTGTGGGGTACACCCGTGAGGACCTCGACATGTGGACGGAGGCATTTGCCCGCCTAAACGTGATGGCAGGCGCAACGCCGGACGATATTGTGCAGATTTCCTTTGGCTACGGCCTATTCACGGGGGCACTGGGCGCACACCAAGCATGGGAGAAAATCGGCGCAACGGTGGTGCCCATCTCCTCCGGCAACACACAGCGCCAGATAAGCCTTATGCACGACTTTGGCGTGACGGCGCTTGTGGCCACGCCCAGCTACGCCATGTACATGTGCGAGGTGGCGGAGAGCATGGGGCTTATAGACAAGCTAAAGCTGCGCATAGGCGTGTTCGGTGCGGAAAGCTCCACCGAAGAAATGCGTGCACAGCTGGAGAGCCGCTGGGGCATTATCGCCACCGAAAACTACGGCCTGTCGGAGATTGTCGGCCCGGGTGTGTCGGGCGAGTGCATACACAAAACAGGAATGCACATAAACGAGGATTTGTTCTACTGCGAGATAATAAACCCCGAGACGGGCGAGGTGCTCCCCGACGGCGAGTGGGGCGAGATGGTGATAACACCGCTGAAAAAGCAGGCACTGCCGCTGCTACGCTACCGCACGCACGACATCACACGCATACTGCGAGATGACTGCCCCTGCGGCCGCACACTGCCCCGTATGCAGAAAATCACCGGCCGCAGTGACGACATGCTCATTGTGCGTGGCGTAAATGTGTTCCCCTCCCAGATAGAGGGCGTGCTCATGGGTATGCCGGGCATAGGGCCACACTACGAAATTACGCTCACACGTGAAAACTACCTCGATAAAATTGAAGTAAAGTGCGAGCTTGTGGACGCATCGCTCCTGGACAGCTACGCAGAGCTGGAGGCGCTCACCCGAAGCATACGGGAAAAGATGCGCACTATATTACAGCTGGATGCCAAGATTTTGCTGGTAAGCCCCGGCACGCTAAAGCGCTTTGAGGGCAAGGCAAAAAGGGTGAGCGACCTGCGAGAGTAGGTTGTGCTCGGGAGGCGAGCACCACACAAAACATACGATTTCACGTTTAATTTATCCGCATAAAATACCGCAAAAATAGCGCATAAATTCGCCATAATAGGCGTGTTCAGATTGCTCCCTAACGGCTACTGTGCTTACTTTGCAAAAAAACAAATTAAATATCAAAAAAATACTTAAAAAATATCATCTACACAATTCTACTTAATGGGGGAATAAATAAAGGTGAGTAAAAAAATGCTTATGCTGGGCAACGAGGCTATTGCCCGAGGTGCGTGGGAGGCGGGCGTAACTGTCGCCGCCGCATACCCCGGCACACCCTCCACCGAGATTACCGAGGCGGTGGCAGGATACGAGGATATTTACAGCGAGTGGAGCCCCAACGAAAAGGTATCGCTGGAGGTTGCCATCGGCTCCTCCATGGGCGGCGCACGCAGCCTATGTTGCATGAAACACGTGGGCGTGAACGTTGCGGCCGACCCGCTTTTCACAGCGGCGTACACAGGTGTAAACGGCGGGCTTGTCATTGTGGTGGCGGACGACCCCGGGATGCACTCCAGCCAAAACGAGCAGGACAGCCGCTTTTACGCACGCAGTGCACACGTGCCCATGCTCGAGCCTGCAGACAGCGCCGAGTGCCTTGAAATGACAAAGCGTGCGTTTGAGCTGAGCGAGGAGTACGACACGCCCGTGTTTGTGCGGCTGGTCACACGCATTGCGCACGCGCGCAGCCTTGTGAATGTGGGCGAGCGGCAGAACGTGGAGCTCAAGCCATACGAAAAGGACATGAAAAAATGGGTGATGATGCCCTCCGGCGCACGTGCACGGCATGTGGTTGTGCAGGCTCGTGAAGAGCGCCTTTTGAACGAGGTGGGCACGCTCGGCCTAAACCGCACAGAGTGGGCGGACAAAGAAGTGGGCGTTGTGTGCTCGGGCGCTGCGTACAACTATGTAAAAGAGGCACTGCCAAACGCAAGCGTGCTAAAGCTGGGCATGGTGTACCCCTTGGACATGAAGCTCATTGCGGACTTTGCCTCAAGGGTGCAAAAGCTGTATGTAGTAGAAGAACTGGAGCCTTTCTTTGAGGATGCGATAAAGGCGGCAGGCATCACGGTGCACGCAGGCAAGGACAAGACAGGCCTTCAGGGCGAGCTGTTCGCACGAAAAGTGGGAATGCTCTTTGCAAACGAAGAGGACGCAGGCCCTATGGAGACACAGGGCATTCCCCCTCGGCCGCCTGTGCTCTGCCCGGGCTGTCCGCACAGGGCGCTGTTCCGTGTTTTGGGCAAGATGGGTCTGGTGGTATCGGCGGACATAGGCTGCTACACACTGGGCGCACTTCCTCCGCTTAGCGCTGTGGACAGCGTGGTGTGCATGGGTGCAAGCATCGGCATGGCGATGGGCCTTGAAAAGGCACGCGGGCGAGACTTCGCCAAAAAGACGGTGGCCGTTATAGGCGACTCCACCTTTGTGCACTCGGGCATCACGGGGCTTGTGGATATTGTGTACAACAAAAGCTACGCCACCGTGATTATTGCGGACAACTCCACCACCGGCATGACAGGCCACCAGCCAAACCCCACCACAGGCAAGGACATACACGGGCAGGCAAGCCCTCAGCTTGACCTTGAAATGCTGTGCAAGGCAATAGGCGTGCAGAGCATTCGCACCATCGACCCGTACGACCTAAAAGGGCTTGAAGCGATACTGAAAGAGGAGCTGAACAAGGACTGCGCAAGCGTCATTATCACACGCAGGCCGTGCATACTGCTCTCCAAGGAAAAAACCACACCTTATAAGGTAAACGAGCATGAGTGCATAAACTGCGGTGCGTGCATGAAGCTGGGCTGTCCTGCTGTTGTGCAGGGCGAAAAGGTGCACATAGACGCATCGCTGTGCAAGGGGTGCGATTTGTGCGCAAGCGTGTGCCCCAAAAAGGCGATAGCATCCACAAAAGAAGGGGGGCAGGGCTAATGGACGCACTTAATGTTGTAATCGTAGGCGTTGGTGGGCAGGGTACACTGCTTGCCAGCAAGCTTTTGGGTCATCTTGCGCTACAGCTGGGCAGGGACGTAAAGGTGAGCGAGGTGCACGGCATGAGCCAGCGTGGCGGCTCTGTTATCACCTATGTGCGCATAGGCGCACAGGGCGAAGGACAAACGGTGCACTCCCCCCTTGTGGAGCAGGGCGGCGCTGATTTCCTCTTGGCTTTTGAGAAGCTGGAGGCACTGCGTGCACTGCCCTACCTTAAAAAAGGCGGCACAATGATACTGAACACGCAGGAGATTTTGCCACTGCCCGTCATTGTGGGGGCGGCAAAGTACCCCGAGGGCATACTGGAAAAGCTACAAAGTGAGACGGACGTGGTAGCACTCGATGCGCTTAGCATGGCAAAGGACGCAGGCAACGAGCGTGCTATAAACACCATTCTTTTGGGCGTTTTGGCAAAGCGCCTGCCCTTTGAGCGCAGTGTGTGGGATGCCTGCCTTTCGGCGTGTGTGCCACAGCGCTTTATGAAGGAAAACGTAGCCGCATTTGATATGGGGTATAATTTATAGTCCTGTAACCTAAAAAACACCACGTCTTGCCGTCATAAATTTCGCCTATCTGTGTTGTCGTCATTCGCAATACACAAAGTATTGCTCAATCCTCCGCCTTGATATGCAAAATTTCTGCTCGGCAATTTTATAATGTTTTTCAAGTTGAATGACTATTTACTGCATAATATTTCCACATTGTATTAAATCAAACAAAGGCAGAAAGCGAGCGATGCAGATGATTTGGAACAGACCCGTTGAAACCATGAACCGAGGAGACCTTGAGGCTCTCCAGCTGGAGCGCCTGCAACAAACCGTGCAAAGGGTGTACCAAAACGTGCCCGTCTACCGTGAGCGTATGCAGGCGGCAGGCGTTTCACCGGAGGACATTCGCAGTATCAAGGACCTGCGCCTTTTGCCGTTCACCCAAAAGAGTGACCTGCGTGACAACTACCCCTACGGCCTTTTTGCCGCACCGCAGGAGGAAATTGTGCGCATACACGCCTCCAGCGGCACCACGGGCAAGCCCATTGTGGCAGGCTACACCGCACACGATGTTCAGGTGTGGTCGGAGGTGGTGGCACGTTGCCTTGGCTGTGCTGGTGTGTCCAAGGAGGACACCGTGCAGGTGAGCTACGGCTACGGGCTTTTCACGGGCGGCCTTGGCCTGCATTACGGCGTGGAAAAGATGGGCGCAAAGGTAGTGCCCACCAGCGCAGGCAACACACAGCGTCAGCTGATGCTCATGGAGGATTTGTGCACCACCGTCATCGCCTGCACGCCCAGCTATGCGCTCATGCTGGCGGAGGGTCTGCGTGACAGCGGCTTTGATATGAGCCGCCTTTCCATCAAGACGGGCATCTTTGGCGCAGAGCCGTGGACAGAAGCAATGCGTGACGAGATACAAAAGCTTCTTGGCATTCGTGCGCTGGACATATACGGCCTTACCGAGACAATAGGCCCGGGCGTTGCGATGGAGTGCACCGAGGCACAAAAAGGCCTTCACATGTGGGAGGACCACTTTATGTTTGAAATCCTCGACCCGGACACGGACGAGCCACTGCCCGACGGCGAGGTGGGCGAGCTTGTGATAACCACCATCACAAAGGAGGGAATGCCCACCCTGCGCTACCGCACGCACGACCTCACCGCCGTCATTCCCGAGCCATGCTGCTGTGGGCGCACACACCGCCGCATACAGCGCCTGCGTGGCCGCACCGACGACATGCTTATCATCCGTGGGGTGAATGTGTTCCCCTCCCAAATCGAAAGCGCCATCGTGGGCATCCCCGGCATTGCGCCACGTTATCTTTTGGTGGTGGACCGCCAAAACAACATGGATACTTTGGAAGTACAGGTGGAGCTTTTGCCCGAGCTTGTAAGCGACGAGGTACGCCATGTGGAGCAGCTGCAAAAGCAGGTATCCCGTGCGATAGAGCAGGTAATCGGCCTTGGGGTGAAACTGCGCCTGATGAGCCCCGGCTCTATCGAGCGCAGCGAGGGCAAGAGCAAGCGTGTGGTGGATAATCGCAAGCTATATTAGGCAAGCACCTACACACCTAACAACCATATTTAAGCCCTTATTTTTGTCATATTTTTGTGTATTTTTAAGCATATTTCATTCGGTATTTTCTTTTATTTTACGCTTGTTTTATTGCGTATTTTTATCTTTAATTTTTAGCGGTTTAACATTGTTTTTTTGTGCACAAAACCCGCATGGTGACGATTTAGAGGTAACTCACTGTACACCAAGCATGAGAAGAAGGCGGCATATCCCCCGCCTTCGGCGGGGGATATGCCGAAAAACTACTATTTTACCCACACTCATTTTTTCGCAGAGTTTTATCTCATTTGAACGTATCTTAACTATTAGGAGGTCTGCAACATGTCCATTAAACAAATATCCGTCTTTTTGGAGAATCGCAAGGGTGCGCTTGAGGAGTTTACCGAGCTTTTGGGCAAAGAAGGGGTGGACTTGGTTGCGCTGTCCATTGCAGATACCACCGACTTTGGCATTTTGCGTGCTATTGTCAGCGACAACGACAAAACGCTGGCGCTCGTTAGGGAAAAGGGCTACACCGCAAACCTCACGGATGTGCTTGCCGTGGCCGTGCCGGACACGCCGGGCGGCCTTGCCACTGCACTGCGCCTTTTGCGCGAGGGCGACATTTCCATAGAGTACCTTTACTCTTTTGTGCGTCGCATCGGCAAGGATGCTATTATAATTTTCAGAGTGGACAAGGCGGAGGAAGCCTCCGCTATGCTAAAAGAAAAAGGCATTCGCCTTTTAGAGCAGGATGAAATTGTTGAATAATTGATTTTTATTCAAACAAAAAACACCTTTGGGGCATTATCGCTCCAAGGGTGTTTTTGTGTTTACTGTGCCGCTTAGGCATAGGTTTTCATGCAGTTTCCACTGTTTTCAGTGTTTTTTTCCTATCGCTTGCCTTACTTTTCCGCTGTTTTCATACAGATGCGCATGGCATCACACTACACAAATCCCATGCTTAAATACAGCATCCCCAGCGTTAAAATTCCCGTGAACACCATATACAGTATCATGCCCACATTGCCTATGCACACGCCAAAAGAGCCTTTGGGCTTTCGCATACCCATCGCTTTTGCGTATGCTTTGGGCAGGTACCAATATGGCTGTATGTACGGGTAAAACACCCCGAATATGTCGGCGGCATTTTGCTGTGTGGGCGCTATGTACACCTGCGGCGGCGCATAATAAGCGTGTGGCGGTGCATATCCGTATCCATAAGGGGGCATCTGCTGTGGTGGCGCACCATACGAATACGCTTGCTGTGCCGCCCTTGCCTGCTCTGTAGCGTATTTTTTGTACAGAAACATGGGCAACCAGCGAGGCGCACGGTACGGCCAGCCCTGCTCTGTGGGCGGCTGAAGCGTCGCTATCACACGCCTTTTGAACACGAAAAACAGCACTATGGCGGCAGGAATTGCCAGCAGCGCAAAAAGCCCAAACACCACAAGCGCCATGGGCGCATCCATCAGCGCCGGCACCAGCAGGATGCCCACCGCATTGAACGCACCGTGCAGCAATATAGGCAGCCAAATATTGCGAGTGTACGCAAAAACCCACGCAAACACCGCACCTAAAACAAACGTGTAGGGCATCTGCATAATATTTGCGTGCATCAGCGAAAAGCTAAGCGCACTCACAAAAATGTAGCTCGCATCCGAAGCACCCCGCATTTTTTTGCGCAAAACCCAGCGCAATAGGTACTCCTCCCCAAAGGCGGGCACAATTACCCCAAATATAAGGCTCGGCAGCGCGCCCCCCATCGAGATTTCCGTTAGCATGCTGCTCGCAGTGGGAATGCTCTCTAAAATTTGCGTGGGTGAAACAATCAGCGTAATCATCACCATAATCATGTTGACTGTATACGCCACCCCAAAGCAAAATATGAGCACCATAAAAAAAGTGCCTACACCAAAGCGTATTGTCTGCTTTGCCTTTGGCGTTTCCTCGCCGTTTGGCACAAGGCGCAGAATAAGCAAAAACAGCGGTGCACCCATAAGATACAGCGGAATGTCATTCCTCAGCCAGATAAACCATATGTTGTTATAGCTTTCGGGCCAAAGGCTTGCGTGCAGTGCGCTCAAACCAAGGCTTCCGCAAAGCCACACTCCCACAAGGCACAAAAGCGCAAGCCCGATTATTGAGCACACCCTTTTGGGCGCTCGCTTATTTTTCATGTATTTTCTCCCTATTTTATCGCTATTTTCGGCACATTTATTTTATCAAGATTTTTTAGGTATTTTTCAAATTTAGGTACTATTAAGTTTACCACACTCGGGCGCAAAATAACATGCCGCTTTTTGCAAAACACAAATATTCTCCGCTTGTGCGTTATTTCGCTTGCAGGCGGTGTGCCCAGGCAGTATAATTAAGATAATATCGGACGTGGACAAAAGGGTGGGTTTAGTTTTTTGGTATATCCCCCGCCTGCGGCGGGGGATATACCGCCCTCTTCGTACTTATAGTATGCTATTTCACCTCTAAATCAGCTCTATTTTGTCGCTCCGTAATTATTCGCACACACGCTTTTGAAAAGGGAGGACTTTCACATGCAAGAGCTTACACTTTTCTATCTGCAAAGATGCCCACACTGCAAGCGCGCTATTGCCTACATGGAGGAGCTTTACGCCGAGAACCCCGCCTACGGCGACATCCCCCTGCGCAAAATAGAGGAAGTAGAGCAAAAGGAGCTTGCGGACAGCTACGACTATTACTACGTGCCCTGCTTTTACATAGGCGAGGAAAAGGTCTCGGAGGGCAGTGTGGACAAGGCGGCGGTGAAGGACGTTTTGGACAGAGCGCTCAGCTCGTAGTGGCTTTTGGAAATTTGTTTGGGAAATAAAATAGAGCCGTCGTAAGGGGTAGGTGCTCCTTACGGCGGCTCTTTTGGTTTTTTGGGGCTACACTAAAATCATGCCGTTTGCGTCTGCTTTTTTGCACAATCCCGTGATAAAGTCAATCAGTGCGATGATGGCAGGAATAATCGGCTTTCTTGATGGTCTATCGTGTAGTTGTTTTTTTGACATAAGTTAGTAATATATAACTTCTCAAGTATGTATAATGCCGCCATTGCATGAATTAAATTTCCCAAATTAGCACGGGCGTAATTGATTTGATTTGTATTGTATGTAGATGTCCGCTCATGTTTTACCTTGTTATAGGCTGTCCACCAAGATGGTGTCTCTTTTCCTTTTTGAAGTCTATACCGTTGCTGTTTATTAGCATTAACATACTTTTCATATGCCCATTTGTTCCACGGCTCTAACTCTTCACTTTTATTAAACTGCACTTTACATAATTCGATATGTGCAAACTTTCTTTGCACATAAAATCCCCATTTTTGTATGTTTTTGCTTTTTGTTTTTTTGAAAGCAGGGTTCATCTCTTCGGCAATCATTTTTCCCACTACATCAATTTCACTACAAGTTGCTTGAAGCAATTTCAAATATTCAATAGAAAATGTCTCATGATTTGCTTTGTCAAAGTCAACAAAGCGTCTTGTCGAAATAAGCTGTTCTTCTAATTCAAGATAATAATCCCAATAGCTCTTAATGAAAGTGATTGCATTAGTTTCCGACATACCTTCTCCCCCCTCTTGTATTTACTGCTGAGGGTTCCCCTCGGTGTTACTGTTTTACAGTCCTAAAATTTGCTTTTTCTTCGCTTCAAATTCTTCTTTAGTGATAGCCCCACTGTCAAAAAGCTCTTTATACATTTTCAACTTGTCAGCACCGCCAAGTACACTACCGGATGCTGATGTCGTCGCAGAAGAAGTCACATTTTCTTTTAACCACAGTCCTACAAAAACAAGTGCGGCAACTTCAACAATCGCTCTTATCATCAAGCTCCAACTACCAAACATATAATAAGGATTGCCCACAAATATCAGATGAAGAATATACTGAAGCATCATAACAGCGCTGGGCAAAACCCATAATTTCCTAACAGCAGAGCTTCCGTTCAATGCAAAACCTACAACAACAAAAAGTGCACCATATGCAAAAAACCTAATCAGATTAGGAAAATAGAAAATGATGCCGCTAATCGCAGTGTTGCAAATATAATATAAAACATATGCTCCGACAAGAAAAATAAGTGCTTTCATTTTTTCCATGAAAAGAGTTACCGCAAAACCAATCCAAATGCTCCAAAAAATAACAATCGAAACAACATCTAAAGCCATTATTGGGTAGTGGTCGTACTCTACATATCCAATCCACCCAATGATACTAAGTATGATGTCTCCAATCCAACTGATGATACTAAGTATGACGTCAATTGCGTAACATATGGCTGCTATTAGAGCATATTTTTTTCCTTTTTTTAACTTTGTCATTTATGTAACCTCCTTTATATCAGCTTGAGTAACTGCTCTTTCTTTGCCTGAAATTCCTCTTCAGTGATTACACCAAGGTCGTGCAATTCCTTGTATTTCTTCAATTCATCTGCCACCGTATTAGTGGGAGGATAGTAAGATGCTACATTGGTAGGCATCTGCCGTGTATTTTTATTCGGAATAGCGCTTACATGAATAATAGCAATAATGAACAGCAGCCACCCATAGAGCCACCACAAACCAAAACTATACCCTTTGTGTTTTGCAATATTAGCAGGAATAAAAGCAAGCCCTGCCGCAATTACCGGACCAACAATCAATAAAGTCACCAAAAACTGATAATAATACATTTTCCGTTTCTCCTTTTACCGCTCATTATGTTAAACCATACTCAAACTCATTCCACAATTATCAAAAAGTGTACTTTTTGATAATTGTGCCAAACGGCGAAGATGCACTAAACAGCAAACTATTTCATCACAAAATATAGCGAAATATAATAGTTTATGTTGACAATTGTGTGTATTATTGATATACTTTATCTAATAAGCACCACTATCAAAAAGTACACCTTTTGACACCACCCCTACTCACCACAGGCAAGCTTGTGCTCCCTTAATCGACGGTAGAAAGTGGCCTCGCTCATGTTGTTGCATTTTTTTAGGACTTGCCCAAGGGTGAGTCTTTTTTGTTGCCATTCTTTTATCAGCTGTGCAAACTCCTCTGGCACTTCCCTTTCCGGCCTGCCAAAGCGCACGCCCCTTGCCTTTGCGGCGGCGATGCCCTCGGCCTGCCGCTTTTTTATGCTCTCCCGCTCGCTCTGCGCCACAAAGGATAAAATTTGCAGCACAATGTCCGCAATGAACGTGTCCATTAGGTCCTTGCCCCTGCGTGTGTCCAAGAGCGGCATGTCTATCACGCATATGTCTGCGCCGATGCCCTTTGTCAGCTTTTGCCACTGTGCGCCTATTTCCTCATAGTTCCTGCCCAGCCTGTCGATGCTTTTTAGGTACAGCACATCCCCCTTTCGCAGCTTTTTCAGCATACGCAGGTAGCTTTTCGGTTAAAGTCCTTTCCGCTCTGCTTGTCCGTAAAAATATTTCCGCTCGGCACACCTGCGCTTTTCAGCGCAATCATCTGCCTGTCCTCGTTTTGGTCTGTGCTTGAAACACGCACGTAGCCGTAAATACTCATATGTACCCCTCCTTATGTTCATCATTTTAAGCGATGGAGGCATCTTCAGTGAGCATACAACGCTGTGCAATGGGTGAATTTTCGCAAAATGTGTATTTTTAAGGCTGTGCGTAATTCACAGCGAACTGTCCCGCCCCCCCTTGTAAAAAGACGCTTTATTTGATAGAATAAACCTTATTGCGTTGTATGCTTTTTAGGCAGTTGGGCACTTTTGCTTAAAGGACTATCTACGCCAAAAAGGACTTCAAAAAAGGTGTGTGAAAAATGGTAATTAAGGGTGATAAGCTGTGGCAAAGCCCCTCCCCCGAGGGCTTGCTTGCAAAGCTTGGGGAAAGCGTATGTTTCAAGGCAACGGTGCACAACATTCGTGAGTTTGGCGGTATTTCGTTTGTGGTGTTGCGCACGGGGCGCTATGTGTTCCAAACAGTGTGGGATGCCGCCGTGTGCAAAAGCCCCGTGGCACAGCTTTCCATAGGCGACTTTGTGAAGATATGCGGCACGGTGCGCAAGGAGCCTCGTGCGGTGAACGGCGTGGAGGTGCTGCTGGACGACTTCACTATACTCAGCCACCCAAAGGAGCAGTCTCCCCTTACGCTTGCCGACCGCAAGCTGAACGCCACCATGGGCACGCTGATGGAGTATCGCACAGCCGCATTGCGCCATCCTAAAGAGCGTGCGGTGTTTCGCATAAGCGAGGGCGTTGTGAGCGGCTTTCGTGACTTTATGCTGCAAAACGGCTTTACCGAAATTCACTCACCCAAGCTCGTGGGTGTTTCGGCGGAGGGCGGCGCAGAGGTGTTTAAGCTGGACTACTTCGGCCAAAGCGCAACACTCACCCAAAGCCCGCAGTTTTACAAGCAGACGGGCGTTGCGTTTTTCGACCGTGTGTTCGAGGTAGGGCCTGTTTACCGTGCAGAGCTGCACAACACCAGCCGCCACCTCAACGAATACACCGGCCTTGACTTCGAGATGGGCTTTATCGACTCCATGTACGACGTGATGGAGATGGAGGTAGGGATGCTCCGCCGCATTATGGAGGTTTTGCGTGAGAGCTACGCATACGAGCTGAAAATTTTGAATGTGGAGCTGCCCAAGGTGGGCGAAGTGCCCTCCATCCGCTTTAAGGATGCGTTTGAGCTTTTGAAAACCATCGGCGGCGGCAAAAACCGTGGCGATTTGACACCCGAGGACGAGGTGCTTTTGTGCAACCATTACAAGGAAAAGGGCATGGGTGAGTTTGTGTTTGTGACTCACTTCCCCAAGGGCAAGCGCCCGTTTTATGTGATGGAGGACCCCGAAAGCCCCGGCGATACGCTCAGCTTTGACCTGCTATTCCGTGGGCTTGAAATCACCACAGGCGGCCAGCGCATACACGACTACGACGCACAGGTGGAAAAAATCAAAGCCTTTGGGCTGAACCCCGAGGACTTTGAGAGCTACATAGGCGTGCACAGGGTGGGCCTGCCCCCCCACGGCGGCCTTGGCATCGGCCTTGAGCGCCTTGTGATGAAGCTGTGCGATTTGTCCAACATCCGCAGTGCCTCCCTCTTCCCACGTGATATTACGCACCTGCATCCATAAGACAGTGCACACTTTTATCAAACGAAAAAACTCCCCTATCCCTGTATCGGCTTTGTGCCGTCAAGGGAAGGGGAGCTTTTATTTTTTCACTTGCTGTTTATGTCTACTTTTCGTCTGTGGCTTGTGTCTCCTGTGCGGCAGGCTCTGCCCCTGCGGCGAGCGGTGCGCCCTCTGTGGCAGGCTGTGCATTTTTAGCAGCTTTTTTCCACCTCAGCGGCAGTGCATTTTGTATCGCCTTGTTTTGCAAAAGCAGGCTTACGAGAATGCAGCTTGCGATTTTGTCCACAAAGTTGCCCACAACAGCACCCCAAAATGTGGAGGTAAGCATGTCCTGCCCTGCGGTGCGCAGTGCAATAATCAACATGTCCGTGCCCGAGCCCGTAAGGCCGCCAAACATAAATATGCGAATGGGTGCGCCAATCATGGGAGCTACTGCAGAAAGTATAAGCCCTGTGATAACCGCAATTATAATGCCAAAGCCTTTTTTCGCCATAAGTCCCACCACAAGGCCTACCGCAATGTTTACCAGCGCAAAAGGAATGGCCGTTGCGCCTGCGGTGATGCCCATCACAAGGTTAGTGGCAAGCCCCACACCCATGCCCACCAGTGGGCCAAACGCCGCCGCCGAAAATATAGTGCCCATCGTATCCAAGAAAATCAGCGGAATGTTCATCATACCTACAACAATCCCCAGCACTACGTTTACCGCCACCGAAAGCGCCGCCAAAATCAATATCAATATCCTGCTCCTGCTTGCTGTGTTCATTTTTACAATTCCCCTTTTTGTTTGCTGTATTTTATCTGTTACACGCCGCATAGCGCACAAAAGTTTGAGCCTTTTATCCTGCTATATCTCCGTGCGCACAAGCTCCTCCATGCTAAAGCCGCCCTCGCTCGGCTGGGTTTCGGGCACTTCCCACACAGGAATGTTCAGCCCTTCCTCCTTTAGGCTTTCACAAAGTATGCGCATGAACACCCCTCGTGTGCCCGACACGGAGCATGTAGGGCTTCTTCTTATAGCCACAAGCCCTACGCACTCCACATCGTTTTTTGCATACTCCACTATCTGCCACACCGCCGCCTCTGCAAGCTTTTTGCAGTGCCGGCGATACTCGGGCGTGTCGTACTGCTCATAGTGCATGGGCGGCCTTAGGCATCCGCCGTACAAAAGCTCGGGGCAGGGCAGCTGCACAATGCCCACACCCTCATCCACAAACTCCCTCACAAAATCAAACGGCCCTGCGGCACGCTCAAGCCCTCTCACCACCGCCGATTGGTTCAGCACACAGTGGCTCACCAGCACCACCCTGCGCTTTTCACCCTGCGCATTGCTCATATAGTTTTCCCCACTTTTTTGCATGTTTTTTTACGGGAGTGGACACGTACAAGCTTTTATAAGCACAGCTACTCACGAGAAGAATGCTACACATCACCCCGCATTCGGTGGGGGTGATGTAGCAAAAAACCATTCTTTTGTTCACACCCTTTTTCACTGTCGGCTCTCATTGTAACAGCCACTCCTATAAAACTCAAATTGTGTTTTATTATGCCTAAAGGCTACAAAATAGAGAAAATCTATTGTTTTCCTCGCAAGCTTTTATATTTAATTTTAAGGTTATTTATTGCGTATTTTATTCGTGTTTTTATTTTTGATTTTCAGGGAATTTTTTCGAATTTTTTAGCAATATTCGAGATGCTCGGGGTGTACATTTTCATAGGCACACTGTATAATATAAGGTAAGATGTTCCCCACCGTTACAGGCGGAGGGGGACATCTCAAATATTTATAGAGCGTACAAATTTTGCACATATGTGTCGGAGGCGGACGCTTGACAAGAGGAAGGAA
Organism: uncultured Oscillospiraceae bacterium; assembly: GCA_964370045.1. GTDB lineage: Bacteria > Bacillota > Clostridia > Oscillospirales > Ruminococcaceae > JAAYCI01. The sequence goes on from CAYJGZ010000021.1 coordinate 29,800, forward strand.
TGTACAGCTTTGAACACCGAAAAATTCCAAAAAATAAGAGAAGAGCAATACCCCTTGGCTGAGAAGTGCGTGTACCTGGACACCGCCACAACGGGCTTAATCTCCGAAAACAGCAAAACCGCAATGCTCCGCTACATAACAGACAGATGCGAGCAGGGCATAAGCCTTGATGGCGTAGTTGAAAGATGGGCTTTTGCGGATGAGTTCAGAAAGCCCGTAGCGCAGGTGATTAACGCCGACAGCGAGGAGATATTTTTCGGGGCAGGGTGCTCGGAGATGCTGAATATATTTTCAAACGGGATTGAGCTTTGCGAAAATGCAAATGTTGTCACCTCGGGGCTTTCGTTTCCCTCCAATGTATACAACTGGGCGAGCAGGGTGAGCGACGAAAACATAAGGATTGTCCCTGCTGAAAACGGGCAGGTTTCGGCGCAAAGCCTATTTGACCACTGCGACGAAAACACCGCTGTTATTGCGCTGTGCCTTGTGGAAAACTCCACCGGCTTTCGCCATGACATAGAGACCATCAGCGCCTTTTGCAAGCAAAAGGGCATATACTTTTTGCTGGACATAACCCAGTGTGTCACTGCTTTGGATGTAGATGTAAAAAAGGTGCAGGTTGATTTTCTCGTTGCCAGCGCCTACAAATGGCTGTGCGGGCCTTTTGGCATTGCGTTTGGGTATGCGTCAAGGCGTGTTTTGGACAAAATAAAGATGAGCTCCATCGGCTGGGTGGGCAACAAGGACCGCTTTAAGCTAAAGCCGCTTGGGCTTAATCTTTCGGACAATGCAAACAGATTTGAGTGCAGTAGCCCCTCTTGGCTCAGCCTAAAGTGCATGGAGCAGTCCGTTAAAATGTACCTCGCTCTCGGAAAAGAGGAGGTACAGCACTACATTCTCGGCCTAACAGACTATCTGTACGAGAAAATCGCACCGATTGAGCACATAGGTGTTGTTGGGCCGTTTGAGCCAAAAAACCGCTCGGGCATATCCTACATCACCTTCCCAAGCGAGTGGAATCTCACCGACGATATTCTCGCAGGGCAGGGCATAAGGGCGCATGTTGCCTCTGAAAACACCATGCGCATAGCCTTTCACTACTATAACAACAAAAGTGACGTGGATGCTCTGTGCAAGTTTTTCGAGAGTTACTACCTTGTGTAATCTAAAAGTTTACAATGAATTTACACAAACAAAAACACACTCCAAGGCGGAGTGTGTTTTTTAATTAGATAGTGTGGACATGAGCCCGAACGCAGGGATTTTGAGCAATTTTTTCGCAAGACAAGGCGGAAAAACGATGCACTCCTTTGTGGAATGCGAGTTTTGCGGGCAAAGTATGGCGGAAAAATTGCCAAAGTAACTCGACTGAACACTCGTGTCCACACTATCTAAGGCTATTTGCTTACTAAAAAGAAGGCAGTGTCCAAATGCGGCGATTTATTTGCTATATCCCCCACCGCAGGCGGGGGATATAGCGCCTTCTTCTTGCGCCCAGCGTATTCTAAATTACCTCTATGTGTTCACTCCCAAAAGGAGAGAACGCATCTCAATTTGTTTTTCTGGGATAGGGTGCTTTTTCGTCCGTTAAATCCAGTAAATAATCAATGCTGGTTTCGTATAATAAAGCAATTTTTCTCAATGTATTCAACGGAATGTTAATTTTACCCAGTTCATAATCAGAATACGTAGTTTGGGCGATATTGAACATTTTGGCAACTTGTATTTGGGATAAATCATTATCTTCTCGCATATTTCTTATTCGTTCAAACATATTGTTATCACCTTCATGAAGGATTAGCATTATTTGTTAATCCCAAAATATAATCCGTTGAAACATCATAAAACTTAGCTAAGGATATAACAAACCGAACAGGAATTTCTCTTTTTCCCGTTTCATAGTTGCTATAAACTCTTTGGTCAATTTTCAAGATTGATGCTATTTGCTTTTGCCCTAAATCTCTATCTTCTCTTAAATCTTTTAATCTGTGATAGCACATAAAATCACCTCTCATAACAGAAGTATATGTACTATCGTTTGATAGTATCAATTTTACTATCGAATGGTAGTAAAACCAATTAGAGGTGATTATACTCATGAAAAATAAGACAGCTATGTTTACGGGTCACAGAAATATTAAGGCAAATTTGTTGCAGCTAATTGAAAAAAATGTAAAAAAGCAACTGATTAAACTTATCAAAATAAACGTAATTTACTATGGCAACGGAGGAGCAAGAGGATTTGACCTATTAGCGGCAAAATGTGTACTTGAATTAAAAAAAGAATATCCACACATAAAATTGATTATGGTTCTACCTTGCAAAGACCAAACAAAGAAATGGAATAACAATGATATTGCGTTATACAACTTCATTTTAAGTAATGCCGATAAAATTATCTGCATTTCAAATGAGTACACAAAGAGATGTATGTTAGAGCGCAACGACCATCTAATTAAAAACAGTAGTCACTGTATTGCATATTTAATACAAGCTTGTGGCGGTACTGCTTATACCGTGATGCGAGCAAAAGAACAAGGTCTTACGGTTTATAATATTGCGTTGAATATGTAAAATTTCCATAATAAGCATAACAAGCGAGTAGCAATTTTCATTTTCGCTGACTTTTCCCTTTGCATCAACACAAAAAAAAACGTGCCGACTTTCATCGACACGCTTTTGGCTCCCCAAGTTGGACTCGAACCAACGACCCTGCGGTTAACAGCCGCATGCTCTACCAACTGAGCTATTGAGGAATATATATCGGCACAACATATTACCTACATATGTTAGCACTTTTGAAGGAAATTGTAAAGTGAAATCTTGCTAAAAACCCACAAAAGCCCGCCCGCGTACGGGCGGACTTTTGGGAAGAGCCGGCACCTACCT
>CAYJGZ010000022.1:0-26081 GCA_964370045.1 uncultured Oscillospiraceae bacterium
CCCTGTGGTGGGTAGCCTGTGGGAGCGCCGTAGCCTGTGGGAGCACCGTAGCCTGTGGGAGCGCCGTAACCTGCGGCTGGACCTCTGCCGAATGCGGCGCAAATTTCCGAGCCAATTTCCTCGTACTTACGGTATTCATGGCTGTATCTATCCTCAACGGCAAAGTCGTTAAGCCTAAACTCTATCTCGTCAAAGTAGGGGTGGTTGAGGTGCATTTTTATGGTGAATTTGTAGGAATAGGTGTATCTTGGTGGGGAGTAGCTTTGTGGCTCATCTCCACTGCGGTCCATCTCCTCATCGCGGTCCTCATCAATGTCCATAGTGCAGCCGGTTACCTGCGAAAGCAAAATAACATCGGGGTTGCGCTCTCGCCAGTCATCACGGCGGCAAAAAACAAATGTTCCTGCAGGTTCGTCTATTTTGATTTCGCCGTCATCACCCAACACACGGGTGGGATTAAAACGCTCGAGTGCGGCTTTGTTTTCCTCACGATAGCTCAGCTGTGCACGTATTTCCTCAACGGTGGAGTTGCGGCGCTCTGAAAAAAACGGGGATAGCTGGGAGGCGCAATCTTTGCAGAGGTTGCCGTCCTCAAGCTTGCGGTTGCCGAGTAAACCTATTTTTTCCTCGCAAATATCGCAGTATTTTTTGTCAAAAAGTCCCATATCATACTCCTTTCTTGTTTGGCGACGGATAAACTGTCACCGACAGAGCTATTTAATATTTTCCCAATAGAAAATGGGGGACGCCCTAAATTCAGCTATGCCCAAGGGTCATCTGCGGCAGGCGGCCGTATGCTCGGCAGCAAGTATTGCTCCCACAAAAACCACTGTGCACCCTTTTGGCGAGCCTTTATGCCACGCTCGGTATCTGCGCCCGAAGAGCGCACAAGAAGCTTTGCGTAGCCGTCCTCCGCATATGAGTAAGGGTTGTCAAAAATGGTGATGGTGTACGGCTGGCTGGGGGCGTAGTTGTTTTGGGGGGAGGTGCCGCCGAGGTAGGAGCGGCAGAGGTAATCCTTGCCCTGAAAGCGTTCTTTAATGAAAGCAAGCTCCATATTGGAAAGTGGCTGAGGACCTTTGAGAGAATTTAACATAGCTATGCCGTCATTGGCATCCTCGGCATAGCGGCAAAGCGCAAGTATCGTGAGTGCACAGGCCTGAAAAGGCGTTGCAAGCGCATACTCGGGGAGTGCCGTAAGCTCCGCCACGTTTTTAGGTAAAGAGGTAAACGTGAAAGTTTGTGTATCTGCCATGGTTGCCCTCCGTTTAGAATGATGTTGAATTGATATATTTGAAAAAAACACACGATATATAAGCATATGTAAATTTCAAATATGTAATATTACGAATGGATTGCAAAAATATAAGTGCAAGCAGTCCCTAAAAAAGAGCACAGCATTGCACTTATACGAATATCGGTCAATACCTGCTGGAGCGTCCGCTGCGAGAGGAGCTGCCGCCACCGCCACCGGAGGAGGAAGAGGAGCTGGAGCTTTTGGGGGTTCTCGTGGTGGATTCACGCAAGAAAATATCGTTCTGATGCGTTAAATTAAATGAACCACTGCGCACATAGTCCTGTGCGTGAGTGCTCTTGACAGCTGTTTTCATCTTGCTTTTCATTGATGCCGTAACAGCAAAAGCAACGAGAAGCCCGACGACAAGTGCAACAGCTAAAGATATAAGCGTGTTTTCCAGTGTGAAAAAAGGTGTGGAATATACAACGCCATCGTTGTAGGTCATGTCGAGGAAAATATCGGCCTGCTGTAAAAATACGCTGTACGCGTTGTAGTACTCGCCGTCATCAAGGTAGGGAATTATCACCTCGTCTATGCGGTCGTAGGTGTCATCCGAAAAGACGTATGAGCCGTAGTTCCTGGCCGAGGGGTAAAACCACCGCTCGTATGGGTCGTGCGCAAATATGACACCATCCGTGCTCTCATCCACCGGATAATAGTCTGCAAAGACTTCCAAGTCCTCGCCGTTCAAGTTGACCGTGACAATAGTAATTTCAAAGTTATAGGTTGAGTAGATGCTCCAAAGATGGTCGTTCAGCGCACTTTCTTCACTGTCGCTGAGTATGTCTGCGCCATCAATCACGCCGGCATATGCCGTTTCCCACGAGGATGCGCTCGCCTGCACCGAAAGCGAGGGAAGCGTAAAGGAAAGGCACAGCAAAAGCGCAAATATTGACGCAACAAATGTCTTTTTCATTGCTCTGCCTCCTTTTAAGATAGTAGCCAAAGTGTCAAAAAGAATACGGGTAGTGCAGTGCCAAGGGTGAGGAACAAGCGCCACAAAAGCAGCTTGGTTTTGTCTATGGGTAGCTCGCCCGAGACTCTTCCTGTTTGTCCGTTTATAGCAAATTGATACATTTTATCGTCGTATTTTGTGTTGAGCATCCACACGGGGAACAGCGCATAGTGGATGTTTTCGCCCATCATATTGATGTTGGAATGTTGCTCGCGTACGCTGGAATAGCCGCTTACGGTGCCTTTCAGCGCCTCTTTCACCGAGGTGATTACACGTGAGGAGGCACGGGGGGTGCTCTCGTCCACACTCACGTCAAACTTGTCCGCAAAGTAGCCGGCCATGTACATGGGGCTGAACGGAACGAGCCCGTCGTACGAGTAAGGCTCAAGGCCATCCATGTAGTTGTCGTCCATCTTCTTGGAGGCATCCACCGGCACGTGGTCGAAGGCGATGTTGCCCGCACGGATAACGTCGAAATATTCCGTCCTCGTGTAGTTGTAGGAGGAGTCGCTCCACCTGTGCACCTTTTCCGCCTTAAAGTTCACATGTCCGTCTCCCGTACAGCTGAACAGCCAAAAAGGCACGTACATGCCTGTTATTTTTGCCACACGGTTAGCGTCCTTGAATGTGTTGGGAAGCAGTGGCTTGCCGTTGTAAAACTCAAGCAGCATCTGCTGTGCTTGCTGTTTTTCAATCTTGAACGGCACAACAAAGTCGGGTGTGAGCGCACCCGTGACGTTTATTGCCACCACCACGGGGTTGCCGCAGTACACGCACTCGGTGGCGAGCGTTGCACCATCAGACATCACCTGTGCGCCGCAGGAGGTGCACTCGTAGCCTGTCTGTGTGGGTAGCTCGCCCTGTTCCGAGCGGCTGGCGCCTCGCCAGTCCACCTGTTCTACGTTTTGGACAGGTGCAGTACCGTCTGCGGGAGGAATCCCCTGCTGTGCACCATCAGGTGCGGCAGGCTGTGTGAAAAACTCCTGCGGAAAGGTGCTGTCGCACGAGTCGCACACAAGCATCTGCTTTTCGGGGTCGAAGTGCAACGGCGCAGTACACGCAGGGCACTGATATTTTAACAAATCATCGGCCAAAATTAACACTCCTCTCGGGGGTGGACTTGAACAAAAGTGTCTGTTATTTCACATCCTGCTCGTTGAAGGGGTCTCCACATTGCGGGCAGAACTTAGGTGCGTTTGTGGGGTCTTCAGGCTCCCACTTGCACTTGTCGCACTGATAGTTTGGCACGCCTTCGGGCTTTTTAGCACCGCATTCAGCGCAGAACTTGCCCTTGTTCACTCCACCACAAGCACAGTTCCATCCATTGGCCGACGGTGCGGGTGGCTCAGGCTTTTTACTGCCGCATTCATCGCAGAAGTTGCCCGTGATGCCCGCCTTGCCACAAGCGCAATTCCATCCCTCACCAGGTGCCGCCATCTGGGGTGCTCCTTGCTGTGGGGTAGGTGGTGTGGCACCGCCCTGTGGCGGGGGAGCAGGGTAGCCCTGCTGTGGCGGAGCACCGTAACCCTGTTGTGGGGGAGCACCGTAGCCTTGCGGTGGGGGAGCGCCGTACCCTTGCTGGGGCGGCATACCGTAGCCACCTTGGGGCGGTGCGCCGTACGGCCCTTGGGGAGGAGCACCGTAGGGTTGTTGGCCGTATGGGGGTGGCTGCTGTTGACCCATCGAGTATAGGTTTTGGATGTTTCCGCCTGCACCTTGCGCCATGTTCATGCCGGCAAACGCCATGAATGCGCCCTGACCCTCGTTTGCGGCGGCGGCCTGCATTGCCTCTGCCTGTGCGCCCACAAGGTGTGCCGCAGCCATGGTGGGGTTGCGGAAAGTTGCGTTGCGACGCAATTCTTTCAGCATCGCCTCGTCCTCTTCGGACGCTGTGACGGAGGAGACACCGAAGGAGAAAATTTTAAGGCCTCTCAGCTCTGCCCACTTTTTGGAGAGGATTTCGTTCAGTGCATCCGCAATCTCCATGGTGTGGTTGCTTAGCTGGTAGTAGGTGATGCCGCTTTCCGCAATCTTGCCAAAGGCCGGCTGCAAGGCAGTGAGCAACTCACTTTTCAGCATACTATCTATTTCGATGCGGTTGTAGTCGGCCGCAATGTTGCCGCACACATTGGTGTAAAACAGCATGGGGTCGATGATTTTGTACGAGTATTCGCCGTGGCAACGGATGGAGACATCAAGGTCTATCCCAAGGTCCTTGTACAGCACACGGAAGGGCACAGGGGAGGGCGTGCCGTACTTGTTGCCGATGATTTCCTTCGTGTTGAAGTAGTATATGCGCTGGTCTTTGCCCGGCTGTCCGCCGAAGGTAAAACGCTTACCTATGTTAAAAAAAGACTGCTTAATACTTTCGCCGAGGCTGCCCGCAAATATAGACGGCTCGGTGGAAGTGTCGTAAACAAACTCGCCCGGCTCTGCGCACAGCTCTGCCACCTTGCCGTTGTCCACAATAATCATGCACTGGCCGTCCGCCACTGCAACAACAGAGCCATTAGAAATAATGTTTTCGGTGCCCTTCGTGTTGGAGCTACGCCCATCCACACGCTTTACACCTTTGCTTACCAAAATTTCGGGTGGCAATGCGTCGCAGTAGAAAAATTCTTTCCACTGGTCGGCCAAAACGCCACCCACAGAGCCTACAAGTGCCTTAATCAGTCCCATTAAGAGCCTCCCTCGGTGTGTGATTTTTTTGTGGGGAAAAGAAAATTTGTGTTAAATTACAACAAAATATGCCAAAACTTGACATATAGAATGAGTACATTATAGCAGAATATACTCAGTGCGTAAATATGCGCTTTTGCCTCTTTTGCAATGCTGTTTTGGCGATTGTGCACAAAGTGGCACGTGGTTTATGCAAAGATTAGCGAGCTAATCCAAAAAGTCACGCAGTTTTTTGCTACGGGAGGGGTGACGCAGCTTGCGCAGTGCCTTTGCCTCTATCTGACGGATGCGCTCACGTGTCACGCGGAACTCCTTGCCCACTTCCTCCAGCGTGCGGGGGCGGCCGTCCTTTAGGCCAAATCGTAGGCGCAGTACCTTTTCTTCACGGGGGGTGAGCGTTTGCAGCACCCCTGCAAGCTGTTCACGCAGGAGCGTGTGGCTGGCGGCCTCGGCGGGCACGGGTGCGTCCTCGTCGGGGATAAAGTCCCCAAGGTGGCTGTCCTCCTCCTCGCCGATGGGCGTCTCAAGGCTGACAGGCTCCTGCGCCACACGCATGATTTCACGCACCTTTTCCACCGGCATGTCCAGCTCCAGCGCAATTTCCTGTGCGGTGGCTTCGTGGCCGTTGCGGTGTAGCAGGTGGCTGCTCACCTTTTTCACCTTGTTTATCGTCTCCACCATGTGCACGGGTATGCGAATGGTGCGTGCTTGGTCCGCAATAGCACGTGTGATAGCCTGACGAATCCACCACGTGGCGTAGGTGGAAAACTTAAAACCTTTCGTGTGGTCGAACTTTTCCACCGCCTTGATAAGCCCGAGGTTGCCCTCCTGAATTAAATCGAGGAACTGCATACCTCTGCCCACGTAGCGCTTGGCAATGGATACCACAAGGCGCAGGTTTGCCTCCGACAGGCGTTTTTTTGCGATGTCGCCGTCTGCACCGCCCGCCTGAATGCGCACGGCCAGCGCTACTTCCTCTTCGCTTGTGAGAAGCGGCACACGGCCTATCTCCTTTAGGTAAACCTTCACAGGGTCGTCAATGGCAACGCCCTCCGCAGAAAGCTCGCTCTCAAACTGGTCCACGCTTTCCTCAGTAAGTGTGAACTTTTCGTTGTCCGGGTCCGGCTCGTCCACTATTTCGATGTTTTGTGCGTCCAGCGTTTCGTAAAGCTTGTCCACAAGCTCCACGTCAAAGCCTATCTCCTCAAGGACATCGTTTATCTCCTTTGTGGTGAGGCGCTGGTTGCGCTTGCCGGTTTCTACCAGCTCTTTTATTACATTTTTCTTGTCCGCCATATTCATCTCCTTTTGGATATTGAGGTGGTGCAAGGTTGGGTTATATGCGAAAAGCGAATGCAGTCCGTGCTATTAGCTATGTGTCCGCACGTGTTTGCGGATGTGTCAAATAAGTGACATCGCCATCACAGCTTTGCATCCCGCTTTTTTTCAAAATACTCTTGAAGCTCAAGCTCGCTCATTTCGCCCTTGTTCTGCGAATGCTCCGCACCCTCGATGATGCGCTGTATAAAAAGCTCCACGTCCTGCGCAGAAAAGCCTATGTCGTGGTTTTGGGCGAGAACCCTGCTTAAAAGCGCCAGCGTCTTTTCGGGGAGTAGGGCGCTCAATGTGGCAAGCTCTATATGCTCGGGGTGCGATTTCATGCTCAAAATTTGGGTATAAGCCTCCGCCATGTCGGGGGAAATCATCTGCTCAGGGGTTATTTTTTGGGCGATAACAGGCAAAAACTCCTGTGGGTCTTTCAGTATTGCCGCCACAAGCTGCTGCTCTGCATGGGCTATGCCTACCGCCGTTTTACCGCCCGACGTGTAGGGTATGCTCTTGCTTAGTGTCTCGGCCGCTGAGCCCTTTAGTAGGTTTTTTTCTCGCTCTTTTGCTCGGCGCTTGTTTCGTGCACGCACTACGCCCTCCAGCTGTAACATCACCCTTGCCTTGTCCACGTCCGTCTGCTGGGATATTCGCCCTGCGTATATGTCCTGCTCGGCAGGGGTTGCCTCGGAGGCCAGCACCTCCAGCGCCGCACGTATGTACGCCGCTCGTCCGCTTTCGGAGGTGGTGTCTATGCCCTGCTTTGCATGCTCAAGCTTGTACTCAATGGTGTTTGCACTGCCGCAAAGTAGCTCCTCAAAGCGTGCAGAGCCGAACTTTTTTATGAACTCATCAGGGTCTTTTGCGTCCGAAATTTGAAGAACTCGCACCTTTAGAGTAGTGCTTTTGAATATCTCAATAGCACGTGCGGTGGCTTTTTTGCCCGCCTCGTCGCTGTCAAAGCAGAGCACTACCTCCTCGGCGTAGTTTTGTATAAGGCGTGCCTGCTCCGCTGTCATGGACGTGCCCAGCCCTGCCACCGCCGAGGTGAATGCCGCCTGGTGCAGGCTGATGACATCCATGTAGCCCTCGGTGAGGATTATGCGCTTGTCGGTATTTTTTTTGGCGATGTTCAGCGCAAAAAGGTTGCGGCTTTTTTTGAACACGGGCGTGTCCGAGCTGTTGAGGTACTTTGCGCCACGTCCCTCGCCTAAAAGCCTGCCGCCAAACGCAATGACACCGCCACGCAAATCAATAATGGGGAACATGATGCGCTCACGAAAGCTCACGTACACGCTGTTTTGTCGCTCGCCCTTTCGGCAAAGGTCTGCGGTGAGCATATCCTCCTGCGAAAAACCAAGGCTTTGCAGGTGCAAGCGCAGGGCATCCCAGCTGTCGGGGGCGTAGCCAAGCCCAAAGCGGCGTATGATGCTGTCGCTAAGGCCCCTTTTGCGCAGGTATATGCGGGCATCACGCCCTCGCTCGCTGTTTAGGGTTTGTGCGAACCATCGTGCGGCCTCACGGTTTATCTGCAAAATCCTGCCACGCAGGCGTGCGGCGCCATCGTCCTCGTCGGGCAGGGGCATCCCCGCACGTGAGGCGAGCGACTTTATCGCCTCCACATAGTCGAGGTTTGCGATTTGTTTCATAAACGCAATGGAATCTCCCCCTGCGCCGCACCCAAAGCAGTAAAAGCTGTTTGTGTCGGGGTAGACGTAAAACGAGGGCGTTTTTTCGTTGTGAAAGGGGCACAGACCCTTTTCCATGCGGCCACTGCGCTTTAGCTGCACGTAGCTGCGCACAAGCTCGGTGATGTCTATGCGTCGGGAAAGCTCTGCGATATATTCCTGTGGTATGGCCAGCCTGAGCACCCCCCATGCTGTGAAAATCGGCAAGTGCGAAATATAAACAAAAAGTAACTAAAAAAAGCAACTATATGTTCCACTTTTGAGGCACAAATATATTTTCGTAGGTGCGAATAGCGTAGTCGTCCGTCATGCCCGAGATGTAATCTATTACAGCTCGCTCTGCGCCCTCGTTTTGGGCGATGGTAAGGTAAAACGGTGGCATGTTTTGTGAGTTTTGCAAAAAATGATGATACAGCCCTGCGATAAACTGCTCCACCTTTTGCTCCTCCGCTTTTGCCACGGGATTTACATACACCGTGGCGTACATAAACTTGTAAAGCTTTGTGTAATGTTCAAGCGTTTCATCGTCCATTTGGATAGCGCCGTTTGTGCTGTTTTGCACAATGGAGGTGATAAGTGTGGTGATGCGGGCGGACTTTGAGTTTCCCAAAGCCGCCACAACATCAGGGGGCAGCTCGCTCTCCTTTAGCACTCCTGCCGAAAGCGCATCCTCTATGTCGTGGTTGATGTAAGCGATGCGGTCGGCATAGCGCACAAGCGTTCCCTCAAGCGTGCTCGGCAGCTGCTTGCCCGTGTGACAGCCCATGCCGTTCAGCACCTCCTGCGTGAGGTTAAGCCCTTTGTAGCCCTTTTCAAGGCACTGCACCACACGGACGCTTTGCAAGTTGTGCTTAAAGCCTGCCGACACAAGCGTGTTCAGCGCACGCTCGCCCGCATGGCCGAAAGGGGTGTGGCCAAGGTCGTGCCCAAGGGCGATGGCCTCGGTAAGGTCCTCGTTTAGGCGCAGTGCTCTTGCCATGGTGCGTGCTATCTGGTTTACCTCTAATGTGTGTGTGAGGCGTGTGCGGTAGTGGTCGCCCTTTGGGGACAAAAACACCTGCGTTTTTTGCTTTAGCCGCCTGAAAGCCTTGCAGTGGATAATGCGGTCTCTGTCACGCTGATACAGTGTGCGAAGGGGGCACTCTGCCTCTACATGCTCACGCCCTGCGGAGCTTTCGCTGAGAGCGGCAAAGCGGCTTAGCGTTTGACGTTCTATTTGCATGGTGATTTCACGTGTGGTCATGGTGCAAAACCCCCTCTGTTTGACCTTTAGATGAGTGAAAATACCTGCGCAAAGGTTTCCGAAGAAAAATATCGGCGGTTAAGCGGCGAGATAAAATGCAGTAAATAGCTGACATAAGCGCAATTTGGTTTTGGCAAAAAGCTTTTGGATAGTATTGCCGTACCGATAAATATTTACACAAGTATATATACGGCACAAAAGTGTTTTACACTTTGTTTTCTGGTAAGATTTGCAAAAAAGTTGCTTATAAATGCTAACTAAATATTGTGCCAGTACTTTCTGTCTAAATTGCGGTATTGCACGGCCTCGCTTACATGAATCACGTCTATCACTTCCGAGGCGGCAAGGTCCGCAATGGTGCGGCTCACACGCAGTACACGGTCGTGCCCTCGGGCGGACAGCCCCAGCCGCTCAAAGGCCATCTTTAGCACCGCGGAGGCTTTGTCGGTAAGTGGGCACTCATGGCGAAGGCGTTCGCCCTGCAAAGCGGAGTTTGCAATGGGAGGGTTTTGCCCCGAGCGCTGTGCCTGAAACTTGCGTGCCGCCTGTACACGCTGTGCAATAGCACTGCTGCCTTCGCCCCCGGTAGAGCTACTTATTGCGGAATAGTCGAGCGGTGGAACCTCCACATGAAGGTCTATTCTGTCCAAAAGCGGGCCGCTTATCCTGCGCAGGTAGCGGTCGATGGCGGTGTCTACACAGCGGCACTCCCGTGTGGGATGCCCAAAATATCCACAGGGGCAGGGGTTCATGGCGGCCACAAGCATAAAACGGCTGGGGTAGCGCACGGTGAAAGAGGCACGGCTGAGCGTGACGTATCCATCCTCCAGCGGCTGGCGAAGCATCTCCAAAACCTCCCGCCGAAACTCGGGCAGCTCGTCCAAAAAAAGCACGCCTTCATGCGCAAAGCTCACTTCGCCCGGGCGGAGCGGAGTGCCGCCGCCAATCATGCCGGCAGGTGTGGAGGAGTGATGCGGCGAGCGAAAAGGCCTGTTTTTTATTAGCAGTCCCGCAAGCTCGGGGTTTTGCTTGTGTGATGCCACAGAATATATTTTGCTTGTCTCGATGGCTTCACTTCGGCTCATGGGGGCAAGGATGCCGGGCAGTCGCTTTGCGAGCATACTTTTGCCCGTGCCGGGCGAGCCGACCAAAATGACGTTGTGTGCGCCTGCGGCGGCAATTTCCATTGCTCTGCGTGCTTCAAGCTGGCCGTGCACATCCGAAAAGTTTAGCATACTGCCGCCCGAAATCCCCGACGTTAAATCGGTGGCGAGCTGTGGCTTTATCGGCTTTTTGTCCGAAAGATGCTCAAGTAGCTGCGACACTGTGTGCACAGGATACACGCAAAGGTTTTCTGCCACTGCCGCCTCGGGGGCATTTTCCGCAGGTAAAAATAAATGGTTAATGCCGTTTTCGCCACATGCCAGCGCCATGGGCAGAACACTCCGCACCGCTCGCACCTCGCCGTTTAGGCTAATCTCTCCTATGAAAGCGCAGTCGGGTGGGGGAGCGGAAAGCTGGCCGCTCGCACAAAGAAGCCCAAGAAGTATGGGCAGGTCGTACACAGGGCCTGTTTTGCGCACATCGGCAGGAGCGAGGTTTACGGTGATTCTGCTGGAGGGATACTCATACCCCATGTTTTTCAGCGCACTGCGTACACGCTCGCAAGATTCCTTTACGGCGTTATCGGGCAAGCCCACAATGCTGAACTGGGGCAAGCCGCCTGAAATATCCACCTCGATGGTCACAGCAAAGCCGTCCAGTGCCAAAAGACCAAGACTGTGCAGTTTTGCAAACATATGCTTTCACCGCCAAGTTGTGTCCTGAGTAAAACTTAGACCAAGATGCTTCTCATCAAGCTGAGCACATGATAATTTTTATAATTAAACACTATTATATCGAATTTTAATGATTTAGTAAAGTGCGGCAGGGTGTTATGTGCACAAAATAGATAAAAAATGTGGGAGTGGAAGAATATAAGTGATTTGGAATATGTTAAGCGCAAGAAGAAGGCGCTATATCCCCCGCCGCAGGCGGGGGATATAGCAAAAACTAAATCACTGCGTTTGTCAACTTCTAAAAATGCTGACTAATAAAAAAACGCCAGGGCAATATGCGGGTGGCGTTTTGTGCTTTTTTAGTGAAAATGTGGATACGGTCATATGTGGATGGTGTAAAATATGGGCTATAGCTTGCCAAAATGCGCACGAATCTCGCCCGCCATGTAAAAAGAGCCGAACGCACACAGAATGTCCTCCTCCGATGCGGCATCAAGTGCCGCCTGAACACCCTGTATCACGCTTTCACAGCTGCTCACATTTTGCACGCCCAGCTGCTGTATGGTTTGGGCGAGCTGCTCTGCGGGTAGCGCACGTGGGTTTTCGGGTGTGACGCAAAACACCTGCTTTGCCAAAGGGGCGGCAAGCTTAAACATGCTGTTGTAGTCTTTGTCCGCCATTGTGCCCACCACAAATATAAACTTTTTTCGTGGGAAATAACAGTTTAGGTTGTCGATTAGCGCTTTCACACACTGCACGTTGTGTCCGCCGTCCACGATAAACACAGGCTCTGTGCACACAAGCTCAAAGCGAGCAGGCCACGACACGCTCTCAAGGCCTCTGTGCAGTGCGACCTCTGAAATGTGCCAGCCTTTTGTGCGTAGTAGCTCCACGGCACGCAGGCACAAGGCGGCGTTTTGCGCTTGGTAAGCACCAAGCAGGGGGATTTTGATATTTTTAACAGGTCCGTAGCTGAAGAACTGCCCCGTAATACCCGACTCGCCCCTGCGAAGGGTGCTTAAATTTAATGTGTAAAGCTGTGCGCCGTTTTGCGCACAAGCCTCCTCAATCACACGCTGAACGCTCGGCGACTGAGGGTAGAGCAGTACATCGCCACCTGTCTTTATGATGCCGGCCTTTTCGGCGGCTATCTTTTCGGGCGTGTCGCCAAGCTCGTTTACATGGTCCAGCGAGATGGTGGTGATAACGGCAAGCTCGGGCGTGTTTATGACGTTTGTGGCATCAAGGCGGCCGCCCAGCCCTACCTCCAGCACCACTATATCACACGCCTTGCGCGCAAAATACAAAAATGCGAGCACCGTCACCATCTCAAACTCGGTGGGGTGGTCCTCCATGGCATCCGCATGTAGGGCGATTTCCTGCGTTAAGAGCGCAATGTCTTTGTCCGAAATGTGGCGGCTATCCACCTGTATTCTCTCGTTGAAAACACGGATAAAAGGGGAGGTGTACAGCCCTGTTCGGTAGCCTGCGGCACTAAGTATGCGTGCGGTCATGGCGCAAAAGCTGCCCTTGCCGTTTGTGCCGGCCACATGCACAAAGCGCAGCTTTTCCTGTGGGTTGCCAAGGCGCCGCAAAAGCTCCTGCACTCTGTGTAGGCCAAGGCGGCTTTCCTGCCATGACACGTGGTTTATATACTCAATAGCCTTTTTGCTGTCCATACCTGTAATCCCCTCGGAAATGAAAAATAATACAACAAAATGCCCCAAAAGCTGAGGCTAAAACACTAATTTTGTACAAAAACAAGCGGCATCAATCGACTTTTCACGCAATCCGCTAACTTATTCTAACATATTTCGTGTATATACTCAAGATGTGCAAACGGAAAAAAGGAGCAAAAACAACAGCTAACTATTGACAGCGTGCATTTGATGTGGTACAGTAATGCTCACGGGGAGGTGAAAACATGACGGAGGGCGTTTTTCACATCATAAAAAGGGTGGTTGACGGCATAGAGAAAAGGGCAAACAATGATTTGAAGGACACAGGCTTAACATTAAATCAATGTGCAATTTTGGGATATTTATCCACCAAGGAAAACAATACAGCTTCGATAAAAAATATTGAAAAAGCCTTTGAGGTTTCGCAGGCAACAATGCAGGGCACAATACAGCGGCTGGTGAAGAAAGAGTTTATCGCATTAAATGGCGAGCCAAGCGATAGGCGAATAAAAAACGCTGCACTTACAACGCTCGGCTTGGATGTATGGATGCAAGCGGATAAGCAAAGGCAAAAAAATGAAGAGCATTTTTTTGCCGACTTCACACAGGAAGAAATTGAAACACTAAAAACATTGCTGAAAAAACTTTACGGCAACATTATCTAAAAAACCCCCTTTATGAAGAAGGGGGTTTCAAACAGAGTAGAACAACAGCCTGCTGTCAAAAGTAAGCTGTTGAATAAAAAAGATGGTAGCTATGAAAACACAGCAAAAAAATCAAAGTATCCCAAAGCTCGTGCTCAACAACGCAATTCCGGCAATTATCGCAATGATAATGGTGCTGGTGTACAACATGGCGGATATGTTCTTTATCGGGCAGACGAACGACCCACTGCAGGTGGCGGCGGTGTCGCTTGCAACGCCGGTGTTTATGGTATTTATGGCGCTTAGCTCGGTGTTCGGAATGGGCGGGGTGTCGCTTATATCCAGAAGCTTTGGCGAGGGCAAAGCAGGCTATGCAAAAAAAGTGTCCTCCTTTTGCTTTTGGGCGGCGCTTGCGCTTGGGGCTGTTTTGTCAGCGCTTATAGTGATTTTTTCAAACCCCTTGGCAGGTGTTTTGGGTGCGAGCAGTGACACGCTTGCCATGGTGGTGGACTACCTCAGTATTGTTGCAATAAGCGGCCCGTTTATCCTAATATCCTCCGCTTTTTCCAATATCATCAGGGCGGAGGGCAACCCTAAAATCGCAACGCTCGGAATGATTGCGGGCAACCTTATCAATATTGTTTTGGACCCCGTATTCATTTTGGGTTTTGATATGGGCATTTCGGGTGCCGCCGTTGCAACTGTAATAGGCAATTTGTCTGCGGCGCTGTTTTATATTGTGTACCTGCTCAAGGGAAAAAGCAAGCTGAGCATTAAGCCCAAGGACTTCACCGCCGACAAAGCTACGCTAAAAAATGTTTTAAGCATTGGCATACCTGCATCGCTTGCAAGCCTGCTGATGAGCGTGTCAACGATTATTGTGAACGGGTTTATGGCAGGATACGGCGATTTGGCAGTGGCGGGTATTGGTGTAGCCATGAAAGTTACCATGATAACGGCATTTGTCTGCATAGGTTTTGGCCAGGGTGTTGCGCCGCTTTTGGGCCATGCTTATGGTGCTAAGGACTACAAAAAGTTCAGGGGGATTATGAGGTTTTCCGTGACGTTCAGCTTTGTGATGGGCGCTGCCCTGACGGCGCTCTGCTACTTGGGGCTTGAGCAGATAGTCAGCGCATTTTTGGCAGATGCGGGTGCTTATGCATACGCACTTTCGTTTGCAAGAGTACTGCTCATGAGCTCCTGCATATTCGGCGTGCTGTTCGTGATTGTAAATGCGATACAGGCCATTGGCGCAGGAACAGCATCGTTAATCTTGAATATCAGTAGGCAGGGGCTGTTTTTTATACCACTTGTCTTTATTTCAAATGCGGCGTTTGGTCTGTATGGCATTGTGTATACCCAGCCTATTGCAGACTTTCTGACACTTGCCGTCGCTGTGATTTTGTACAGGAAAGTAAGCAAGACGATGGCGAGAAACGAAATAATGCAAAAGGTGTAGCCCGTACATTTACAATACAAAGCACCACCCTCCGAGGCGTAAAAGCCTTTTGGGTGGTGCTTTGTGTGTGATAATACGTTTGTGTGCGCTTTTTAGCGTTAAGTCGCTTGGGCTGGCTAAGCACCTGCCCGAAAATCGCCTTAAATAGTGGATGAGCCTAAGCTGTCTCTATTTTGCTGTCCTCTTGCAGGCCCAGCTGCTCTGTGGCGGTTTCCACCATCTTGTACTTTAAGATTTTACCTGCGGCGTTCATGGGGAACTCTGTCACAAAACCTACGTACTTAGGAGTTTTATGCTTTGCCATGTGGCTACGCACATAATCTTTCATCTCGTCTTCGGTGGCGCTGACACCGTCTTTCAGGATAATGCACGCCATAATTTCCTCGCCGTACTGCTTGTCCGGCACGCCTATGACCTGCACGTCCTTTACCTTGTCGTGTGTGTACAAAAAGTCCTCGATTTCCTTGGGGTAGATGTTCTCGCCGCCACGGATAATCATATCTTTTATGCGGCCGGTGATTTTGTAGTTTCCGTCGGGGCGGCGGCGGGCAAGGTCGCCCGTGTGTAGCCAGCCGTCCGCATCTATGGCGTTTGCGGTGGCGGCGGGCATTTTGTAGTAGCCTCGCATGATGTTGTAGCCTCGTGCCACGAACTCGCCGTCTGTCTCGTCCGGCAGGTCCTCGCCCGTCTGCGGGTCCACAATTTTGCACTCGATGCCGGGCAGCGGCTGGCCGACGGTGCTCACCTTGACCTCGATGGAGTCGTCCGCACTGGACATGGTGCACCCGGGGCTACTTTCGGTCTGTCCGAACACGATGGTGATTTCGGAGGCGTTCATCTTGTCGATGACATCCTGCATCACCTTTACGGGGCAGGGGCTACCCGCCATGATGCCGGTGCGCATGTGCGAGAAGTCTGTTTTCTCAAAGTCCTCGTGCTCAAGCATGGCTATAAACATCGTAGGTACGCCGTTGCAGGCGGTTATTTTTTGCTCGTTCACAGCTTGCAAAGACAGCTTGGGTGAAAAAGCAGGAATGGGCACCATGGTGGAGCCGTGCGTCATGCTGGCTGTCATGGAGAGCACCATGCCAAAGCAATGGAACATGGGCACATGTATGAGGAAACGGTCTGCGGTGGACAAATCCATCCTATCACCGATGTTTTTGCCGTTGTTTATAACATTGTAGTGCGTGAGCATAACGCCCTTGGGAAAGCCCGTAGTGCCCGAAGTGTATTGCATGTTGCACACGTCGTGCGTGTTTATCAGTGACATGCGGCGGTATATTTCCTCCGCCGGCGTCTTTTGTGCGCACTGCATCGCATCTTCCCATGTAAGGCATCCGGGCTGAGTGCTTTCCACTGTGATGACGTTGCGCAGGAAGGGCAGGCGCTTTGTGTGCAGGGGCTTGCCGGCGGTGTGGCCTGCAAGCTCGGGGCACACCTCCTTTATGATGCCCACATAGTCCGAATCCTTATAGCCGTCTATCATGACGAGCGTGTGCGTGTCGCTTTGGCGCAAAAGATATTCCGCCTCGTGGATTTTGTAGGCGGTGTTTACCGTGACGAGAATAGCGCCGATGCGCACCGCAGCCCAAAAGGTGATAAACCACTCAGGAACGTTTGTTGCCCAGATAGCAACCTTGTCGCCTTTTTTTACACCCATCGAAATGAGCGCACGTGCAAATGTATCCACATCCTCACGGAACTCTTCGTATGTACGTGTGTAATCCGTGGTGGTGTAGCTAAATGCGAGCTGGTTCGGAAACTCCTCTGTCACCCTGTCCAAAAGCTGTGGGAAGTTCAGGTCGATAAGCGTTTCTTTTTCCCAAATATACTCGCCTGTGCCCGCTTTGTTTTTAAGCAGGGGGCTTTTGGCGGTGTCTTTTTTTGTGTAGCGGGACATGTAGTTTGCAAACTGTGGAACAGCAATGCCCGGGTCCTCAATGTCGTCAGACCAACGCTTCACCCACTCGAGCGAGACATAACCTTCGTAGTTTATGCTCTGTAGCGCACGCATCATCTCGTCAATGGGCAGGTCACCCTCGCCCATCATGCGGTAGCACACCTTGCCGTTCTCTATTACAGAATCTTTCATCTGTACATATTTTATGTATGCACCGAGGTTTTGCACAGTTTTCTCGGCGCTCTCGCCGGCCACACGATAAGGGTGATGAATATCCCACAGCGCCGCAACACTGTCAAAGGGCACTTTCTCCAAAAGGTTGTAAAGACGCCCTGTGTCTGCATATACGCCGTTTGTCTCCACCAGCAGTGTTACATCGTGTGCCTCTGCCACCGGAGCCAGGCTGCACAGCACACCTGCGATGAAATCGTCGTCCACCACGTCGCCCTCCGGCTGTGCCTTGCTGTCTGCCAAAACACGAATATAAGGTGTGCGCAATTTTTGCGCAAGCTTTATATACTCGGTGATTTCGCATATGTTTTCTTCCTGCTTTGTCCTGTCTTTCAGCGGTGCATCGGAGGAAAAACAGGGTATTTGAAGCCTCATAGCGCTTAGCTTGTCCAGTGTTTCGGGCAGGTGTTCCTCTGAAAAAGGCTGTGCGTTAACCGCATAAACATCCTTTCCGAGGCCTCTTACCTCCACGCCGTCATAGCCGAAATCCTTTGCGGAGGAAACAATATCCTGCCAGCTCCAATCGGGACACGCCAATGTAGAAAATGCTATCTTCATAACAAACAGTTCCTTTCCTGTGTTTTTTACACTGTTTTCACCGCACAAAAAAACGCCCCTTGCCTTTTGGCAAGAGACGAAGTAATTTCTCCGCGGTACCACCCTTGTTTGGAGGGAAAGATGACATCCGAGCCGTCACGTTTACACTCCCACTTTGCGTGCGCTTACATAGCACACCGCCCCTGTAACGGAGGGCATCCGTCTGTGCCTACTTGCAAAAAAGCTTTCAGCTCACTGCTCCGGGAGGAGAGAACATCCGCATTTCGCACCGTCTTTCAGCATGACGACGGCTCTCTGTGGCGCTTTGCAAAGGTTCGTTTCCCATCATTGCATTTCACGTCTAATTTATGCGATTGCTATATATTATATCGGATGGGAGAGGTTGTGTCAACATTTTTATGAAGTTGGAAGTGTCCAAATGCGGTGATTTGTTTTTTTGCCATATCCTACCTCGCCGCAGATAGGGTAGGATATGGTGCTTTCTTCTTGTTCTTAATGCATTCTAAATCGCCTTTATGTGGTCACTTCCATGAAGTTTTGTGGGTAGTTTTGTACGTGCTGTAAATTTTGTGTTACCATACTGTTTACAATACATTGTACGTGTGTTTTCGTGCGCTGTAAGCTTGTGAAAACCCTGAAATTGTGCTATAATTTCACTATCAAAGCACAGTTGTTCATTATTGTTTTGTGGCACGAAAACCCGTTTTTTTGTTGCGCTCAGCGCGTTTCTTTTAATAGTAATTATAGTTCGACATAAACCGCTCCCAAGGAGTATATAATGGTAATGGATACATTTGCACTTAAGGGTAATATCGTCTATAGCAAGTCATCGTCCGAGCTGAATATTCTGCCACAGCACACGCTTGTGTGTGGGGATGGGCGTGTTGCGGGTGTCTTTGAAAAGCTGCCTGAAAAGTATGCGCATATTTCTGCACAAGACCTTGGCGACAGCATAATTATGCCCGGAATGGCAGACCTGCACCTTCATGCGCCGCAGTTTGCGTTTCGGGGGCTGGGCATGGACCTTGAGCTACTCGATTGGCTAAACACGCACACCTTCCCCGAGGAGGCAAAATATTCGAATATGGCGTATGCGCAAAAGGCGTACGGCATGTTTGTGGATGCTTTGCTACGTAGCGGCACAACAAGGGCGTGTGTGTTCGCAACGGTGCACACCCCCGCAACACTGATGCTTATGGACAGCCTTGAAGAAAGCGGGATTGTGTGCCATGTGGGCAAGGTGAACATGGACCGCAACTGCCCCGACTTTTTGTGTGAGAAGGATGCAAGCACTTCGCTCGAGGACACTCGTGCGTGGGTTTCGCAGTGCAAGGAACGGTATGAGAACACAAAGCCTATTCTCACCCCACGCTTTATTCCCAGCTGTAGCGATGGGCTGATGCTGGGTCTTGCGGAGATACAGCGGCAAAGCGGACTTGCGGTGCAAAGCCACCTGTCCGAGAATCCATCCGAAATTGAGTGGGTGAAGCAGCTTTGCCCACAGGCAAAAAACTACGCTGATGCGTATCTTCGCAGCGGCCTTTTGGGAGGTGAGGATTGCCCCACCATCATGGCACACTGTGTGTACTCCGAAGGAGACGAGCTGCGTTTGCTTAAAGAACAGGGTGTGTGGGTGGCGCACTGCCCTGTGTCCAACACCTGCCTTTCCTCGGGTGTTGCGCCTGTGCAGGCCTTCTTGCAAAGCGGCATACACACGGGGCTTGGCTCGGACGTTGCGGGCGGATATTCCCTTTCGCTTTTTGATGTAATGGTGCAGGCTATCGAGGCCTCCAAGCTTCGTTGGCGCTTGCAGGACCAAAGCCTTGCGCCGCTTAGCTTTGCGCAGGCATTCTACCTTGCAACATGTGGTGGTGGCTCTTTCTTTGGCAGGGTGGGCAGCTTTGAAGAGGGGTACGAGTTTGATGCGCTGGTGCTGAATGACAGCGACATACCCTGTCCGTTCGAGCTGTCGGTTGCACAACGAATAGAGCGGCTGGTTTACCTTGGTGCACAAAAAAATATCACACATAAATATGTGGCAGGGCGCAGGCTTTGGTAGCTTATCCTGTCAAAAAATGTCGGCTGTTCAATATTTAATTTTTACTTTGTGATATCCTACAAAATAATCTTTGTTTTTAAGCATATATTTGGCGGTTGCTTATCTGTGCGAGGTTAAATTTTGACTGAATTTTGACCGATATATATTATAACGTATGTAAGAGATGGGATATTCTACGCAGTAGGAGAGCACCCCGCACCTCGCAAATGCTCGTTTTCCTACGCTGTATCATCACAAAGGAGTGAAACACGATGAAAAAAGTTATGAAGGTGAGAGCAAAGTCACTGGCGCTGGTATTGCTTGTGATGGCATTTTTGTTCACCACCATGCCACTCATCGCGCTGGCGGGCGACCCTGTTTGGACGCCCGAACAAGAGGCAGCGGCAACAGCTGAGGGCAAGTTTCTTGCACAGTTTGACGTGCCAAATGCCGCAGGTGGATACGATGTAGTATCCGCCCCCACAGCTTACGCCCCGGGCGAGATTGTTGCCGAGCCTGACGTGAGCGGAATTGCAGGATTTGAATTTTGGCACGAGAACGGAATTGACAGCGCATACCCACGCAATGAGGCAGGGCAGATTGTAATGCCGGCTGCGAATCTTATTTTGAATGCGAAGCTTACCCCGCCTGCCCCCATGCACACCGTCACATTCTTTGCGGGCCAGACTGCTTTGGAGGATGGCGATGCGGCTGTGGTATACGCAACAGCACCCACCACCGAGGGCACTGCGGTGGCCACATCCGGCCAGCTACCCGCAAACCCCGACCCCGTGGCAAACGGTGGCTACACACTTGAAGAGAACATGGGTTTCATGCACTGGGCCACTGCAGATGGCGCTGTTTATGATGTCAACAGTGTGCCGGTTACCGCCCCCATCTCGGTATACGCCGTATACGAGCAGCTTCCATACCAGCTGTCCGAAGCGGAACTTTTGGAAATCAACCCACAGCTTCAGCGCAGCGCCGACGTGCTACAGTCGGGCTTTAGCGCCGAAAACTTCGGCACGGTCTACCTAAACGGTAGCTTCACCATGCTGGGCAACAAAAACGTATCGGACATCACCTTCCGTGTCACGGCACAGAGCGAGGGTAATGTTCTAAAGCTCATCCCAAACCCCGGCGCAGCTGCTATCGACTTTGAAGTAATCAAGATTGACGATGTCACCTACGACATTCGTGTGTTCAACTTCCCCGAAAGCGGAAGTGTACAGGCTTTCGGCTCTATCAGCTACTACTTCGACCAGGGCGCTGCCAACGGTACCACAGGCACCATCAGCCTTGTTAGCATTACAAGCGGCGATGTCGCCATAACCGAAACAAACTGGGCAGACCGCTTTAACAACACCGTACAGGTAAGCACCTCTGTAGAGTCCGCAGGCCAGTGGGGCTTTGCCAACACATCCGCAAGCGGCACTACCACCTACACAGAGCCTCGCACAGACGGCGACGGCAAACACGACGTTGCCGATTCGGTTATCATCCCCCTTGAGAGCCAGGGCATAATGACCTTTGGTGTTGCAGACCTTGTGGCCGACAAGACTGTCGGCTGGGAATACACCACCGGCCTTACATTCAGTGCAGACCTTATTCACACCGGTATCGTAGCGCTGGACACAGCGGCGCTGTTCCCCTCCGGCGCTGAAGTGGGCGACACACAAGAAGTATTTGCAAACGGCGCATTTGCCGCCGGAATGGAAACGCCCTATACCGAGTACTTCGGGCTTACAGCCGCACAGCTTACCGGCTGGACTGTCACCGCAGAGATTGCAGAGCTTGCGGGCAACGACACCGAGGACGAACAAACACTGCGCCTCACCTTCACACGCGAGAGCACCGACGCTATAGGTGCGGATGTTGCAGGCTTTAACTTTACTGTTGCACCCGCAAAATATCTCCTACGTCAGACCATTGACGACGAGGAGGACTTTGAGGGTAACCTGACATTAAACTACCCAAGCACACCCGCATCTACATACACGCAGATTAGCGGCACCACATCTGATATGGCCGCAAACTCGAGCGCACAAGCGCTTACACTTAAAATAGACCGCCTGCCCACAGCGGAAGAGATGCTTGAACAACTGATGGGCGGCGTGACAAAGCAGCCCATGCCTTGGCTATATCCCTTGGGCGGTTATGCTGATGGCACAGGCGACAATCAGTACGGAAGTGCAACAGGGGACTCTGCCACCTCCCGTGTGTATGTATCCCCCGATGTAATGACCTTCCCTCTCACAGGTAACATACTTGAGCTTGACCGCATTTGGTTTGAGTGGACATTCCCTCAAAACAGCGGAACAGACCTTGTTATTCCCGCCTCTGTTGAGGCGATTGTCCTGGCGGACAGCGCAAGCGGCGGCACAAGCGGATGGGACCCCGCTCAGATGCAGGCCATCGGATTCTCCGTGCCGCAGGTAGGCACAGGAAACACATGGACCGCCAAGGTCACCTACTCCGACTCTTCTGTGGAGGAAATCAGCTCCACCGACAGCACAGGCTCCTTGCGGTATGTTGCGGAGCAAAACGCCCTGATTGCAAGCGGCAAGACCATCACAGCGCTTGAAATTTGGTACAATAAGGCAGACGGCGAGGCCATCACAATTACAGGCGCTCCCCGTATGCTGTTTGAGCTGGCAAGCGGCTACAACCCCGGCGATACCCAAAAGACCACACTTGCCAACTACTCTGCCATCTATGCGGTGAAGGATGCTGATACAAGCTACACCGAGGCAGACAACGTGATATACACCTCTACACAAGAAGGCTTTGTGACATGGTTTAAGGAGTATAGCTCTGTCAGCCTGAACAAAACAGCAAAGAACCTCGACCGCACAAACGACTACACGGACGAGGATACCGCAAGCTCCCGTGCAGGCGACAGAATAGAGTACACCATCACTGTAAACCTGGACAATCTCGAAGGCCAAATGGACTATGTGGACGGCATTTGGATTAGGGATATTGCAAACGAAAACATAGTTATAGACGAGGATGTCACAGCAGAAATTACCGTTTCACGTGGCAGCGCAGAGTCTACTATAGCTCCCGACTCCTCCTTCCACACAGGCTTTACCACAAGTGGCAATGTATACACAGGTGTTGCTCCCACTATCAGTGAAAACGAGGACAATGCCGAGCTTACCGAAATGCTTTACAAGCTCACAGGTCGTTTTTACCGCGGCGATGTAATCACCATTACATATGAAGCCACTGTGAGCGAAGATGCCCAGCCTAATGACGACGTGGTGAACACCGTTCAGCTACTTCCTTGGGTAAGCGGCCCCGGCGCAGGCACAGGCACAGGCGATGCATACTGGGAAGAGTACGGCCGTCATGAGCAAAAAGTTGGCGAGCCGATGCTCTCGGGTGATGTTTACATCGATACTTTCTACGACGGAACAAACCAGCTGAGCTGGACTACCCCCTCCGTAATGGTGGGCGACAGCTTTAAGTACAGCATCACCGGTGGTGTTGTGGAAACAGACGACTCGCTGGAAAACCCCACTTTCTTACTGCACCTTCCGGAAAATGTGGTGCTCAATTCGGAAAGCCTTGATTTGAGCGACACACAGGGATACGGGCTTATCGGATGGAACAAACACTCACAGTACAACCCGGACTTTACCGACGGATTGCCCGTATACCAAGCACAGATTACAACCACCTCTGCCGGAGATGCAACACGTAGGATTTACACAAGCGACTGGGACAGCCGCCCCGACAGCAACTATCCTCGCCACTATGTACCCTACACAACAACGTTGCTGGACGCAAGCGGCAACATTATAACAGACATCAACGAAACCACACTACCAAGCGCACGCTTTGTGCGTGTGGAGATGGACACCACGTTTGACACATTCCCGCAAAAGGGCAACGAGGATGCTCGTGTAAGCGAAATGACACAGTTTAACGTTCATGTCGCCGCGGCAGACTCAAGCAGCTTGCCTGATTTAGGCTCTGTAGCCCGCTCCGCACGTGTGGATTTGTACGGCGCTTCCTTTGGCGGCGACATTATCATAAACCGCATAGGTGTTAGTGGCGTAAAATCCTCCGACGCTTCCTTTGAGGCAGGCACTGCCGCAGGAAACGCCATGACAGCAGGCCTTACAGCGCCCGAGGGTGATTACACTTATGTGTACAGCACCGATAGCGTAGTAATTGTTCCTGATTACCACGTGGTGGACATAGACAAAATATCAACTTCTCATGACCAAAATTCCGTGCTCTTCCTGGACGAGCCCAACGCTCAGGTGGACTACCGCATAACGGTGGAAAACGTTAAGCATAACTCCATCAGTGCCATATACTCATACGGCAACTGGGAGCCTTACCAGCTGACCGAGGTTGTGGATATTCTCATTCCCGGCCAGCAGGTGCTGGACCCGGCCAGCGTAACTGTCAGCTACAGTTACTGGGCACTTGCCGAAAACGGACAGCCCAACTGGAGCTTGTGGCTGAGCGGCGGTAGCAAAATGCCAACCGCTACACTCACCTACGGCGAGGACTACACAGTAGAAATCGACACCGTATCGGTGGATGTTCAGGGACAAAAAGTACAGACACAACGCATGGTGGTTAAGTTCTTGAACGGCGGCCACATGATGGACCTTGGCGCAAATGTTTACATAGACTACCCTGCATACGTCACAGACCTTTCGCTCTTGGTAAACGGTCTGCGTGAAAACAGCTACGACAACAGCGCTTCTATCATTATAGACAGGTCCACCACCACGCTGCCTTCTGCCTGGGCGCTTGATTCCAAGCCAATGGAAAGCGGCTACACACTAAACGGCAGCGAGACAGACCTTTGGTGGAACTGGGACGGCGGCGAAGCCTACACAGGCAACCCCGACCTTCAGCGTCTTGAAACAACCTACAGCATGGCTCACCGCTCTCGTCATATCAATCCCGGTGTGGACAAAACTCTCGTTACCGAGGGCACCGGCACAGAGAAAAACCAATTTGTAAACGTAGGTGGCGTGCAGGGTGTGGAATGGGCGTTGCAGGTTAGCAACGGTATCGGCGCAGAAATAGGCATGACTGAATTTGTCGTGTTCGATATGCTGCCCCGTGGCACTACATACACGGGAATGACAAGCGGCCCCGAGCCCGTGCTCGGAACACAAGGCGCAAACCAAACACTCACATGGACCTTTAGCGCAAGAGAGCTTGTCGGTCTCATAAGTTCGCCCACATCGGGTGTGCAGGCAGGCGAAAGCTTTACACTGTCCTACACAACAGACATCTCTCGCGGCGTTGTGGGTAACCAAACAAACAGCGCATGGGTTATTCCCACCGGCGGCAACAAGTACTTCGAGTCCGCAGACGTATCTGCCGGCGACTTTGTGAGCGAGCAGGATTCCGAGCTTGCACGTGCCCTTGAGGGCAGCTCCATCAGCTCCGACCGTGCAGTGAGAGACCGTCAAACACTTCTACTTTACAACGGCATCGGCGCCTTCTCTGTAAAGTCTGTCTCCAACCCCGCAAACGGCCAGTCCAGCTCTTCCGCAACACCCGAGGTGCTGGTGGAAGCCTCTCGCGGCGAAAGCGTAACATTCAATTTCGAGCTGACAAATGTTCAGAGCAGCTTCCCCTATGAGAATATCGCCTTTGTGGACCGTCTGCCCGAAGCAGGCGACGGATACACACTGCTCCCCGGAGAGAGCCGTATGTCCGAATGGTCTTTGGACATGACTTGGCCATCGGGTGGCCCCGCCGCCGCAGTAAGTGTTCAAAAGGCGGATGAAAGCGGCAACCCCATAGGCGACGCACTTGTGTCGGGCACAGACTTTGATGTTTACTACAACGAAAGTGCAGTGGCAGGATTTGAAAGCCTGCAAAACGTTCTGCTCAGTCCCGTGGACGAAAACAGCCTGCCAAGTGGCTGGATTGCGGCCGAAAACTGGGGCGAGGACACAATGCCCAAGACATTCTTTATCGACTTTGCAGACAGCGTAACACTGGACAGCGGCGAAAAGCTTATTGCCACATGGCAGATGAATGTGCCCGAAAACTTGGACGGTGAATTCATCGGAAAACCCGCCTACAACTCCGCAATGTTCTATTTCCGCGCCGACGGCGGTAACTACTACGCAGAGCCTGAAAAGTGCGGTGTAGTGCCCATGGGCGACACAGACCTTTCGCTGGGCGTTTACAAAGAGCTGCAAGACCCCGACATCACGGGCGAGGCCACTTTCAACTTTATGCTGCAGGTGGAGGACGCAAGTGACGCAGGCACATGGTTCCCCGTTTCCCTCGAGGGTTTAACCCTTGAAGAGAACATCGTAAACTTGTACGATGCGGAAACCCCGCAAATACTTGGTACTTTCTCCATCACAGCAACAAGCGGTGAGGATGCAACCGGCGGCCTGATAGGCGGCCTGCCAGAGGGCAATTACCGTGTAATTGAGCTTGAGCCTGACGAGAAGTATACCGTGACCGGAAGCGGTGAGGCAGTTTACCTCTCTCGTGAGACCTCGGGTGATGGGATTACTATTATTAACAGCTACGTTCCGACCGACCCAACCGACCCAACCGACCCAACCGACCCAACCGACCCAACCGACCCAACCGACCCAA
>CAYJGZ010000023.1:0-24023 GCA_964370045.1 uncultured Oscillospiraceae bacterium
TTTTTCTTGTAGCTTCTTATTGCCTCTCTGTCCAATATGTTTGACAATCCTACAAGTTTTTGTTAGCGCTTGAGGTTTATAAGCTCCTCCAGCATTGTGTCCGAAACAGTGATGATACGGCTGTTGGCCTGGTAGCCACGCTGGGTGGTAATCATGTCCGAAAACTCACGGGAAAGGTCCACGTTGGAAAGCTCCAGCGTGCCGCTTACCAGCTGGCCTGCGCCGCCCTCGCCCGGCTGTGTCAGTGTGGGTGTGCCCGAGTTTTGGCTGACAATATAAGATGTGGAGCCACTCTGCGAAAGACCCGTTTGGTTAGAGAATGTGGCAAGGTCAATACGGCCGATGTACACCTCTTCACCCTGGCTGTCAAGACCCACGATAACACCGTTGCCCGAGATGGCAATGCCCGTCATGTCCGCAAGGCCTTGCGGGCCACCCTCTGTGCCGTTACGCAGGGTGAGCGCCTTTGAGCCAAGACCCATTGCGTAGCTTGGGCTGGAGGCTGTAGCTGTGCCGGCAAGGTTGTCGTATGTGCCGCCCGTGTATGCGTCGGCAAAGTTTGCGCCGTCTGCCAGCGGAAGCGTGCCGCCTGCATCCGCCACCCATGCGGCGGTGATGGCATCAAAGCTGGGGCGCTCCATCTCGATATAGTCGTTTGTGGGGTCAGCGGCGTTTACAAGGTTGAACTTGCCCGCTGTTGTACGGGTGTTGTTCACAGAGCCTGTGTAGGTAACGCCGCCTATCACCATGGAGATGTCCCACTCAAGGTTTGCCGCATCGTATGTGGCGGAATAGCCTGTGGGGCCTGCGTTGCCCAGTGTGGTATCTGTGAAGGTATCGCCGAAAGCCGCACCCACTTTTCCGCTGGGCGTAATACCACCGAAGTATATGGTGGTAGGGGTAACATCCACAGAGCCGTACTGCACGCTGTAGTCGGTGGAGGCAAGCTCCTCGCCTGTGAGGAAAAGCTTTCCGTCTGCGGCGGCCGCTGTAAAGGGGTTGCTACCGGGGTCGGTAAATGCCAGCGTATAGTCGCCACCAACGTGTGGCACGCCTCCGTTTGCCTCTGTGATGGCCGCATTGACTGCCGCATTCACTTCGTCAATATTGGCGAACTGCTCGTTTGCATTAAACGTAACCACAATGCCTGTGGAGGAGATGGACGCCACCGCACGCACACCGTCTGTAAGTGTTGCGTCGGAGCCAAAGTTAAAGTTAATGTTAGCATCCTTCGTGTTGTTACCCGCTGTAAGAGACATGGGCACGCCGTTTATGCTCTCTTCCACCGTGGCGGCCGTGGGGGGCACATTTGCCAACGCCACCGCAATGCGCTCACTGCCGGCCGCTCTGCCTGTGGGGTCGCCGTTCACGCCCAGCACGTAGTTACCCTGTGTGTCCACAAGGTTGCCTGCGGCATCAAAGTTCAGCATACCCGCACGTGTGTAGTATATGTTGCCTGCGGCGTCCATCACCTGCAAGAATCCGTCGCCGTCGATGGCAACGTCCATCGTCTGGCCTGTCATGCTAAAGGTGGAACGGCTCATCATAAGGTCCACGCTGCCCACCTGTGCGCCGTAGCCCACCTGGGAGGGGTTTGTGCCGCCCTGCCCACCCGTGGGTGCGCTGGAGGAGCTGATGCTTTGGTAGTAAATATCGCTGAATGTGGTACGAGAGGACTTAAAGCCATACGTATTTACGTTGGCGATGTTGTTACCGATTGTATCCATCTTGGTTTGGTGGGTAGCCAAACCAGAAACACCCGAATACATAGAGCGAACCATATCAAAATCTCCTTTTTTGTTCGACGCACAGCGCCCTGCAAACGGCAAGACATCTATGCTACCGAAAGAGTTTTTGATACCGTCTTAATTTTTTCACAAAGTCCCTCAGTCAGTCGGGACTTAAAAAGCTTCCTGCAATAGGTCCGGCTTTCAAATTATGACGGTACCGTCTATATTTGTGAACACACTGCCCTTTGTCGCCTCGGCATCCACTGTGATAACCTTGCCGCTGGCGGCGTTTACGATGTAGGCATTTTGGTCGATAAGGATAAGCGCTTCACGCAGTCCTTTTTCCTGAGCCATCCTAACGCCCTCATCCAGTCGCTGCAAATTTTGCTGTGAAACATCAATCTGACGCTCGTGCACACGCGAAACCGCATGTTTGGAAAACGCAACACTGCTGTTTTGTTCAAGCTGTCCTTGCAATACCGACAAAAACGAGGCGGCGCTTTGAGCACTTTGGTTATTTTGGGTGCTCTGTGTTGTTTGCGGCGCAGCCACGGTATTTCCCGTGACAATAGGCCTTGTCATTCTGTTCAAATAATCCATGCTCAAACCTCCTTGTCCCGCATGGTCTTGTGTGATATTTTTGCATCACACAGAAAGTTAGGCTTGCGAGCCTGTTGTGGTGAAGGCGGCCTTTTGGAACAATGCCTCGTTTCCTGCCGAGTCACGCACCACTACGTTCACCTGATACTGTGTTGTGGGCGAAAGTCCCGTCAGCTGGTACTCCGTGGCCATAATTCCCGAAGAAATCTTTGTGCCGTTTTTCACGTTTTGCATGTTGCTAAAGTCGACATTCATGTCGGTGGTGTAGTACACATCATACACAAGACCTTGCGACAGCGACGCATCATCAATGGGGCTCATCCAGCTAAAGTCCGCCGAGTCGTTGGTGATGTTCGAGGTGATAAGCGCAATTTGGTTTGCTACGTCCAGTTGGCTTTGCTGTGCGCCTGCATTTGGGTCGTTCAGCGTCATGATTTGGTTCATCTGGAACTCTTTGCCGTTCACCGTGAATGTGAACTCGTCCCCTGTCATGTTTACGCTGGTCACAACACCCGTCTCGCTTGTAATGCCTCCGCCTATACCGTAGGTAGCCGCCGTAACGGTTTTACCCAGCATACTGGAAACGTAGTTTGTCTGCGAGTAGTAGGACAGCTCCTGCATCGCCTCCATAGAGGAAAACTGCGCAAGCTGTGAGATGTACTCCGTGTCGTCCACCGGGTCCATAAAGTCTTGGTTTGCAAGCTGGGCAATCATCAGCTGTAAAAAGTCGTCAACCGAAACGCCTTGGTCCGCCTCGTTTGTAAATGGGGTCTCAACCGTAAGGCCTCCCACCTGCGTAAGGCCGTTGTCCAGCTCTCTAATTCCACTCATGGGCATAATCTCCTTTCTTTTAGTTTCGTCATACAAGTGTGTTTAGCGCATCGCTCAAAGATGTAGCCCTCTGCGCATTCGTAGGCGGCATTACCACCGTCTCAAGCTGTTCCTCTTGCCCTTCGCTCAGCTGCTCATCGCCGTAGTATGCGGCTCCTCGCATCTGCTCAAACTGCCTTTGGTGCTCGCCGCCAAATCCCTGCTGTGCGGAGAACAAATCCTGCTGACGCTCGGTAGTGATGGTATCCAGCTGAACTTTCATCGAGCGCAGGTTGTCCTGCAAAATCTCCGACTGTGCCACCAGCAACTTTTGCGTGTCGGCGCTTTTTGCTATGATGTCCAAAAGCATTCCGTCGGCGGTCTTTGTAAGGCGTATTGTCACCTCGCCAAGGCCCTCGGGCACAAGCTTAATGGAAAATACATCCTCGCCGTTTGCAATCGCCTCGCCTATCCCCTGCTGAATCTGAAAAGCTTGAGGGGCTTGCATCTGCTGTAAGGCTTGCGACGATGCGGTGCTCTGTGTCATGGACGTGTTTTGCATAAAGAATCCGCTGTCCACCTGCCTTTGCAGTGCGTCAATATCGGCGTTTTGCGGCTTTGTGCTCTGCTTTTCACTCGGCTGTGCGGTATCGCCCATCTGCTGTTTTGCCGCTCGCACCATCATGGCAAAATCCGTCTGCCCTCTTTGCGCCTGCGTGTTCGTAACGCTGACAACATCGGAGGTCTGCGCCGCAGTTGAAGCACCGCTCTGCGCTGTTTCGGGTGTTTGCGCCTGTGTGTTTGTCTGTGCTGTTTTTATCACGGGCGTTCCCGTAAGCATCTGCGCCAGTGCCTGCGGAGTGCTGTTAAGTACCATGTTCAGCATCGCCTGCACATCGACACCGCCCTGCGTACCCTGCACTGCCGTGGCCGTAACACTCTGCGGTATCACAGGCAAAACTGTCTGCATCATCTGCTGTAAGTACATGCCTGCCTGCTCTTCGCCCTGCTCCTGTATTAGCTTGCGCAGTTGCTCCTGCATACTCTCGATAAGCGACATCAGTGCGTCCATGTCCGCCTGTTGCCCAACATCTTCGCCCGTCTGCTGTGTGCCCATGAGCATCTGCTGTATCTGCTGAAGTATGCTTGCAAGCACATCCTGCGTGCTCAGCGAATCGTCCTGCTGTAAAAGCGACATTAGCATTTCATCCTGAACCAGCCCTGCGTCGGCCATCTGCAACAATGTGGCGTTTGCGCCATCACCGTTTTGCGGCAGTAGACTGCTAAGCATATCCATAAAGCCGCCCGTACCCTGTGCGCCTTGAGCGCCCTGCATTCTAACCTGACCCATACCCATGGCGGATGCCATCTGCACAGCACCCATCATTTGCGTGTTCATCTTTCTCACCTCCCTTCATTTTTTGGCTTTGCAAAGTTAATCCGAGGTTTTTTCTTCCTTGTGTTTTCTCCCGCCACAGGCGGGGAGAAAACACGGTTTATCCTCGTTTTTCATTTTGCTTCACAATGCCTTTTTGTGTGTAATCTTCGTGCATCTATACAAATCCCAAACGCTCGGGAATTGTAAGCATATTTACATGTTGTGCCACATCACAATGGCGATGCAGGCTAATTTGCGACACCTGCGCCCTGTTCTGCCGCCTGCCTTTCCACAAACCTTCCGCTCACAAGCTCGAGGATACGCTCCCGCTCCTCCCGTGCAAAGTCCGCCTGCCACTCATCCCACTGGCTTTCACGTAGCTTTTCAAGGCTTTTTACCTCCTTGTTCAGCTCCATCACAATTTTCAACTGCTTTTCTATGGCATCGTCCATCTGTTTTATCTGCACGCTAAGAACTTTTATCAGCTTGTCCGAGCTCTCACGGTGAAAGCTCACCCGTGTAACCTCCTGTATGCGCACGCCCTGCTCTGCGGCCTTTTTGCGAAATTCCGCATCCACACGTAGCATTTGAGCCTGCGTGTCCTCCCTACGCTTTTCCAGCGTGGCACGCTGCATACGAAGCTGTGCTAAAACATTCCGCTCTTTTTCATACATCGTTTGCTTAAAGCCGAGTATGCGTTGCAGTGAAAAGGCAAATTTTTGCATTTATGTAGCCCCTTGGGAGTTGATGTCGTCACCTGCCAAGCTTTCCGCTTGCGGCAGCCTTTACTTTGCGGTCTTCACCACAAGCTGTACCACCTCATCAAACGTAAACTTTTCGTCCACCTTTTGTTGCAAAAGCTTATTTATGGCCTCCATGTGCGCTATCGCCTCGTCCAGCTGAGGGTTTGTGCCGCTCTTGTATGCGCCTATGGATATAAGGTCTGCGTTGCTCTCGTACAGCGCCATCATGTTGCGTATGCGTCCTGCCGCCTGCTTGTGCTCGGGGTCCGAAATATCGTTCATAAGTCGGCTTATGGAGGACAGCACGTCGATGGCAGGGTAGTGGTTTTTCTGCGCCACCTTGCGGCTTAGCATCACGTGCCCGTCTATGATACTGCGCACCGTGTCGGATATAGGCTCGTTCATGTCGTCGCCCTCCACCAGCACGGTGTAAATGCCTGTGATGGAGCCTTTTTCAAAGTTTCCGCTGCGCTCAAGTAGCTTTGGCAGTGCGGAATATATAGACGGCGTGTAGCCTCTTGCCACCGGCGGCTCGCCTATGGCAAGGCCTATATCACGCTGTGACATGCAAAATCGGGTAATCGAGTCCATCATCAAAAGGACATCCTTACCCTGGTCACGGAAGTACTCCGCAATGGCGGTGGCACTCATGGCACATTTGTTGCGTAGCATCGCGGGCTGGTCGCTTGCGGCCACCACCACCACGCTGCGTGCCCTACCCTCTTCGCCCAGGTCACGCTCCAAAAACTCCACCACCTCACGGCCACGTTCGCCAATGAGGCCTATCACGTTCACATCCGCCTTCACATTGCGTGCAAGCATACCCATCAGCGTGCTTTTGCCAACACCGCTACCTGCGAATATACCCATACGCTGGCCTTTGCCTATGGTCATAAAGCCGTCTATCGCCTTCACACCCATCTGTATCGGCTCATCAATGCGAGGGCGGCTCATGGGGTTGGACAGCTGACCCACTACATCATAGCGTATACCCTTATCGGGTATGGGCGGCCCACCGTCCAAAGGGCGTCCCAGCGCATCCACCGTGCGCCCAATCATCTCATCGCACACATTTATGCTAAGCTTTCGTCCGGTGTTCACCACCGTAGCGCCAAAGCCGATGCCCTCCATGTCCTCGTACGGCATGAGGAACACCTTGTTCTCCAAAAAGCCGACAACCTCCGCCAGCATACTGCGGCCTTCCGCAAGCTCTATGCGGCACACATCCCCGATGTTGCTTGCAGGGCCTGTGGACTGCACCGTCATACCCACAATTTTGTCTATCTTTCCCTTGCGGGTGCACAAATCATCAGCCTTCATAATTTGCGCAAACGCGGCTTTATCCATTCAGCCTCTCCCTTTATCTGCGTTTGAGTTTGCTTTTTTAACTCTTTTTGCGCACGCACCGCCATACTGTAATTATAGCACAGTTTTACCCATATTGCACAGCGTACACAATGGCAAATTGCACAAATTTTTTACGCCTGCGGTGTATCGAAATACTGCTTTAGGTTTTTTAGCTGCGTGTGCATAGAGGCATCCAGCACACCCGATGGCGTCTCTATATTCACAGTGCCCGCCGCCGCAGGAACAGCGCTCAGTTCCACATTCGCCACATCCTCGTACAGCTCCGAAAGCGAGGCTAAAAGGCGTGTCATCTCCTGCGCCACCTCTATGCGTATCCACTGCTCACTGCGCACGCTTTGCACAGCCTTTTGCACCATGCCCGTAAGGATTGCATCGTCCTCGCTCACCTTTTGGTCCAGCACCTTTGCGGCTATTTCCATCGCCATCCAGCGCAGTTGTTCCTCGTACTCTGCCTCAAAGCCACGCCGCTCGCCCTCAAAGACAGCAATGCTCTCCTCAATGCGGCCAACGATATTTTCGGTGCTCTCCACAAGAGTCGCCGCACCCTGCTGCCTGCCCTCCTGCTCGGCCTGCCTGCGTATAGCCTCGGCCTGCTCGTCTATTCCAAGCAGGGCATTTTCTCGGGTCTTTTTCGCCTCGTCCACCGCCTGCTCTATAATTCCTGCGGCCTGCGCCATGGCGCTTTGGACAATTTCCTTTGTTATAGCCTCCGCCTGCAGTGCATCGCCCTGTTTCTCCTGCGATGCCTCCTCGCTCATTTCATCGGGGGAAAACTCCTCAAATTCCTCATCCAAGCTTTCCTGCATACCCTCAAGCTGTAGCCCATCCTCGCCCTCTGCGGACGCTTCCTTCGCGCGTGCTCTCGCCGCCTTTTTTGCCGCCAGCTTATCCGCAGGCAACACATCGCGTATCTTCACGACATCCTCAAGGACGTTGATGCCGCCACATCGCATAATATTAGGCAATCACCTCATCCTTTCCGCCCTTGCTGATAACCAGCTCGCCCTCTTCCTCCAGCCTGCGTATGGTATCCACTATGCGCTGCTGTGCCTCTTCCACATCACGCATACGCACATTATGCAGATACTCCATGTCGCTGGAGATGGTCTCCTGGCTACGTTTTGACATATTTTGGAAGATAACACGAGACACCTCGGCGTTGCCCGCCTTAAGCGCCACGGCCAGGTCTTTTGTATCCACATCACGCAGAAAGCGCTGTATGGAAATATCGTCCAGATGTATAATATCCTCGAACACGAACATGAGCTTGCGGATGTTTTCGGCAAGCTCGGGGTCCTTGACACCCAGCTCGTCGAAGATTTTCTTTTCGGTACTGCGGTCCACCGTGTTCATAATCTCCGCAACGTACGGCACGCCGCCGATTTCCATCAGGTCCACCGAGACGATGTTGCCAAACTTCTTCTCCAGCGTCTGCTCCACCACATTTATCACGCTGGGCGAGGCTCTGTCGAGGTTCGCAATACGCTCCACCACCTCAATGCGCACATCGTCCGAAAGCTCACCTATCACCATGCTGGCTTGGTCTGCCCTTGCGTAGGATAGTATAAGCGCAATAGTTTGCGGATGCTCACTTTGAAGTATGGACAAAAGGTTTTTATAGTCCGCTTTGCGCACAAAGTCGAACGCTTTTGTGCGCAGGCTCTTGGACACCCTTTCCATAAGGTTTGCCGCCTGCTGTGGGCCAAACGCCTTTTCCAGCACATCACGTGCGTAGTCCACGCCGCCCTCCGAAATGACCTTTTGGGTCACACAAAGGCCGTAAAAGTCGTCCATGATTTCCTTCAGCTCTTCGGGCGGTAGCGCCTGCATTCTCGCCACTTCCAAAGATAGCTGCTCTATCTCTTCCTCACGCAGGTACTTGTACACCTCCGCCGCCTCGTCTTTACCCAGCGACACAATAACGGCGGCGGCACGTGCTTTGTTTGTCATGGTACCGGCTGTTGCCATAAGCTACTCCCCTTCCTTCAGCCAGTTGCGCAGGAGGTTTGCCGTAATCTCCGGGTTGTTTCGGGCAAACTCCCGCACCTCGTTGGCAATGGCGTTTTCGCTCTGGTCTCCAATAGCGGCATTTTTGAGTTGCTTTTTGCGCTCCTCGATTTCCGCCTGAATACGCTCCGCTTCCTCCTGCTCCGCAAGCAGCTCCGCCTGCTCCAGCGCAAGGCGCTTCTTCTTCGCCTTGCCACGCAGAATAAGTATGATGACAAGCGCAATAATAAGCAGTAAAAGCGCACCTGCCGCAATGTAAATATAGAATATATCTATGCCAAAAAGCGTACCCAGCCCCTCTATCGGCTCCTCCGGCGCTTCCTGCGCAATGGCGAAGTTTGTCACGCCCACGTTGTCCACATCAATGCCGGTGGCCTGTGCCACCATCAGGCGAATTTGCTGAACTTCCTGTGCATCCAGCGTGTCGTTTATGCCCACAGATATAGTGGCGTTGGCAAGCTTTGGCCCATCTTGGGTAATTTGCTCCAGCACATAGCTCACAGCAAACTCACGGTACTGTGCATAATCAACAGTGTCTATTGCGCCGTCGCCGTTAAGGTCCACATACACGGGCACGTCGGTGTTGTCCGTCTCTCCCGCAACGCCCTCGGCGTACTGCCCAAGACCCATCTGTGCGTTTATTTCTTCATAGTCCACCACGCCGTGGATGGTATCCTCCAGCGGTATGTACTCCTTCATTTCGGTTACTACCGCATCAAAGTCCAGCTCCACGCTGCACGAAATACGGAAGTCCTCGCTGTCGGGGTAGGGTAGCGAAATCATGTTTTGAGCTTTTTGGATAAGGTCCTGCTCCACCTCGGTTTCAAGGCCCATGCGCTCCAAAAATTGCGAGGTCGCCATGGCGTCCACATCGTACTCTTCGCCCGCACCCGCCAAAAGGCCTCCGTTTTGGTCTACCACCACCACCTCTTCGGGGGCAATACCCACGGAGGAGCCCACCATGTGGCGAATAGCATCCACCTGGCTTTGCGCCATCACATACCCCGGCATCAGCGTAAGGCTCACACTGCCCGTGTTTTTTGTGGCTTCCGCATCCCACGCCCTGTCCGAGTCTTCGCTTATATTCAGCGTAACAATGGCATTTTGCACACCTGTATACGTCTTTATGGTATCCTGCAAGCGGTTTTGCCACTGCTGAATTTGGTACTCACGTTTTTCAAACTCAGTGGTGGTAAGGCCACTTGCCTGCGCAAAGACATTATAGTCCAGCGTGGTGCTGGGAATCCCCTGCAACGCCAGCTGCGCCATCGCATTGTTAGTTTGGTTAGATGGCACCTCCAGCTGGCCTGTGCTGTTTATGCGGGATGGTATTCCGGCCACCTCAAGCACAGACACCGCACTCACGCTCTCATCGCTACCCATTCCCTCATACAGCACCACATAGCGTCCGCCATAGTTGTTCAAAAACACCATAAGACCCAACGCCAATGCGATGAGCCCGATAGCAATGTACAGTATTTTCTTTTTCCGCTTGGGGTCTTGTTCTTTCCAGGTGTCACGCACCTTACCGAACGCCTGTTTTACCTGGCCACCCACTTTGGTAACACGCTCGTTCATGCAACCCTTCTCTCGCAACAAACCTCACGTACTTGGGTTTGTCATCCAAAAGTTTATTGTCTATATTAAGTAAAGTAAAAATCCCAATATCATCAAAGCGGCTTTCACCGTTTGAACACATTCCACACGAAATCTTCTTTGCACAATACGGTGTAATCCTCCAAAAACACACATGCTTTCGCCATTCAACGGACACAAAGCACCCCCTACCACAAGACAGGGTAAATCTTATGTTATTTCGGCTTTTTCAAACACTATCTCATCGGCAGATAGCCTTCTCATGAAAGATTACTCGACAAAACCCATCAACGCAGGTATCCCCTGCGTGCCAAACAAAAACGCTAACAAGCTAAATCTGTATCCGCATCAGCTCATTATACGCTTGAATCGCACTGCTTGCAAGCCCCGATGCGTAGCTTATCGCCGTGGAGCTTTTCAGCGAATCAATAGCACCCGTGTGCAAATCGTCCGTACTGCCAAGGGCAAGGTTGTACATATTTTGGCTGGAGGTTTCTCCCGTCACCGCCATATTTTGAATTGCATCCTGCAAAATCCCCGCAAAGGAGCCACCCGCCTGCTGGTCTGCAACAGGGTTTACCCCACCGCCTGCGCCCACCTCGGTGATAGACTGCATGGTGGGAAGGCTACTAATCGGAACAATAAAGTTGCTCATCGTGCACCTCACGTTGTTGTGGTTTTTTATTGTGTATAAAATTCGACTCAGAGGGCAAACATCCTGATCATCTCACAGACATTTCGCCCACACTTGCGAGTAAATCAGAAAAACATCGCTCTATCAAAAGCTCTATCTTGTCAGTTCCGCCGCTTTCATTGCCATCGCCTTAATTATTTCCAGCGTGGATATATTCGCCTCGTAGCTGCGAGAGGCCGCCATCAGGTCCACGATTTCCTCCGCCCTGTCAACATTGGGCATCAGCACATAGCCATCCTCGTCCGCATCCGGGTGGGAGGGGTCATACACGGGGATAAAGTCGCTTTCATCCTCAATGACCTCCTGCACACGCACACCGCCACCCGACTGACCACTTTGCTCAAGAACCGGGCTTCTTCCGGTGGAGGCCTGCTCCAGCATGGACTGAAAGTCCAGCCCACGCTCCTCAAACACCACAAGCCGCCTGCGGTACGGCTCGCCGTCCTCGGTGCGAGTAGTGTTGATGTTTGCTATATTCTGCCCAATAATGTCCATGCGAAAACGCTCGGCCGTAAGCGCCGAAGCGGTAATGTCCATAGTGCTCAAAAATGACATTGATGTCACCACCTTAATAATTTGAAACAAATATCACACAAATTCAGCAGAGAAACAACAAATTTCTCGCTAATGTATGCACAAAAACACCTTAGTAAGCTTAGCCAAACTCACCCTCGCATGTTGCTTATAACAGTACCTATGTTCTGGTAGTGGCCGGATATTCTGTCCAGCAGATAGCTGTACTGCGCATATGTCTGCCACAGCTCCGCCTGCTGTTCTTCCAGCGAGACGTTGTTGCCGTCCACCCTTATGGTGCTGTCCTCGTGCTGTGTCACCGTTGTCCTATAGCTTGCGCTCGCATCGGTGTCCACATCCACATCATCATCCGACGCTGCGGCCTCAGCGGAGCGCTCGCTGAGCTTTGCGCGCTCACCACTCAACACCTGCTCAAAGCTCACTGTCGAAGCTTTGAAATTCGGCGTATCTATGTTCGCCATATTGTTGGAGATAACCTGCGTTTTCATCCACAAAGCATCTAAGCTTGCCTCTGCCGCCTGTGTGGCCCCTGTGTCAAACAACATAATACTACCCCACCTATGTCAAGTTTACACTTCTCTGCCAATAATCATATCACTATGCTTGTAAAATATCAATACCTGTATCTTTCATTACATGTGAAAATATCTCGGCTGAATTGTTCATTTTGTCACAGAGTAATGCTATTTTTTTAGTCAAAGCATTATGTATTTACATATATGGACATATGTCATGCCTATAGCCATATACACTTTTGCTCGAATTTTCACAAGCAAGGGAGGCAGAACACACACCAAGCAGGCAACCGTCTTGAAAAAAGCACACAGACTCATAATTACAGTGTTTTGGCTCAAAAAAAATGTGGACACCCCATCCTTTTACCGGACGAGCTATCCACATCTCATATTTAATATATCAATGCTAAGGTCTTGCCGCATAATGTTTTTCTATGGCGCAAGCCTCACTGCTCGCCGGCGCACCACACGCACAAAGCTATACCGAGCCACCCATAGAGAGCATCGTACGCGAAGAGCGGTTCATCTTAGTACACTGGCTGTACGTATTGCGCAATTCTCGAATAAGCGGCGCAACATCGTCAAGATTTTTCGTGTCTCTTTTCACTCCCGCTATCACAATCTGCGTCTCAAAAAAGTTATACAGCTTTGAAAGAGCGGTGGAGACCGAATACTTAAAGTCCAAAACACTACGCAAATAGCGGATAATCTTCGTCGCCTTATCTATCGCTTTTTGCATATCCTCCGTGTTTCCACTGATGATAGCATAGTGCGCAATCTCTATCTGCTTCAGCGTTTCATCGTACAATTTCAGCAACATATCACCTTGGGTCATGGTGCTCACCATCTGCCGCTGATACTTTTCATAAGGGTTCATATTATTTCCCTCTCTCCCTTGGTTAAGGCTCAAATCCACCTTCATGAATATTGTGCTTTGTAAAGGCTATCCTTTAATCTTCCCCACAACAAAGCCTCTTGCACAATATTAGCCACCCAGCTGCTGTGTGAGCCACGAGCTTTGGCTGTTCATCTGCGCAATGTACTCCTCCATCGCATTAAACTGGCTCCAATATCTGTCATACTCACTCCAGTAGCGGTTTTCCAGCGTGAGAAGTTGCTCGTCCAGCTCCGCAATCTGCTTGTAAATGGAAGAGTCCGAATCCAGTGCGTTCGCACCTGCTACCGACACAAGGCTACCGGGGTTTGAGTAGCTGCTGCGCACTGCGTTGTTGATGGCCTCATTCACCTGCTCCATCACGCCGCCCGTTCCGGCAAGTAGGTTGCGCACCGCATCGGGGTCGCTCTCAATCATAGCACGCAGGTCATCCACACTCTCTATGCTGAAGTTGCCGTCTTCTGCGTAAAAGCTTGTGGATATACCAAGGTCGTAAATCGCAATGCTGCTTCCCTCGGGATGCGTGTACATAGCCGAACGCAACGACTGCAAAACATCCCCAAGGGTGGAGTCACTGCGCAAAAGTCCCTCTTTGGCCTTTTCCTCCCAAAGTTCAATCTCATTGTCGGACATTCCGCTCTTCTGCTCATCCGTCAAAGGCGGATAATCCTTGTATGTTGTGTCTGCTTTGTACATCTCGTTGATAAAGTTTATCGTCTCGTTGTACGTATCAACGAATTCTTGCAGGCCTTCCACAATTTGGTCGGTATCCCTCGTCACGGTTATGCGAGAGGAGTTATTGTAGCTGCTTGTGAGGTCTTGAGGGTCTGTGTGGGTGGTGCTGTACAGCGTGTACGCAAGCCCATCAATAGTAAAGCTGTTTGAGGCACGCTCTATTTCCGAGCCGTTTATGCTGAATACAGCATTGCTTCCCTCGTCTGTTTGCTGCAAGGCAGAGGCCGCAGGCGCATTTACCGCAACGCTCATGCTACCAAAAATATTATCAAGGTTCTCGCTGCTATCCCCTTTGCCCACTACAATTTCCATCGGAACATCAACGCCCACAATCCTAAAGCCGGATGTACGCTCGTCAAAGTTCACAAATGGAGTTTCAGGCGGAGCAGTAAGGCTTGGGTCAGCCGCAACAGCCGACGCAATTTGGCCGCTGATGGCAGAGTTGAGCCTGTCCGCAAACTGCTGCATTGTCTCATCGCCCGTAAAGCTTGCGCCGTCTATGGTAGCCTGACCGTACACCCCAAGGTCGATGGTAATCTGCGAGCCTGCGCCAAACACAATGCCCGCATCCGAAAGCTTTGCGCTACTGCTTTGTGCAAGCGTAGACTGGCGTGTGGTAAAGCCCAGCTGGCTGGTATTTGTCTCGCCATCCTGCGCAACAGCGGTTACCACCCTATCCTTGTCGTTCGCCACGATGCTAAAGGTATTGTCATCGTTGTACACAAACTCAAGCGCCTGCTTGTCATTGGACAGTATGCCAAACGTGTTTGCAAAAGCGGTGTTCATCTCCTTTGCAAACGTCTCGTGCGTATACGGGTCCTCACTCGTAGCATCACGGGATACGGTAAACTTGTACTCCGTGCCGTCCACATCAAAAGTAAACGTGCCACCGTTGCGGATTTCCTCTTCGCTCACGGCACTTCCCGTCATGGGCATATTTATGCCGTAGCCTTGTACAGCAGAGCCGCCCTGCACGCCAAACATTACACTCAACAGGTTGCCCTCTGACTGGCTCAGCTCAAACTCATTCGAGCCTGCACCCATTTGGGAGCTTTGAATCATAAAGCGGTCTTCCGACTCGATGTAGGAAATCTTAACGCCCGCTTCGCTACTGTTTATGTCGTCTATTATCTCCCCAAGCGTCACGTCCGAATCGTACGAAAACTCCTCGCCGTTTATAGTAAAAACGTGCTTGTTTCCCTGTAGCTCCTGCGCAAAGTTCAGGTCTTTAAGCGCCATGCCGGTGTTTAGCTTGTTGGACATACCGCTCTCTATACCCAGCATGTCCATCGTCTTGTAGTCGCCCGTAATCGTCATTTTCTGGGTGCTTTGCCCCGTTGCAAAGCTAAACGTCGCATCACCCGCAAGGTCTGTGCCACTCAGCGTAACACTCGCGCCAAATTTGCGTTGCACTTCCTGCTGCATCTGGCTCAAAAGCTCCTGTGCACTTCCGCCATCTGCGGCGTATGTGCGCAGTGCGTTGATGTCCATGTGGATGGTTTGTGTGCGGCCATCCAGGTTTATGTCGAATCCCGGCAGGTACTCGTCCGTGTCTATCTCCGCCTCAAGCGTGCCCACATAGGACATCGACTGCATGTCCCCAAACATCGCCATGGATAGGAAAGAGCTGGAGGAAGCCGCCGAAACCGTAATACGAGCGTCGGGGTTTGTCGCATTGATTTGCAGCTTGTTGTTCACAAAGCTCGCCGTGGCAACGTTTCCGTTTGCCGCAAATACCTCGTTCAGCTGCTCCACCACTTCACTTTGGGTCTTGCCGCCAAACTTTGCCGCAACATCCGTAATAACCATGTTGGTATCGCCCACTTTAATGGTCATGTTGGAGGCCGTACCGCTGTGCTCATCCACTATTTTTTGTGCGGCATCCCTGCTGAGTACACCCTGCACATCACCCGTAGCATCCGTCTGCGTCTTAGAGGTGCGAGCGGTGGCAAGCTGCTTTATATAATCCATCGTAACAGAGCCGGTATTCGCACTGCTGGAAGCCGTCACCGAAAAAGCCTGCGGCATATCAGCCGCCGTGCTCACGCTGGTGTTCATTGTGTTGTAAAAAGAGTTGGACAAAAGGTTCGTTGAGGAGGTAAAGCTCAAAAAGCTACTCTGCAAGGTGCTTAGCTTTGCCATAACCTCACGATACATAGACTGTTCATACTCCAGCACAGTCTTTTTCTGCAAAGTGCTGTCAATTTTCAGCTGGGTTCCGGACAGCATACCCTCCACCATCGACTGTGTATCCATGCCCGACACAATCCCGGACAAACCATAGCTTGAAGCACTCAATGAATTGATTGCCATAATATTCTTCCTTCCGTTTCGGTGTTACTTTGGTGCGAAACCCACATCTATTGCCG
Source organism: uncultured Oscillospiraceae bacterium (assembly GCA_964370045.1). Taxonomy (GTDB): domain Bacteria; phylum Bacillota; class Clostridia; order Oscillospirales; family Ruminococcaceae; genus JAAYCI01. The sequence continues at coordinate 15,975 of CAYJGZ010000023.1, forward strand.
CAATGGGACAACGCTCTGTTTATTTATTCGGCTGTACTCACAAAACATTTAGGGCAATATGGCATTATTAGCACCCATATCCCCCACATTCTTGAATTTTGTCACATTGCACAAATTTCACAAGCCACAAGCGGCCTTGCTCCCCTTAATATACACCCTTGCCATTGTAGCTACGCTTTATCCGTCATGAGCGGCCTTACGCTTGTGCGAGGTGTCAAGTCGGTGAGATATTTTTTTATTTTTGGCAGGTTTTGCTTTTCACGAATGCTTTTAAGGCTATCCTCCCGCAGGCCCTGTAGTCTTGCCACCACCTGCTTTTCGGTTTGCGCTATTCTGTTCGCCACACTTTGCACCCCCTGCGCCGCATAATAAACACAGTGGTACTCCCCCGGCACCCGCTCAAAGCTCACTTTTGCCAGCGCCGTATTCATCAGTAGCTCCTTGTCGGGGCAGTCATCACAAAGCCGTGCGATGCCCTCTGCCATTTCATCTATCTCATTTGCTAAATTTGCACGCTGTATGATATAATGTTCCACATCATCCACACCACAATCCAGCATGGACAGCGTTGCCTGCTCGTATTTTAGAAACTTTTCCTTCTTTGCCTCAATCAATCTGCACAGTGATACGCTTATATCCATCAGCTTTCCCCTTTACTTATCTCATACGTCATTTTTCACAAAACAATAGCACTTATCCCACCCTCTACGGAAAGGAGCACGCCTTGAATTACCAGCCATTTTTCGCACGCCTGCGCACAAGCTACAACGACATATGCGAGTACGGCAGTGGCACATTCGGCTCTGATGCGGACGTGGTGGACTTCAGCGGCGACTTTGTGCCGCTCATTCCGCTGGGCACGCCCGCCACAATAGAGTGGATGCTGGGCGAGCAGGCTATTGCCTCCTACGAGGGGCAGGTGTACCTTTCCTCCCCAACACTACTGCGCATAGTGCAGGCAGACACAGAGCTCACCCGTCCCGCACGCACCATCCTCGCCACCAACACAAAGCTCCTTGCCGAAATCATCCCGCTTCACTCGGGCGAATATGCCCGTGTGCATCGGCCTGCGGCGGCGCAGATAGTCTACCTCTCGCAAACGCACATCACGCTGCGCTGCAGCGATATACTAAAGGAAAACCAGCGCCTTTTGCTGGGTGTCGAGGTAGATTTCCTCACACTTCATCAGCTTGCGTTGCAGGTGCAACACCGCATACTCATGCGCCGAGGCGAAGCTCTTTTTATATGCGAGGTACAGCACTGCTCCAACGACAACCTTATTGCGCTCTCCGCTTACAGCGCACGGCTCGAACAGCTTTAGTACACAATACCAAAAATAATAAACAACCGAAACAGGCTTTTCCCAAACGCTTGTCTCGGTTTATTTTTTTTGTCACATACTCAGAGGCTCGCCGTTTCACCTATAATTAACATCCCTGTGCATTACACATATGGCATCCGCTACTTTTTTTCCGCCTCGCCGCTTATGCCTTTTCCACCAAGCCCTTTTGCCAGCGCACGCAGCGCACTCACGTCTGTTTTTTCAGCCGCTTGTACATTTTGGCGCATCGTTTGGGAAAGCTCACTGCGTAGCACCTTCACATCACGGGGCGCATCAATGCCCACCCGCACCTTATCGCCGGATATTTCGGTGATGGTTATCTCAATATTATCACCTATGGCAAAGCCCTGCCCCGTCTTTCGTGTTAAAATCAGCATTACTGCTCCCCCTCCTCAAAAAGGCTTAGGCGGATAGGGTATTCCGCATCCAAAAGCACCTGGGCGGCGGACTGATTTTTAGGATTTATGAAGATGGGGCTTTTTAGGTTGACGGTGGTCTTTTTGAAGTCCTGCGGCACCACCGCAATCACCCGCACAATAGGCACATCGCTAAGCTGTAATAGCGCCCTTACCTCATCGCTCACCTCAGGGCTGTAGCTAAGGCCAATCTCCTCGGGGTCCAAAAGCACAAAGCACACCTGCGCATCTTCTATCGACTGTAGCCACAAAAGCCCGGGGCCTGTGTCTTCATCGCTCAGGATAACATACTTGCAAAATTCCTCAAAGCCGAATATAGGCGCACGAAACTCCACAAGTGCCTGCTCATCCAGCTCCATCTTTCCAAAATCTCGTGTCTCAATAATCATAAAGCATTCCTTTGCGCTCAAAATTTCAAATCAAGTTACCACCTGCAATAGCACGCACAATGCCTATTCGCTCACCTATCCTTTTCAATCAAAGTGAGCAAACTTCCTGCACAGCACCGCGCTCTTTGCCTAACGCAAAAAACAAAAGGCCATACGGAAACACAAAATTTCCGCACGGCCGTACAAAACTAAGCCTGCGCCTCAAAGTTTGGGTCGGCACTGGGCGGAACATACATAAATCCCCCAACATACTCAATATCAATGGAAGCGTACTGAGTGAAATTGAGGCCGAAAGAGCCGGGTGTGAAGTCAAGGCGAGCCCTTCCTATATTCCAGTCGGTTTGCATTTCGCCCGCTTTGTAGTCCATGGCTAAATTCGCAGGTATGTAGTGAATATCCACCGGCGATACAGGCACAAGCACAAGCTCGCCTTTGTTGTGCGCTATGCTTTTGCTCCACAGCGCATCGGGGATGCTCACACCCTCGTAGAACTTGGCCATTTGGTTGCCTATTTCCACATAATCCCTTGTGGCTTTCAGCGCCGCTTCTTTACCCTCTTCTCCCTCAAAGGTGGCACGGTCCACCACGCCCTTAAAGCCCATGTCACTGCGCCTGCGCACGGTGTTCATCTCAAGGCGTCCTGCCTGGTGGCGCATGTTCAGCTCCGCCCGTGAGGTACTCCTGTCCGTTGTGGGGTTATCCTGGCTAATCTCAAGGCGCGCATTTGTTATTTCATACTCATACTGCGCATATGTCGTTGTAATCTCAAGTAGTGGCCGCACGTAACATCACCCCTATCAAAGCTAAATCCATACTGCATCTCGGCTTGCCATATATCTTTACAGCCTTATGCTGCTTTTGCGCCAAAAAGCCGCACAAAGCTATCTCATAAACTCAAATATTGTCTGCGGAAGTATCTTGCTGCCCAGCTGCAACGTCACAAGCCAGCTCATCTCATACTCTTTGTTGTTTATTATTTCGGCCGAAAGGTCCACACCCTCAAGCTCGTTTTGGGTTTCCACAAGATTTATGTACTCAAGGTCCAGCCGTGCGGCGGTATCCTCCAGTGTCACCATGCGTGTGCCCACCTCTGTGGTGGCAGTGAGCATAAAGTTCATCGTGTCGGGTATTGCGTCCAGCTCGCTGCCCAGCTTATCCACATTGCCCGTCTGCAAGCTGTTTACCATACTGCCCAAAAGGCTGTATGCGTTCAGCGGCACGCCGTCCTCGTTCAGTCCATAGCCAAAGCTCTCTACGCCGGAGTATGTGTCCCTAAACGCACTATTTGGGTCAACGTTGTCGCCGTCCATGTTAAAGCCATAGCCAATATCCACGTAGTTGTGCTGATTCCACGGAATAGGTGTGTACACGCCCGTGGCAGTATCATAGGTGGACAACACCCCGTCCGCAGGGTTTTTCACAATGCTGTCAACATTTGTCCCGTTGTACGAAAGGTTTCCCGAGGCATCCGCCGAAAACGGGGGTGAGCCGTCCGCATTGCCTGCGGCGGCAAACACATACTTGTCCGCAAACTGCGTGTTCATCACCTGCAATACCTCGTCCTGCATTGCGGCTATTTCGGTGGCCAGCTTTTCACGGTCATCGTCGCTCACCGTGCCGTTAAGGCCGTATATCACACGGTCCTCTACCTTTGTCATAAGGCTCACCACCGTGCGTATGCTATCCTCCGCCGCAGTCGCGCGCCCCTCCGCGTCCCTGATAGCCTGCTGGTAGCGCTCGTTGTCCACCACCATCTGGCGCACTTTTAGCGCACGTGCCGCATCCGGAACATTCTCGTATCCTTTATTAAACGCCCTGCCGCTCGCCATTTTATCGTTAGACTTTGCCAGCCGCTCAAGGTTTGTCTGCATTCTGCCTATGTGCGTGCGGCTCAGCATTTGGTGTGTAATACGCATTTGGTGTGCCCTCCGTTTTTCAAAGACGGTGTTTTTCCGCTTAGCGTCCTGTTTCAATCACACGCTACCGTCTTTGTATTTTAAGTGTGTGCTTCATCCCTAAAGCACATTTTTGTTCTGTTCCAAGATTTCAAAACCCCAAATTAACGGGTCACGCCTGTACCGTTAATCAGCTTGTCCAAAAGCTCATCCAGTGTTGTAAACACACGGCTCATGGCATCGTACGCCTTTTGGTACATCATGAGGTCTATGCCCTCTTCCTCCATCGACACGCCCGAAACCTGCTGTATTTGGTTCAGCACCGTCTCGGAGGTAGTCACCGCCGCATCCAGCCTTGTGTCCGAAAAAGCCTTGTCGTTGCTGAGCTTTGTGTTGGAATAAAACAGAATATAGTCATCGATAGTTCCGGTAAATTCGCCAAAATCCAGCGGTTCTTTGAACAGCTGCGCCACCTTTGCGGCGTATGTGTTGCTGGAGTCACCACCCTCCACATCGGTTGCGAACTTATCCTTTACGTTCGTGATAAGGTACTGCGGGTTGTTCAGCCAGTCGTCGCTTATGCCAAAGCCTGCGGCAGTCTCATACTCGTCAAGGTCAAACTTAAACAGCGCCTTGTAACGGGGCGGGTCGTACGCAACGCCGGTGGCAGGGTCCAGCTCCTCAATAACGTTGTTGAACTCGGTCATTATCGTACGGGCGAACTCATCTATTTTGTCCTTGTAGTAGTGGATGCCCTGCGTGTATGTCTCACCCTTTGTGCCGTCAAAGCCAAGCCCACGGCCGTTAAGCATATCCAGCGTGCCACGTATAGCCCCTGTGTCATAGCTCACAGCCTCGCCTGTAATATCACGCCGCACTTCCACCGTCTTAAACTGCTCGTCCTGGTCGTTTATGTGTATGGAGAATTTGTCAAACTTATCCCCTTCCACCACGGGAGGGTTGTTCTTGTCCTTTTCTCCCATCCACACAGTGACCTGGCCGTCTGCATGTGCCTCGTAGTTTATGTTTGCATACTCCGAAAGCTCATCAAGCAGGACATTGCGCTGGTCCAAAAGCTCCAGCGGCTGATACAGCTCGTTGTCCACATCCATTGAATTGAACTGCGTGTGTTTAATCTCATCATTCAGCTGAGCTATACGCTCCAAAATGGAATTGATATTATCCACATCCAGCGAAAGGCCGTGCTCGTACTGATCCCACACATCGTCGATTTTAGCGCTCATCTGCTGGAAAGTGGCCACCATCTGCTCCGCTACCGCATACACGTTAGCAGCGCCCGTCTGCTCATCTCCCTTAGCCACCATCTCATCCCACGCATCCATAAAGCGGTTCATCACCGTTGTCATGGTGGCAGGTGTCACCTCGTCCAACGCATCGCTCAAATCCGAAAGCACCGCACTGGTCACGTCGTAATAGCCCACATCCGCATACTCCGCACGGAACTGCTTATCCAAAAAGTCATCCCGAATTTGCGACACACCGTACACATTCGAGCCTTGCCCCGCAAACGAGGTAGTGTTTTGCGCATAGCGTGTGTACTTCATGTTCATGTTGAGCGAAACCAAGTCCGCCCGCTGGCGGGTATACCCCGTAACGCCCACATTGCTCACATTTTGCCCCACGATGTCAATAGCCTTTTGGTTTGTCATAAGGCCACGTGTCGCGGTCTCAAATCCCATGAAAGTAGGTCTAACCATCATATCCCTCCAAGGAAAGCAGTGCGCACATTAGGCTTTTGTCTGCAAAATGCTGCTCTGCTGTGTATTTTCTTCACGTATTTTCTCGTACGGGTTTTTGGGCTTTGTCCCAACGGCACTGCCGCTCAGCGCCGCCTCGGGCGATATATCTATCATGTTGTCCCTTGCTATGGACATGGACTTGTCGTTGTAAAATTTTATATCCGCAACATTTTTCTCAAATTCAGAGAAAATGCCCCACAGCTCACCCTGCCGCTCGGGCGTAACCCTCTCAACAAGCTGACGGAAAGTAAGCCCTTCATACCCTGCGGTCTTTTGCAGCTCGATTCGTCTCTCTTCAAGATTTTGCAGCTGTTTCGCATTCGCCTGAGATGCTGCGATGCTGCGCTCTATTTTGGGCAATTCCTTACTCTGAAGCGCCTGCATCTTGCCCTTTTCGTCCGCACACATGCGCACTAAAAAAGCCGTGTACTCCTGCATAAACTGCACAAACTCCTCGTGCACCTGCGTGCTTGGCATACCGCTCTCATCCTTTCATCACATGTACTGCGCAAATGCAAAAACTACGCCTCTATGCTAAGTATTGCGGCGGCCACATCCTCCGCAGGCACAAAATAGCTACCTGCCGCCACCGCACTGCGCAGGCTCTCAATACGAGCCGAGGGTGCACTACGCTCCACCTCTGCACCTATTGCGCCCGCTATACGCCCCACTTCCGAGCGCACCACAGCGTCCTCGCTAATGGACACCGTGTCGGTTTTCACGCTGCCGCTCACGGTGGATTTCACTTTATCTTTCGCAGGCAATTCGGTACTTTTGAGCGTTTGTATGTAGCTTTTATACTGCCCAAGCCCGCCTGGCGCATTTATTTTCATAATAGAGCCTCCTTCTGTGGCACAACAACACCATTCGTCATTGCTCCCTATATAGGTATTCGTGCGCAACATGAACATTTTAAGCGGCAAATTATTACAATTTGGTTACAAGAATGCCTCTCTGCCTCCTGCGTCGTCTCTCGGTGCATAATTTTAGCAGATTGTCGTTTTTTATATGTACAACTTCCGCAGTTCAGGGTATAATGAAAGGGTATGTCATCTGCTCAATAATTTTTGTTTGCACAAACACCGTATTACTCGGGAGGTTCTGTCCATGGGGTGTATCATCGCAGTCTCAAACCAAAAGGGTGGCGTGGGCAAAACCACAACCACCGGAGGGCTTGCGGCCGCTTTGGCAAAAAAGGGCTTGCGTGTGTTGTGCATAGACCTCGACCCACAGGGCAACCTCAGCTTTAGCATGAGCGGCGAAAACGAGGACGTCGCCACCATTTACGAGGTGTTAAAGGGGGAGCTTTGCGCAAAATTCGCAGTGCAGCACACGCCCGTCTCGGACCTCATTTCCTCAAACATTCTGCTTTCGGGTGCCGAAATGGACTTTAGCGGCAAGGGACGAGAGTTTATTCTTGCAAACGCCATCAGCGAAATACGGGAGCGCTACGACTATATTTTAATCGACACACCGCCCACTTTGGGCTTTCTGACAGTAAATGCGCTCACCTGCGCAAACAGGCTCATCATACCCATTCTCAGCGACATATTCAGCCTGCAGGGCATAACACAGCTGTACGACACTGTCACATACGTTCAGCAGCACACCAACCCCGACCTAAAGTATGCGGGCATTCTGCTCACACGCTTTGCCCCACGCACCACGCTGGCAACACAGGTGCGGGGCACTGCGGAGATGATTTCCGCCGAACTTGAAATTCCACTGTTTCACACCTGCATTCGCAGTTGCATAGGTGTCACCGAGGCGCAGGCATTGCAAAAGAACATTCTAAAGTACTCCCCTCGAAATATTGCCGCAAAGGACTTTTTGGCGCTGGCAGATGAAGTTTTGCAGCGGTGTCAATAGATAATCGCACATTTCATGCTCACGTTTTAATTATACACTATTTTATAGCACTTTACACGCCGTTTGGCGTGCACAAATACACTACTAAAAAACAGAGGATTGCACTATGCCGAACAAACAGGATTTGGACAAGGAAAATCTCTTCAAAAAAATAATGCCCTCCTCCGAGCCTGATGGAAAGGAGCAAGCACCTGCGCCACAAGCCCCTGCACCCTCGGGCGGCGGCAACATGTCTGCGGACGCTATCGCCGCCATGTTCGCATCGCAGGACACTCCCCAAGAGACACCACAGGAGCAAGCACCTGCGCCACAAGCACCTGCACCCTCGGGCGGCAACATGTCTGCGGACGCTATCGCCGCCATGTTTGCATCGCAGGA
>CAYJGZ010000024.1:0-22698 GCA_964370045.1 uncultured Oscillospiraceae bacterium
CTATGCCTCCGCAGGGTGTAGCACCAAACGGCAGACCACCCCAAGGCGCACAGGGTATGCCGCCTATGCCTCCCCAAGGTGGCGCACCAAACGGCAGACCACCACAAGGTGGACAGGGTATGCCGCCTATGCCTCCGCAAGGTGGCGCACCTAACGGCAGACCACCCCAAGGCGGACAGGGTATGCCACCCATGCCTCCGCCCCTTCCGAAGCCCAAGAAAAAGCGCACAGGCCTGAAAGTTGCGATTATTATTTCCTCCATAGTGATTGTGCTGGGCGGCGGATTTTTCGGCTACAGCCTTTTCCAAAAAAATGCAGCGGACACCGCATACGAGCAGCGAGATTATGAGGGCTTTGTGAGTGCTGTTGACATGGCGCCGTGGCTCACATTCCTTGAGGATGTGGAGGATAATTACGATTACAGCAGTGCCCGCCTGCATGAGCAAAATGAAGAGTGGGAGCTTGCGCTGGAAAAATATGAGGGGCTTGAGGGCTACGAGGACAGCGCCGAGCGCATAGACGGCATCAACTACCATATAGCGGATGAGATGGCGCAAAGCGGCGAGTACGAGCAGGCGCTGGAAATATTCGATTCACTCGGTAGCTATGGCGACAGTGCAGACAGAGCAAACGCCATTCGTTACGATATGGCGTATGATTTGCTGATGGCAGGCGACTACGACGGCGCACTGCAAGCCTTCATGCAGCTGGGCAGCTACAGGGACAGCGAGGAGATGATGTACAACATTGATGCTTATCAGCTTGCCCATGAGCTGACCGATTCGCTCGACCGTTACTATGCGTTTAGCATCCTTGGGGACTTTTTGGACAGCGCAGAGCTTGCGGCCGCAGAGGCAAGCGGTGTTTACGAGCGGGCGATAGATATGTACTTCGAGGGCAACTTTGGTGGGGCGTACGACACCTTCTCGTTAATATCCGAGTATGGCGATGTTTCTTTCTACATCACGGCGTGTGAGGTAGCGGACAACTATACCCAAGGCAACCTTGAGACGCTTGTGATGCTGGAGGAAGCGGGCATTTACGTGGGGCACATCCTGCTTTCCACGGAGTATTACAGAGGCTATTGGGACGGTGCATGGTCCTCCTCCGACGGCGGTGGAAACTTCACCTATGATATGGACGAGCGCCAGTTCGACTTTGAGGACTTTGAGTTTGGCGGCGGAAACTTCACCTACGACTCCGACATAACAACACTTGTCCCGGATGACGACGGCATTGCGTCGGTGGTGTTCAATTACATAGACTTTAACACGATGGAAATTGTGGTGGGCGACAACGGCACGTTTACGTATAGAAGGAATTAGCCGTCAAAAAATACCGCAAAATCAAATAGAGTGGCTAAGTTAAAAAAGCAAAAACCGTCGCGGCCTGCGGCGGTTTTTGTGCACTTTTCTGTGAAATCAGTGTACAGCCCTGTGCTCAAACAGTATAATAAAAAGTATAAAACAAATACCGCCTAAAATAGACGATAAATACCCAATAAAAGGAATTAAATATGCAGAAAAATGATATTTTAATTGTTTACGGCGAAAATTATTGCGAAATGGCGTATGATTTATGCGATGCGGCAGGTCTTGCACAGCTGATAGGCGCACCGCACAAAAAAATAGGCCTAAAGCCGAACTTGGTGCTCGCAAGCCCTGCGCAAAAGGGCGCTACCACCCATCCGCAGGTAGTTGAGGGGGTTATCATCTACCTAAAGGAGCACGGATTTTCAGATATAAGCATCATAGAGGGCGCGTGGGTGGGCGCGCGCACACAGCAGGCGTTCAGTGTGTGCGGCATGCAAAGCCTTGCAAAAAAGCAGGGAGTAAAGCTCGTTGATACGCAAAAAGATAGCTTCAAAACGCACGAGTGCGCCGGCATGAGCATAGACATCTGCGATGCGGCATTGGCGGTGGACTTTATGATTAACATGCCCGTGATGAAAGGTCACTGCCAGACGGGCATCACCTGTGCGCTCAAAAATAACAAGGGCGTAATTCCCGACGCCGAAAAAAGGCGCTTTCACAGCTTGGGCTTGCACAAACCCATTGCACATCTAAATGTCGTAGCTAAGAACGATTTCATCCTTGTGGACGGCATCTGCGGCGACCTCGACTTTGAGGAAGGTGGCAACCCCGTGGTGGCGAACCGTCTTTTTGCGGCGAGGGATGCCGTTTTGTGCGATGCGTTTGCGGCACAGCAGCTGGGCTATGACGAAAGCGAGATTGCCTACATAGGCATGGCGCAGGCGCTTTCGGTGGGCAGTGCGGATGTGAAAAGCGCAAACATACGCCGGCTAAACGGCGCAGAACACGCAGGCACTGCGCCAAAGCCGTCGGGGAAAGTGCGCATCTACGCAAAATATCTGAAAGAGGATAGTGCGTGCAGCGCCTGCTATGCGGCAGGCATCAGAGCGCTGAGCCATATGGATATGCGCATACTTGAAAAGCTCAAAGGCCCTATTTGCGTGGGGCAGGGCTACAAGGGGAGCGCAGGCAAGCTGGGCATAGGGCGATGCACCGCAGGCTTTGAGCACTCGGCGGCAGGGTGTCCGCCCGCCGCAAAGGACATAGCGGATATGCTGACAGCACACGCCGCTAAGTAGCGAAGCGGTGATAAAAAAAGGAAAACTCCGTTGAAAACATGTTAATTTACAGTGGAAAGCATGTGGAAACATAGTTGAAAACTTGTGCAAACTCTGTGGAAAACAAGTTAAAGCGGGGTGGAAAACGTGTGGAAAACAGATGAAAAGATGGAAATACGGTGAAAAACCCAAACAAAAAACGACGATATAACAAAATATTTTGCAGAAGGGGTAAAACTGATTTTCCACAGTGATTTTTATGATGATATACACCCGTTTTGTGGTGCAGGCTGTAAAATACCCTGAAAATATGGTAATATATACTGCATATAGAAAAATCCGAGAAAATATCAAAGGCGGTGCACAATAAAAGGGTAAAAGGGGAAAAAATGCAAAAGAAAATCATTCTCAGTGCGGACAGTACCTGCGACATAGGTCCTGAGCTTCAAAGGCGGTATGATGTAAAGTTTTTTAACTACCACATTCAGGTGGGGGAAAAAACATACATAGACAAGCTGGAAATCACAAAGGAGGAGCTTTTTGACGCATGGCGCAAAAAGGGCATTCTGCCCAAGACCGCCGCCATTACTCCGCAGGATTACGCCGACTTTTTCAAAGAATGGGTGGCGCAGGGCTACGAGGTGGTGCACATAAACCTCGGCGGAGGGCTTTCCTCCTCCCATCAAAACTGCTGTGCGGTGGCGCAGGAGCTAAGCGGCATCTACCCTGTGGACTCGAAAAGCCTTTCGTCGGGTAGCGGCCACCTTGTGGTGCAGGCTGGGCGCATGATAGAAGAGGGCAAGCTGAGCGCACAAGAGATACAAGCTGCGCTGAACGACATGCGCCCAAGGGTGCACGCAAGCTTTGTGGTAGAGACGCTGGAGTTTTTGCGGGCGGGCGGACGCTGTAGTGCGCTTGCGGCCTTTAGCGCAAACCTTTTGAGCCTAAAGCCGTGCATCAAGGTGCAAACGGAGCAGGGAGGCAGCATGACCTCGGGCAAAAAATATCGTGGCAACATGAAAAAGGTGCTGCCTGAATACGTGAAAGACTGTTTGCAAGGCCGTAAGGATTTAGAGCTTGAGCGCATTTTCATCACACACACAGGCGTGGAGGACGGCATTGTGGAGATGGTACGTAGGGAAATCGCAAAGTATGCAAGCTTTGCCGAAGTTACCGAAACGGAAGCCTCCGGTACCATCGCCGCACACTGCGGCCCGGGCACGCTGGGAATACTGTACATGACGAAAGCCTAAAGCAAGAGGGTGTGGGAAAACGCAGTGATTTAGTTTTTGCTATATCCCCCGCCGTAGGCGGGGGATATAACGTAAGGCAAGATGACCCTCGCCTCCACAGGCGACGGGGGACATCTTGAATATTTAGTGGGCGATTGTACGCCCACTAAATATTCGGCGGCTTGAAAGCCGCTGTTGCCATGTTGAATATGGGGCAAGCCCCTTAATTGAGCGCCTTATTCTTGTACGTGAGGTATTCTAAATCACCTTCGTATATTCACTCTCAGGCAGGATGAGCACAAAGGCATCTGCCGCCGGTTGTGCGGTGCCTACTTAACTATAAACAAACGTAATTGCGAGGAAAAAACATGACACTGCTCATAACACCCATTATTATTGCGCTGTGGCTTTCGGTGTTGGCGCTGGGGCTGTACTGCCTGTTTAACGGGCGCAAAAAAATAGGCATAGCGGTTTTGGCGATAGATATTCTGTTGGCTGTGGGTTTTGCGATATTTATGAGCTATTCGCAGACATAAAGGCGAGAAAATACACAAAAAATGCGCCGAAAAAGCACACAATATTTTCACACAAATACCCTAAAAAATACCCATAAAATCCATTAAAATAAACGTGAGTGGCTTGAACACTTGCGCCAACACTATCCGAAAATACCCATAAAATACATTGCAATAAACGCAATACGGAGGAAAGCGCAGTGAAAAAGGATATTATGAGCAAAAAGCCTGCGGCCGTTGTGATGCTGACTGCGATTATATTGTTCACGCTGTCGGGCATTGCCGCTACGCTGTATCAGGTGCTGCTGGGCGATGCGTTTTTTGCGATAAGAGGCTTGTTTTTGCCTGCGTTGCTCCTGATACCGTTTGTGCTCTCAAAGCTCGGCTTTAAGCCGGGGTACTACCTGTACACCGTCGCTTACACCTTTATGATATTTGCGTACAGCTACGGCGTGGTGATGGGCGGCTTTAAGAACGGCGATGTTTCGGATAAAATATCCCACTTTTTTTCGGGGTTTTTGTTCGCCATGCTGGGCTACTGCATTTACTATCGGCTGTGCGCACATCGCCTTAGCGGCAAAAAGGCGGACATTGCGCAGGAGTGGGCGCTAAGCTCGCTGTTTGCGCTGGGCTTTTCGGCGCTGGTGGCGGTGGTGTGGGAGATATTCGAGTTTAGCGATTTTCTGCTCACGGGCAACGACAGCCAAAACCACCTCACCACGGGAGTGTTCGACACCATGCTGGACATGAGCCTTGCCATGGGCGCAAGCCTTGTGAGCGTCGCAGGGTTTTTGCTCTACCGCTTTGGGCGGGTGAAGCTTTTGACGGCGCTTGTGGTGGAGGAGTTTTATGCGGCGAACTGTGCAAAGCAGGATGGCGAGGAGCAAAAGTAGGGCAAATAGCGTCCTCTGCAAAAAATCACAAAAATACGCATTAAATAAACATAAAATGCGCACAAAATAAAATTAAAATAAATCAAGTTTCAAAAACCGCAAAGGCAGTACTCGGAATTTTCGGGTGTGGACAAAAGCGGTGGTTTAGTTTTTTGTATATCCCTCTGCCGTAGGCAGGGGGATATACCGCATTATTTCCACGTTTAACGCCACCTCTAAACCAATGCTAATGTGTCCAATACCGAAATTCTCACAGCGAGGGGGGAGGGATACTGCCTTTTGCTATACAGGATGAAACGCCCCTATACATTGAAAGCAGAGAGGTGCAAGCATGACAAACCAAACGATGATACAATATTTTGAGTGGGACCTGCCCTCCGACGGCATTTTGTGGCGGCGCGCGGCGGCACAGGCAAAGAGCCTGCGCAGTTTTGGCTTTGACATCATATGGCTGCCGCCTGCGTACAAGGGCGCAAACGGCGCAAGCGATGTGGGCTACGCCGTGTATGATTTGTACGACCTTGGGGAGTTTGACCAAAAGGGGAGCGTGCGCACAAAGTACGGCACAAAGGATGAGTACGTGGGGTGCGTACAGGCACTGCACGCCGAGGGCATTTCGGTGATAGCGGACATTGTGCTGAACCACCGCATAGGTGCGGACGGCACAGAGCAGGTGATGGCGGAGGAGTTTAGCGCAGATAACCGCCTAAAGCAGCTGACGGGCGAGGAAAGCATTGAGGCGTGGACACGTTACACCTTCCCCGGGCGAGGGGGAAAGTACTCGGACTTTAAGTGGGACTGGAGCTGTTTTTCGGGCGCAGACTGGGATGCAAAAAAGAACAAGGGCGGCATTTATCAGTTTGAGGGCAAGCGGTGGAGCAATGAGGTGGACGACGAAAAGGGCAACTTCGACTACCTGATGGGCGCAGATGTGGACATGAACAACCCTGCGGTGGTAAAGGAGCTTATCCGCTGGGGCGAGTGGTATGTACAGACCACAGGTGTAGACGGCTTTCGGCTGGATGCTATAAAGCACATAGACTTTGATTTTTTTGAAAAATGGCTGGACGCAGTGCGTGCTAAAAGCGGCAAGGACGACTTTGCGGTGGGCGAGTATTGGAGCGCCGAGCTTGCGGATTTGCTCGCATACCTTGAAAATACAGGCCGCCGCATGAGCCTTTTTGACGTGCCACTGCACTATAATTTTTATAATGCGTCAAATTCGGGCGGAAATTTTGGTATGCAGAATCTATTAAAGGGAACGCTGGTGCAAAGCGACATTTTCAAGGCGGTTACCTTTGTGGACAACCACGACTCCCAGCCGGGGCAGTCACTGCAAAGCTGGGTACAGCCGTGGTTTAAGCCGCTTGCCTACGCAACTATCCTGCTGAGAAGAGACGGCCTGCCCTGCGTGTTTTATGCAGATTACTACGGCCTGCGCAGTGATGGTGTGCCGCCTGTGCCGGGACTAAGGAGAATGCTGGCCGCACGCAGAGATTGCGCCTACGGCGAGCAACACGACTACTTCGACCACGAAAATGTGGTGGGATGGACACGTGAAGGCGATGCGCAAAAAACGGACAGCGGCTGTGCGGTGCTGATGAGCGACGGCCCCAGCGGCGAAAAGCGCATGTACGTGGGAAAGCATCATGCAGGCGAAGAGTTCAGGGATATTACCCGCCGCATACCACAGCCTGTGCGCATAGAGGGTGACGGCTGGGCAAATTTTGCTGTGGAGGGCGGTAGCGTAAGCGTGTATGTGAGCCAAAATGCGTACGAGAATATAGCGGTGCATTGTGAGTGATGTGTGATGAATGTTGAGTGTTGAGAAAACACCTCCAAAAAAATACGAGGAAAATAAATGGAAAATAAAATTATTTTTATCGGTGAAATAGAAACGCCCTACAAAACAATAGAGCAGTGCCCGAGGAATGTCTCGGCGGATGGGCCCGAGTGCAGGATAAAGATTTATGAGGAGTTTAAGGACGGGCTGTTCGGGCTAAAAAAATCACAAAAAATATTGGTGATGTACTGGCTAAACTTATCCGAGAGGAGCGCAGGTATTTCGTCAGCATATGGCGACACACAGCCGCTTGGCACGTTCGCACTTCGCACACCCGTGCGGCCAAACCCCATAGGGGTGGGCGTTGTGCAGATAGAGGACATACAGGATAATGTCATCATTGTAAAAGGGCTGGACTGCCTGAGCGGCACAAAGCTTATCGACATAAAGCCGCATATAGACTAAAAATAAGGGCAACACGTCATATCCTGCACAGGCGAGGGTGAAGGCGTGTTGCCCCTTTTGAAATAATATTAAAAAATAGCTAAATAATTCTGAAATAAATCAAGGTGTGGTGGTGGCGTCGGTTTGCTTATTGGCAAATGCCCTCGCCGCAGGGGTATTTCAACTGTGGCACGACACTTTTTTGCAGGTGTATTCCCGACGGCTAAATTATTCGGCAAAAAAGCCATCGGGCAGGGTGATGTCCTTTTTGTGTACTTTCTCCCAGCTGAAAGTGTTCACCAGCCGCTTTGCCGAAAGGGGATGGGGCGCATCACACAGCCCTGCTAAATATGCCAGCCTACCGATAATTCCTTCGGGTGATGCGCCGCCCCTGCGCAGTGCGTTTATGCTCAGGCCGCCCTCACGCTTGGATATTCTGCGGCCGTCTGCGGCCAAAAACAGCGGCACATGGTAATAAGTAGGCGGCGTGTAGCCGAGCGTTTGCATCAGCCACATCTGCCGTGGGGCACTGCTCAAAAGGTCTCTGCCACGCACCACCTCGCTCACGCCCTGTGCGCCGTCGTCAAAGGGGCAGGCGAGCTGATACGCAAAAACGCCGTCACTGCGCCGCAGGATAAAGTCCCCCGCGTCCCTCGAAAGCACTTCCTCGTACGCACCCTGCACGCCGTCGATAAGGCGAACGCACTCGCTCGGCACACGCAGGCGCAGGGCGGCAGGACGCTGTGCCGCAAGGCTTGTGGCATCATCCTGCGAGAGATTTGCGCATCTGCCCGAGTAAACGGTGATTCCGTCCGAAGCGTGGGGTGCGTTTGCGGCGTGTAGCTGCGCACGGCTGCAAAAGCAGGGGTACAAAAGCCCCTTTTGGCGAAGCTCACTTAGCGCACCCTCGTACATTTGAGTGCGCCTGCTTTGTGCAGCTGTCTCCTCGTCCCAAAAAAGCCCCAGCCACTCAAGGTCTTTTTTTAGCGCATCAATGTATATTTGCTTTGAGCGAGCAGGGTCGAGGTCCTCCATGCGCAGTAGCATACGCCCACCCTGCGAGCGCACCGAAAGCCAGCCGAGCAGTGCCGCAAAGGCGTTGCCTATGTGCATCTCCCCCGAGGGCGAGGGGGCAAAACGTCCGACAACCATAAGTTGTACCTCTTGTTAATATTACTGTGGGTAAATTAAATACTGCTAAAAAAATGATACAAAAATAAAACGAAAAATGCAAATGAAAATGCTGAAAAATATTATTTCAATCTTAAAGGGAGTGGACACATAGAGGTGATTTAGAATACGCTGGGCGCAAGAAGAAGGCGCTATATCCCCCGCCGCAGGCGGGGATATAGCAAATAAATCACCGCACTTGGACACACCCATCTTAAATTCTCCTTGACAACCCAAAATACTTGTGCTATACTCCGATACAACAAATGCGATGAAGAGGATTAGTAAGCATTTTTAGCATCTTTAGAGAGAAGCCGCCGTGGTGAAAGGCTTTGATGCGAAAAGCGCCGAACTCGCCTTTGAGCAGCAGGCTGAACGGGAATTCCCAAAGTAGGCTGTGCCGGTAGCCCACCGTTATGCGGGCGGGGCATGTATGTGCCTTTTGGAGTGCGCCCTTTTACAATGGGCGAAGCAGAGTGGTACCGCGCAGATTTTTCGACACTGCGTCTCTTGCAAAAGAGGCGCAGTGTTTTTATTTTGCAAAAAGCGGGTATGAGCAAAAGTGATGATTTGGTTTTTTGGTATATCCTCCCGCCGCAGGCGGGGAAGGTATACCGCCCTCTTCGCCTTTAGCTTTGCAGTGTCTTTGCGCTCAAGTCAGCTCTGCATATCCACCGCTCAAAATCCCTGCGTCCCAACTTACGTCTACACTATATAGAAACTACACGATAATATAACTTTAATAGGAGAAAAATACCATGAAAAACTTTGAAAAATACGCTCCGCTGTACTACCCCGCACCTGTCGAAAGCCCCAAATGGATAAAAAAGACACACATAGAAAAAGCGCCCATATGGTGCAGTGTGGACCTGCGAGACGGCAACCAAAGCCTTGTGGTGCCCATGAGCCTTGAGCAAAAGCTGAAGTTTTTCTCCTTTTTGGTGAAGATTGGCTTTAAGGAAATAGAGGTGGGCTTCCCTGCGGCGTCCGAGACGGAGTATGAGTTTTTGCGCACGCTCATTGAGCAAAACCTTGTGCCGGACGATGTGACGCTTCAGGTGCTCACCCAGAGCAGGGAGCACATTATACGCAAGACATACGATGCGCTGAAGGGTGCAAAAAATGCGATAGTGCATTTTTACAACAGTACCTCCCACGCACAAAGGGAGCAGGTGTTCAAAAAATCTCGTGAGGAGATTATGCAAATAGCGGTGGACGGCGCACGCCTTGTGAAAAAGCTTGCGGACGAGCAGGGGGGCAACTTCCGCTTTGAGTACAGCCCTGAAAGCTTCACCGGCACAGAGCCGGACTACGCTTTGGAAGTGTGCAACGCTGTTTTGGACGAGCTGTGTCCTTCGGCCGAGCGTCCTGTGATAATCAACCTGCCCGTGACGGTACAGCTGAGCCTGCCGCACATATACGCAAACCAAATCGAGTACATGAGCGAGCGCATGAAGTATCGGGAGCATGTGATACTGTCGGTGCACCCGCACAACGACAGGGGCTGTGGCGTGGCGGATACCGAGCTTGCGATACTGGCAGGCGCACAGCGTGTGGAGGGCACACTGTTTGGCAACGGCGAGCGCACGGGCAATGTGGACGTGGTGACGCTGGCGATGAACCTGTACACGCACGGCGTTGACCCTTTGCTGGACTTTTCAGACATGCCCTCGGTGGTGAGCGCATACGAGGAGGCGACGGATATGCAGGTGTACGAGCGCACACCATATGCAGGCTCGCTTGTGTTTGCGGCGTTTTCGGGCAGCCACCAGGATGCCATTGCAAAGGGGAGCGCATGGCGGGCGGAAAAAGGCCTGCACCGCTGGACGGTGCCCTACCTTGCGCTGGACCCCGCCGACGTTGGCCGCCGCTACGAGACGGACGTAATACGCATAAACAGCCAAAGCGGCAAGGGCGGCATAGGCTATCTGCTGGAGAAAAACTACGGCTACACATTGCCTCCGAAAATGCGAGAGGCATTCGGCTATGTGGTGAAAGACGTGTCGGATAAGGCACATGCGGAGCTTTCCGCATCGCAGGTGCGTGATATTTTTGAGAAAACCTACATAAATATCACAAGCCCCATCAGCGTGCCGGAGGTGCACTTCTCCCAAAAAGACGGCATACAGGCAAGCGTGAGCATAACGCAAGAGGGCAAAACGCAGGAGGTTACGGCATCGGGCAACGGCCGCCTGGACGCCGTGAGCAACGCCATCAAAAAGCAGACGGGCCGCACGTTTACGCTGTCCACCTATGCGGAGCACGCACTGGAAGTGGGCAGCAGCAGCACGGCGGTGGCGTATGTGGGCATCACGCACACACAGGACGGCAGGGTGAGCTGGGGTGCAGGGTGCCACACGGATATTATAGAGGCGAGCGTGGCGGCGCTGGTGAGCGCAGTCAATAATATTGAGGCGTAAAAGTAGAGTGGGTAAAAATTTGGGTGTGGATAAAGGAGCGGTTTTTGCATGTTCTCCCTCGCCGAAGGCGAGGAGGACATGACCCCTGCGTCCCACGCTTGACGTATTCTAAATAACCTTTATGTGTCCACTCTCAAAAATTCACAAATAAACGCCGAAAAATGCGAATAAAATCCAAAAAATTCAGCGCAAAATACGGCTAAATTCTTGTAAAAATACACTGCAAAACACACACGGGGTGCGGACAAAAGTGCAGGTTTGTTTTTTGCATATCCTCTTTGGTAAGCTCGGAGAATATGCCCACTCCCCACACAAGCGAAAAAGGAGCATAAAATGCAAAAAAATATTGCGATAATTCATGGTGACGGCATAGGCGTGGAGATTGTACAGCAGGCACAAAAAGTGCTAAAAGCTGTGGAGGAACGCTTTGGGCACAGCTTTTGCTACAAGGAGGTGCTTTTGGGCGGTGCGGCGGTGGATGCTACCGGCGTGCCCCTGCCAAGCGAAACGCTAAATGCCTGCCGTGCGTCGGACGGCATACTGCTGGGGGCGGTGGGCGGCCCTAAGTGGGAGAGCATCCCCGTGGACATTCGCCCCGAGAGAGGGCTGCTTGCACTGCGCAAGGAGCTGGGGCTTTTTGCGAACCTACGCCCCTCTCGCCTGCTTGCGCCGCTGAAAAGCGCCTGCCCACTGAGGGAGGATATAGCGCAAAAAGGCTTCGACTTTTTGGTGGTGCGAGAGCTTACGGGCGGCGTGTATTTTGGCAAGCACTGCGAGGAGGAGCAGGACGGTGTGCGCACAGCGCTGGACGAGATGCCCTATAATGAAACGGAGATACGCCGCATAATGAAGGTGGCGTTTGAGCTGGCGCAAAAAAGGGAAAAGCGGCTGATAAGCGTGGACAAGGCAAACGTGCTGGCGACAAGCCGCCTGTGGCGCAAGGTGGCGAGCGAGGTGGCACAGCAGTACCCCGACGTTGCACTGGAGCACATGCTGGTGGACAATGCCGCCATGCAAATAGTGAAAAACCCTGCTCAGTTTGACGTTGTGGTGACCGAAAATATGTTTGGGGATATTCTTTCGGACGAGGCGTCCATGATAACAGGCTCCATAGGCATGATTGCCTCCGCAAGCCTTGGCGAGGGCGGCCCCGGGCTGTTTGAGCCGGTACACGGCAGTGCGCCGGACATTGCGGGGCAGGATGTGGCAAACCCCGTGGGCACGGTGCTATCCGCCGCCATGATGCTACGGCACAGCCTTGGTATGCCCCTTGAGGCGGACGCTGTGGAAAGCGCAGTGGACGAGGTGCTCAAGGAGGGCCTGCGCACGCCCGACATTTACAGTGAGGGTACAAAAAAGGTGAGCTGCAGCGAGATGGGAACGCAGATTGCGAATAAAATAACAAATAAAAAATAAATGCAAAAAAATGCGTAGCTTTAGCGTTGAAAGCCGCTAAATGACGGGGTTTTCCTAAGTTTTCATAGCTGAAAAAGACTTTTTGCCCAAAGCATGTAAGGCCGCAAAGTGTGGTTTTTCAGATGCTTTGGGCAATTTTTGTTGCGCAAAGAAATGCGAATGGAGATATAGCAAAAAACAAATTACTGCGCTTGCCCACGCCAAAAAAGTGTGGCAAGAAATTGCAATAAAAAGCAGGATGTAGTATACTTTTTTTGCGTAAAGAAATAGCTTTAACTGCAAGAAAACTTAGGAGGCATTGGCATGAAAGGCTTTGAATATTACACACCGACACGTGTTGTGTTTGGAAAAGGTACCGAGGAAAAAACGGGGGAGCTTTGCGCCCAGTACGGCGCAACAAAGGCGCTGGTGCACTACGGCAGCGCATATGCAAAAAAAAGCGGCCTCATAGATAGGGTGTGCGACAGCCTTGCAAAAAGCGGCGTTGAGACCGTTTTGCTGGGTGGCGTACAGCCAAACCCACTGCTCTCGCTCGTGAACGAGGGCATTAAGCTGTGTAAAGAGCAGGGTGTGGACTTTGTGCTGGCGGTGGGCGGCGGCAGCGTGATAGACTCTGCAAAGGCGATTGCCCACGGTGCGGCAGACCCCGAAAATGGCGATGTGTGGGACTATTTCGAGGAAACACGTGAAATAAAGGCGACGCTTCCCATAGGCACGGTGCTCACCATATCGGCGGCGGGTAGCGAAATGTCCAGCTCCATTGTTATAACGAATGATGAAACGGGCAAAAAGGCAGGCGCAGGGCATAATGTTTACAGCCGCCCCTGCTTTGCGGTGATGAACCCCGAGCTTACGATGAGCGTGTCTGCCTATCAGACGGCGGCAGGCTGTGCGGACATAATAATGCACACGCTGGAGCGTTATTTTACGCCCGAAGAGCCCACCATGACGGTGACAGACGAGATAGCGCAGGGGCTACTGCGCAGTGTGATGGCAAACGCATATATCCTGCAGCGTCAGCCGCAAAACTACGATGCACGTGCAGAAATCATGTGGGCGAGCAGCCTTTCGCACAACGGCGTCACAGGGTGTGGCGCAGGCGGCGGCGACTGGTCCTGCCATCAGCTGGCGCATGAGCTTTCGGGAAAGTACGACATGACGCACGGTGCGGCGCTGACATCTGTGTGGGGAAGCTGGGCGAGGTATGTTTACAAGCAAAACCCTGCACGCTTTGCCAAGTTTGCGGTGAAGGTGATGGGCATTGAGGAGGCAGAAAGCGACGAAGAGACGGCGCTTTTGGGCATAGAGGAGCTGGAGGGATTTTTCTGGGCGCTGGAGATGCCCACAAGCCTTGAGGAGGCGGAGATATTCCCGACGGACGAGGAGATAGAGCAGCTGGCGGACAGCTGCAGCTATGGCGGCGAGGAGACCATAGGCGGCTTTAAGGTGCTAAACAAAGAGGACATGAGGAACATTTACACTGCGGCAAAATAGCGATATATCATCATATGTAAGCGAAGACAAGCGATATATTTCTCTCTGTTAAATACACAGAAAATATGTCGTAAAATGCCTTATAAAAAACAAATAAATTCATACATAATTCTACAAAAAATAAGGCGGAAGGTGTGGTATGCTCTATTTGGGGACAAGACAAACCCCACTTGTCGCAAGGTGTACCCCTACACCCCTCCTGAGGCGATAGGACTGCTGTAGTGCCGAACAGCTTCCCCCTCCTCCTCATTCCTTCCCCTTTGGAAACAGCGCCCACTCTTTTGTGGGCGCTGTTTCTTTGGACAAAAAAATACATCTAAAATACGGTGAAAAATAGCAAAAAAATACCGCACATCTCGGCAGGGGGGGTGTAATCCCCCCTTGCGAAAATGTGCGATATAATTCAATAAAAAGCGATTTTATGTGAATTGCCCTAAATTAAACGCTGAAATTCACATAATGAATGTCGCCGAATTTTTGATTGCCGCTGGGGTCGATAAACTCCTCGAGGTGGCAAACGCTAAAGTCGGACACATCGGCAGGCGCTTCATAAATATACAAAAACGTCATGCTTTCATCAATGCCCAAGGGGTGCGTGATGGGCGCACACGTCTCGTCCAGCGGCTCGAGCACGATGGCGAAGTTCTCGCTTTCGGCCGAGCGCTCGCCCCATTGTAGCTGGTAGTCGACATAGTACATGTCGTACGCTTCTTGGAAGGTGTTGGTGGTGGTTATGGTGACACCCAAAAGCACGTTGCCCTCCTCGGGCGTGTAATCGTCACGGGTGATTATCTCGGCGGAGTCCACCGTGAAGGTGAAAAAGTAGGAGGGCATCGGCTCGCCGACCTCGCCCTCTAACAGCTGACCGGCGTCATTTTGGTAGCATCCGGTGAGCGCAAGCGCAAAAATAAGGCAGGATATAACAAGGCATAGCTTTTTTTTCATGTGCAAATTCCTTTACAGTTGCAAAATAAATTTTGATGCCGCACGAAGATGGGCGAATAGGCACAAAATAGTGCGAAAACCAAGTATATAAAAGATAGCATGATAGAGGGAAGATTGCAATATTCAATTAAGGAGCAGTCCCTGATTGAGTGTAAGGTATCCCCTACACCGTTATCTCAATCAAGTTGCCCTCGGGGTCAAAGACACAGCTTTCGTAATAGCCGTCGCCCGTTGTGCGTGGGGCACCGGCAACTTCATAGCCGTCAGCCTGCAGGGCGTGGGTAAGTGCATCTACGCCTTGCTTACTGCCGACGCTGAAAGCAAGATGTATGTACCCCTCTCGCTTGCCATCTGTGCCCTTTTCGCAAAGCTGCGCCACGTTCATTATTTCAAGGCGTGCACCGCTGTCAAAGGACAAAAAGTAAGAGCTAAAGCCGGTGCGTTTGTTGCGGTACATATCGCCGCTTTTTGCTCCGAAATATTTTTCGTAAAAGCTTTTAGTGGCCTGCAAATCTTTAACGTAAAGTGCGATGTGCTCAATTTTCATGTGGGGGTTCCTTGTGTGCATTGGGTATAAGCAAAGATAGTAAACATAATGGATAAGATATATTGTACATCGCCTGTAAAATCAAAGCAAGTGCAAGAAGAAGGCGCTATATCCCCCCGCCGCAGGCGGGGGATATAGCAAAAAATCACCGCTTTTGCCCACGCCCGACACCCTGCCGCTGTTGACATAAATCTAAAAATGGGATATATTGAAAAGCAAGTAATTCACACAAAGGAAGGTGGAAAAGATGGCATTTTTGAACATGAAAAAAGTGGTTTTCCAAAATGAGTACACAACGCAAGAGCTTTATGATGCGATTAAAGATGTGGAGTTCCCCTTGGGAAAGCCCATCCTTGCAAAGCACGGAGCGACAACACTTATTGTTTTCGCCCCAATCAACAAGGACACGCAGATGGTTATCAATCCGGGAAAAATGGGAGATAAAATCAATGTGTATCGTGTTATGATTTTGCCGGAAGTGGGGCTTGGCAACCTTGTTGTAAATACCGCAATAGATGCCGTGACGGATAACTGGGCATTTGTGATAAACCAGATGGGCAGAAATGTTAAAGAGTATAAAAAGTGTGTGGACACCATTGCGGAGCAGCTGGTTAGCCTTGGGCTGTAACGCTCACATTGTGTGCCGTGCAAAAGAGTTGAACCGGCATCGCCCTACACTGCATTTCGGATAAGTAAAACAGCTTTGCGCAAGCAAAGCTGTTTTTTTACTTGCGCAAATATGCGCGGTGCACAGAATGGGACTTCTTTTCTGCGGAGGATGGGACGTAGCGTTGCGTGCGCAAATCTACCACCCTCGTGCTTGCGCCCTCGTGCCTTTTGCCTAAAAATATGCTACAAGCATATTTTCTTTACGGCAAAACCTTCTTAGGGTTCAAGACCCATCCAAAATAAAAAATCTCCCACAGTCTAAAGACTGTAGAAGATTTTTGGTGCGGAGGATGGGACGTAGCTTTGCGTGCGCAAATCTACCACCCTCGGGCTTGCGCCCTCGTGCCTTTTGCCTAAAAATATGCTACAAGCATATTTTCTTTACGGCAAAACCTTCTTAGGGTTCAAGACCCATCCAAAATAAAAAATCTCCCACAGTCTAAAGACTGTAGAAGATTTTTGGTGCGGAGGATGGGACTTGAACCCACACGCCATAAGACACACGCCCCTCAAACGTGCCTGTCTGCCGATTCCAGCACCTCCGCATATAGCACGGCTTTTTGCCGTGATTTATATAATATCACGCATTTAGCTGTTAGTCAATATAAAATAAGCTGTTTTTTTGCGTTTTGCAAAAAATGTCGGGAGCGAAAGTGCTTAGATTACTTGCTTTTAGATGTGAAAAGATATATCATGTAAGTGTATGCAGTGTTGCATTTGGGCACATGTTACGATGTGTGGATTTGGAATATTGTGTACCTAATATAATAGTAAAGGATGCTTTGTGAATGAATCTTTCCCCCCAAAAAACGCAAAAAACCTCCGAAAAAACCACTGAAAATACTCGAATAAAAGGCCTGCGCCGCATTAAACTGCTTTGCGGTGGGCTTGCGCTCACATTTATGCTGGCGGCGTGTGGCGGCAGTGCTGAGCAAAGTTCCACATCCGCTGAGTACTCCCCGCCCGAGCAAAGCGAGGCACCCGTAGAAGTTGTGCGGGAGGAGCCGTTTCGGGATGACATCGACTTTGACGAGCTGAAAGGCACAAACGAGGATGTTATAGCGTGGGTGGAGATGCCCGGCACGGTGATTGACTACCCAGTTATGCGCGGCGTGGACAACGCAAAGTACCTCACCACAACGGTGGAGGGCGAGTACGACCCGTACGGCGCAGTGTTTGCGGACATGCAAAACCCCGATGACCTGCTCACCGGCGTGAGCGTGCTGTACGGGCACTTCACCCCCGATGAAACATACTTCACCCAGCTGCACGAGTACAAGGACGAGCAATACTTTGAGGAAAACCCCGACTTTTTCCTCTACACACCCTACCGGCAGGAGCGCTTTGAGGTGGTGGCGGCGATAACAATAGACAACCGCAACATCCTGTACGAGCGCAACTACAACGACCCCGAGGACATGCAGTACTTTATCGACTGGATAAGCGACAGCGGTGATGAGAACGCTGTTTTGAACGTGGATGACCTTGAAGTGAGCGACCGCTTTATGGTGCTGTCTACCTGTGTTGCGGAAGTAGGCGGTGAAACAGAGCGCTTTATCGTGGTGGGCAAGATGATGGAGCAGAGATAAAATGCTGCGATTGAGCGATGGATTTGCGGTGCAAAAAGGCGCACGTAAAATATGCAAAAAATACTTAAAAAATGCGCAGAAAAAGCTGAATAAATAAAGCAAAAAACCCCGAATAATTCGGGGTTTTTTATATAATGCGGTGTTTCACCTTTAGAAGGTTGATGACGATATGAAGATATAGCCCTTGTTAATGCGCAAAATTTTGCTTGTTTGTAAAATGGCTTTATTGTAGAATAAAACTATCAAAAATAGGTAGCAAAAATTGGGAGTGATGTGATGTTACTGCGAAAATGTACGCTAAAAGGCTTAAAGCTGAAAAACAGGTTTTTTAGGGCGTCCACGTGGGAGGCGCTTGCCGACGAGAGCGGCCACATGACAAGAAAGCTTTTTGCGGTGCACGAAGCGCTTGCAAAGGGCGGGGTGGGCACTATTTTAACAGGGTATGCGCACGTGATAAAGGACGAACAGCCCAACCCCGGCATGATGGGCATTTACGATGACAGCTTTATTGAGGACTATAAGCCGCTCACCGAAATGTGTCACTCGCAGGACTGCAAGATAATTTTGCAGGTAGCGTATGGCGGCTCTATGAGCGGCCTGCGCCCACCCTCGAAGCTGATATGGGGGCCGTCTGCCGTGCAAAGCGAGGCCACGGGCATCACCCCCACCGAGATGAGCACCGAGGATATACACTATTTGCGAGGTGCGTTTGTGGCCGCCGCAGTGCGTGCGCAAAAAGCAGGCTTTGACGGCGTGGAAATTCACGGGGCGCATGGGTACCTGCTAAGCCAGTTTTTGTCGGGGGATTACAACCTGCGCGCCGACGAATACGGCGGCGGCCTTGAAAACAGAGTGCGCTTTTTGCGTGAAACGGTGGAGGGGACAAGAGCCGAAGTGTCGGACGATTTTATCGTTATGGCGAAGATAAACTCGCAAGATTTCACCCAAGGAGGCCTTTCGCAGGAGCAGAGCATACAGGCGGTGAGTATACTAAAGCAGGCGGGGCTGGATGCCGTGGAGGTGAGCGGCGGCAACAGCTGTTCGCTTGTGGTGAATAAAAACAACCTTGGCGCATCACGTACAAAAATCACGAAGGAGCAGGAGAGCTACTTTGCGCCCTACGCAAAGCGGCTGAAACAGCAGGTGGACATCCCCGTGGTTTTGACGGGAGGAAACCGCACATTTTCCACTATGCAGACGCTGTGCGAGCAGGATGGCGTAGACTTTTTTGGCATAAGCCGTCCGCTTGTGTGCCAGCCACAGCTGATAAACATGTGGGCGGAGGATGAAAGTGCTGTGCCTAAGTGCATTTCCTGCGGAAAGTGCTTTCATAGTAACCCAAAGGGCAAGCATTGTGTGTTTCACCTTTAGAAGGTTGATGATGATATGAAGATATACTGGGATGGCAAATCCAAAAATATAATAGGCGAAAAGGTGCGGATGCTTCGCAAAGAAAGAGCGCTCACGCAAAAACAGCTTGCGGAGAAGCTGCAGCTTTGCGGCCATGAGTTTTCGGATTTAACCGTACTAAGGATTGAAAACGGGGCAAGGTTTGTGCCCGACTATGAGGTGAAAATCTTGGCGAAGTTTTTTGGTGTTTCCTACGAGTTTTTGCTGGGGGAGTAGGCTTTCGTCGTATAAATTTAGCGAAATGAAAAAGCAGGCAAAGCGATGTGCTTTACCTGCTTTTTTGTTTTTGTTGAATATGTGTGGCCTTTTGCAAACGCTATTCGCCGCCTGCCTGTCCGCCGTTTGTGCCGTCACCGGGGATTACAATGCGAGAGTAGTGTAGCCCGCAGGTGGGGCACTGGCCTGCGTCGGTGCCATTGCCGTGGTAGTCGGTACAGTCACGCGGCTGTACGTAGTCGGTCTTTGTGTAGCCGCACCACGCGCACACCTGTCCCACCACAAAGTGGTCGTGGATGCCCCAGCAGCACACGGGGCCTGTCGGTTCGGCAGGCTCAGGAGTAGGTGTGGCAGGGGCAGGAGTGGCAGGAGCAGGTGTAGTGGTACTCGCTGTGGGTGTTGTGATAGTGGTGGCGGTGCTCTGCTGTGTGGGTGCTGTGTACACGGGCACTTCGTTTACCGTGATGCTGTACACAAGCTCGTTGCCGTAGTTGTCGCTGACTGTAATGCTCGCACTGCCTGCGGCAATGCCCACTATCACGCCCTCCTCGCTGACGGTGGCGATGCTTTCGTCGTCGCTTGCGTAGCTGTATTGCACATCGCTTGCCTCCTCCGGCAGGGGCGAGGGCGAGGGCGCATATTCGCCGCCCACATATATCCAGCCCTCGGTGTACTCAAGCGCTATGTCGGTTGCGTTTGTCACAACACTGACGGCAATTTCCTTTTGCGAAACCTCCTCGCCGCCTGCGGTGAGCGTCACGGTGATTATCGCATCGCCCTGCGATACTGCGGTAAGTTTTCCGTCGTCGCTCACACTTGCGATGTCCTCATCGCTCGAAGTATAGCGAAGCTCCCCCTGCGCGCCGTCGGGGGTGATGCTTGCGCTTATGTCGGCGGTGTCCTCGCCGTTCAGCGCAAGCGTGATGGCCTCGCTCGGCACCTCAAAGCCCTTTGCAGGCTGTATCACGGTTACGTTTAATACCGTCGTGTGCTCGCCGCTTGCGTCCGAGACGCTCACCTGCGTGCTACCTGCGCCCACTGCGGTGATGCCCTCGCCGCTTGCAGTCGCAACGCTTTCATCGCTCGAAACCCACGTGATGCCTGCGTCTTGCAGTGCTGTGTCCTTTTCGCTTTGGCTCGCGCCGCCGCTTGAAAACTCAAAAGAAACCTGCGGTGTGAGCGTCTCGCCCACCGACATTTGTAGCGCCGCCTCGCTGAGTGCAATGCCCGTGAGCTGTACACCTCCGCACGCTGTAAAAAAGAGCATTGCCGATACCCCCAACACAACAGCCATCACTACCGATACAAATGTTTTTTTCATTTTGTAAGCACCCTTTCCCTGTTTGGTTTGTTTTAGGCGAAGAAATGCGAGGTAAAACTGTTAAAAATTTAGCATTTTTTTAGAAAAAAAAGATGTGTATTTTTTGTGGGCAAAGTATATTACTAAAAGTTTCACAATGCAATAGCTTTGGGATTATTTGACTGAAATTTGACTGTGAGTGCCGCCAAAAGAAAAAATGTCCTACTCTGCGGCGGTGCGCCGATGTAAATTCGTCAAAAATTCCATGGATTTTTTCTGTGCGGACAGACTATAATGGGGTGAAACATATTTTAATGCGAAACTTGCGGAGGGGTTATGAACAACATACTGCTTGCGTTTTTGCTCACACTTGCGGCGGGGCTGTGCACGGGGATAGGTGGGTTTATTGCGCTTTTTGCCAAAAAGTCGAACAGGACGTTTTTGTCGGTAAGTCTTGGGTTTTCCGCAGGTGTGATGATTTACGTCTCGATGATAGATATATTCCCAAAGGCGCTCGGGTTTTTAACGCCACAGCTGGGGGAGAGGGGCGCAAACATATGGACGGCGGTGGCGTTTTTTGGGGGCATTGCGTTTATTGCGCTGATTGACAAGCTGATACCCTCCGAGGAAAACCCGCACGAGGCGGCGAGCATTGCAAGCGTAGCGAAAGATGCGCCCAAAGAGGAGCAAAAGCTGATGCGCATGGGCGTGTTTACGGCGCTGGCCATAGGCATACACAACTTTCCCGAGGGGCTTGCCACCTTTGTGTCCGCCCTGCAAGAGCCGTCGGTGGCGGTGCCTATTGTCATCGCCATTGCCATGCACAACATCCCGGAGGGAATTGCGGTGGCAACGCCCATTTACCACGCAAGTGGCTCCAAGAAAAAGGCGTTTTTGTACTCGCTGGCCTCGGGGCTGTCCGAGCCTGTCGGGGCGATAATCGGCTATGCCATACTCATGCCGTTTATGAATGACGTCACCTTCGGCATAATATTTGCGGCGATTGCGGGCATCATGGTGTTCATCTCGCTGGACGGCCTTTTGCCTGCGGCACGGCAGTACGGCAAGCACCACCACTCCATGTACGGGCTTGTGGCGGGCATGGCGCTTATGGCGACGAGCCTTATTTTGTTTGTGTGAGGTTGTGGGTGGATGCTTTGTGTGGCAAAAAAAGCGAGGATAAAAAATAAAGTTCCGCAAAAAACATTTTGAAAACACATAAACTTTCGCCCCTAAACCCCTAAAATTCGCAAAACCTCAAACAAAGCTACCCATATATATATAATGTAAGCAAAAGCAGCATTTTGAAAAAAGTTGCAAATTTTTCAAAAAACTTTAGAAAAAGTGTTGACAAAAGGGTAGCAGGGGTGGTAATATAGTCAAGCACCCTCGTGAGAGACAAAACACCAAGCGGACACGCGCAAGCGGCAAAGCGAAGTGAAGCGGCGGTGCACAGGACCTTGAAAATTAAACAATATTGAGATGCTTGAAGGACCCTTAGAGGTGCCCAAGAAAGCCGCAAAGCCTTATGGCAAGCGGACTTGAGGCATCCGGTCACGTTTAGAACGTGACCAAAGCAGAACTATTCTGCTCAAGAAATTCCTTTAATATAAGCAGTAATTTTTGACGCATAGCGTCGGAATGAAGCTTAGGAATTCAAACACTAGTGTACAGTGTGATTTAACATAGGCTTAACGTCTATATTAGATACCATTAGATTAAGAGTTTGATCCTGGCTCAGGACGAACGCTGGCGGCGCGCCTAACACATGCAAGTCGAACGGAGCGCACGAGAAGATTTCCTTCGGGGATGATTTTTGTGTTGCTTAGTGGCGAACGGGTGAGTAACACGTGAGCAACCTACCTTCCAGTGGGGGACAACATTTGGAAACAGATGCTAATACCGCATAAGACCACGGTACCGCATGGTACTGAGGCCAAAGGAGCAATTCGCTGGAAGATGGGCTCGCGCCTGATTAGATAGTTGGTGGGGTAATGGCCTACCAAGTCAACGATCAGTAGCCGGACTGAGAGGTTGAACGGCCACATTGGGACTGAGATACGGC
>CAYJGZ010000025.1:0-15407 GCA_964370045.1 uncultured Oscillospiraceae bacterium
GGCGCTTTGGGGAGTGTTCAAACGCAGTGATTTAGTTTTTTGGTATATCCTCCCCCACCTACGGCGGGGGGAGGATATACCGCCTTCTTCTTGCGCCCAGCGTATTCTAAATCACCTCTATGTGTCCACTCCCGGGGATTGTGGGATGTGGGCAAAAGCGGTGGTTGGCTTTTTTGCATGTCCACTATCTAAGTTACAGCTCTATTTCAAGCCCCACAGGGCAGTGGTCGCTTCCCATAATGTCGGTGTATATCAGGCTGTCCTCCACCCTTGGCATCAGGCGGTTTGACACCACAAAGTAATCTATGCGCCAGCCTGCGTCGCTCGCACGTGCGTTCGCCCTAAAGCTCCACCAGCTGTACCGCACCCTCTGCGGATACAGCGCCCTGAACGTGTCGGTGAAGCCCTCGCTCAAAAGCTCGCTCAGCTTGCCCCTCTCCTCGTCCGAAAAGCCTGCATTGCCACGGTTTGCCTTTGGGTGCTTTAGGTCTATTTCATTGTGCGCCACGTTTAGGTCGCCACAGTATATCACCGGCTTGTCCGCATTCAGCCCGCACAAATACTCACGCAGGTCGTCCTCCCACTGCATACGGTACTCTATGCGTTTCAGCCCTGCCTGTGCGTTGGGCGTGTACACATTTACAAGATAAAAGTCCTCATACTTTAGCGTGATGGCACGCCCCTCGTCGTTGTGCTGTTCTTTTCCGATGCCGTACGCCACATCCTGCGGCTCTTTTTTTGCAAAAATCGCCGTGCCCGAGTAGCCTTTGCGCTCGGCGCTGTTCCAATATTGAAAATATCCGCTCGGCTCAAACTCCGCCTGCCCCTGCATCATCTTTGTCTCCTGCAGGCAAAAAAAGTCCGCATCAAGCTTTTCAAACTCCTGCAAAAACCCCTTGCCCAAAGCGGCCCTAAATCCGTTTACGTTCCAGCTGACAAGTTTCATGTGTTTCACCTCTCGTTTATATGGTGCTTAAATTCGGCATTGCCACTTCCTTTATTTTTAAGCATAGCACGTATATTCGGTTGCACACAAGTGCAAATAGGAGTACAATAAAAGTGTGGCTTAACTATTTATGATGCAGGGTGTGTGCGCCGATATTGTGCGATGACAGCACAGTTTTTATCAAACGGAGGCAGAGCATGACGAAAAATTATGCACAGGATGCCGCATGTGCCATACAACAGCTGCTTGCAGCGGCAAAGTGTGAGGAGGGCGACATCATCGTGGTGGGGTGCTCCACCAGCGAGGTTGTGGGCGAGCACATAGGTACAGCGCCCGTCCTTGATGTGGCCTCGGAAATTTTGAGCGCTATTTTGCCGCCCATACATGAGCGTGGGCTGTTTTTGGCGGCGCAGTGCTGCGAGCACCTCGCACGTGCCCTTGTGGTGGAGAAAGCGGCGATGGCCGCACACCGCCTTGAGCGTGTAAACGCCCTGCCACAGCCAAAGGCAGGGGGTAGCTTTGCCACGGCGGCGTGGGCGGCGCTGAACGAGCCTGTTTTGGTGCGTGCCGTATCGGCAGGTGCAGGGCTGGACATAGGCCATACGCTCATAGGTATGCATCTGCGTGCAGTGGCAGTGCCCGTGCGCCTTAGCATCACACACATAGGCGCCGCACCGCTTGTTGCCGCCCGCACACGGCCTGCTTTTGTGGGTGGCGAGCGTGCTGTGTACGACGATGCCTTGTTGTAAGAACCATAACTACTTTCAAAACAGTATGTCAATAAACTATATAGTGTGGACATGAAATGAACCCTCGTGTGTACACTGTCTAAACTACAGGATGGCAAACTATGAAGCGTGACATTCGCCTTATTGCTCTTGACCTCGACGGCACAGCGCTAAACAGCGCAAAACAGCTCACGCCTGCCGTGCATGATGCCATTGCGCAGGCGCTTGATATGGGCGTGGTGGTGCTGGCCGCCACAGGGCGCAACCTTACGAGCATACCGCAGGAGTTTTTGAGCATTCCCAAAATGCGCTATGCGCTGTGCTGTAACGGAGCGCATATATACGACATTTCATCGGGGAGCACTATTCACTCCGACTGCTTTGATGCGCCCACAGCGCTGTCGCTTTTAGCCGACTGCCAAAGGCTGAACGCACTGCCCGCCGTGATGATAGGCAGGGATGTGTACGCCGAGTGGATGGACTTTGACCTTTTGAGGGAGCAGTTCGGCGCAGGCACTGTGGAGTACCTAAAGTCCACCCGAACCCAGGTGAACAGCCTTGCCGAGCTTATAAAAAACAGCAAGGAGCCTGTGGCAAAGATAAGCCTTGTGTTTCTCACCATGCAGGCACGGGCGCAGACGGTAGCGCACTTTTCACAGCGCAGTGACTGCACCGTCACAGCCTCCTTCAGCACAAACCTTGAGCTGAACACCGCCACCGCAAACAAGGGCGCAGGAGTGCTGGCTTTAGCGCAAAAATTAGGGCTTGAAAAATCCCAGCTGATGGCGGCAGGCGACGGGCTTAACGACCTTGACATGCTGCGTGCGGTGGGCTATCCCGTCGCAATGGGCAACGCCATTGAGGAGCTTTTTGAGGCGGCTGCTTACATCACAGGCAGCTGCGATGAGGACGGCGTTGCCACTGCCATTAGAAAGGCGCTGGGCATTTAGTTCATTTTGCACATCGTCGGCGTTCGCACAAGGGGCTTTTTGCATATTTGTGCATGTTCATCTGAACTTTCGGAGGTTTTCCCATGAAAAGTTACCGCAAGGAGTTGCACTTTAATCTGCCACAGCGCAGGGGTCTTGTGAACATCACCCCGCAGGTGGAGCAGGCTATTTTGGACAGCGGCATCAAGGAGGGGCTTGTGCTGGTGAACGCAATGAACATCACCGCAAGCGTGTTCATCAACGATGACGAGAGCGGCCTGCATCACGACTATGAGGTGTGGTTAGAGAAGCCAAACCTATGTAAATCCAAGCCGTTTTTAATTTAGCCAAAACCACCGTAACTGTGTCAGTGCACCTTATAATGCACAAAGCATTATGTGCGGCACACTTCCTTGTTACGAAATTTTTGGCGGTATTAAAAATTCTACGAACCTATCGCACACAAATTTTTGTGGTAGGCACGGCAGACGACAGAGCAATACTTTGTGTATTGCGATGGAGGAGAACAACGCATAACGCAAAAATTTGATGCGATAGGCGTGCTTGGATTTATATAGGCTTGGCTAAAGCCCCCGAAAAGCCGTACAGCCGCTACCGCCACAACGGCTACGAGGACAACGCGGACGCACACCTAAAGCGCACCATCATGGGGCGTGAGGTTGTGGTGGCTGTTACAGAAGGCCGCCTTGATTTCGGCACGTGGGAGCAGATATTTTACTTTGAGTTTGACGGCAAGCGCCAAAAGCGCGCGCTTGTGAAGATAATAGGTGAATAGCTGTGAACGTCTCACAAAGGCGGCGTAGGTGAACTATTGAACAGGTGAGTAGATTTGCGTCCTTTTCCAAAAAGCACACAAAAGCCGAGCACCCCACACAAGGACGCTCGGCTTTTTACATTAAATTACTATACTGCTCGTTTTTATTGAGCTACAAAAAGAGGTGTCATGGCAAATCCCCCGCCTTCGGCGGGGGATTTGCCAAAAATAAACAGGCTTTTTTTTGTACACTTTTTTCGATACTACTTGTTCTTTAGCATCAGGTTTTTGCCGCCGCCGGCTATCTGCTCCTGCCGTGTCTCAAACTCGTCCGCATAGTCAATGAGCTTGTGCAGCTTTGAAAAGCCGTAGTTGCGTGTGTCAAAGTCGGCATACAGCCTGCCGAGGATACTGCCCACCTGCGAGAGCGACATGTAGCCGTCCTCGTTGCTGTCCTTGTCCAAAATTTCGTGTATGCGCTCTATTATCTCCTCCAGCGGCACAAAGCCACCCGCCACATCCTCAAAGTCCAGCGCCTGCGCTACCTCCAAAACAGGCTCTGTGGCAGTAGCCTGCTTTTTGCCCTGCGTCTCCTTGGCGCTCGTCTTTGCCTTTTTGGGCGCTGTCTGCTTTGGCTTTGCCTTTGGCTCGCCATCCTCCGCCTTTTGCTTTGCACGCTGCAACACATCCAAATACTTAAACGTATCACACGCACTTTTGAAGGCGGAGGGCGTTTTACTCTCGCCCATGCCTATCACAAACATCCTGCTTTCCCTAAGCCTTGAGGCAAGCCGAGTGAAGTCCGAATCAGAGGACACAATGCAAAAGCCGTCGCAGTTTCTCGTGTATAAAATATCCATTGCGTCTATTATCATGGCCGAGTCGCTGGCGTTTTTGCCCTGTGTGTAGCTGAACTGCTGTATGGGCGTTAAGTTGCTGGCCAGCAGCTGCTTTTTCCAGCTGGCCATCTCCACAGAGGTCCAGTCGCCGTATATGCGCTTGTATGCAGGCGTGCCGTAGCCGCTCAGCTCCTCCAAAATAACGCTTATGTACTTTGGCGAGACGTTTTCCGCATCTATCAGCAGCGCAATAACCTTGCCGTTATCTTCCATTATAATGCTCCATTCCGCCGCTTCGCATCGGCACAAAATTTAATGAAATATGCGGTTCTTATCATGCGAAGCACAAGGAATGATAAGAGCATTATTGATTTTAGATTTGTTAGTTTGAAACTTGTTTCAAACTATATCCTTTCTATGGTTCTTTCTTGTGGGCTGTCTGTCCGAACCAGCCCGTATTTTCATCTCCGCAGGCAGGCGGAGCAATATTTTCGTTTTGTCGATTCATGCCGTTTTTTCTTGGCCTATGCCCACACGAGCGGCACGCCACCCACACAGTATATCACAAATATATGTGTGCGAAAAGCAAAGCTACCCAAAAATTCTTGATAGCAAGCGCTGTGAATGGTATAATATATCTTGGGATATGTTCGCCGATGTGTCAAAAGCGCATCGACCGGATTTTCAAAAAACTTACACGGCATATTACGCAAAGGGGGGCTTTGTCTTGGCAGTATTTCACGCAAAAAAGAAAAAGAAAGCACCCAAGCGTGCCGAGCGTCTACTCATAGAGTGGACCGTTGGCCTTTTAGTTGCGCTGTGTGCCGCCCTTTTGCTCACCGAGGTGGTTTTTGTTTATGCGCACATACCCAGCGCATCCATGGAAAACACCATCTACACAGGCGACCGCATTTTAGGGCTTAGGCAGGCTTACGCTTTTTCTTCGCCTGAGCGGGGAGATATTATTCTTTTTGAATACCCCGACGACACATCACAAACCTACATAAAGCGCATAATAGGCCTGCCGGGGGACGTGGTGGACATAAACCTTGGCAGAATATACCTAAACGGCGAGACTGTACCGATGAGCGAGGAATACCTAAAGGACCTGCCAAAGGGAGACTTTGGGCCGTTTACAGTGCCCGAGGACAGCTACTTTGTGCTGGGGGACAACCGCCTTGACTCGTGGGACTCCCGCTACTGGAACAACACCTTTGTTCAGGAGGACCAGATTATAGGCAAGGCATGGCTGAGGGTATACCCGGGCTTTAAGTTTTTGTAGGCTTTTAACAAACACTGCCGCACACCGCAAAGCATCAGCGCCCACCGACTACCCTTCACAGGGGGGTATCGGTGGGCGCTATTTAGCTTATAAGTGGTTCACCTATACTTGACTTGCGCAGAGCATATTCACGCTACATGCGCCCATCAATAGCACTGTTTAGTCCAAGAAATAAACACTAAGCTCTCTCTTGCCAAACCAGTAGCATTCATCGTTTGTCTCAAAGTAAAGGTCCAGCCCCACATGCCCCTCCATCATGGCGGTGCCTGTGTCGGTGGCTATGGCAAAGCCGTATACAAAGCTGCCGTCTGCGCTGGTGATAAACATGCGCGAGCCGTAGGGGATGACGTTCGGGTTCACCGCCACCGTGCCGCAGTACAGCCCAAGCCCCGAGGCACCCATGCCGCCCGAGGAGGAATACGCCGTGGACACAGCGCCGTGCCACACATCCGTATACTCTAAGGGGATGCCATCCTCCCCAAGGTGCACACCCTCAAAGCCTGTGATGCGTGAGGCGGGCACGCCCTGCTCTATGGTGTAGGAGTCTTGCGCACGTGGCACAAGCACGGGGCTTATTTCCACAAGCTCGCTCTTTGAAAGCTCGCCATTCGTGTACTCATCAATGCACACAATCTCATACTCGCCATTAAAGCTGTTTACAAAGCCGTGGTCCTCGCCCAGCGTGTCCACGTAATCCTCCACCATCTCCGGCTCTAATATTTCAAAGCGCACATCCCTGCGGTACTCCACCCGAAATATTTCAGCGCTCATCTCCGCCGAAAGCGGCGTGTCCAAAGAGGGCTGTACATAGTCGTCTTCCCCAAGCGTAACACCGCAGGAGGTTAGCAAATCCTGCACCGTGCCCTGCACAAAGTAGTCGGTCATGCGCTCGCCGTCCACCTCGACATACACGGGAAACGCACGGTTAATCGTGAGCGATTCGGTGTTGTTCGGGCCTTCCTCTTGCAGTATCTCGTCGTGCTCGGTTGTCGCAATGCCCGCCATTTGCAGTACAGCCATCGGCTGTGCCTTTGCGGTGAGCAGTGTTTGGGAAAAGCCGCTTTGTGTGTCGGTTACCGTGACAAGGCTCATGGTGCACATTGCTATAAACAAAAACGCCAAAAGCGACACCGCAAATATAACCGCCGCAAGAATGCGCGGCATACCCATAATGCGTCGTCTTACAAGCTCCTTACTGTGGCGAAAGCACTCGCCCTTTGCAATCCATTTCATTCAATATCCTCATTTAATTTGGGTGGACACATAAAAGTGTTTTAGGATAGGTTAAGCGCGAGAAGAAGACGCTGTACCTTCCCACGTCTGCGGCGTGGGAAGATACAGCAAAAAAACAAATCACTGTGTTTGCCCACACCCTTTAATTTGGGTGAAAAACATCTGTTCTTGCTACCCACCTATGCGAGTAATCGGCGATGTGCCGTTAAACAGCGTTGTGGGGTTTATGGGCACATCTCCCAGCCACAGCTCGTAATGCAGGTGCGCCATGTTTGACACACCGCTGTTTCCCATGGCGGCTACCTCCTCGCCCTTCTGCACAAACATTCCCTGCTCGGTCAATATCTCATCCAAATAGAAAAACACACTCTTTAGCCCATACCCGTGCTCTATCACAAGCGTATTGCCCATACTGCCCAGCTCCCCCGCATACACCACACGCCCTGCGGCAGGGGCTACTATGGGCGAGCCTTCATCGTCGGTAATATCCACGCCTATGTGCCGCTCGGGGTACTCGCCGTCCGAAAGATATGTGCCAAAGCTCATGAGCAGTTCCCCTTGAGAGGGATACTCAAACGCACCCTCCCAGTGTCGCTCATCGTCCGTATCACGCAGTATGCGCTCAAACTCCTCAAAGAACTCCTCGTCCTGCACCTCGTCAATCATCACACGGCTGTCCGCTGTGGGAAAGCTTGCGTCGGTCACACGCATGGGCACGTCCCAGCTTTCACCGCTCACACGCACATTTGCATCGTAAGAGCCTATCTCGCTGTTTACCGGCACGGGCAACAGCGCCGTAATGCAGCCCGAAGCGGAGGGCACAAACGTAAACTCACCAAGACTGCTTTGTGCGGTGGGCACTGCGCTGTCGCTTAGCTGGCTTAGTGTAATGCCTATCACCTCGCCCGGGTACACCCAGCTGCTCTGCGCTTCCATTATGGGGTTCAGCTTTACCTCAAAGTCAAAATCATACAGCAGTGTGCCGTATGCTCCGCTGTCGCTGGGCTTTCTTTCACACGCAAGCCTTGCCTCGTATACTCCGCTCGCCACAAAAGTATGGCTTTGCAACTGCTCGGCGCTGCCGCTGAAAACCTCCTCGCCGTCGTAGCTGACAACAGCAGTGGCGCTGTAGCCCTCCGGCACTTCCAGCGTCAGCTGTGGCTGCTCGATAACACCGATGCTTTCCCCGTCCTTGCGCTGTGTATCCTCAAACTCCTTGTGCAAAATGCCGCCAAACACAGGCTCCTGCCACTCGTGGCCATTGGGAAATATGCTTTGGTCCGCCACCTTAAGCACAGGGCTTGGAATTTGCCCCTCTGTAGTAGTATAGTAGGACGCACCCGCAACAGCCCCAAGGGCAAGTGGCGCCGCAATGAGCAACACCAAAAGTGTCAGCATAAGTCTTTTCACACGCATCCTCCGCAATAATGACAGTTTCACACATCCATCCAATATACCTAAAAAATAATAACATATAATGCAGGCGAATGCCACCAAAAAGTGTGACAATTTTGTAATAGGTGAATTGCAATATAACCTGTCGCAAAAGTTCTGCTAAAAAGCCACGCACGCAAGTTTCTCTTTTCAGCTTAACAGTGCCGCTTATTTCGCATCCTCATCCTGCGAGGGCACAGCCTCCCCTGCAGAGACAAAAATGCACCGTGCGCCAAATTCCTGCGCCTCGTTTTCGTCGTGGGTTATGAGGATAAGGCTACGCCCTGCCAAATTCCGCTTTACGTATTCGTAGCACTCGGCGCGGCTTTGCACATCCAGCCCCTTGAACGCCTCGTCCAAAAGCACTGCGTGCCCCGATGCCTTCATCGCACGCACCAGCGCCACTCTGCGTTTTTCGCCACCCGAAAGCTTGCCTGCCTCTTTCAGCTGTGTCTCTTCGCTAAGCCCCACGGCGCACAGCTGTGCCGCAATGTCCACCCCATGCCCCTTTGGCAACACCAGCGCAACATTTGCCCTTGCGGATATTCCCTCGCACAGCCTGTCCTCCTGAAACACCGCCGAAAATTTCAGGTCGTTTTCCATCTGCACGCTGCCCGTATCCGGCTTTTCCAGTTTTAGCAATATGCGTGACAGCGTGGTTTTGCCGCTGCCCGACGCGCCCATCAGCGCAATGGACTCCCCCGCTTTTATGTGCGCCGAAAAGCCCGAAAA
The DNA here is from genome assembly GCA_964370045.1 of uncultured Oscillospiraceae bacterium. Taxonomy (GTDB): domain Bacteria; phylum Bacillota; class Clostridia; order Oscillospirales; family Ruminococcaceae; genus JAAYCI01. The sequence goes on from CAYJGZ010000025.1 coordinate 8,899, forward strand.
CAGCGTCCTGCTTCCGTAGGCTTTGCTTATGTTCACAATGCGTATATCCCTCATGATTTGCCCACCTTTTCAAGCGTGCTTACGCCCATAGCAAGCAATGCCTGCACCACCCTGCCAAATAGCCAACTAAGCAGAATAATCACCGCCGTCCAGCCGAACATTTCGGGTGTCATGAGGAAAATTTTCGTCATGTACAGCCGCTCGCCTATACTGCCGCTCGGCAGGCCGATTACCTCTGCGGCAACGCCGCTCTTCCAGCACATGCCCAGCGCAAGCTCGCACGCCGAAGGCAGTGACGGCCGTAGCGCAGGCAGGTATATCGCCCTTATGCGCCGCCACAGCCCTATTTTGAACACCTGCGCCATCTCCAAAAGGCGCACATCCGCCGCCTTTATGCCCGAGTAGGTGGCATTGTACAGAATGGGCATCACCATCAGAAAGCTTATAAACGTGGACAGCCATGCGGTGGACACCCACAAAAGCGCAAGGATGATAAAGCTTGCCACCGGGGCCGCACGCATGAGCATGAGCAATGGGCGCAGAAGGATTTCCACAGGTTTATATGCGGCCGCAAGTGCGGCAAGCGCACAGCCCACCACCAGCCCCAAAAAAAATCCCAGCGCAATGCGCACAAGGCTCTGCCCTATGCTGAGCCAAAACACGGGCGTGGCGGCCATTTCGCCCAGCGCCAGCGCCACCTGCAAAGGCGAGGGCAAAAAGAGCACCTCGTTTATAGCCATGCTTGCAACCTGCCACACAGCTATCCAAAAAAGCGCCGCTGCCGCCACCTGCAAAGGATGCGCTTTGGGTTTATTTTTTTGCTTGTGCATTTGGGTTAAGTCCTTTCGTGGGGGGTGATGTTACACCTCGTCAAAGTAATCGTATATTTCCAATTAAGAAGTTTACCTTCATTATAAATCATTCTTTGAGCTGCGTTACTCCGGGCGAGTTGCACTTTTCCTCCCCTATATAATACCCCAAAACACGCATTAACTCAAAGCCCTTATTTTTCAAGGCGGAGGATATACCACAGTGCTTATTTTCGCAATTTAATTCTACATTCCCATTCTATTCGCCGCGCACGCACACCCTTTGAGCAAAAACAAAATACCGTAGCGGTGCGAGTGCTCCGCTACGGTAAGCTTGGATTGGAAATTACATCAAATAAAAGTCCTCCGCAGGCATTGCACCGCCCACAGATTCGGGCATTTGGTCATATAGCACTTGCAGGTATCCGCTTAGCGCCGTTTGCATCTCCTGCCCCGCAACGTACACTATGTTGCACTCGGGTATTGCCCTTTCGGCAAGCGCCGCATCCGGCACAATTTCATATTCTGCCACAAGCTGTGCCGCATCCGCTACGTTTTCGTTTACCCAGTTTATGCTCGCCTCGTAGTCCGCCAAAAATGCCTCGAATGCGGCGGCGTTCGCCTCGTCCTCAAGGAAATCTTTGCGCACCACCAAAACACCCGTAACAAGGCTGCTCTCGCTCACATTGTCCCACTCCTCGGTGAGGTCCAAAGCTACACGCACGGCATCATTTTGCGCCTGCACCGTCGTCACATACGGCTGGGGAAGCACCGCCACAGCGTCGGTGGCCTCGCCCAAAAGGGCGGCAACCTCCGTCGCCTCCGTCTTGTACTCGATGGTAACATCGCTCGCAGGGTCAATGCCGTTTTGGGTGAGGATGTGATTCAGCACAAACTCGGGCGTAGTGCCCTTGCCGGTGGAGTAGATGGTGCGCCCTCGCAAGTCCTCAATGCTTTGGATGGTCTCGCCCGTCTCCACCACGTACAAAACACCCAGCGTGTTAATAGCCGCCGTCTGAATTTGCCCCGATGTGTTGTTGTAAATGGTGGACGCAAGGTTCGCCGGGATAGCCGCAATATCCACCTCGCCGCTTACAAGCAGCGGCACAATGGCATCGGGTGCGCCCTGCATTTCCACATTGTAATCGTACGCTGTCTCGCCGGCCGCCGCATCGCTCATCAGCTTTACCATGCCCATGGTTGTGGGGCCTTTAAGCCCTGCGATGTTTAGCGTCATGCCATCGCCACCTACCTGTGATGCCGGCATGGAGGACGCAGGCGCAGAGGAGGCAGGCATGGAGGACGCCTCGCTTACAGCCGTGCTCGAAGGCTCTGCCGCAGGCGCAGAGGAGGAGGCCGCCTCGCCGCCACAGGCCACCAAAAACGCCATCGTAAACATCAGTGCCACCACAAGTGAAAGCGACTTTTTAATTCTTTTTTTCATAAAAATACCACCTATATAAAATATTTTTCAAAATTTACATCTTCGTGTAGTATACTATATTAGCAAGGTTAAAACTGTTGCCACGGCAACATATATGTGTAAATCTTACAAAATGGAGATGTATTTATGGAGCAATATCACGAACTATTGCTGGGCACCACACTTTTTAATGGCTTTACCAAGCAGGAGCTCAGCGCCCTTTTGCGGATGCTCGCACCCACCCTGCGTTTCTGCCAAAAGGGGGAGATACTGCTGATGGCAGGGGACGAGGCACGGCAGATGGGCATCGTTTTGTCGGGCGGCATCGAGGCTGTGAAAACCACCCGTGACGGCACACAGTTCACTCTGACACACATGGGGGTGGGCGGAGTATTTGGGGATGTGCTAAGCGCAGGCAACACCAAAAGCCCCGTGAGCATAGCGGCAAGCGAGGCAGGGCAGGTTATGTGGCTTCCTGCCGAGCGATTTTTCAGCGCAGAGCCAAAACATGCGGCGCTTTATTTGAAGCTTCTTGAGAACCTCGTCGGCGTTATGTCGGACAAGTACTTTGCGCTAAACGAGCGTGTTGACCTGCTTTTGATACACAGCCTGCGCCGCAAGATAGCAAGCTACCTGCTGTCTTTAAGCCGCCGCCAAAAAAGCGACACCCTCACCGTTCGCCTTTCACGCACAGCGCTTGCGGCGTATTTAGGCTGTGAGCGCAGTGCGCTTTCGAGGGAAATTTCACGCATGGTGTCGGACGGGCTTATCGGCGCCACACGCACAAGCTTTACTATTATAGACAGGGATGCGCTAAGGGAGCTTGGGTAGACAAAAAAACAAAATCTTGCCCCAAAAATGTTTTTTGTTGCGGCGCAGGGCTATGTTTGGTATAATGCCTTTATTGTTTGTTTTTTGGTATATAGTGCAAGTACCATCTTATACATCAATACACAAAACTCAATTTTCAGGGGGATACACCGTGGCCAATTTTATAATTTCACTTGTCGTGCTGGCGCTGCTCATAGTGGCGGCAGGCTTTTTTATCTACTACTTTTACCGCAAGAAAAACCCAAAGAAGTCCCGACAGACCGACCGTGACTTCGCAACGCAGGGCGCAGTGCGCCTAATGCGCAACTTTGCACGCAGCAACGGCTTTAAGTTTATTGCTCCGGCACAGTTCGAGTACAAGGGAGAGAACGTGAAAATAGACGCTGTTGTCGTGGGCTACTTTGGCGTTTTGGGCGTGATGGCGCTGGGGTACAACGGCGAAATCTACGGCGATGCAAAGGATACACAGTGGACGCAAATCACCGACGATGGCAAGCGTCGCAGCTTTCCGAACCCTCTCACAGAGTCCTCTATGGGCGTGCGTGTGCTACGTGAGGCGCTTTTTGCAAAAAAACTGAAAAAGGTGCCTGTGGAGGTAATGTGCGTATTCACAAACAAAGACGCGCATCTGGCAGTGCCTCGCAGTATCTCCGGGCTTAAAATGAAAGACCTTCGTGCGCAAATCGCAAAAGAAAAATATTTAGAGGATACAAAGCTGGATATAGACGCTGTGGAAAGCGCTATTTCGCAGGGGACGGTGCCGAAAGCACAGGCATAATGCGTTGTGCCAAACATTGTAACTTACGCTATATCACCAATTTTCCGCCCAAAATCTCCCCCTCACACTTCTTTCACAGTTCTTTACAATTTATTCACTGCTATGTCACAAACCTTTCGCATCTAAGCGATATACTTAAGTCAGCAAAGAGAAGGAAGCCGCAACCGGCTCTTTGTGAATGATTCCTCCTCACACCAATGAGATACCCCTTTTTGAAAGAACCCGCACTGAAAAGTGTGGGTTCTTTCATTTGCGATTTTCGGCGGCATGAGCACCCACTTGACACAAAATGCGTTTACCTTTTTCCTTTTTCGCTGTATACTTTGGGTGACGAATTTGTCAGCATCCTCCTATTTATAATGTTAAGTGATTTTGGGTTTTTTCATTTTTCAAAAAAATATTTTTTGCGTGAAAGGATTTGCCCCCCTCGTTCGTATTACTGACAAGAAGGCAAAACTTCCCACAACACACCGTGTTGAAAAAAACAAAACCTTTAGGAGGACTGTAAAATGAAAAAACTTATCGCATTGGTAGCAACATTGGCTTTGGTAGTATCCATGGGTGCTACATCCGCATTCGCAGCTGGCAGAGGCATGGGCGGCGGACAGGGTATGGGCGGCGGACAGGGCGCAGGCGCAGGCATGGCATACGTGGATGCGGACGGCGACGGCGTGTGCGACAACATCATCGACGAGGACGGCGATGGCATTCCCGATAATCTTGGCACAGGCAGGGGCGCAGGCAGGGCATATGTGGATGCGGACGGCGACGGCGTGTGCGACAACATCGTCGATGAGGACGGCGACGGCGTTCCTGACAACCTCGGTACAGGCACAGGCAGAGGCATGGGCAGGGGCGCAGGCATGGCTTTCATTGATGAGGACGGTGACGGCGTGTGCGACAACATCATCGACGAAGACGGCGATGGCGTGCCTGATGGCCGTGGCACAGGCACAGGCAGAGGGCAAAACCGCGCCTAAGCCGTAACTTTTCAGACTATGCAGTGTCTGCACGAGTTGAAACTGTATGATTTTAAGCAATTTTTCCGCAAGACACGGCGGAAAAATTGCCAAAATCAGGGGATTGAACACTTGGGAGTGTCCAAACGCAGTGATTTAGTTTTTTGGTATATCCTCCCCCCCTACGGCGGGGGAGGATATACCGCCTTCTTCTCTCACTTAACGTATTCTAAATCACCTCTATTTGTCCACTCCCGAACACTTGTGTAGACACTGCCGAAGGAAACAACTTTATGAGAGATGAGCAGGAACTAAAGTCTGCCATGGATAGCCATGCGGATACGGTAAAACGCATCTGCATGGTCTATCTTAAAAACACAGCGGACACCGAGGATGTGTTTCAAAATGTGTTCTTAAAATACTACCGCACCTCTGCTCATTTCGAGAGCAAAGAGCACGAAAAGGCGTGGTTTATTCGTGTTGCCATCAACGAGTGCAAGGACATTGTGAAAAGCTTTTTTCGCAAAACGACGGTTTCTTTAGAGGATGTTTGCGACATAGCACAGGACACGGGCTTTGAGCAAAGCACGCAGGTGCGCCAGGCGGTGTTGTCACTGCCCGAAAAGTATAAAATAGTGATTTACCTGCACTATTTCGAGGGCTACACGGCGGTGGAAATAGGCAAAATACTAAACAAAAGCACCAACACAATATACACCCTCATGGCACGAGGGCGGGAGCTGCTGAAAAAAGATTTAGGGAGTGATGAGCATGAATGGTAAAATAAAACAAGCTTTTTCGCACGTTCACGCTGATGAAGCCCTAAAGCAAAAAACACTGGAGGGTATTTTATCCGCCGCCGAGGAGCGCCCACGCAAAAGACGCATTCCGCTTTTTGTAAAGCTTGCCCCCATTGCGGCCGTCTTTGCGCTGTTTGTTTTGGGCGGTGTGTACATGACACCCTCATTTTATGTCAGCATCGACATAAACCCCTCCATCGAGCTTTCGGTAAACGCATTTGATATAGTCATCAGCGCCTCCGCCAAAAACAGGGATGCTGCGCAGATTTTAGACACTGTAAAGCTTGACGGCCTTAACTACGTAGAGGCGATGGAGCAGCTAAAAAGCACCGATAGCTTTGAAACCTTCAGCGAAAGCCACACAGAGGTCACCGTAATTTCTGCATCTGATGAAAACTCGCAAGCAATTATTAACAGCATAAACAGCTCCGACTTTGCAGGCGAGCACGTGCACTGCTTTTTGGGCGATAGCGAGCTTCGTCAGGAAGCCGAAAGCGCCGACATATCTTTCGGGAAGTATCGTGCGTATTTGGAGCTTTTGGAGCTTGCCCCAAGCACCGAAGTTGCGGACATACGAGGGCTTCCCATGCGTGCCCTGCGTGATATGATTGAAAACGGCGGAGTGCCAAACGAGAATGCGCCGCAAAGGCAGGGTGCTCAGGGCGAAAACGCAGGGCAGGGCGCAGGAAACGGCCAGGGCGCAGGCGCTGTGGACAACGACGGCGACGGCGTTCCCGATAACCTCGGTACAGGCAGGGGCGCAGGAAACGGCCAGGGTGCAGGCGCTATGGACAACGACGGCGACGGCATTCCCGACAGACAGGGCGCAGGAAACGGCCAGGATGCAGGCGCTATGGACAACGACGGCGACGGCGTTCCCGATAACCTCGGTACAGGCAGGGGCGCAGG
>CAYJGZ010000025.1:15507-22157 GCA_964370045.1 uncultured Oscillospiraceae bacterium
AAACGAACAGGGCGCAGGCTCCCAAAGCACCACCTCGAGCGAAAACGGCAGTAGCACAGGCGGCTAATGTTCAGCACAGATGCACTTCCGTTTTCTTTTCGCAAAGCTTTCTCGCAGTGTTTTAGCGTAAAACCGTGCATAATATCAAACATCCCCCGGTGCTGCACCACGCAACATCGGGGGATGTTTTTGTTTAGGGGAGTGGACAAATAGAGGCTATTTAGAATACGTTAAGCGAGAGAAGAAGGCGGTATATCCTCCCCCCGCCGTAGGCGGGGGGAGGATATACCAAAAAACTAAATCACTGCGTTTGGACACTCCTTTGTTTAGCCTGTTTCCTGTTTAGATAGTGTCCGCTCCGCTTTACACCCTCACAAGGTTTGTGCCGGTGATAAACAACACCGCCACAAGCACGCACATGTACAGGATGCTCACCTGCTTGTCCTGCATTTTTTTGGAGATTTGGCTGCCCAAAAGCCCGCCTAATATGCCGCCGGCTATCACGCTTATCAGCATCAGCGGCGTTACGGGGGGCACTTCCCCCTGCACAATCGTGCTGATAAGGCTGGTGAGCTGTGAGAAAAGGATGATGTACAGCGAGTGGTACGCCGCCTTTTTCGTCTCCATGGAAAAGAAGAATGCGAGAATTGCAAGGTTGAACGGGCCGCCGCCTATGCCCAAAAATGCGGAAATCGTGCCCATGCAAAGCCCTATCACCGCGCATATTATCACGTTGGTTATGTTGTGGGTTTTCACTCTGGCGGCAATCATCTGGTAAAAAATGAGGAAGATGACAATCACACATAGTATCAACGACTGTGCAGTGCTCACAAAATCATCCTGCAAGCTCCCCCGCACCACATCAAATATCAGCTTGCCTGCAACGCCCCCCACTGCGGCACCCAGCGCAAGCGACGTGCCCCGCTTTGTCTCAAAATTGCCCTGCTGTGCGCTACGCATACGCAAAAGCGCTACTATGGACATGGACAGCACGGCACACCCCGACAAAAAGCTTATGGTGACAACACCCTGCCCGGACAAAAGGTCCAAAACAGGCTTTATGATAACGCCACCGCCTATGCCACTTATCGCACCCGCAAGCGCGGAGATGGCACACACGCAAAAAAACAAAACCTCAAGCATTTACTTCCCCTTTTTCTGTGCCTAATTTTTTCAAGCAAGCCCCTCATACCCTTTTTACGTCGCTACTCGGGCAGTGGCATTTCCACACGCAATACATGTTGTTGCTGTTGCAACGTGTTAATTCCATCGTGTATCACCTGCACCAGCTTTTCGCACCCGAACACCTTAAATCGCATATCCTTGCCCCCGGCCGCCAGCCTAAAGTAGCCGTGCACCTCCTGCGCCAGCGCAATATCCGCAAGGGGAATATCCATTGCGTAGTTGTTTTTGCGCCGTGGTGGTGTGCAAAACACAAGGCGGCAGGGTGTTATCAGTAGCGCACCCGTATACTCCTTGTGAGCCTGCATGAAGCTTGCAATATCCGCATACAGCACCTGCTCGCCCTGCAGGGCAAGGCGCTGCTGTTGTTCGCTTATCACCTTCGTACTGCGCTTGTAGGTAATGCCCACTATCAGCATACTGCTCACAAACACCATCCCTGCCGCCACATTACCCCACAAAAGCCCACCCAAAAGCCACGCTATCACAAACACCACACCCGCAAGGCCAAGCGATGTAACTGTAAGTAGAGCTTTGTGTTTCATGTACTCCTCCGCTATATCACAAGGTTTCTTGTTTTTGTGTTCTCCTCATAGGTAAAGAGGAAACACCGCTACGCACTATCCGCAGTACACCCCTGTCTGTGGGCTTAGCGCCGTGGTGGGTGCAGGCGTTGGGGTCGAAGTAGGCGCTACCACCGTGAAGCTTGCCGTCGCATTGCCCTGTTCGCTGTTGATGGAAATGCTGTGCGTGCCCAGCGGCAAGGTAGCGGTGTATGTGCCGCTTAGGGTTACTGTAATACTGCCGTTTACTGCGCTTGCGTTCACATTGTCCGCACCTGCGGTGTGCACTGTGTGGGACGCTCCACCACTTAGGGTGATGAGCGTCTGTGTATACCTGTCAAAGTCAGCACTTGAGGTAAAGCTTGCGCTTTGCCCCTGTGTTATGGCTTGGCCTGTACCGCCTGTCATGGTGGGGGCAGATGGCGGCGCAGCTTCAAGCACCACCGCCACCGTCCACACTTGGCTTGTAGTGCCGTCCTGCGCCGTGACGGTGTATGTGACATTACCTGTAAAGTTTTGCGCCGTGCCGCCCTGTGGGCTTATGCTTGCGCCGCCGCTTAGCGTTATGCTCGGGGCGAGTGCCGTTACGTCTGTGCCGTAGGGCATGGTTACTGCCACTGTGTGGTTTGCTTCGCTAACGATAGATAGCACCTGGCCTGGAATACTAAAAGCTGTAATATCGGTCTCGTCGTTTTTCTCAAGGCTTACCGTAACTGTCCAGTCTTGCGTGGTAGCGCCGTCCTGCGCCGTGACGGTGTAGCGCACAGGGTTTGTAAAGTCTTGCGCCGTAGTGGGGCTTATAGTTGCGCCGTCGCTTAGCGTTATGCTCGGGGCAAGTGCCGTCACATCCGTGCCGTAGGGCATGGTGAGCGCCACCGTGTGGGCAGCTGCATCAATAGCAGATGTGCCCACCTGGTTTGGAACAGTAAAGCCTGTGATGTCGGTTTCGTCGTTTTTCTCAAGGCTCACTGTAACCGTCCAGTCCTGCGTGGTGGTGCCATCCTGTGCCGTGACGGTGTAGCGCACAGGGTTTGTAAAGTTTTGCGCCGTGCCGCTCGTGGGGGCTACGGTTGCGCCGCCGCTCAGCGTTATGCTCGGGGCAAGCGCCGTCACGTTTGTGCCGTAGGGCATTGTTACCGCCACCGTGTGAGCAGCTGCATCAATAATAGATGTGCCCACCTGGTTTGGAACAGTAAAGCCTGTGATGTCGGTTTCACCACTTGGTATATTGTTCACTGTAACACTTCTCAACGGGCTTGAATAGTCGGTTGCATTGTTGCCGTTGTCCTGCTCGTTAAAAATCCTGAAGCTTACGTTGCCCGAAACATCCGTCGGCACTGTAAAGCTTGCCGTGCCGTCTGCGGTGGTGGGCTGTGCTACCTTGGCATAGTGAGTGATATTGCCCGCACCGTCCACTATCATCACCGAAATATAATCGTTTGCGGCAGTCTGTGCGCCCGTGTAGCTGAAAGTTACCTGTCTGCCGTTTATGGTAGGAGTGCCATTCAGTGCAAAATTTCTACTTGTGTCCAAAAGTGTCATCTTCCATGTGGTGGGGGCGGCTGTGGTGGCTATATCGGTAAAAGTGCCGAGTGCGCCTGCCTTGCCGCCCACTGCGGCAGAGGTGAAGAGAACAGAGGCGGTGTTTAGGTTGAAAGCAGGGATAATGTCTTTGTTTTCGTTGACAGGGTAATAGAAGTGGATGCCGTCACTGCCGATAGAAGCGGCCTCGACGACATTGAGGGAAGAACGCAACCACCAGGCCCCTGAGGAGCCGATATACACCAGTTGTGTGTCATTGCCTACAAGGCTGTTAAATTCACCTGTGGACAAGGGGAAGAAGCGTTGGCCTGTAATCTCGCTTATTGTGCCCGAGGGTATATCAATAGCACCATCACCCATACTCGCCGCCGTAAGGCTCGTTTCCAGCACCGCCCCTTGCTCGGTGGCGGTTAAGCCCAACGTGTTGTTATTATATATATTTGTCATTGCGGCATTCAGTGTGCTACTTGGGTAGTAGCCGCTTCCGCCTGCTTGAAACGTACTTCTACCTAAATTATTCACGGCAAACATCATTTTACCCGTGTTTCCGGCAGGGATGTAGCTTTGCGCAGTTATATCTGTGGGCGAATCGCCCAGCACTACCCAATGCACAGGGCTACCGCCATGTGTTCCCATCACAATTTGGTCGCTGTTTGCAACATCGTTTGTATTCACGTTTTGTATGCCGCCCATGCCCATCATCATCGCCCTGTCGGTGGGTGCCGCATGTGCTGTGGTGCTCGCCATTGGCAGTGCGCTTGCCATAAGGCAAAGCGCCAGCACCCCCGATAGGATTTTGCTTTTTAGTGTGCGCATTTTTTTCATAATAATGCTCCATTCCGCTGCTTCGCATCGGCACAAAATTTAATGAAATACGAGGCTCTCATCATGCGAAGCACAAGGAATGACAAGAGCATTATTGATTTTAGATGTGATATAGTTTGAAACTTGTTTCAAACTATATGCTCCTTTTTCCTCAAATCCCAAATTTTTGCGTTTAGCTACCCCTACCCCAGCAAAAGCCCACACAGCTCGCCTGCGCTGTGCACCGTGTGCTGTGCGCCTGCTTGCCTTAGCTCCTGCTCTGTGCCGTAGCCGTAGGTTACGCCTATGGGGCAAATGCCGTTTTGCACAGCGCCGTTTATGTCAAAGTGGCGGTCGCCCACCATGACGGTGTGCTCTTTTGCAAGCTTGCCTTGCGCCAAAACAGCGGCGATGATGTCCGCCTTTGTGTGGCCTCGCACGTCCATGTGCGCTCCCTGAATGATGTCAAAATAGCGCTCTATCTCAAAATATTCCAAAATGCGCTGTGCGTACACCAGCGGCTTGCTCGTGGCAAGGCACAGCCGCTTTTTTTGCTCGTGCAGGCGGCACAGCATGTCCAAAACATCGGGGTACAGCGTGTTTTCAAATATTCCCACATCCGTAAAGCGCTCACGGTAGACGGCTATTGCCCTTTCGGTCTGCGCCGCATCAAAGCCGTAAAATTTGCCAAAGCTGTACTCCAGCGGTGGGCCTAAAAATTCCCTCAGCCGCCCCTCGTCCTGCTCGTAAATGTCAAACGCCGCCAGCGCATGGCGCACCGACGCCAAAATGCCGGGGGCAGAGTCGGTGAGTGTGCCGTCAAGGTCGAACAGAATATTTTCACACACCATGCTACACACTCTCGCCTTCGCCCTGCTTTTCGCCCTCGGCAGGTGCGGCTTGCTCTTTTTCAAACGTCTTTTCGCTTATTATATAGCGTGGCCTGCTTTTTACCTCGCTGTATATTTTGCCGATATACTCCCCCAAAACGCCCACGCACAAAAGCTGTATGCCGCCCATGAAGAATATCACGCTGACGGTACTGCTCCAGCCCCACACGGTAGCGCCCGCAAAGTGCATTATTATTATGCCGATAATAGCGATGAAGCTGATGAGCGAAAAGATAAACCCAAGCCATGTGATTGCCTTTAGCGGCTTTGTGGAAAGGCTGGTGATGCCATCGAACGCAAGCCCCAGCATCTTTTTCAGCGGATAGTGGCTCTCGCCTGCCATGCGCTCGCTGCGCTCGTAATAAACGCTGGAGGTGCGGTAGCCCACCAGCGGCACAAGCCCACGCAAAAAGAGGTTTACCTCCTTAAAGTCTGCCAGCGCACACAGCGCACGCCTGCTCATCAGGCGGTAGTCCGCATGGTTGAACACCACATCCGCCCCAAACACACGCATCAGCTTGTAAAAGCCCTGCGCCGTGGTCCGCTTGAACCACGTGTCCGTATCCCTTTTTGAGCGCACGCCGTACACAATGTCGCACCCGGCCTCGTACTCGGTGAGCATTGCGTCCATTGCGTTTACATCGTCCTGCCCGTCGCAGTCTATGGATATGGTGATGTCCGCAAGCTTTCTTGCGCTCATCAGCCCTGCCAGCAGTGCGTTTTGGTGGCCACGGTTTCGGGAAAGGCACACGCCTGCAAAATGCTCCTCCTGCTGTGCAAGCCCCTGTATAATCTGCCAGGTGGCATCCTTGCTGCCGTCGTTTACAAACATCACACGGCTTTCATCCGCAATGCGCCCTGCGGATATAAGGCTCGTAAGCTTATTTAGGAATATATCCTTTGTGATGGGCAGTACCTCCTGCTCGTTGTAGCAGGGTATTACTATATAAAGTATCGGAGGTGACATAATAATGCTCCATTCCGCCGCTTCGCATCGGCATGAAATTTAATAAAATATACAGCTCTTATCATGCGAAGCACAAGGAATGATAAGAGCATTATTGATTTTAGGGTAATACCGCACAATTATTGTACTTAGATTGCGCCGAGAAAATTTTTGTCAGATAAAACAAAAACCACAGGCAATACTTTGTGTATTAACGTAAGGCACGATGTCCTCCGCCTCTATCGTCGGAGGACATCTTCAATATTTAGTGGGCGATTACACGCCCACCAAATATTCAGCGACTTAAAAGTCGCTGTTGCCACGTTGAATACGGGGCAAGCCCTTAATTGAACGAGGATTTTTGTGAAATATGACGGAAATTTTCGGCGCAAGATGAGTGCAAAGGCATTCGCCGCTAATTGTGCGGTATTGCCTTAGATGGGATATAGTTTGAAGCTTGTTTCAAACTATTCTCCTTTGTGTGTTTTTTGTGCTCATGCCTAAAAAAGGCTGACCTTTACTATTATAACGCATTATGCGAATGTTGACAAATCCTAAAAGTGTTTTGGATAATGCAGACACAAAGCGCGGGAGTGGACAAATAGAGGTGATTTAGAATACGTTAAGTGAGAGAAGAAGGCGGTATATCCTCCCCCCGCCGTAGGCGAGGGGAGGATATACCAAAAAACTAAATCACTGCGTTTGAACACTCCCCAAAGCGCC
>CAYJGZ010000026.1:0-21445 GCA_964370045.1 uncultured Oscillospiraceae bacterium
TTCATAGGCATACCATTCATGTTTTGCATGGGCTGCTGGTTCATAGGCGTACCATTCATGTTTTGCATGGGTTGCTGGTTCATAGGCATACCATTCATGTTTTGCATGGGCTGACCACCCATAGGAGCACCACCCATGTTTTGCATAGGTTGCCCGTTCATAGGCTGTTCACCCATGCTTTGGGCAGTCCCTGCCGCTGTGCTTGCGCCTTCGGTAACTGCCGTGCCGCATTTTGGGCAGAACGCCGCCCCCTGCGAAAGCTCTTCCGAACAATTTTTGCAACTTAGCATATCAAAAAATCTCCTATTCGGTGTATCCGTAGTAAAGATTTATCCGTCACTTTGAGAGTGGACACATAGAGGTGATTAAGTTTTTGCTATATCCTCCCTTTCCGGAAGAACCTAACAAGGCACAAGTAGTATTTGCTACGCAAATCTCCACTCTTAAAGCCTTGTCAGAACCTTGATATGGCTGTTTAATTAAATTATCCATCCATATGAGGGGGGGATATAGCGCCTTCTTCTCGCACCTAACGTATTATAAATCACCGCGTTTGGACACTTCCGTCACTTTAGCTTAAATCCCCACTTGCAAAAGTACCTAAACATGCTTTTCGCCTGCCACACAAACTGCCTCATGTTGCCGTGCGCCTTGCGTTGCCACTCGTGCACCACCGTTACATGTGGCAGGTACACGGCCCTGCCAAAGCGCAGTGCCTTTTGGGTGATGTCCGCATCCTCCACGTACATGAAGTACTTTTCGTCAAAGCCGCCCATCTTTTTGAAAACATTCGTTCGTATTAGAAAGAATGACCCGCTGCAAAACTGCACGTCGGTTGGCTTTGCGAGGTCCTCGTCCTGCATGAGGTAGTGTCGCTCGTACTTTTTGAGAAATTTCAGCGAAAACTGCCGTGCCAACAGCGGCAACAGCGCCGGGCGCCGCTTTGCAAGGAGCTGCTCCTGTCCATTTGGAAAAACAAGGTGCGGCGTGGTGATGACAACATCCGGGTTTTTGTCCATCCAGTCGGCCATGGCATTTAGTGCGTCATCGTTCAGCAGTATGTCGGGGTTCACCACCGCATGGTATCGGCTGTTCAAAAGCGGCAGAACCACATTGTGCCCACTGCCGTAGCCTTTGTTTTGCTTTTGAGGTAGCACAACTACCTCTTTTGGCGGCTCGTTCTCGCACAGCTTTTTAAGTGCATCGTCGGGCGAGGCGTTGTCCACAAGGTATATGCAGCTGTCCTTTGTGTGTGCGCAAAGGCTCTTTATGCAGTTCAGCGTTTCTTCGGGGCTACCGTACATCACAACGGATGCGCTGATACGTGGCATTATACGCACCCCCACTTTGTCATGTTACTCATCCTCCGTGCCACTGTCGTCGCTTACGGAGGCGCTACTGTCCTCGTCAGCAGAGGTACTTGCACTGCTGTCCTCGTCATCCTCGCTTGTAGAGGCACTTGTACTGCTGTCATCGCTTGTACTTGTGGAGGTGCTCGCACTGCTGTCATCACTTGTAGAGGTGCTCGCACTGCTGTCGTCTGTCGTAGAGGTGGTATCGGAGGTTGCGGGCACCATCTCGCCCGTGATGGCCTCGCCCGGGTCCTGCCCAAGCTCACGCACCATGGAGCGCAATACCTCAAAGCCACGCAGTATTTGTGAGTCGGACTGTGGGTTTGGCGTTATAAGTTGTAGTGCGCCCACATCGCCGCCCACCGTTTCCACATCCGGCACAAGCCCCTCAACGTCAAACGTCTCGTCCGCACCCGTCCACAGCACCGAGTCGGTTACTACAACGGCAGAGCCGTCGGGCAGGCGGAAGGGGGAGGTCTGGTAGGTTCCGTGTCCCTTTGTTTGCGTGCCCACTATCTGGCCGCCAGCCAAATCACGTATGCTCACCGCAAACAGCTCCGCCGCAGCGGATGTTTCGCCGTTTACCAGCACCGCCATGGGCAGACCCAGCTCATTTTCATCGCTTGTGGCACGCACCCTGCGCACACCGTTTAGCCCCTCGCTTTGCGCTATTGTGCCTATGGGGCAAATCATGTCTATAATGTCGTACGCATCCGAAAAACTTCCCTCCGAGTTGCCCCTGACATCAAACAGGATGCCCTTCACTTCAAGGTTTCTCGCCGTGCGAATGGCCGCATCAAACTCGGAGAATGTCCTATCCGTAAATTCCGAAATGCGAATATACGCATAATCGCTGAGGTATATGCTTTCCACGGTGGGCGCTGTGTACTCTATGCGCTGAACCGAAAAGCTCTCCTCCTCCGAAAGGTTGTAAAGGCACACAAGCTTAATCTCCGTGCCCGGCTCGCCCCACAAAAGGTTGTTCAGCTCGCTTATCGAGGGAATAAGCTCTGCGGATATGCCGTCCACCGCATCAATAACGCCGCCTGCACGCACACCTGCACGCTCGGCAGGAGAGCCCTCGTACACACGGGCAATGCTAAAGCGGCCGTCCGTCTCACGCACCACCTCTATACCAATGCCCATGATGCGCCCTTCTTGCATGTCCATCATGCGGGCGTATTCATCCGCTGTGTAGTATACGCTGTACTCATCGCCTATTCCGTTTATGTAGCCCTCCGCCATCAGGTCAAAAAGGTGGTCGTCGTCTATGTCTCCATAGTAGTTGCTGCGGACATAGTTGTCTATTTCCGCAAGCTTTGAGTACTGTGTTTGCAGCTGTGTCACCGAGCTTACCGTCTGCTCAAAGCGGTTCATCGAAACAAGCCATGTTATGGAAAAGGTCACCGTCATGGCAATAAGCATAATGGCAAGCGAAACGCTTACCGGTAGTTTTTTGTTCATACATCCTCCAAAGAAATGTGCCGATACTACAAGCTTTTTTAGCGAAGCACCTACAAAATACAGGCAAAAGCCACCCTGTGCAATGCGTAAGATGTCCGCACAAATGATAGCCTACTTTTGTGGCGCAAATGTGAACTTTGCACAAAGCTGTGCTGTGTGGCACTTTACACTTTCAGGTGCTTGCGCACGTTGAAGCTTGTGCCGACGCCGCCCACAAATGCCCCCGCCGCAACGGCGGCAAGCACAATGTACAGCCATATTTCGCTAAGCGAGTATATGCGGCTTATGATGCCCAGCACCCACACGCTGGTCATATCCATAAGGAAGGAGTGCACAAGGTAGTAGCCGCCGCATATTATGCCGCCGCTCAAAAGCCCTGCCACAATGCCCACCGTCATGCCTTCCACAAAGAAGGGCAGGCGGATAAACGCATTCGTCGCACCTACGTACTTCATTATGGATATTTCACGCCTGCGTGCAAACACCGTGAGGCTGATGGTGTTGCTGATGATTATCAGCGAGACAAACGCAAGTATCGCCACAAGCCCCCAGCCAAACCACGTGACGGCGCTTTGAATAGTTACCATTACCTCTGCAAGGTCCACGGGTGCTTCGGTCTTTTCCACCAGCGGCATCTCCATAAGGCGCTGATTTGTCTCCTGCACAAAGTTTAGGTCCTCCACCGTCACAAGGTACTTTGCGGGGAATATCAGCTCAAAGCCGTCCAGCATGTTTTCGTCCAGCATACTCTCCATATCAAGGAAGGCCTGCTCTTTGGATATAAAGGTGGTGCTCGCCACGTTGCTTATGGCGAGTATTTCAGCCTCCATTGCGGCGGCGGTGGCGTCGTCCACCTCCGGCAACAAAAACACGTGTATCTCGTTTTGGTCGCTTAGGTAATCCACCACACGGTTTACGTTTACTGTCAAAAGTGCGGCGATGCCCGTGATGATGAAACATGCGGTAAGCACGCCTATGCACGCAAATGTCATAAGGCGGTTTGTGCCCATGTTTTTAAGCCCCTGCTTTATAAGGTGGCGCAGACTACTTATCCTCAAAACAAATCGCCCCCTCTCGGCTGGATGTTATCCTCCACAACATTGCCCTGCTCTATTGTGATAATGCGCTCCGAAAAGCGCTGTGCCAGCTCGTGCTCGTGCGTAACCACCACAACGGTAGTGCCCACCATGTTTATCGCCTTCAAAAGCTCCATAATCTCCACCGAAAGCTCGGGGTCGATGTTGCCGGTGGGCTCGTCCGCTATTATGATGGGTGGCGAGTGCACCAGCGCCCTTGCCAGCGCCACACGCTGCTGCTCGCCGCCCGAAAGCTCGTCCGGGTAGCTGCGTGCCTTGGAGGCAAGGCCGACAAGGTTCAGAACATACGGCACTCTCTTTTTAATGGAGCGCTCGGGGATGTTTGTAACACGCATGGCAAACGCCACGTTTTCAAACGCCGTCATGCTGGGGATAAGCCTAAAGTCCTGAAACACAACACCCAGCCCACGGCGAAGGTAGGGAATATCCCTGCGCCTTATGCGCGAAAGGTCCCTGCCGCCCACCACGATTTTGCCCGAGGTCGCTTCCTCCTCCCGCAAAATAAGCTTGAGAAAGGTGCTCTTACCTGCGCCCGAATGCCCCAGCACAAAAACAAACTCACCCTTGCGAATTTCAAGGTTTACATCCTTCAGCGCCACATGCCCGCCGGGGTAAACCTTTCTCACCTTTTGCATACTTATCATGACGGAGCTGTCCGCTATAATAGTCTTTTTAGCCATTACTTAAAAAACCTCACTGTCAAAAGTTACTTTTGTACGTTTGTGGTAACGCTGCACACGTGTGCATATATTTTCATCGAATGAAAACAGCAAAACAGCCACACGGGATACACATCCGATGGCTTTATACTCCTTTAGTATAGAACAAGCTCACTTTTCAAAAAAAGCAACAAAATAGACTGCCGCACAAAGCGACAGCCTTATAATAACACGCATTGACATATTTATCAATATTTGGATGGATTTGAGCTGAGATACTTTTTCACCATGAGCGCAACTTTGAAGATTATCGCATCGTCAAACTCACGCAGGTCAAGCCCTGTGAGCTTTTTGATTTTTTCAAGGCGGTACACCAGCGTGTTGCGGTGCACAAACAGCCCACGGGAGGTCTCGGAGACATTAAGGTTGTTTTCAAAAAAGCGCTTGATGGTAAACAGCGTCTCCTCGTCAAGGCTGTCTATGCTGCCCTGGTTGAACACCTCCCGCAAAAACATCTCGCACAGCGTGGTGGGCAGCTGGTAGATAAGCCGTGCAATGCCAAGGTGGTTGTAGTTTATTATGTTGCGGTCGTTGTCGAAAAACTTGCCCACTTCCAGCGCAATTTGAGACTCTTTGAAGCTTGCCGCCAAGTCCTTTATGTTCATAATAGGCGTGCCTATGCCCACAAGTGCCTTTATGTAGTGCTCGCCGTTCAGCGTGTCTATGATGGAGGCCGCCAAGTTTTCAAGGTCTTTTTCGTCTATGCCACGGCGCATTTCCTTCACAAGCACCGTGTCGTTTTCGCTCACATTAAATATAAAGTCCTTCTGCTTGTCGGGGAAAAGCCCCGATACAACATCAAAGGCGGATATGTCCGTGCCGCTAACCACCCGAATGAGAAGCACCACCCGCATAACATCGGTGGCAAAGTGAAGCTCCCTCGCCTTTGCAAAAATATCGCCCGGCAGTATGTTTTCCAAAACAACGTTCTTCACAAAGTTGGACTTGTCAAACTTTTCGTCGTGGTATTGCAGTATGCTCTGCAAGCTCACCGCCAGCATGTTCGCAAAGCGCTGCGAGTCCTCTCCGGTGCCCTGCACAAATGCGGCGTACTCGTCTCGCATACCCACCGTGAACGAATAATAGCTCGCCCCGCCGTGAACAAAGCCGTCGTTCGACATCATCATAGGCTCTGCCACACCCTGGTGCACCTCGCCCACACGTGCCACGTCGGTACAAGCCACCACAATGCCTGCCTCGTCCACAACACCGGCAGTGTTCCCTATGGGGTTTTTCATCTGGTGTATCACGCTTTGGAAAACTCTATTGGCCATAACATCCTCCTAATTACGCCTTAAAGAAAGCTCAAAGCGCACCAATGCTCTTTGTGAGGGTTCACAAAGATAAATATCTCGATGTATCTATATTACACAATCCGTATGGCTTTTGCAACAGTTTTTAACAAAATACACAAATAAACTTTGTCTATTTTTATTTTAGCTTTATTTCGATAAAATAATCAGTAGCCAAAATCATCTGCTACATTCAAAAAATGCCCCTGCAAGTGTTTGCATCATGGGTGAAATTTAGGTATAATAACTTTTAGTTTTATTATGGTATTAGCTATGCCTGTGCCTTGTAAACAGCATGGTTCGGCATGTTTTCAGGCGGTTTCGCCGCTCTGCTTTGCGCAAAAAACAAGCGCTCATACGCACAGAATAGGAGATTTTGCAAAATGTCAAAGCCCAAAAGAGTGCTGTGCATAATGGACCACTCGTCCGTAGGACGCAGTAGCCTTGGGGTGGTGTCGCCCGTTCTTTCGGCGTGCGGCGTGCAGGCGTGTATGCTGCCCACCGCTCTTTTTTCCACCCACACAGGCGGTTTTGGCAGGGTGCGCCGCCGTGACGAGGCCATCTTTGGCATGGGTGCATTGCAGCATTTCATGGCGCAGGAGATAGATTTCGACGCCATATACGTGGGCTACCTGTGCAGTGAGGCGCAGTTTGCGCTGGCGGGGGATGCGCTTAGCTGCTGGCCTCGTGCGCTGCACCTTGTGGACCCTGCCCTTGGGGATAATGGCAAGGCATACAGCGGTATCAGCGATGATATGGCAAGGCACATGCGCCTTTTGTGCACAGGTGCGGACATAATAACGCCCAACTTCACCGAGAGTGCGCTTTTGATAGGGGATGAGCCGAGCGCACAGCCCATCAGCGATGCAGAGCTTGCAAAGCGTATGGAGAGGCTATGTGCAGGCAGGAGCGTCGTGGTGACGAGTGTTCCGCGCGAGGGGGAGGAGCTGAGTGTTTGCGGCAGTGAAGCGGACGGCGAGCGCCCCTTTTCGTTCACGGTGCCACGCATTGCGCAAAGCTACCCCGGCACGGGGGATTTGTTTGCGGCGGCGCTGTGCGGCCTGTTGCTACGCGAAAAGCCGCTTGCCAAAGCGGCCGAGGTGGCGGCGCAGTTTGTGACAGCGGCGGTGAAGTCCACCTTTGAGGGGGAGGGCGAGGTGCGCCACGGCGTTTGGTTTGAGCAGCACCTGCACCTTTTGTGGCAAGAGGTGAGCGAATGATGCCCACACAAAACGGCGATGCGCCCTGTTTGCACCTTGTGCTGATAGAGCCGCAGATACCCCAAAACACGGGCAACATTGCCCGAACATGCGCCGTCACGGGGGCGCACCTGCATTTGGTAAAGCCCATGGGCTTTACTGTCACCGATGCAAAGCTGAAGCGTGCAGGGCTGGACTATTGGGATAAGCTAAGCATAACCTACCACGATTCAACTGAAGATTTTTTGCGCTACGCCGAGCAAAACGACATAGCATTGTTTTTGTTTACCACAAAGGCGAGCCGCCTTTACACCGAGATGGACTACCCTAAAAAGTGTGCGCTTGTATTCGGCAGGGAGGACGCAGGGCTGTGCGCATCGCTGCGTGAGCGCTTTGCCGAGCAGTGCGTGCGCTTTCCCATGAGGGAAGAGCTACGCAGCCTAAACCTCTCCAATGCGGTGGCGATAGGCGCATACGAGGTACTGCGCAGGTGGGGCTTTGAGGGTATGCGATAGTTGGGGGTTTATTGATTTGTTGAAAGTGACAAGCTGAATTATAAAGAATGTTTTAACACAATAAGTAGGAGGACCTTTATGTCAGACAGAAAATTTGCGGTACTTACAGACTCTGCGTGCGACCTGCCTTTTGAGCTTGCAAAGCAGAGCAAAGTGGACATTATGAACTTTGAAATTACGCTGGACGGCCAGGGATACACCGAGCGTGTGGACTTTGACTTTGACCAATACTACACAATGCTACGTGAAAGCCAAGGCTTTCCCAGCACGGCGCATGTCACCATGCCTCGCTTTATTACCTGCTTTGAAAAGTACGACGACGAGGGCGTGGAGGACCTTTTGTATATTTGCATAAACTCCACAGGCTCCGCCACACGGGATGCGGCGGTGCTGGCGCAAACAAGCTTTTACAAAAATAGGCCCGACAGCAAGATGAAAATCCACATAGTGGACTCGCACACCTACTCCATGGCGTACGGCTGGTATGTGGTGCAGGCGGCGCAAAAATTGGAGCAAGGCCAGCCCATGGACGAGGTGGTGCGCTGGCTTGAGTATATTTTCTCCCGAATGGAGATAGTGCTGGCGGCGTACAGCCTAAAGTTTATGAAGCGCAGTGGCCGCATAAGTGCGGCGGCGGCGTTTGCGGGGGAGCTTTTGGGTGTGAAGCCGATTGTCAGCCTTGTGGACGGCGAGAGCGTGGTGCGCAAAAAGGTGCGTGCGGATAAGGACGTGCTGCCCGCCCTTTTGGAGTATGCGGACGCTCACTGCCAAAAGCCGGTGGAGTACGCCGTGGGCGGCACTAACCAAGAAAATATAGATGCGCTTGCCGCCATGTGTGAGGAGCGCTGGAACACAAAGCCGACCATTACCTTCAAGCTGGGTGCGGCGGTATCCACAAACACAGGCCCCGATGCCATCGCCATCACCTACCTCGGCGCTCCGCGCCAAAGGTAGCTTTACAGGCGCAAGTGGGGGACTTTATCCCTACGTTTTGGGGTGTATATTTAACTTTTGGCTGGGAGTAGAGCCCTTGCCCTACATTTGCTTCACCCAATAAACATTCACGATTTTGCGTATATGTTGCGGCTGTCCTTGGCCGTAGGGACAATACTACACGGCGGTCCACCTCCACATATAAATAAGCCTTGCGTGCTTTTGGTAATATATGTATCAGGGTGAGATAACACTATTGCTTCGCACACACACGGTAAAAAAGGAGTATTTTATGAAAAAGAAACTTACGGTAATAGCGCTTGCGTTTGTGCTACTATTCAGCTTGAGCAGTGTTTCGCTTGCCGCACCGCCAACGGGCACGCCAATACCCATAATAGGCGCAAAGGCTTTGCCTGCGGACGAGGCGCTGTATCACACGAACACTTACGACAGCACCACCCCCGAGTATGCAAGCTTTAGTGCATATATAGGCGGGCTTAACGAAAACCAGCAAATAGTTACGGTGATGGGCCTAAATGTGTACAACAGCACTTCGGATACTTTAATGCCCGGCACAAACTACGCTGCGCTGCCCCCCGACGATGTGCCCTACATTTTCTCGATAGCCGACTTCATTCCCGGGTACAATCCTATGCAGGGGGTTGATTATAATGTATACATATTTGACGAAAATTTACAAGGAGGAAGCTGGAGGTATTTATCGTCCGACCCCGCAAATGTACTAACAAAGTATGGGTTTGGCGTATTTGCGGTTTTCCTTGATGCAGATAAGCCGCTAAACTTTACCGAAATAGAATATGATGCAACAAATAAATCGGCACAGATAAGCCTTTACAAGCGTAATACTTATGGGGACGCTACTCAAGAGTGGACAACGTTTCAGGACTATATTACACAAAACAAAATCGCCGGGGGAATTTCAGAGGTTTGGCAGCTAAACGCCTGGGACAGCCTTGATAGGGTTTGGATAGATAACAACCAAGACTTGGCGGCATTCGGCATGTCCGCGCCGTACAGCGTACAAACACAAATGCCCGGCTACACGGTGCTGTATCAGCCACAGCTGGGTGCACCCATACAAGTGTTGGGCGACGGTGTGGCTGTTACCACAAGCGAGGGCTTTGGGCTATTTGCGTTTGTGCAGCCTCTGACAGTGAGCCTTAACCCCACGGTGCTCTCGCTAAATGTCGGAAGCACATCGCAAATCACAGGTACGGTGTCACACAACGTAGCGGCGGCCGAGTGGGTTTGGGCAAGCTCGAACCCCGCAGTTGCCACGGTGGACGCAAACGGCATGGTGACAGCCGTAAGCGCAGGCACTGCGACAATAACCCTGACTGTAAGAGGTGTGTCGGCATCGGCACAAGTGACTGTGGCAGCCCCTGCTCCAGCTCCTACTCCGTCTTCCACCACAGCTACTTCACCCCAGACGGGCGTGTATATATAAAAATATACGCAGGATAAAAGCAAAAACAAATGCGGCCTTTCCCTAAAATGGGAGAGGTCGTTTTTTGCGATTGATTTAGAGGTAACATGCTATGGAAAAGCGTGCAAAGAGGGGAATATACCAAAAAATAAATCGGCCATTCTATCCACATTTCAACACAAAGGGAGTGGACACATAAGGGTGATTTAGAATACGCTGGGCGCAAGAAGAAGGCGCTATATCCACCGCCGTAGGCGGGGGATATAGCAAATAAATCACCTCATTTGGACACTCCCAACACAAAACCACTCTTGCGAATTGTATAAATTTAAGTTAGAATGAGTTGTACGTGACTTGTTAAAAAACAATCAGCAAAAGGAGCTTAAACATATGACTATCACAAAGGATTCCATCATCGGCGACATTCTTGATGCGGACCGCACCGCCGCCCCTATTTTCATGGAGATAGGTATGCACTGCCTTGGCTGTCCCGCCTCCCGTGGCGAGACGCTGGAGCAGGCCGCATTTGTGCACGGGCAGGACGTAGACGCACTTGTGAGCAAGCTGAACGCACACTTTAGTGCATAGCTTTTCCTATTTTAGTGCAAGCGCACCCGATAAGCAGATTTTGCCAAACGGTGAAAACCCTGTGCAATGTGGGCAGAATGCAGAAAGCACAAAACAAAAGCCCCCTGCACTAAGCGCACGGCTTTTGTGCGCCGCAAACATGCTGCGTGCAGGTAGCGCCGTCGCAGACATAGGCTGTGACCACGGCAAGCTTGCGGTGTGGCTGGCGCTGTCGGGCAGGCACTCGCACATCATCGCCACGGATGTAGCACCCCTGCCGCTAAAGCGTGCACAGCAGGCGGTGGCTCATTTTGGGTGCGGCGGCATAGTCTCCTGCCGCCTTGGCAGTGGCCTTGAGCCTCTGCAAAAGGGTGAGGTGCAGGATGTTGTCATTGCGGGGCTTTCGGGCGAAACGATAGCGGAAATTTTAGCGCCGTATAACAGGATTGCGCAACCGAATATGCAGCTAATACTCCTGCCCACAACACGCCACCCTTTCCTGCGTGCGTGGCTGTACGAGCATGGCTTTTGCATTTCTAAGGAGCGCATTGTGCACGAGAACAAGCGCTACTACACGGTTATTTCAGCGCATTACACAGGGCAAAGCACACGTGTGAGCGATGTTTTTTGCCAGCTGGGGCTAACTGCGCTGTGCGAGGACGCCCTTGTACAGGGGTACATAAACGCACGGCTTAATGTTTTGCGCAAGCAGGCGCTGGGGCTGTGCGGCGAGGCGGCCGTACAGCACCAAAAATTGATACAGGAGGTAGAGGATGCCCTTCCTTGAAAAGATAAAGACGGCACTGAACGAGATAGCACCGTTTGAGCTGGCCGCAGAGTGGGACAACAGCGGCATAATGGTGGACTGCGACAGGGACATCACCGCCGCACTTGTGGCGCTGGACATAACGGACGAGGTAATACAGCAGGCGGAGAGCCTTGGGTGCGAGCTGATTATTTCGCATCATCCTGTGATTTTTCACCCGCTAAAGCGCCTGACACAACATGACATCGCCTATAAGCTTGTGCAAAAAAATATAAGCGCCATATCCGCACACACAAACCTCGATGCGGCACAGGGCGGCGTAAACGACGTGCTGGCGCAGATGTTCGGCCTTGTCGCACCCGTGCCGCTACATAGCTTTGGGCGCATAGGTATGCTAAACTCGCCCGTAAAGTTCTCCGATTTGTGCAACCTGTGTGCGGCGCACTTAGGGCCAAACCTGCGCTATGTGGACAGCACAAAGCCGATAGAGGTTTTAGCTGTGGTGAGCGGAAGCGTCGGCGACTATGTGCAACGTGCAAAGGATGCCGGGGCGGACTGCCTGCTCACGGGCGAAGCCGCCCACCACGACGCACTGCTGGCCAAGGAGCTGGGCATGTCGCTCATTGTGACAGGGCACTTTGCCACCGAGTTTCCCGTAGTGCCCGTGCTGGCGCAAAAGCTTTCCGAAAAACTGCCCGAGATAAAGTTTACTCCCTCCCAGTGCGAGCAGGATTCGTTTAGCTACTATATGGCATAAGCCTTTGCGTGGGCAAAACATACTTTTTGTGATATATAGGTGTGATATGTCGTAGGTAATACAACACACATGACACATACCACAACACCACCGTCTCACAGCAGACATGTGCTAAAAATGCTCTGCCTTATATTAAACACACTGTAAGCCCTCACCCTTTGCGTGAGGGCTTATACATAGGAGGAACTATGGCGCTGGATGTCGCCACGCTTACACTGTGTGCAAGACAGCTGAACGACACACTGCAAAACGCACGCATAGACAAAATACACCAGCCCGGGCGAGACGAGGTGCTTTTGCACATGCGCAGGCTTTCCGCCGACGGCCGCGCAAAGCCGTTTCGCCTGCTTTTGTCCGCGCGCTCGGGCTGCGCACGTGTGTGCCTCACACAGCAGTCGTACGAAAACCCACAAAGCCCTCCCTCGTTTTGTATGCTTTTGCGCAAGCATCTTTCGGGGGGAAGGCTTGTTTCGGTGAGCGCACAGCAGGGCGACCGCATAGTGTATTTTCACTTTGATTGCTTTAACGAAATGGGCGATAGCGTGAGAAATATTCTCGCAGCGGAGCTTATGGGGCGCTACTGCAACCTTGTTTTAATCAGGGCGCAGGAAGCGCAAAGTGGCGAGGGCGCACAGCCGGACATAAGCTCGTGGAAAATAATTGATGCACTAAAGCGGGTGCATTTTGAGGACAGCGACGTGCGCCAGCTTTTGCCGGGGCTTATGTACACGCTACCTGCGCAGGCCGTGCGGATAAGCTTTTTTGCGCTTTCGCCACTTGCGCTCAGCGGTATGCTCTCGCCCTCGCTGTCGCTCACAAGCGCCCTGCGCAAAACCGTGAGCGACGTGGGGCCGTGTGTCATCAGAGAGCTTGTTTTCCGTGCGTTTGGCGCACAGGACCCACTTGTGCAGGAGATAGACGCCGAGGGCTGGAGGCGCTTGCAATCTGCGGCAGAGGACATTCAGGGCGACTATGCTATGGGTGGCAAACCCACCATAGTATACAAGGCGGACGGCACCCCCACCGAATTTAGCTTTACCCGTTTAACGCAGTATCCCGAGGATTTTATACACAAGGTATATCCGAGCTTTTCGGAGCTTTTGGAGGGCTACTACGCCGAAAAGGACCATTTCGAGCGTATGCAGCAAAAATCAAAGCAGCTGCACAAGACCGTGCAGACGCTTTGCGAGCGTGCGGTGCGCAAGCAGGCCGCCCGCAGGGAGGACCTACTGCGCAGTGAGCAGAGCGAGCATCTGCGCATTGCGGGGGAGCTTTTGACCGCAAACCTGCACGAGTTACAGCGTGGCGATGCCTGCGCAACACTGCTAAACTGGTACACCGGGCAGATGCAGGACATAGTGCTGGACGTGCGGCTGACGCCTAGCCAAAACGCACAAAAGTACTTTAAGGACTACAAAAAAAGGCAGACGGCGGCGGCTGTGCTGAAAAAGCTTTTGAGTGCAGGCGAAAACGAGATTGTGTATTTACAGACGGTGCTGTACGAGGTGGAGCAGGCGCAAAACGAGGCGGCGCTGGGCGAAATACGTGCCGAGCTAAAGGCGCAGGGCTACCTAAAGCATTATAAGCCTCGGGACAAGCGTGCAAAGCCCAGTGATTTTATACGCTATGTTTCGGTGGATGGCTTTGACATTTTAGTGGGGCGCAACAACACCCAAAACGACAAGCTGACGCTAAAAATCGCACGTGGCAAGGACATGTGGTTTCACGTGAAGAATGCGCCGGGCAGCCATGTTGTTATTTTGAGCGAAGGTGCTGACATTCCGCTGGATACGCAAAACGAGGCGGCGATGCTGGCGGTGTGGCACTCGGGGCAGAGGAATGGCTCTAAGGTGGCGGTGGACTACACGCAGGTGAAAAACATCCGCAAGACGAGCGATTTGCCGCCCGGCATGGTGCTGTACGAGCGCTACGAGACCGCCTGGATTACCGCAGAGCCTGCGGAAATTGAAAAGATACAAAAGCAGTAAGATGTGGCACTGGACACCCCGACGAAGCATGTTAGGCACTAGATAGTGTGGACATGAGTTGAAACGCAGGGATTTTGAGCAATTTTTTCGCAAGACAAGGCGGAAAAATTGCCAAAATAACTCGACTGAACACTCGTGTCCACACTATCTAAAATAAAAGCAATACAAAAAAGCAGACGCACTCCTCGAAAGGGATGTGTCTGCTTTTGAATTTATGCGCTCACAGCTATCAAAATATTACTTTTCTGCGACTGTCGCATCCGCTTGGGCGGTAGGCTTTGCGGTACTCGCTTTTACGGATGTCTTTCTTGTGGTGGCCTTAGCGGTGGCTTTGGACGCCGTCTTTTTTGCTGTGGTTTTTTTAGCGGCTGTCTTTTTTGCCGCAGGCTTTTTCTTTGGGGCTGTTTCGGACAGGTTTACACCTACCAGCTTCCACATCTGGGTGGCACCGCTCACATCCTCCCATATCTGGGCGGGCGTGCCATCCATAACACCTAAGTCTACAAGGTCTAAGCACTTGTCCGCAAGCTTGGAGCGCAGCTTTACGTACCCCCGTGCCGCAGGCTCTATCTTCCACAGCTGGCTGTCTGCACCCACATACTCCCACTGGTGCACGCATGTGCCGTTTTCTGTGCCCTGCATGGCAATGTCCAGCACCTTGTCCGAAAACAGGTTGATAATTCTGTAATAGTCATCCACCACATTTTCAAACTGCCACTGCTGTGTGTGGCCGCCCGCCTCGGACCAAATGCGCACTTCACCGCCGTTATCACGGCTAAACTCTCCTACTTCCAGTAGCTTTCCGTTCTTGGACTTTATCGTGTACACCATATAGTTTTCAACCGAAGTACCCATAATACACACTCCTTTTTAATCTGCGCAAGGTGACATCTCCCATGACACTCTCAGCGCAATATAAGCATTTTTAAGAACTCACTCATTTGAAATATCTTGTATACGCCATAGAGTATAGCATAATTTTTTTTGTATATCAATGAGTATTTTTGTGCGTACAGGCAACTTTTGCTTAGGATTTAATATAAATTGGGTGTGGGCAAAGGCGGTGATTTGGTTTTTGCTATATCCTTACCCGTCGCAGCCGGGGGGAGGAGGGTATAGCGCATTTTTTGCACAATAGAAACACCGCCCGAGTGATGCACGTTTGTAAAATATGTGTGGGATGCTCATTTCAAAATGAGCTATGCTAATTCTGCCTTTGCTGTGGCAAATGCCGAAAGCGCCTTTTTCAAATCGTCTTGCGTGTGAGCGGCTGAAATTTGCACACGGATGCGTGCTTTATCCTTTGGCACCACGGGATAAGAAAACGCTGTGACATAAACACCCAGCTCCATAAGGCGTGCGGCCATGGCCGCGGCCAGCTTTGCATCATACAGCATGATGGCAACAATGGGATGCTCGCTGTCCACAATATCAAAGCCGAGCTTTGCCACTTCAGTGCGGAAAAATGCCGCATTTTCTTTCAGTTTGCTTCTTGCTTCGCCGCTGGTTTTAAGAATGTCCAGCACCTGTAAAGAGGCCGCCGTAATGGCGGGTGCCAATGTGTTGGAAAAAAGGTAAGGGCGGCTGTTTTGGCGAAGCAAAGCCACGATTTCTTTGCGTGCCGCAGTGTATCCGCCCGAAGCACCACCGAGTGCCTTGCCGAGCGTGCCCGTTAGAATATCGATGCGACCCATCACACCACGATATTCGTGTGTGCCTTTGCCACCATCGCCCATAAAGCCGACGGCGTGGCTGTCGTCCACCATCACAAGTGCGCCGTACTGCTCTGCCAAGTCGCAAATAGCGGAAAGATTTGCCACGATGCCATCCATCGAGAATACGCCGTCGGTGGCGATGAGCTTGATGCGGCTGCCCTCGGCCTCTTGCAAGGCTTGTTCAAGCTCGGCCATGTTGTTGTTTGCATAGCGCAAGCGCTTTGCTTTACAAAGGCGCACTCCATCGATTATGGAGGCATGGTTTAGCGCATCCGAAATAATGGCATCCTCTGCTGTGAGCAGGGTTTCAAAAAGCCCTGCATTTGCATCAAAGCAGGAAGAGTAAAGAATGCAATCTTCCATCCCTAAAAAGTCGGACAATTTTGCCTCCAACTCTTTGTGCAGGGTGGTGGTGCCGCAGATGAAACGCACCGAAGACAGGCCAAAGCCCCATTTATCATAGCTGTCTTTTGCAGCTTTGATGATGCTTTCGTCATTGCACAGGCCAAGGTAGTTGTTGGCGCACATGTTTACAAAGCCATCGCCCTGCGTTGTGTTGATAAGGCCGCTTTGCGGCGAGGTGAGCAGACGCTCCGCCTTGTAGGTTCCGGCCGCTTTGGCCTCTTCCACACGTGCGCTAAAAATATTCAGTGCTTGTTTTTTTCCCATGTTTATGCCTCCTCTTCAATGCAAAGCCAATCCAGCACAACTTTTCCGCTTGCGCCGCTGTTCATGGCCTCAAAGCCCTGTTCATAGTCGTTTACCTTGAAATGATGAGTTATGACATCGCTAATGTCCAGCCCTGTTTGCAGCATACTCATCATCTTGTACCACGTTTCAAACATTTCACGGCCATAAATGCCCTGAATGGTGAGGCCGTTGAACACCACATGGTCCCAATTGATTTGGGTTTTTCCACTGTGCAAGCCAAGCACGGCAATCTTTCCACCACCGTTCATCACGTCTACCATAGAGGCAAAGGCTTGCTCATTGCCGCTCATTTCAAGGCCTACATCAAAGCCCTCTTTCATCTCTAAATCTTGCATGGCTTTTGAGAGATTGTGCTTTGCCACATTGAGCGTGTACACACTTGGCACTACTTTTTTGGCAAGGTTTAGCCGTGTTTCGTTTACGTCGGTGAGCACAATATTTTTGCATCCACAGTGGCGCACAATGGCCGCCGCCATGATTCCAATAGGGCCTGCGCCCGTAATCAGCACATCCTCGCCCACACAGTCGAATTTAAGTGCTGTGTGTACGGCATTGCCCAGTGGGTCAAAACAAGCGGCCACTTCCTCCGGGATACCATCTGCCAAGCGCACTACGTTTTCGTAGGGGATGGACAAATACTGGGCAAAGGCACCGTTGCGATTCACGCCCACACCCACGGTGTTTCTGCACAAATGGCGCCGCCCTGCCATGCAGTTTCTGCAGGTCTTGCACACAATGTGCCCCTCGCCCGACACAATCTCGCCCACCTTATAGCCCGAGGCGTGGTCGTCCATTGCCACAATCTCTCCTACAAATTCATGCCCCACCACCATAGGTGTTTTAATGGTGCGTTGGCTCCATTCATCCCAGTTGTAGATGTGTACATCGGTGCCGCAAATGGCTGTTTTGTGTATTTTAATCAGCACCTCGCCCACGCCCATCTTGGGCATCGGCACTTTTTTTAGCGTAAGGCCGGGGGCGGCCGTTTCTTTTACGAGTGCAAACATTTCTTTTTGCATCCTGCTCCTCCTTTGGTACGTTCGGTTGCTCTGGCTTTCGAGCACATTGTAACATAGCTGAACCGCAAAAGATAGAGTTAAATTTTGGACTTTGTGTCCTTGTGTGGAGGACACTTTTTGGTTTTGTTTTACAAAATCAACGTTGCAACATGCTATATATAGATGTTTTCGCTGAATCATAAAGTGGCTTGAAACACGTGTATACTCCTTTGTCACACACATAACAAGGCTTGTTGCATCGAATATCACAGAGAAATTTGCAAAAGTTCGCCACTAAAATTATTGATACACACAACATGATTTTGGGCAAACACGGTGTGACATTTTTAATTCAGCGGCGAAGATGTTACAAGGTTATATAGTGTCGACGCTATATAATAAACCTCCCCCAAAAACATGATGTTTCTGGGGGAGGGTTATTTAAGTATTGATGTTATATCGCTATGAGTATACCCCTGTCTGCGGGCTTAGCTCTGTGGTGGGTGTTGGTGTAGGTGTGGGTGTTGGTGTAGGTGTTGGTGTTGGTGTAGGTGTTGGTGTAGGTGTTGGTGTTGGAGTAGGTGTTGGTGTTGGAGTAGGTGTTGGCGTTGGAGTAGGCGTTGGCGTTGGAGTAGGTGTTGGCGTTGGAGTAGGTGTCGGAGCAGATTCCTCCACCGTAAAGTCTGTGGTGGCACTGCCATAGCGGCTGTTTATGGAAACGTTGTATGTGCCGGCAGGCAGGCTGGAAATATATGCGCCGCTTAAGGTCACTATTATGCTTCCCTCTCTTGCGGTTGCGTTTGAATTGTCCGCCCCTGCGGTGTGCACTATCTGCGTTGTTCCGTCGCTTTTGGTGACAATCGTGTTGATATAGTCGCTAAATTCGGCATCCGAGGAAAAGCTTGCGCTTTGACCTTGTGTTGCGGTTTGGCCTGCTCCGCCCGTAATCACAGGGGGTGGTGGCGCCACCTTGAATGTGACGTGAATTAGCGTGATGCCCGAAATGCCCGAAATGCCCGTGATGGTGTGGCTTGTGGGCGTTGTGGGTGTTACGGGTAAGCTATTCACCGTCACGGTGTCCACCACATACCCTGTGTTCGGCACAAAGGCGAAGGTCACGCTACCGCCTTCACTTATCCGCACTGTGGAATGTGGCGATATAACACCGTTTGTCCCGGCTGTCGGGATAGCGGAGTGTTCTGTCACAGGCGCATCGCTCACTGTTACCGTAGCTGTGCCCAACTGTGTGCCGTCTACGGTGGAGGTTGCCCTTACCGTCAGGCTGCTTGCTGTCTCGCCCATCGCTATGCTGAGCAACCCGTCTGCATCAATGCTTGTGCCGTTATCGGTGTTGCCCGTAACATCCCAGCTTACCGTTTGCGCAGGGTTGTTTATGCCATGTACCAGCGCCGTAAACTGCCGTAAATGTCCCTTTTGCAAAGTAAGTACCGACGGCGATACCGTCACACCTGTCACTGTCGCAGGGATAGGAGCATAGTTTGCCGTAAACGACACGGCGTTATTTGGCATTGAAAAGCTAATGGAGTGTTGTGTGTTATTTGCTACGCTCATGCCGTTTATCGTCCAGCCGCTAAAGTGCTGCCCGGCAGGTGGGGCATCCGCTGTAACTGTGACCTCTGTGTTCTGTGCCGCCTTGGTATGGGTTGCCGTGCCGCCTTGTAGCGTGCCTCCTTGCACCGTGCCCCCTTGCACCGTGACGTCGTAGGTGTTTTGCGTAAACGTGACAGTTGCCATGGCGCTGGCTGCCATGCCCGGTGCTGTTGCAATGGCATTTACTGTCCCGCCTTGGTTTAAAGAAAATGGGAAAGAGTATATATCGCTGGTCGCTGTCGGTGGCTGTCCGTTAAGGCTGTAGCGGATGGTAGCATTCGGTGTTGCACATTCAATGGTTACACGTGGCAGAAGGTCAAAAACACCACCGGCCGGAGTGATGACAGGGGTTGCGACGGTCTGCTGTGCATTTTTTGTAAATGTGGCAGTTGCCATGGCGCTGTCTTCCAAGCCTGCGAGTTTTGCTATGACATTTATCGTTGTAGTGTCAGTTAGTATAACAGATGAAGTGATGTCAGCTATATGGGTTGTAGAGCCGGGGCTGCCCGGTATGCTTCCATCAAGAGTGTATAAAAAGGCAGCGCCGCTTGTTGTTGAGGAAAATCTCACAACCAGTGAGGTATCAAAGGTAGTGCCGTTTGCGCTGCTGAAAGTGGGGGTTGCCACGACACGCGAGGCAATTTTGATGCTTACATATTTGTGTTGGTGGTAAGTGCTCGTATTCAAGGCCGATATGTCACTTTCGTTGTGTATGTTCGCTGCAGCACCTTGGTTTTCGCCTGCAGTTACCGTTGCACCGAAGTTAGCTGCAATGCCACTCGTAGTGGGCTTTTGGGAAAAGCCATATGTCACGGTGCTACTTGCGGTGACAGTGCCACCAATGTTTATCTCAACAGCGCCGTTTATGCCGTGAGTGGCTAAAGGGTCTGTGGGGCTGGTTCCGCTGCTGCCGCTTAAAGTGGCGCTTTGCACCTCTATGGTAGGGGCATTCAGCGTGCCGATAGAGCTAAGTGTTGCTTTATTATTCACAAGAACACTACCTGCTGTCATGCCGTTGTTGGGAGCGCCTGTGCTTCTGACAAAGGTGTTTTCGCCACTAACAGTGACCTTGCCTGTGGCGGATATGCCGCTTATGCCCTGCAGCCACAGGATGCCACCGCCATTAAAAGTAATGTTAGCAGCTGCTGTAATTGCGTTGGCAGTTGCGTTTGTGGTGCGTAGGCTACTTGTGCCGCTCAAAACCACGGTTAAGTCCCCTGTGGATTTGAGCACTTCGTTTGCAATATCTGCCGAAATAGAAAGGCTGTTGAGGGTAATGGTGTTTACACCGCCTGCGGAGGTAAAATGGACATTGTAGTCACCCGCTGTGCCGGCCGTGTGAGTGCCGTCTGGCACAAACTTATAATAAGTGTCACTAACAAGCTCTGTTCCTGCCAAAAACACTCCACTGCCTGCCGCATGAGCAGTGGTGCTCGCCATAGGCAACATTAGCACCACCATGCAAAGGCAGAGCACCCCCGATAGGATTTTGCTTTTTAGTGTGCGCATTTTTTTCATAGAAAATTCTCCTCACATGCTGAAATTGTGATGTGCATTTACATTGCTTTAGAAAAGATACCTATTGTCAAGCACTATCCGCAGTACACCCCTGTCTGTGGGCTTAGCGCCGTGGTGGGTGCAGGTGTAGGCGCTACCACCGTGAAGCTTGCCGTCGCATTACCCTGTTCGCTGTTGATGGAAATGCTGTGCGTGCCCAGCGGCAAGGTAGCGGTGTATGTGCCGCTTAGGGTTACTGTAATACTGCCGTTTACTGCGCTTGCGTTCACATTGTCCGCACCTGCGGTGTGCACTGTGTGGGACGCTCCACCACTTAGGGTGATGAGCGTCTGTGTATACCTGTCAAAGTCAGCACTTGAGGTAAAGCTTGCGCTTTGCCCCTGTGTTATGGCTTGGCCTGTACCGCCTGTCATGGTGGGGGCAGTGGGTGATAGCGGCGCATCGCCAAATGTCACCGATACCGTCCAGTTTTGTTTGGTAGTGCCATCCTGTGCGGTAACTTCATAAGTTACCGCATTTGAAAAGTCTTGCGCCGTAATGGGGCTTATGCTTGCGCCGCCGCTTAGCGTTATGCTCGGGGCAAGCGCCGTAACGTCCGTGTCGTAAGGCATTGTGAATACCACCGTGTGGCGGCTTGTGTCAATGACGGATGCGCCCACCTGGGATGCAACGACAAAGCCTGTTATGTCGGTGGCGGTGCTTGGTGGTTCAATCGATACAGTCACTGTCCAGTCTTGCGTGGTAGTGCCGTCCTGCGCCGTGACGGTGTATGTGACATTACCTGTAAAGTCTTGCG
>CAYJGZ010000027.1:0-18196 GCA_964370045.1 uncultured Oscillospiraceae bacterium
TTCCCTGTCCGCCTTGCGGTGGTCTGCCATTTGGTGCTACACCCTGTGGAGGCATAGGCGGCATTCCCTGTGCGCCTTGGGGAGGTCTGCCGTTTGGTGCGCCACCCTGTGGAGGCATAGGCGGCATACCCTGTCCGCCTTGGGGTGGTCTGCCGTTGGGTGCACCACCTTGTGGGGGCATGGGTGGCATTCCCTGTGCGCCTTGGGGTGGTCTGCCGTTTGGTGCTACACCCTGCGGAGGCATAGGCGGCATTCCCTGTGCGCCTTGGGGTGGTCTGCCGTTGGGTGCACCACCTTGTGGGGGCATGGGCGGCATTCCTTGTGCGCCTTGGGGTGCGCCATTTGGTGCGCCACCCTGCAACGGAACAGTAGGTGCGCCGCCTTGAGGTGCACTCTCCGCCTGCATCTTTGCGTAAACCAAAGCAAGCTCACTTTTCAGCTCGCTCATGTTTGCCACTCGCATGTTGCGGTTTGTTTCGAGCGCCTTATTCAGCAGTGTGTCCAGCGCGTCCTTCGGCTCTTTCACGGCAGGCTTTTTGCCACGGTCGATTGCCTCGGGGGGTGCATCGCCGTTTATCAGCTTGTATATTGCCGCCGCCGCAAAGTACACCCATGCGGCAGGGCCTGTGTTGCCTGCGTACACCTCGGGTGCGCTAAAGCCTGCGTACACAATGGGTGTAGCAGGTGGTGGGGAGAGCACCTTGTTTTTTATGGTTATGCCCTCGCTGCCTATTTCCAAGTTATCGGGGGATAAAATAGCTCCTATGTCTCCGCTTTGTGCCAAGGCACTTAGCTCTTCTGTAAATTTTATCGCTTCGCCGCATTTTTTCAGCCTATCCACACGATGCCTCCTCTAAAATTTTTATTTTTCGAGTAATTTTTCGTATTTTTTGCGATTTTTTAGAATGCACATTTCACAATGCCTTTAGCTACCGCCCGTATTGATTTGCCACGTAAGTTTTGGGTGCACTTTCGGCATATATTGCATTTATGTTTGCCTGAAGCACATCATACAGCGCATAAAGGTTTTGAATGCGGTTTTGCTCGTACGGCTCCATCGCCGCATTCACGATGCTTTGGAAGGTGGTGGGGTTTTTGAAAACAGGGCTGTTCTCCTCCTTGCGGCTGAGCGCCTCGGGTGGGCGGCCTCCCACCGTGAGCGTGTACATCACAGCACCGATAAAGTATACCGTTGCGGCACTGCCTGCGCCCTGCTTGTAGTTTTCGGGGGCGGAGTAGCCGGGGAAAATGTCCAGCTGTGCGCCTGCAGGGGCATCTGAACCCTCGTTTTTCAGCAGGAGGCTATTGCCCTCTATTAGGATGTTTTCAGGGTCCATCAAGGGGTTTAGGTCGTAGCTTGAAAGGGGTATCAGCTTTTGCACAAGCTCCTTTGCCATGTAGCAGGCGGTGTACTCGTCCACCCTGCCATAGTTGCGCTCAAAGGCGAGCAGGCTGTCCTCGTCCACGCTGCTTGTCCTGCGCCTGCGTGCCACCATTATCAGCGTGATGAGCGCTATAATAACCGCCAGCACAGCTATCACCATCACGATTATGATGCCCGTGTTGTCCACTGCGGCAGGCACTACCTGCGTGCCTGTTGTGCCCTGTGTGCCTGCGCCCGGCTGTGTGGCCTGCGCATTTGGCGTAGAGTCTACTTGCTGTGCAGGGCTTCCGTCATATTCAATGTTCTGCTGTAAAAGCACCTTTATAAGCTCGTCCGTGTGCACCGAGCCGTTCATGCCGTCCGCTATGGTAAGACCCATGGTGTTTATGCCCACCACACGCCCCGCACGGTTTAGCAAAGGGCCGCCCGAGTTTCCGTCGTTTATGTCGGTGTTAGTCTGTATGGTGAGCACGGGGATGCTCCCGTTGCCTATCAGCACGCTATTGTGCATGGCGCTGATGATGCCGTCCGTTATGGACATGGAGTTTTTGTCCGCTATCACGCCGCTTAGGTACTCATCCAGCGAATAATAGCCCGTCTCCTCGCCCTCCACAAAATAGTCCGCCGCACCCGGGAAGCCCAGCGCATACACCGCCGCACCCGACTGTATGTTGTCCGTCTCCAGCTGTATCGGCTCTATGCCGGGTATTGCCTGCGAGGGGCGTAGCACCGCAATGTCCCGCTCCCTGTCCTCATACACAACGCTTGCGCTCACGTACTGGCCTGTGTTGTAAAAGACATAAAACTGGTCCGCATCCTCCACCACGTGGTAGTTTGTGACAATATTTACGTTCCTGCTGCCCTCTTTGCCCACCGCAAAGCCACTGCCCATGGAGGCCCAGTCGCCGCTATTGGGCGAGGCGATAATGCGCACAACGCCGCTTTTGGCATTTATCACCTCGGTGGGCACATCCTCCGCACCCTGCACGGGCAGTGCCGCCAATATTCCAAAGGACAGCAGCATACAAAATGCCATAATGCACATTATTATTCTATTTTTTCTTTTTTTTGTACTCGCCATCTTTAACATCTCCTCTTTACGGCACTGCAGGCCTGCGCTCGCCTTACATCTATATAGCCTTTTATAGTGCAGTTGTATTCATTATATCACATTTTTTTGTTTAACAAGGCATTTTGCCGTTTTTACACCAAATTTTTGCAATTTGGGGCAAAAAACATTTTTACGGGAATTTTTGCGCATTTTTCGAGGGATTTTTCAGGCATTTTACGGTGTATAATCAGCCCTAAAAAAATCACCCATTTGCATCAAAATTGTACAACACGCTCTTTCGAGCTTTTTTTGTTGCATTTTCGCTCAAAAGGGGTATACTACATATTGTACGAACGAATGCGACATCTTTGTAAGGGGCGGTTTTAGCAAATGCGTATACGTGAAGCCTTTTTCTTCTTTTTTAGCCTTGGGTTTTTTAGCCTTGGGTTTTTTGGCTTTACACGCTTTGCACATTTCATGAGACCTGCACCCGCCTGCGGCGCATAACACGCCACCGAACAGCAGACGCAAGGGAAGGTTCATGAAAATGAACCTTCCCTTTTTTTGTATATTTTTTTGTCCACATTCTTTTTGCAAATTAAAATATCACACGACACAGGAGGTCAAATCATGATTGTAATCCTACGACCCGGCACATCACAGGAGCGGCTGGAGGAGTTTTGCCAAAACATGCACGAGCGGGGGCTTTCCACCCATCCCATACAGGGCGATGTATCCCATGTGGTGGGGCTGGTGGGCGACACCTCCCACATCTCGGCGGACGACCTACAGCGCAACGAAATTGTGGAGCGTGTTGTAAAGGTGAGCGAGCCTTACAAGCTGGCAAACCGCCGCTTTCACCCCACCGACACGGTGATAAAGGTGGGCGCACAGCAGGTGGGCGGCGGCACACTCACCGTGATGGCCGGCCCGTGCAGCGTGGAGAGCGAGGAGCAGGTGCTGTCCATCGCAAGGGACGTGCAGGCCGATGGCGCTACGTTCCTACGTGGCGGTGCGTTCAAGCCACGCTCCTCCCCCTATTCCTTTCAGGGCATGGGCCTAAGCGGCCTTGAGCTTTTGAAAATCGCGCGTGAAAAAACAGGTCTGCCCATCGTCACCGAAATCATGAGCACCGACTACGCCGAGGCGTTCATAGAGGATGTGGACGTAATACAGATAGGCGCACGCAACATGCAAAACTTTCCGCTATTGCGTGAGGTGGGCAAGATGGGCAAGCCTGTGCTGCTAAAGCGTGGCGCGGCCTGCACCATAAACGAGCTGCTCATGGCGGCGGAGTACGTGCTGATGGGCGAAAAGAGCAGTGTCATCCTGTGCGAGCGTGGCATTCGCACCTTTGAGGATTCCACCCGCAACACGCTGGACGTCTCGGCCGTGCCGGTGCTAAAGCAAAAAAGCCACCTGCCCGTAATAGTGGACCCCAGCCACGGCACAGGCTACTGGCATCTTGTGGAGCCGATGGCGCTTGCGGCGGTGGCGGCAGGCGCAGACGGCCTTATGATAGAGGTGCACAACGCACCCCAAAAGGCGCTGTGCGACGGACAGCAGTCCATCACGCCCATGCTGTTTCACCGCATGATGAAAAAGGTGCGTCAAATACACGAGGTGATACAAACCGCGCAATAGCGCAAATACATATTTTATAGTATCAACAGTATATTCACAAATAAAACAAAAAACGGAGGCAACTTAAAATGGACACAAAAGAACAGCTTTCCTCACTTCGCAGTGAAATCGACGCAATCGACGAAAAGATGGTTCCCCTTTTTGCACAGCGCATGAACACCACCCGCAAGGTGGCAACGCTCAAGGAGCAAAACAACCTGTCTGTGCTGGACGAAAACAGGGAGGAGCAGGTGGTGAAAAACGCACAAAAGTGCGCAGGCGAAGAGCTTGCGGGCGAGAGCGCCCTTTTCATGCGCACCGTCATGGCGCTGTCCCGTAGCTTGCAGCACAAGCAGCTGTTCGGAAAGCCCACACAGCTGTTGCCCCAGCCCGCTTTGCCCAAAATGCAGGACATCACCTGCGCATACCAGGGCGTTGCCGGCGCATGGGGTCAAAAGGCACTACTCCAGCTTTTTGAGGGCTCAAACCAGCTTGCCACCGAGTACTTTGAGGATGTGTTTATCGCTGTGAAAGAGGGCAGGGCCGACTACGGCGTAGTGCCTATTGAAAACAGCCAGACGGGTGCTATTGGCGAAACATACGACCTACTGCGCAAATACGGCTGTTACATCGTGCGCCGCACACAGGTGGATATAAACCAGTGCCTGCTTGCGCCCAAGGGCACAAAGCTCGAGGAGATACACATGGTGCTCAGCCACCCCGAGGGCTTTAAGCAGTGCCGCCGCTTTTTGAAGGGCAAGGGCTGGGAGCTGAAGGGAAGCCGCAACACCGCTGTTGCCGCAAAGGCGGCCGCCGACGCCGCCGACGGACACACCGCCGCCATAGGTAGCCGCCTTGCCGCAGAGACCTACGGTCTTGAGGTGCTAATGCCCGACATCATGGACAGCCCCGACAACAACACCAGCTTTGTCGCCATTGCCTCTTTACCCGAGTATGACAATAACAGCAACTGCATCTCGGTCACCTTCTCCACACGCCACCGCAGTGGTGCGCTGTGCGAGGCACTTTTGCCCTTCATGGCAGGCGGGCTGAACCTTGAGCGCATAGAGTCTCGCCCTGCTTCGGCAGGCAGCTACCGCTTTTTTGCGGACCTGCGCGGCAACATCCTAAAGGATGCAGACACGCTGAACCAAGCCGCCTCCTGCTGTGAGTACTTTGAGGTAATAGGCTGCTATACTGTGTAGCTATGTTTTTCAACTAAGGGCTTGCCTCATATTATAGTTGAACCACTGTAAAAATACATAGCTGTCTACCCACATGCAAAGACACTCGTATTGTGCGAGTGGCACGCTACTTTTGGGTATATCCTCCCAGCTTTTAGTCAAAAAACAAAACCGCTTTGCCCTTTGGCTGTGTAGCCTTTGGGTAAAGCGGTTTTTTATGCTGATTTTACGGTATTTTTTGCGCATTTTCTCAGATAGTGTAAACACACTACCAAAAATGCGATTTATTCCGAAAAAATCATGTTTTATTGGCTTTTATATCCCTTTAAGCCAAGGGATATTGTGGCTTTTGAGCCAAATGACTATCGCCTTATTTCGCCTCTGTCTTCCACAGGCCGTGCTTGTTGCACCACTCGTACGCCGCAATGGGCTCATCCCCCGGCACCAGCGTGAACACCGCGCAAGGCTCGTCCCCCGGGTTTAGGCAGGCACGCTGTACCGCACATTTGCTGTGTAGCCACACGTAGGGGATGTAGTGATCCTCCTGCATGGGGTGCGCCACACTGCCCACCTTCACGGTGATTTTGCCGTCCTTCACCTCGCACACGGGAACGTGCTTTTCCTGTGCCGCATCCGTAGTGCCGGGCAACAGCCGCTGCATTTCCTCCCCACAGCATACCATGCTTACGCCCGCATCAAGGATAAGCTCCGCCATGTTTCCGCAGTGTGTACATGTAAAAATCTTCAGCTCAGTGCTCATTACAAATACCTCCCTCAATATGTTCAGTTATTGCGGCACGCTGTGTTTTGCATTGCATTGCAAATTTTATTCGCAGTGCCGTGTATACAGCATAACACGGCATTTTTTCTTTGGCAAGGCAAAAAATGCGGAATTATGCGCAAAAACAGGACGCTACCTATTGCGCCTCTTCAAAATTTTATCCCTTAAATATCTCTTTTGCGTACTTTATAACACCCTGTATTTCGGCGGTGTCTTGCCTTAGCTTTATCGCCATGAAGTTTTCGCTCGGCACTGTAAACGGCGGCAAAATGCCAAGCTCTGCCGCAGGAACATACCCAAAGCGGGGGTAATATTTTTCGCTCCCTAAGACAACCGATACCGCAAAGCCCATCTCCCGTGCAACCTCCTGCCCTT
This sequence comes from uncultured Oscillospiraceae bacterium, assembly GCA_964370045.1. Taxonomy (GTDB): domain Bacteria; phylum Bacillota; class Clostridia; order Oscillospirales; family Ruminococcaceae; genus JAAYCI01. The sequence continues at coordinate 6,399 of CAYJGZ010000027.1, forward strand.
TGCGCACAAGTGCCGTACCTATGCCTGTTTTTTGAAATGCAGGTAGCACCGACAACGGCGCAAGCGCCAGCACCGTGTGCCCGTCCACCTCGGCTTTTGTAAACATTACATGCCCTGCTATTTCGCCGTCCACCTGCGCAACAAGCGAAAGCTGAGGGATAAACGCATCGCTTTCTCTCAGCGCCTTTACCATCTCATGCTCACTGCCGTCGCTGTGCTGTGCTGTCTCAAATGCGGCTTTCACCACACGATTTACGCTTTCACGGTCCGATGATGTCTCCTGCCGAATTAACATGCTTTCCCCTATTCCAAATTTTCCACACACCGAGATGTGGAAAAACGTCAGTGATTTGGCTTTTTGCTATATCCACACACTGCAATTTATGCGGAGATGGACGCACTTTGCGAGGAGGTGCTTATGCTACCCGATGTGCTCGAAGAACTTATCGGCGCTTGGTACAGCGGTATCACCGTCACGCTGTTTTGCCATGTGCCGCTCTCGTTTTCCACCGCATTTATGTATAGGTAGTAGCTTTCGTCAAGGTCGGGAAGCTCAAAGCTAAGCGTCTTGCCGTCCTGCGTCACGGTGTACACCGTGTGCTTTTCCACCGCCCAGTCAAAGCTCTCATTGCGATTAAAGTAATCGTAAAATTGGCTGACGGATATGCCCTCGCCGCTGGTGGACAGAATGGCGTTCACCGTGCTCTCTACGTCTGTTTGGTAGCTGACGCTCACGCTCTGCTCGCTCACGGTGGCGGCAGGCGCGTGCGAAAACACCGGCGCAGGCTGAGGGGCAGGCTCGGACGAGGAGGAAGCAGCCTCGCTCGACGAGGAGGAGGGCGCAGGCACAGAGGAGGGCGGCAGGGCGCTTTGGGAGGAGGGCACCGCCGCAGAGGAGGGCGGTGTGTAGGATGCGTGCGATGCCGAAGATGAAGAGCTTTCGGAGGAGGCACCCTGCGGGCTTGCGTTCATGCACTGCGTCAGCAGCACCACCGCAAGCACCACCACCAAAACAAGCGCAACGCCTGCCATTATCAGCGTGATTAAGCTGTTTCTTCTCATTTGTAAATACCTCCTTAGGTTGGATGTGCACATTTAACTTTATTTTTACGACACAGTATAGCACAATTTTATGCCTTTTTACAATTTATTTTGATAATCGGGAGTATCCAAACGCAGTGATTTAGTTTTTTGGCATATCCTTCCCCCGCCTGCGGCGGGGGGAGGATATGCCGCCTTCTTCTCTCACTTAACGTATTCTAAATCATCTCTATGTGTCCACTCCCTGATAATCGACAATAAAGCAAAAACGGGCGACCACACAGGGTCGCCCCTACACGAAATGAATATATTCGTGGGGTGAAAAACAACATTGTTCGGTGAGACTGTAGGGGCGAGCCTATGCGCTCGCCCAAGCGGCGAGATTGTAGGCGTGACCCTGTGCGCTCGCCCAAGCGGTAAGGTTGTAGGGGCGACCCTATGCGCTCGCCCGCAAAACCCGAATAACCCGTGATTTTTTGTAAATATATTTATTTTTTTTACACAATCTTTTTTTCGTACAGCCGTGCCGCATTCAGCACCACCAGCACCGAGCCTGCGTTGTGCACCAGCGCACCCGTGGCTGGGTTTAACAGGCCTGCCACCGACAGGATGATAGCGCCAAAGTTTATTATCATGGCGAGCGTGATGTTAAACTTTATGGAAAACAGCGTGGCGTTGGACAGCTTTTTAATATAGGAAACCTTAGAGATGTCGTCGCCCGTGATGGCGATGTCCGCCGCCTCTATGGCTATGTCGCTTCCCATTGTGCCCATGGCTATACCCACCGAGGCAGTTTTAAGCGCAGGTGCGTCGTTTACGCCATCGCCTATCATGCATATGCTCTCGCCTTTTTGCAGGTAGCTCTCCACCACGTTTAGCTTGTCCTGCGGCAATAGCTGTGCGTGCACCTGCTGTATGCCCACCCTGCTCGCAATGTAATCCGCCGCCTTTTGGTTGTCCCCCGTTAATAGCATAACGTCCGAAACACCCGAGGCTTTCAGCTGTTGTATGTGCTGTTTTGCGTTTTGCTTTATCGTGTCGGACAGCGAAATAAGCCCCAGCACCCTGCCGCCGCTCGCCACTATCACAACAGCCTTGCCCTCGTCTCGCATCTGCGCCGCCTTTTGTGCGATGTCCTGCGGTATTTCGGCCTTTAGTCGCTCTGCAATCAGCTTTTCGTTGCCGCACAAAACCTCCTCGCCCTCAATCTGTGCGGATATCCCCTTGCCGGGGCTCATCTCAAAGCCCTGCGCGTCACTGCGGGATACGCTCTGCCCTTTGCAGTATTTTACAATCGCCTTAGCTATGGGGTGCTCCGAGTGGCTCTCCGCCGAGTAGCATTTGCGCAGTAGCTCCTCCTTTGGCACATCGGGCGAGTATATGTCCGCAAAGCTCAGCTTTCCCTGCGTGATGGTGCCCGTTTTGTCAAAAGCTACGGCCGTAACGCCGCCCATGTGCTCCAGCGCCTCGCCCGACTTTATCAAAACGCCCTGCTTTGTCGCCTGCCCTATGGCCGCCATTATGGAGGTGGGCGTGGCCAGCGCCAGCGCACAGGGGCAAAAAACCACCAGCACCGTAACCGCACGTATGAGCGCAGTGTCGGGCGAGTTCAGCAAAAACGCAAACACAAGATAGGTGATAACCGCTATAACGCACGCCGCAGGCACCAGCACCCCTGCCCATCTGTCCACCGTCTTTTGGGTGGGGGCTTTCTTCTCCTCCGCCTGCTCCACAAGGCGTATCATCTTTTGCAGGGAAGAGTCGCTAAATGCCTTTTCCACCTGCACATCCACGCTTCCAAAGCAGTTGATAGTACCTGTGAACACCTCGTCCCCTATCTCCTTGTTCACGGGTAGCGACTCGCCTGTCATAACCGACTGGTCCACCGTGGTGTTGCCCGATACTATCACGCCGTCGGCGGCAAAGCGCTCGCCCGGTAGCACACGAATAACGTCCTTAAGCTTTATTTCGTTCGCAGGCAGTAGGCTTTCCAGCTCTGTGCCGTCCTGCGCCCTTTTTATCACCCTGCCCACATCCGGCACTAAACCCAGCAGCTTTTCAATGCCTTTTTTTGCCTTTTCTACCGTTTTATCCTCCAGCCACTCGCCTATCGCCATGATAAACGCAACCTCTCCCGCCGCAAACACATCCCCTATATACACCGCCGCAATCATGGCTATGGTGATGAGCAGTGGGGAGGTTATTTTCAGCTTTGCGGTGTTTACCACCGCCGTGTACGCAAGCGGCACGCCGGATATAGCCAGCGATACCCATGCCGGGTTTACTACAAACTCAAAGCCTACCCCCATAAGCGGCAGGATATATTCGGTGATAAAACTTGCCAAAAGAAATATTCCCGAAATCCACAGCATCAGCGGTGAATTTAAGAAGTGCATGAATTTTTTCATAAAGTGTCCCCTTTGTGTAATCCTGATTTAGATAGCAACGCCACGAGTGTTCGAGCGTTTGATTTTTCCGCTATTTTTTAGGTGTTTTTTTGCGCATTTATGATAATTTTATTCCCCTGCGCCTACACCGTCTTGGAAAACTGGTTCAGCGCCGAAATAAGACGCTCTATCGTTTGTTCTTCCTGTCCGCTCTTTATGCCGTCCAAGACGCAATGGTGCATGTGCCCCTCCAAAATAAGCTGGCCCGTCTTGTGCAATGCCGCCTTTGCCGCACCTATCTGAATAAGTATCTCCTCACACGGCTTGTCCTGCTCCACCATATTGCTGATGCCCCGAACCTGCCCCTCTATTTTTTTGAGCCTTTTTTTTACCTGCTCTGCGTCCATGCACTGTAACATTTATTTAACTCCTTATGCTAAAATTTTATTTTTCCACCCAAGGGTAAGAGAGCAAAATCGCCACACGATGTATACCCCCTACCCCTATTAGGTATATTTATATTACTGCCGCTTTGCCGCTTTGTCAAGACACAATTTTTTGGTGCACTTAAAAATATTGATTTGTTTTTCGCACAGCAAAAAGCCACACATTCGGCAGGCAAACCGCAACGTGTGGCTTTTAGATAGTGTGGACATGAGTTGAATCGCAGGGATTTTGAGCAATTTTTTTGCAAGACGCGGCGGAAAAACGATGCACTCCTTTGTGGAATGCGAGTTTTGACAACACACAGCCAAATCTATGTAATCCAAGCACGCCTATCGCATCAAATTTTTGCGTTATGCGTTGTTATCCTCCATCGCAATACACAAAGTATTGCTCTGTCGTCTGCCGTGCCTACCACAAAAATTTGTGTGCGATAGGTTCGTAGAATTTTTAATACCGCCAAAAATTTCGTAACAAGGAAGTGTGCCGCACATAATGCTTTGTGCATTATAAGGTGCACTGACACAGTTACGGTGGTTTTGGCTAAATTAAAAACGGCTTGGATTGCATAGATTTGGCTTAGGCGAAAAAATTGCCAAAATAACTCGACTGAACACTCGTGTCCACACTATCTAATTATTATTTTTTATATTTTTGGGGGTATGCCAAAAACCAAACCGCTGATTTTGCATACACTTTTATTTTTCGGTTATTTTTCCTGCTATTTAATTCCCGCTGAATAAACAAAAATGGCACGGTTATTCGGAGCTATTCGTAATCGTTCGGCTCGTAAAATGCGTAGCCGTTTTTCGCCTTTTTCTTGCAGGCGTACATGGCAAGGTCGGACGCCTTGTAAAGCTCCTCATAGCTTGTGCCATGCTCCGGCGCTATGGCTATGCCTATGCTGCAGCTCACCGTCACCGAAACACCCTCCTCGGAGGTGTGTTTTTTTTCCGCAGAGCTGCATATTTTCTCCGCCTTGTTCGCTATGTTTTGCCTGTCTGTGGCATTTTTGAAAAACACAACAAACTCATCTCCGCCAATACGCCCTATTATATCATCTTTTCTGCAATTTTTCGCAATATCGTTGTAAAACTCTTTCAGCACCTCATCCCCGTATAGGTGACCCATGTTGTCGTTTATCGCCTTGAAGTTATCCAAATCCAGCAGGAACATCACGCCTGTTTTTGTCATCTCAAGATGATTTTTTATGAAAAGCTCCGTCGTTTTTCTGTTGTACGCACCCACAAGATAGTCGTACTGAGTGTCCAGCTGTAGCATCGCCTCGCTCATCTTTATCTCGTGTATATCGTCCACAACGGTTTTTATGGCGATGATGTCATTTGTGGCTGCATCCCTACTTACCGCAATAGTGTCGTTCACCCAGCGGTAGCTGCCATCGCTTTGCATCAGCCTGTAGTCACAGCCGAACTTTTCCTTGCCCACAAGAAACTGTGCTAAAATATTTCGCAAGGAGGAATGCTCCAGCGCTTTTTGCATATCCTCATCATATACATTCCTGCTAATTTCATCCGAAACATACTCCGAATAGCGCATCTGCTCTTGTATCCTTTGCTCCTGTCCGCTCACCAGCATACGCTGTAGCTTATCCTTGCTACAGTTTATCTCCAGCACCGTTTGCACACGGCTCAAAAGCGCCTGCTTGTATACCTCGTCCCTGTGTAGCTTTTGCTCCAAGTTTTCCTTGTGCTCGCGCATCATATCAAACACCACCAGCATAAACATGCTGGCGTAGGTGGCCGCAAGCCATGTGAGCGATGCCACTATCTGGTGAAGCGGGAGCAGGTCGTAATCGACCGGCTGTGCGTACACCATTCCGTTGGCTATCATGTAAATATTTGCCAGCAGTGTAATGGCAAAAAATATGCCCATCTGCTCGGTCTTTTGGGTTATCGCACGCAGGTATTTATGCGGAATTATGCGTAAAATCCCAGCTATCAAAAGCGCGCTGAGCGCCGCTGTGATTATGAGTATCGTCCAAAAGCAGCTCTCATCCTGCGAAAGCGAAAGAATGCTCTGCCCGCTTACCATGGATATTACGGCGACTACAATTCCCCGTACCACCATGATTTGTACGTTAAATATAAGCGCACACACAAAGCGCACCATGAGGCTCTGCCCTTTGTAGTACACCATCACCATCACCACGTAAACAGCAAGCATAATGCCATATCCAAGCGAGGACATACTGCCAAACAAAATCAAAAACACCGTGCCCACCGTGCCGCTCACGGCACTGAACACAATTATCTTGAGCACACTGCTTTTTGTGCCGAACATTTTTTCCAAAAGGCTAATATAAAAAATATTGTGCACAAAAAACACAAGATTAAATATTACCATTAACAGTTCTGTTTGGATAATTTCATCCTCCTTTTTCAAAAAATGTGCAAAGTATCTAATTACCATTTATACACCATCATAATTATATACGTATTTAATTGTATCATATTATCATTTAATATGCAAATTTATCGCCTATAAAAAATTGCACAAAAAGACAAGCGATGCGTTTGCCCACACCCTTACACTTGGGAGCGGACTTATAAAGGTGGTTCAAGAATACGCTGGGCGCAAGAAGAAGGCGCTCAATTAAGGGGCTTGCCCCGTATTCAATGTGGCAACAGCGGATTTCAAGCCGCCGAATATTTAGTGGGCGATTGTACGCTCACTAAATATTCAGGATGACCCTCGTCGCCTATGGAAGCGAGGGTCATTTTGCCTTATGTTATATCCCCGCATTTGTACACAGCCTCACACTTCATTCGCTTGACAACATATCCAATTACTATTTATAATAATAACAATTTTCTCATGTGAATAAATTTTATTTATTTGTTTTTTATTTTATTTTTTACTTGTTTTTGGAGGATGCCTCATTGGGAGACACTGTTAAGCTACAAAAGAAAATTGAATTTGTCAACGAGGCTGTGCGCATTGTAAAGGCCGAGGGCGTTGTAAACCTATCTGCCAGAACATTGGCGCAAAGCGCAGGGCTAAACGCTTCCGCTATTTACACATATTTTCATAATATGCACCATTTGGAAGCGCTTGCGTGCATTGCCATTACCCGTGAATACTTGGCAGAGTTGGAAAAAGGATATGAGGCTTGCAGCCTGTGGATACAGCGGTATGTCACAATGTGGGAGCTTTTTTTGAAGCACGCTTTTGTTCACCCACAGGAGTTTATACGGGTTTACTACCCCACCGAAACAGCGGCGTGGACATATAACCTTTACGAGGAATATTTCGGCCTTTTCCCCGAGCAAAGCATTGTGAGCGAGCAGGACATTCTGGCATACTTGCACATTGGCAGTGCCCAAAGAGGCTACCACCGTGACCACTATATTCTTTCCAAGGCAGCACGGGAGGGCAGCGTGGAAGAAAACGCAGTGGACTTTGTAGCGCATATGAACATTGCATACAGCTACTATATTATAAGGGACATAATAAACGGCAGAGTAGGCGCAGACGACCAAGGGATGTATGAAAAATCCATACAATACATGTGCAGAACGCTTTTGCCACACACAAAAGAGGAGCACCGCTCGTTTTTGCTGGATAAGATAGCGGACAACGAGCTTTCATAACACAAACAGATAAGCCCCCGGCGCAAAGCCGAGGGCTGTTTTTTTGAAATACGAAAATATGCGGCTTATTTAGATGTAAAGCGGCACTATTTAATATTGTGAATAGAATATTTCAGTTGTGCGCTCAAACACATCCATGCCTTGCTGTTTCAGCCACCATGCCAAATCAATGAATACCCAGTTTTCCTCAATAAAGCCATCGTAGCAGGAATACACGTCTACCACCTGCATTTGCACAGCCTCTTTGCCCTCGTTCATGCCCAAGTATCCGCCGCTGTTTCTATTATACAAATTGGGCCAGCCAAACCAGCAGGCAAAGTTGCCCTCGGCAAAGCGCACCATGTGCCCGTTAAAGCGCATATCCGTAAGCCCATCCGAGAAAGGCCCCTGGTGCTGTTTCATATAGCGAGGAATAGTATACGTGCCACCTATGCCGCAAGAGCCATACCACGCCATATTGGGCGCAAAGGTGCGGCCGTAAATTTCCTCGGGAGTGCCCGTAACGCTTCCGTCGCCGGCGTCTACCAGGCCACCATTGACCAAATCATCGCACATGCGATTGACTAAGGCCAATGTGTCCTTGCCATCTTGTTCGGGGGCATCCTCAAACAACAGGCCGTTGTGCCGCTTTGGCCCATAGAACACAAAGTCCTTGCCCGTCATGGGTGCCAAAGGATACACACCCGCCTGAGCCATAAAGCTGATTAAATCCATCAGCAGTGCTGTTTTAGTCACCTTGCCGTTTTCCACACAGTTGAACTCCGCATACGGAATGTTTACAATTTTGCCCGTAGGGCGTATGCCCAGCCATGTCTCATCGTGCAGGCCCATAAAGTGCCCCATGGACATAACCCACACTTCGCCGGGGACTATTTGGTTGTCGCCCGCTATAAAAATATCTTGGCGGCGCTCCATGTGCTTTATTGCCGAGGTCATGGGCTGCCACAGTGTTTTTACCGCGCCGCTTAGCCCGCCCTCAATCTCCCTAAAAGGGTACACACTGCGCATTTCGTAATCTGCGCTTACATGCGCGGCAAGGGCTTGCTCAATATTTTGCCCCTTGCAGCTTTCCAAAGCTTCAAAATAGTTTAATACCGCTTTTTTTGCCTGACTGAATTTTCCCATTTTTTTGCTTCCTTTCAATGCAATGATATAGTGTATAGTACCGACAAAAGAGCCGATTTGGTTTTTTCGGTATAATCCCCCCGCCTAAGGCAGGGGGATTATACCAGCTTATTCGTGTTTATTATGTGTCCATTCCCGATTATTGAGTAAACAGGAACAAAACTCCAAGCTGCACAAAGAAGAATATTAGCAGACCCCATGCGTACTTGTCCATTTTGCCCGGCAGGATGGACACGCCATCCTTGACGGTTTCGCCTGCGTCCATAATGGCTTTGCGCTGGCCCGAAATGGTGTACACCACTCTTTCTTCCTTTTCGCCGCCTGTTGCAAGGCTTGCCACATATCCTACAACCACAGCAACCACAACGCCTACCAAGTAGTACCACAGCCAGTTTATTGTGGTGAAAGACACGCCCCATGTGGCGATAACACCTGCAACAAAGCCTATCATCGTTCCCAAGTCATTGGCTTTTTTAGTAAACATGCCCAGCAGGAACACCGCTAAAACAGAGCCTGCAACGTAGCCTGCGTATTTTCCCACAGTGGCCAAAATGGAGGCGGTGGTGCCCACAAAGCCCATCAGAACAAACGCAATGGTTATAACACCAAAAACTGCGGTAAACATGATACTCACTTTAAGCGGTGTTTCGCCCTTATCCTTGCGAATGTACTTCTCGTAAATATCCTTAACAAAAACGGTAGTCATGGAGTTGAGCACCGAGTCAATGGAGGACATTGCCGCCGCAAATACCGCCGCAAGCATAAGGCCGAGTATACCCACGGGCAGATGCTCCAGAACGAAGGTAATCATCACGTTGTTGGAGCTTTCAAATTCTTGGCCCTTGAAGAAGGAGAACATAATTACGCCTATAATCATGAAGATAAACATCATTGAGTTCATAACTATGCCGCTGGTAAAGATGGAGCGCTTGGCAGCTTTCACCGACTTTGCGGAGAGCATACGCTGCAGCTGGGTTTGGTCTGCAAAGAAGTACTGCGCCCACATTGCCGCACCGCCTAAAAGCGTTACCCAAACGCCATTTTCCAGCACAATGTCAAAGGAGAAGTCCAGTGCGTTCAATAGGCCTGCCGCTTGACCCTCGCTTAGCACCTGCATAAAGCCCATATTCATGCTTTGCAATGCCACAACAACAGTAGCAATAAGGCCAACCCACAAAACAACCATCTGAATGGCGTCTGTCCAGATAACAGCCTTGATACCGCCCATAATCGTGTACGCAACAACAACCAAAACTATCACCGGAACTATTACCAGCATATCCCATCCGGTCATTTGATTGATAATGAGCGAGGGAATAAATATAAAGCCGGAAAGCAGGGTGAGTGCTGTCACCAAGTATCCTACACAAGAAACAATGTGTGATTTGTTGCCAAAACGCATGGCAACATACTCATAGCAGGAGGTAACCTTTAGGTTATAAAGCATAGGAATGACAAAAGTGCTTGTCACCATTAGAACCAAAGGAATACTAAACTGCAACATAAATGCGGTAACGCCGGAGGTATACGCCCAGCCGGGGCCGCCGATAAAGCCGTTTGCGCTGATAGTAGATGCCGCTATTGAGCAGGCCACGGGAATCCACGGCATGGAGCGACCGCCCACAAAATAGTCTTCCTGAGTTTTGTTTGTTTTGCTTAGGCGAAAACTCATAAACAACATGCCTAATACGTATATCGCTACAATAATTACATCAATGGTTGACATATGAACACCCCTTTTTTTAATTCAAGCGCAATTATCAAATAACGCACTTGTGATAAACTTACTACTCGCTTGTGCACACCGCCTTCATTGCGGCGACATCATAGGTGGACCATTCCTCCACGTATGTCCACTTGCCGTCTACCTTTTGTATAAAGGTATTTGCAATGCCGAGATTGTTCTCCTTTGTGAGCTTTTTGCCGGTGGGGGGACCAAAGCGGCTGTGGCCCGTGTTTGTGCCAGTGTAGTACCACGGCATGGAAACATGGTAGCCGTCCTTTGCGTTGCCCTTCCAAATGACATTTAGGATGGTAATTTTTAGGTCGGGGAAGGCACTCAGCCACGCCATGGTGTCTGCGGTAATTGCCTTTGCCCCCTTCACCTCTGTGCCGTTTGCCCCGTGGATTACAGTATCCTCGGTATAGCAGTCGTAAATTGCGCCCACCATATTATCATCCCAGATTGTTTCGGTGGTCTCCCGGATAAACGCCTCTACGTCCAGCTCGTCCTGTGCATGAAACTTTTGAAACACGCTCTTTCCCCCATTCTTTCTGTTGCTATCATGTGATGTGTGTCAAAAGTATGTTAATTTATAAAAATGACAGCGCTGTCATCACGTTATGTCAAATTATACCATATTTCATCTGAATTGTAAACATTTTTGTCGTATTTTACCTGTTGTTTTTTATGTGTCGCCCACAAGCACACAAAAAAACACAGCCAAAGCTTTTATTTTGGCTGTGTTTTCTAATTTTTATCTGCCCTATTCTTCATCTTCATCTGCACTCATGAACATCTCTTCGGTATCCTGCTGTGCCTTTTTTAGCTTTTCGGTTATGGTTATCAGCGCATCCTTTGTCGCTTCCATGGACTTTGTTGTTGCATCCAGCGATTTTGTCGTCGCATCAAGTATGGTGGTGGTCGCTTCCAGCACATCCACCGTCATCGCCGTGCGCCCCGCCAAGTGGTAGTACATCGCCTTGTAGTCTACTTTTTCACCTGCCATGTTTGTGCCTCCTTTTTTAATATCGCCCGCTTTGCGATAATTTTTTTTGCTTTTTCCTGTTTTTTCGCCCATTTTAAGGGTATAATAATATCTGTGGTATTCTACACCTTGTGATTTTACTGGTATGTCTACCTATTAAAATAAAAATATCGCCGCAAGCCAAACACTGCCCGCGACGATGTGGTACGCCCGACTGGATTCGAACCAGCGGCCTTTTGAGTCGGAGTCAAACGCGCTATCCAACTGCGCTACGGGCGCATATACATGGAGCTGTTGACAAGGGCACGCCTGCGCCTACCCTAACAAATCCGGCACAGGGGCGCATATTCGCCCTTTGCCTGTGTGATATTATATGTTATTTTGTGCTAAAAAGCAATAGCGGCAAAACGCACCACCGGGTTTTGACTGTAGGATTGTCAAACATATTGGACAGAGAGGCAATAAGAAGCTACAAGAAAAAG
>CAYJGZ010000028.1:0-17202 GCA_964370045.1 uncultured Oscillospiraceae bacterium
GCTTCCCTCTTTGGCGAGAGCGCACCAAGCGCACCCAAAAGTAGCGCACCTACCCAAAAGCCGCTATTTGATGAGACACCCTCTGCCGACACTGCAGTGTTTAAGCCTATATCGAATGTGCCAAAGGAGGATGAGCCCTTACCCTTCAGCACGCAGATGTACGACCTTGGCGACATTGACAAGGCGGAGGGGGCAACCTCTTCAAGCTGCGCACAAAACACTCGCTCGTACGACTTAAACAACAGTACCCCGAGCAGAACCCCCACCGCCTCCCACACACAGGAATTTGATGCGGACAAGAAAGTTTCACCCTCCGACACACCAAACAAAAACCTTTTTGTGGACGAGATGGTGGACGAGCGTTTTAGGGACTTTTTCAAAGAGACCATGATTGTGGAGCAGGGGCAGGAGATACCCGAGCCAAAGGCACGCCGCAAAAAGCGCAGGGGGCGCACCGCCATTTTGACGGGCGAGTTTAGCAAGCTTGCCGAGATGGCAAAGCAAGCGGAGGAGGACGAGCAGAAGGCCACCGAGGAAGGCTTTGACGATTATTCAAAGCCGCAGGATGCCGATGCCGTAGAGTGGGACATCGCCTCGCTATGCTCCACGCTGACACGCCGCTTTATCATCACCGCTGTCATCGGAGTTTTGCTCTTGTGGGTGGGGCTTGGCTTTGGGCAAAACGCCGTGTGGCTGCCCGAAATGATTGCTTTTGAGTTTAACCCCATGGTGTTTTCCGCCGTTTATCTTGTGCTGATTTTGGGCGCAATGATTGTGAACTTTACCACCATAGCGTGTGGCATTGTGGGGCTTTTCGGCGAACCCTCGGTAGACTGTGCACCCTCGCTCGCCTGTGTTGTCGCACTTTTGCAGGGCATTGTCCTCATAGTCCCCTCGGATGCTTTGCCGCCCACGGACATTGTTTTATACGGTGCGCTCGCCGCATTTTTGCTCGCCTTCAACGCACTGGGCAAGCGCATACGTGCGGGCAGTATCCTGCGCAATTTTCAGCTGGCAAGCGCCGGATACGACCACTGTGCCGCCTTTGTCGTCGACAACCAAAACGACATTGCGCACAGCATCACAAAGGGCTTGCACGAGGATGAGCCCGTAATGCTGATAAGCCGTCCCACCGCCCTTGTGAAAGGATTTTTGCGCCAGAGCTTTTCGCTGAGAGGCTCCGACCGCACAGGCAGGGTTATAGCGTGGGTACTGCTTGCGTTTTCGCTTGCGGGCGGCGTTATGAGCTTCTTTTTCACGGGCAGCCTGCTTGTGGCCGTCTCCTGCCTTGCAGGGGTAATGTGCGTGGGCGCACCGCTGTCCTCCTCGCTTGTGTCCGCCATTCCCAGCACACTTTTACAGCGTGCCACCTCCCGTGTGGGCGCTGTTGTGCCCGGCTGGTCCGCCATTGAGGAGCTGGGCAAGGTGAATGTAGTCATGGTTACCGCAAAAGACCTCTTCCCCACCTCCTCCATCTCGCTTCGTGGCATAAAGACGTTTGAAAAGGAACGCATCGACCTTGCTATTTTGTACGCTTCAAGCGTGCTGATAGAGGGCTGCGACACACTGCGTGATGTGTTTAAGGGTGTTATACAGGGAAAGTCGGACATATTGTACAAAGTGGAGAGCCTTTCGTGTGAGCCGGGCAGGGGCTTTACCGCATGGGTAGAAAACAGCCGTGTGGTGATAGGCAGCCGTGAGATGCTACAGCGCCACGACATAACGCCGCCGCCCATCGAGACCGAGCTAAAGCACGTGCCCACCGGCCACATGCCCATTTATCTTGCTGTTTCGGGCAAGCTGTTCGCAATGTTTATTGTGAGCTACAGCGCCGACACAGAGGTGCAGCAGACACTGGACAGCCTTGTGCACAGCGGCATTTCACTGCTTATCCAAAGCGATGACATGAACGTGACGGAGGAGCTTGTAGAGCGCACGTATGACCTGCCCGGCGGCAGTATAAAGGTGCTGGGCAGGCACGAGCTGAATATACTCGAGCCGCTGACAAGCTACATCCCCGAGAGCGAGGGTGTGATGACACATGTAGGCAACTTTGCAAGCTTTATCGGTGGTATGCGTGCAGCCGCCAGCTGTGCAATGGCCGAGCGCATGAGCAGTATCGTGCAAATATCCTCGGTGGCGTTGATTACACTGTTGTGCATGTTACTCATTTTCAGCGGCGCAGGAGTGCTGGGGCTTTCGGTGATAATCGGCCTTTTGTATCAAGTAGGCTGGACTGTTTTATCCTCGCTTTTGCCCTTCACTCGAAGATATTAGCTGTACAAAAATCCTGCAACCCCTTTGTGCGTACGGGGAGTGGACACATAGAGGTGATTTAGAATACGCTGGGCGCAAGAAGAAGGCGCTCAATTAAGGGGCTTGCCCCGTATTCAACATGGCAACAGCGGCTTTCAAGCCGCCGAATATTTAGTAGGCGTACAATCGCCCACTAAATATTCAAGATGTCCCCCGTCGCCTGTGGGGGCGAGGGTCATCTTGCCTTACGTTATATCCCCCGCCACAGGCGGGGGATATAACAAATAAATCACCGCATTTGGACACTCCCTGCGTACGACAAACAAAACAGCCTTTTCTCATCGGCAGTGCTTGCCGTGTGAGAAAAGGCTGTTAATTTTATATATCGCTATTGTGCACCACAAGATAAAAAGCATACGCTATGCCGTAGGCAGTGTTTCCTCCCAGCGCACGGCGGTGGGGCTCTCATTTGAGATTATGCCCATGTAGCTTTTGCCCGGCGCAACTCTCAGCTCTTCGCCACTCGCATCAAACATGCGCAATGCCTCGGCGGGCCCACCCTTTTGCCACATTATGGGATACACCTTGCCGCCGCTAAAGTAATAGCCGTCCCCACCCGAAAAATCGAACTCGGTGCAAAGGCCGTCCGGCTTGAGTGTAATGTTTGCACTTAGTAAAAACAGGTTGTCGTACACAAGCCACGTGCCATCCTCATCTGTGTGGTGCGCGTTGTCCCTCATTTTCACATACACGCCTTGCGCTGCATCATACGTAAAATATGTCGAGGACACATCCGAAAACGTGGCATATATCACCGCCGCATCCTCGCCACCACTGTACGGCTCATCCGAAAAGTTGAACATTGCACGCACATCTGCGGTCGGAGCTATGTCTAAATACTCCATGCCCGTCCACAAAAGCCCCGCATCCGTAAACCAGCAGTATTCGTTCAGCTTTGCGCCGGGGCCGCCACGCACATCGTCAAACCAAAATGAGTTTTCACCAAGATAGATACCGTCCACACTTTCGTAGTCGAGCACCTGTAGCAGGTTTCGTGCGTATACAGAGGTGCCTATGTGCGACATAATCGCATTTGTAGGATATGCCATCTGCACAAACTGGTCACGGGTGGAGCGCACAGGCCCCACCTGTGGCAGCGTGCGATAGTCTGAATACATCGCCATAAGGCGGGTGATGCCACCCTCCGTTTCCATCTCCACAAGGACACTCGCCGCCGACAGCCCCCTTTGCGGCAGGCTTCGCACATCGTTGCTCACCATCACCGCCACAGGGCGCTGTCCTTCAAGCATTCCCTCACTGCGGGCAAGGCCGGTGAGCGCATCAAAATCGGTGGCCAGCGGTAGCGGCAACAACTGTGGCTCTTGGGCAATGCTCTCAGGCTCGGAGAGGGCACTGCTCACAGGCGGCACAGAGGATACAGGCACATCACCCCCGCCGCAGGAGACCATCAAAAACAACATCACAAGTATCACCGCAAGCGAGGCGCAACGCCCAAGTAAATTCATAGCTGAAGTGTAGCCCTTTCTTTGTAATTTTCTTCACTTTCAATCTTTAGATAATATGGATACGAGTGTTCACCCGAGTTAATTTGGCAATTTTTCCGCCATACTTCCTATTCAAAACTCACATGCCACAAGGGAGTGTATCGTTTTTCCGCATAGTCTTGCGAAAAAATTGCTCAAAACCCCTGCGGTTTAACTCATGTCCACACTATCTACAACAATACCGCACAATTCATGCTTATGTGCATCAGAATTATGCGGTATTGTGCTATATTATTATACTTACCCTGTGTGCTGAGCGCTCACATAATACTCAAAGCGCACATCATCACGAAATTTTAATCTATATCTTCCGGCTCGGAGCTTACGCTACCGCCCTGCGTGCCCATCGCACCGCTTGTGAGTGCATCGTAAAAGTCGGGCAATTCAACATCATCCACCACCGCAAGGTAGGTAGTGCCGGTGTTTACCTCCAAAAGTTCCTCGCTCTTGTCGCCCTTTAGCAGCTGAAGTGGCGAGTTTGCAGGGCCCTTGCGCCAGTAGATAAGCTCGTAGCCGCCCTGCGTGAAGTAGTAGCCTGCGCCACCGTTGGAGTAATCTACCCTTGGCAGGTTTTCCGTTGTATTTGGGTACACATCAAATGGGGCAAACAGCAGGATAACATTGTCAAAATCAAGTTGCTCGCCGTTGTTGTTGTCTATGGTGGGCTCACGCTGGCCGCTGGAGCTGTTGTGCATACTCATGCTGTATGCGCCTGCGGCATCATCATAATCGAAGTAGCTCATATAATAAGGAGGCGCATGGGGCACTTCCACCATGTCCACCATACCCTCTTCGGGAACACGAGGCTCTTCATCAAAGGGCAAAAAGTGGAAGATGGGCGAGCTGTAGCTGCGGTAATCATCCAGCTCACGGTTCTCTATATGCTCTGTAATAAGCGCAGCGTTTGTGTTGTACCAGCTGTAGGAGTCTGTGCCACGGCTGGGGTCTGTCTCACGCACCGAGTAGTAGTTGGACTGCAGGTCGAACTCGTGATAATCATAGTCATCCATCATCCAGTTTACGGGGTGAGAGCCTGCAGGGCCCTCGTGCACATAAAAGCCCCAGTAGGGTATCAGCAGCTGGAAGAACTGGTCACGAGCACTGCGTATACCTCCCGTTGTGGGCATTGTCTCGTAGTCATCATAAATAGCCATAAAGCGGGTAACGTCGTACTCCACCTTAATTTCCACAAGTATCTCCGCCTCGGATATGCCGTTTTGCGGGCGTGCACTGGGCACATTGTTTAGCATCACCGCCGTAATGCGCTTGCCCTCGGGGTAGTCCGCATCCTTTTCAAGGCCTGTCAAAAATGCCTGGTTGAGCACCTCGGCCTCCGGCTCAAACTGTTGTGGCATACTTGTCCCCGAGATTGAGGCCACAGGCGCAGATGACATGCTTGAAGCAGTCTCTCCACCGCACGCCGCCACCATTACCATAATCATTGCCGCAAGCAGCAACGCCACCGTCTTTTTACACTTGTTCATAATTGTTTTCGCATTCCTTTCCCATTACAATTTGCACTGTAAGACGGCACATCCCAAAGCGTTTGCAAAACAAATTCGGCCAAATTTTTACTGACACAGCCCCGCCGAAAGCGCTCCCCGAAGTAAAATTTACAGAAAGCGCGCACCCGATATTACGCCGCCCCGTCACTGACATTTTTATGTTGTGTGCGGCAAAAGCACTTTGCATCACAACAATGCAAACAGCCACACAAATCGAATGCTTTTCAAAAAGCATTCAGCCACAATTCTGTATTGTACCCTAATTCACATATTTTGTAAACCTTATATGCAATTTTCACAGACACGTTTCGCCGTTTTTCCCTTGTGTTTTCCCTCGGTGGCGGCCAAACAAAAATGATTTAGAATGTGTTACGTAAGGGAAGATATGCACAAAAGCAAGCCACCGCTTTGGCTCACGCCCCGCTCCTTTTACCACACGGCGCCTTGGTCTATGCGCATGGCGGTGTACAGCGCATGATAATACCCATGCTGTGCCATCAGCTGCTCGTGCGTTCCACGCTCGGTGATTTTGCCCTCGTCCACCACCAATATAAGGTCCGCATGGCGAATGGTGGACAGCCTGTGCGCCACTAAAAAGCTTGTTCTGCCCGTGAGCACATGCGAAATTGCCTGCTGTATCAGCTGCTCCGTCTCGGTGTCTATACTGCTGGTGGCCTCGTCCAGCACGAATATAGGTGGGTCTGCAAGTAGCGCTCTTGCAAAGCTTACCAGCTGTTTTTCCCCCGTGGACAGCCGCTCTCCGCCCTCGCCCACCTGCGTGTTGTAGCCCTCGGGCAGTTTTTGCACCATAACATCTGCGCTCACCAATGCCGCCGCTTTTTGTATCTCCTCATCTGTTGCATCAAGCTTTCCGTAGCGTATATTTTCCCGCACACTGCCCGAAAAAAGGTGCGGCTGCTGCAGTACGTAGCCAAGGCGGCTGTGCAGCCACAGCTGGCTGCGCTGCTTTACGTCTATGCCGTCTATCAGCACCTGCCCCCTTGTCGGCTCGTAAAAGCGACCCACAAGGTTCACCAGCGTGCTCTTGCCCGCACCCGTCTGACCCACCAGCGCCACGTTCGTGCCTGCGGGAATTTTTAGGTTGAAATCCTGCAAAATCCACTCTTCCCCATCAGGATACTTAAACCACACATCCCGAAACTCTATCTCGCCTTTTATGTGCTCCCAGTTTTCCTCTTTCGGTGCGAACACATCCCCGTACTTTTTCAGCACCTGCTCATCGTCCGTGATGTGCGGCTTTTCGCTGAGCAGGCCGTCCACACGCTCTATGTTCGCCTGCGTTGCGATAAACTCCGCAAGCATCCTTGCTATCTGCTGTACCGGCTCGAGTATACCCAGCGCATACGCAAAAAATGCAGACAGCGTGCCGAACGGTATGGCATCCTCCACCGTCATGTAGCCGCCCTGCACCAGCACCAGCGCCACCGCCGCCGAGGAGAAAAACGTGATGACGGGTATAAACATTGCGTTAAGGCGCACCGAGCGCAGCGACGCACGGTACATTTCGCCCGCTGTTTCGCCGAATTCTTGCTTGTTGCGCTCCTCTATCACCAGCGTTTTGGATGTCTTTGCGCCGGTGATGCCCTCGTTGTATGCGCCTGTGAGCTTGCTGTTTGTCTCGCGCATGTGGCGGTGCGCCTGCAAAAATTTTCCCTGAAACACCACCGTCAGCACCGCCACCACCGGCACTACCGCCATCACAAGCAGTGCGAGCTGCCAGTTTATCATTAGCATCACCACAAACACCATGATGACATAAAATGCGGACCAAAATATGTCGGTGAGCGACCACGCCACAACGCCCGAAATGCGGTTGGTGTCGCTCATCACCCTTGCCAAAAGCCAGCCCACTGCGTTTTGGTTGTAGTAGGAAAGCCCCAGCGTTTGCAGGTGCAAAAAGGTTGCACGCTTTAGGTCCCTGCCTATGCCCATTTCAATGTTCATCGCAAGGCGTGCCATGCCAAAAACAGCAAGACCCTGCCCCAATATTGCACATGCGTACACAATCACATACGGCACAATACCCTCCGTAGTGCCCGGCACCACAAAGTTGTCCATTGCGTAGCTTAAAAACAGGGGCGATGCGACATCTATGCCTGCCATCAGCACCATCAGCGAGAGTGCCACTATCAGTTTTTTGCGATAGGGCTTCATAAACGGCCCCATTTTTTTCCACACGTTCAGTGAAAAGCTCTTTTTGCCGTACTGCGTTTTCTCTCGCATTTGCTATATCACTCCTTATGCTTTCACTTCACGTATTTTGACGCAGGGAAATGCTTTTCATACGCTATCTGCCATTATCCAAAAAATCTTCCTGCCCCAAATGCGCAAGGCTCTCCCCTACTACCTTGTGAAACCTAAAACTTCACATATCTGTCGGCTGTTTTTGCCCAAAACTACGTTGTCGTCAATCGGAATACACACAGTATTCCTCATTCCTCCGCCTTGTTTTGAACAAAAACATCTCGACATCTATTGTATACTTTTAGATTACACAAGGTACTCCTACCTCTGCGGCCGCCTCGCTCTGCATTTCGTATATGCGCCTGTATGGCCCGGGGCGTGCTATCAGCTCTTTGTGAGTGCCTATATCCACCATGCACCCTTTATCCAGCACCAATATTTTGTCCGCTCGCATCAGCGTATTTATGCGGTGGCTTATAAGCACCACCGTCGCCTTTTGCCCCTCTTCGTGCAGTGCCCTGCGTATTTTAGCGTCCGTCTCAAGGTCCACCGCACTCATCGCATCGTCAAACACCATCACCGGCGCATTCAGCATGAGCGTGCGTGCTATGGCCACCCTTTGCTTTTGCCCACCCGAAAGCGTAACGCCACGCTCGCCCACAACAGTGTCGTACCCTTGGGCAAAGCCCATGACGGCATCGTCCACCGCCGCCTTTTTTGCCGCATCTCGCACACGGCTGTGCACATCTTTTTTTTGCGCCGCATCCTGCGCTTTGCCCTCGCAGGTGATGGCTATGTTTTGCTCAATAGTCTTTGAAAACAAAAACGGCTCTTGCAACACCGTGCCCACATTACGCCGCAGATAGTGCCTGTCTATCTTTCGTATGTCCACCTGCCCAAAGCGAATACTGCCGCCACCTTCGTTTAGCTCATACAGGCGGTTGAGCAGATATGTAAGGCTGCTTTTGCCGCTGCCCGTTGCGCCCAAAACACCCAGCGTAGTGCCCTTTGGTATGGTGAAGTTCAGGTTCTTTAGCACCTTTGTATCCCCATAGGCAAAGGAAACATTTTCAAAGTGAATGTCGCAGTGCATGTCCGGCTTTAGCGCACCCGGCTCTGCCTTTTCTATGGGTGCATCCAAAATTTCCTGTATGCGCCCTATGGACACCCCTGCCTTGCTCATCTCGGATAAAATGCGCCCCAGCGTACGAATGGGCCACACGAGGTTTGCATTATACGTGACAAACACAAGGTACTCGCCCAGCGTGATGTCGCCATTCACCGCAAACACCGCACCCAGCGTCACCACCAAAATCACCTGTATGCCCATGACGACATCGCTTACCGCCCAGTATGCGGACAAAATGCGCCCAAGTTTCATCCACAGCCCTGCAAAGTGGTTGTTCTTTTTGTCAAAGCGCTTTAGCTCAAAGCGCTCCCGCCCAAACGCACGCACCACACGCACACCCGTGAGGTTTTCCTGCACCAAGGCGGTAAGCTCGCCCTCCGCCTCGTCCGCCGCAAGGAACTTTTTTCCCACTATGCCGTAAAATATCAGCGAGTAAAGCACTATCACAGGCATGAACGCCACCGACACAAGGCTGAGCGAAACGCTCATGCTGAACATAAGCCCCAGCGCAACGCCTATCTGTATAAAGGTGCGCACCACCTCCAAAAGCTGGTTTGCCACAAAGCTGCGCAGCACCTCAAGGTCGGAGGTGCACCGCTGGATGACATCCCCCGTTTGGTTTTGCGCATACCAGCCAAAGGGCAGGTACTGTGTGTGCGCAAAAAGCTTTTGGCGAAGCGCCCTGCAAAAGCCCTCCGTGCCCACCGCCACCGACATGCGTGAAACGTAGTTGAACACGCCGCCCAGCGCCGCTAGCGCCCCTATGAACAGCGCCATAACAAGGAGCATCCACCCCACGTCCGCACCGCTGTCAAGCACCCAGCCCAGCGCCGCCTTTGCCCATGCGGGCAGTGCTTGCTCGTCCGCCCCGATAACACCGTCCACCGTGATGCGTATCAGCTGTGGAATCAAAAAGCCGGCCACCGTGCTAAGCAGCATAAACGGCACCGAAAATATAAGTATTGGAATTTGGGCACGGCCGTGCTCAAAAATAAAGCCCAGCACCTTTATTTTCTTTTTTTCGCTTTGCTCGCAGGTGTTTTTTTGCACGGTGTACCCCCTTTTTTCCTTGTAAGTGCACAAAATCATATTATGTCGAACCCTATATTTACAGTGTGCCACAAAACACGAAATAACGCAACAAATAACGGTGTGAGTGCGCGAAAATCAATTTTCGGATGTCCTGATGTCAATGTCACACACAAAATGGCATCCAGCCCCGCAGGCTCATGGCTTGCCTTAAACCTACTATATGCACACAAACCCGATTGAATATCGTAGGGACAACCCTTGCGGTTGTCCCTTAAAACCTTGCCCTCTGCCCACACCCTTATTGAAGGAGTGGACACATAGAGGTGATTTAGAATACGCTGGGCGCAAGAAGAAGGCGCTCAATTAAGGGGCTTGCCCCGTATTCAACATGGCAACAGCGGCTTTCAAGCCGCCGAATATTTAGTGGGCGTACAATCGCCCACTAAATATTCAAGATGTCCCCCGTCGCCTGTGGAGGCGAGGGTCATCTTGCCTTATGCTATATCCCCCGCCTGCGGCGGGGGATATAGCAAATAAATCATCGCACTTGGACACACCCCCTATTGACAAAAGGTTGACAAACGGCGGCGGCTTGTGCATTATTATGTGTAGTATATTGGGATTTTAGCGCGTAAGTTTTGTATATTGACATTTTCCGTGTGCACTCTGCGGTTTTTCACCAAAAAGTCGGCGATGCACTATATCAGCACAGGCCACAAAATCTCACCACAGGAGGTGCAATATGAACGATAAAAGCGTGGCACTCCGCTTTGAGAATGTTTCAATGCGATATGGCTTTTTCACCTCTCGTGCACTGCACAGGGCAAGCTTCAGCCTCTTCAGCGGCGAAGTTATGGGGATTTTAGGCGCTGAAAACAGCGGCAAAAGCACCCTTTTGAAGCTTGCGTGCGGGCTTACCACACCATCGAGTGGCCGCATATTTTTGGACGGCAAAAAGCCGTGCACAAAGAGCAAGCGGCACATCAGCTACATGCCCGACATCAATTTTTTGCCCTCTCACATGAGCGTGCGAAGGGTGTGCGGATATTTTAAGGACTTTTATGCGGACTTTTCGCTTCAAAAGGCGCAGGAGCTTTTGGAGCGGGAGGGCATAGACCACGATGTGCGCACAAAGGAGCTGAACGAAGAAAAGCGCCGCCTACTGCGCCTTATTTTGGCGATAAGCCGTGAGGCGGACTTGTACTTATTGGACGAGCCGTTTGGCGAGGATGCGCCACAGGAGCAAAGCCGTATTTTGCAGACTATTCTCGAATACCGAAACCCTGCCTCCTGCACAGTCATCGCCACCCGCCATGCGCAGGTGCTACAATCTGCGCTTGGGCGTATAATATTTCTAAAGAATGGGCGCATTTCATCAGATAGCCGCCCTAATATGGATTTGCAAGAGCAGGCACAGGAAGATGCCTTGCCCACTTCGGAGGTGTGTGAATGTTCGCAAAAGTAGCAAAGCATGTGTTCCTTGGCACATCACGCATCATGCTCTTTATTTTTGGGGCCGCGCTTTTGCTGTGTGCGCTCGCACAGCTTGCACTGTTTGCGGTGCCTCGCCTATCCACATTTTTTGCCGCACCACTTACATTTTTCGTCTCTGTCATCAGCGTGATTGTTCCTTTAGCTGTGCCTTTGCTCACCCTTTGCGTACTGCTTTTTCTTTTTTACCGTGACATGCTCTCGCAAAAATCACAGCTTACTTTCACGCTACCCGTAGGCGTACACACGCATATTTTTGTGCGCTTTGTCACGCATGTCTTTTATATCGCCGCTTCGATTGCGGTGAGTGTGTGTGGCGCTTTCATGGTGGGGTATTTCCCATTTTCGAGATTTTTCCTAAATCTTTTTTCGTTCGAGCCGTCCATTTTGCCATCGGCGTTTTTGGACAGCCTGCCCGAAACACTTACCGAAACAGCACAGGCCACCCAAAGCACCATTGCCGTTTTACAGTGGGAAACGCTTTCGCCCGAACTTAAGTTCAGCATTTTAAGCACACTTGCGCTTTTGCTGTTTGCACTGCTCATAGGCATTTTTGCCAGCGCATACGCCGCATTTGCGGTGGGCGCAAGCTTTAGGCGCATAAAGCTTGGAGCGAGCGCATTTTCATTTTTACTGCTTCGCACGGGTGTCACCGCCGCCACTTTCCTTTTGACCGCACACTACGCAGCACAGCACCTGGGCGCAGACGTACACGCATTTGTGGACAAGGTGCTGGCTCTTCGGGTGGTAGGTGCACCGCTTGAAACGCTGAGCGCCATAATAGACATGCTCTACCCGGTAGCTGTTTTCTTCATCCTCATAAATGTTGTATTTTTGGCAGTGCAGTATCTTATCACCTTTCTGCTTTTTAAGTTTGGGCAAAACGCTTAATGTGCCTTGTGCTTATCCCAAACACACAAACCCCACCTCATTCATAAGGTGGGGTTTTGTTATATAAATCACACTTGTATTCATGTATAGAGTGTTTTTTTGTCGTTCATATTATAAATATATAACTAATTTCAGGAAAAATCAATTTCGAGTTATATTTTTATAACACAAGGAAATCCTCTTAATTGAACATCAACCACCAAAACTAAAACTCAATTCCCTTTCGGGCACTGCCGCCGCTCTCAAACGGATGCTTTACACAGCGCATCTCTGTGCAGTAGTCTGCCAGCGCTATCAGCTCCTCATCTGCGCCCCTGCCCGTGAGCACAAGCTCGGTTGTGGCAGGCTTATTTTTTATGAGGCTTATCAGCTCATCCCTGTTTATCATGCCTGTGGACAGCGCCCCCAGCGTCTCGTCCATTACCACAAGGTCATACTCCGCATACATCTGCCCCACCTGCGAAAGCAAAGCGCCCTGTATTTTTGCGTACTCTCTTTTTTCCTCATCGTTCATCTGAAAAACAAATTTACTTCCGCTCTTGGGCGAAAAAACTTGCACTCCCAGCCTTTCAAGCGAAGCAAGCTCGCCCGACGTGCCGCTCTTCAAAAACTGGCAAAAAGCCACGCTCAGCCCGCTTGCCGCCGCACGCACCGCAAGCCCTGTGGCCGCCGTTGTCTTGCCCTTGCCATCGCCTGTATAAATGTGTACACACGTCTTTTTCATGCTGTTTTCTCCTTTTTGTTGTGCTGTTTTAGCTCATGTGGGTACTGCATAGATAGTGTTAGTCACAAGTGTTAAGCCCTTCGATACCCTCAAGAAAACTACTCCTCCAAATACCCATGCGGCAGTATGTTTACCGCCTCCACCATCTCGTCCCGCATGAGCATCGCCGCAGAGGCCTTCAGCGTGTAGCCACAGCCGTTGTGCGCCATCCACATAGCAGGCGGCTTTTGGGGAAACGCCCTTTGCGCCAGCATGGACATAATCACCCCGCCGTGCGTAATGCACGCCGCCTGCGTAATATCCTGCGATGCCATGTAGCGCATTATCTCAATAAGCGTCTTTGCGGTGCGCTTTGCGAACTCCTCGCCGCTCTCGCCGCCATTTGGGGTGTAGCCGCTTTTGGGGTCCAGCCACATGCGAAAGCTCTCGTCCTGCATCAGCACCTGTGCGCTCTGCCCCTCAAACTGCCCAAAAAGGCACTCACGAAGCCCCTCTATCACCAGACGCTTTTGCACCTGCGGATACAGTATATCCGCCGTCTGAAGCGCCCTTTGCATGGGCGAAGAAAACACCATGCCCACATTTGGGTACTCGTATTGTGCGGCAAGGCTTTTTAGCTGTGCCACACCCTCCTCGCAGACGGGCACGTCCATGCCGCCGCCCACGTATATTCCGTCCAAGTTTGCCTGCGTGAGGCCATGCCTTATAAGGTGCAAGCTAAATGTTTTCACTGCATCCCCCTTGTAAAATTTTTTTTGTATAAATCCAAACCACAACATTTTGCGCATTGCATTTTGCCAAACGTCAAATATTGAGTTTTCGGCATCAAAAATCGGCTTTTTTACCTCACAAACAGCATCTTTCGCCTTTTGCACATGTTTACAAATCGTTTTGGATGTTCTATAATTTACAACACGTAATGTTTTGAAAGCATGATGCGTATTTTTTAGATGTACCACACCTTGAAAATACACCGTTTGCTTTTTTTCATTGTGTGGGTATCTAAAAGAGTGAGGAGCACGCTTTAATGGCATCACAGTTCAACAGAATTATCACGCTACTGCGGAAAGAGCGTGGCATCACCCAAAAAAAGGCGGCGGAGGAGCTTTGCGTATCGCAGGCACTGCTGAGCCACTACGAAAAGGGCATTCGTGAATGCGGCCTTGACTTTGTGGTGCGTGTAGCCGACTATTACGGCGTATCCTGCGACTATCTCTTGGGGCGCAGTGCGGAACGCAGCGGCCTGACGCTGAATGTGGACGACATCCCCGCACCCGAGTCCACCGCCTCGAAGGATGGGCACTTTAGAGGGAGCCTTTTGCCCACGCTCAACCGCAAGCTGGTGAGCAACAGCCTAAATATACTTTACGACAAGCTGGACAAGTGCCCCGACCGTGCGCTGGTGAGCGAGGTGAGCGGATACTTGATGCTGTCGGTGTATCGTATGTTCCGTGAGATATATGCCAGCAACCAAAAGAATGCATCCACCATGTTCCGCATACCCGATGCGCTGTGGCGAGGATACGCAAGCGGCGCTATGGAGAAAACCTCCGCTAACGTGAGCGCCGTTTTGCAGGGCGAGGACATCGGCCTTGGCGCACCCTTGAAAGAGCTATCCGCATTTTTGATGACCACCGAGAGCCTCACGGAAAATTATCCGCTTTATGCCACCAGCCTTTTGAACCTCATAAAGTCGAGCGAGGAGCGCATTTCTCCCAATCGCAAAAAGGAAAAGGAATAGCCCCGTGTAACGTGCTTAATTGAATATACATTTGGTAAACGCCGCCTTGCTTAGGACGGCGTTTATTTTTGTACTTGTGTTTTTAATTAGCCGTTATGGATGTGGACAAAAGAACAGTTTTCTTGGTATATTCCCCTACCTGCAGCGGAGGAATATACCGCTTTTTTCTCGCACCTAACGTATCCTAAATCACCTTTATGTGTTCATTTCTTAATTAAGGCTTCTGACACCATTTACACAAAGCCCACCTTGCGGTACACTTTTGCCAGCGTTTTGGAGGCAATGGCCGCCGCCTTTTGTGCGCCCTCGGCCAGTATGCGCTCAAGCTCCGCCTTGTCGCCTAAAATGCGGTTATATTCCTTCACTATAGGCTCAAAAGTCTCCACCACGCTCTGCCCTACCGCCTGCTTGAAATCTCCGTAGCCTTTTCCCTCAAACTCCCTTTCGATTTCAGCATCGCTTTTGCCGCTCATCACGCTGTAAATCGTCATAAGGTTTGAAACTCCGGGCTTGTTTTGCTCGTCCCTGCGCACCTGCCCCTCACTGTCGGTAACAGCACGCTTGAACTTGCGCATTATCACATCCGGCGCATCCGTCATGGCTATGTAGGCGTTTTCGTTGTCGTCACTCTTGCTCATCTTTGCGGTGGGGTTTGTAAGGCTCATCACCTTTGCACCCTCGCCGGCTATTAGCGGCTGTGGCACTGTGAATGTATCCGAATAGCCCGAGTTGAACCGCTGGGCTATGTCCCTTGAAAGCTCCACGTGCTGTTTTTGGTCCGCACCCACCGGCACAAGGTCGGTTTTGTACAAAAGAATATCCGATGCCATGAGCACAGGGTAGGTGAAAAGGCCACAGTTAATATTTTCAGCGTGGCAACGGCTTTTATCCTTAAACTGTGTCATGCGGGAAAGCTCGCCATACATGGTGTTACAGCTAAGCACCCATGTTAGCTCTGCGTGCTGTGGCACTGCGCTTTGCACAAACACGGTGCTCTTTTGCGGGTCGATGCCGGTGGCCATCATCATAGCCGCCGCCTCTAAGGTGGCACGGCGCAAAAATGCAGGCTGCTTGTGCACCGTGATGGCGTGCATGTTCACCACGCTGTAAATGCAGTCGTACTCCTCCTGCAATGCCGCCCAGTGGCGCACCGCCCCAACGTAATTGCCCAGCGTGAAGCTACCCGAGGGCTGAATGCCGCTAAACACTCTCTTTTTCTGCTCGATATTCTCCATTATATCCTCCTAAAGGGCGGCTTGAAAGCATCGCAATCTGCGCCCTACCATGTATATTTATCTGCTGTATTATAGCACAGTTTACCGCTATTCGCAAAGTAAACACAGGCAGTGGACACATAAAAGTGATTTAGAATACGTTAAGTGCAAGAAGAAGGTGCTCAATTAAGGGGCTTGCCCCGTATTCAATGTGGCAACAGCGGCTTTCAAGCCGCCGAATATTTAGTGGGAGATTGTATGCTCACTAAATATTCAAGATGACCCTCGTCACTTATGGAAGCGAGGGTTATCTTGCCTTACGTTATACCCCCCCCGCCTGCGGCGGAGGGGTATAGCAAAAAACTAAATCACTGCGTTTGTCCACAGCCTAAACACACGCATATTTGCATACACTTTGGCTATGCGGTATACTTTATGTATCTTTACAAAATATCCCACCGAGGAAGCAGGATGCAAAACACACAAACCGAGCAAAACAAAAAAAAGCCATTTGCAAGCCGCAGGGATGTCTTCATTGTGGTGTCGCTTTTGCTTGTTTCGGCGGCCGCATTTTTCCTGTGGTATATTTTTCGCACCCCTGCCACGCAGGTGATGATAAGCGTGGGCAGAGGGGAAAGCACCCAAAGCGAAATAGTCGATTTGCACCCGGACCGCACTATACACATAGACGCCACCCTGCCCGTCACACTGCAAATAGAGGACGGGCGCATCCGTTTTATAAGCTCGGTGTGCCCGGTGCACACCTGCGAGGGCTTCGGCTGGCTGCAAAACGAGGGCGAGTGGGCGCTGTGTGCATACTCGGATGTCATGGTGCGCATAGTGCGCTCCGAGTAAGCCTTGCTATATTCATATGTGCACTATAAAAAACCACAGCCTTAAAGGCCGTGGTTTTTTGTGCTTTTATCTATTGCGTACTCAATGCACAGCGCTCATTGCGGCATCCACCGCCGCCGCCGTGATTTCTCCTACCAGCTCATACGGAAAAAATATCAGCACAACTATTTGGAATACACCGTAAATAATGCCCACAATACTGCACACAAGCCCTGCAATGGCAAAGCCTCTAAGCTTTTCACGCGTAGGGTCGAACTTTACCATGCCGATAATGCTGAACACAAGCCCCACAATAGCTATAATCCCAAACAAATTGAGGAACACACCCACCACGCCCAATATGAAACCCACAAGGCCCATCACGTTTACCTTTTTGTGTATGGATGGGTCTACCATGCCGTAGGGCGGTATGATGGCATTCGCAGGTGCTGAATATGTGTAAGCGGGCACAGGTGGTGGCATGTACGGTGCGGCCTGCGGTACACTCTGCACGGGCATCGCACCCATAGGCTCTTCACCCTGTGCGGGTGCCGTGCTACCCTGCGCCATCTCACCCTGCGTGGGTGCTTGGCTGGGCACTGCCACCGCAAAGGG
>CAYJGZ010000029.1:0-14869 GCA_964370045.1 uncultured Oscillospiraceae bacterium
CAAACAGACCCTAACGCAGGCGCAGGTGAAGGTGAAGGCGAAGGCGAAGGCGAAGGCGATGAAGGCGATGACGAGGATGATAACGGCCTTCTTGAAATAGGCTCTTTCAGTGCGGCTCCTCCCAATCCTAATTTAAGGAACACTCTGCCCAACAGCAATGTGAAGCTCACGGTTAATTTCCTGACGGGAACACCGAGCGAGTTCGACATAGCGATAGGCACGCACGAATGGACAGCTGTGAACACTCTCGTGGGTGTGGCTGCGGATGCCGCATGGGAGTGGCAGATTGATACGGACGGCGATAGCTTGCCTGATACGGCCGCTGCTTCCCTGACAGTCAGCGCTGCCACAACTATCTGGCAGGTTAAGGTGGAAAGCAAAGTAAAGCTCACGGTTAATTTCCTGACGGGAACACCGCAAGATTTCGACATAGCGATAGGCACGCACGAATGGACAGCTGTGAACACTCTCGTGGGTGTGGCTGCGGATGCCACATGGGAATGGCAGATTGATACGAACGGCGACAGCTTGCCTGATACGGCCGCTGCTTCCCTGACAGTAAGCGCTGCCACAACTATCTGGCAGGTTAAGGTTGAACACAAGGTTACATTCATGAATGCGCCAAAAGACAGCACCCCTGCACCTACATCTTTGGGTGAAGTGCAGACAGTGCAGGGAATCATTCCCGCAGCCAGCATTCCGGATACAACTACGCTGACTGTTCCCGACGCCTTTGAGTCGTTCAAGGAGTGGGTGGATGAAAACGGAGCAAAGGTTGACTTTGCAAACGCAATAACCCAAAGCATGACCGTTTACCCCGCCTTTAACATTAAACCCAATACAACGCTGATTTATTATGGCGACCCTAACAATCCATTTGTGGTGACTTACGAGGCGGGCGCTACGGATTCTGAAAAGCGGGATGCTCTTATCGGACAGATTCTTGCTGACTCTTCTGACTACAAAACTTGGGTTGAGAGCCAGACCATACCTGCTGGGTATGAGAGAGTAGACGGCTTTGAGTACCAAATTGGTGGCACATGGACTAATGACCAGTACATTACTAAGGGCATTCCGGATGAAATATGGGTTATTTTTGAAAAGGAATTAAATGTAGTCTTTGTTGGCGAATCAAATATGTGGGACGACATACCTACAACTCCTGTTTCTGACCAAGATAGAGTATGGAGGCCGGAGGGCATATTTTATGTTGAAGATACAGCTCGCCCGGGACGTACGGAGGAGATAACCTTTGAGGCTCTTACCGGTTTTGAAGAAACGATAGATGCGAGTTTCTTTAGTAATGGCTTGGCCGCAGCACGCCCGAACAGCACCATTAAGCAGCTTCTAAAGCAGACAATTCAAAGCAACACAGTAACCGCAGTGACCCCGATTACTTACGAGGGTATACTTCAAGATATAGCAGCAAATCCGGCGAATAAACATATATATTATGTCGTTACGTTCAGCGTTGAAGTAAAGTTTAATTATGCGGGACAGCAGACTTCCGTAACAACCTTTGACCAGACCTCGGCGTTAAACACCCAGCAGGCTTATCTTGATGCCACTGCGGCGGCGAAGGCCAATGTGCCCGCCGGCTACACCTCGTTTGTGGGATGGTATGATAAAGACGGCGAGCCCTATGATGTGACCGCAAAGCCAACTGGCTCGGTGTCCCTGTTCGCATATTATGAGCAGGCGCAGAACATAACGATTAACTATTCCTATGGTGAAAATGGAGCAAAAAGCAAAACGTACGAAATCGAAGCCCTGATAACAATGCCATATGTTTCGGGTGCGCCCGAGAGTCCCTCTTATGCAAGCATCCTCTACAGGGTAAAGGGTAATAGCACTCTGCGCCAATTTATTTGGTTTGGGCAAAAGATAGAGGAGCTTGGGGTGGCTAATAGGCCGACAAACCATCTATTTATGGGAATAGAGGTTAATGGCGAAACTTACGACCACACGTCTATAATGGATACATTTATTGATAAGGCAGCGGGCAAGCCCTCGACACCCACGGTGCTAAATGTGAAGGCGCTGTATGACCTGAAAACAGTCACGCTGGAAATGTTCTACGTGGACGCAAGCGGCGCACTTGTTCGGCAGACGACTGATTTCAACGTTAGCACCAACGACAAAGGTAATACAGTTGTAAAAAGTGGAGACGGTAGAACTGTTTCTACAGTAGTGGAGTCTTTCGAAAGCACGGCAAAGTCCGACACCTTAAACAACATGCAGTTTGACAGCTGGGAGGAGAACAACAGTAAGATTGAAGACCTGCTGCAAGATGCTGAAAACGGCGCTACTGTTTCCATAGGCGCAGTGTATACGCAGGACATGGTGGTGAAATTTTCCCACATGAACAAAAGCGACACAGACCCCGCTGTACAGTCGGGCAGCCAAACGCACAAGTTTGAACTGAAGAGAACAGTGCAGCTGACTGAGGGTGGCTTCACATGGGAAATCGGCAAAATAACGCCCGATGGTGAAAACTACACCCTGTCCGTGAGCAATTATGTGAGCTCGATTTACTCGGACATGCAGGATAAGGCGCAGAATAAGCAGCCGGATGGCTTCGTGTTTAACGGAATGGTAATAGGCGGCAATACCTATCTTGGCAACGCTGCAAGCAAGGATGCACTGGCTGAGGCGATTGAAAACTCTGTGCAAAAAACCATAGACGTGAGCAGTAGCTACACCGTAGGCGAAAAGCTGGGAAATGTAACGGTGAACTTCTACTATCTCAATGCAAACAGCCCGGATGCATACCCCGCTATCCCCACTGAGGACATTCCGTTCTCCGTCGTGGGCGACCCTAATGACCCACAGGGCATGATTGTTGTTAGGAAAACAACCATGAACCCCGCCTCCTACATGTTTGACCGTCGTGTGGTAAAGGCACAAAGCGGTAGCCCCACAGACTGGACGTACGCAGGCTGGATTTTGTCCGATACCCTGCCCACAAGCTACGATGTAAACAACTTCGTAGGTCACATAACAGACACGGCAGGCTTTGAGCAAGCTATTAAAAATGCGCTGGCCGCAGGCCTTACCTCCATTGACCTTTACTCGGTGTACAGCGACAGCAAAGCCTCGCCCCCGAGCGTGATAAATGGCGCAGGACAAGCTATAACGCAGGGAGAGCCCGCAACATTTTCATCGGATGCAGACTTTGGTGGATATAGTAGCACAGAGATAACACCAAGTGGCGGAACACCCCAGCCGGTGCACACCGCAGGAAACGATAATGCAAACGCAAGCGCAGTGCCGGGCAGCATAGTAGTAAACCTGAGCGGGGCGTACACCGCCACGCTGGCAAGTGGCACATACAGCATTTCCATCAACAGCACAGGCGGCAGTGCGGTGGCAAGCTTTACAATAGTAGAGCCTGCTCCGAATCCCAATCCAACCCCAACCCCAACTCCGACCCCGACCCCAACACCCACGCCCACCCCGACACCTACACCCGACCCAACGCCCGACCCTGACGGCACAGGTGGAACAAGCACAGGTGGAACAAGCACAAGCACCCCTGCACCTTCGGGCGACGGAACACCTGCACCGACAGATGCAGGCACAGGAACCCCCGCGCCGGTAGCGGCAGGCGCTGATGATGGCGATGACGATGAGGATAACTCCACACCACAGCCCACAACGTCACAGCCTCAGCAGGACCCTGTAGACGACGGGGAGGCACCGCTTGCGGTGGCAGATGAGCCCGAAGCGGACGCACAAATCGTGGCAACAAAGCCGGAAGAGCCGTGGTCAATAGCGACCGTTCTGATTATCATCGGCGCAGCGCTTGCAGGCATTGCACTTGTTGCAGGGCTTGTGGTTGCCAAAAACAAAGCGAAGTAAAATTCGCACAAGCAAAAATTTGCCCTAAAGCAAAGCCGTAAAGTGCCCGAAAGGGTGCTGAGCGGCTTTGTTTTTTGTATAGATGAGAGCTTGAATGTGTTGTGTGATAAATATCGAGGCATATAGAAAATTGGGTGTGAATAAAAGAGACTGTTTGCGGTTTTTTTGTATATCCTGCCATCGCCGCCACAGACGAGTGCATATAGAGTTAAGCTATGTGTCACTCTCGGAAAATCAGGTATAAAGGGTGAATTTGTCGTTTTTCCTAATTGAATGAGCTTAAAGACTATGGTATAATCAAGTTTGTGTTAATTTTTTATAGTGAGGGGGTAGAACATGGACGGAAAGATAGGTTTTAACAATGAGGTATACATCAAGGAGCAGTCAATGCGCATTAGGCAAAGGGTAGAGCGCTTTGAAAAGCTGTACCTCGAGTTCGGCGGAAAGCTGTTTGATGACCATCATGCCTCACGTGTGTTGCCGGGGTTTGATGTAAACGGCAAGGTGAAGCTACTTGCGGAGCTGAGGGATTCTGCGGAGATTTTGCTGTGTATTTCAGCAGGCTCTATAGAGCAAAACAAAATACGTGCGGACATAGGCATAACCTACGACCAGGATGTTCTACGCCTTATCGATAGCCTGCGCAGGATGGACCTTTTTATAGGTTCGGTTATTATCACGCAGTTTACAGGCCAGCCGGCGGCGGAGGCATTCCGCAAAAAGCTGCAAGTGCGGGGCGAAAAGGTGTATGTTCACACGCTCACAAAGGGCTATCCCTCGGATGTGGACACCATCGTCAGCGAGGAGGGCTACGGCGCAAACCCATTTGTGCCCACCAGTCGCCCGCTTGTGGTGGTCACAGCGCCCGGCCCCGGAAGTGGCAAGCTTGCAACATGTCTCTCCCAGCTGTATCACGAGCAAAAAAGAGGCACAAGCGCAGGCTATGCAAAATATGAGACGTTCCCCATTTGGAACATTCCGCTGAGCCACCCTGTAAACGTGGCGTACGAGGCGGCAACCGCCGACCTTAAAGATGTGAACATGATAGACCCGTTCCACCTCGAAAAGTACGGCGAGACGGTGGTAAACTATAATAGGGATATAGAGATTTTCCCCGTGGTGCGTGCTATATTAAAGCGCATTGTGGGCGAAGACATATACGAAAGCCCCACGGATATGGGCGTAAACATGATAGGCAAGTGTATTTCGGACGATGAGGTGGTGCGCAAAGCGGCAGGCCAGGAGATAATACGCCGCTGGTACAAAGCGAGAAGCGATGCGGCAAAGGGCATGGGCGAGCAGGACATTATCCAGCGCATAGAGCTGCTTATGAGCACCCTTTCGCTTCACCCGCAGGACAGAAGCATGGTGTCTGCCGCAGTGGAAAAGGCAAAGGCGACAGGCTGTGAAGTGGCGGCCATAGAGCTTGCGGATGGGCGCATTGTCACGGGCAAGGGTAGCGAGCTTATGAACAGCACGGCGAGCGTTGTGCTGAATTCTGTCAAGATGCTGGCGGGCATTCCGGACGAGGTGCTGCTTATTTCACCCATAGTGCTGGAGCCTATTGTGCGGCTGAAAAAGGAGATACTGGGCAGTCGCTACCCCGTACTCAAGCTGGAGGAAGTGTTGCAGGCGCTGTCCATTTCGGCGGCGACAAACCCCACGGCACAGCTTGCGCTGAAACAGCTGTGTGCACTGCGTGGGTGCGATGCACATTGCAGTAATATTATCACAAGGGATGATGAGGAAACCTTCCTGAAAATGGGCATATGCTTTACGTGCGAGCCGCATTTCCCTACTACGGACCTTTT
Source organism: uncultured Oscillospiraceae bacterium (assembly GCA_964370045.1). Lineage (GTDB taxonomy): Bacteria > Bacillota > Clostridia > Oscillospirales > Ruminococcaceae > JAAYCI01. The sequence continues at coordinate 5,673 of CAYJGZ010000029.1, forward strand.
CTTTAGGTAGGTGCTACTTGCGAGCGGCGAGGTGCTTTGAAGAATATGTGTGCCGCCCATCCGAATATGTTTGCCTTAAAATGTGTGGTTTTTGCGATGATACATAAGGCTTTTTGATGTACATAATTTAAGGAGTGGAAATTATACAGCTAAAAAGACCGCCGACACTAAAGGATATTGCGCAGGCCTCGGGCGTGTCGCTGAGCACTGTGAGCCGCTCTTTGCATGGCGGTGGCGGTGTTGGAGAAAAGACGATACAGCATGTCACAAAGGTGGCACAGCAGCTGGGCTACCGCCCTAATATAATGGCACGCTCACTGCGCATGAAAAAGTCTTATACCATTGCGGCTATTGTGCCGGATGTTGCAAACTTTTTTCATGCGGACCTTATCCAGGGCGTGGTGAGAACAGCAAGGGAGCATGGCTACAGCGTAAACGTTATAGTGACGGATGATGACGAAAACCGAGAGAAGATAGCGCTAAGGCAGACAGAGGACATGCAGGTGGACGCCATACTTGCGGTACCCATAAATATTGAAAACTACATTGATTTTCCGAAGCCGAGTATATTTGTGGCAAGGCACGAGCCGAGCGACAAGCGGGTGAACTTCATCGTGAACGACGACATTGAGGGCGGCCACTTGGCCACAAACCACCTGATACAGCGTGGGTGTAAAAAAATATTTTACATAAACGGGCCGGTGGGTCAAAGCCCCTCAATCAACCGTCAAAAAGGGTATATGTATGCGCTTAGCTCTGCCGGCATACCCTTTGACGAAAGCTGTATCATAAATGCGGGTGTCACGCTAAAAGACGGCTACGATGCCTTTTTGGACATCACCTGCCGCAGTGAGCCGCCGTATGGTGTTTTCTGCTTTAGCGACTACCAGGCAATAGGTCTTTTGCAGGCAATAAGGGACATGGGGCTGTCCATTCCGGGCGATGTGAAGGTGGTGGGCTACGACGATATTTCGGTGGTGGCGTACCTTGATAAGCCGCTCACTACGGTGCGCCAGTCGGACTTTAACCTTGGTGCGTGGGGAACAGACATGTTGATAGGCATGATTCAAAACCCCGAAAATTATGATACCAACATAGCCAGGGTGATTTCCCCCGAGCTGGTGGTGCGAAAAACCACCTGATGCACTTTTTTGCACACAAGTACATTTGCGATACAATAATACTTAACATACATAAAAACAACTTAGGAAGGACGATTTACCAAATGAAGCTTAACCCCAATTACGCAAACCTGAAAGACAGCTACCTGTTTGTGGACATTGCACGCAGAGTGGCCGCATACACAAAGGAAAACCCCGATGCGGATATTATTCGCCTTGGCATAGGCGATTGCACCCGTCCGCTGCCTGCGCCCATCGTGCAGGCGATGAAGGATGCGGCAGACGAGCAGGGCGATGCAAAGACGTTTCACGGCTACGGCCCCGAGCAAGGGTATGAATTTTTGCGCAGTGCCATCGCAGGATACTACGCAAAGTGGGGCGTGAAGCTGGATGCCTCGGAGGTGTTTGTTTCGGAGGGCGCAAAGAGCGACTGCGGCAACATTCTTGAAATATTCAGCGCGGACAACACGGTGCTGGTGCCCGACCCCGTGTACCCCGTGTATGTGGACGCAAACGTGATGGACGGCCGCCGTATTATATACATGGAGGGAAACAGCGAAAACAACTTCCTGCCCATGCCAAACAAAAGTGTGAAGGCGGACATCATCTACCTTTGCAGCCCCAACAACCCCACGGGTGCCGCCTACACAAGGCAGCAGCTTGCCGAGTGGGTTGAGTACGCCTGCGAAAACGATGCGGTGATTTTGTTTGATGCCGCATACGAGAGCTTTGCGCAGACAGAGGGCGTGCCGCACAGCATTTATGAGGTGGCAGGTGCGGAGAAGTGCGCTATCGAGATATGCTCGCTGTCCAAGACGGCGGGCTTTACGGGCACACGTTGCAGCTACACCATAGTGCCCAATGCGCTAAACGCAGGTGACGTAAACCTGAACCGCATGTGGAACCGCCGCCAGACGACCAAGTTCAACGAGGTAAGCTACGTGGTACAGCGTGGCGCCGAGGCTGTGTTTACGGATGAGGGCATGGCCGCCTGCATGGAAAATGTGGCATACTACAAAAACAACGCCGCCGCCATCTCCGCCGCACTCACCGAGATTGGCGTATGGCACTGCGGTGGCAAGGACAGCCCCTACATCTGGCTGAAGTGCCCAAGCGGCATGGACTCGTGGAGCTTTTTTGACCTTCTGCTGAACAAAGCAGGCGTTGTGGGCACACCCGGCGCAGGCTTTGGCAAAAACGGCGAGGGCTACTTCCGCCTTACCGGCTTTGGCGATGCAGGGCGCACTAAAGAGGCCATAGAGCGTGTGAAAAAGCTGTTTGCGTCGCTGTAAGACACGGGTGCGGACAAAAGAGTAGGTTTGATTTGTTTTTTTGGTATACCCTCCGCTGTAGGCGGAGGGTATACTGTTTTTTTTACACTTGATGTAGGGTGTTTTGTCCGTAATCAACACCGTGCATCCATGCCCTGCGCGCGCAAAGCACTATGTGAAATAATTGTGAGCTTTTTGTGGGGTGCTTGACTTTTCTGAATAAAACTAATACAGTTAAGGCGGTTAATATTTAACCATCTTAAATATTTTGTCTGAAAATAAAGTTATTCGTCGAACAAAAGCGTAAAAGTGTAGTAGACATTGCCTAAAACAGAGCAAGTAACGACATTAAAAGAGGAGGTATGATTTGTGCTTGGGCTAAATGATATGGCACAAGGGCAGTATGCACAAGCGCTTAGACTTTTTGAGCAGATGCACAACCTGCGCAAAATGTGGATGAGCTTTGAGATGATGCCGCCCCTAAAGCACAGCGATATGATATTGCTTAGCACACTAAGCCACATGCTGAGCAAACACCCAAAGGTGACGGTAAGTGCGCTTGCAAAGGCCCTGCATCAGTCGGTGCCGGGAATATCCCAAAAGGTGAGCTTTCTTGAAAAAGAGGGATACATCAGCCGAATATCGGATGATAGCGACCGACGGGTGGCGTACCTACACATGACGGAAAAGGGCGTTAAGGTGACAGGGGATGCCCTAAGGTTTATGCTGGGAAACATGCAGGCGGCGCTAAACCGCCTTGGTGAAGAGCGAGCACAGCAGCTGATTTTGCTTTTGGAAGAGTTTGGAAAGATAGCACAAAAAAGTGAGGGAGTGGATGATTTTTGCTTAAACTGCGACGATACCTAAAACGATACACAGTTATTATTCTTGCGGCGATTGTGCTGCTTTTGGGGCAGGCTATTTTGGAGCTGAACCTGCCCAACATGATGAGCAGAATAGTGGACGTGGGCATCCAAAAGGCGGGCATTGAGGAGGTCTCGCCGCTTGCGATGGCGGATGATGCGTACGACTTAATGCTTCGCTTTATGAGCGAGGAGGACGCGCAAAAGTTTGCGGCGGCGTACACGCCATATGGGGGATTGAGCGATGAACAAACGCAGGATGCAGACGGAAAGTACCCGATGTCCTCTGAAAAGGGTGCGATGATACGCACTTCCACCGAAGCGGATACCATTGAGGGCTCGGATGCGGCGTTTGGCCGTGCGTCCTATGCGTTTATGGACTTTATACAAAAAAGCGCAGAGCAAAGCGGTGGCGAAGCGGCGGCAAGCACCACAAGCGCAAGCGCCGAGCTTGACTTTGAGGCACTGCGCACGCAGATACCCATGCTATTAGAGCTGCCGCAGGAGGCAATACAGCCCTCCATAGAGATTTCGCAGGAAATACCACCCGAGATGACAGGCTCTGTTGCGGCGGTGCTGAACCGTGCGTTTTACGAGGACCTCGGCGCAGACGTGAACGGCATACAGATGGGCTACATCATCCGCATAGGGCTTATCATGCTGCTTTTGTCGGTGGCGGGCGTTGTGTGTGCCGTGGGTGCGGGCTACGGCTTTGCACGTGTGGGTGCAGGCGTTGCACGGGATTTACGCAGGGATATTTTTGCGAAAGTCAACGGATTTTCCAATGTTGAGATGGATAAGTTCTCCACCGCAAGCCTTATCACACGCACCACAAACGACGTGACACAGGTGCAGATGCTGTACACCATGGGTATGCGGATGCTGGTGTTTGCGCCCATTATGGGCATAGGCGGCGTTGTCATGGCGCTGAGCAAATCGCTTAGCATGGGCTGGATTCTCATGGCGGCGGTGCTGGTGATTTCGGTGGCGATAGGCATTATTTACCTAATCGTGCGCCCCCGTTTTAAGCGTGTGCAAAAGCTCACCGACCGCCTAAACCTCGTCTCCCGTGAGGGGCTTACGGGCATGATGGTGGTGCGCTCCTTTTCCAACCAAGACTTTCAACAAAAGCGCTTTCAAAAAGCTAACGAAGAGCTGACAAACAACACACGCTACACAGGGCGAGCAATGTGGATGCTGTTCCCCGTTTTGATGCTGGTCATGAACGCTGTGTCGCTGTTTATTATCTGGTTTGGCGCGGAGCAAATAGCCGCCTCCACCATACAGGTGGGCGACATAATGGCGTTTATCCAGTACTCTATGCAGGTTATCATGGCGTTTATTTTTATCGCTATGATTTTCATCATGGTGCCTCGTGCGGCGGTGTCGGCGGAGCGCATAGACGAGGTTTTGCGCAACGAGGAAGTGATAAAAGACCCCGATGCGCCGGTGCACTTTGAGGGCAAGGCAAAGGGCGAGGTGGTGTTTGAAAACGTTAATTTCCGCTACGATGCGGCGGAGGACAACGTGCTTACGAACATTTCCTTTACCGCAAAGCCGGGGCAGACCACCGCATTCATCGGAAGTACCGGCAGCGGAAAATCCACGCTGATAAACCTTATCCCCCGTTTTTACGATGTCACATCGGGAAAAATCACGATAGACGGGGTGGACGTGCGCAACATTGCGCAGGAGGAGCTTCGGGACAACATAGGCTATGTGCCCCAAAAGAGCCTGCTTTTCAGCGGCGATATTTCGTACAACCTGCGCTTTGGCGGCGAAGATGCGAGCGAAGAGGAGCTACGCACCGCCGCAGAAATTGCGCAGGCTACCGAGTTCATAAACGAGATGGAGGACGGCTTTGACACCGAAATAGCGCAGGGCGGCGGCAATGTCTCGGGCGGTCAGCGCCAGCGGCTGTCCATCGCAAGAGCGCTTGTGAAAAAAGCGCCCGTGTACATTTTTGACGACAGTTTCTCCGCACTCGACTTCGCCACGGACAAGCGCCTGCGCAAGGCGCTAAAGCCGTACACGCAAAGCTCGGCGGTGCTGATTGTGGCGCAGAGAATTTCCACCATACGCACGGCGGACAACATAATAGTGCTGGATAACGGACACATAGTGGGCATGGGCAAGCACGAGGCGCTCATGAAAGAGTGCGACACCTACCGTGAAATTGCCCAAAGTCAGCTGAGCGAGGAGGAACTGGCATGAGCGATAACAAAAGACAAGAGCCTCCACGCAGAGGAGGAATGAACCAAGGGCCGAACGCCGCCGCAATGCCGGGCGAAAAGGCGAAAGACTTTAAGGGCACGTGGAAAAAGATGCTGCGCTACCTAAGCGGATACATGCCTGCCATTGTGGCGTGCCTGCTCATTGCGATGGGCTCGTCCGTGTTCACCATTTTAGGCCCGAGGATTTTGGTGGGAGCGACGGATGAGCTGTTCAATGGCCTTTTGGAGATGATAACAGGCGCGGACGCAGGCGGCGACGGCATTGTGGGAATTAACTTTGATGTGATACTGCGAGTGCTGATATTCTGCGGAATAATCTATGTGGTAAGCGCTGTGCTTATGTATGTTCAAGGCTTTATACTGAACAATATAGCGTGCAAAATAAGCTACCGCATGAGGGAGGAGCTTTCGAGCAAAATAGACCGTATGCCCCTTTCTTACTTCGACCGTGTGCCCTACGGCGATGTGCTCTCCCGCATAACAAACGACGTGGACACGTTGACACAAACGTTCAACCAAAGCCTTCCGCAGATGGTATCCTCCATAACAAGCATCATAGGTGTGTGCATTATGATGTTCACCATAAACGTGTGGATGACGCTTGTCACGCTGCTTGTCCTGCCGTTGTCCATGCTGTTTGTCTCCAAGATAGTAAAGCGCAGCAGGCCCCACTTTCAGCACCAGCAGGACTACATAGGCAAGGCGAATGCAAAGGTGGAGGAGATGTACGCAGGCCACGCCGTTGTAAAGGCGTTCAACCGTGAAGAGGTGGCGGAAGAGGAGTTTGACGAGATAAACAAAGAGCTGTACAAGTCCGCATGGAAAAGCCAGTTTTGGGGCGGCATAATGATGCCGGTGATAAACTTCGTGGGGAACCTTGGCTATGTTATCGTGGTGGTGCTGGGCGGCTTCTTCACGCTTGTGGGTAGTATTTCTGTGGGCGAAATACAGGCGTTCATACAGTATGTGCGCAGCTTCACCCAGCCCGTGAGCCAAATAGCCAACGCCTCCAATGTATTGCAGCAAACGGCGGCGGCGGCGGAGCGTGTGTTTGAGTTTTTGGACGAAGAGGAGGAAACTGCCGACGCACAGGATGCGGCAGAGCTTCCCAAGGAGGATTACAGCGTTAAGTTTGAGGACATAAGCTTTGGCTACCTGCCCGAAAAAACAATAATACACAACTTTTCCGTGGACGTGAAGCAGGGCCAGCAGGTGGCCATTGTAGGGCCTACGGGTGCGGGAAAGACCACCATGGTAAAGCTTCTCATGCGCTTTTACGATGTGAACAGCGGCGCAGTGCTTGTGGGTGGCGAGGATGTGCGCCGCTACCACAGGGGCGAGCTGCGTGGGATGTTCGGCATGGTGCTTCAGGAGACATGGCTGTACAACGACACCATAATGGAAAACATCCGCTACGGCCGCCTTGATGCAAGTGATGAGGAGGTAGTGGCGGCGGCAAAGGCGGCGCAGGCAGACCGCTTTATCCGCACACTGCCCGATGGCTACAACATGGTGCTGAACGAGTCCGCCTCCAACATTTCGCAGGGGCAAAAGCAGCTGCTCACCATCGCGCGCACTATCCTGTCCGAGCCTAAAATAATGATTTTGGACGAAGCGACGAGCAGTGTGGATACCCGCACCGAGATGGCCATTCAAAAGGCGATGAAGCAACTTATGCAAAACCGCACAAGCTTTGTCATTGCGCACCGCCTGTCCACCATTCGGGATGCGGACATGATTTTGGTGATGCGTGACGGCGACATTGTGGAGACGGGTAACCACGTGGAGCTTTTGGCAAAGGGTGGCTTTTATGCGGAGCTGTACAACAGTCAGTTTGAGCAAAGCGAGGCTATTTAGCGGCAGAGCCTTGGGTGCTGTCCCAAAAAAATAAAACACGGCAATTACCACAGCGGAGTAAGAGTAGTGGGCAAATAAAAGTGATTTAGAATACGCTGGGCGCAAGAAGAAGGCGGTATATCCTCCCCCGCCTACGGCGGGGGAGGATATACCAAAAAAACAAACCTGCTCTTTTATCCGCACCCCAAGTAAGTTTAGTGTGGTAATTGCCGTGTAAAGTATGTTACAATGATAAAAATAGGATACTGGAGGTGCAACATAAAATGGCTGATGAAAGATATAACGGGCAAAACGGCATGGGCACGCCACCCCCGAGCGCAGGTGCTCCGCCCTCATACGGCGCTCCGCCTCCCGGTGCAGGTATGCCGCCCTACGGCGTGCCAACCTACGTTGTGGTAAACCCCAATGCCTACAAAAAGGTTCATGCGGCGGGGCTTGTCGGTTTTATCATGGGCGTGGTGGGCATATTTCTGAGCTTTCTTTTGGTTGTGCCGCTGGTGGGGCTGATATTCAGCATTATAGGCATGGTAAAGTTTGATGCCACGCGGCACAAGTACAGGGGCTTTGCTATCGCAGGGCTTGTATGTAGCATTGTGGGCGTTGTGTACGGCGTGATACAGATAGTTGTGCTGGTATTTTCGTATTCGCTGGTAACGGATATTGTTAGCGCTCAGCTGACGCTGTGATAGCACTGTCCAAAAAGAATATTGTTTCGCATCCTAAATGTTGAGAATGGCCACTTTTGTTTCTGAGCTTATCGGCAAAAAAGGGAGTGGACAAAAGAGGAGTTTTCTTGATACCCTCCGCCACAGGCGGGGGGTATCGTCTTTAGCACATTCTAAATCACTGCGTTTGGACACTCCACCTAAAAAACAAAGGTGGATTTTTGGGCAAAAGGTATGCTATAATGATGAAAATATGCTCTTGGAGGTGTGGTGTCATGTCCCATGAGAAAAGCAGTGAGAAAATAAAATCGGCCGAGGAGCGCAAAGAGCGCACGGCGGAGCAGGAGAAAGCCTTGCAAAGCGAAAAGCAAGCAAAGGCGGCGGATGAAAACGCAAAAGAGAGCATGAGCTATGCCTCGAAGATGGAAGAAGACACCGCCACCGACGTGGGCGAGACATCCGCACAGCAGGATGCGCAAGCGAAGCAAGAGACTGTGGAGGAAACTACCGCAGAGCAGGTGCCGCCGTTCATGGGCAGTGGCGCACCGCCCAAAGCATACATGCCTGCGCACGGCGTGCCCTTTGCGGCCTCTGTGCCTGCGCCACATGAGTACATCCCCACCCACGGCGTGCCTTTTGCGGTGGCAGTGCCGTCCCAATCACCCACGCAGGGTGAGATGGCGCAGGGCATTACGGCAGAGCGAGCCGCCCCATTCGCAGGAGCAGGCGCACCGCCTAAAGCATACATGCCTGCACACGGCGTGCCCTTTGCGGCCTCTGTGCCTGCGCCACATGAGTACATCCCCACCCACGGCGTGCCTTTTGCGGTGGCAGTGCCGTCCCAATCACCCACGCAGGGTGAGATGGCGCAGGGCATTACGGCAGAGCGAGCCGCCCCATTCGCAGGAGCAGGCGCACCGCCTAAAGCATACATGCCTGCACACGGCGTGCCCTTTGCGGCCTCTGTGCCTGCGCCACACGAGTACATCCCCACCCACGGCATACCCTTTGCGGTGGCAGTGCCCAGCCAAGCGCCCACGCAGGGTGAGATGGCACAGGGCGTTACGGCAGAGCGAGCCTCACCATTCGCAGGAGCAGGCGCACCGCCTAAAGCATACATGCCTGCGCACGGCGTGCCCTTTGCGGCCTCCGTGCCTGCGCCACATGAGTACATCCCCACCCACGG
>CAYJGZ010000030.1:0-10472 GCA_964370045.1 uncultured Oscillospiraceae bacterium
GCCACAGAGTGCACCCCCTGCGCAAAATCTCTTTGGGGAGAGCACACCGCCTGCGCCACAGCAGGCACAGCCTGCACCGCAAGCACCGCCGACAGCAAGTGTGCAGGACACAGGCGCAGTGCCAAACCTCTTTGGAGGGAGCGCACCTGCTGCGCAACCACCCATGCAACAAGCACAGCAGTCAACAGCAACCTTTGAGCTTGGGGGAAATTCCGCTCAGCAGGCATCCCCTACACAGCATATTCCACCGCAGGCGCAACAGCCGTTTGATTTGTCCGGCGCAAATTCCGTGCCCAACCTTTTTGATGCAAATAGCGGCCCTGCCTCACAGCCGACACAGTTTGCATATCCGCTTGCGCCACCGCTTCAAATGCCCGAGCAGGAGTATTATCCTCGCAAGAGCGGCGGAAAAAGAGCCGCAAAGGTGCTTATCTTTGTCGCAGTTTTCCTTGTTTTGACCGCCTCGCTTACGCTGGGTATGCTTTATTTTATCAACATGCCCTCCCGCATGGTGGACTCCTACATCGCCGCTATTGAGCAGACCCCCGAGGCAGACACGGGAAAGCTGGCCACGCTGACGACATTCGAGGGTGTAGAGCCCTCCGCCGAGGGCTGGGAGGCGTTTGTGGATTTGTTTGAGCCACAGGACAACCGCCTGCTACTTCAAAGCCAGCTGAACGAGCTTTCCTCACAGCCGCCCGAAAGCGTAGGGGATACTTTCCCTGCCATAGGCATCAGCCAGCAGGACTTTTTCCTGTTTATAAAAAAATACGGTGTCACCATACAAGGGGTATCCATGCTTGCCCCCGGCGCCACCGAGGGTACTGTGGCATACCTAAACGGTGTGGAGCACACGGGTGTTGCCACGGCAGAGGGCGTGCTTTATGAGGGCATAATGCCCGGACGCTACGAGTGCACGCTTGTGCCACCCGGCACAGACCCTTCCACAGTACAGCCCATAACGGTGGACCTTTTCATGGTGGCCGAGGCGAACGTGATAGAGGGCACACTGCTTCGTTCGGACATTACTATCGAAAACTGCCTGTCGGACGATGCCGTTATTTATGTAAATGATGTGCCTGTGCAGGAGCGTCCCATTGGCGGCGTTGTGACAATTCCACGTGTTGCGCTGGGTAGCACCATTCGCATTCTGCTAACGCAGGAGGGCCAGCAGGTGCAGTCTACCGTTGTGTACGAAAGCTCCTCCCAGACAACACTTCGCTTTGAAAACTATGAAAATGCCCCTATAAGCGGCGCATCCGATAGTAGTAGCACGCCATCTGCTTCGAGCGAGAGCACCGCACCTACCTTTACGGTGGACGAAATAAACACCATGATGAGCACCTTCTACACATCTTATCTTAATGCCATCAACGACCAGTCGGTGACACCCATCACGCTTGCCACAGACTCTGCCATCCCCACCTTGCAGGGGCGCATCACAAGCGACGCAAACGCCGAGAGGGAGTTTCAGTTCACAAGCGTTGCGTGCGACGAGGACAGCATCGTAACCGAGACAATAGACGGCGAGCACTACATATCCTTTAACATGAGCTTTAGCTACACCCACCGCCTGCGTGGGCAGGGCGAGTACGAGGCAGGCTCCAACCGCCAGAGCGTACAGCTGATATACGAGGACGGCACCTGGATGGTAAACAACATGGTGTTTGTGAGCGACGGAGACTTTGATGCAAACCGACTTGCGGATTTTTAGCGGATATGTTGCTTTTTCACGTTGCAGGAGCATACCACAGCTAAACGGAATTTATGCCGAATAGCTGCTGTGATTTTAGGCTATATAGTGTCGTCACGAGTGTTCAGCCGTCCGATTTTGGCAATTTTTCCGCCATACGGTGTTGTCAAAACTCGCATTCCACAAAGGAGTGCATCCTTTTTCCGCCTTGTCTTGCGAAAAAATTGCTCAAAATCTGCTCGTTTCAACTCATGACGACACTATCTAAAGAACTATCATAGTTTTTTCAGTCTAAAAGCGCAGGCAAGATTTTCGAGTAGAAATTTTGTTTAACAAGGCAGACGACAGAGTAATACTTGGTGTATTGCGATGGAGGATAACGTAGTTAAACGGAATTTATGCCCAGCAGATGCTGTGGTTTTAGACTTAAAGAACTATCAATGAAAGGAACATGAGAATGCCCCAATACAGTAGCAGAGGCCCCCAAAATAGCAACAGGCACTACTATCGCACGCGCAGACAGCGCCGTGAAAACCGCAAAAAGGCTGTGATAAGTGCGCTGGTGTTGGCTGTGCTGGTGGTGATTATGCTTGCTACGGCAATATTTGTGGCAGGCGGCGAGGAGACTGCGCCTGCATCCTCCTCGATGTCTGCACCCGTCTCCTCTGCGCCGGCGGCCGCCCCATCTGCTGTAGCAGTGCCCTCATCTTCCTCTGTACCACAAGAGCCACCGCGCACCCCCACACCTTATGACGAGGAGGGAATCCCTGCGCTTTTCAACCGCTTTAACTACATCCCCGATGACTGGAGCATGAACCTTGTGGATGTAGGCGGCGGCCAAATGATGGACGCACGTGCCGCCGATGCCTTTTTGGACATGGTAGCACATGCGGCAGAGGAGGGTATATCGCTGACGCCGCTGAGCGGATACAGAGAGAGTAGCACGCAGTATTCGCTGTACCACAACAAGCTTGATTCTTGGCTGGCGCAAGGATATAGCATGGAGGAAGCCACCGAGCTGACCGAGCGCTACCACGCCATTCCCGGCACCAGCGAGCACGAAGCGGCTTTGGCGATGGACATAGGGGATGCGTATGTGCCGGGGGCTAACATTGCGGATACTTTTGCAGACACGGATGCCTACGCATGGCTACAGGACAACATGACGCAGTACGGCTTTATTCTGCGATATGAGGCCGAAAACGAGCACATCACCCACATAGCGTGGGAGCCGTGGCACTACCGATATGTGGGCGCAAACCACGCAGAGCGCATTGTGGAGCTTGATGTGACACTGGAAGAATATGTAGAGATTGTTTTGGACGAAATGCGAGACGCAGGCGAGCGGTTGCCCTCCTCGCTACCTACCTTTGAGTAGTGTAAGCCGCACGTTAAGCACCCTTGTAAAATGCCACTAAAAAGGGTGTGGACAAACGCAGTGATTTGCTTTTTTGCTATATCCCCCCGCCTGCGGCGGGGGGATATAGCCTTTCTTTTTGCACTTAAGGTATTCTAAGTCACCTCTATATATTTACTCCCATTAAAAATGCTGTCAAATAAAAGCTCCGCCTTACCAAAGGGAATGTTCCCAAGGTAAGGCGGAGCTTTTTGTTTAAGTTCAGCAAGTACCTATCATGCTTAATGTCACATATTAAAGTTGTTTTGGCCGTGTTCGGCAGGCATTAGTTTGAAACAAGTTTCAAACTAACAAATCTAAAATCAATAATGCTCTTATCATTCCTTGTGCTTCGCATGATAAGAGCCGTATATTTCATTAAATTTTGTGCCGTGCGAAGCGGCGGAATGGAGCATTATTATGCGGCTTCCGAGCTGCTGGATGCTTGCGATGTGTCCGAGGTGTCACCTGAAGTGTCACTCGTTGCATCGCTTGTTGCCTCGCCCGAAGTGTCGCTTGCGGCCTCGCTCGCATCCGAGGTCGTGCCCGACGGGGCGGCTATAACACCGCCGCCGCTCTCGGAGGCAGGCTGTGATGTAATGCCACTCGTCTGCCCTGCGGCAGGCACAGAGGCGATGCTCTGCGCAGGTGGCACGGAGGTCTCGCTGGAGGAGGCCGTCGTTTCGGGCACATAGGTGGTGTTGCGCTGTATGGAGTACAGGTAGTACTCGTTGCCGTCACGTTGCAACAGATAGTCCATGTAAAATGCCGGGTGCTCAAGGTCGGGTGCGGCGATAATCTGGTCGTCTCCCGTCATGGTGGAAACGTACCCCATGATAACACGCTTCACACCGCCGCTCTCGCCCACAACATCCACCACATTCGCTATGTACGGCGGCTGTAGGCTGGTGGAGGGGGCTGTGTACATCTGCGTTTCGGCATCATAGGTGTACCGCAGGTCGTAGATGGGGTCGGCAAAGTCCTCGTGAGCGGAGAACCTAAAGTCCGGCCCGAACAGCTCGGCGGCATATCTCTCCACCGATGCGGCGGACACCAGCGGCTCGCCACGCTCGTTGTGCATTATGCTGTCGCCCTGCTGGTCCAATACACCCCATATGCACACCTGTTTTATGCTGTTTTCGTCCACCTGTGCAACGTTTTCAAACGGAATCATCTCAAACCACACCATCGGCTCAAAGCGTGTTTGGTAGATTTCCTCCTCGTCGCTGTTGTCCAAAAGGCTTTGCACCATGCTAACGCCGCCCATCACAATGGACACAGCGCCCACCACGATAAGAATCATCAGCGCAAAGCCTATAAACTGGCGTGTGCGCCTGCGTGAAGCTCTGCTTCTTTCCTCTTTTCGCAGGCGCACCACCTCGGCGTTTACCTGCGGCGAAGAGAGCCTTTGGGTATTTTTTGCGCCTTTGCCCGCATCCACAGCGGCTTTGCCCTTTTCACTCTGCGCTACTTTTTTGTCCTGTGGGCTACTTGTGGTGGGGGGGCTTTTAGCGTCCTTTTCACCCTGCGCTTTTTTAGTGGCCTTGGCGGTTTTCTCTACCACCTTGTCCTGCTTGTCGCTTACTGTGTTCTTGTTTTCCGTTGGCATTATTTGACCTCATATCACGGCGATTTTGCTTTAGCGAACCTGCCCATCACCCTGTATTGTATACTTGTAGCTTGTCATCTCGTACAGCCCCATAGGGCCTCGTGCGCCCAGCTTTTGGGTGGAAATGCCCATCTCGCACCCAAGGCCGAACACGCCGCCGTCCGTGAAGCGTGTGGAGGCGTTGTGGTACACAGCGGCGCTGTCCACCGCCGCAAGGAAGGTAGCGGCCGCCGCCTCATCCGATGTCACTATGCAGTCGCTGTGGTGGGTGGAGTGCGCATTTATGTGCAGGATGGCATCCTCAAGGCTATCCACAACACCCACCGCCAAAATATAATCGAGAAACTCGGTGTCAAAGTCGCCCTTTTGTGCAGGTGTGCCCTCTATTATTGCGGCGGCGGTCTCATCCAGCCTCAGCTGCACATCTGCGTGCGCCAGCGCCACCTTTGCCATGGGCAAAAACTCCTGCGCAACACTCTTGTGCACAAGGCACACCTCCGCCGAGTTGCACACGCTGGGGCGGCTTGTCTTTGCGTTGTTAAGGATTTTTACAGCCATCTCAAGGTCTGCCGCTTTGTCCACGTACACATGGCAAATGCCGGTGCCTGTCTCTATCACGGGCACGCCCTGTGCACCCTCAACGACAGCGGATATAAGCCCTGCGCCACCACGTGGAATAAGCAGGTCCACCAGCCCTCTTGCACGCATCAGCTCCCTTGCGCTCTCACGGCTCACATCCTCTAATAGCAGGGTGGCATCGCACGGGCCGCCCTGCTTTTCTATGCCCTTTCGTAGGGCGGCCACAACAGCCTTGTTTGTGCACAGCGCATCACTGCCGCCACGAAGCACACACACGTTGCCGCTTTTCAGGCACAGTGCGGCGGCATCGCTGGTCACGTTGGGGCGGCTTTCATAGATAATGGCCACAACGCCCATGGGCACACGCACCTTTTTTATGGCAAGGCCGTTTTGGGTGGTGTGGCTTTGCTCCTGCATACCAAGCGGGCTTTTGAGCGCCGCCACCGCCAAAATGCCCTCTGCCATGTCCTTTATGCGCTGTGGGTTTAGGCGCAGGCGGTCGAGCATCACCGCCACGATTTTGCCCTCGGCGTTTTTTAGGTCCTGCTCGTTTGCCGCCAAAATTTCCTTTTCGGCCAGCAAGAGCTCTTCTGCCATGCCATTTAGCAGGCTGTTTCTCTGCTCTTCGCTTAGGGCGGCCACGGCCGGCTTTGCCACCTGCGCCCTACTTAATAATTCATTCAAAGCACCCATGGCAATTTCCCCCAACATGTGTATTTTTTCGCATTGGCAAGATGTTTTTTGCACAGTGCCGCTACAGCGCATGTCTCCTGCGCTGAAACATAAACCGTGTGCCCACCTGTGCACCGTCTACCACGTCGTACAGGCACTCGGGGTTTTGTCCGCTGGTGATAACCATGTCTATCCCACGCTCTTCCATCATCTTTGCGGCCAAAAGCTTCGTGCGCATTCCGCCCGTGGCAAGGCTACTTCCTGCGCCGCCTGCCAGCTGCATAAGCTCGTCCGTCACCCTTTGCACCTGCGGAATAAGCTCCGCCGAGCTGTTTTTGTTTGGGTCGGAGGTGAAAAGCCCCGGTGTGTCGGTAAGTAGCACCAGCAGGTCCGCCTTTGCAAGCGAGGCCATCTCGGCGGACAGCGTGTCGTTGTCCCCGATGACGCCGCCCTCTATTTCGGCGGTGGTGACGCTGTCGTTTTCGTTGATGATGGGAATAACCCCAAGCTCCAAAAGGCGAAACAGTGTCGCCTCCACGTTTTTGCGCCGCTCGGGGTGGCGGATGTCCTCCGCTGTCAGCAGTATCTGCCCCACAGTGTGGTTGTGCTTTGAGAATATTCTATCGTAGGTGTACATAAGCTCGCACTGTCCCACTGCGGCGGTGGCCTGCCGTGTGGGAATGTCCGAGGGCCTTGCGGAAAGGTGCAATTTGCCCACGCCCATGCCTATGGCGCCGGAGGATACCACCAGCATCTGATGCCCTGCATTTTGCAGGTCTGCCAGCGTCTTGCACAAAAGCTCCATGCGCCTAATGTTTAACTGTCCCGTCTTGTGGGTTACGGTGGAAGTACCCAGCTTTACAACAACCCGCATCTTACGCTCCTAAAAGTCATGCCGTATTTTGCCGCATGATGATATACTTATGGTTTAATTTACCTATTGCTATACATTTTGTCGTAGTATTCACGGTACGCCCCCGAGGTGACACCCTTTAGCCACTCATCGTTTGCAAGATACCACTTTATCGTCTTTTCAATGCCCTCATCAAAGAGCGTTTGGGGCAGCCAGCCAAGCTCGCGGCTTATCTTCTCGGGGTCGATGGCATAGCGGCGGTCGTGCCCTTTGCGGTCGGCGACATACTTTATGAGCGTTTCGTTTATGCTGTCGTCCACAGCCTCGCTCACAAGCGCAATGACCTTTTTCACTATGTCGATGTTTGTGCGCTCGTTGTGGCCGCCTATGTTGTACACTTCGCCCGACATGCCGTTTTGCAGTACAAGGTCGATGGCACGGCAGTGGTCCTCCACGTACAGCCAGTCACGCACGTTTAGTCCGTCGCCGTATACGGGCAGGTCTTTTTTGTTGCAGGCGTTGTGTATCATCAGCGGTATCAGCTTTTCGGGGAACTGATACGGCCCGTAGTTGTTGGAGCACCTTGTGATGTTCACCGGCATTTTGTATGTGTCGTGCCATGCCGCCACAAAAAGGTCCGCCGCCGCCTTGCTGGCGGAGTAGGGGGAGTGGGGGCACAGGGGGGTCTCCTCGGTGAAGTAGCCCTCTGCGCCAAGGCTTCCGTACACCTCGTCCGTGCCCACCTGCAAAAATTTCACACCGTTTTTCCAGCTACCGTCCGCATTTTCCCACGCACCGCGTGCGCAGGTGAGAAGGTTCACCGTGCCCATCACGTTTGTTCGGGCGAAGATGCCCGGGTCCTCTATGGAGCGGTCCACATGGCTTTCTGCGGCAAAGTTCACCACCGTGTCGATATTGTGGTTTGCAAAAATTCCGCAGACAAGCGCCGCATCCCCTATATCCCCATGGATGAAAAAGTGGCGGTCATCATCCTCTATGCTCTTGAGGTTTTCAAGGTTTCCTGCGTAGGTAAGGGCATCCATATTTATAATGGTAATATCCTTATGCTGATTTAGCATGTACAAAATAAAGTTTGAGCCGATAAAGCCCGCTCCACCCGTAACAAGTATATTCTTCATATTTTTTCACCCATTTCTTTCATCTGTTCAAACCAAGCCCCCAGCGCATTTTGCCACGTACGCATGTCGTTGCCCACCGTTGCACGCAGCATCATGTTGTCCAGTGCGCTATACGTGGGACGCTGTGCCGCCTGTGGATATTCACTGCTTGCGCAGGGGTTTACCTTTGCGCTTTTTTCTCCCAGACGAACTATTTCACTTGCAAAGTCGTACCAGCTGCAAACGCCCTCGCCCGTGCAGTGGTATAGGCCATACTGCTGTGTGGTTATTATTTGCAGGATATGGTGTGCCAAGTCCTCTGCGTTTGTGGGGTTGCCCAGCTGGTCGTTCACCACCTTGAGCTGTTCTCTTTCACCCGCAAGGCGCAGAATAGTTTTTACAAAGTTTCCGCCGTGCGCACCGTACAGCCACGCCGTGCGCAGGATAAACCACCTGCTGCAAAAGCCCCGCACGTACTCCTCGCCTAAAAGCTTGGTGCGCCCATACACCGACTGTGGGCTTGTGGGGGTGTCCTCCGCAAGGGGGGTGTCCGACACGCACGAAAACACATAGTCGGTGGAAACGTGCAAAAGCTTTGCGCCTATTTCCTCGCACACTATGGCAAGGTTTCTTGGGGCTATGGCGTTTGCGGCAAAGGCGGCATCCCTTTGCTCCTCCGCCTTGTCCACCGCAGTGTACGCCGCACAGTTTATCACCACATCGGGGCGGTGGCTCTTCACAAGCTGTGCACAGCTTTGCATACAGGACAGGTCTGCATCCTCAATGTCCACCGCTACTACCTCGGCGTTTTTCAGTGCTTCGGGCACAGAGCCAAGGCCACTTCCGCCATTGGCAAGCTGTGTGCGAAGCTCCTTGCCCAGCTGCCCGTTTGCGCCGGTGATTAAAAGTTTCATATAAAGAGACTCTCCCCTTTTTTCACGAATAGCTTACATGCAGAAAATTTCACTTTGCAGTGTGGTTTTTGGGTGGCACCCATACATACACAAGGTAATATTTCAGCAAAACATTCCTTTATGTATATTTTAGAGTGCCTTAGCCTATCACACTGCCCGGCTTTACGGTGTCCGCAATTAGCTTTAGATACTCGCCGTATTCCGTCTTTGCCAGCCTTTCGGCTGTTTTCAAAAGCATATCCTTGTCAATAAACGCCTGGCGGTAGGCTATCTCCTCAAGGCAGGCTATGTACAGCCCCTGCCGTGTTTGCACCGCCTCCACAAAGTTTGAGGCGGCAAGCATACTGCGGTGGTTTCCCGTGTCCAGCCATGCCATGCCCCTGCCAAACAGCTCCACCTTCAGCTGTTTGCGCTCAAGGTAGGCGTTGTTTATGCTGGTTATCTCTATTTCGCCACGTGCGCTGGGCTTTACATGCTTTGCTATTTCCACCACGTCGTTGTCGTAGAAATACAGCCCCGGCACTGCGTAGTTGCTTTTGGGCTGTGATGGCTTTTCCTCGATGGAAAGCACGTTGCCTTTACGGTCGAACTCCACCACACCAAATTCCCTTGGGTTTGCCACGTGATAGCCGAAGATGGTGGCGCCGCTTGTGCGAGCGGCGGCGATGTTCAGCCGCTCGGTGAAGCCGTAGCCGTAGAAGATATTGTCCCCAAGCACAAGGCACACGCTGTCATCGCCTATAAAGTCCGCCCCGATGATAAACGCATCCGCAAGGCCGCGAGGCTGCTCCTGCACGGCGTAGCTAAAGCGCACGCCAAGCGCAGAGCCGTCCCCAAAAAGACGCTCAAAGCCCGGCAGGTCCTGCGGCGTGGATATGATTAAAATATCCTTTATTCCCGCCAGCATCAGCGTGGAGATGGGGTAGTAAATCATGGGTTTGTCGTAGATGGTGAGCAGCTGTTTGGACACCGCAATGGTGCAGGGGTACAGCCGTGTACCGCTACCGCCCGCAAGCACAATTCCTTTCATGGGAAAACATCTCCTTAGGTCTTAATTTAGCTTTGTAAAGTCAATATAAGTCAGAGCACATTTTGTGCTAAGTTAAATCACAAAGCTTCTTTCTGATTTGGAAATACCGTTTATTTGTGCGGTAAGCACTCACAAATTCGCAAAGCGCATCTGCCTTGCGAGGGAGAGTATACCGCATTTTTGCGTAAAAACTGTGGGCTTAGGCATTTTCGGAGGAGGGGGCATTTTCTTTGCCCTCTTTTTCCTCCGTCTGCGGCGCAGTTACATCCTGCCCGGGTGTGCCGCTACCCATGGGAGCGTTTTGCACCTGAGCCATCGGCTGTGAGGGTGCAGGTGCCATCCCCTGCGTGGGAGGCTGACCCATGGGTGCTGTGCCCATATTCTGCATGGGCATCTGGCCTACGACCTGCCTTGGTGCACTGCTCATGTTCTGTATCGGCTGTTGAGGGTTAATTTGCATCGGCTGCCGTATCATGCCACCTGTCGGTGCACCGCCCTGGTTCATGCCCTGCATGGGAGCGCCGCCCTGGTTCATGCCCTGCATGGGAGCACCGCCTTGGGGCATGTTTTGCATGGGAGCACCGCCCTGGTTCATGCCCTGCATGGGA
>CAYJGZ010000031.1:0-7125 GCA_964370045.1 uncultured Oscillospiraceae bacterium
TGGCACTTCGGGAAGTAGCGGCACAACAGGCGATGGCTCGGGTAGCACCTCGGGCACTGGCGGTACTTCGGGAAGTAGCGGCACGTCAGGCGATGGCTCGGGAAGCACTTCGGGAACGAGTAGCACCGCAAGTTTAGCATTAGGTGGAACACAAGACTTTTCGGGTATGTTACTGCCGATAGCGCAGGACGCTTCCGCCATAATCCCCATGCCGGAACTGGATGGCTTTTTGGGCGGTCCGGTGGCGGAAATCCCCGGCGCACCCTATATCTCAGGGGATGTACCCACCCCGATGATGAGAGTGCCGGAGCCGTCACAGACGAATACATCCACACCCGTAACCACACCGCACGAGCCGGGCATATTTTATGAAAACGGCAACTGGTTCTATTATGATGAAAGCGGTAAGGCGATGGGCGGCTTTGTCCAAACGGATGACGGCAGAACGGTGTTTTTTGACCCCATACAGGGGATGCTGTACGGCGAGCAGACGATAGCGGGCGAGACATACTACCTCGACCCCGAGACGGGCGATGTCACACGTAACGATATGGTGAGCGTGGGCGGAAACAACTATTACTTTGACCTCGGCGGCCATATGGTGCAGGGCGAGCAGGTGGTGCACAACGGCCACATATTCCTGTTTGGCTTAGACGGCAACCGAGTGGACGGGCTGTACGAGCTACTTGATGGCCGTACGGTGTATTTTGACGGCGGCGTTGGAATGCATCTTGGGGAGTTTAAGGACGGCAATGCACGCTGGTGGTACTACGACATCATGACAGGTGAACAGCACCTTGAGTTCACACAGCTGCCCGACGGGCGGGTTGTTTACTACGATGAAACGCTCGGAATGTTGGTGGGCGAGCAGAGCATTGACGGCGCAGGCTACTATTTTAGCCGAGTAAACGGCGATATGACAACAAGCGAAATGATGGCGAGTGGCAACACCGCCTACTACTACGGCGCAAACGGCAAGCAGGTGCAGGGCGAGCAGGTGGTTTACAACGGCCACATATTCCTGTTTGGCTTAGACGGCAAGCGAGTGGACGGATTGTACACCCTTTTAGACGGCCGTACGGTGTATTTTGACGGCGGTGTGGGAATGCACCTTGGGGAGTTTAAGGACTCGCAAGCACGCTGGTGGTACTATGATGTTGTGACAGGTGAGCGTCATCTTGAGTTCACAAAGCTACCAGACGGCCGGGACGTTTACTATGATGCAAGCAAGGGCATGATAGTGGGCGAGCAGAGCATTGGCGGCGAAGGCTACTATTTCAGCCGAGTAAATGGCGACATGGCGACAAACGAAATGGTGGAAAGTGGCAACACCGCCTACTACTACGGCGCAAACGGCGAGCAGGCACGTGGCGAGCAGGTGGTGCATGGCGGCCATATATTCTTGTTTGGCTTAGACGGCAAGCGTGTGGATGGGCTTACCACCCTTTTGGACGGCCGTACGGTGTATTTTGACGGCGGTGTGGGAATGCACCTCGGGGAGTTCACCGACAGCTCTGGCAAGCGCTGGTACTATGACATCCTAACAGGCGCACGCCATCTCGGGTTCACCACACTGCCCGATGGCCGCAATGTTTACTACGATAGTACGCAGGGTATGCTGTTTGGCGAGCATACTATTGATGGCAAGGTATATCATTTTGACGAAAAAACAGGCAATGTAACGCCCGTAGAACCTGAAGAGCCGAGCGGAAATCAGATTATCACGGTGTACGATATATCGAGCGGCAAGCTCGTCACCGACACGGTGCACAACATTCTCTCGCGCATTGTGGCATCGGAGGTGGGTGGCTCGGGCAGTGCGGAGATGTACAAAGCGCAGAGCATCGCCTCCTACTCGTGGCTTATGTACAACTACCAAAATTATCCCTCGCTTACCCCACGTGTGTTTTTGGGCACAGCCACCTCCGCTATCGAGCAGGCGGTGAGTGATGTGTCGGGGCAGTATTTAAGCTACCACGGAAGCGTGGCGCTGGCGATGTACGGCGCATCCACCTCTGGAATTACAAACAATGCGGTGGTATATTTTGGCAATAACAGCCTGCCATATCTGCAAACAGTGCCGGACCCATACGGCGTGACCCATGCGGGGCAAATAAGCACATGGAACACCACCCAAATGGCGGATGCAATCCAAAAAATGACGGGATACCGCCCTGTGGGAACGGATTATGCCTCGTGGGTGCAGCTGCAGGGTGTGGGAGGATACATCACAGGGGCAACCGTGAATGGATACACGACCACCGCATCAACATTCTATGACAACCTATGGGGGCTGTACTCGCCGTATGTGCAATCCTTCACCTACAACGGCAACGGCACGTGGACAGCTGTAACCAGCGGCAACGGCCACGGCATAGGCATGAGCCACACGGGGGCTATTTACTACGCAAAGTCGGGCTGGAGCCACAGCCAAATTTTGGCGCACTACTACCCGAGCACGACTATATCCACAGGCAACATTTAGCTTTTGAAAAGTGATGGTAGGGTGCATTTTGGCAAGTGTTACTTAATATTAGTGCGGATGCAAACATCGTGGCGCACGCATGGTCATTCCTGTTAAAGTGCTGTACATCGTGATATTTGAAGTAAACATAGCAAAAAGTTATTCCAAGGCAAAGCCTCTGTAAAGCTAAAGCACTTAACAGTGAGGCAGAGGGTTTGTCTTGGATTTTTTTGTGCATATAAATACATAGTTCATGTGTAAAATGTGAAAATATCCACAATATGTAGTGATGTGGAAAATAAAATCTTGTTTTATGCACACGGCTGTATTATAATGTTTTAGTGCTGTATCATAAGTGAAAGGTATGGACGTGTGCGTAGCACAGGGTCTTTGCTAAAGTACACTACCTTGAGCGGATGATGCGGCAGGATTGTTCAATAGGGGGAAAAGAATATGGCTGATTACTTAGGCATGGATGCCTCGGCTTTGAAAGCGGAGCAGATGCGCCTACAAAAGTCCTATGACGATTTCAAGGCAAAGGGGCTAAAGCTGGACATGTCTCGGGGGAAGCCTGGGCCGGAGCAGCTTGAGCTGTCCATGGATTTGCTGGACATAAAGGATTATAAAGACGAGAGCGGCCTTGACACACGCAACTACGGCGGCCTTGAAGGCACGCCCGAGGCGAGGGAGTTTTTTGCACAGCTGCTGGGCGCACAGCCACAGCAGACTGTTGTGGGCGGCTCTTCCAGCCTAAGCCTTATGTACAGCGTGATTGATATGGGCTGGCGCAGGGGTATTTTGGGCGCAAAGCCTTGGAAGGACTGCGAAAAGATAAAGTTCCTCTGCCCAAGCCCCGGGTATGACCGCCACTTCAGAATAACGGAGGACTTCGGCTTTGAGCTTATCATAGTGCCCATGACAGCCGATGGCCCCGACATGGATGTTGTGGAAAAGCTGGTGCAGGACGAGGCGGTAAAGGGCATGTGGTGTGTGCCTGTTTACTCAAACCCAGACGGGTATGTCTACTCGGATGAGGTTGTGCGACGCATGGCGAGCATGAAGACGGCGGCGGATGATTTCCTCATAATGTGGGACAATGCCTACATGGTACACCACCTTACGGACACACAGCACACCTGCGCAAATATCCTTAGCGAATGTTCTGCCGCAGGCAACGAGAACAGGGCCGTGATGTTCTGCTCCACCAGCAAGGTGACGTTTGCGGGCGCAGGTGTTTCGGCTGTGGCGGCAAGCGAAGCAAACATAGATGCGCTTAAAAAGCATCTGTTCCCCATGCTGATAAGCTACGATAAAATGAACCAGCTGCGCCATGTGCGCTACCTGAAAAGTGTTGGCATGGCACAGCACATGAAAAAACATGCAGAGGTTTTAGCGCCCAAGTTTAAGCAGGTGGAGGACACCCTTTGCGCAGAGCTTGGCGAGTGCGGAAATATCGCACGCTGGACACAGCCGAAGGGCGGCTACTTCACAAGCCTTTACGTGATGGACGGCTGTGCAAAGCGTGTGGTACAGCTGTGCAAAGAGGCAGGTGTGGTGCTCACGGGTGCGGGTGCGGCGTTCCCCTATGGCAAAGACCCAAACGACAACCACATTCGTATTGCGCCCAGCTATCCATCGCCCGCAGAGCTTGAAAAAGCGGCGCAGGTTTTGTGCATTGCGGTGCGCATGGCAAGCATAGAGAGCCTTTTGGCCGCAAAGTAATAGTATTACAGTATAATTTGCGGCTTAAAGCCTATTGCACAAATGTTTGTGTGAAATTGCACGGCGCTTACAAGCGGAAAAATGGCTTTTAAGCGGTACTGTGACAGGCTTTACCCCGTTAAAATGTTTTTTTGGAGGACTGAATGAAAAGAAGAGGTAAGATTTGGTTTTTTGTTGTGGCCATAATGATATTGTTTTTGGCGTACTCCACGACATTCGGCATATCCAATCGCTACGGCGATATTGAGACACCCATAGTTAAAAGCGCCTCCGAAATAAGCTTTGGTATAGACATACGAGGCGGCGTGGATGTTACGTTTGTGCCCTCTGTGGAGGATGTCACCGCAACGCAAGAGCAGCTGGATGCGGCGCAGGCTGTTGTGGAACAGCGCCTTTTGGGAATGAACGTTACCGACTTTGAATTGTATCAGGACGTGGGCAAGGGCAGCCTTATTTTGCGCTTCCCATGGAGTGAAAACGAGACGGAGTTTGACCCACAGGCCGCCATTGAGGAGCTTGGAACGGCGGCGGTGCTCACCTTCCGTGAGGGCGCAGAGCCGGACCTTGAGCAGGATGACAACATCATTCTTGAGGGTAATGATGTCACTTCCGCAAATGCGATGTACGGCCCTGTGGATGCAAGCGGCGTGTCCCAAAACTATGTGGAGCTGAACCTCAGCGAGGAGGGACAGCAGAAGTTTGCAGAGGCTACGGCGCGCCTTGTGAGCGAGTCTCAGGCCTCTGATACGGGCGAAGAGGCTGTTATCTCCATATGGCTGGATGGCCAGCTGATTTCCAGCCCAAGCGTCAACGAGGCCATTGACAGCCAAACGGCGACCATTACCTCCGAAAACTTTGACTCTGTGTACGCAAAACAGCTTGCGGATACCATCAATGCAGGCTCGTTGCCCTTTGCGCTGACGGCGGAGAGCTACTCCACCATAAGCCCCGCTCTTGGTAGCCAGGCGCTTAGAGCGATGGTGATAGCAGGCATTTTGGCGTTTATCTTTATAGCGTTCTTCATGGTGTTCAACTACCGTCTTTTGGGCGTTGTGTCGATATTCTCACTGCTTGGGCAGGTGATGGGCACCATAGCGCTCATATCCGGCTACTTTGTGGTGTTCCCAAGCTTTACGCTGACGCTACCGGGTATAGCGGGTATAATCCTTGCGATAGGCATGGGCGTGGACGCAAACGTCATCACCGCCGAGCGCATTCGTGAGGAGATACGCAGCGGCAAAAAGCTTGACCCTGCGCTAAAAGCAGGCTTTAAGCGTGGCCTTTCGCCCATCATCGACGGCAACGTCACGGTTATTATTGTGGCGGCAATACTTATGGGTGCGTTTGGTCCTACGGATTCCTTCTTCGGAATGCTGTTCCGTCCGTTGTTCTTTGCGTTCGGCCCTGCAACGGCGGGCACTATCTACTCCTTCGGATACACACTTTTGGTGGGCGTACTGCTGAACTTTGTGTTTGGCGTGCTCGCAAACCGTGCGATGATTACCTCGCTGTCCAAGTTTAAGCGTCTTCGCTCGCCTGTTTTGTACGGCGGAGTGCCCAAAGGAAAGACAGCTCCTCCGGTAGGAAGCCTAAACATCGTGGGCAAGCGTAAGCATTGGTTCTACTTCTCGGGCGTGATACTTGCGTTTATCGTAGTGTTCAGCGTGGTGTTCGGCGTTAAGATGGACGTGCAGTTCAGCGGCGGCGCTATTGTCACCTACGCACACCAGAGCAGTGTGGACGCACAGGTGGTGCAGGAGCTTGCAACGGATGTGCTGGGCGAGGGCATTCAGGTACAGGAGGGCGAGAACATCGCCACCGGAAGCAAGACCATAACGCTCACCACCTCGGGCGGCGAGACAATAGAGGCGGAAAAGCTGGAAACGCTTACCGAGCAGCTGAACGAGCGCTACCCAATAGCCTACTTCCAGCAGCTATCCGCAAATAATGTTGACCCATCCATCGGGCAGACATTCCTTGTTAAGTGTATTGTTGCGGTGTTGGCGGCATCCCTGCTTATTCTTGCGT
This sequence comes from uncultured Oscillospiraceae bacterium, assembly GCA_964370045.1. GTDB lineage: Bacteria > Bacillota > Clostridia > Oscillospirales > Ruminococcaceae > JAAYCI01. Next base: position 6,215 of record CAYJGZ010000031.1, read on the forward strand.
ACGTCGCCATACGCTTTAGGCGTATAGGTGGCTGGCGAGGCGGCATCACCGCAGTGGTGGCGCTGGTGCACGACCTTATCATCGTGTACGGAGTGTTTGTGGTGTTCGGCATTCCGCTCAACGGCAACTTTATTGCGGCACTGCTCGTGATTTTGGGCTACTCCATAAACGATACGGTGGTTGTGTACGACCGTGTGCGTGAAAACCGCACGTTGTACGGCAAAAACAAGCCCTTTGGCGAGCTTGTGAACCTCAGCATAAACCAAAGCATGAGGCGTTCGCTGAATACCACCTTTACAACGCTTGTTGCGCTGGGATGCGTGTGCATCTTCTCGCTTGTGTTCGGGCTGGACAGCCTGCTCACCTTCGCATTCCCGCTCATGATAGGCATGATTTCGGGCGTGTACAGCACTATGTTCATCGCAGGGCCTTTGTGGGTATCGTGGAACAACCGCCTTGAAAAGAAGAACAGCGAGGGCAAAACAGCAGACGAAAAACAGAACAAGACAGAAAAAGCTCTGCCAGAGGCAAAAAGTGAAGCCGCTGAAGAGGATGCAAAAGAGGCTGAGCAGGAGCTATCCGAGGTGGAGGACGCCTCCGAAAGCGACGAGGAGGCCGCAGAGACAGACGAAAAGCCCGATGCAGAGGATGCTGAGGAGAGCAAAGACGAGAAATAAGCCTTTGCAATAATGTTAGTCTTATAAACAGGGTGTGCACCTTTTGTGAAAGAGGATGCGCATCCTGTTTTTTGCTTGCAAATACGCTACGATACAGCCATTGGGAGTGGACAAATAGAGGTGATTTAGAATACGTTAAGTGAGAGAAAAAGGCGGTATATACTCCCACCGCCGTAGGCGGGGGGGGGAGGATATACCAAAAAACTAAATCACTGCGTTTGGACACTCCCCAGC
>CAYJGZ010000032.1:0-2570 GCA_964370045.1 uncultured Oscillospiraceae bacterium
CTTCCTCTGTGCCTTCCTCTGTGCCTTCCTCTGTGCCTTCCTCTGTGCCTTCCTCCGTGGCAGGGCGAGGCTCAATCAGCCCCATCTCTTCCTCGTTGGTTTGGCTCGCCCAGTAAAGCGAGTAGGCGACATTTGACAGGGTGTCCATCGCAGAAAGGTTTGCATAGCCCAGCCTGCTTCTGTACTCGGCATACTTTGAGAGCGAGGCGGGGTAGCTGTAGTCCACAGCATCCATCATCATTCCACCTGTCATCATGACGCTACCGCTACTGCCGCCCATCATGGCATCCTCGCTGAGCAGGTTGTACTTTTCCGCCACCTCTTTTACCGCCTGCAAGAACGTGCTTAGGTTTTGCTCGTTTATGCCCTGCTGCTCGTCGTATATTGCCGAGGCGCTCATGCCATAAAACGCACCTATCACCTCGTTTAGCGTGTCAAAGTAAAGGGTGGGGCGCTCCTCGGGCGGCTTTGCGCCGTACATGTCCTGCCAGTACTGCTCCTGCTCCTCGGGTGTCCACTCGGGGTCATATTCCTGATACTGCGGCGCATCTGCACCGCTTTGTATGTCGCTTAACAGCGTTTCAAAGCTGTCTATACCCTGCACATAGCTCTCTTCACCCATGAGAATGGGCATGGTGAACGCACCCGGCACCATGTAAAGCCCACCATCGGTGCGCATAGGCTCAATAAGGCTCTCAAACACATTTGTGTTTTCCGCCACAACGCCACTTATGTCCGCAAGCACGCCGTTTTGTATAAAGCTTTCCACCGGCAGGTTGTCCAGTATCAGCACATCGGGGCCTGTGCCGTTCAAAATGCGGGTGTTCAGCGCACGCAGTGCGTCCTCCTCGGTCATGGCATTATCCGAGCCGCTTGTGCTTTCGCCGTTTGCCGCCGTGCCGCCCTCCGCCATAACAGGCATAACACCGCCGTCCGTCTGCTGCTCAAAATCAAACTCGTACTCAATAGTTACCTCGGGATACTGCCGCTTAAACTCGGACAGCGCAAGGCGCAGCGAGGCGCTCTCGTACATGGAGTATACGCTCAGCTTTTCGTCGGAGGTGGCTATTGCGTTGTCATCCCACTTGTACATCAGTAGCCTGCCGTTCGGCACGCTGTCCGAGCTTGTCTCGTACACTGCCATCATCAGCACGTCGTCCGCAGGGTCGTACGTAATTGAGTTGGGTGTGTAGATGGGCGAGCCGTAGGTGTAGTTTATTCCATCCATCACCTGCTCAGGCTCGGTGGCATCCACCGCATATTTATCCATTCCGCTTGCGTCTATGCTGTAAAAGTCGCCCTCATCATCCACAAATATATTGGACATGTAGCTTTGCTGTACAAGGCGTTGCATCATCTCCTCGGAGGGTTTGGGCGCATCCGAGGGTGTGCCGTCCGCAAGGCTTAGCGCCTGTATTCCCTCTTCGTAGTCATTTATAAAAAGGGTTGTGTCGTTCGCCCACATTTCCCAGGCTGATGTGTCCAGCGTGTATAGTGTTCTGCCTGTATTTGCATCGCACACAATGCTCTTTTCAAGCGTGGAAAAATCGAAGTTGGGGTCCTCCATCTGCTCGGATGTGGGCTCTATCGAATAATTCACATACAGCCTATCGCCCGGCAAAGAGCGCATGTTGTACACATACGCCGCCGCACCCTCTGCGGTGACCCTTTCGTACTCCTCTATTTCAAAGGGTGCTTCACTGCCGTCGGGCGCAATACGCACCCACTTGGTCTCATTTTGCGCCAGCGCATCCTCCGAATAGATTGTGCTTTGAACCATAAGTATCATACTGCCGTCTTTAAGCGGTATCATACCTGTTATGTACACTTCTTCGGGCGGGAACTCGCCGTTTTCGTAGTACTCCGAATAGTCCTCGGTATACTTTCCCATCCACGACATATCCATGTTGCTCCAGCTCTGCCCCATGTCCTCACTGCGCCAGCGGTGATATATGGGCGTGCTTGAGTTCTCATGGTCGTATTCAATCGTTGTCAGGTCAAATATCCCACCCTCAAACGTGCTGAACACCTGAGGGTATCCTGCCATCCCCTCGGGGGAAATGTCCGTCTCCACGTAGCGGCCGTAGGTCACGTTACCCCCTGCCGCGTCACCGCCGCACGCAGACAACAATGTGAGCACCATAACGGCGCACAAAACAAGAGATAAAAGCCCTTTTACTTTTCTCATAATTTTCTTCTCCTTGAAGTTATCCGCATTGCGTTCATACGGCTTATTTTACACTTACACCTTTAATTTTCACGCTTACATCTTATAGTATAATTTACAGAACGAATTGTCAAATTTGTGGGAGCTTTTGCGCTTGTTCGACATTTGCAAGTGGTATGCTTCCGGGAGTGTCTAAATGCGGTGATTTAGAATGTGTTAAGCACAAGAAGAAAAGTTCGGCATTGCCTATTTTTTGCCAAAGTTGTATAATACAAAAGAAGAATACTACATACATTAGATAAACTTTTTTCACCCTGAAAGGAGCGCATACATGCACAGCGAACACAACCACGGCGATGGTCATCATCACCACAACCACGGCGATGGGCACACACACGACCAC